>NZ_SMYN01000039.1 GCF_004959935.1 Falsirhodobacter xinxiangensis | reverse complement strand
CCGTTATCTACTGGTTATGAATCCTGACCCTAGGGCCATTTCTCTACCAAATCTTCCGGCATGGCCGAGATGATCAGATTTCGAGATCCGCCGGTTCACGGCCTGCCGCGATTTCCGCCTTATACCACGCCGGCTGACGCCCGCGGCCGCTCCAGGTCTCGTCCGGATTGCCCGGATTGGCGTAGCGGGCCGGAACTTTCTCTTTTTTCGGATGACCGGCTTCTGCAACAAGATCAGCGAGCGAAAATCCGAGTTCTTTCGCGGTTGCTTGAAGCGCCTGAACCGCCTCAGCCTTCTTCCGCTTCTCGAAATTCAGGATCGCCTTGTCGACGTCACTCCTCAGAGCTTTGAGTTCCTGCAATGACAAGGCGTTCAGATCGTTGGACATGGGGTGCCTTCCGGAATTTATGATCGATCAGCGCTATTTGAAAATCCCGGCGATGGCAATCGGCGATCTTCCCGTCAGCGTTTCAGAAACTCCTGAAAAAAAGAGCTTCCGCCCGGCTGACGCCTTACCGCAATCGTGCCTGCCTTCATCAAAGGATGGCGGTCGCGCAAAGGCGGCCGCTGATCAAAGAAGCCTCAAATCCACGGCGCTCGACTTACCATTGCGGCCGGTTTCCAGATCGAACGAAATCTTCTGGCCATCGGCGAGTTCACGAACACCCGCGCGCTCGACCGCGCTGATATGCACAAACACGTCCGCGCCTCCCGCATCCGGCTGGATGAAGCCGTAACCTTTCTCGGTGTTGAACCATTTGATCGTGCCGCTCGCCATATTCGTCTCGCAATAACCCATGTCGTCAGGCTGACATTTGAGCACGTCCCGCATTCCACGTCCAGCCCATCAGCGCGATTTCTTCACGGAATCCTCCATTTTTCCAGTGAGTTGATCCACGGACGGTAACGCGTAACCGGCCGGGTTACATCTCGGGTTACACCGGAAAGCCTTAGATTCAAGGAAGAAAGGGATGTATGTAACTATGTAACCAAGGTATAGATATAAATATATATAGAGTGAGAGACACTCATATATCTCCCCAGAGAGATATCTATATACACATTCCCCCCCCGGTTACCGGCGTTACACCAAAGGAAATGTCGGATACGGATTTTATTTCAGAGGGTTGCGTGTAACCAGAACTGTAACGGGGCCGCAACAGCGGGGCATCGCAGAAGGCGGTGATGGGGAAGTCCGCGCGCATTGCAAAAATCCTGCGAAGAGGCTGGCATGTCACCGCCGATACGGTCACAATCACACCGGGAGCATTCATTTCAGATCGGGAATTCCATCTGCGACGTCAGGTGGCCGGGTATTTTCGACGGGGGCGATTTTGGACGATCATTATTCCGGTGCGGATGGCGGAGGATTTGCGGGATCGGGCACGGTCGCGGAAAAGCTTGATCGGGCGAGAACCGAACTTCTCGATCTGTCTGCCCGAAATCGTCTTCTCAACATGCCGAAGTCCGCGAAGGCCGCCAAGACCATCGAAGTGACCGACGAGAAGAGCGCGGAGATCTTCCGTCTGCTCGTGCAGGACGGTAAAGCGTTCACCTTCATCCCTGGCATGCCGTCGCGCAAAGCCGCCGCGGAAATCGAGCCTGCGCCCGAAGGCGGGAATAATCCTCTCGGACTGCCGGCTCCGGCCGGCGCTCTTCCGGTGCCAGACCGCGTTCAGACATTGGTCCTGGCGGCGCCGGAGGAAGACAGCGATATCATCGAGGATCTGGCGCTCCCAGATGACGAGGTCTTCGACGAGAGGGGCATTGCGGGTCGCCATTCCGACACCCAGCTCCAGACCAGGTTTACGCCCGAGGGTCTGCAGAAGCGCCTCCTCGACCTCTACTTCGATGCGCGGACGCTCGAGGACGAACAGGGCGTTAACGTCCTGTTCCTGACGCTCGGCGCTCTTCGCTGGGTCGACCCGAACGACAAGACAAACATTCGCCGCGCCCCTCTGATCCTGATCCCGGTATCGCTCGAACGCGGCACCGCCGGCGAGAGGTTCAAGCTGCGGGCCCGTCCAGAAGACTTCGCAACCAACCTGTCGCTCGAAATCTTTCTCGATCGTCTTCACGGAATCCGCCTTCCGGACGTCGATGTCGGCGAGTCCTTTGATTTCGACGCCTATCTCGACATCGTGGAAAAGTCGGTCGATGCGAAAGAGGGCTGGGGCGTCGAGCGCGATGTGGTGGTGCTCGGCTTCTTCTCCTTCGCGAAGTTCATGATGTATCGCGATCTCGATCCGGCGACCTGGCCCAAGGATTCCGCCATCACCGGCCGGCCGCTTCTGAAGGGCCTGCTAGCCGACGGGTTCGAGCGCGGCGAGCCTCTTTATCCGGACGACGAACCCATCGATCCGATCATTCCGCCGTCGGAGCTGCTGCACATCCTCGACAGCGACAGCTCGCAAACGCTGGCCGTGCATGAGGTGCGGATGGGCCGGAACCTCGTCATCCAGGGCCCGCCCGGCACCGGAAAGAGCCAGACGATCGCCAATCTCGTGGCCGCCGCGGTGGCGGATGGCAAAAAGGTGCTGTTCGTCGCCGAAAAGATGGCGGCGCTCGAGGTGGTGAAACGCCGGCTCGATGCGAAGGGCGTCGGCGTTGCCTGTCTCGAGCTGCACAGCCACAAGGCGAACAAGAAGGCGGTGCTCGAGGATATCCGGCGCACCTGGGAGAACGGCGCTCCGCGCGTGGCGGATATCGGATCGCTCAACGCACGGCTCGGCGATGCCCGCGACGAGCTCAACGCTCACGCGGCGCGCATGCACAAGCGTCATCCGGCGTCCGGCCTCTCTCCGTTCCAGGTCATCGGCCAGCTCGTTCGGCTCAGGGCGGCGGGCGAGCAGCCGAACGACATCGATCTCGACGCCCCCGAGAGCTGGAGCCGGGATGGGTATGACGATCGCCATAAGGTTCTGCGAGAGCTTGCCGACCGAGTAACGGATATCGGCGTGCCCTCCGGGCATGTTTGGCACGGCGTGAAGCGCTCGAGCATCACGCCGATGGAAGTCGAGCGGCTGTCGTCGCGGCTATCTGCCGCCGCCAGCGACAGCGCCGCTCTCGAAGAGCACGTCAGCGCTCTGGCCGCATTCCTGCATGCCGATGCCCCGACGACCTGGGAACAGGTTGAGCCGCTTCTCGATCTCGCGAAACGTCTCGTCTCCGCTCCGCTCGCACCGGAAGCATTTGCCGCCCCAGAATGGCGCGATGCGCGCTCTGAACTTCAGGCCATTGTGCGGCACGGCGAGGTTTATGCTGCGGCCCGGAATACACTCGAGGGTCACGTTACCGAGGCGGCATGGACGGCCGCGACGGAGGAGGATTGCGGCATCCTTGTGATGCTACGCCCCGAGACCTCGCAGGCCGACCTCGAGTCCATCGCCGCTCTCAAAGCGGGCCTTCCCGATCTGATCGAGGGCGCGCGTTTGCTGTCAGCCCATTTCGGCGAGCCGGAGCCAAGGACGGTCCGGGATATTGCCACGCTTGCCCGCGTCGGGCAGCGCCTCTTCGAAGCGCCTGCCGCGCCAGCGGCGGCGCTTGCGGACCCGGTGTGGGATCAGGGGACGGCTGCGCAGCGAGATGCGCTGTCAGCGCTGACCGAAGTGCAGGCCGCACGCCGGGACTTGCAAGGAAAGCTGCAAGACACGGCCTGGGAGACCAGTCTCACTGAAGCGCGAAACGTCCTCGCGTCACATGGGACCGGGATGTTCCGGAAGCTGAGCGGGGAGTGGCGCCGGGCCAACCGGCTAGCCCGCAGCTGCCTCGCGAACCCGGACCAGCCGCTCGAGGCAACCCTGTCACAGCTCGACCGTCTCCAGCAGGCGAAGGCGGCCCTTGCCGCCCTTGCCACCGAAGATGCCGTTGCGAAAGCCGCCTTCGGCACAGCGTGGCGCGGCGAGAGATCCGATGCGGCACTGATTGAAGCGGTGATTACGTGGATGGAAGGGCACGGTGACGTTGCCCGCACGGTCAGGCGGATTGCCGGGCGTGATGCGGATCGAGACGTCACTGCGCGTTACATGGTGCGGCTTGCGGACGCAACGGAAGCCGAGAAGCGTGCGGCGGCATTTGGCTCGGTAACGCTTTCAAGCGCAGAAGACCTCGCCGCGCCTGAGGTTCTCGGAAAGGCGGAAGCCGTTACCTCGTCGGACCAGGCCACCCGATCGCTGTTCGTGAAGCTTCCCGGCACGATGGGGGAGAGACAGGCCTTGCTGGATCGGTTGCGGGCGGGACAAGCCGCCGCGCGACAGATCGAGGATGCGGCAAGCCTCGGCGCCGGAGCCTTCGGCTCGAAATGGTCGGGGAAAACGTCTCCATGGGATGAACTCCGCGGCGCGCTGCGATGGGCTGACGAAAACACAGACATTCTCGCGGCCGCCGGAGCCGTAACGGAGCGGGCGTCGGCGGCTCGGACTGCCAATCAACTCGCCCTTGCATCTTCCCGCCTCGGCGAGGCGGTTGAGAAGATCGCGGCCGAGCTTGAACTGGATCTTGTTGCGGCATTCGGCGGCGATCTCGCTCAAGTCGCGCTGTCAGCAGTGACCGGAAAGCTTGCGATCTGGAGCGTATCCGGCGAACACTTGTTCCAATGGACCGCCTATCGCGACCGGGCAGAACGCGGTCGTGCGCTCGGCTGCGGCGTCATCGTTGATCGGCTGACCACCGGGCGGCTTTCGCCCGATCGCACTCTTCCGGCTTTCGAGATGGCATACTTCGAGGCGCTCTATCTGGACATCACCAAGGCGGAGCCCGAACTGGCCCGCTTCGACGGCGAACTCCATTCCCGCAAAGTGGCGGAGTTCGCCGAGCTGGACCAGCGGCGCATTCATGTGTCCGCAGACGAGATCGTGCGGGCGCACCATCAGCGCATCCCGCCGCGCGACGGCGGGGCAATCGGTCCGCTCGGGGTGTTGCGCAACGAGCTGCAGAAGAAACGCGGACACATGCCGATCCGCAAGCTCGTCGAGCGGGCAGGGCCCGCGCTGCAGGCGATGAAGCCGGTATTCATGATGAGCCCGCTCTCGGTCGCGCAATTCCTTGCACCCGGCGTCGCCGAGTTCGATCTTCTGGTGATGGACGAGGCGAGTCAGATCCAGCCGGTCGATGCCTTGGGCGCGGTCGCGCGCGCCAAGCAGGTCGTCGTTGTCGGCGATCCCCGTCAGCTGCCGCCCACGTCGTTCTTTGCCCGCATGACCAGCGGGGACGATGCGGACGAGGATGAGGGCGGCCGCGTCACCGATATAGAGAGCATCCTGGGGCTCTTCACCGCGCGCGGTCTGCCGATGCGCATGCTGCGCTGGCACTACCGCAGCCGGCACCAGTCCCTGATCGCAGTCAGCAACCGGCAGTTCTACGACAGCAAACTGTTCGTGGTGCCGAGTCCCTACACGGCCGAGGCCGGCATGGGGCTGCGCTTCCATCATATCACGGATGGCGTGTTTGACAGCGGCGGCAAGCGCCACAACTTCGTTGAAGCTCGGGTTGTTGCGCGGGCCATCATCGATCATGCGCTGAACACGCCGGAACTGTCGCTGGGCGTCGCGGCTTTCTCGGTTGCGCAGCGCCGGGCCATTCTCGATGAGCTGGAGCTGCTGCGCCGCGCGCATCCGGAGACGGAAGGCTTCTTCCACTCGCACCCGTCGGAGCCGTTCTTCGTCAAAAACCTCGAGAACGTGCAGGGCGACGAGCGGGACGTCATCTTCATTTCAGTGGCTTACGGGCCAACGACGCCCGGGGGCAGGGTGCCGATGCGCTTCGGACCTCTCGGCTCGGAGGGCGGTGAGCGCCGTCTCAACGTGTTGATTAGCCGCGCGAAACAGCGCTGCGAAGTGTTCTCGTCGATGACGGACGAAGACATCGATCCCGACTTTGCCCAGTCCCGCAAGGGCGTGTTCGCCTTCCGCATGTTCCTGCAGTTCGCCAGGACCGGGCGGCTTTCCATGGCGGAAGCAACCGGCCGGGATCATGATAGCGTCTTTGAAGAGCAGGTGGCGAATGCTCTGCAAGCCCGCGGCTACCATGTCCACCGTCAGGTCGGCCTCGCAGGCTTCTTCATCGATCTTGCGATCTCCGATCCGGAGCGTCCCGGCCGATATCTTCTCGGGATCGAATGCGACGGCGCGGCCTATCACGACGCGTTGTCAGCTCGCGACCGGGACCGTCTTCGTCAGTCGGTCCTCGAGAGCCAAAACTGGAAGATCCACCGGATCTGGGGATCCGACTGGTTCCAGCGGCCGGAGCAGGAGCTTGAACGGGTGTTCGCGGCAATCGAGACGGCAAAGCTGGATGACGCCGAGCGCACCACGAGGAGGACCGCGCCCGTATTCCGCATCACTGAGGAGGACCAAGGGGACAGCATCCTGCTGACGATCGAAACCGGCGCCGAGGATACGGCAGTCCGAGCGAATGCATTTCCGATCTACGAAGAGGCGATTGTCGAACGCGCCTCGCATTTGATCTGCGAACTTCATGAGGTGCCGCGCGGCATCTTGGTCGGATATGTCGAGCAAATCGCCGCCACCGAAGGCCCGGTCCATCTCGACGAGGTTGTCACGCGTATCAGGGAGGCCTGGGGGCTGCAGCGGGCCGGCGCCCGGATCCGGGATGCGGTTACCGGCGCGGTCGACGTTGCGCTGCGCAAGGGCACCGTTCTGCGGGATGGCGAGTTCCTGACCGCGCTTGGCCGCGATGCGGCGCTGCGAGATCGGTCAGGCGACGTTTCTCCCGGGCTTCGCAAGGCGGAGATGATTTCCCTCGATGAAATTGCCGCCGGGGCTTTGAAGATCGTCGAACGTAATTTTGGCGCCAAGAGCGATCAGCTGGTCACAGAGGTCTCGAGAGCGATGGGTTTCAAGGCAACCAGCGCCGCGATGCGTCGGCGTGTCGAGGACGGAATCGATCTTGCGCTGTCGCAAGGAGGACTCGTCGAGCGGGAAGGGCTGCTTCAAATGGCGCCGCTGAGCAGGAGCGACTGGGAGGATTGAAGCTTTCAATCAGCCCGACAGTCTGCCTCAACGGCAGGCTGTGGCCCTTGCGGAAGTCGATGGGCTTCGTCGCCACCATGATCCGCACCCGGTTCGACGGGACGATCACGCGTCTACCGCCAATGCATGCGCCACGGACGCGATCCACTCCGCCGAAGCGCCGACTTCCAGACGGATCACGACGGCCCCGAACACAATCTCCGGACCGGTCGCAGCAGGGCTGACAGAACGTGGAACATCATCTACTGGCCCCGAGCATCAGGGCCGCGAACTCGACCGGATCCTTCGGCGCTGCCAAAACCAGCTGCCCCTTGCGCGCCAGCGTCCGCCACGACGAAATACGATTCGCCGGCAGGCTATGCCACCGGGCAACATCGTTGACCGTAGCATCCGGCACCAGCGTTTCCGCCACAATTCGCGCCTTCACATCCTCAGGCCAGCTCCGGTTTTGGCGCCTCAAACCGCCAAACGAGAGAACCTCTAATGAAGTCTCCATGGAGACGCTTCATCATCAAAACTCAATGGAAGCCAATCATGCTATCGAGAACTGTGCTAGAGGGGGGGAATGGACACCGCTGTCCGCGCGGGCGATTTTCAAGCCATAATGTCAGGACCTGATTTGGCGGGAAAACCAAAATGGCGTTGAAACGCGCGATGAAATTGCCTAGTTTGGCGAGGAAACCAAATTCGTCTCTGATATGTTTCTGACGTCCGCTTCTGAACTAGGCGCGCTCATCCGTGATAGGCGCAAATCTGTCGACGTCAGCCAAGGCGACCTCGCCTCGGCCGTCGGCATAGACCAGGCCAACCTTTCTCGCATCGAGCGCGGAACTACGGCCGCGACGCTGGAGACGTATCTGCGTCTCTGCAAGGCATTGGGCCTGCAAATCTCGGTCGCACCGCGGGGATGAGACTCGACGTCTGGATCGAAGGGCACGGTGCCCCAGTTGGCGTTCTGACCCGAAACAGCGACAAGTCCTTGCATTTCGCATATTGCACGAACGTTCCGCCCACGGTGGCTCTCTCACTGTCCCTTCCGCTTGCTGATCGCGAATTCAACGACGCACGCTGTCGCGGTTACTTCGCGAACCTGTTGTTCGAGGGGGCCGAACGAGATCGTATTTTCGCATCCCGCCAACTCGACGACGATGACGTCGGGGGCATGCTTTCTCATCTCGGCGCTGACTGCCCGGGGGCGATATCCATCGTCATGCAGGGGCAGGGGCCCGGTAAGATGCCCGGCCGCTTTCCGGAGCATTACGAGGCGATAAAAGACGTCAGACTGCTGGATATCGTCCGCTCGCTCCACCACGTTCGGCACCTCCCGCCTCAAGAACGCAATCCGTCTCCGGTCGCTGGCGTGCAGGGCAAAATCGCACTCCTTGCGTTGCAAGGGCGCTACTACCTGCCGAAGCCGGGAAGCGGCGCGCCGACCACGCATATCTTGAAGGTGTCGCCGATCGGCGATCCGGACGTCACGGTTCGAGAGGTGGCGCTGCTGGAGGTGGCGCGCCATGCGGGCATCGAGGCCGCCGGATCCACGGCGCTCGTCTTTGACGAGGGCGCGACACCCATCAACGCGATCTTGTCGACGCGGTTCGACCGAAAGGTAGAGCCGCACGACGATGGCTCATTTCTGATACGCCGCGTGCATGCGGAGGATTTTTGCCAAGCCCTTGGGCTCGCTCCCTCACTCAAATATGAGCGTGCCAACCCCGACGGCGAACGCCGGTTCTCCGCAGCGGCCATGACGCGGATCGCGGACCACGCGCCGGCCCCTGTCAAATTCGCAAAAACTTTTGCGCGGCAGGTGATCTTCAACCTTCTCGTCGGCAATTCGGACAATCACGGCAAGAACGGATCGATCATCCATACGTCGGCCGGCGTAGAGCTTGCGCCGCTCTATGACGTGGTTCCGGTCTTCATGGACAATCAGGTCACCCAAGAGCTTGCCTTCAGTCACGGTGGCGCCGTTTTCGCAAGAGATGTTGATCAGGCCGCGCTTACCCAGCTGTGTGTTGCCCTCGGCTTGGGCCGAGGCCGAGGCTTCCTTGAACGCACGATTCGGGAGACGGCGAAAATGGCGCGTGACATCATGACGGCAACTACGAAAGACTGTCCGGGTGATCTTGCTGAGGCGCTCCGATCGCAGATCGGCACCGTCGAGGCTGCCCTCGGCCTGGATATCAAACCGTAGCCGCAAGACGCCGCCTGGCAAACCCGTCGAACTGGAGATCGGGACACCCTATAAGGTCGAGGCGCAGATAGTCAGCGCGTAATGGTGATTGAGACCTGATCTGCGGACTTCATCTGGGCCAGCGGCAACCGCCTCGAATAAAGACCGCAGTCATGAATGCTTCCGGCAGAGGAACTTCAACTTCAACGCTTTTGCATCAAGGGCCGTCCGCATCGCAGGTCAGATCATCGCCACCGGCGCGCTGTAAATTTGCGGGTTGTAGATAATGCGCACCACACCCTGTGGCGAACGACATCTAGGTAACATAAGCTATACTACCGCACTTTAGGTGGCGTCCAAGGAGATGTGCTATTTCTGAATGCGACTTTCTATGCTCGACATGATGTTGGGCCATGAAAGGATCGCGGAATGAAGGTTCGGTTTTCTCACCTTTCGCGGTCGGATCGGCGCAAGATCGAGCGCTGGCGCCATGCGAAGCTCAGCCCCGACGAGATGGCGCGCAGGCTCGGCCGTCACCGCTCGACGATTTTCCGCGAACTGCGCCGCAACCGTTTCCACGACAGCGAGATCCCGACCCTGAGCGGTTATTGGGCATCCTGGCGCAGGGCCTGTCCGACGGACGTCGGACCCGCCGACGCAAGCTGGTGCGATATCCTGGTCTGCGCGATCAGGTCGAGCGCTGCCTGCGGTCATGCTGGACGCCAGAGCAGATTGCCGGGCGGATGCGATACGAGCACGCAGCACGGCGGGTCTGCCATGAGACGATCTACGGCCATATCTATTCCGAGGAAGGCCGGCGGAGCGAGCTCTGGCGCCACCTGCCCTCGGGCCGTCGTCGGCTGCGCAAGCGCCCGCCACCCAAATTTGCGCGCGAACTTAGTATCTTGTTCCGGCCCGATGTCGTCGCGCACCGAAAGGAGTTCGGCCATTGGGAATGTGATCTGGTGCTGTTCCGGCAGAAATTCGGCCCGGCAAATGTCACGACGATGATCGAACGCACGAGCCGCTTCCTTCTGGTGCTGAAAAACGAAGAGAAACGCACCAAACCGATCATGGCCCGGAACGCCCAGGCGCTCACGCCCCTGCCCCGACATGCCTGCCGCTCGGTGACGTTCGACCGCGGCTCCGAGTTCATCGACTGCCCGCATCTGCAAGCGACGGTCGGAACCCAGGCTTGGTCCTGCGAGGCACAGTCACCCTGGCAAAAAGGCGCGGTCGAGAATGCCAATAAGCGGCTAAGGCGCTGGCTCTGCCGGGACACCGACCCGAGCAGCCTGTCTCAAGACGAGTTGCGAGCGCTCTGTGCCGGCCTGAATGCCACGCCGCGCAAGTGCCTCGGCTTCCGCACCCCGGCCGAAGTCTTTAAAGCCAACATCCTCGGCCGAGGAAACAGACGGGCAAATCTCTCAACCCACCCAAAGTCGCATCTAGGGTAGCGCGTCCACAGGCAGGCCCCAACCCGCTTGACGGGGCACCCCCTAACGGCGGGCGTATAGCGATAGCTAGGGAGACGGTCTACCAATCTTCAATAAAGCTATGCCTGCTTTCGCGGTCTTCCGCCTTTGGCCCCGTTCGACCGAGCTGCTGCAGCCTTGGCAGGCGACGTGGCCTGTCCAGCCCGTCGAGCCATGTAGGCCCGTGTTCCAAACAATCCTGCCAGCAAGCCCGGCACCGAAAGATCGGTGTCCAACGCTTCCCAATGCAGGCCGTAACCCGCGCCCAAGACTTCAACTGCGGCCAGCTCGTCATCCGAAGCCCTTTCCAACCCTTGTGCCATTATGGATGGAAAGGCGAAGGTGCAGCCGTTGGTCAGCTCGACGATGATGCGGCCGTTCTTCCGGTCATAGCGCGCAGACATCGCGCGGGGTTCTGTCTGCCGCGCGATACGCCCACGCTCGAGAGCTGCGTCGATGGCAGCGTCTGTTAGATCAGCCATGAATTTCCCTCCATCTGGTAAGAAACTGCTCCTGCTGGTCCCGGACCATTTGCACGGCCCGGCGCAGATCGTTGGCCTTCATGCCTTCGGCCCAGACGAGAGCAGGAATGCCATCCGCACCGATCAGATTAATCTTGGCCTGCCCATCGCCGAACACATGCACATGGGCTGGCTCGTGATCGTCGGTGAAGATGATGACGCGCAGACCATGCGCCTTGAAGATCGTGACCATGACATAAAATAACCCATCGTCTTGGGTTTTGCAATGCTTGTGTCATGGTTATAAATGCAGGCTGCAGCGCGATCGGCTCATGAGGGTTCGTGGGAGATTGTGTTGAAAAACACCTGTTGATCGGCGGG
>NZ_SMYN01000038.1 GCF_004959935.1 Falsirhodobacter xinxiangensis | reverse complement strand
AGCGAAGCGGAAATCAATGCATCCTGACCCTAGAAGCGGTCGTTTGCCTGACCCGGAAAGAGGTGGGATCAGCCCGCTTTCTGCACCGCAATCTTTTCACGCGGATAGGCATAGCCGTTCGCCTTGGAAGTAGCGTACCCCGCCCCGACCAGCGCCTCGGCGATCCTGACGGCGGCGGTCACCCCGTCAATCACCGTCAGTCCGCTGTCGCGGCTCAGCCGGTCGCAGAGCTCGGACATTCCGGCGCAGCCGAGGATGATGGCTTCGGCGCGGTCCTCCTGCCGGGCAAGGGCGATCTCTTTCAGCAAGAGGGATTCCGCCAGGGCGGGATCTTCCTCCAAGCCCAGAACGGGCATGTTGATGGAACGCACGCGGCGGCAATGATGCGAGGCACCGTAGCCCGCAACCAGATCCTCGATCACGGGAACGGAGCGAGGCAGCGTCGTAATAATCGTAAATCGTTTGGCGATCGTCATCGCGACCTGCACCGCCGCCTGACAGATGCCGATCACCGGACCTGTCGCCACCTCGCGCGCGGCATCGAGGCCGGGATCGTCGAAACAGGCGATGACATAGGCATTGACGCCAGCCACCTCGCCTTTGCGGATTTCGGCCAGCATGGCGGGCACGGACATCGCCTCATCCGCGAAGCCCTCGATGCTCAGCGGCGTAGAAGTCGGGTTGATCGCCGAGATGGTGGTGCCCGGGCTCGCGGCGCGCAGGCCACTGCGATGCGCTTGATCGGTCATTGATCTGGTGGAGTTCGGGTTTATCAGAAGGATATGCATCGTCTATTCCGCGAAGCTTTCGATCGGCGGTACCGTCAAGACGAATTGCCGATCCGATGTGATGTAATTGTCCGCGTGAAGCCGCGCGATGGGCTGGTAGACGTCGGGATCGACATAGCGGCCCGTCCCGTCCAGACAGTCGCGGCGCACGTGCATGTGCACGACCTCGCCCAGAACCAGCACGCGGCGGGGGTATTCGATCAAGCGCTCCACCCGGCATTCCATAGCGCAGGGGGACTCGGCGGCATAGCTAGCGTCGATTTGCCTTCCCGGCGCGGGAGTGAGACCAGCCTTGGCCATTTCGTCCACCTCGGCATCAAAGCCAAGGCCGCAAACCAGCATCTGCTGCGAAATAGCCATATCCACCATGCTCACGGTGAACTCGTTCGTGCGGCGGATGTTGCGCACCGTGTCTTTCTCCTCTCCGTTAGGGCGGGTCTGGATGCCCAGCACGACGATGGCCGGATCATGCGAGAAGACGTTGAAAAAGCTCATCGGGGCCGCGTTGTTATGACCTGCTTTGGACCGGGTGGTGACCAATGCGATGGGGCGCGGGCCGATGAAATTGGTCAGAAGCCGGTATCGGTCAAACTGGTCGATGGCGGTGAAGTCGAATTCCATGGGGGAGCCTCTGGGATGCACGCGTTGTCTATAGATTACTGACAATATTGTCTACAATATAGAGAGCTTTAGGCTGCTAAATTGGTTGACTTTTTACGGCCCGCTTCGCAACTATGGCCTTGATATTCAAGAGGTGGATCATGTCGGAAAGTGCGGCCGCAATCACGCAGGAAATTGCGGAACGTGTCTGGCTTTCGATCGCCGAGCGTCGGCTGCGTCCTGGCGTCCAGTTGAAGGAAGGCCAGATGGCCGAGATCTTCGACGTCAGCCGGGCCCGTGTGCGACAAGCGCTGGCCGTGCTGCAGCGCGATGGGTTGGTCAAGATCATTCCCAATCGCGGCGCATTCGTTTCCGAACCTTCGGTCGAGGAGGCGCGCGATGTATTCTTCGTGCGCCGCACCATCGAACAAAGCATCGTGGAACGTCTGTGCCAGCGCATCGCAAAGAAGGACGTAGCGCGTCTTCGTGCGCATGTGATCCTTGAACGCAAGGCGGCTGACGAGGGCAACACGACTGCCTGCATCAAGCTGTCCGGCGGTTTCCATCTGCTGCTGGCCGAGATTGTGCAGTCCGACTTTCTGTTCGGCATCATGCGCGACCTGATCACGCGCACCACGCTGATTACCGCAATCTATCGGGTGGCGGACCGCCATAACTGCGGGCCAGACGAACATGATGCATTGGTGGTCGCCATCGCGGCGGGCGATGCATCCAAGGCCGTCGCCCTTATGCTGCATCACCTGCAACATGTTGAATCGGAACTCGATCTGAGCGGCACGCGCGAAGTGCCGCGCGACCTGCGCGCAGCACTCATGTAGCTCAGACCGCATGGCATGCGACGCGTGTGCCGCCGATCTCTCGCATCTGCGGTATCTCGATCGAACAGCATGCCATGGCCATCGGGCAGCGCGGATGGAAAGTGCATCCCTTGGGCGGGTTCAACGGGCTCGGCACCTCGCCCGCAGCAACCTCGCGATCACGATGCGGATTCGCGATGTCGGGGATCGTTTGCAAAAGCAGCTTGGTATAGGGGTGCTTGGGGTCCGCGAACAGGGTTTCCGTGTCCGCTTCCTCGACGATGCGGCCCAGATACATGACGGCGATGCGGTTCGACATATGGCGCACCACGCTCAGATCATGGCTGATGAACAGGTAGGTCAGGCCCAGTTCGTCCTGCAACCGCCGCATCAGGTTCAGGATCTGCGCCTGCACCGATACATCCAGCGCCGAGGTCGGTTCGTCGCAGACCAGAAACTCCGGCTCCGACGCCAAGGCGCGCGCGATGGAGATACGTTGACGCTGGCCGCCGGAAAACTCGTGCGGGAATTTCGCGCCGTCGGTGGGGGAAAGGCCGACGATGCGCAGCAGCTCTTCCACCCGTTCGGTCACCTCGGCTTTGGTGTCGCGCAGTTTCAACTCGCGCAGAGGTTCGGCGATGATGTTCTTTACCCGCCACCGCGGGTTCAGCGATGCGTAGGGGTCCTGAAAGATCATCTGCGCCGACAGCGCGTCGCCTTTCTTGCCGGGGGCGAAGCGCAGATCGCCCTTGGTCGGCGGATAAAGCCCCGTAACCAGCCGCGCCACCGTGGATTTGCCGCAACCGCTTTCACCGACAAGGCTAAGACAGCCGCCAAGGGGAACGGTGAAGCTGATGTCGTTCACCGCTTGCAGAAACTGGCGCGGTTTGCGTTCGACGACGCGGTTCAGCCAACTTGCGGATACGTCAAAGGTGCGCGACAGGTGGGTGACGGTCAGGGCGGTCATGCGGTGCCTCCGGCGTGCAACCAGCAGGCGCTGGTGCTGTGGGCGGTGGGGACAAGGTCGGGACGTTCCATCCGGCAGCGCGGACCGGAGGACAGGCAGCGCGGGTTGAAGGCGCAGCCGGGAGGGATCGCGTCAAGACGCGGCATCGACCCGTCGATCTGGTTTAACCGTTCGACCCGCGCCCCAAGCGCGGGGATCGAGGCCATGAGCCCGCGAGTGTATGGATGGCTGGGCGCCCGCAGGACCTGATCCACGGCCCCGATCTCGATCAACCGTCCCGCATACATCACGGCCACGCGGTCCGCGGTTTCGGCGATGACGCCCATATCGTGCGTGACCAGCATCACCGCCGTGCCGTTTTCCTTGCAAAGACGGCGCAAAAGGGCGGTGATCTGGGCCTGGATCGACACGTCCAGCGCGGTCGTCGGCTCATCCGCGATGATAAGCTTCGGCCGTGCCGCAAGGGCAAGCGCGATGACCACGCGCTGGCGCATTCCACCGGAAAACTGGTGCGGGAAGTGGTTGACGCGTTCGCTTGGCGCGGGGATGCCGACCTCTGCCAGCAGCTCGACCGCGCGGACGCGAGCTTGGGATTTCGTCATTGGCAGGTGTTGGCGGATCGTCTCCGACAGCTGCGCGCCTACCGAAAACAGCGGGTTGAGAGAGGTCAGAGGGTCCTGGAAGATCGCCCCGATCTCGCGCCCCCGCACCTTTTCCATCTGGTGGTCGGGAAGGTTGTCGATGCGGCGACCGTCCAGAAGGATCTCTCCCGCCGCGATATGGCCGGGACGCTCCAGCAGGCCCAGGATGGCCGCGCCGGTCATGGATTTGCCCGCGCCCGATTCACCCACCACGCCAAGGATTTCCCCCGCTGCGATAGACAGGCTTACATTCGAAAGAGCAGTGACTGTGCCGTGCCGTCCGGGGAAATCGACTTGAAGATCACGAACCTCTAGTACAGGTTTGTCATGCATCGGAAGTCTCCACGGGGTAGCTGGGCGGGAAGATCTCGGATACGGGCGGGTTCGCCCAACTCCGTTCGGGGTATTTTGCGATCAAGCGATCGTATTGCGCCTGCGCCTGCGCCCGCGCGGCGCCCATGTTGATACCCGCGACCTGCCCGTCCTGCATCGACAGGCGACCGTCTACGAATACCGCCCGCGTGACCTTGCCCGATCCGCCTGTGACAAGCGTCGTGATCGGATCGATGGACGGGGCCATGTGCAGATCGTCCAGCGCAAAGACCGCGATGTCGGCGCGCGCGCCAGCCTGCAAGCGGCCCAGATCGTCGCGGCCAAGTGCCTTCGCGCCGCCCAGTGTCGCCGCATCGAACAGATGCGCCGAGGTGACGCGATCCGGCGCACCATCGTTGATCCGGCAGGCGATCAGCCCGACCAGCAGGTTCATCAGCATGTCGGGCGGCGTCGTATCCGTGCCCATCGCGATGTTGATCCCCTTGGCGCGAACCGAGGAGAACGACTTCAGCGTGCTGCCTCCGCGTGCGGAGACCAGCGGGCAATGCACGATCGACACACCATGTTCAGCATAAAGATTCAGGTCCTGTTCGGTCGCGTTGGTGGCGTGTGGCGCAATGAGCCGGTCGCTGAGCAGGCCCAGAGAGTTGAGCCAAACTGGGGCCGTCTTGCCATGCAGGGCACGGACGGTTTCTACTTCCATCTGCCCCTGCGCCATGTGTAGGCGGAACTTGCAGCCCAACTCGCGCGCGGCGATGTCGGTGGCGCGCAGAAGCTGCTCGGTGCAGGTTTCCACCCGGTCCGGGGCCAGCATACCGCGCACCAGATCGCCATGGCGGCCGTGATGTGCCTCGATGAAAGCGATGGCGTCCTGCAGGCCCTTGAAGCCGCGCTCCTCGTCGAACACCGGAACCATGCGGCCCGGAGCCTCCAGCACCATCCCGCCCGCGCGATAGGCGGGCGAGAGGTAGACGCGCAGCCCCATCTCCCCCGCCGCGTCGGAGGCAGCGGCGAATTCGGCGACGGTTTCGGCCCATTCGCGATAGAACAACGATGCGATGGGCGCGGCGGTCGTGATCCCGTTCAGCAAAAGCTGCCCGAAGGCGAAGCGCTTTTGAAAGCACAGCTCCTCGGGGGAATACATCTCATATGGGCCGCTATCGACATAGCTGCGGGGCCAGACGCGACCCTTGGCCCAGCCGGGATGATGGTCGATGCCAAGGATCGTGGTGTCCAGATCCGACAGCGCATCAAGGTCGATCAGGCCGGGGCTGATCAGGGACGTGCCATAGTCGATGCGCCTTGCAACCTCTCCGTCGAAGTTGTGGCCGGTGAAGATGACGGCTCCGCCCTCGATCACGACCTGCCCCTTGGGCAGCAGGCGGTGAGAGCCGTCGCGGTGGCCCAGCACCCAATCTGCGGTCAGCAGGGTTCGTCCATCGGGGCGTTGTCCGAGGATCATGGCATGTCCACCACGCAAACGCCCTGCCGCGCTGTCACGCGACCGCCCTTCACCACCAGCGGGCGGGGCGCGACATCGACTACGGAATGAGCCAGCGTCTCGCCCGTCAGCAGGGTGAGGTCGGCATTGTCGCCCACCTTCAACCCGTAGCCGTCCAGCCGCATCACGTCTGCGCCGCCTTGCGATACGATATGCAGGACATGCTCCAACTCGCTGTCCTGACGCAGACCGTTCTTCATGCCGATGATCTTGGCACGGTCGATCATGTCGGGCTGGCCCCACGGCCCCCAGGTGTCGCGGATACCGTCACAGCCTGCGCCGACGCGCACGCCAGCCTCCTTCAGCCGCATCACGGACGGCACCGCAGCCGAAGGCGCGCCCGTGGTCAGGATCGCCACGTCCAGCGCCGCGATCTCGTCGATCAACCGACCCACGCGCAGGTAGTCGTTCATGCCAAGCGCAAAGGCGTGGCTGATCGCGACCTTGCCCTGCATTCCGTTGGCACGGATACGCTCGAAAATAAGCTCCATCGTGAAGGCGCCCAGATCGCCCTGTTCGTGCAGGTGGATGTCGATGGGCTTGCCGTGTTTCACGGCAAGCGCGAACAAGGCATCCAACTGGCCCTTCGGATCGCGATCGATGCCGCAGGGGTCGATCCCGCCAAGGACTTCGCAGCCCTGACGCAGCGCCTCGTTCAACAGCTCCAGCGTGCCGGGCATGACCATCAGGCCTGATTGAGGGAAGGCTACAAGCTCGATATCTATGACGCCGCGCAGTTTCTCGCGCGTTTCCCAAACGCCTTCGGCCAGCGATAGGCCGTGGGTTGTGTCGATATCCACGTGGCTGCGGATATGGGTCGCGCCATGTGCGGCAAGGCAGATGGCGTGGCGCATGGATTGGCGATGCGGGTCGATGCCGATCTTCGTGCGGTTCTCACGCTCGAAGTCGATACGGCCGCGCAGGATGGCAGGCTTGGTATTCTCGTGCCAGGGCAGTCCCCAGACCGTCTTGTCCAGATGGGTATGCGCGTCGATCAGGCCAGGGATGACGATGGCCCCTTTGCCATCCTCGACCGGAAGACCCGCTGCGTCCTGATCGTAGCCTGCGATTTTGCCGTCGCGGATTAACATGTCGCAAGGCTTGCCACCCATCGGGCGGACGTTGCGAAGAATCAGATCGGACATCGGCTTACCTCAGTTTCGGGTTCAGGGCGTCGCGCAACCAGTCGCCCAGAAGGTTGACCGATACGACAAGCAGGCAAAGTTGCAGCACGGGGAACAGCACGATCCACCACAGGCCCGAGAACAGGAACTGGTTTCCAATACGGATAAGAGTCCCGAGCGAGGGCTGCCCCGGAGGCATACCGATGCCAAGAAACGACAGCGTCGCCTCGGTCAGGATGGCCATGCCGAAGTTCAGCGTTGCCGCGACCATGATCGGGGTCAGCGTGTTTGGCAGGATGTGGCGGACCATGATGCGCCGGGCGGGGACGCGAAGAAGCCGCGCGGCCTGCACATATTCCTTGCTGCGTTCGACAATGGTCTGCGCGCGGACGGTGCGGGCATATTGCACCCAGCCCGACAGCGTGATCGCCAGCACCAGCACGGCGGACGATCCGACATCGCGCAACTCCGGCGGCAGCATCTGGCGTACCACGGTGGACACGAGGATCGCGATCAGGATCGTCGGGATCGACAGAAGCACATCGCCGAACCGCATCAGCAGGTTGTCCACGACGCCGCCGAAGTATCCGGCAACCAGCCCCAGCGACAGCCCGACCAACAGCGACAGCGCGACCGAGGCAATGCCGATCACCACCGAAATCCGCGTGCCGTAAAGGATCGCAGACAGCATGTCGCGCCCTTGGGTGTCGGTGCCAAGCACATAGGGCCACTCGCCCAACTGGTCCCAAATGGGAGGAAGTTCGGACTTCCACATATCCAGCTGCGCCGGGTCGTAAGGGTTCTGCGGCGCGATCAGCGGAGCGAAGATCGCCGTAAGGATGAGCATCGCCAGCACAATGGCCGCGACCATCGCAGATCTGGACCGCGTGAACGAATACCACAGGTCGCTTTTGCGGATCAGGGAAAGGGAGATCATGGCGGCTCCTTATCGGGCGCGCAGGCGCGGATCGATGACCGCATAGGCGATATCGACCAGCGTGTTCAGGAACACGAAGATGAACGACACGATGCACAGATACGCCGCCATCACTGGAATATCGATGAAGGTCACGGCCTGAATGAACAGCATCCCCATGCCCGGCCATTGGAAGACCGTCTCGGTGATCAGAGCGAAAGCGATCAGCGCGCCGATGTTCATCGCGGTCATCGTGACCACCGGCATCAGGCAGTTGCGGAGCGCGTGGCGGAAATGGATGCGCCAGCGCGGGATTCCGCGGGCGCGGGCAAATTTCACGAAGTCCGAACGCAGGACCTCCAGCATCTCGGCCCGCACCAGCCGCATGATAAGCGTGATCTGGTAAAGCGACAGCGCGATGGCCGGAAGGATAAGCGCCGCCCGCCCCGATGAGGTCAGCAGCCCCGTGGACCACCATCCGAAATCCACCACATCGCCGCGACCGAAGGCCGGCGCCCAGCCCAGCGATACCGAGAACACAAGGATCAGCAGGATGCCCACAACGAAACTTGGCAGCGACACCCCGATGATCGACAGGAATTGCAGCGACTCCGTATACCATTTGCCGCGCTGGATTGCGGTGATGACGCCCATCGGGATGCCGACTACAAGCGAGATGAAGGTAGCCACCAGAACAAGTTCCATCGTGGCGGGGAAGCGCTCGGCAATAAGGCCAAGCACCTCTTGGTTGTTGCGGTAGGAGATACCGAAGTTACCCTGCGCCGCGTTGACGACGAAACGGGCGTATTGGGTGGCAAAGTTGTCGTTGAGGCCAAGCTTTTCGCGCAGGTTGTCGCGGTCGGCCTGGCTCATCTGTTCGTTCGCCATCAGCTCCACCGGGTCACCGGCAAGCCGGAAGATCAGGAAAGCCAGCAGCGCGACGGCCAGCATGACCATGGCTGCGTTCGCGATGCGCTTTATGATGAAAACCAGCATGTCGGTGCCTTTATCGGTGCCTTCGAAGATCAGTCGGCCAGACGGGTCAGCCAATGGCGCGGCTTGTTGTCGGCGCGGATGGTCACGTCCTCGATCTTGTCCGTCATGGCCCATGCCATCGGCTGCTGGTGCAGCGGGATCATGATGACCTCTTCCTTGGCCAGTTTCAGGGCCTCGGTCTCGATCGCAAGACGTTTGTCGCGGTCCAGTTCGTTCGCTGCTGCGGTTACCATTTGGTCCAGCGCAGGGTAGGACCAGCCGCCATAGTTCGCGACCCCGGCCGCCCCGTCGCGGGTCGAAAGCACCTGCACCAACATGGAATAGGCGTCCAGCGTCGGCTCGTTCGCCCAGCCAAGCATATAGACGTCGGAGTTGCCGCTGGAGCGTTTCGGTGCCTGAACGGCACGGGGTGCGATGTCCAGAACCGGTTTGAATCCAGCCCGCGACAGCATGTTGACCATGGCGGAGCAGACGTCTTCTTCGTTCACGCTTTCATCGTTCATGCACAGATAGGTGAAGGAAAGACCCGTCTGGCCAGCTTCGGCCAGAAGCTTTTGCGACAGTTCGGGATCGTATTCGGTCGGGGTATCCAGCTCCGCGCTGTAACCGGGGATTTCCGGCGCAACCAGCGTCCCGGCGGGATGCGACAGTCCGCGCATGACACGGCGGTGCAGCAGGTCGCGGTCGATGGCATGGTCGAAGGCTTGACGCACGCGGATGTCATTGAACGGGTTGTCACGGCCATCCGCCAGCTTTTCCTTGCGGTTGAACGCGATGGAGATCGTGCGCAGGTCCGAGCGTTTGTCGACCTTGATACCCGGCGATGCCTCCAGTCGAGCCAGATCCTGAATCGGGGCGGCGTCGATCAGGTCGATCTCGCCCGACAGCAGGGCTGCGACACGCGTTGCTGCCGAGGAGATAGGCGTGAACTCGATCCGGTCGATATTGTGCTGCTTCTCGTCCCACCAACCATCATTGACGACCAGAACGGTCTTGCTGTCAGGCACGCGGCTGTCCAGCATGAAAGGACCGGTGCCATTGGTGTTGTAGGTGGTATAACCTTCGACTTGTCCGCCAACATCGGTCGGCTTTTCACTGTTATTGTCGACAAGCCATTGCCCATCGAACATGAAGATGTTGGTCATATCGTTCAGGAACAGCGGGTTTGGAGCCGATACTTCAAGATCCACGGTAAAATCGTCGACCTTTTTCGCGCCAACGAAAAGTGGGATGTTGCCGCGAAGGGGCGAGGTCGGATCACTGACCCGCGCCATTGAGGCAATCACATCGTCGGCGTTGAACTCCGATCCATCGTGGAACGCGACGCCTTGGCGCAATTTGAAACGCCAGACCTTGTTGTCGATCAGCTCCCACTCCGTCGCCAGTGCGGGAACGACTTCGAACTCGGGCGTATAGCGCACAAGACCTTCGTAAATATGGTTCAGGAACGCGAGGTTGGATGTCGAGCCATAGGAGTAAGGGTCAAGCGAGAAGATGTCGCGCTGCCCCGCCCAACGAAGCGTCTCCGCCCCGGCGGCTGTGCCCATGGCGAGTAAGGCGGTGCAGGCAAGCAAGGTGGAGCGAAGCGTTTTCATGGTGCGAGGAATCCTGAACAAGGTGAAGATGCCGTCCAACGGGATGCCTCATCCTTGGCGCGTAACGTTTGCATGTCAATGATTTTGTCGACAATTTTTGCATGCAAGATTAGTCTATCATTACTGCATTAAATTTGGGCAGGTATTGACGGCATTGCCGGGAAATGCGGCTTAGACGGAGTTTGAGAATGCGTGTCTTGTTCTGATAGGCCACTCGCCACCAGCATAGGTCAGGCTTCTAAGGCAAGCTGTCAGCGGTATGCATCGCGGCTGATTACGCCGTCAAAGGGCCATCATTTCGCGTGATATGGTCTGATATCATACATGCGGTTACATCTTGTCCTAGTTAGCGAACAGCATGATGCTTGCCGCATTCGCAGTATACTCACACCCTTCAAGAGTGGTGATTGAAAGACTTATGATGCGTCTTTGCACCTGTCGCATAGGGGTTTCGTGGAGGTAACGCAGATAGGCTTGGACGCTGCGGCGGGGCACCATGAGGGTTTGGAGCAGGGATGATCACCTCAAGACGTATGAACGTCCGCTTTTCTACATTGCTGTAACCGCCACACTGCACTGCCGTCAGGTCGCTTTCCGTCCCTTATGCCGATTACGCCGCGGTCGCTAACACGATTTTGCATCGCAGAGAATGTCGTCAATGTCCCACGATTGTCGTTCGGAGCCCAAAGGCGACGTTCGTTTCGAGTGCAGCGAATGCGCGTGCGGCGAAACCTTGCCTAGAATATTGCCGCGATTTTGGACGCCGGAACGTCTTCCACAATCGTAGGTTCATCACGGCTTTTCCAACGTAGGATGCCATGTCCGAACCGCCCAAACCCAAAGTTTTACCTCTCATCGAGGAACGCGCTGAATTGACCAAGCAAGCCCGCCTGTCCGGGCGGGTTCGTGTTTCGACGGAGACAGAGACCGTCAACGAGGTCGTGCCTGTCGANGGTCGAAGGATCGACGCCGCACCGGAGGTCAGGGTCGAGGGGGATGTGACGATCATTCCGGTCGTGGAAGAGCGCGTGGTGGTGACGCGGGAATTGTATCTTCGAGAAGAAATCCATGTTCGCCGCGTCCACCGCACGGAGACGGACGAAATCCCCGTCACGCTAAGGCGTCAAACCGTCCGCATCGAGCGCAGCTCGATCAAAGACCGGGATGGCGAAAGCTCCATCAAGCACAAGGATGACCAAGATGAGCTATGA
>NZ_SMYN01000037.1 GCF_004959935.1 Falsirhodobacter xinxiangensis | reverse complement strand
AGAGGCCTGAAATCAATGGGTCTGGAGCCTAGGCAAGATAAGCATGATGCAGCGACGCATAGCCGCGGTCATAATCAAGAATGCTAAGCTTCGTCGCGATCAATTCTTTGCAACACTTTGCAGCCCTCGCCAGGGCATCATCATGTTTGGAATTCAATGCGACGAAACTATCGGCATCAGCAGTGTAGGCCGATTCGGCGATATCTGTGTGGGCTCGGTGCTTTTCGTCAGATTCGACAAAGCTGTCTACGTCGGCAGTGTCTCCGCCCGTGGACGTCCCTAAAATTGCAGCGAGCGTATCTTAAAAGATAGCGTTACTTATGCGATAGGCGAAATTTCGCGCGTGAGTGAGCGTTTACTCACAATAACTTAGTGCTATGCCGGAAAAGGGCAGGAAGGTCGAAAAGCCGCCCATCGCATGGTTCGCGCCATTCATCACGATGCGAATACCGGAAGCGAAGGCGCCGAAGGCACCGATCCGCAGCCGATCGCCGACGAAATCGAAATGATGCAGCACGTTGTCGTCGAAGAAGCGTTCCGGCCCGGCAGGATCGTCGTAATAGCTGAAGGGACCCACATCGACATTCGGGCGGCCCGCCGCCAGCGGACGCAGGAAGACGATGCGCGGATGGGCCGGGACCGGATGCAGGACGTCGGGGTTCATACCGCGATCCTGCCGCCCCGGATCACGGTGGCATAGACGCCGAAATCGCGATGGCCGAAATGGTCGGACAGCCCCTTCAGGGTGTCGGCGTCGATCTGACCGGTTTCGGGATTGGCCATGGTGGCGCGGCAGCGGGTGATACGCTCCTCGATCCGCAGGACGGCATCGCCGATGACGATTTCCTGTCCGATCATGTCCCATTCGGCCCAAGGCTCCAGCCCGTCCAGCCACAGGTTCCCGCGCCAGCGGTGGATCGACAGATCCGTGCCCATCTTCGCCGACAGATCGGCCAGCGAGGAAAGCGACAGGATCGACACCGACGGAAACTCGCTGTCGGTCATGCCGCGCCCGGCGCTGACGATCCTGGCCGATTGCGCGCGGTCTTCCGGCATCAGCGGACGGACCCAGTCCTGAAACCGGGCCGGGTCGTCATCGGGTCGGAAGGTCAGGTCGGGGCGGTTCGGATGGTGAAGCGTGATCGTCCGCGATGATTCGTCCAGTCTGCAGGTGATCGCCATCAGGGCAGGGGCCTTCGCCCCGCGCGAGAAGTTGGCGCAGCGGTTCCAACCCTCCGTCAGCTTCGCCGCCTCGTGCGCGACGGCCCAGTGGCGGTCGAACGGCAGACAGGCCCCTTCGGAAAGCAAAACGGACGCGAGTTCTTCGCGTCCGTGTGCCTTGATCGGGTGCCGAAAGATACGGCTCAGGATCATTTCTTGCCTTTCTTCACCGCAGCGGGCTCGGGCTTCTTGCGTTTGAACCCACCGCGGATGTTCCCGAACAGGTCGGGCCGTTTTCCGTGGCTGGCCATGATGATGTATTGCTGGCTGAACGTGATCAGGTTGTTCGTGATCCAGTAAAGCACGAGGCCCGAGGCGAAGCTGCCCAACATGAACATGAACACCCACGGCATCCATGCGAAGATCATCTGCTGTGCCGGATCGGTGGGTGCCGGGTTCAGCTTCTGTTGCAGCCACATCGAGATGCCCAGCAGGATCGGCAGCACGCCGATGAAGATCATCGCCATGATCGTGCCATGTTCCGGCGTGCCCCAGGGCAGCAGTCCGAACAGGTTGTAGAGCGAGGAGCTGTCCGGGGCCGAAAGGTCGTTCAGCCAGCCGAAGAAGGGCGCGTGCCGAAGCTCGATCGTGACGAGGATCACCTTGTAGAGCGAGAAGAAGATCGGGATCTGGATCAGGATCGGAAGGCAGCCCGCAGCCGGGTTCACCTTCTTTTCCTTATACAGCGCCATCATCTCTTTCTGCAGCTTCTGGCGGTCGTCGCCCGCGCGCTCCTTCAGCGCCTCCATCTCGGGCTGAAGCTCCTTCATTCGCGCCATCGAGACGTAGGATTTATAGGCCAGCGGCAACACCAGCGCCTTCAGCAGGAAGGTCAGCGCGATGATCGCGACGCCCATGTTGCCGATATGCTGGTTCAACCAGTGCAGCACGGCGAAGATCGGCTTCGTCAGGAAGAAGAACCAGCCCCAGTCGATGGAATCGATGAAACCGGCGATGCCTTCGTCGTTCTGGTAATGACGGATGGTGGCCCATTCCTTCGCACCCGCGAACACGCGCGAAGCGTTTTCGATCGTGGTGCCCGGCGCGACGGTCATGACGGGCTGACGCGTTTCGGTGGTGTAGATGTCGGCGGAGGCGACGTATTTCGCGACGGCGGTGAAGGGCTGGCCCTGTGCGGGAACCAGCGTCGTCATCCAGTATTTGTCGGTAAAGCCGATCCAGCCATCGACGGTTGCTTCCATCACCTCGGCATTCGCGCCTTCGCGCTGGATGACGGGCAGGTCGCGGACGCCGCTGTATTTCGTTTCGGTCAGCTCGCCATCGGTGCGGCCCACGACGCCTTCATGCAGCACGAAGAAGTTCTGCAGGTCCAGCGGCTCGCCATGGCGCGCGATCATGCCATAGGGCGCGAGGCTCTGTTCCGCACCCGAGGTGTTCTCCACCCGGTCGGTGACGGTGAACATATACTGCTCGTCCACCGCGATGGTGCGGGTGAAGACCAGACCCGCCGGGCTGTTCCATTGCAGAACGACCGGGGTAGTGGGGGTCAGCGTCTCGCCGCCCGTCAGCGTCCATTCGGTGTTCGCACCTGGAACGTCGTCGAAATCCAGCGATCCCGCTGGCGCCCAGCCTTGCAGCGCGTAATAGGCGTTGGGCTGGCCCACCGGCGACAGAAGGCGCACGTTGTCGGACGCATCGTCCAGCGTGACGTGGTAATCCTTCAGCAGCAGATCGTCGATCCGTCCGCCCAGCATCGAGATGGAGCCGCGCAGGTCCGGCGTGTCGATGGCGACGCGCGCGGCCTCTGCCATGGCTGCCTGTTCGGGTGCGTCGGCGGTGGTCGTCGGTGCGATCGGCTGGTCCGGCGTCGCGGTGATGACGTCGGGCGACGCGGGATCGTTCGCCTGCTGCTCTGGCGGGAACAGCCAGAACCAGCCCAGCATCACCACGATGCTCAGCGCGATCGCGAGAAGCAGATTCTTGTTTTGATCTTCCATTGGCGACCGCCACCTTTTCCAGTCCAAGGTCAGTGGCGGTTCAACAGAAGGGGGGCCGAAAGGTCAAGCGATTTTCCCCCTGCGCCCCCCGCCATGCATCAAAGCTGCGTGGGAATTTCCATCGGAACGAGCCTTGCGCGGTGGTTGGCGATCCAGGCCAGCGTATCTTCGAACGGCATGGGGCGCGCGATGCCGAAGCCCTGAACATGCCCGCAGCCCAGCCGCGCCAGCATCGCCTGCTCGCCTTCGCCCTCCACCCCTTCGGCAAGGGTGCCAAGGCCGAGACGTTCGGCCAAGGACAGGATGGCGGCGACGATGCGCTGCTGTTCACGATCCTCGTCCACGCGCGATACGAAGCTTCGGTCGATCTTCAGCCGGCGAACGGCGAAACGGCGGATATTGGTGATCGAGGCATGGCCGGTGCCGAAATCGTCCAGATCGATCCCGCAGCCCATCCGCGACAGTTCCGAAATGTTGCGCACGATCAGGTCATTGTCGGTATGGGCGACGACCGTCTCCAGCACCTCGACCGACAGGCGTTCGGGTTCGAGGTCATGGCGGTCGAGTTCCCACCGCAGCTTGTCGGTCAGGGCAGGGTTGCGCAGTTCGGCGGCCGAGAAGTTGACCGCGACCGTCGGCACCGCCATTCCCGCCGCGTCCCATTTCTTCAACGCGGTCAGGCTTTGGGCCAGCATCACCTCGCCCAGCCGTTCGGTCAGGCCCGCGGCGTCCAGTGCGGGCAGGAACTCGGCCGGTGGCACGATGCCGCGGGTGGGGTGATACCAGCGGGCCAGCGCCTCGAACCCCGTGACGGACCCGGTTTCGGTGCAGACCTGTGGCTGGAAATGGGGGCGGATCTGGCCGCTGTCCAGGGCATGTTCCAACGCCTCGCGCAGCGAATCCCGGTCGATCCGGGTGCGCGCAATCTCGGCCGAATAGGCGCGGATGGCGCCGGGGCCGTGGCGCAGCGCATCGTCGGCGGCAACCTGTGCGGCATCCAGTAGCGACGCCGCATCCCGGCCCGGCGCGCGGTCCAGCGAGCAGAAGCCGATGGAGCAGGACAAATGAATCCGCGCCGACTGCAATTCGAAGGGCGGCGCAAAGGCCGCCTGAAGCCGCGCCGCAAGCTGGATCAGCGATTCGATGTCCAGACGCCGCACGGGGGCCAGCGCCACGGCAAAGCCGCCGCCTTCAAGCCGTGCCACCACATCCTCGTATCGCAGGGCGCGGCAGAGGCGTTCGGCGGCGCGTGCAAGGATTTCGGTCTGGGCAGCACGGCCATGTTGGTCCACCAGCTCTGCCGCGTCATCGATCTGCACCACGAGGCAGGCGGTTGCGCGGGTGCTGCTGTCGGACAGTGCTGCGTCCAATGCGCGCAGCACCTGCGGGCGGGGGGCGATCTGCGAAATGTCGTCCACCATGACGCTTCCGTGTTCCTGCCGCAGCAGCATCAGCGCGAAGATCAGCGTCGGCTGGCCGATGGCCAAGGCTATCAACGCCCGTTCCCCACCCAGCCAGAAGGCGGCAAGCATGAACAAGGGCTGGACCGCCAGCACCTCCGGGCGTCGCAGCAGTGCACGCAGCGCCCCCGGTCGCATCTCCAACCCCATCGCATCGATCCTCTTGCCTGATGCCGCGAAGCTAGGACCGAGGGCTGAGGCGAAAGTTAATTTTCCCCTTTGAGTTGCGGAGGATTTTCCGCAAATCCTTCAGGTTTCGCTCCGGCCATCAGGCCGGCGAAATCGAACAGCGACGGGTCCAGAAGATGCGATGGGCGCGCGTTCATCAGGCTGCGGAACATCACCTGACGGCGGCCGGGCGATCGCGCCTCCCACCCGTCAAGCAGTTGTTTCACCTGCTGCCTTTGCAGCCCTTCCTGCGATCCGCACAGATCGCAGGGGATGATGGGATAGTTCATCGCAGTCGCGAATTTCTCGCAATCGGCCTCGGCCACGAAGGCAAGCGGGCGATAGACGAACAGATCGCCATCCTCGTTCAGAAGCTTCGGCGGCATGGTCGCAAGCCGCCCGCCGTGGAACAGGTTCATGAAGAAGGTCTCGAGGATGTCGTCGCGGTGATGGCCCAGGACCACCGCCGAGCAGCCTTCCTCGCGCGCGATTCGATAGAGGTTCCCCCGCCGCAGGCGCGAACACAGAGCACACATCGTCCGGCCCTGCGGCACCTTGTCGACCACGATGGAATAGGTGTCCTGAAACTCGATCCGGTGGGGCACGCCCATCTTCGCAAGGAATTCCGGCAGCACGGTCGCGGGGAAGTTCGGCTGCCCCTGATCCAGATTGCAGGCCAGTATGTCCACCGGCAGCAGCCCGCGCCATTGCAATTCGGTCAGCACGGCCAGCAAAGTATAGCTGTCCTTGCCGCCCGAAAGGCAGACCAGCCAGCGGTCACCGCGCCGGATCATGCCGTAAGTCTCCATCGCCTCGCGCACCTCGCGCACCAACCGTTTCCGAAGCTTCTTGAACTCGGTCGTGGCGGGGGCGCCGTGGAACAGCGGGTGGATGTCGTCAGCGTCGTCCAGCATGGGATCAGTCCTTTTCCGGCACCGGATCATAACCCGAGCCGCCCCAGGGGTGGCAACGGCAAAGGCGGCGCGTGGTCAGCCAACCGCCGCGCACCGCGCCATGCCGTTCCAGCGCCTCCAGCGCATAGACGGAACAGGTCGGCTGGAACCGGCAGCCATGGCCGACCCAGGGCGACAGCAGCAGCCGATAGGCGCGGACGGGCAGGGCGACCAGATGCGCCAGCGGCGTCATGCGTGAATCTTGCGGATCGCGCGGCGCAGGTCTTCCAGCAGCAGGGCGAAGTCACGCTCGACAGTCGCGCCGGGTTTGCCGACCAGAACGTAATCCCAACCGGAATGACCGACGCCCGGCAGCACCAGCCGCGCCACTTCGCGCAGGCGGCGTTTCGCACGGTTGCGGGTGACCGCATTGCCCAGCTTCTTCGAGCAGGTATAGCCGATGCGGATGCCGTCGCCGCCACGCTCGCGCGCTTGCAGTAGGAACCCGGGTGCGCTTTGCCGACGTGCCTGCGCAGCCCGCAGAAAATCCGCGCGCTGTGTCAGCATGGTCAGCGGATATGACAAAACCGCCGGGTTTTCATGTTCCGGCGGCATCGTCATAACGCGGTCCAGAAGCTATCAGGCCGAAAGCTTCTTGCGGCCCTTGGCGCGGCGAGCGGCCAGAACCAGACGGCCACCTTTGGTTGCCATACGTGCGCGGAACCCGTGGCGACGAGCGCGGACCAGGTTCGACGGTTGAAAAGTGCGCTTCATCGCGAAACTCCATCAGACGGGTGGCCCGAAACCGACAGGGATTCGAAAGGGCCTCTTGTTCGAAGCCCGCTCAATAGGGATGCCTTGGGCCCAAGTCAACCGCAAAACCCCTTGGGCCGTTGCGATGCGCGTGCCGAAGCCTATGTTTTTCCGGCGCGTCTTGCTATCCCTTCAGGACGCTGAACGGGGAATTGACGTGAAGATCGGTCGAACAGGCTTTTTCGGCTCGCTTTCAGGGCGGTTCCTGATTCTGACGATCGCCTTCGTGCTGTTGGCCGAGGTGCTGATCTTCGTGCCCTCCATCGCACGGTTCCGCGAAGGGTATATGCAGCTTCGGCTGGAAAAGGCGCAGATCGCGTCCCTGTCGCTGCTGACCACGGACGAGAACCTGTCGCCGGAACTGGAGGCCGAACTGCTGGCCAATGCGGGCGTCTATAACGTCGTGCTGCGGCGGGACGAGATCCGGCAGCTTGTCCTGTCATCGCCCATCCCCGAGCCGATCCACGAGACGTTCGATCTGCGCACCATCGGTCATGCGGGCCTGATCCGCGACGCGCTGGAACTGCTGGCCGACCGCGAGAACCGAATCGTGCGCGTGATCGGCAGCCCGGTCGAACAGGGCGGCACGCTGATCGAGGTGGCGATGGACACGAAGCCGCTGCGTCAGGCGATGCTGGATTACAGCCGCCGGATCATCGGCATCTCGGCCGTGATCTCGATCCTGACGGCGGCGATCCTGTTCATCGCAGTGCGCAAGATGATGGTGCTGCCGATCCGCCGGGTGGTCCATCACATGACCGTCTATGCCGAAGCGCCCGAGGATGCCCGCCGGATGATCGAGCCGACCGCCGATGTGCACGAGTTGCGCGAGGCCGAGGAGGCGCTGAAGTCGATGCAGACGCAGTTGACCTCGGCGCTGCGGCAAAAGGAACGTCTGGCCCAGCTTGGCAGCGCAGTCGCCAAGATCAGCCACGATCTGCGCAACATCCTGACCTCGGCCCAACTGTTCGCGGACCGGATCGGCAACAGCGCCGACCCGGTGGTGGCACGGGCAGCGCCCAAGCTGGTGAACTCCATCACCCGCGCGGTGTCCCTGTGCGAGACCACGCTGGCCTTCGGCAAGGCCGAGGAGCCGCCCCCCTCGCTGACCCGGTTCTCGCTGCGGATGCTGGTGGACGAGGTGCTGGAGGCCGAGTTTCCCGAGGAAGGTCCCGTCGCCCCGGTTCTGGACGTGCCCGCAGGCGTGATGGTGCGCGCGGACCGCGAGCAGATCTATCGCGTGCTTTCGAACCTCGTGCGGAACGCCAAGCAGGCCATTGACGCCACCGGAAATGCCGGCAGCGTCGAGATCGCTGGCGGAGAGGCGGATGTCGAATGGTGGATTCGCGTCGGCGATACCGGCCCCGGCCTGCCACCCAAAGCGCGCGAGCATCTGTTCACCGCGTTCCAGGGCGGCGCGCGCAAGGGTGGCTCGGGCCTTGGTCTTGCGATCGCGTCCGAACTGGTGCGCGGCCATGGTGGAAAGCTGGAGCTTTTGCAGACGGGCGAGACGGGGACCGAGTTCCTGATCCGCCTGCCCAAAGCCGAAGGACTGGCCGAGTTGTGAAGGTTTTTTCACGCCATGCGCTTTTTGCCCTTGCGGCCCCCCGGCCACATCGGTAAATCCCCCCTCAACGGACCCGTAGCTCAGCTGGATAGAGCATCAGACTACGAATCTGAGGGTCGGGCGTTCGAATCGCTCCGGGTCCGCCATCAGAACATTATGTTGAGTGTCAGAGATTTCCAGCCCAAGGGCGGATTTCCAACCCAATCCGACATTTCCGCTCGTGCCCTTCCATTCCGCCAAGTGGCGAAGCCATCAGTGCTTTTCACTTTGGATGACCTCATGTCATCCGAAGGGCAAAGCAGGGTGGGCGCAGCCCGACCTGCGGCCGGACTGTGATCTGACACACGGGGCCGGAGCGGTGAAATTGGGAGGGGCCCGCGCCCTGGCGCGGGAGGAACCGGATTTCTCCGTGGAGGCTGACGCGCAGCGGCACCAGAGCCCGTGTTCAGATTGCTGGCCGGATGGCAGGCGGACCAAGCAAACAGAAAAGCTGTCAGCCGTGCCAGAGCGAAGCGGAGGCGCGGCTGTCCATCGGGTCAGCGATCGCGGCCACTACCGCGATCTCCGCTATAGCTTCCGAGGCGACAGGGCAGGGGCGTAGGATAAAAAGAGCCCAAAGCTGCCGCTTGATGTGCTAGGATGTATGCCTGCATAGTTAAACTGATTCATCCAAAGCTGACAGTCGTTTTGATGGCGATTTGAATGGGCGTTGAAAAGTATCGCATCACTCATGTCCTCACCCTCATACTGATCATGAATATTTCCACCTCTGCCTCACATTGACTTGGGCCGCATTCCGTCCGACTTTGGCGAAAGATCAAGGTGCCGGGGGAAGCCTCGGGTAAAAGGGAATCCGGTCCGGCCGTGGCCAAATCCGGAGCTGCCCCCGCAACTGTTGGCGGAGAGCCTGTCCAATATGCCACTGGCGCTACTTTGCGTCGGGAAGGCCGGATAAGGCGACGACCCGCAAGTCAGGAAACCTGCCTCGATCGTTCACCTGTTCCGGCCGCGGTGGGCGTGTCGGGCGCGGCCTATCCGCAAGGTGACATTGCCGCCTCCTGACATGCGTCACGGGGATCGTTTGGTTTCACGGTCTGCCGGTCGGCAGGCCCTTCGGAAGGCATGTCGGGATGAGACAGGACCTCAACTATTCCATCAGAAGCATTCGCTTCGACGAAACGTATCAGCCTGGGGACAGCACCCGCGCGACGACCAATTTCGCAAATCTCGCGCGGGGGGAACACCGGCAGGACAATCTGCGCAACGCTTGTGCGATGATTGATACACGTTTCAACGCGCTGGCCAACTGGGACAACCCGAATGGTGATCGCTATTCGGTCGAACTTGATATCCTGTCCGCCGAACTGACAGTAGGCACCGGGGAACGAGTCGAGGCGTTTCCGGTGATCGAAATCCTGAAGCCCATGATCGTGGACCAGACAACCGATGCGCGGATACCCGGCATCGCAGGAAACAACTTTTCCTCTTATGTGCGGGATTACGACTTCAGTATCGTGCTGCCGCAATTCAACAAGGATCGCGCTGATTTTGTTGCCCCCGAGGACTTCGGCGATCTGCACGGCAACCTTTTCAAATGCTTCCTGCGCTCGGACGCCTATCGGCACCATTCCGAGAAGCCCCCGGTCATCTGCCTGAGCGTGTCAACCAGCCGCACCTATCACCGGACGGGCAATCGGCATCCGATCCTCGGCGTTGAATACCGGCAGGACGACCCTTCCTTGACCGACCGGTATTTTGCCAAGATGGGGCTGCGGGTGCGTTACTTCATGCCCCGCGGCAGCGCTGCACCGCTGGCCTTCTATTTCACGGGCGACATTCTGAACGACTATTCCACGTTGGAATTGATCGGCACGATCAGCACGATGGAAACCTTCCAGCGGATCTATCGGCCCGAAATCTACAACGCCAATTCTTCGGCAGGCGCGGTCTATCGGCCCAGCCTGACGCATCCGGACCATTCGCTGGCCCGCATCACCTATGATCGCGACGAGCGCGGCCGCTTGGCTGTCGAGCAGGGGCGATTTGCCGAGGCCCACTTCATCACCCCCTATCGCGATCTTCTTGCGGACTGGTCCGCCCGATGCGCCGCCTGACCCTCCGAACCTGCAAGGACACCCGAACATGGCCAAACTTCTGCCCACCTCTACCGCCGGAAGCCTGCCCAAGCCGTCCTGGCTCGCCCAACCCGAAACCCTGTGGTCGCCTTGGAAACTGCAAGGTGAGGAGCTGACCGAAGGCAAACAAGATGCGCTGCGCGTAGCCCTGAACGACCAGCGCGTGGCGGGGATCGACATCGTGAGCGACGGCGAACAGACCCGCCAGCATTTCGTCACCACCTTCATTGAACATCTGGACGGCGTCGATTTCGAAAAGCGCGAGACCGTCCGCATCCGCAATCGCTACGACGCCAGCGTGCCGACGGTGGTCGGTGCCGTGTCGCGTCCGGAGCCGGTCTTCGTCGAAGATGCCAAATTCCTGCGCGCCCAGACCGATCAGCCGATCAAATGGGCCTTGCCGGGGCCGATGACCATGATCGACACGCTCTATGACGGCCATTACAAAAGCCGCGAAAAGCTGGCGTGGGAGTTCGCCACGATCCTCAACCAGGAGGCCAGAGAGCTACAGGCGGCAGGCGTCGACATCATCCAGTTCGACGAACCCGCCTTCAACGTCTTTTTCGACGAGGTGAACGACTGGGGCATCGCGGCGTTGGAGCGGGCCGCCGAGGGCCTGACCTGCGAGACGGCGGTCCACATCTGCTATGGCTACGGCATCAAGGCCAACACCGACTGGAAGAAAACGCTGGGACACGAATGGCGGCAATACGAAGCGGTGTTCCCGAAGCTGCAGACGTCGAGCATCGACATCGTGTCGCTGGAATGCCAGCACTCGCATGTGCCGATGGATCTGATCGAGCTTCTGCGCGGCAAGAAGGTGATGGTCGGGGCCATCGACGTGGCAACAGGTGCCATCGAGACCCCCGAGGAGGTGGCCGATGTTCTGCGGAAAGCGTTGCAATTCGTTGACGATGACAAGCTCTATCCCTGCACGAATTGCGGAATGGCCCCGCTGTCGCGCAATGTGGCGCAAGGAAAACTGGCAGCCCTCAGCGCCGGGGCCGAGATCGTGCGGCGCGAGCTGTCCGCCTGATCTGCGGTTGGGCTCACCCAAGCCGATACCTCTGCGGGTAATGCCCTCTTGCAGAGGTATCCGAACCCCGAGGTTGCCCCTATGTCGCAACCCGGAGCCCCAGCCTCGAAGAACTTTTTGGCTTATGTCGTCATGTCAGAACCTGCCGCTCTCGCCCCCTTCGACGCCCGCTCCCTTCGGGATTGTTCCGGAAGCTTCGCAACCGGGGTAACGGTCGTTACAACGCGAACGCCCGATGGGGATCACAGTATGACAGCCAGTTCGTTCCTGCCCCTGTCGATCCTCCGTTGGTTTCCATTTTCAAAAGGCAGCAATCAGCACGCTGTCACGACGGCAGAAGACCCTGCAGGTGAACATTCCTTATCGTGGTTCGAACGCCCCCCTGCACCTGCTGGTCGACAGCACCGGGATCAAGGTTGAAGGTGAAGGCCCGCAAGCATGGCAGTTTGAAACGACGCGCTCGCCATTGTCCTCGGACCAATGGCGGCCATGATGGCTCGCGGCGCAAGCTCCACATCGGTATCGACGAGAAACCGCTGGAAATCCGCGCGGCCGAGGTCACCACCAGCAACGTGAGCGATGCGCCCATGCTGCCCGACTTGCTCAACCAGATCCCGCCTG
>NZ_SMYN01000036.1 GCF_004959935.1 Falsirhodobacter xinxiangensis | reverse complement strand
TCTCGATTGCGAACAGCAGCCGGCACATACATTTGTCCCATCCTCGCTCACACCTGTGCCTCGATGGTTGGCAAGGCAGTATCGGCGCTCGAAGCCAAAAGGCGACATTCGCATCCGCTGCGGCGAATGCAGCTGCAGCACGCACGCTGCCTCGGTCTAAGTTTTCCGCGAGGCGATTTCCCTTTCGTCGACGCAGATGTATATGAGGCGGGACGAAGCAGGAGCCTACATGACCGCCGATCTGCCCGCCGATCTCGAAACCTATCTTCTGCAGTCGCATGTCGCTCTTGCGCTTGCAGCACCGGACGATGACTCCCCTCTCTTGCTGGTCAACGAGGGTTTTTCCGCTTTGACCGGATTTCGGCCGAGGGACGTGATCGGAAAAAACTGCCGCTTCTTGCAGAAACATGCAGACAACACACGGGCAAAAGCCCGTATCCACGCGTTCTTCGACCGCGATGACCAGTCGAGCGTTCGCACGGATTTGGTGAACTTTCGCAAGGACGGAACGCCCTTTATCAACCTGCTCTACATGTCCAAGCTGCGCGGCAGGTCGGGCGAGGTGCGCTACATATTCGCATCGCAGTTCGACATTAGCCGGTCGCGTCCGGATTTGTTGGCAAGCTACGAAGGCGAACTCGCAGAAACGCTCAGCGGGTTGCGGCCCATCCTTTCCGAAACCGGCACGATCCTCGATGGTTCGTTGGTCACAATCGCAAACAGCGCAATCATGATTGCACAAGCAAAGCTCTTGCTTTCATCACTCGAAGATGCGCGACCGGGCGCCTGAGGTGATTCAGGAATGACAACTCAATCTGGGCCCGCAGTCGTGGGGATCGGCGCTTCCGCTGGTGGCCTTGAGGCTCTGCGCGATATGCTTGCAGCGGTCCATGTCCCATCAAGGATGTGCTTCGTTGTGGTCCAGCATCTGGATCCAACGCATGAGAGTATGCTTGCACAGCTCCTAGACCGGCATACCGCTCTCGAGGTGTCTCAAGCGGAAGGCGGGGAGCGCGTCGCCCCAGATAAAGTGTTCATCATCCCACCGGGACGCGGTCTGGCAATAAAAGACGGACGCCTCGAACTGACTGACTTTTCCCAGCCGCGAGGGATGCGCCGTCCCATCGACGATTTTTTTGTTTCATTGGCCGAGGACCAACAGGCTCGCGCCGCCTGCGTTATCCTGTCCGGAACCGGGGCTGACGGCACGACAGGCTTGCGCGCGGTCAAAGAAAATGGGGGCATCTGCGTCGTTCAGACCCCGGAAAGCGCAAAGTATGACGGCATGCCCCTTTCTGCCGTTGGAACGGGGCTGGTCGACTTCGTCAAATCGCCCTCAGAGATCGCAGAATGCCTCCGCGAGTTCTATGAGCGCAAGAGTGGAGATACCGCGCCGCAGGCGGGGGTTGTCGCAGATCATGTGGATGAATTGTGTCGATCCCTGCGCGCGGTCATTGGGCATGATTTCTCCGGCTATAAGCGAAGCACGCTTATTCGGCGGATCGAGCGCCGGATGCATGTGCTCGGCATCGACGCCGCGCGAGACTATCTCGATCGCGTGAAGGCGGATCGGATTGAATGCGATGCTCTGTTCCGTGATCTGCTCATCAACGTGACACGCTTTTTCCGTGATCCGGCGGCATTCGACGCCCTGGCACGGCTCGCACTGGATCCGCTCCTCGACACGCGTGACGTCGGAGAAGAACTCAGAATCTGGGTTGCGGGGTGTTCGAGTGGCGAGGAGGCCTATTCTATCGCCATGCTCGTTGCCGATCGGATGCGCCAACGCGGAGACGTGTTTTCTCTGCAGATCTTCGCGACGGATATTGACGAGCAAATGCTCCAGATCGCCCGCGAGGGGCGGTATCCGCTGTCAGCCATCGTCGACATCCCGGAAAGTTTGCGCGAACGCTATACGACGCCCCATGCGGACCATTTCAGCATCAATAGCGAAATCCGGGATGTAATTCGGTTTTCGAGCCACAGCGTTGTAAAAGACCCGCCGTTCTCGAAGGTGGATCTGGTGTCATGTCGCAACCTGCTCATCTATTTCGATGATAAGCTGCAACAGTCGGTTTTGCCCCTTTTCCATTATGCGATCCGGCCGGAGGGCTATCTGTTCCTCGGGCCTTCGGAAAGCGTCGGACGGTTCGAGCATCTTTTCCCCGCCTTGGATCAACAAGCGCGCGTGTTCCAGCGCTCGCCTGGCGCACCTTCCTATCCCATTGATCTTCCTGGGAGCTACCGAGGCACCTCTTCGCAAGGCCGAGCCCCTGCGCAGTCGGCTGGTCGCAGGCACGTGACCGAAGAAGGCGCTGCAGTGCGGCGGTTGATCGAACGATATGCGCCTGCGAGCATGGTTTTGGACCAAGATGCTGGAATTATCGCGGCCTACGGCCGGCTCGGGGCCTACTTTGATTTTCCTGTGACGAGGGAGGGCGGTTCGAGCGCCATATCGCTTGCTCGTCCTGGACTCAGAAAGGTCATCGGACCACTGCTACGTCAGGCACGCGATACCGCAAGACGCGCAATCGTCAAAGACGTGGAAGTCGTCAGCGAATTTGGCACGCAGCCCGTCAACGTGATCTGCGATCCCCTTGCCGACGGCACGACGCTGCTTGTCATCAAGGAGGCGGGATCTTTCCTGCCGGAACGCAGCACCGATATCACTGAGCTTCAGAACGCCGATGACAACCTTGACGCGCTCGAAGATGAACTTCGGGCGACACGGCATCGGTTGCGCTCGACCGTCGAAGAGCTTGAAACGGCGAATGAGGAGCTGAAAAGCTCCAACGAAGAAATGATGTCGATGAACGAGGAGTTGCAGTCGACCAACGAAGAACTGGCGACGGTCAATGACGAGTTGAAGACGAAGGTCGATCAACTCACTGTTGCGAACTCCGACCTTCGGAACTTCTTCGCCTCGACTGATTTGGCGGTGGTCGTTCTGGATCGCGACCTCAACATCCGCAGCTATACTGACGCTGCCCGCTCGATTTTCCCCCTACAGCCTGCCGATCATGGCCGGCCCCTGTCGGACGTGGCCAGCCGCCTTGTCGATGACGAGTATATTGAGGATGCCAAGGCGATCATCGACGGGTCCACGGGCAAGATCCGGCGTGTTCGGAATGCGACCTCCGGTCAATCCTTTTCCCTTCGCGCGCTGCCATACCGGCTTCAGAATGGAACTGTGGACGGCGTGACGCTGGTGTTCAGTGATATTTCAGACGCTCTCGACCTCGAACGCAGCCTTGCAGAAGCGCGGGACTGGCGGGATCTCGCGGTGAAGGCCGCGGGGATTGGCGTCTGGGAATACCTCGTGGACGACGACAAGTTCATCTTCGACGAGGCCGAGCAGGCCTTGTTGGATGCCCCGTCCGAAGGTGCCGTGGACGACATTCTCGCACGCGTGGTCTTTGCGGATGACCACGCGATGGTCAAAGAGGTCTTGGCTCGATCTGCTGCAACAGGGGAGGAGCTAGAGGTCAATTTCCGCACACACGGACCCGACGGATCGATACGCTGGATAAAGGGTCTCGGGCGCAAAATCCCCGGGGATGGCCCCCTTCGCCTTGTGGGCGTTTCGGTCGATGTCACAGGGGAATATGCCATAGCGGAAACCCGGCAGTTAATGGTTCGCGAGATGAACCACCGGGTCAAAAACCTTTTTGCCATTATCGGCAGCATGATCATGGGCCAAGCTCGGACCCAAACCGATGTGCGGACCTTTGCATCCTCCGTCCGGGAGCGCATCTCGGCTCTGGGTCGAACCCATTCGCTTGCAACATCAGACAGGATCGGTGAAGCGATCGATCTTGGTGCAATTCTGCGCACCACGATCGCGCCTTACAAGGATCATGCGTCCATCTGTATCGAGGGCCCCGATGTCCTCGTGCGCCCGGCATTTTTGTCACCGCTTTCAATGACCCTTCATGAGTGGGCGACAAACGCCGCGAAGTATGGTGCGCTCAGAAAGTCGTCTGGCGGTCTGCATGTGACATGGCAGAAAATCGATACAGGCGTGGAACTCTTCTGGCGTGAAAGCTTTGAACCCATTGAGGTGCCGCTCGGCGAAGCAGGGTTCGGAACACGTCTCGTCGAGATGTCGGTTCGTCAGCTTGGTGGTGATCTGAAGCAGACAATAAGCAACAAGCAGGTCGAACGGATCTGCACATTACCAGGCGATGTTTTTGATGACCAAGAATGACACCGTGCTGCTCGTCGAAGACGAACTTCTTGTAGCGATGGAGATACAGGATCTTATCGAGGACGTAGGCCTCGCCACAGAAGGTCCTTATTCCACCGTCGCTGGCGCGAATGAGGCTCTAGGTTCTATTCAGGTAGCATGTGCCGTGCTTGATGTCCGGCTTCGTGATGGTGACATCTTTCCGGTTGCAGATGAACTTTGCGCACGGGGCATCCCGATGATCTTCCATTCGGGTCATGCAACGCCCGACCAGATCACTTCGCGGTATCCTGACGCCATCTTTTTCGAAAAGCCCTGCGTTCCTGCGCAGATCGTCCAGACGATCCGTCAACTGACCGGGAAAGAGCAACTCGTTGCGTAGCACCCGAGATACCAATTTGCGCGGCGGATGGTGGATCCTCTGGGGCTCGTTGGCCTCGCTGTCGATCCTGATTGTCATTCTGTAGTTTGAGCCTGCGCACGCGGGAACCCATTCTCACGACGGCGTGTTAAGTCCCCGCTAGTGGGCGTGCGCATGTTCATCAGGTTCGGCTACGACGTCACGATTTCCTGCCCGCAGGAGACGACGCTTGTTTCGCGCATGGCGATCCGGGACGAGCGCCGCCCGGATCTGCAGCAGGACGAGGTGATCGAGATTTCGGGCGGGGTGCAGCGTCACGAATTCATCGACGGCTTCGGCAATCGCTGCCTGCGAATTCTTGCTCCGGCGGGGGATTTGCGGCTGCGGGGCGACGGGCTGATCCGCGATGATGGCCAGCCCGATCCGGTGATGCTGAATGCGGGCGAGACGCCGATCCACCAGTTGCCCGACGATGTGATGCAATTCCTGCTGCCCAGCCGCTATTGCGAAAGCGACGAGCTGGGGAATGTAGCGTGGGCGCAGTTCGGCCACCTGCCGCCCGGCTGGGCGCGGGTGCAGGCGATCTGCGACCATGTGAATGCCAGCATCGCCTTCAATTATCAGAACGCGTCATCCTTCCGCACGGCGGCGGGGGCGCTGCGGGATGGAACGGGCGTGTGCCGTGATTTTGCCCATACCGCAATCGCGCTGTGTCGCGCCATGTCGATCCCCGCGCGTTACGTCAACGGATACCTTGGCGATATCGGCGTGCCCTATGGCGGGCCGATGGATTTCTCGGCTTGGTTCGAGGCGTTTCTTGACGGCCGCTGGTATGCGTTCGATGCGCGCCACAATGTCCCGCGCATCGGGCGTATCGACATCGCCTATGGCCGCGATGCGNGGCGTATCGACATCGCCTATGGCCGCGATGCGGCGGATGTGGCGATGATCCACAGCTTCGGCCCGCATCTGCTGAAGAATTTCACCGTCGTCTGCGACGAGGAAGCTTTGCTCGCCGCCGAATAGTCTGCGGCGAGCGCCAGCCCTTTTTTTAAAAGCGAACCCCGCTGGCGAGGGCCACCAGCGGGGTTCTATGGGACAGGGAGCGAGGCTGAAATCGGCGAAGAGTCGTATTGTTCCCGGTATCAGCTCCATGCATTCATCTTCGCTCCGGATCAGTTGCCTTCGGCATTCGACCCGATGAACCAAGCATCCTTATCGATGGTGCGGCTGGCGGCGGTCAGGAGGTCAGACGTATCTGCATCCTCGTCCGTCGCATCGATGGCGTCCCTCACGGACGCCGCGACGATCTTGTATCGCTCCGTCAGCTCGCGAACATGATCCTTTACGGTGATCAGGTCAGCCGGGTATTCCGGCAGCGTCGTGGTTTTGGCGACATTCTGGGAGGTGCCATCAGGAGTGCCCCCGAGGATGACAACCCGTTCAGCCATTGTATCGAGGATGCCGCGCAAGTTGCCTGCCGCAGTATCCAGCAGCTCGTGCACGCCAATGAAACCCGCCCCGCGAAGCGTCCAATGCGCCTGCTTCACGATGAGCGAGAGGTCGATCACGAGGCTCAGATTTTTGTTCAGAACCTCAATGGATGTGTTGGCAACCTTATCGGTTAGTCCACTGGCAAAGCGCTCGCGCATTCTTAAACTCCGTTCTTCTCACCGAGGACAAACGGATGGATCTGGACCCAGTTCCTTCTGAGTCATTGGCGCCGCTGCACATATTCTAGGCGATCACTATTGTCGTGATCAGGGGAACTGGAGCGAGGTCCACAGCGATATCTCGGCACATGTCCAAAGTATGGCATAGGAGAGGTCATAATGAGTTCGACGACTGACAAGCTGAAAGCCGCTGGAAACAAGGCCGCGGGCGCTGCCAAAGATGCGGTTGGCAAAGCGACCGACAACAAGGAGCTTCAAGCCGAAGGCAAGGCTCAAAAAGCCAAGGGCGCTGTGCAAGATGCTACCGGAACTGTGAAAGGCAAGCTCGAGCGGTAACCTCGAAGCGATTGTTCCAAGCGGCTCAGTGTTGCGGGGCCGCTTGCCTACTCCGGTGTTCCTTCGGTGCGATCTACGAAGCGTGGACTGCGCTTTTTTACGTAGTGATAACAACAAGCTAAGATTGATCAGAGCAGCCACCGGATCGGCAACCGAGCGGCAGCCTCGCGCATCATTCGGTCCCACCACCTTACACCCGGCTCATGTTTGTGCACTTGCGCCTCAACTTCCCCCTTCTCATGCCAGCTCAGCTCTCCACTCAGACGAACACGATAGGCAACCTGGGGAACTTTGGTCTCGAATACTCGTGCCACCTGCTTTGCCAGCATCGGACTTTCGATGAGAAACCCCATCTCGCAGTTTAGCTGCCAGGATCGCGGATCGAGATTGAAGGAGCCCACAAACAGGCGTTCATCGTCGATAGTGATAGTCTTCGCGTGAAGCGTTGTTGCACCGGACCGCAAAGCTGCGGTTGAACCGGTCCCCGTGCCGCGCAGCCGGTTGCCAATGCCACGGCGGGTTCCGGATTTGCTGTCTACATTCGAGTGCCTATCCGCTTTCAGCTCGAATAGTCGAACACCCGCACGTAGCAGCGCCTTCCGGTAAGGTGCATAACCGGCATGAACCAGTTTCACATCACCTGACCGATAAGAATTGGTCAGGATCGATATTTCTACTCCAGCCCTTGAGAGCGCCGCGAGTTGGCGGACCCCGGCAGGCCCAGGCACGAAATACCCGCTGATCAGTCCAAGCTTATTTAGCGGCCGCCCGATCGCTTTGGCGAGCTGCCCGGCCAAAAGACCCGTGTGATCTGCCTTGCCGAGACCTTTCGCTGGATCGTCGCTTATCAGCGTGACCTCTGCCCATTCGAGTTCCAAATCGCCATCCAAAAGCTGCTTGATGACCGGCAGGCGCCGCACATCCTCCAAGAACCTCCGCCCGTCTTTTTCCGCAGCCACACGAGACGCAGCACGACGCAGTTTTGCAAGCATGCGCGGCCGCCCCTTGGAAAGAACCTGCCCCGCAGGATATGACGAACCGCAAGTCCAGTAGCGTTCGAAATCCCGGCAGACATCATCCACGACGGTCCCGATTGCCAAGACGTCGAGGTCTTCGAACACCCCGCCGTTGCCAGACCCGAAATACTCATCGCCGACATTGCGCCCGCCGACAATCGTCGCCGCGCGATCAGCGGTGAGACTCTTATTGTGCATGCGCCGATTGAGGCGCGGAAAGTCCAGCAAGAACCCGAGGGCCTTCGGAAAACGCAGACCGAACGGGTTAAAGATGCGGATAGAGATCAAGGGATGAGCGTCGAGCGCGGACAATACGGCATCAAGCCCGGGGATGCCGTTATCATCGAGAAGCAGGCGCACACGCACCCCGCGATCGGCAGCCTCCAAGACTGCATTCAGCAAGAGCGTCCCCGTGCGATCGCCGTGCCAGATGTAATACTGCAGATCCAAGGTGCGGGTTGCCTGCTGCACAAGAAGCATCCGCGCCGCAAAGGCATCATGCGGATCGGACAACAGATGGATGCCTGATTGCCCTGCCCGGCCCTGAGCCGCTCGGTTCGAAGACGAGGCGAGCAGACTGTCCCTCTCGACGCCTGGCGCCTCTGGTTCGTCGCCCTGATGACGCTCTGGCAACCGACTGCGCAAAACAAGATATGCCAACCCGGTAAGGCTGATCGCCAGCAATAGTTTCCGACGCACGTTGTTCTCCGGGATTGATCGTGGCACTAACGCTCCAGACAGCACGGCGTTCCCACCCCGGCATCGAGATGAATGCCCTCAACCCGCTCCGGTTGCGCGTTCACTCGCTGCGCGGGCAGGTGGTCAATGAACATGCTAAGCGGCCTGGCGAGCAAGCGCTGCTTGTCGCCCTCAATGGAGTCTTCCGAGCCGTCAAGGTTGTAGAACAAGGCGTGTTGAGTGAACACGCGCGCTCGCGTTTGTTGATTATGTATACTGCCCCGCCTGCTAGGACGGACAGAACACCGCCAAAGCAGACTTGTTCGGTGTGACCAGGGGAACATTCATCGAGTGCGTCAGTCTTGCTTTTTCGGCTGAAAGAAGAGGACAAGCATGCGGCGGCTATGGGTCAACACGATCATCTTCGACTATCCCAATCCTGGCCATCCGGTCGTTCTGGAAGGCCCCCTCCATGCAGCGGCGTTCTTGCGCAAACAGTGGGTCTGGCCAAGAACAAAGGAATATGCCGACGCTCTCGCCGCCTGCAGGGACTGCGTGAATGGGCACACGGAGACTGCCGAGCCGTCCTTTATCGCAGTAAAGCGCGCGCTTAGTTCCGCCGACGTCAGGACGACGCAGGGCAGTTAACGCGCTCCGTCGCGTCTTTCCCCTCCGAATGCGTCTGCTTTTGTGTCAGGCGCTATGCCGCCAACCAGTAGCTTACCCGGTGCCTCAGGCTCGGCGCGCGCCCTAGCTGGCCGATCGCGCGGCCTATCTCAGCAGCGGCCGTGATCCCCTGAACAAAGGGGCGATCATGCATCAGATAGGGAATGGCTCCCATGGCCACCTGACCAAGCGCCAAATCAGGAAGCAAAAGGGAATAGTCGTCGGCAACACGCGGAACGTCGCATGCCGCGTCAAGCAAAAGACGCTTGAGCGTTGGGAATGGCAGATCATCCGAGGTCATTGCGCGCTGGCCTCTCGCGTCGATAAAAAGGTCAAAGTGATGAGTGCATCCCTCCGCAATGATGGTTGTGCCGTTGTCGCTGGTCTCGCGCTCGTAGTCTGGACCCAGAGGCAGGACCTGCAGGATGCCCGCATCACGCAGCGCCAAGAGGCGGCGGATGGTCTCCGACGGTATCGCGGCATAGTTGTCGACGAACACCCGCTTCAGACCCGCGTCGAAACGGGTGCGATCCTCGTCCGAAAAATCGGGCAACATCGCTTCAATCTTCTCATGCATGCGGAGGATCGCATAACGCCACCCCACGGTGCGCTGCTGCGCTTTGTTCTGCTCGACCTCCATTAGATTGCAAGCCGCCCATTTGAATGGATCGCGCCGAAGGCGGTCGGCAAAATAGAGGTCGGCGATGTCATCGGCCGTTGCTGCTTGCAGCCCGACCTCGCGGGCCCAGTCCGGGTCGTCGGCAATGATCTCAGCCTGAAAAAGGGCAAACAGAGCATCAAGATGTCCGCGCGGCGCTTTGGCGCGCAGCGCTTCCAAGGCTTCATCGGTCATGACGCTCAAGGGCTCGTAGGGGATAGGGCAGAAGAAATCGGCCTCGGGCAAAATGCCAGACCGGGACATCATGGTGATAGACAAAGCTTCGCTGCCTTCGGCCAAATCAAAGCACAGTTCGCGACCAATCCCCCTTGTGAAAACGCCATGCTGGCCCGCGACCGCCATGGCGGCATCTATGGAACTAAGCGACGTTCCCATGATGCCGATACGGGCCGCTGCGATGTCCGTATCGAAAAGGCCGGTCCAGGGACTGGGATAGTAGGTGTCGGTGCTATCTTCCTCATCGGGCCAGACATGTCCCGTGCTGAGAATGACCCGATCAAACCGCTCATCACGCAGCGCCACCGCGTCGGCAAGCCTGACGCCCACCTTACCGGGGATCACATCGGTGATCGTGGTTTCCTCGTGGATATGGATCACATGTCCGCGGCCCTCCGCGAGATGCAGCAGTTCGATGAACTGGCTGCGGAAATACTGGCCAAGCAGCAGGCGCGGCGTGAACTGCCGGTCATCGAGCCTGTCCGGGTCCACCCCGAAACCGCGCAGGATTGCCTTTGGCAGGCCGTTCATCCAGCCAAGATAGCTTTGCGGTAGCTGCGGGATCTCGATGCTGGCGATGTTGGCGAGCATCGACTTGCGGCAGGTGTCCGCACTGTAGGGCATGCCGATACCGGCCTGCGCGCCGGTTTCAAAAACGGATATGGATAGTGGCTCGGAATGCTCGATGAGGCTCTGAAGGGAATAGATGCCGGTTGGACCCATGCCGACAATCGCGATGTGTTGTGCCATTTCTATCCCGAGCAATCCGTGCCAGAAGAAGGTGATGTTGAGGGCGGAAGAGACAAGCAGGGGTGCGTGGCTTCTTGAGATACGGCCCGCTATTTCTTGCCTCCAGCCAGCTTGCCCCTGTGTGTTGCGATTGCAGGTGCTGCGACGGGAGGTTGCCGGCGAAAGTGACCGATCCCGCTTCCGTTGGACATTTGGGTTCGGGAGCGGAGAGCATGCTGTATGAGCAATCAAAGAAATCTTCACCAGTGTGCCGCGCTGTGCTGGCGGGAGATAGGTTCGGAAGTCGAGATCTTGCTGATAACCAGCAGGGACACCGGTCGTTGGGTCATTCCTAAGGGCTGGCCGATGGACGGCAAGACGTTCGCAGAAGCTGCGGCCCAAGAGGCGTGGGAGGAGGCGGGCGTCAGGGGTGTGGTTCATCCCATCCCCCTTGGTCGTTACAGTTACTGGAAACCGCAGCTGCACAAACATCTCGACGTCTCGGTCTTCGCTCTAAATGTCAAAGAGGTTGCGGGCAGCTTTCCCGAACGCGGGCAGCGCAAACGGATATGGCGGCCGCCCTCAAACGCCGCTGCAAAGATTGCTGAGAATGCTCTCGCTGCAATGATCGCCAACTTCGTATAAAAAGCCCGAGGCTCGAGTCATGAGTGCTGACGCAATGCAAGACTTATCATTGCCGGGCTGAACAGCTAATTCACTCGTCGGAAAAAGAAAAAGCGCGGCGATTGCCGCGCTTTCCGAATTTATTTAGTCGAGATTACTGAACTTCGGGCCATTCGAATTCCCAAGCGCTCTCGAGAAGAGCGCGATCCGACGTCAGGACGGTGAAGTAGTCATTCGGCGAGTCACCATCGCGAATGACCGCCAGCTCGTCCATCGAGATGGCAACAGTCTTCTCACCCAGGCCGAGGAAACCGCCGATGTCGGTCAATACGGCCTTGACCTGACCATCTTCACCGATGACCAGATCGCTGATCTCGCCGACATCATCCCAGTCCTGATCGACTTCGGTCATTTCCGCGTTCGCGTCGACTTCAACTTCCGACACATACAGGCGCTTGCCGATGAATGTTTCAGCAGACTTATCGCCGGTCGCAAGGGTGTAATTATAGCCCATCGCCGAGGTGTCAGCAGGGGCCGCTGCCGTCGGCTCCGTTGTCGTAGTCGTTGCCGTCTGGGCAATGACAGGAGCGGCAAGCATGGCAACAAAGGCGGTGGATGTGAGCAGCTTAATCAATTGAAGTCTCCCGAATATCATACCGGCTCGAGCCGGGTGCGAGTATAACGGTGGGATATCACCTCGAGTTCCTTTCTATGGCCCATGCAATTCATCCTAGGAAGCTTCGGTCGAAGCGGTTCACCTCGGGAGCACGATTTACTGGCGAACGCGGCCATGCCAAGTTTCGAGAAGGCGCGGAAGACCTCTGCGGGGCTTCGCGTATTGGGATCTAAGGAGCCGATGGTGGCTACATTCTCCTGCATGGGACCGAACGGCCACTAATGGGATGTGCCGGCTGCTCCCCCAACCGT
>NZ_SMYN01000035.1 GCF_004959935.1 Falsirhodobacter xinxiangensis | reverse complement strand
GGACCATCCGACCTGACAGATACAGTTGCTAGAGTTCCTGATCTATCCTTTCCCAGACGAAGACCCCGATCATGTCGTCAGGAACCGCACGCGCATGGTGCTGGACGCGCTGTCGGATCCCGACATCATGGATCCGGACGGGGTCGACGTATACAAGCTGGAAGCGCCGATCCATGTCCACAACGTGCCGGACCCGGACGGCCCCGAGGGTGCCGCAACGCAACGGTTGTTCGACGAGATGGCATCGAAGCTGCGCCGTCCCTGGGTCCTGCTGAGCGCCGGGGCCGGGCCCGAAGATTTCCTGCGCAAACTGATCTATGCGTATCGCGCAGGGGCAAGTGGCTACCTTGCCGGCCGCGCCATCTGGGCGCAGGCTTTCGACCGTTTTCCTGACATGAAGGGAATGGAAGAAGCGCTGAAAGGCCAGGCGCTGCCGTTTATGGATCGGCTCAACGAGTTGACCGACAAAATGGCAAAGCCTTGGGACACCCACCCGACCTTCGGGGGAAAGGTAGACGTTACGCCGGGTGGGCAGAACTTTGCCTGGGAATACGGCAAGGCGTCTTAATAGGAAGCGGGCCTGTGTTTTTTGGCAGGTCTGGTTTGTCGCGCGCCGGGAAGTAAACCCCGGCGCGCGCGTGCCTTAGAAGTCGTTCAGCAGCGCTTCGGGGATGTTCTGATAGCTGACCGGGCGCAGGAAGCGGCGGATCGACATCGTCCCGACCGAGGTTGCGCCGAAGTTCGTGGATGCCGGGTAAGGCCCGCCATGGACCATCGAATCCACGACTTCGACCCCGGTGGGGAAGCCGTTGGCCAGCACGCGGCCCGATTTACGCTCCAGCACCGGCAGCAGTTTGGCTGCCGCGCCATGATCGGCATCGTTCAGATGCAGCGTCGTCGTCAGCTGGCCTTGCAGACCCTTGGCCAGATGCACCATGTCCTCGACCGAATCCACGCGCACGACCAGACCGAGCGGACCGAAGACTTCCTCGCCCAGAGTATGGTCTTCGAGAAACGCATCCGCCGTCGTCTCGTAAAGGTTCGGGCTGGCCTGACGGCCTTCGCTGGTGGTGGACACGACAGGCTTGACCGAATTGCGGGTCTCGAACCGCTCCTGCCCATCGCGATAGGCTTGTGCGATGCCGTCGGTCAGCATGGTCTGCGGGGCGACCTTTTCCAGCGCGGCCTTGGTGGCCGACACGAAGGTATCCGCCGCGTCGCCCTTCACCACCACGNTGGTGGCCGACACGAAGGTATCCGCCGCGTCGCCCTTCACCACCACGGCGATGCCGGGATTGGTGCAGAACTGGCCCGCGCCCATCGTCAGCGATCCGGCCCAGCCGGTGCCCAGCGCCTCGCCGCGCGCCTTCGCAGCCTCGGGCAGCACGAACATCGGGTTGACCGAGCCAAGCTCGCCGAAGAACGGGATCGGCTCGGGGCGCTGGGCACAAAGATCGAACAGCGCGCGGCCCCCGGCCAGCGATCCGGTGAAGCCGACCGCCTTGATGTTGGGATTGGTGACCAGCGCCTCGCCCACCTTGCGGTTGCCGCCCTGGATCAGGCTGAAGGTGCCCTTCGGCATCCCGGTCTTTTCGATGGCGGCAAGGACGGCTTCGGCGACAATCTCGCCCGTTCCGGGATGGGCGCTGTGGCCCTTGACCACGACCGGGCAGCCAGCAGCCAGCGCGGCGGCGGTGTCGCCTCCCGCGGTCGAAAACGCCAGCGGGAAGTTCGAAGCGCCGAAGACCGCGACAGGCCCGATCGGGCGCTGCATCAGACGGATTTCCGGACGCGGCGCGGGCTGGCGGTCGGGCTGGGCGGCATCGACGCGGCGGTCGAGGTATTCGCCATCGCGGATATGCTGCGCAAACAGCCGCAACTGGCCGGTGGTGCGGCCCCGTTCGCCGTTCAGGCGCGCTTCGGGCAGTCCGGTTTCCTGCGTGCCGATCTCGGTGATCTGGGCGGCGCGGGCCTCGATCTCGTCTGCGATGGCGTCAAGAAACGCCGCACGCTGTTCGCGCGTGGTGTAGCCATAGGTCCAGAACGCATCTTCCGCCGCCGCGCAGGCGCGGGCCACCAGTTCCACGGTGCCTGTCGAAAACGCATGCGACGGCCCGTGCGCCGGAGACGATGCAAAGGTCGCATCGCCGGAAGCCCAGTCCCCGGCAATCAGGTGCTTGCCATGCGGCGTAAAGGTCATGCGGTCTCTCCCATCAGTTTGGGCCAGTCGACGAAGCGCATCTCGATGATTTCGACATCGCCCCAGATGCTTTCGCGGGCGTAGGGTTCGCGCGTCAGGTATTCGTCCAACGCCGCGCGGTCGGGAAAGCGGCACAGCACGATCGAGCCGACCATGTTGCCGGCATCGTCGAGCATCGCGCCGCCGTCGATAATAGTGCCGTCGGCCTTGGCGGTCTTCAGTCCGGCCATATGCTCGGCCCGCGCCGCAAGCCGCTGTTCCAGCTTGCCTGCGCCATCGCGGCAGATGAGTGCGAAATCCATCAGTCCCTCCCCGGAACCACGGGCGGCTCCATGTGATAGCCCCGGCCTTCGTAGTCGAAGTCGTGCAGTTTGTTCATCGGTTCGGCCTTGTTCACGGGGCTGGCGTAATAGGCGCGGATCTCGCGGATCTTGGTCACGTCGTCGTTGAAGATATACCATTCGTCGCCGCGAAGGGCCTCGCCGATGGCGGTCTTCCAGTGGGTCCATTCGATGACGCCTTCGCGCCCGTCGGGCGAACAGAGCACCTTTTCGATGGTCCATTTCGACCCCATCTTTTCGACGCACCAGACCCAGCCATCGGCGATGGCCTCGGCCCCGCGCCACGGGGTGCCGTGTAGCCCGGGTGGAAAATAGTGCACGCCGTCCGGCGTGAAGCAGTCGAGCAGGCCCTGACGGTCGCCTGCGTTGCACATGTCGAAGTAATGGCGGATCAGCGCTTCAGCTTTTTCTGCGCTCACAGCGTATTCCCTTCGGCTTTCCAGGCTTCGAATTCGGCAAGGGTTTCGGGACCCGCGGGGTAGGTGCCGAACAGCGATGCGCCGGCGTCGATCTTAGTGAACAGGAACTTCTCGCGCAGTTCCTGCTCGTAGCTGTCGTTTGCGACATCCACGGCGATGGCGCGCGGGATGACGGTAACGCCATCGGCGTCGCCCACGATGATGTCGCCCGGATAGACGGCGACCTCGGCGCATCCGATCGGCTGCTGCATGGCGATGGCTCGGTGATAGGCGGGTCGAGTGGATGCCACGTTGGCGCGGCAGTAGGCCGGGAAGGCCATGCCCGAAATCTCGGTCCCGTCACGGAAGGCGCCGTCGGTGATCGCGGCGGCAACGCCTTTACGCATCATACGCGTCATCAGCATGTTACCTGCGGACGCCGCGCGGGGATCATTGCGGCTGTCAATGACCAGCACCTGACCGGCTTCAATCTTTTCGACTGCTTCCCACTGCACGTTGTCTTCGCCGCGCTTCTTCAGATCACCCAGATTCCAGTCCTTGTCTTCGCGCGAGGGAATGAAGCGCAGGGTGAACGCCTCGCCCGCGAAGCTTCCGGTCGTCTTCGACAGCGGTGCGAGTCCCACCAGGAACTGCTGGCGGTAGCCGCGTTTAAAAAGCTGCGTGGTCAGCGTGCCCTGGCCGCATTTCTTCAGCTTTTCCAGGGTTTCCGCAGAGATTTCGATCTTGTCGCTCAAAGGGGTGTCTCCCGTTCCGAGTGGTTTGTGCCGCCGCAATTGCGAACCACAATGTGAGATGTTATGCGCGATCGGGTCCTGTCTGGCAACGGTCAGATTTACGAATTTCTGGTGAACTCATCAAAGCGATTCGTTTACGAGAATGAAAACAATGGCTTAAGTCTGCATACTCTATATCGTTGAGACGATGAATACGTCCCACAATATAGAAATTCCTTTACAGGCTGTCCACTATGTGCGACTCGTCACCTTCAGAAAGCTCAGGATGCGGGAAGGGCGATGGCCCCGGGGGACGGCGCTGGGCGGCACACGGAGGAGCGCGTGAACTATACATTCGACTTCGGTGCGATCCTGCAGCACAGCGACCTGCTGCTGGATGGCGCCTGGACCACGCTGGTCCTTGCCTTCTGGGCGACAATATCGGGGTTCCTGATGGGAACGCTCTGTGCCGTCGGCGCGACAAGCGGGCCGCGCTGGCTGCGCGCCATCCTGATCGGATATGTCGAGGTGGCGCGTAACACGCCGCTTCTGATCCAGTCCTATTTCCTGATTTTTGGCCTTGCCAGCGCGGGCGTGCGTCTGCCGATCATGGTGGGGGCAGTGATCGCACTGGTGGTCAACGTCACGGCCTATACCGCCGAGGTGATGCGCGCCGGGATCGAAAGCGTCCGCAAGGGCCAGCTTGAGGCTGCCGAATGCCTCGGCCTGTCGCGATTCCAGATTTTCATGAACATCATCCTGCGTCCGGCGATGGAGCGCGTTTATCCCTCGCTGGCCTCACTGTTCGTGCTTCTCATGCTGGGATCGTCGGTGCTGTCCGCGGTGGGTGTGGAAGAGCTGTTCGGGACGTCGAACCGTGTCCAGTCGCTGACCTATCGCAACTTCGAGACTTTCATCGTGCTTGGCGGCTTCTACCTGGCGCTGACCGTACTGATGCGGTTTGTGTTCTGGGCGCTCGGCCTCGTGCTGTTCCCGCGCCAGCGCAAGCTCGGCACCGCGCTGTAAGGGGCCTGCAAATGAACATGAACTTTCTTCTGCTGCTGCTGGACGGGTTGAAAGGAACGGTGATCCTTTCGCTGCTAACCTTCCTCGTGGGCGGCACCGCGGGCTTCATCGTCGCGCTTTCACGGCTCTCACCCTTCGCGCCGCTACGCATCGCCGCGCAGCTTTGGACGCAGGTGGTGCAGGGCATCCCGCTGCTGGTGATCATGGGCATCGTGTATTTCGGGCCTGCGATCTACGGTATCTTCGCGGTCCCGCCGCTGATCGCCGCGACCATCGCGATGGCGATCTGGGCCTCGGCCTATCTGGGCGAGATCTGGTACGGTTGCCTGCGGTCCGTCAACAAGCCGCAATGGGAAGCCGCAGAATGCCTGGGCCTCACGCGCTGGCAACGGATGAGCCGGGTGATCCTGCCACAGGCGCTGCGCCTTGCGATCCCGCCGACCGTCGGCTTCATGGTGATTATCGTAAAGAACACCTCAATCTCGTCGCTCGTCGTTGGCTATGCCGAACTGAGCTACAACGCCAAGGTCATCAACAACTCCAGCTTCGAGCCGTTCCTCTACTTCGGTCTCGCCGGTCTGTTCTATTTCCTCGTCTGCTATCCGCTTTCGGTTCAGGCGCGCGCTTTGGAAAGGAAACTCAATGTCGCCAATCGTTGAAATGCGTGAGCTGCGCAAATCCTTCGGCGCGGTCGACGTGCTCAAGGGCGTCACCTTCGACGTCGAGCGCGGGCAGGTCGCGGCGATCATCGGCCAATCGGGGTCGGGCAAATCCACTGCACTGCGCTGCATCGACCATCTGGAAAAGATCAACGGTGGCGAGTTGACCGTTTGTGGTCATGCCCTGCACACGGACAAGCCGGACCTCGCGGCGCTGCGCAAGGACGTGGGCATCGTGTTTCAAGGCTACAACTTGTTCCCGCATCTGACCGTCGGTCAGAATATCACGATGGCGCCCAAACTCGTCCACCGCAGGTCCCGCAAGGAGGCGGATGAAATTGGTCGCGAGATGATCGCGAAGGTAGGCCTCGCCGATCGCTGGGACTACTATCCCGAACAGCTCAGCGGCGGTCAGCAGCAGCGCGTTGCCATTGCCCGAAGCCTTGCGATGCAACCTAAGCTGATGCTGTTCGACGAAGTGACTTCGGCGCTGGACCCCAAGCTGACCGGCGAAGTGCTGCGCGTGATGGAAAAGCTGGCCTCCGAAGGGATGACGATGATCCTTGTGACGCACGAGATGCAGTTCGCGCGCAACGTGGCGGACAAGGTCATCTACATGCGCGACGGGCGGGTTCACGAGATGGGTGGGCCGGAAATCCTGTCGCAACCCTCGACGCCCGAACTTGCCGATTTCGTCAACGAAGAATTTTGACCCTGCGGGGTCGCTGGGAGGGAAGACATGAAACTGACGAATATCATTGCCGCCGCCGCGCTGGCCCTGCTGCCGGGCATCGCCGCTGCCGATACGCTTGACAAGGTCGAGGGCGGCAAAACCCTTACCATCGCTTTCGATCCGGGCGTGCCGCCATGGTCCTACAAGGACGCGAACCTGGACTATGCCGGGTATGAGTGGATGGTCGCTTCCAAACTTGCCGCCGACAACGGGTGGGAGCTGAAGGTGGTCGAGACCAACGGCGCCAATCGCATTCCGCTTCTGATGACGGGGCAGGTAGATATCGTCGTCGCCGCTATGTCCATCACGGACGAACGCAAGAAGGTCATTGACTTCTCGATCCCCTATGGCGGCACGCAGACCGCCGTTTCGGGTGCGCCGGATAATCAGATCGCATCGGTCGAGGATCTGGTGGGCAAATCCATTGCCGTCGCGCGCGGCACGGTCATGGACACGCAGCTTACGGACATGGCGCTTCCGGGCACCAACATCGTGCGGTTCGAGGACGAGGCGACGACCCTGACCTCCATCCTGTCGGGCCAGCTTGATCTGGTCGCACAGGCAACCAGCCTCAACCACACGATCATGCAGCGCAATCCGGGCATCGTGCTGGAGCCGAAGGTGATCCTTGGCACCAGCCGCCACGGGATCGGCCTGCGCAAGGGCGACGAGCCGCTGAAGGCCAAGATCGACGAATGGATCACCGCCAACATGAAGGACGGCACGCTGCAGAAGTTCTTCGAAGAGGCGCATGGCAGCCCGATGCCCGACTTCGTGGTCGAAGACGTTCTCGGCCAAGCCTCGAACTGAGGGGTCGCGATGTCCGTCCTGATGACCGAAGAACGTTCGGACGGCATTGCCCTGATCCATGCCTGCCCGGCCGATGCGCCGGACAGGCCCCTTCCGACGGTGATCCTGTTCCACTCGTTCGGCGTGTCGAAAGAGGTGATCAGCTTTCTGGGCTACATGCTGGCGACTGTTGGGATGCGCTCCCTGATGCCAGAGGCCCCGGCCCACGGCGAAAGGTTCGACGGCGACGGGGCCGCCCGCGCACGCGCATTCTGGCAGATCGTCACCGATTACGTCGCCGAGGCCGAAGCCCTGCGGCAGGCCTATGCGCCGCTGGCCACGGAATTCGGGGTGGCGGGCACGTCGATGGGCGGGTTCGCGGCGCTTGCGGCGACGGCGCGGTATGACTGGGTGGCAGCGACGGTCTGCTTCATGGGAAGCGCCTATTTCCGCCGCAATGCCCGCAGCCTGTTTCCGCCGATGGGCGTCTATGACAGACTGACGGCAGACGCGCATGACCGCGCGATGGCGGCGGTCCCCGACCCCTCGGCCATGCTGGGGCGTCTGGCGGGGCGGCCGATCCAACTTTGGCACGGACAGCGCGACGATGTGGTGCATTTCTCGAACGCGCTCGATCTTCAGGCGGATCTGCGCGCCCTGGGCGGGGCGGGGCGGCTGGAGGTCGGGATCGATCCGAACGGATCGCACCGCGTCACCGATGCCGCCGCGCGTGCCGGTGTCGCTTTTCTTGCGCGGGAACTCGACGATGCACGCGGATTTGCCTAGAAGGTCGAGATGACCGGAGACGTCAGATGAACCGTAGCACTTCCCCCGAAGCCGTGCGTGGAACGGCACTGCTGACCAAGGCACTTGATATCCTCGAATTCGTGGGCGAGGGCGACCGTCGGATCAAGTTCAAGGACATCGCGGAATATACCGGGCACACCCGGTCCACCCTGTATCGCATTCTTGCGGCACTGACGTCGCGGGGGATGCTGGATCTGGACAAGCGGGACCAAAGCTACATTCTTGGGCCGAGGTTCACGGCGATGTCGGGGTCGATCTCGCAGAACTCGGAACTGATCGCCCGCGCTTCGGGGCCGCTGCGCGATCTGGCCGAGATGTATGGCGAGAACATCAACCTTGCGGTGCTCAACGGAACGGCGCCGGTGACCGTCGCGCGTTGGCAGGGATCGGCCGCGCAGCCGTTTTCCGTGCCACTGGGCGAGAAGAAGCCGCTGCACGCCACGAGCCTTGGCAAGGCCATACTGGCCTTTGCCGACGAGGCAACGGCGGCCGATCTTCTGTGCCGCATCGACTATACCCGCTATACCGCGCGAACGCTGGTCACGTCCGAGGCGCTTCAGGCGGATCTGAGCATCTGCCGCGCCCGTGGCTATGCCATGGACGACAACGAGATCCTGGACGGGGTGGTCTGCGTGGCCGCACCGATCTACGGGCCGGATGGAAGGGTGGCAGGTTCGGCGTCGTTCAACGTGCCCGCGCATCGGATGGACCCGGCGCGGCGCGGGGAGCTTGCATCCTTGCTGATCGGCGTCACGCGCCAGATCAGCGAGGACATGGCCCTGCATGGCGCGATGCAGCGCGATCACGCGCTTTCGCCCCAGCTTCGGGTCATGGACGTCAAGGCATTCCAAGCACGCAACCTGCTATGGAGCGATGCGGAACGGGCGCTTTATTGGATCGACCGGGCCGGCGGAACGGTGAACCGGCAGGTCGCGGGCCAGCGAGAGGTCATCGCCGCCTTCCCCGGCGCGGTAGAGGCGATTAGTGTATCGGACGGCGGCCTGGTCCATGCTGTCCATGACGGTCGGCTTTGGCGCATTGACGACCGCCAGCGGTGCGAACTTCTGGCCCATCCCGTCCTGGCGGGCGTGACGCGGATGCATCAGGTAAATGCGGGCTTTTTGCTGACGTCGCCGCAGGGGCTGCATCTTCTCACGCTGGACGGCGAGGCGCGGATCATCCTTCGCGGCGATGGGCGGTTCCACAGTTCCGGCGTGACGGGCGACGGGCAGATCGCGGCCGCGTCCGAAGATGGCAGCGAGGTCGAGATCCTGCGCATTTCTGATGACGGGCGGGTCGATCCCGTTCGCAGGGTCACGCTTGAACGGCCCGCCCCGCGGCTTGTCGCGCTGCATCTCGGGAACGACGGGACGATTAGCCTGTCGCAGCGCGATGGCTGGGCGATCTGGCGATACGATGGCGCCGGGGCGGTGCTGGGATCCTTCGCCCTGCCGGTGCCTAGCCTCGTGTCGATGGCCGGGGGCGAGGAGCCTTCGATCGTCTATGCCGGGTCTGACCGGCTTTCGCTGTCGTCGAACCAGCTGCGGCTAGCGCCGCTGTCGGGCGGCATCTTCCGCATCGACGGCGCGGCCTAAAGCACTTCCAGCGTAACAGTCCCGCGCAGCGTCGCACCGGGGGCCAGCGAGCGCATTCGGTCCTGCATGCGGACCGGCTGCAGCGTCAGCGCCCCGGCAAGGTGGCTGACCGGCTCGATACAGGCGTAATCGGGCGTCTCGTGGACTACCAGATGCGACAGCTCGGCACTGCCGCGCAGCCGCAGCCGCGCCCCGCCGGAAAGCGTGACGATGGCAGCGCTCCAGTCCGACAGGTGCCGGGTGGGGCTGTCTTCGCCCTTGGCCCGGCTGTGGCCGAGGGGCATCATGTCCGGCCCCGCGGGCCATGCCAGTGCGGCATCGTCCTCGACCCGGCAGGGCGGAAAGAACGGGTGCCAGCCAAAACCCGCAGGCATCGTCCGCGCGGAACGGTTCGTGACCGACATCGCGATTTCCAGCGCCGTATCGGTCAGCGTGATGTCCTGCACCGCGGTAAGATCCCACGGCCAGAGATCGTCCGCGCTATGCTCCAGCACCATCCGCGCCCCTTCGATCCGCCAATCCGGACGGCTGGCGAAACCGTGCAGCGCATTGGGCTCGGCAGGATGCAGGGGTAGGGCATAGGGTTGCCCGTCCCAATCGAAACGCCCGCCCGCGATGCGGTTGTGGAACGGGATCAGCGGATAGGCTCCGGCCTTGGGCCAGAACTCTGGGTCGAAAGGGGCATCCGTCATCGGCACGATCAGATCGCCGTGCAGATCGTGATGCAGCGCCGCGATACGCCCGCCTTCCGGGCGAAGGCGGACGGTCAGCGGCCCGTCGCGCAGCACGGTCATCCGACGCGATATTTCGCGATCATCTCGGGGTCCGGCTCGAACCCTAGACCGACGCCTTGCGGGATCGCCACGCGGCCCGCGACGGGCTTCGGGGTTTCGGTGTAAAGCCACGCCTCGGGCCAGATATAAAGGTATTCGAACAACGGCTCGTCCAGCAGCGCGGCGGCGATCTGAAGCGTCGCGAGATAGCCGGGACCAAAATAGGGCGAATGCGGCATCAGGTGCGCATGATCGGCGGCATCGGCGGCCTTCATAATCTTCAACATTTCGGAAATCCCGCCGACCTTGGTGACCGAAGGCTGCGGATATTTCACCCCGCCCGACGCGATCAGCGCCTCGAACTGCCACGCGGTGCAGAGGTTCTCGCCGGCCGAGATGGGGACCTTGTCCGACAGACGACCCATCTGGGCGTAATCCTCGGGGGGGAAGGTCGGCTCCTCCAGCCACAGCGTGCCGATGCTGCCCAGCCAGGCGGCCATGTCCTGCGCCTCGGGTTCCGGCCAGTTGCAGTTCACGTCGACCATCAATTCGGCCTTGCCGCGCGCGTCGTTGCAGGCGCCGATCGCCTCGCGCGTGACCTCGTGCAGCTTAATGTAGTCGTAGCCCTCGGCCAGCGCCTGTGCGGTGAACCGCGCCGCGATCTTCGGATCGCCATAGCGCACCAGCGAGGCATAGGCCGGAACGCTGCCGCGGCGCATCCCGCCGATCAGCTCGGCCAGCGGTTTGCCCGCCGCCTTGGCTTTCAGGTCCCACAGCGCGATGTCGATGCCCGACAGCGCGAAGATGGTGATGCCGTAGCGCCCGAACAGGACCAGCTTCTGTTGCAGCAGCATCGAGATCGCCTGCGGGTCCGTCGCATCCTTCCCGATCAGCATCGGGATGATCGTGTCGTCCAGCATGGATTTCACCGCGCCCGCGCAGAAATAGCTGAACGCCTCGCCCCAGCCGACGAGGCCGGTGTCGGTCTTGATCCGCACTAGAACCATGTCCAGCTGGTTCCATGCGGACGGCGTCATGCCGAGGCCGGTGCCACCGTCGTCGAAGGGAATGTCGAGACGGATGGTGTCGATTCTGGCGATCTTCATTCGGTGCGTTCCCATGTGTCGATGTCGGCCTTAAAATTGGCGGTGGCATAGCTGCCTCCAATGGCACGACCGAAGATGTCGTCGCCCGCCGACTGATCCGCGACCGAAGGGTGGTCGAGGTGATCCTCGGGGCGGTGGCTCGGTGCAAAGCCGATGGCCTTGGCGCCCGAATTGTCGAAAAAGGGCGCGGCGCAATCGGCGGTCGCGAAGACGGCGCGGTGCCCCGGCCCCTTGCGCGCCAGTGCCAGCGCGGTCAGCGCGGCCAGATCGTCGAAGCTGATCCACATATGCATGCGGCGCTCGTCTGGAACCGAGGGGCCGCAATTGCCGATCCGCAGGCTGGTCGCGGTCAACCCATTCGCATCGGCATAGAAGGACAGAACCGCCTCGGTCCAGATCTTGTTGATGCCATACCAGCCGTCGGGCCGGGGCGGAGCATCGGCAGGCAGGGGTGCGGCGATGCGGGGGTAGAGTCCCCAGCCGTGGTTGGAACTGGCGAAGACGACATGGCTGACGCCGTTCGCCAGCGCGGCCTCCATCATCGCGACCGTCCCACGATAGTTGGGATCCAGCGTTTCTTCGAAGGTGACGGCCTCGCCGTGGCGGCAGGCAAGGTGCAGGATCGCATCCGCACCCTCGACCGCCTTCGCGACATCGGCGGCATTGCCCATATCGCCCACGAGGACGCGAGCCCCGGGCAGAGCCGGCGCGGCCACGAGATCGAAGAGCGTTAGATCCCAGTCAGGCGCGAGGCGCTGCGTCATCTCGCGTCCCAAAAGCCCGGCGGCCCCGGTTATCAACAATCTCGGCATCGGTGCCCCTCCCTTTCAGGAGGGAGCCTAGAGCGAGAAGCGGGCGGGTTCAATACCACATTGTGATACATCAATCCGCGTAGGTGACGATGTCGGCGGGCAGGTCCGCATGTTGATACTTCGCATATATCGCGCCGATTTTGCCGTTCTCGACGTTATCTCCGATCCACTCGTCAAGGTATTCCGCAAGGTCGGTGTCGCCTTTGCGGATACCGACTCCTGCTCGAAATTCCCGCAATGTGATTTTTGGCTCCAGTTGCAGCGACGGGTTGCGGGCATTGATCACGTCGATCAGCGATTGCGCCTGCGCGACCAAGGGAACCTGACCGGCGGCAACGGCCGTGATGGTGGTCGCCTCGTCCTCGAACCGGATGATCTCGGTCCTAGCGGGGGCAAGGGCGGTCAGGTCGGTGTCGTTCGCCGTGCCGCGCGTGACGGCGATGCGCTGTCCGGCAAGATCCTCGGCGCTTGCGATCTTAGCCCCGGCGGGGGCGGCGATGAAGGTGGATGCGCCGGTATAGGGGCGCGAGAAGTCGATGACCTGCCTACGTTCATCAGTGATGGAAAGCACAGACATGATGATGTCGGCCTGACCGGACATCAGGAACGGGATGCGGTTCGCGCCGTTCGTCTGCACGATCTCCATGTCGACCCCCAGCGAGTCGGCCAGAAGCTGCGCCGTCTCGACCTCCGATCCGACGGGGACGAGGTTTTCATCCTTGTATGACCATGGCGGTACGCTCAGGTCGATGGCGATGCGGATGGCGCCGCGCTCTCGGATGCGCTCCAGCGTGGTTTCGGCATGGGCCGCTGCTGCGATAAGCAGGGCCGCGGCGGTCAGGATCGCAGTCTTCATGTCTTCCTCCCAAAAGTCATGGTTACAGCGGCCGCGGCACGGGGATGCCGTGGCGCGCGAAGTGCGGAGCGAGTCCGTTCATGATCGTATCGGACAGCGGCAGGCCGTCGCGCAGCGCCGCCTCTTGCCGCAGCCGCGCCTGATCGCCGGGGACGCGGACGCGGTCCACGCCGGGGCGGGGCGGGCTTTGACGGCAGTTGTCCACCAGCCAGTCCATCTCCTCGGCGAAGTGGCGTTTGCCGCCGAAGGCTTCGGGGTCGATCACCTGCAGGAAGGTGTTCATCACCGTGCCGGACAATTCGTGCCGCCGCCCGGTTCCGGTCAGCCCCTGGGTCAGCGCCTCGACCAGCAGGGCCATCGCATAGCCCTTGTGGCCGTGATCCATCCCGCCGACCGGCATCAGCGTGCCTTTGCCTTCGATCAGCACCTTGGGATCGCGGCTGGGTTGGCCCACCTCGTCCAGAAGCCATTCGCTGCCGTATTGCCCGCCCGCCTCGGCCAGTTGCAGCGAGCGTTTGATGGTAGTGATCGAACAACTGATGTCCAGCAGCACCGGATCGGCCAGCGTCGGAATGCCTGCGGACAGGGGGTTCGGGGTGAATACGCCCGTGGTGCCGCCAAAGGGCGCGACCCCCTGCGCGGCGGGACCGGAGCAGGCGAGGATCACGAGATATCCCCGTTCCGTCAGGCGCGGCAGATAGGTTGCAAGCGCGCCGGTGTGATACCCTTCGCCAATGGTGACGGTGACGGTGCCCTGCGCCTCGATCCGGTCCAGCGCCAGATCAATGGCGCGGTTGATCAGCCATGCGCCCGCCAGCCGGTTGCCGTGCCATGCGACGCAGCCACCCCGGTCCGAGATCACGTCATAGCTGCCGGCTGATCCTCCCCCACTGAAGTGGTCCGCCGT
>NZ_SMYN01000034.1 GCF_004959935.1 Falsirhodobacter xinxiangensis | reverse complement strand
AGAGGCCTGAAATCAATGGGTCTGGAGCCTAGCGCGAAGCTCGTTCGCAATGTCCGGATCTTCCTCCTCCATAGCTCTTCTTGCGAGCTTCCTCTTCTCAACCTCAAGTCGGGAAACTCTACTTTCAAGTGACTGGAGTTCGGCCTCTAGGCCGGACGTGGCGAAATCTTGCGCAGATCGTATGAACAGACGAAAGACCTCTGTGGCGAAATCTGTTGGCTTTAGCTTATGAAGCTGTGCGCCGAGAGCATCGTGGATGATATCTCGGCCGATCGACTTCCTCGCGTTCGGGCATTTCTTGTTGAAGCATAGATAGTAAGGATATTTCTTCCGCTTCCCCTGCGACCAACAGCCCGTCATTTTTGCGCCACATGCGTCGCACACCAAGTGATCCTTCAAAGGAAAATCAACGCTCAAATTGGTCTCCGGAGCCTTTCTTGTAGGCGTAAGCCTCTCGATGATCGTAAGGTGCTCCTCGTAGGTTATCGCCGCCGGGTGGTTGCCCTTGGTGAGGGGCACCTCATATTTTGGGTAGTCATAGAAGCCGGAATACATCTGCCTTGGCAGAATGTTCAGCACCCTTTGGATGGTTCGAGACCCCTGAGGATACTTCCGCACAAATTCGGGCTGGTTGTTGAGAAAACGCAAGGCATCAGCCGGAGAAGCAAGTTGGCCGGAAGCGAAGCCGCGCAGCATCCGCTGAACGATCGGAAAATCGACAGGGTCGGCTTCAATGCGCTTGGCGCCGTTTTTCATCACCCTTCGATATCCATAGGGCAGCGAGAACGGCCATTCGCCGGCAAGCAATCGGCCTTTCATTCGGCTGAGCACCTGCTGTCTGTTTTTTGCCCTGTGATGTTCCGCAAACACGGCAAGTATTTTTTCGGTCATGATCGAGTCAGGGTCATCCTCAAATGATCGTGCGGGTGACGCGAGGAAGCACTTTGACTCCCTTATCATCTGCCGGACATCCAAATGTCCCTGAAGATCTCGATTCAGTCGCGATATATCGTCGACAATAACAACGCATGAAGGGTTGTCCTTCAGGTATGCCAAAAGGGCGTTTAGCCCTGGTCGGTCAGTGGTCGCTCCGGAGTAGGTGTCGGAAAATACGCGTTCCACCACAAGATTCTTACGGTCAGCGTGTGCGCGACACACCCGCTCTTGTGAGTCGAGGCCGTTGCCTTCCTCTTCCTGACGACGGCTTGAAACTCTCACGTAGATCACAGCTTTCATCGAACATCTCCCCAGATGTATCTTTGACGTTAATGCGCAGGTGCGCATTGATGATGAGATCCCAGAGAGCCAGCGCCCAAGCCTCATGTTCAAGCCGAAGAGCGTATGCCTCTTGAGGGAGCCGAGTGAAGTCGTCTTCAAGCGAGGAGGTGCATCGACGGTCGCCTAGCGGCCGGTCTTTCTGTGGTCGAACCGACATGAGCCACCCCCACGCTTCGAACACTGTCAGCCTGAACGATTCGACGGCGCTGAAAAAGAAATCTTGTTGTCAACAATCATCTTTTACCGCTGCGGTTTTTTTCCCACGGTTTTTTCGCATAAAGTCATAGTTAGAGACTCCGTTTTAGAAAATACTATTAATTGCAGGTATTTAGCTTAAGATAATATCTTGGGTGGTCCGCGGAATAATCACGACATCTAATTGTTATTAGATATGAAAAGTCGACTATCCGACTTGGAATCTATTTTTTCTCGCAAATCGGGAGTGTATCTCATCAGATACATGCAATAATTATTTTTTATACCTAAAATAAGTTTCGTCCGATTCGAATCAGTTACATGTAGTGCTTTAATCATCCACTTGCATTCGAGCTGAAGCGCGCTTCCTTCCGATCTGCTCTGTCAGCGAGCGACCTTTCAGCCCTCGTGCTGCGCAAGCTGAAGGCGGATTTCGAAGCCGCCCATCCCGGCGCCTCGATGGACAATCTAGTCGTCTCCGTTCTGGCCTACTTCTCGTCGGCGCAGCGCGAAGCACGATGGAGGCGGCGGCGCTTGCGAAACTGCCGAAGCCGAGGCTGGTGAACGAGCCGACGGTCGCTGAGTTGGCCTATGGGCTGCAGGATCGTTTGGGCGAAAGCACGTTCATCGTCCTCGATCTGGGTAGTGGCACATTCAACGTGTCCATCATCGAGATGTTCGAAGGTGTCGTGGAAGTGCGCGCCAGTTCCGGCGACACGTTCCTGGGCGGCGAAGATTTCACGGCCCTGATTGCGCGGACTCTCGCGGACAAGCTTAAGCTGGACTGGAACACTCTCTCCCCGACCGGCCTCGCGATGCTTGGCGAGGGGGCCGAGGCGGTGAAGCGGCACCTCTCACTGCATGAAACGGCCGAGGTGCCGCTGCCGATCGATGGCGGCCATGTCTATCCGAAGATCCGGCGCAGCCCCTGCAGGTTGGCGATAGTGAAGCGTTTACGCCACCTTCACGATCAGCTTGCCGAAGTTCTTCCCCTCCAGCAATCCGATGAACGCTTCAGGTGCGGCTNTTCTTCCCCTCCAGCAATCCGATGAACGCTTCAGGTGCGGCTTCGAGGCCGTCCACCACATCCTCGCGCCAGCGCAGCTTGCCGTCCGCGACCCAGCCCGAGGTTTCGGTCAGGAAGTCCGACATCTGGGCCTCCATGAACTCGGCCATGATAAACCCGCGCAAGGTGAGGCTTTTGGCCAGCACAGCCTTCATGGTGGCGGGAAGCAGGTCGGGGCCCTCAGCATCGCCGTGATCGTTGTAATGCGCGACCAGCCCGCAGATCGGCACGCGGGCAAATTTGTTCAGCAGTGGCAACACGGCTTGCCACACCGCCCCGCCGACGTTCTCGAAATAGACGTCGATGCCGTCCGGGCAGGCCTCGGCCAGACGCTCGGGGAAATTCTCGACGCGGTGGTCGACGGCGGCATCGAAACCCAGCTCGTCCACTAGATAGGCGCATTTGTCCGCGCCTCCGGCGATACCGACCGCACGGGCACCGCGCAGCTTGGCAATCTGCCCGACCATCGACCCGACCGGCCCGCTGGCGGCGGCGATCACTACCGTCTCACCCGGCTGGGGCCTGCCGATGTTGCCAAGACCCGACCATGCCGTGAAGCCGGTCATTCCCAGAACATGGAGCGCCGTCGCATCCGCCGCGTCCAGCTTTCGCAGCCCGCTGCCGTCCGAGATCGCATGGCTCTGCCAACCATTGCCCGACAGCACGATGTCGCCTTCGGCCCAGCCGTCACGGCGAGACTGCACCACACGAGAGACGGTGCCGCCCACCATCACCTCTCCAATCCGGACCGGGTCGGCATAGGATTTCGCATCGCTCATCCGCCCGCGCATGTAGGGATCCAGCGAAAGGTAGAGCGTTTCCAGCAGCAACTCGCCGTTTTTCGGTTCAGGCAGTTCCACCATCTCGATGCGGAAGTCGGTGGGCTTCGGACGTCCCTCGGGGCGGCGGGCAAGGACAATGCGCTTGGTTTGGGTCATGGGAAGGCTCCGGCTGTTTGCTCGCAAACCCAACGCGGGCTTCACCGTAGGGTTCACATGTCATGTAAACTTGATCGCTCCGGATCGCGCGCCGATCTTGAGGAGCACGGCATCCGGGAGGGCATCATGACATTCGTGGTGATCTCCGGCTCGACCGGCGGCATTGGCGTGGCACTGCTCTAAGCGTCGAACTCGCCCCGCTGCGCCCCATGGCGGGCGATCTGGCAAGGATGGGACAATGCGGTCATTCGCTGCGATGCAGAAGCTAGCGGTGGCTTAAAGGGGTCTGTGTCCATTGATCCAAGCGGCCAGAAGATAACCTGTAGCAACAGCCAAGATGCAAAGTATGACCGAAGCTGCGACGTTCACAGCGGCACAGCCTAAGGCCCTATCTCTGAGGATATCGAGGGTCTGGAGACTGAAAGAGGAAAATGTTGTGTAGCCCCCGCAAAGACCGACCATCACGAACGGTCGGGCTTGGTCCGAAACGGGAACCGACCTTGCGCGATGGTCAGCGTCGCAAATAGGCCAATGACGAATGACCCAATAATATTGCTAATAATAGTGGCGATCGGCAGCTCGCGACTGATGGGGCTGCCAGAACCGAAACACCGTAGCGCGCCAGCGTGCCAAGGGCGCCGCTGATCATGACAAGAAAACAAGACATGAGCGACATTCTGATCCTCGCAGACAGAGCAATTAAGCTGCCACACGATCCTTTAACATTTCGTCCAGACGATCAACTTCTTCGCTGGATCCGAGGATGATCGGCACACGCTGATGCAGCTCCTGCGGTTCGATGTCCAGGATGCGGCACGTTCCATTGAATGCTTTACCACCTGCCTGCTCGATCAGGAAAGCAATGGGATTGCCCTCATACATCAGGCGCAGCTTGCCGTTCTCTTTTCCCGGTCGCGTGTCGGCGGGATAAAGGAAGACGCCGCCCTTGGTCAGAATGCGATGAACGTCTCCCACCATCGACCCCATCCAGCGCATGTTGAAGTCGCGCCCGCGCGGCCCATCGGTGCCAGCCATGAGCTCCCCGATGTAGCGACGGGTCGGCTCGTTCCAGTGCCGCTCGTTCGCCATGTTTACGGCGAACTCGTCGGTGCGCGCCGGGATCGTCAGCTTCTCGGAGGTCAGCACCCATGACCCCATCTCTCGGTCGAGCGAGAAGGCATAGACGCCTGTGCCGACGGTCAGCACGAGCACGGTCTGCGGCCCGTAGATCGCGTATCCAGCCGCGACTTGCTCGCGGCCCGGCTGGAGGAAATCGGCTTCGGTCACATCGCGTCCTTCGGTGCCGGGCGGGGCCTTCAGGACCGAGAAGATCGTGCCGACGATGCCGTTCACGTCGATATTGCTGGACCCGTCGATGGGATCGTAGACCAGCAGGTATTCCCCTTTTGGAAGCCGGTTCGGAATTGGATGCAGGGTGTCCATTTCCTCGGAGGCCATAGCCGCGAGATGACCACCCCATTCGTTCGCTTCGAGCAAGATGTCGTTGGAGATCACGTCGAGCTTCTTCTGGACCTCGCCCTGCACGTTCTCCTGATCCAGAGAGCCGAGGACACCCGAGATCGCGCCCTTGTTGACCGTATGGCCGATGACCTTGCAGGCGCGCGCAACGACCTCGATCAGCAGGCGCAGTTGGGCAGGCATCGCCTTTTCGAGCCGTTGCTGCTCCACAAGGAACTGGGTCAGGGTCTTGCGTTTCGTCATTGGTGTCATGGTCCTCATTGCGACATCTGCCTCACCGGCTCGCGGTTGGTCAGCCGCAGTATTGTATATCCCAAGCTTCCCGCGACCAGTGAACCCGCGAGGATGCCGAACTTCACCCGATCCTGAAGAAGGGGATCATCGAAGGCCAAAAGGCCGATGAAGAGGCTCATGGTGAAGCCGATCCCGCAGAGCAAGGTGACCCCGAGAACCTGTCCCCAGCTTGCGCCTGCAGGCAAGTCGGCAAGTCCCGTTCGGACAAGGAGCGCAACAGCGCCAAAGATCCCGATCAGCTTGCCAAGCAGAAGACCCAGCCCGACCCCCAGCGTGACCGGCTGCGCGAAGGTTGCCAGCGACACGCCGTCAAAGGACACCCCGGCATTCGCGAAGCCGAAGATCGGCACGACAAGGAAAGCGACCGGCTTGTGCAGGGCGTGCTCCAACCGATGCAAGGGCGAGTCCGATGCTTTTGCTTCAGGTTTGGAAGGGGTGAGTTTGATCGGGATGGTCAGTGCGAGGACCACACCAGCCAGGGTCGCATGGACACCGGAACGCAGCACTAGGACCCAAAGGACAGCGCCAACAAGCATATAGGGCGTCAGCGACTGAACGCCGCGCCGGTTCAACAGAAAGAGCAAAGTCGTCGCAAAGCCAGCCGCGATCAGATCAGGGACAGACAATCCGCTCGTGTAGAAGAAGGCGATGATCGTGACCGCCCCGAGATCGTCAATGATTGCGAGTGCCGCGAGGAAGACCTTCAGGGAAACCGGAACGCGCGGCCCCAGCAGGGACAGGACGCCGAGGGCAAAAGCGATGTCCGTCGCGGATGGGATGGCCCAGCCGTGGATCGCGGCGGGATTGCCGTGGTTGAAGGCAAGATAGACCAGTGCTGGTCCCGCCATTCCTCCGAGTGCGGCCACACCCGGCAGGATGCGCCGCGGCCATGTCGAAAGCTGGCCGTCCAGCACCTCGCGTTTGATCTCCAGCCCGACCATCAGGAAGAAGAACGCCATCAGCGCGTCGTTGATCCAGTGCTGAACGCTGAGCGGTCCGACATAGGCGTGGAGCGCCCCGAAATAGGCTTCCGCCAGCGGTGAGTTCGCTGTCAGGATCGCCAGTCCGGCGACAAACATCAGGAGAATGCCGCCAGTGGCTTCGCTGTCCAGCAACCGGCGGAGAGTTGGATTGCCACGGCGGCGAGTGTGATCCTGCGTATTCATATGCGTCCTCGGCAAGCTCTCTATCGGCACCCCCGCAAGCGCCCACGCGAAACGCTGGGACGGCGGATGGCATCTGGAGCAATGTTTGCAGGAAGATAGGCAGTTCAGACCCTGCCGAGAAATTGGAAGTTTCATTGCCACTTATAGAGTGGCACTATAAGCGTCCGGTATGATCTCGATCCAACAACTCAGATACCTCGTCGCAGTCGCGGACACGCTGAACTTCAGCCGCGCTGCGGAGCTGAGCCATGTGACCCAGCCAACTTTAAGTATCCAACTCAAGGAGATGGAGGCGCGTTTGGGCGCGCAACTCGTGGAACGAACCCGAGCGCGCGTCTTGTTGACGCCGGTCGGGGCCGAGATTGCTCGACGTGCGCGAAACATCCTTGCCGAGATGGACGACATTCGCGAGATCGCGCGCCGCGACGATCCGAACGCCTTGCAGGCGACCGTGCAAATGGGGGTAGTGCATACGGTCGGTGCCTATGTGCTGTCGCTCGCGATGCCGGACCTGCGGGCGAGCTATCCGGATCTGCGCATCTTCGTTCGCGAAGGCCGTCTGGAAAACCTGCCGCAACGTTTGTCGGATGGGGTGCATGACGTGCTCCTTCTGCCCGACGATCTAGGTCGTCCTGACTTCACCTCGGTGCGCCTGATCCGCGAGCCGCTGCACCTTGTTTTGCCTGCGGATCATCCGCTGGCCGAGCGCGATACGGTCGATCCTGCCGACCTGAAGGGTGAGACGATCCTGACCATGGAACGCGGTCACCGGATCTATGACCAGATCGGTCAGCTTTGCCGCGACGTGGGCGCGATCCACGCCAGTGACTATGCCGGAACAACGCTTGATACCCTTCGGCAGATGGTCGCGACGGGCATGGGCATGTCCCTGCTTCCGGCGCTTTACGTCCGGTCCGATGTCTTGCGCGAAAAGCTCGTCGTCGCGCGACCGCTGTCACAAGGTGCGCCGGTTCGGGATTTGACTATGACCTGGCGCAGCTCCTCCCCTCGGGGAGCGTCCTATGAGCGGTTGGCGGAAACGATCAGAGGCTGTTTGGCCCCATGGGACGCGACCGCAAAATAAGGTCGTCCAATCTTCGCACATAACCGGTGCCCTAAGATGCAACTCTCGCAGAGCCTATTGATAAGATCATCCGCTTACCCTACGACTAATCAACATTATTTGAGGGGTTGATTCGATGGAAGATGACCGTGCGTTGACTGCCTTCGCTGCTCTGTCTCAGGAGACCCGCCTTCGCATCGTGCGTTTGCTGGTGAAGGCTGGCCCGGAGGGCATGGCTGCGGGCTCTATCGGTGAAGCAATCGGCGCGACGACCTCGCGCTTGTCCTTCCACCTAACCCATCTGGAACATGCGGGCCTCGTGCAGTCCCGCCGCGACGGGCGGTTCATCATCTACAGCGCGATCTATCCGGCCTTCACAGGTTTGATCCAATTCCTGCTGCATGACTGCTGCCAAGGTCATCCGGAAATCTGCGCCCCGGCGCTGAATGCTTCCTCCTGCTTTCCCTCGAAGGAGAGAGAAAATGTCTGAACCCATCTACAACGTCCTGTTCCTCTGCACGGGGAACTCCGCTCGATCCATCATCGCGGAAAGCGTGTTGAGCAAGGACGGCGAGGGCCGGTTCCCTGCCTTCTCCGCCGGGAGCAATCCGAAAGGCGATGTGCATCCGATAGCACTGAAGCTTTTAAACAATTACCACTATCCGACCGATGGATTGCGCTCGAAAAGCTTAGATGAGTTTGCCGGTCCGGACGCTCCGAAGAGGGATTTCATCTTCACGGTCTGTGGCAATGCGGCCGGTGAGGTATGCCCTTTCTGGCCCGGTCAGCCTATCTCGGCAAACCGGGGCATTACGGACCCCGCCGCTGCGCAAGGGACAGAGCTGAATCGTGAAATGGCGTTTATCGAGGCGTTGCGCTACGTCAAGACTCGCATCGGTTTGTTCAAGGAACTTCCTGTTGCCGGCCTCAATGCTGCCAGCCTGACCTCGCATCTTCATGAAATCGGGCGTTTAGAAGGCTCGACCGGTGCAAAGCCGGAGGCTGTATGACCATGGACATCGTGATCTATCACAATCCTGCCTGCGGCACGTCGCGCAACACGCTGGCGATGATCCGTAACGCGGGCATCGAGCCGCATGTGGTCGAGTATCTGAAAACACCGCCGTCGCGGGCGCTGCTGGTGCAGCTCATCGCACGGATGGGGATCGCACCGCGCGCCCTGCTTCGCGAAAAGGGCACGCCCTATGCTGATCTTGGTCTGGATGATCCGGCACTGCCCGATGATGCCCTGATCCACGCAATGATGGCGCATCCGATCCTCATCAATCGGCCCATCGTCGTCAGTCCGGAGGGCGTGAAGCTGTGCCGGCCGTCCGAGGCCGTGCTGGACCTGCTGCCGCCACAGCAAGCCGCTTTTACCAAAGAAGACGGTGAGCAGGTCGTGGACGATCACGGCAACCGCACCCGTTTCGCGTGATCCGGAGAATACCATGAGCATGTCCGAACCGAAGCGTCGACTGTCCTTCCTCGACCGCTATCTGACGCTGTGGATTTTCGCCGCGATGGCGCTCGGCATCCTGCTGGGCAGCTTGTTCACCGGCTTACCGGAGGCGCTCAACGCGATGTCGGTTGGGTCCACCAACATTCCCATTGCCATCGGGTTGGTGCTGATGATGTATCCGCCGCTGGCGAAGGTGCGATACGAGGACCTGCCGCAGGTCTTTGCCGACAAGCGAGTGCTGGTGCTGTCGCTGGTGCAGAACTGGATCATCGGGCCGGTGCTGATGTTCGTGCTGGCGGTGATCTTCCTGCGCGACCAGCCGGAATACATGACGGGCCTGATCCTGATCGGCCTCGCTCGCTGCATCGCCATGGTGCTGGTCTGGAACCAGCTCGCGCGCGGCGACAACCAGTATGTCGCGGGGCTGGTAGCGTTCAACTCGATCTTCCAGATCCTGTTCTTCTCCACCTATGCTTGGCTGTTCTTGAGCGTCTTGCCGCCGCTGTTCGGGCTGGAGGGCAGCGTGATCGACGTGGGGTTCTGGACGGTGACGGAGGCCGTGCTGATTTACCTTGGCTTGCCCTTCCTTGCGGGTTTCGTGACGCGCCGTGTCCTGATCGCCCGCAAGGGCGAGGGCTGGTATCAGGACACGTTCCTGGCCAAGATCGGCCCGCTGACGCTGGTGGCGCTGCTGTTCACCATCGTCGCGATGTTCAGCCTGAAGGGCGGCGACGTGCTGCGCCTGCCGCTGGATACGCTGCGGATCGCGGTGCCGCTGGTGATCTACTTCGCCGTGCAGTTCATCGTCAGCTTCGCGATGGGCCGCTGGATCGCGAAGGACTATCCGCGCACCACCGCCATCGCCTTCACGGCAGCGGGGAACAACTTCGAGCTGGCGATTGCTGTCGCCATTGCGGCCTATGGTCTGGCCTCGCCCGTGGCCTTCGCCGCCGTCATCGGCCCGCTGGTCGAGGTGCCGGTGCTGATCCTGTTGGTGAACGTGGCCTTGCGCCTTGGCTGTCAGTGGTTTCCCCAAGATGCCGCGCTGAAAGAGGGCTGCGCATGATCCCCGACCTGCCGAACCTGTCGCCCGAGGCCTTGCGCCTACCCCAGATCGACGGCCCTCCGCCGCGCATCCTGCTGCTGTATGGCTCGTTGCGCCAACGGTCCTACAGCCGCTTCGCCACGCTGGAAGCCGAACGCCTGCTGCGCCACTTCGGCTGCGAGACGCGGGTGTTCCACGCGGACGGCCTGCCGCTGCCCGACGATGCCGAGGCCGATCATCCCAAGGTGCAGGAGCTGCGCGATCTGTGCCTCTGGTCGGAAGGACAGGTCTGGACCAGCCCCGAACGGCACGGCGCGATGACCGGCGTGATGAAGTCGCAGATCGACTGGATACCGCTATCCATGGGAGCCATTCGACCTACTCAGGGGCGAACGCTGGCCGTCATGCAGGTGTCGGGTGGATCGCAGAGTTTCAACGCGCTGAACCAGATGCGTATCCTTGGGCGATGGATGCGGATGGTGACGATCCCGAACCAGTCCTCCGTTCCGAAAGCGTTTCAGGAGTTCGATGAAGCGGGGCGCATGCGCGCGACCCCCTACTATGACCGGATCGTGGACGTGATGGAGGAACTGGTGCGCTTTACCCTCCTGACCCGCGACCGCCCCGACCTGACCGACCGCTACAGCGAGCGGAAGGAGACGGCGGCGGAACTGTCGGCACGGGTCAATCAGAAGTCCGCGACGTGACGACACGACGCTGGCCGGTCATCTCGGCCCTCGGCATCGTCCAGATATTCGCTTGGGGCAGCAGCTACTATCTGATGGCGGTGCTGGCCGCGCCCATCGTGCAGGACACGGGCTGGCCGCTGACGCGGGTCGTGGTGGCGGTCTCCATCGGGCTGCTCTGCGCGGGGCTGACCTCGCCGCTCGTCGGGCGCGCGATCACGAGGCATGGCGGGCGCCCGGTGCTGGCCGTCGGGATCGCGCTGCTGGCCGCGGGGCTGCTGATCTTGGCGGCGGCGCAGACGCTGGCAGTGTTCTGGTTCGGCTGGGCGGTGATGGGTTTGGGCATGGCAGCCGGGCTTTACGATCCTGCCTTTGCGACGCTTGGGCGGCTTTACGGTCGTGATGCGCGCGCGGCGATCACGACGCTGACCCTGTGGGGTGGGTTTGCCGCTACGATCTGTTGGCCTTTGTCCGCATGGCTCCTGGGGCAGTTCGGCTGGCGTGGAGTGGCGGCAAGCTATGCCGCGATCCATTTGTGCCTCTGCCTGCCGATCATTCTATGGCTCATCCCGAAGGAACCGCAGTCTCCGTCAACCACCAAGCGCGGCGCGGCAACCCTGACCCCCGACGAACGGCTGGTTTTCCTCATCTTGTCGGCGCTGATGGTTCTGGCGGGCCTGCTTGTTACCACGCTATCGATCCACCTCCTGACAATTCTTCAGGCGCGTGGGATGTCGCTGAACGAGGCTGTCGCCCTCGGCATGCTGATCGGTCCGGCACAGGTCGCCTCGCGCCTGCTGGAGATGGCGGGACGAGGACGGCACCATCCGGCATGGACGATGCTGGCCGCGACCTGCCTTACTGCACTGGGGCTGATGCTACTTGCCACGGGGCTGGTGTGGCCGGGTGCGGCCCTAATCCTTCACGGTGCGGGCAACGGCATCTTTTCCATCGCCCGTGGGGCACTGCCGATGACCCTGTTTGGGCCAGAGAGGTATGCGGAGATCATGGGGCGGCTCGCACGGCCCTCGTTATTGGCGCAGGCAGCGGCACCGATGGTGGGGGCATGGGTGATTGCCCAAGGCGGGGCGACTGGTGCCTTGATGGCCGTCATGGCCCTTGCTGGCATCAACGCTTTTTTCGCGGTCTTACTGATGTCCCTTCGGTCGAGGGTTGCATCCCATGCGGTTTGAGCCGGGAAGCTTTGCCGAGATATTTTTCGTCTTCCTCCGACTGGGTCTGACCTCGTTCGGCGGGCCAATCGCGCATCTAGGATATTTCCGCGGCGATCTCGTCATCCGACGTCACTGGATCGACGAGGCGGGCTACGCCGAGATCGTCGCCCAATCGCAGTTCCTGCCCGGCCCGGCCTCGAGCAAGGTCGGCTTTACACTTGGTCTGCTGCGCGGAAACGGTCTGATGGGCGGCCTTGCGGCATGGCTGGGGTTCACGCTGCCGTCCGCCATCGCGCTGTTCGCCTTCGCGATGACCGCAGCTTCGGTAGGCGGGCCGGTCGCCGAGGGCGTTGTCCACGGGTTGAAGCTGGTCGCCGTTGCCATCGTCGCCCAAGCCTTGTGGGGCATGTCGCGCACCCTGACACCGGATCTGCCCCGCATCGGCATCGCGGTAATTGCGCTGACGCTCGCGTTGATGGTCCCGGGAAGTGTGGCGCAGATCGCAGCGATCCTGTGTGGTGCGGTGCTGGGGCCGATGATCTGCAAGGTTGGCGATACCGCCGTGGGTGAGGGGCGCGCGGTCTATCCGGTGACGATGCGCTCGGGAGTCATAGCGCTCGGCTTATTCGTTCTTCTACTGGTCGCACTTCCGATAGCCTCGGCGATGACCGGGAGCGGCCCCGTCAAGGTCTTTGACGCATTCTACCGTTCAGGCGCACTGGTCTTTGGCGGGGGGCATGTGCTGCTACCGCTTCTCGAAAGCGCGGTCGTGGCACCGGGCTGGGTCTCGCCAGAAGCGTTTCTGACGGGCTATGGCGCGACGCAGGCGGTTCCGGGGCCCCTGTTCACCTTTAGCGCCTATCTCGGCGCGTTGGTAACCCCAGCAGGACATCCAGCTATAGGGGCGACAATTGCACTGGTCGCCCTGTTCCTTCCGGGAGGGCTGCTGGCCTATGGCATCCTGCCGTTCTGGCGGAAGCTTAGTTCCATCCCTCGCGCGAGGGCGGCAGTGTGTGGGACCAATGCAGCTGTGGTCGGCATCTTGGCGGCCGCGTTTTACGATCCCGTGTTCACCGGCGCCATCCTGACCCCGCTCGATCTGTTGATTGCCATCGCGGGGTTTGCGGTTCTTGTCTTGGGAAAGGTGCCACCTTGGGTCGTGGTCGTGCTGCTTGCCGGCGCATGCGGAGTGATGGGATATCAGTTTTAAGTAGTTGCGATCGTGCTGCACCCGCATTCGCTGCGGCCTCACTGAAGGTCCGGTAAGGGCTCCGAGCGTCATTTGGGACGAATGTATGTGCCGGCTGCTGTTCGCAATCGAGATTTTCAGCGTGGCTTGCGGAAGTCGCTCATATGTATTCGGCCTGTTTCTCGGCTCGCGGGCCGTGGCCATTCTGGGGTTACGCACGCGCCGTGGTCTCATTAGCGGCAAGATCGATGATGACCCTTAGTCCCACCAGACTCTGGGGGCGTATGTTCTCCGTTCCATGCTGTTCTCTCCTGCGAACTCCGTGATGGTCAGGCGCGCGATCAGATCGCGTCCGCAACCATGTCTCTATCGTCTACCGCGTCGAAGCGGGTCCCATGTCGTAGGACGCTCCACGCGGTTCGCGCCAGTTTATTGGCTAGGGCGATAGCAGCCTTGTTGTGCGGCACTCTTGCGGCGGCGTCGGCCAGCCACGCGCCGAAGCTGAAGGCAGGCCATCGGTTTGGTCGCATCATGATCACCTTCGCCGCTTGGACAAACAACATCCGCAGGTATCGGCTACCTCGCTTGGTGATCCGGCCCAAGACCGTGCGCCCGCCGGTGCTGAACTGACGTGGCACCAGCCCGACCCAGGCCGCGAAGTCGCGCCCACGATCGAACGCTTCACCTTTCCCGACAGCCGCAACCAAGGCGGTCGAGATCATCGGACCTATGCCGGGTATGGTCATGATGTTGGCGCAGTTCTCCTCGGCCTTGCTGACTGCGACGATCTCGGCCGAGATGGCCTCGATCCGTCCGTCAAGCCAGTGCCAGTCCTCGCGCAGGCCCGTCAGGATCATGCGCATCCTCG
>NZ_SMYN01000033.1 GCF_004959935.1 Falsirhodobacter xinxiangensis | reverse complement strand
ATGATCGAGGACAGCAGCGGTGAAGCCACGATTGCACCCGACAATTTCACGTTTGGCACCAGTCTGAACGGGCTGTTCGCAGGCATCACCGACGCGGACGGCAGCGGGGGCGACGAGCCGGAGGATTACCGCCTGGCTCCGGGATCGAGCGTGCCCACCGCGCTGCTCGCGCCATGGCTGGAGGATACGATTGCCGTCATCCGTGCAACGCTGGATGAGGTAGGGCGCTGATGTCCGCGGCCTGACCGACAAGCGGCGGCAGTTGACCTGCCGCCGCTCGTATCGCCGGAACGCGGCAATACTCAGAACTTACCGACTCGCAATCATATCACTGGAAAAGAGATCAACAGGTAATCAAGGCAACTCGCAACGTCGCTGTAGCAACGGATGGCTTGGCTCGCCGAGGGCAGTCGGCACGTCAGGCGCGAACATCGCGTTATCTACTCGCGTGATATCGCAGGGTTTCGCGAGTCCCGGAAGCTGGATTTCTGGCCATGTCTTTTAAGATAGGTCGTGGCGGGATTAGCCGGAAGGAAAACCCCGCCACACTCACCGCCGACATGGGGTCATTCGGTGCGCGAGCTTGCCATAGATACTGTGATCGCAGGTTCTGCCAAGGGGTAGATCGAGGTAATCTCAACTCTTTTATGACGCCCGGCTAAGCGCTCCACGGTTGGGACGACCGATGATCGGAGCTTGACTGATACCGGCACTACCTCCGGGCGCTCGTCGGAAATGGGCTTTCCTATCTCCCGCACAAGTGCCTCGCGCCAGATGGGCGCAGTCCCGCCGACGGCGGGCTTTTTCATGAGAGGAACTATGAGCATCAACCTCACGCTGGGGCACACCCAGCTGATCCGAAACGAATGCGCGCTGCGTGGGCTGACCCGCCAGCAGACGGCTTATGTGCTGGCCACTGCCTTCTGGGAAGGCGGGCGCAAGATGGTCCCGGTGGAGGAGAACCTACGCTACACCGCCGAGCGCATCCGGCAGGTCTGGCCGACCCGGTTCGCATCCGTGGCCGAGGCGCGGCCCTATGCGAACAACCCGCAGGGGCTAGCAAACAAGGTCTATGGCGGGCGCATGGGGAACATCCATGCGAACGACGGCTGGACCTATCGCGGCCGGGGGCATGTCCAGATCACTGGTCGCGCGTCCTATGAGCGGGCGCAGGTTGAGATGGGCCATCCGTTCATTACAAGGCCGGAGCTGGCTCTCGATCCCGAAGCCGCTGCTCACATCCTAGTGGTCGGCATGGAGCGTGGCTGGTTCACCGGCAAGAGGCTCGCAGATTACATCGGCGCCACCGTCGATTACCACGGCGCGCGGCGGATCGTGAACGGCACCGACCGCGCGGACGAGATCGCCTCGCTGGCCCGCCAGTATGAGACGGCGCTGTCCGTCCAGCCGGAGCCGGTCCGCCCGCCCAAGCCTGCGCCCGCGCAAAGCATCTGGATCACCCTCGGGCAGCTGTTCGCCCGCATCTTCAAAGGAGCCTGAAATGGGACTCGCAAAGCAACGGTCGGCCGCGCCGACGAACAAGCTGGCCGTCGGCACGATCAGCGCCGCCGTCATCACGCAGGCCTGGGCCGAGGTCTTCGCCGAGCTTGTCCCGCAGATCGCCGGGCCGGGCGTCTCTACGCTGGCGGGCATCCTGATCGCCATGGCCATCGGTTATTTTGTGCCGGATCGGCCTAACACGCAGGTGTCGTGATGCTGCGCGGGTTGGAGGCACCACTGATCGGCGCTGTCGTGGCGCTGGTCGGCGTCGCGGTGGCCTACCTGCGGGGCCGGTCTGCGGGCCGGAAGCAGGAGCAGGGCAAGGTCGCCCGAGACACGATTAAAGCGGACAGGAGGATGGACGATGCGGACATTGGCATTGGTGCTAGCACTGACGACAACCGCGAGTGGATGCATGCGCGTGGCAAGCGCTGATGGCTGCTTGCGGCTGGCACCGCTGGTCACCGCCCATGCGGCGGCGCTGGCGGTGGACGGCGGCCCTCAGAGCTTGGCGACAGGGCGCGCGCTGATTGCAATGGATGACGCGCGCTGCGGGAGGTAATTAATCGGAGCCTTGCGCGTCCGTCTCTGTGATCTGAAAGTGGAATTTGCCTTCCATGCCTTTGGCTCTGATAAACGACCGCAGCCCGCCTTCCTCGATTGGCTCTGGGATGTCATGTATATCGTCATCCTCGGGATAGGCGTCCATGAATGCCTCGATGATCGCATCGATAGCTTCCTGACGCGAGCGCAGCGTCCCGGCTTTAACGTCGTCCCCGATTGTCAGGTTCAAGTGATAGGTTTTTTCCACCGCGATCTCCGATCATGTCTGCGGGTGGCAACCATCAGAGTGGCATTATGATCCGTGATCTGACGGTTTCCTTGCACCCGCGTCGTGCTCGGTCGCATATATGACCGCCTTCCTGACTGCCTCTTGGGCATCCTCCATCGACATGGCCGTCCCAGAGCGCGCCGGGTGTGCCCATGAGGCCCAAAACCAGGGCGATGTAACAGTCCCCTCGACGCGCCAATAGATGCGCCCCACATCCTTTCCATCGCGCATGATGATCCAGTCGTCGCGGGGCGTGTCGTGCTCGTCTAGGATGGTTCGGCGCCGTGTCCACATGCGAGCGACACTCGCAGGACAACGAGATGTTAGCAACATTCCGACTTCGGCTTTACGTCAATCATCTTGTGCGCTAGCACAAGTTAAGGCGGATCATTGCGATTCGGACGTGAACAAAAGCCGGGGAAAAAGAGGGGTATAGCGCGAACGACCGCGCTAGAATGGCCCTCCGAAGGCAAAGGTCGCACGTTCGAATCGTGCTGGGTGCGCCATAATCGGGCCGTTAGCTCAGTTGGTAGAGCGTTTCGTTTACACCGAAAATGTCGGCGGTTCGAGCCCGTCACGGCCCACCATCCTGTTCGATCGCATGCGGGTTGGCGCTGTCGATAGGGGCGCCAGTTTCTTCATCGCCCATCGAACCGATACCGAAGATCACGAAACCAAGCACGACAAGTGCCACGACGAGGATAAGGGTGCGGTTCATCTCAACTCCTTCATGCGGCGCGTGGTCGCGCCTTGGGGTTAATTTGGGCGGCGAGGTGCCTTCGTAAAGGCGCGAGTGGTTTACAAATTTTGTCGGCTATGGTTTCAGCATCCTCGAATTTGTCAGGGGATCGCGATGAGAGCCGTTCTTTCCGTTTGCCTTTCGATCATGCTTGCCATGCCGGCAGCTGCCGAAATCACCGTGACGCATCGGCAGGGCGAGGTGACCCTGCCCGCCGTGCCGCAAAAAGTGCTGGTGCTGGATTGGGCGACCATCGACAACCTCGACGCCCTGGGCGTTGCGGTTGCGGGCGTTCCGGGCGGCAATGTGCCGGATTACCTGTCGAAATATGCGGGCGACGATTACCTGAAGGTCGGATCGCTGTTCGAGCCGGATTTCGAGACTGTGGCGGGGGCGGAGGCCGATCTGATGATCGTGGCCGCCCGCTCGCGCGAGGCGCAGCCGCAACTGAACCAGATCCTGCCGACGGTCGATCTGTCTGGCGATAACACCGACATGATCGGCAGCCTGAAGGCCAACCTGACCGAACTGGGTGCGATCTTCGGCAAAGAGGATCGCGCCGCCGAACTGGTGGCGGAGCTTGATGCGAAGGTCGAACGTCTGCGCGATGCGGCGGCGGGAAAGGGCAACGCGCTGACGCTCGTGACCAATGGCGGCAAGATCGGCGTCTATGGTCCTGGATCGCGCACGGGCTGGCTGCATTCGGCCATCGGCTTTCCGGCGGTGAAGGAAAATGTGGACGACCGGACCCATACCGGCGATGGGGCAAGCTTCGAATACATCCTCGAATCCAACCCGGACTGGCTGTTCGTGGTGGACCGTGACGCGGGCGTCGGCGGCGACACCGGGGCTGCGCGGGCGCTTCTGGACAACGAACTCGTGCGGCAGACGACTGCATGGCAGAAGGATCAGGTCGTCTATCTTGAACCGACGCGCGCCTATATCGTCATGAATGGCTATACCGCGCTGACCAGCCTGCTGGATCAGGTCTATGAGAAGGTTGCCGCCGCCGAATGAAGCTGACGCTGGCAGCCCTCGCCACCCTTGCCGTCGCTGTCCTGAGCCTGTTCGTCGGAGTGAGCGACGTCACCCCGGCGTCGATCCTGAACGACGACCGCGCGGCGCAGGTGTTCCTTGCCAGCCGCCTGCCGCGCACGCTGGCTTTGGTGCTGGCGGGCACGTCGATGGCCGTGGCAGGGCTGGTGATGCAGATGATCGTGCGCAATCGCTTCGTGGAGCCGTCGACGGCGGGCACGACGGAATCGGCGGGGCTGGGGCTGCTGATCGTCACGATCTTTGCGCCGGGCTGGCCACTGATGGCCAAGATGGCGGTGGCGGCGGTTTTCGCGCTGGCGGGGACGGCGCTGTTCCTGCGCATCCTGCGAATGGTCCCGCTGCGCGACGTGCTTCTTGTGCCGCTGGTGGGGATCATGCTGGGCGGGATCATCGGCGCGGTGACGACCTTCTTCGCCTATCGTTTCGAGCTTCTGGGTTCGCTGAATGCGTGGACCATGGGGGATTTTTCGGGCGTGCTGCGGGGGCGGTATGAATTGCTGTGGATCGGCGGCGTGCTGGCCGTGCTGGCCTATCTTGCCGCAGACCGGCTGACGGTCGCGGGGATGGGGCGGGATTTCACCGTGAACCTTGGGATGAATTACCGGGCCGCCGTGGTTCTTGGGCTGGTGATCGTGGCGCTGGTCAGTGCGGTCGTGCTGGTCTCGGTCGGTGCGATCCCGTTTCTGGGGCTGATCGTGCCGAACATCGTCAGCATGGCCATCGGCGACAACATGCGCCGCAGCGTGCCTTGGGTTGCGATCACGGGGGCGGCCTTCGTCCTGGTCTGCGACATCATCGGGCGGACGCTGCGTTACCCTTACGAGATCCCGATCTCCATGGTGGTCGGCGTGGTTGGGGCGGCGATGTTCCTGATGCTTCTGTTGCGGAGCCGCGACCATGCGCGCGCATGACCGGCGGGCGCTGGGCGTCCTTTGCATCCTTGGCGTTGTAGCGGCGGTGTCCTGCGTTTGTTTCATGGTGCTGGGGGTCAAGGCGGGGTGGGGTTTCATCCTGACATTCCGGGGCACCAAGCTGCTTGCGCTGGTGGTGGTGGCCTATTCCATTGCGGTGTCCACGGTGCTGTTCCAGACGGTGACGAACAACCGCATCCTGACGCCGTCGATCATGGGGTTCGATGCGCTGTTCGTGCTGATCCAGACGCTCGTGGTGTTCTTCCTCGGCTCGGTCGCGCTGGTCTCGGTCGATCCGGTGCCGAAATTTTTGGCGGAAGTGGTGGTGATGACCGCCTTTGCCGCGGTGCTGTTCCGCTGGCTGTTTCTGGGGGCCGAGCGGAGCCTGCATCTGATGGTGCTGGTCGGGATCGTCTTCGGCATCCTGTTCCGCAATTTGTCCGCCTTCATGGCACGGCTGCTGGACCCGAACGAGCAGGTCTCGCTTCAGGATGCGCTTTTCGCGAGCTTCAACCAGATCGACGCGACGCTGCTTTGGGTGTCCTGCGTCATCGTGGCGGCGGTGAGCCTGCTGGGGCTGCGCCTTGTCCGCCGTCTGGACGTGCTGATGCTGGGGCGGGCGCAGGCGGTCAGCCTTGGCGTCGATTACAGGCGGACGGTGGCGATGATCCTTGCCGTCGTTGCGGTGCTGGTGGCGGTATCGACGGCGCTGGTGGGGCCGATCACCTTCTTTGGCCTGCTGGTGGTCAGCCTTGCGCATCTGATGGTGGGGTCGGGGCGGCATGTTTGGGTGCTGCCTGCCTCGGTTCTGCTGGGGATCATCTGTCTTGTCGGCGGGCAGACGGTGCTGGAGCGGGTCTTCGCCTTCAACACCGCGCTTGCCATCGTCATCGAATTCCTTGGGGGCCTGATGTTCATTGCCCTTCTGATGAAAGGAGCGGCCCGCAGATGATCGTCATCGAAGGTCTTCGCAAAGCCTATGGGTCAACGCCGGTGGTGGATGGCGTGTCGCTGCGCATCCCCGCATCGGGGATCACGTCGATCATCGGACCGAACGGGGCGGGGAAGTCCACGCTTCTGTCGATCATGGCGCGGCTGATGGAGGCGGATGGCGGCACGGTCATCGTGGACGAGCTGGACGTGACGCGGACGAAAACCGACCTGCTGGCCCGCCGCCTGTCGATCCTGCGGCAAGAGAACCATATCTCGTCGCGCCTGACGGTGCGGGATCTGGTGGGCTTCGGGCGGTATCCACATTCCAAGGGGCGGCTGACGCCCGAGGATGCGGGGCATATCGACCGCGCCATCGACTATCTGCACCTTGGCGATCTGGCGGATCGGTTTCTGGACGAGCTGTCGGGCGGCCAACGCCAGCGCGCCCATATCGCGATGGTGCTGTGTCAGGACACCGATTACGTCCTGCTGGACGAGCCGCTGAACAACCTCGACATGCGGCACGCGCGGGGAATGATGCAACTGCTGCGCCGTGCGGCGGACGAATTGGGCAAGACCATCGTGCTGGTCATGCACGACATCAACTTCGCGTCCTGGTATTCGGATGGCATCGTCGCGATGAAGGCGGGAAGGGTGGTCCATCACGGCGCGCCTGACGCCATCATCCGTCCCGAGGTGCTGTCCGCCATCTATGACATGCCGATTGCCGTGCAGGATGTGGCGGGCAAACGGATCGCGCTTTATTACGAGTGACTGGACATTTGTTCATGATCCGTTCATATATCCGGCATGGACATGGAACCGATCCTTCCCGGATTTCGCCTTGCTCGGGGCGTCGCGCGCCATCTGCGCGGCCATGACTTCGTCACCGTGACCGAACTCGTGCCCGCGCCGGGGCTGAGAGTGGATGTGATGGCGCTTGGCCCGAAGGGAGAGGTCTGGATCGTCGAGTGCAAGTCGAGCCGCGCCGACTATCTGTCGGACCGAAAGTGGCACGGATACCTCGAATGGTGCGACAGGTTCTTCTGGGCCGTCGATGCCGATTTCCCGGCCGAGCTTTTGCCGCAGGAAACCGGCCTGATGCTGGCCGACAGCTATGATGCCGAGATCATGCGGATCGGGCCGGAGACGCGCCTTGCCCCTGCACGGCGCAAGGCGGTGACGCATTGCTTCGCGCGCCACGCGGCGGCGCGGTTGCAGGGGCTGCGCGATCCGGGATTCGGACTCTAGCGTTTCTTTTTCGGCGGCTCGCCCATCGCGCGGGCGCGTTCGGCCGCGGCCAGAAGCTCCTCGGCGATTTCCTCGGCCTCTTCCGGGTCGAAGTCCAGCGGCAGGTCCACGCCTTCCGCCTCGACATAGATGCGGACCATGCCGGCGCTGGTGGGGCCGATCTGCAGGTTCGCGGCGACTTCGCTTTGCTTGTTGATGCCCATTGGCGCTGTCTCCTTTTGACCGTTCAGGTAGCTGTCGCAGAAACGCCATGCAAGTGTCCGAAGGCCCTTGCATTCCGATTTCAGCAGCGTTACATCGCCCGCAGTGCCGACTTAGCTCAGTTGGTTAGAGCACCAGATTGTGGATCTGGGGGTCCCCCGTTCGAGCCGGGGAGTCGGTACCATCACTCAGGCACTTGAAGAATGAATGGCTAGGCCGCCAGGCCTAGGCCTGGTTCTTTTTCAGCCACTGCGTCGAATAGAGCGAGGAGATCAGGAACACGCGCAGCAGCACCTGTTGATGCGAAGCCTTGGTCGTCGTCAGCGAATCCCAATAGGGGGTGTTGCCCTTGCCTGCCGGCCGCGCTTCGATCTGGTCACGCAATTCGGGCGACAGGCTGGATTTTGATGTCGTGCCAAGTGGCGCTGTCCAGGGTCGCGGCGCAGAATGTGCGTGTGGTCGGACGGAAGCGGTGGGGATTTTCGTCGAAGACCAGACCTTCGGCGTTGGATTTCGACTTGGGCAAGGGGGTGCGGTCGCCATAGCCGGGGATCTCGGCATCCGCGCCGTCCAGTTCGAAGCGCCAGCGGTCATTGTAAAGCCCGAGCTTGCCCAGACGCGGCGCGGCATTCGAGATCATCGCGAAGTTCATCTTTTCCGACATTCGCTCTTTCGCGCCGGTCGCCGCGACGAAGGCAAAGACAGCATCGTCCAGCAGGGGCATGAGCGGCCTCGTGATCCCCTCCATTGCCATGAAGGTCGAGGCATACCAATAGCCAAGACGGAAATCCGCGCTGCCCCAATGCAGCACATCCGCCGCCGACAGATGTGTCCCGCGCCCGCGCTCGGCCGCCCAGGCATCGACGGCGGCGAGGTTAGGGGCGTTCAGATCTTCGGTCACAAGGCCCGATCGCACCTTGGTCTTAAGGTATCGTATGGCCCGCGTCGCATCCCACGACGCCGATTGCAAACCGGGGGCATAGCCGCCCCGCTGAAGATGGCCCTGCCCAGTCATCACCAGCCCGCCATCGCGCGGCGGGTCCAGTGTATGGGCGAATTGATGCGGCACGGCGGTGATCAGTCCTTCGGTCGCCATATGCGACAGGCATGCGGCGCGGATCGGGTCTGCGATGACCTGCTGCGGGCGGATTTCGTGCCGGAAGCCGCAAGCTTCGGCCACGCGCGCGGCGGTTTGCGCTTCGCCCGAATCGGGCGCGCCCATGGTCACGGCAGAAATATTCATCCCCGTGCCATGTGCGATGGCCAAGATGGTGCGGCTGTCCTTGCCGCCGCTGAGCCGCAGCGTCACGTCGCGGTTTCCGGCGACCGAAACGGCGGTCTCCAGCTTCTCGCGGTATTGCCGCGCCACGTCGTTCAGCGATCCTTCGACGACTGGATGCCTGGGATGCGGATGGTCGATCGGGGTCGGGTCGCCATCCTGAACGAGAAGCCCCTTCATGACAGGGTTGCGGCGGGTGTCGGCATAGGGGGTCGAGCCGATTGCATATCCGCTTGCCAGCATCTCGAAGGCGTAATCGCGGCGCAGGCGGATCGCGGCGCTGCGGGTAGAGGCGAGATATGCAAGAAGCGGGCGGGGCGCGACGACCGTATATTCGGCGCGTGTCTGCGCGGTATAGAGGCCGTGGACAGGCGGCTGCGTTGACCAAGCGAACAGACGTTCGCTCTGATCGATCAGGCAGAACGCGGCCACACCGCCGGGGCTCTGGTCAAGGAAAAGGCCGCTGCTGGATGTTCTCACCCGATCAAGGATGCCCTGCGGCGAAAGGACGGTCGTATACCCCGTAATGCCAAGCACGAGGCCATTGCGGCGCGACATCGCCGCCTGTTCGCCGCGTGTGGGCCAGACGACCAGCGCGGACTTCTTGCCGATCCAGATCTCGGGCTCGGAAGAATAGATCGAGGGAAGATAATCGCGGCAGATTTGCACTGCCTTTTCGACGGTTCTGCTGACGTGAACGGGCTTCTTGAAAGAGAACGCGACGAAAGTGCTCACTCGGACCTCATCTGGTAGGGCATGGATTTGAGCAGACAATCGCGTGGCAATTGCGACTTATCAATCCGATTCGCCCATCCCGACGGGTCGATGGTGGCCGGGCGCGCGCCCGGCCGGCCTTTGTCAGGGCTGCTGCGCCTGGTTGGCTTCGTTGGTGATCGCCTGACCTGCCGAGGTGAGGTCGCGGCCCGCACCGGCCGTGGTCTCGCAAGCGGCAAGAGCCAGCAGGGCGATGATCGGCAGAACAGTAAGATTGCGCATTTTGCATGTTCCCTTCAAAGTTTGCGGGTGCTTAACGCGGGAGCGGCATTTCCGGTTCCGCAGCAAGGTGTCGAAGGAAAGCAGAATGGGCAAGGTGATCACGGTGGCGCAGCAAAAGGGCGGGGCGGGCAAGACGACGCTTGCCGTCACGCTTGCCGTTGCCTTTGCGCGGGACGGCGCACGGGTGGCGGTGCTGGACACCGATCCGCAGGGCAGCCTTGGCCGTTGGTTCATGCAGCGGCGCGATCGGCTGGGCGATCCGGGGCTGGACTTTGCCACCGCCTCGGCATGGGGCGTATCCTATGAATGCGAGAAGCTGCGGCGCGGCAGCGACATCGTCATCGTCGATACGCCGCCCAAGGTGGATGCGGACCTGCGCCCGGCGCTGCGCGAGGCTGATCTGGTGCTGATTCCGGTGGCGGGCAGCCATCTGGACCTTTGGGCGACGGATGGGGTGCTGGATCTTGCCGCACGCGAAGGGCGGCGCACGATGATCGTGTTGAACCGGATGAAGGCCGGCACCCGGCTGGCCGAGGAGGTGGCGGGCGCGGCGGTCAAGACCGGGTCGGGTGTGGCGCAGACCCGTTTCGGCCATCGCACGGCCTTTGCGGAATCGCTGGGGCAGGGGCTGGCCGTATCCGAGATGGGCCGCAGCCCCGCCGCGACCGAGGCAGCGGCGCTGACGGCAGAGCTTCGCGCGCTGCTTTAGCGTTTGCGGCGTTTGTTGCCGCCACGCTGGCCCGCGCGGCCCGCGGTGGACCGGCCCGAGGATTTGACCGCAGCTTCGGCTGCTTCCTCGACCGCGGATTGGCGGGCGAGCGGGTCGTCCGACACTGCCAGCTCCACCGCCTCCAGCCGCTTCACCTCGTCGCGCAGACGGGCGGCTTCCTCGAATTCGAGGTTCTCCGCGGCCTTTCGCATCTGTGTGCGAAGCGCGTCCAGATGCGCGGCGAGGTTCGAGCCGACATTCTCGACCTTTGCCGTGACGCGGGATTGGTCGGTGTCGCCCTGCCACAGCCCTGCGAGCACATCCTCGACATTCTTGCGGACGGTCCGGGGCGTGATCCCGTGTTCGAGGTTGTAGGCCATCTGCTTTTCCCGCCGCCGGTCGGTTTCGGCCATCGCGCGTTCCATCGACCCGGTGATGCGGTCGGCATACATGATGACGCGCCCATCCGCGTTCCGCGCCGCCCGGCCGATGGTCTGGATCAGCGAGGTTTCCGACCGCAGGAACCCTTCCTTGTCCGCGTCCAGAATGGCGACCAGCCCGCATTCGGGGATGTCCAACCCCTCGCGCAGAAGGTTGATCCCGACCAGCACGTCGAAGGCACCCAGCCGCAGGTCGCGCAGGATCTCGATCCGCTCGATCGTGTCGATGTCGGAGTGCATGTAGCGGATGCGGATGCCCTGTTCGTGGAAGTATTCGGTCAGATCCTCGGCCATGCGCTTGGTCAGCACCGTCACCAGCACGCGCAGATCCTGTTTTGTGACGCGGCGAATCTCGTCCAGCAGATCATCGACCTGCATCTCCACCGGGCGGATTTCCACAACCGGGTCCAGAAGGCCGGTCGGGCGGATGACCTGTTCGGCGAAGGTGCCGCCCGCCTGCTCCAGCTCCCACTTCGACGGGGTGGCGGAGACGAAGACCGACTGCGGGCGCATCGCGTCCCACTCCTCGAACTTCAGCGGGCGGTTGTCCATGCAGGATGGCAGGCGGAAGCCGTGTTCCGCCAGCGTGAACTTGCGCCGGTAGTCACCTTTATACATCGCGCCGATCTGCGGAACCGACACGTGGCTTTCGTCCGCGAAGACGATGGCGTTGTCCGGGATGAATTCGAACAGCGTCGGCGGCGGCTCGCCCGGCGCGCGGCCGGTCAGATAGCGCGAATAGTTTTCGATCCCGTTGCAGACGCCGGTCGCCTCCAGCATCTCGATGTCGAAGCTGGTGCGCTGTTCCAGCCGCTGCGCCTCCAGCAGCTTTCCCTCGGCGACCAATTGGTCCAGCCGGACCCGCAGCTCTTTCTTGATGCCGATGACCGCCTGCTGCATCGTCGGGCGCGGGGTCACGTAGTGGCTGTTGGCATAGATGCGGATCTGCTTGAAACTGTCGGTCTTGGCCCCGGTCAGGGGGTCGAATTCGACGATGCTTTCAAGCTCCTCGCCGAAGAAGCTGAAACGCCACGCCCGGTCATCAAGGTGGGCCGGCCAGACCTCGACCGAATCGCCACGAACGCGGAAGTTGCCGCGCTGGAAGGCCTGGTCGTTGCGGCGGTATTGCTGCGCGACCAGTTCACCCAGCATCTGGCGCTGTTCGTAATTCTGCCCGACGACCAGATCCTGCGTCATCGCCGAATAGGTCTCGACCGAGCCGATGCCGTAGATGCACGACACCGACGCCACGATGATCACATCGTCGCGTTCCAGCAGCGCCCGCGTGGCCGAGTGGCGCATCCGGTCGATCTGCTCATTGATCTGCGATTCCTTCTCGATGAACGTGTCCGATCGGGGAACGTAGGCTTCGGGCTGGTAGTAGTCGTAGTAGCTGACAAAGTATTCGACGGCGTTATCGGGGAAGAACCCCTTGAATTCGCCGTATAACTGCGCCGCCAGCGTCTTGTTCGGGGCAAGGATGATCGCAGGGCGCTGCGTCTGTTCGATGATCTTTGCCATCGTGAAGGTCTTGCCCGTGCCGGTCGCACCCAGAAGCACCTGATCGCGCTCGCCTGCGTTCACACCTGCCGCCAGTTCCGCAATCGCGGTCGGCTGATCGCCCGCCGCCGTGAAGGGGGTCTGCATCGCGAACCGCCGCCCGCCCTCCAGCTTCGGCCGGGTCAGGACCTCGGGGCGGAGCACGGGCATGTTCATGTTGTTGTGCGGCATCTGCTTCCCTTTCGACCGCCTGTATTTGATCCGTTTTTGTTCCCGTTCAAGGGGGTCTTGCACTGACGGGGGTGTTTCGATCATAAGTCGTTCAGGTTCAGCGAAGGAGCTTCCCCATGCGTGCCCGCATCTATCAACCTGCCAAGACCGCGATGCAATCGGGCACCGCAAAGACCAAAGGCTGGACGCTCGAATTCGCCCCGGCCTCGGCACGCGAGATCGACCCGCTGATGGGCTGGACATCGTCCGACGACACGCAGCGGCAGGTGCGCCTGCGGTTCGAGACGCGCGAAGCCGCCGAAGAATACGCGCGCGAGAACGGGATCGAGTTCGAGGTGACGGAGCCGAAGGCGCGCAAACACGTGATCCGCCCCCGCGGCTATGGCGAGAATTTCGCGACCGACCGCAAGGGTGCCTGGACGCACTGAGCCTGCAGTTCGGACCATAGCTGCTGCCGTTCGGGGCAAAGATTTTCCGGTTCGGGGCATCGACCATTCGTTCTCGTTCCCCGAGGCGTATTTTGCCCGCCACGATCTGCCGCGCGACTGGGACATGTTTCTGGAGGATTTCCACGCGCACTGGCCGACGGACCAGAAGAACCTCTACGTCGATTTAATACGCGACGGCATTGCAGGTTTTGCCTATCGCCGAGATGGCGAGACCCGTTGGCGGCGAAAGGCCGAGGAGATCGCCCGCGCGAAATCCGCATTCCATTTCGACGTGACGGGGCGGGTGGCCGAACCCACCCACGCCTGTCTGCCGTTTCTACGCGCCATCCGCCTTGCGCTGCCCGCCCTGCATATCTGGCCGTTCGATGGCTGGAATATCCCCTCGGGATGCGCTGGTCGAGATATACCCGGCCTCTGGGCTGCCGATTACCCAAGCAAAGGCCGCACGCACGACCAGCGGGATGCTTTCGTCGCCGCCTCGTGGCTGAGAGATTCCAATCAAGACGGTCGGCTCGTAGCCGCCCTGCAGCCCGAGTTGGGGGAGGAGGCGCTGCGCCTTGCCCGCTACGAAGGTTGGATACTCGGCGTCGTCGCCGATGAGACGTCTATGCCAAAGAGGCGAAACACTCAGCATACTTCGCCTGCGAACCGCGATACCACACCCGGTTATAGCGATCGGAACGACCAGATCGTCGCAGGCCCGACCGGCCGCCCAGGCACGGACCACAATCAACAGATCTATCACATGCACTGCGGGTCGTGTGGTCTGAACTACGGCGCGAACGGCTCGGACATCCATATGCGGAAATGCCCGCGATGTGGCGGTGGGGCACCTGGACTAGTGGTCTGAAGATTGGCTTCGCTTGCTCGTCTACTTCGGCTCTTTGGGACATATTTTTTGGGTGGATGCGGCCGTCGTATGCCCTTTCCCTGATGCGCGGAGTGCCCCGCCGCAAGTCTCTGTCTGGCTTGCGACGGACGGATGCGACAGCCGGGGCTTTGGCTGCCGCTATGACGCGCCGCTCCAGATCATGCGCCTCTGCAACACCAAACGCCACCAATCGACCCAACGCCAATCGATCCGCGCGCGCCTGATGCCCTCACCTGCATGTCTGGCACGGTGCGTCGCTGCGTTGGTCGAGATCTTCCCACGTGGTTCAGGCGCGGACCGATTGCAGCCAGTCAGGCAAGGGCGGCATGCGCGGTACGATCGCGTCGGAACCTGCTAGCAACGCTTGTCCGAGTTCGGGCGCGATGACGATTTTTGTTGGCGGCCAGGTTTTTCCGCGCGCCCAGCCGGATGTAACGATGTTCGAAACATGTCTCACCAGACTTTTACGATCATCTGGTCGCAGGCGCTGGCCGCCGTCGTCGGCGCGGGGTTATGACCCTGCTGGAGCCGTTCGCGATTTTTGCAGCGTTTCACGCCTCGCGCCCGAAGCGGGATCTGGTCGCGCTGATCGTGATGGGCCGTCGCCGTTCGAGTGGCAGCGATTGATTGGCTTCAAGCTTCCACCGGGTGCCGACGACTGTTTCTGTCAGGCCAAAACCAAAACGCGCGGTCGCCGTATCGCCTTTGCTAGGGTCCAGACTCATTGAGTTTCAGAGCCA
>NZ_SMYN01000032.1 GCF_004959935.1 Falsirhodobacter xinxiangensis | reverse complement strand
CAGAGGCCTGAAATCAATGGGTCTGGAGCCTAGTTGCGACTGGTCGAACGGCCGGTTTGTCCCATGAACCGTCGCACCGGCCGACGCTTGGCGCTCAGAGCCCAAAGGCGACGTTCGCTCACAGCTTGCGCAATGCACTAGCAGCATTCTTACTGTCGGCAAAAAGCAGACATTCTTTGCCGCGTTGTCAGGCGATTGAAACGGAGTTCCGAGCTTGGAACAGCTGCTCGGAGAACTCCCGCACAAGCCTCGCTCTTTGACTATCAGGGCGGAATAGCAAAAACGATCGGAACGCGATCTTGGGCTCGAATGACCGTAAGACAAGGCCTCGCTCGGTGAAGCCTTCGGTTGCGAGCGGGTTGACCAGACCTACGGCATCACCCGCCATCGCTAAGGCGCAAACGGTGGAGGAGTTCGCCGTTTCTACGATATAGCTGGGGGTCACTCCGGCCTCGGCCATCGCATGATCGAAGCGGTGCCGGGCGCGGTCTTCGGGGGTCAGGCCGATTAGCGGGATATTATTAAGGTCCAGCGCCGAAAGGCCGGGTTTTCGTGTCAAGGGATGGTCGGGGGCCATCGCGATAACGCCCGGAAAACTTGCGAACAGCTGCGAGTCGATGCCCGCGCGGTCGATCTCGTCTGCGGCAAGGCCAAGGTCGAGCTGCCCGTCTGCGATCAGGTTCCGGATCGTCGCCGACCCGCTGACCTGCAAGGTGATGCGGATTTTCGGATGAAGGGTCCGGAAGCTCTGCACCGCTCGCGGGACCAGAGTAGTGGCCAAGGCCGACAGCGTGCCGATCCGCACGATACCCGATCCGTATTCGCGGATCGACGCGGCTGCCGACCGCAAGCGGTCAAGGCCCTTGTAGCTTTCATTCACCTCGCGGAAGAACATCTGCCCTTCGGGGGTCGGCACCAGACGTCCCCTGACGCGATCGAACAGCGCAAAGCCCAGACCGGCTTCAAGATCAGCGATGCTGCGGCTGATCGCAGGCTGCGTGACCTGAAGCAGTTCCGCCGCGCGCACGGTGGAGCCGGAAATCATCACGGTGTGAAAAGCTTCAAGCTGGCGAAAGTTCATCCTATTACCATAGCGCATAGAGGTATGCGTCTGCATCAGTTGTTTTGCGGCATCTGATGCAGTCTTCTGATCCCGCACAAGACAGGACGAAACCATGCGCGACGCGACCCTTTGCCCGATCCATCCCACGGTGTCCGAGGAGGGTTATGCCAGCCTGACCGTTCCGACGCATCGCGCGTCGACCATCGTCTTTCCGGATGCAGAGGCCTATGCGGCACGCGGGAAACGGGATCTGGACGGGTTTTCCTATGGCCTGCACGGGACGCCGACGAACCGCGTGCTGGAGGCGCAACTGACGGCACTTGAGGGCGGCAAGCATACCGTGCTGGTCCCCTCGGGGCAGACGGCGATTGCGGTGATCTTGCTTGCGACCCTGAAACCGGGGGATACGGTCCTGATCCCCGACAGTGCCTATCCGCCCGTGACGGGGTTCTGCCGCAACTTCCTTGCACCCTTGGGCATCGGGCACCGTGTCTATCGCCCAGATGCGTCGGATCTGGAGGCGCAGATCGACACCTCGGTCAAGCTGATCTGGATGGAGGCCCCCGGTTCCACCACGATGGAAGTGCAGGACGTGCCGGCCATCGTCGCGCTGGCAAAGCAGCGCGGCATCCTGACCGGCATCGACAACACTTGGGCAACTCCGCTGCTGTTCAAGCCGCTGGCACACGGCGTCGATTTCTCGATGCAGGCGCTGACCAAATACGTCGGCGGACATTCGGACCTGCTGATGGGTTCGGTCAGCGTCATGGACAGCGACCTGCGCCTCCGTCTGCGCGACCAGATGCGGATGCTGGGCCTTGGCGTGCCGCCCGATGCGGTGTCGCTGGCCCTGCGCGGGATTGAGACGATGGCCGTCCGCATGGCCCATCAAGGCCGCGTCGCGCTTGAAATCGCGCGGGAGCTGGCGGAACGCGGCGTGGGCGAGGTGCTGCATCCGGCGCTGCCCTCATGCCCTGGACACGAAATTTTCCAGCGCGACTTCAAGGGTGCAAGCGGTGTGTTCAGCATTGTCCTGCCGGATGACGCCAACCTGAACCCCGCGCTGGACGCTTTGCGCGTCTTTGCCATCGGCGCAAGCTGGGGCGGCACCCGCAGCCTGATGGCCCCCATGACCATCACACGCGAAAACCCCCATCCGCGCAACAACAAGACGATCCTGCGGCTTCAGATTGGGCTGGAAGACCCGGCTGACCTGCGGGCGGATCTGGACGCCTTCTTCGGCATCCTCGGCACCAAAAAAGCGGACGCTTGAACGTCCCGAACCCCAACAGAGAGGTCATCATGAAATACATCGCACTCGCGGCCGTTGCATTCGCCGCCCCCGCCCATGCCGCCACGACGCTGGAGACCGTGACGGATCGCGGTCGGCTGATCTGCGGTGCCAGCCAAGGCACGGTTGGCTTCGGCGCGCCCGACAGCGACGGAACATGGCGCGGGCTGGACATCGACACCTGCCGCGCCGTGGCCGTGGCGGTCTTCGGCGACAAGGACGCCGTGGATTTCGTGCCTCTGACCGGCCATCAGCGCATCCCCGCGCTTCAGACGGGCGAGATCGACATCCTGCCGCGCACCCTGACATGGACGTTGCAGCGGGATGCCAACGGGATCGATTTCACCAGCCCCAACTATTACGAATTCACCGGCTTCATGCTGCCCAAAGAACTGGGCATCACGCGGGTCGAGGATATGGCCGGTGCCGCCGTTTGTGTGCAAACGGGATCGACCACCGAAGTCGTCGTCGCAGACGTATCCGACAAACTGGACCTTGGACTTGAGCCGGTAGTGTTCGACAACACCTCCGCAACGCGGCAGGCGTTCTTCTCGGGTCGGTGCGACGCGCTGATCACCGATGCGGCGGCCTTGGCGTCCGTCCGCGCGACGCAGGCCGAGAACCCCGACGATTACGTCATCTTCCCCGCCACCGATTACATGGACGCGCTGACCCCTGCCGTCCGCCACGGCGACAACCAGTGGAAGGACATCGTCACCTGGTCGATCGAGGCGATGAAGACGGCCGAGCTTCTGGGCATCACCTCGCAGAACTTGGACACGTTTGCAGACAGCACCGATCCGCGCATCCGCCGCTTTCTGGGTATGGATCCGGGCAACGGCACGTCGCTGGGCCTGCAGGACGATTTCGCCGCAAACATCATCCGCGAGGTCGGCAACTATGCCGAGGTGTTCGACCGCAACGTGGGCAAAGACAGCTCGTTGAAGCTGGAGCGGGGCGCGAATGCGCTTTACAAGGATGGCGGGCTGATGTTCCCGCTGACCTTCCAGTAATGCGCTTGCTGCGCGATGCGCGGGTGCGGGGCGGTCTGATCCAGATCGCCTTGCTTGCGGCGGTGGCCTGCGTGATCCTGTGGATCGCCAACAACACGGCGCAGAACCTGTCCGAACGCGGCATCCGCACCGGATGGGATTTTCTGGACCGGCCCGCGCGGTTCCCGATCTCGGAAAGCGTGCTGCCCTATGATCCGCAGGACAGTTTCCTTTGGGCCTATGTCGTGGGGCTGGGCAACACGCTGTGGATTTCGGCGCTGGCGATCTTTGGCGCGACGGTTCTGGGGCTGGGCGTGGGGCTCGCAGGGCGGTCGTCGAACCCGCTGCTGGGGGGCCTTGGGGCCGGATATGTCACGGTGATGCGGAACCTGCCGCTGATCGTGCAACTGCTGTTCTGGTATGCACTGGCAACCGCCGCATTCCCCGCACCCCGCGCGGCGTGGGAACCGATCCCCGGCGTGTTCCTGACCCAGCGGGGCATCTTCCTTCCCGCGTTGCCCGCGGCACAACTGGCGCTGGCGGTGGCGCTCGGGCTGGTCGCCGCGATGCTGCTTCGACGGTGGCGTGCGGTGGGCGGGGTGGCAGTGTTCGCGGCAACCCTGATCCTGACCGGCGCGACGGTAGAGGTGCCGGAACTGCGCGGCTTCACCTTCCGTGGCGGGATCGGCCTGTCGCCCGAGTTTGCGGCGCTGATGCTGGGGATCATCCTTTACACTGCCGCTTTCGTGGGCGAGATCATCCGCGGCGGCATCGATGCCGTCGCCAAGGGGCAATGGGAGGCGGGGCGCGCCCTCGGGTTGACCGATCGCACGACCCTTCGCCGCATCATCCTGCCGCAGGCCTTACGCGTCATCATCCCGCCGATGACGTCGCAATACCTGTCCACCGTAAAGAACACGACGCTGGCGCTGGCCGTCGGCTATCCCGAACTGGGGCTGGTGGTGAACACCGTCATCAACCAGACGGGACAGGCGATCGAGAGCCTGCTGATCCTGCTGGGCGTGTTCCTTACCATCTCGCTTTCGGTGTCGCTTCTGATGAACTGGTATAACGCCCGCATGGCGATCGTGGTGCGCTGATGGAACATATCGCAGCGCGCCCCGCACCCGCCAAACCACCCGCGCCGATCCTGCGCATCCTGTTCGGGGATGCGGTGTCGGCCCTGATCACCGTGGGCGTGATCGGATTGATCGTGATGATGCTGCCCGTCTTGGACTGGGCCGTGTTCGATGCCGTTTGGCAAGGCGATGCCGAGGCCTGCCGCGCGGGCGGGGCCTGCTGGGCCTATATCCACGACAAGGCGCGGCTGATCCTGTTCGGCATTTATCCCCCCGACCAGCAATGGCGACCGGTGGTCGTGATCGTGCTGATCCTTGCTATGGTCGTGGCGTCGCTATCGCCCCGGTTCTGGAACGCGGGGCTTGCGCTTTTGTGGGGCGGTGCGATTGCGGTCATGCTGGTTCTGATGAAGGGCGGCGTCTTCGGCATGGTCGATGTGCCGACCGCCAAATGGGGCGGCCTGCCGGTCACGCTGCTGCTGGCGGTGCTGTCGTTGGGCATGGGGTTTCCGCTGGCGGTGCTGTTGGCGCTTGGGCGGCAATCGAACCTACCGGTGGTCAAGGGCATCTCGGTCTGCGTGATCGAGCTGGTCCGCGGCCTGCCGCTGATCGGGCTGCTGTTCGTGGCCGCGATCCTCCTGCCGCTGCTGCTCCCTTCGGACTGGACGATCGACAAGCTGGGGCGGACCGTGGCCGCGCTGACCATCTTTGCCGCCGCCTATCTGGCCGAAGTGCTGCGCGGCGGGTTGCAGGGGCTGGGCAAAGGTCAGGCCGAGGCCGCGCAGGGGCTCGGCATCTCCTATTGGAAGATGGTCTGGCACATCATTCTGCCGCAAGCGATCCAGAAGGTCATCCCGCCGCTGACCAACACCGCCATCGTCATGGTTAAGAACACCTCGCTCGTGATGATCGTAGGTGTGTTCGACATGCTGGGCGCGGGGCGCGCCGCCGCGGGAGATCCCGCCTGGCCCGCGCCCTTCACCGAAACCTACCTGTTCGTCGCCGCCGTCTACTTCGCGATCTGCTTCGGCATTTCGGTCTATGCGCGCTGGCTGGAACGGGGCGTCAAACGAAAGAGCTACGCATGACCGCCATCGCCGTCACCGATCTGAACAAATGGTATGGCACCTACCATGCTTTGCGCGACGTCAACCTGACTGTAGCCGAGGGAGAGCGGATCGTGATCTGCGGTCCCTCGGGATCGGGGAAGTCCACGCTGATCCGTTGCCTGAACCGGCTGGAGGAGCATCAGTCAGGCACGATTAGCGTCAGCGGTGTCGAGTTGAACGACGACGTAAAGAACCTTGACGCCGTGCGGCGTGAGGTCGGGATGGTGTTCCAGCACTTCAACCTGTTCCCGCATCTGACCGTGCTGGAAAACTGCGCTTTGCCGCAGATCCTTGCCCGCAAGACCTCGCGCGCCGAGGCCGAGGAACGCGCCCGCCATTTCCTGCAACGCGTCCGCATCCCCGAGCAGGCGGCGAAGTTCCCCGGCCAACTGTCTGGCGGCCAGCAGCAGCGCGTTGCCATCGCACGCGCCCTGTGCATGAAGCCGAAGATCATGCTGTTCGACGAACCGACCAGCGCCCTCGACCCCGAGATGATCGGCGAGGTGCTGGACACGATGATCCATCTGGCCGAGGAAGGCATGACCATGATCGTCGTCACGCACGAGATGGGATTTGCCCGCCGCGTCGCCGACCGCGTGATCTTCATGGCCGAGGGGCAAGTGATCGAAGAGGCGCCGCCCGAGCAGTTCTTCACCGCCCCCGCCAATCCCCGCACGCAAGAGTTCCTGCGCCAGATCGTGCATTGAGGGGTGGGGCAAAATGCCCCTTGCCCGAAAGGCACGCAGGGCGCATGGATGACGGATGCGTGATCTTGCGCCCCTTCGCCTTCTGGGTCTGGTCTTCGTGACCCTGCTGGCCGTCGCCTTTGCGACGGGCACGGCGGTGCGTGCTGCGCCCAGCGTGTCCGAAGTGCAGCTGGAGGCTTACCAGCTTCAGGGCGGCCTTCTGGCAGACCTCTGCAACGAGAAGTCACCGGATCACGCGCATATGGCGGGCTGTTCGCTTTGCCATCTTGTGGCGGGTTGTGATCTGCCGGATGCGACCCTGTCGCTGGTCGAGATCGACCGCAAGCTGATCGCCGCCGTCATCCTGCCGCAGATCGAGCGTGCCGCGGCCCATCCGCGCGATCCGGCCACCCCCACACGCGGCCCGCCGGAAGCCTGAGACGACCTTCGCACCCTCGGTCCACGCGCATCCTGCGCTTTCTCAGGCACATCCATGTCCCATACGTCCGACCTGCCGCGCAGCGCTGCTGCGACCGGCGGCGCGCTTCGCGCCTTCATCCTGCGTCTGCACTTCTACATCGGGCTGTTCATAGGCCCCTTCATCTTCGTCGCGGCCCTGACGGGGCTTCTTTACGTCGTCACCCCGCAGATCGAGGACCGGCTTTACGCCGACGCGCTCTATACCGACACCACCGGCTCGGCGCGCAGCCTGACCGATCAGGCGTTGGCAGCGTGTGCCTATCTGGAGACGGATCTGGACGTGTCCGCCGTGCGTCCGGCAACCGGCGAAGGCCGGACGACGCGGATCATGTTCTCGGACGGCGCGCTTGGCCCGTCGGAAAACCGCACCGTCTTCGTCGATCCCGTCACGCTGGAGATCCGCGGCGATATGACCACCTATGGCACCAGTGGCATCCTGCCGTTCCGCATCACGCTGGATTACCTGCACCGCAACATGCTGATGGGCGATTGGGGCCGATATTACAGCGAGCTTGCAGCCTCTTGGCTTTGGGTGGTCGTGCTGGGCGGGGTGGTGCTGTGGGCGACGGGGCCGAAGCGCCGCCGTGCAGTCCGCGACATGCCGCCGCCGCAGCGCCGCCGCTGGATCCACGCGACGCTGGGCATGGGGCTTTCGGTGGTGCTGGTGTTCATCTCGATCACCGGCCTCACATGGTCGCAAGCGGGCGGGCAGCGCATCACTGACCTGCGGAACGCCATCGGCTGGGTCACGCCTTCGGCCAGCACGGCGCTGGACGGTGCAGTGGTTCCAATGGACGCCCATGGTCCGAGCGCTGAACCAAATCATCGAATGGCGTGGCAAGCCCATGGCCATCAGGGTCGACAACGGTCCGGAATACATCAGCGCAACTCTTGCGATCTGGGCTGCGAAGCAGGGCATTGCACTGACCCACATCCAGCCCGGCAAGCCGCAGCAAAACGCCTATGTCGAGCGATACAACCGCACCGTCCGCCATGAATGGCTCGACATCTACATCTTTGACACCATCGCGGAGGCACAGAGCGTCGCCACAGACTGGCTATGGACTTACAACAATGAGAGACCCAACATGGGCATCGGCGGCATCACACCCGCACAGAAACTGAAAATGGCTGCCTGAAGTCTACGGCCAAACCCCGTTAAAACGGGGAGGATTACCCTGAGATTGTAACTGATTGGGACACTCATTTTTGAAAGCAGACATTTACGTCTAATTCGCCTAATCGTCCCTCGTTCGTTGGATGCCCGAAACATTCGCGCGTCACGTTATAAAATCTGTGCCGATAGCGACTGCGGCTCAGCCACGACGCTAGGCACGCAGCGTTCTGGCAGCCGTGAACGAGGTGGTTGGGCTCCACCCAACCGCGAATGCTTGTCATTATTATTTGCAAACATAATCATTGACTTAGCGTTTCGGCAGCCGTAATTCCCACCGGATCGGGGAGTAGCAACCACAACCGATTGTGGGAGCGCGTCAACATAATCGCAAGGCACTGCGTGGCGCGTTCGGCCAGAGATGGTTCTGCGAGACCGTGACGGTGCGAGGTGCCTTTTGGGCGGGGGTCTTGCAGGATCGTCCGGTTTCTTCGGCCCGCAAGGATTACGGCAATGTCTCCGATTTCCATCGGCGTTCTGGCCATCGGCATGTCCGTGGACGCGATGATCGCATCGCTCGGTCGCCGGGCGGCGCAGACCCGCCCGACCTTTCGCAGAGCCATCGGCACCGGCATGGTGTTCGGCATCGTCGAGATGATCACGCCGCTGATCGGCTGGTTCTTGGGCGTGGTTGCAAGCCAGTATATCCAGGCGTTCGACCACTGGATCGCCTTCGGGCTTCTCGGGGCGGTGGGCACGCATATGGCGTGGAACTCGCTTGGTCGTCATCCCGAGACCCCGGTGGATGGCGGTTCCGCGACGATGCTGGCCCTGATCGTGACGGCCATCGGCACCTCGCTGGACGCGATGGCGGTGGGTGTGTCGCTGGCATTTCTGGATGTCAACATTCTGCTCATTGCGGCGGCAATCGGGGCGGCGACCATGGTCATGTCCACGACGGGAATGATGATCGGGCGCTATCTCGGGGCGCAGTTTGGACGCTATGCCGAGGTTTTGGGAGGGCTGGCGCTGATCTCTCTCGGAGCGCTGATCCTGCACGAGCACCTTACAGCGGCAACGACTTGAGTGACTTCGCGACAGGTTCGCTAACCGCATTTGGAGGAGGGCATCCTGTCCTATTGCGCCTGAGTATCGACTTATTCAGGCTTGCGATCGCAACACATGAGGCTTCTATGACCGCTCCGATACAAGACGATCGTCATGTCACACCGAAGCCGCCGGCGCACCGCGTTGTGTGTGCATTGATCTTCGCGTTCGTATGGGTGTCCATCATCGCGTCGATCATGATGGGATTTAGTATAGCGTTTCTCTGATGTAGGAACGTCATCTGAACGCAAAAGCGCAAATCATCGCGTATCGGCTCGCCTTGGCGATAGTCACCAGAAGCAAGCAGGCACCGCCAGCAGGAAGGAATAGCGCGCTGCGGCCTCGCGCGTGTATCCCATTGCCAGCCCCGCGCTGATCGTCCCGCCCGAACGCGAGACACCGGGGATCAGCGCCATCGCCTGCGCAAGGCTGAACAGCATCCCGTCGCGCCAAGTCAGATCGCGTTCCGTTTTCGTCTTGCGACCCAGCCGGTCGCATAGACCCAGCACCAGTCCGAAACCGATCAGCATGGGGGCGGTGATGTAGAGGTTGCGCAGCCCCGTCTCGATCATGTCCTGCGCCAGCAGTCCCAGACAGACGTTGGGGACGGACCCGAAGATCACCAGCCATGCCATGCGGGCGGCCTGCCGGTCATGCGGGCGGCGGGCAATATGGCGGGCCCACGCCACCGCGATGCTGCGGATGTCCGACCAGAAATAGATCAGCACCGCCAGCTCGGTGCCGATCTGCACGATGGCGGTGAAGCCGCGCCGGGGTCGGTCGCACCGGGCATCAGATGGCCCGCGATGCGCAGATGTGCGCTGGAGGAGACGGGCAGGAACTCGGTCAGGCCCTAAGCCAAGCCAAGGAAGGCGGCTTCCAAATGTGTCATACTCAATCACTCGCTATGGAAAGGCGGAATAGGTGTGATGCGTGCGTGCCCCTAGGGTGCTCACAGTCCGGCAAATCGAAAGCCCCCGCCGCGACCGGCGAGCGCCTTTTGCTCGTTATGCCGCGTTCGGCCCCGCTATGTCGGGCCGAACACGCCTTAGGCCGCGCCGGGGGCCATTTCTTTGGTGACAGCAATGCCCGCAGGCAGCACCAGTTTCAGGATATCCGCCAGGGTAATGATGCCGCAAAGCTCGGTCCCCCGCTTCACGATTGCGATTTGCACGCCGGCACCGCGAAGACGCGCCAAGGCCTCATAAACCGGCATCTGCGCGTCAAGTCTAAGCGCGGGGCGGGCAACCGTTGCGGCTTGCGTATCATCGGCCATCACCAGCGTGTCACGCACGTGGATGAATGACATAGGCTTGCCATGGCCGGCCTCCATCAAAATGCGCATATGCCCCGATTGGCGCGCTGCGGCGCGGACTTCGGCCCCCGTCGCCTGGGCAGGAACCGCGGCTAGTCGCTGATCTGCGGCGACGAGGTCACTGACCGGCATGCTGCTCAAGCCGATAAAACCCGAGAGCTGACGCTGCATCTCTGGCTCCAAAGCGCCGACCTGCGCCGAATGCTCGACCAGCTGGCGGATGGTCGCAATGTCGCGCCCCCCCACGGCGGCACTTTCGACCGGCTCCACACCAGAGGCTCGCACAAGACTGTTGGCTATCCCGTTCATCCAGCGGAGCAGCGGGCGCAGGGGCCAAGCCAAACCTTGGGCGATCACACTGATCGATCGCGCTGACCGCTCAGGATGGGCGATGGCCCATGATTTCGGCGCCATCTCTCCCACCACGAGGTGTAGGAAGGTCACGACGAAAAGCGCCAAGGCAAAAGAAGTGCCACCTGCGAGCCAGGCGGGCAGCCCCGCCGAAAGCAGGACCGGGCCAAGCCAGGCATCAAGTGCAGGTTTGGTGATCGCACCCAGGGCAAAGGTGCAGGCGGTGATCCCCAACTGCGCGAGCGCCAGCATCATCGTCAGATCGTTCATGCCCCGCAGAGCGGCACGCGCCGATCTGCTTTCTGGTGCAAGCTCCTCCAGTCGGTGGCGGCGCGCGCCCAAAAGCGAGAATTCAATGATCACGAACAGCGCACTGAGGGCAATCAATGCAAGGGTGACGATGGTTACGATGAGCGGATCGTTCATCATTGCGCGTCCTCCGTCATTGCGGCTTCCATCAGGGTCAGGCGAATGCGGGTCGGCACATGGCGCTCGACCTCAAGCACTTCCGCCTCAAGCCAGCGGCGCATCGGGGTGTCCGAGACAAATTCAGCGGGGTCCACCGGCAGCTCGATCACCACCCGTGCGCCGATTGCGGGCAAAGCGCCCAGCTCATCGATCAGCAGGCCGGCGATGGTCTCGGCGTCGGTCTCGGGCAAATCGTATTCGATGGCCCGATGCACCTCGTCCAGATGAACGTCGCCATCCATGATCCAGATGTTATCCCCGTCAGCGGCAAGCGCATCGGGCGATTTAACGTCATGCTCGTCGGTGATCTCGCCCACGATCTCCATAGCCAGATCTTCGATGGTCAAGACCCCCGCGAATCCGCCGTATTCATCGATCACACAAGCCAGTTGATTGTCCGAGCCGATCAGATGCTCCAGCGCGTCTGGCAAAGGCATCATCGTCGGGATCACCATCGCCGGACGCATGATAGTTTGTAGGGAGGCATTCGGTTCGGCCGTTTCCAAACCTGCCAAAACATCGGCCAGATGAACCACGCCAATAGGCGCGTCAGAAGCGTCAAGCACCGGATAGCGGCTGTGCGCCCGCGACATCAGCATCCGAAGTTCGCCCCAGGTCGTGCTGGCGCTGACCCAGTCCACTTGCGAGCGCGGCACCATCGCGTGTTCCACGTTCTGGTTTGGAAAATCAAGAATGCGGTCCATCATCAGCGATTGCTCCACTGGGAGATCACCGCTTTCGCGCGAGTCTGCGATGATACGGGGCAGATCCTTGGCCGTGGCGCTGACGTCGAGGTCGTGCACCGGCTCGATGCGCAGTAGGCGCAGGAAGACATTGGCCGAAAAATCGAAGAAGGCGATCAGGGGGCCCAAGACCTTGAGGTAGATCAGCGTCGAGCGCGACAGGCTTTTGGCCAGCGGCTCAGGCTTCGCGATCGAGAGGTTCTTGGGATAAAGCTCACCGAAGATCATCATCGCCACAGTGGCAACCATCAGAGAGAACAGCGTGCCGATGGTCACGCCAACAGCAGTGGAAATGCCCAGTCCGCCCAGAAGAACCCCAAGCGGCTCACCGATCATGGGCTCGGACAGGAAACCTACGAGCAGGCCGGTGATGGTGATGCCGAGCTGAGCACCGGATAGCATGAAGCTGGTGCGATGTGTCACATCCAGTGCGCGTTTGGCGGCGGCATCGCCTTCAGCGGCGCTCACGGCGAGTCGCGTCCTGTCGACGGACATATAGGCGAACTCTTGCGCCACAAAGTAGCCTGTTGCGGCGATATTCACCATGATGACGGCAAGGCCAAGAACCAGAAGAAGAAGAGCTTCAATCACAGCAACATCCCTCGCTGCAATTGAAGCGGTCTAAAGTAGGGTTGAATACTTCGCTTCACCGGAGGAACACCTTTTCTAATTGTGTTATAGTTTTGTAATGAGATCCACGTCACGGAACTGCAGAAGTTGCACGTCTTGCAGTGCTGCGAATGTCGATGAGGCGTTAGATGAGCCTCGGCAGTTGGCGACAGGCGCTTAAGCAATACTCGCTTCCTTCGGGCGCCTGATTCAAGGTGGTCTCCTAAGCGGACAGGCGCAGGACGAACTGCGCGATGAAGTGAATCGTTGCGATCGTCGCGCCGGACAGCAGGGCGATGCAAAGGAGGGAGGCCGCCCATCCGATCAGCACCCACACACCGTCGCGGGCGATAGCAGCCAGCGCGAGGAGGCACATACACGCGGCGGGCGGGATGTTCCCCAGCGGGATTGGCAGGACGAGAATGAAGGCAAGCACGAGGCAGAGCGCGCCAGTCACGCGCGACGCGAACCCTTCGATTAGGGGCTCAAAGCGCGGATGCATGATCCGCTCGAACCGGCGCAGGATCGGGGTGGCGCGGGTGGCTATGGCCGAGAAAACGCTGCCGGACAGGCTACGCCGCAGGATCGCCCGCGGAAAGACCGGCGCACGATCGCGGATCAGCGCGACGGACAGATAGAGCATCGGCAGGCCCAATACCGCCGACGATCCCGGCGGGTTCGGCAGGATGTTCAGGATGCCGAAGATCAGCAGCAGCGCCAGCGTGGCGCGGCTGCCGAACGAAAGCATAAGATCCGACAGGCTGACCCGCTCGCCAACCTCGGCGGCGAACTGGTCAAGAAGATCGGAAAGCGGAAGGTGACTTCGGTCTTCCTCCGACGTTTCGGCGTCGGGGGAGGATTGCTCGGGGGTGATGGTGTCCTTCATTCGCCTTCGTCGAACCCGCCATCGTCGAAGGCCTCGGGTTCGTCATAGCCCTCCTCGGGGGGCAGTTCCTCTGCCATGGCTTCCCCGCCTAACATGCCAGCAATCGCGTTGCCCAAGAGCACGCCGCCCGCGACGCCCATGGCCGTCTGCGCCGCACCGGCAAGGAACCCTCCGCCATGCGGCCGCTGGAACGGCGACTGCGGCGTCTCTTGGCCCCGCCCGACGCGCGGGATGGACGAGCCGCCGGTCGGCGTCGTTCCACCACCGAACACGCGGGACATGAACCCGCCCTGTTCCGGCTGATCTTTGCGAGCAACTTCGGCCTCTAGCGCCTCGATCCGGGCTTGCGCCGCGTTCAATGCATGTTCCTGCACGATGACGGTTTGGGCCATGTAATAGGGCGCGGCAGGTTGGCGTGCCACGGTATTGCGAATGAAAGCCTCTGCCTCCGCGTCGCGGTTCGGCACCTGCTGTTCCACGGATGCGAGTTTGCCGAACAGCGCTTGGATGGCCTGACGGTCATTCTGGTCCATGATCTTTCCTTCAGTTGGTCAGGGAGGCGCGCAACAGATCGACGGCGTCGATGAGCTGCGCAGGTTCGGTGGTCGCACCAAGGATGTGGGCAACGTCATCCTCGATGAACCAGGCAAGGTTCACGTCGGATAGACTGATCGAGCCGAAGCTGTCGCCTGATGGGGCACGCACGATAAACAGCGACAGACGGCCATGGTCGGGCGTGTCGAAGATCATCTCCAGCCCCGGACCCTGCGGCGAAGGGAAGACCTGCGCATCTTGGGGCAGCCATTCGGCGGGGAAATGCGGCGTGACAAGGCCCGTCAAAGCGCGGATTTCCACCGGGTCGAAGTGCGGCGCTTCGGGCTGCGAAAGCATGGCGAGCCGCAGCGTGCTCGCCTCACGCGCAGCAAGCGCACTTTCTACGAAGGGTGGTGGCGGCGGCGCGGCAAAGCCCTGCCGAACGCTGAGCGGACTGACCCCGATCCACAGCGCAAGGGCTGCAACGATCACTGCCGCAGAGGGCAGCCCGATCCCCAGCCAGGCCGGTCGGTCCAGCGCCTTGCCGAGCCGCTTGGCAGCGCGCAGATCTGTGCGGCTTTCCTCGGGCATGGCCAAGGCCAGTTTCAGTTCTGTCTTCTGTCGCAGCGATGCCATGACCGCAGCGGCGTTTGTCGGATGTCTGGCAAGCCAGTCCTCCACGGCCATGCGTTGCCACGGGTCAAGCTGATTGTCGATATAGGCTTCAAGATCGTCCCTGTTCACTTCAGTCGGCATCCTTGCCTCCTACGATGCGAAGCCGCAACGGCTCGTCATTCTCGAATGCCCGCAAGGCCGCACGGGCGCGGCTGACGCGGGCCATCAACGTGCCTTGCGGAATATGCAAAAGCGCGGCTGCTTCGGCATAGCTCATCTCCTCCACCGCGATCAGATGCAGCGCCTCTCGCTGGTCTTCGGGCATGCGGAAGAAGGCGGCACGCACCTGCGCCAGATGAACCGACATCTCCTGCGGGGCGGGCATGCTGGTGTCGAGCAAGGACGCATAGGCGGCCTCGCGCCCTTCTCGCGCGCGCGCGGCCCGACCGGTATCGACAAAGATATTGTGCAGGATCGACATCAACCAGCCGCGCAAAGGCCGCTTTGCGTCAAAGCTCGAACGGCGCTCCTCGGCGCGCAGAAAGGTCTCCTGCACGAGGTCCTCCGCCGCCGACTCATCACGGGCCAGCACGATGGCGTAGCGCCGAAGGCGTGGTAGGAGGTCCAGGATTTCGCGGGTTCGTTTGGGCATGTCAGATAGTATACGGAGCCGCAGCCCGGTTCCTTGCATGCTGGGAGGATTTATTTTCTTCCCGTCGCACCAATCAGTTTCAGCTGGCCAGAGAACAGAAAGAGGTAGGCGGCAAGTTCCACCGTTTCCTTGAGCACCTGATGATCGCCAGCCCAGCCGCTAAGGCTCATCCTCGACGAGCCGACGTCCAGCCTCGACTTCGGCCACCGCGCGCGGGAGCTGGCGCAGGTGCGGCGGCTGGCAGATCGCGGCCTCGGGGTGATCCTGTCGAAGCACGAGTCGGACCACGCCATGCAGGTCGGCGACACCGCGCTGCTGGTCGCGGATGGCCGCGTTCTGGCCAGCGGGCCCCTCGGCGATGTCGTCACCGGACGGAACCTGACCATGCTCTACGGCATATCCGTCTCGCGACGGACAGGTGTGGCCTGGTCCGCGGCAGCCCATGAATAGGTTTATAAGAGAGAAAGTCCCTTGTGCTTCTGCGGCGCAGCGAATGGCGGCTAATGGGATGTG
>NZ_SMYN01000031.1 GCF_004959935.1 Falsirhodobacter xinxiangensis | reverse complement strand
GAACCAAATCATCGAATGGCGTGGCAAGCCCATCGTCATCAGGGTCGAAAACGGCCCGGAATACATCAGCGCGACATTGCGATCCGGGCCGAGAAGCAGGGTATTGCCCTGACCCACATCCATTCCGCGAAGGCACAGAGCATCGCAACCAACTGGCTCTGGACTTACAACAACGAGCGACCCAACATGGGCATCGACGGCATCACACCCGCCCAGACACTGAAGTTGGCTGCCCGAAGTCTACGGCCAAACCCCGTCTCTGCGGGATGCATCCCGTTGCCGACATCTCCCGAACGCCAAAGCTTCGCTCACACCGCCGTAATCACCGCGCGCACCCGGTCGCCACCCAAGGCCGCAAAGGCGCGTTGGCGGCAGGTCAGCACGATGATCTGCTGGTCCTTGGCGACGCGGTGAAGGGCAGTGAACATCGCCTCGATCCGGTCGTCGTCGCTGTGGACCAGCGCGTCGTCAAGGATCACCGGAACCGACGTGCCCGACCGCGCGAACAGCCGCGCGAAGGCAAGACGGGTCAGCACCGCCACCTGTTCACGCGTGCCGCCGGACAGGATGTCCAAGGATTCCTCCTGTCCGCCACGGGTCAGCGCCTTCGGCAGCAGCGTCTGGTCGTCGATCGCCAATGCCGCGCCGGGGTGCAGGACGGACAAAAGTGGTTCCAGTTCCCGCAAGACGGGTCCAAAGTAAGCGTCCCGCGCCTCGCGCCGCGAGGCATCCAGTGTATCGCGCAGACGGGTCAGCGCCTGCACCTCGGCCGCATAACGACCCGCGCGGGCGGCGGCGGTGGCAAGGCGGCCGCGCACCTCGTCCAATTCCTCCTCAACCCCCTCCTCCGCCTGGGCGTTGATGGACCCGTTCAGCGTTGAAAGCTCGTTCTGAAGCGTCTCGCGCATCTTCGCGGCCTGCTGCACGACCGAGCGCGCGCGGGAAAGGCTCGCCGTCACCATATCCATGTCCGGCGCGGCACCGGCCAGCGTGTCGGCATGGGCGGCGGCTTCGGACCGGCGGGCCAGATGGGTGACGTGTTCCGCGCGCAAATCATGCAGGCGCGAGGCCAGCGCCGAAAGATCGCCCGCGTCCATGCGCGCGGCCTCGGCGGTGCGGGTTGCGGCGGCAAGGGCGGCACGGGTTCCGGCGCGGGCCTCGGTCGCGGCAAGGAAGGCGGCATGCGTCTCGGTCGCGCGGTGCTTGGCGGCCGTTTCCGTCGCCATCGCGTCGGCCAGCGCGGCTTCCATCGCGGCAGGGTCTTCGACGCTGCCTTGGTCCGCGCCCGCATCGGCCTGCGCCTTGGCAAGATCGCGGCGCAGCGTCTCCAGCCCGTCAGGCGCGATTTCCGCGATCAGCGCCTCGGTTCCGCGGATGCCCGCGTCCAGCGCCTGCGCGTCGGCCAGCCGCCCGCGCGCATCGGCCAGCGTTTCCGCCCCGCAGGCCGCCAGTTTCGCCGCCAAAACGTCAGCCGCCTTGGCAACGGCCCCCTCGTCGCCCCCTGCCCCGCTGCCGGGATCGACGCGCATGGTGCCGATGCCGGGCAGCACGAAGTCACGGGCCGAGGTCAGACGGTGCTGGCCTTCGGGCAGATCACGGCCCGCCTCATGGACTCGCACCTTGCCGTCGTATCGCAGATGGACGCTGACCGATTGCGCATCACGCAGCGCCAACAGGCGGTCATGCGCCTCACGCGCCTGCTCGGCCTCGGCCAGCGCTTTGGGCGTGACGGTCAGCAGGCTGCGGGCGGCGCGTTGACCCTCCAGCGTGGTGCGCAGGCTTTCGGCCCGCGCCAGCGCCCGTGCAAGAATTTCGGCGCGGTTGCGCGCGGCGGCGGCAAGCTGCTGGCGCTGTGCGGCGGCAAGGCGGGTTTGCAGCGCGCGGGCGGCGTCTTGCGCCGCCCCCAAAACGGCAGCAGTTTCGCGGTCGGCGCTGGTCGCGTTATCGGCGCGGGCGTCGGCCTTCGCAGCATTGCCCTCGGCTGCAGTCAGGTCGGCTTCGGCGCGGGCCAGACGTTCCGAAAGCTGCTCCAGCCGCTCGATCCCGCTGCGGGAGTTTTCCTCGGTCACACTCGCCAGCTTCAGCGCTCGCTGCGCCTCGGCCAGCTTCTCGGCATGGGCGCGGGCGGCGGTGTCGGCAGCCTCGGCGTCGGTCAGAGCCTCGGTCCGGCGGCGGTCAGCCTCGGGGTCGTCCAGATCGCGCAACTGGCGCTGGACGCCCGCACGGCGCGACAACTCGCCCGACAGGCGCGCGGCCTTGGCAGCCAATTCCGCCTCGCGCCCGCGCAGGGCTTCCGCCTCGCCCTCGGCCCGCGCCCAATCGCCGCCCGTCTTGGCACGGCCGGTCGAGGTCGCCAGTTTCGCCAGCGCCTCGCCCACCCTGGCCATGACGGCATCCAGACGGCGCCCGCCGGTCATCATCTCAATCTCGCCGGCGACCGAGGACAGAAGATCCCGCCGCGCCGTCAGCGCCCGTTCGCGGTCCTGTTTGTCGGCTGCGGTGCCGCCCTCCGGCTCCATCCCCAGAACGCCCTGACGCACCCAAAGCAACCCCGAGGGCCCGGCAAGGCCAAGGATGCGGTCGATCCACGCCTCCGCCTCGTCATCCTGCGCGATCAAGCGGCCGTTCTGGTGAACCCGCGCAGTCGCGCGCGACAGCCAGCGTTTTTCCACGCGGAACTGGCCTTCGGGCAGGTCCAGTTCGACCGCCACCTCGGGCGCGCCGCCGGAATGGGGTTGCAGCGCTTTCACCGGCGCGCGCGTGCCGCGATGGCGTTCGAAGAACAGCGCGTGCAGCGCGTCGAAGAAGGTCGATTTGCCGAACTCGTTCGGTTCGGACAGGACGGTCACACCGTCGCCGACTTCGATGCGGGCACTCTGGCCTGCGAAACGGCGGATATTGGTCAGCTCGATGGCGCGGATTTTCATGCCTGCACCTCCTGCGCCAGCGCATAGAGCCGCGACAGCGCCGCCGCCGAAATATCGCGGTCGGCAGCCGCGCGGGCGGGGTCGTTCGCCTCGGCCATCAACGCCTCGGCGGCACGGCGCAGCGCCCCCGCGCGGTCGATCTGGTCCAGATCGTCGGGGCGGGTTTCCGCCCGCAGTTCGGTGAAATCATGCTCGAACCAACCGAAGTCAGGGGCGATCGCCTGCGCCTCGGCCTCCAGCGCGGTATGTCCCGCCAACGGCAGCCGGCCCGAGGCGACCACGCGCAGCAGCATATCGCGCCGCATCGCAGGCGGGGGCAGTTCTTCGGCCAACCGCGCCACAGCATCCTCGCCCGGCAGCAGGTCCAGCAGGGCGGTCTGCCACGAGAACGTGCCGGTTTCGACAACCTCGACCCGCGGCGCACCGTCCAGCGTAACCAGCAGCGCGCCACTGGTCATCGCGTGTTTGAAGCCGTCCGCCTCGGGCGTGCCGGGATACCATGTGTTCAGGTTCACCTGCATCCGCCCGTGCCAATCGCCAAGCGCCAGATAATCCAGCCCCGAGATCGCCGCACGATCCGGCGGAATGATCCCAGCCACGCCTTCCTCGCCGGAAAAATCAGTGATCGCCCCGTGGCCCAGCCCGATGCGCGGCATGCCTTCGGGGGTCGGCGCATCCATCGCCTCGGTCAGATCGCGGCCCGCGCGGCGCTGCGTGCAGGGGGCTGGCAGGATCATCGCCCCCGCCAACTCGAACGGCTGCGCTTCAGTCACGACGATCAGGTTCTGCGGCCGGTCCTTGGCGATGCGCCGCCACAACTCGGTCGCGGCAAGGCTGTCGTGGTTGCCGGGCAGCATGACCCATGTGATGTCGCCCTCGGCCGCCATGGCGCGCAGCGCATGCCGCAACGTCTCGGGCGAGGGCGTCTCCGCATCGAACGTATCCCCCGCCAGCAAAACCACCCCTGCCCCACCCTGCCGTGCGGCGCTTGCCAGCCGCGCGATCGCTCCATGCCGCGCCTCGCGCAAACGCCCGCGGATCGCTTCGGGAAAGCCACCAAACGCGCGGCCAAGATGCAGGTCGGAGGAATGCAGAAAACGGATCAAGACGATACCTTCAAATCAATGCGGCCCAGCGGGCGACGACATCCTTGCGGGCCATCAGCCATGCACGCAAGCGGCGAGTTTCGGAAATCCCCTGCCGGATCGCGTCAATCTGACTGTCGAAATCCTCAAAATGGCTGACGGGCGGCGTGTCCACCACCAGCATCAGTCCCGACCTCCCCTCTTTGCGCTTGTTCACGGTCGGGATCGCGCGGATGCCCGAAGTGGCCAATTCCATCGACACCGGCCCGACCAGCGCGTTGAAATGGTCGCCCCAGCCATAGAAATTTATATTCGCGTTCGCCTCTCGCAGCTGATGCACAATCCGCATTTTAGGCAGAAACGACCAGCGCGGCAGGGTCTCGGGGCCAAAGATCATCGTCACGCTTTCCGCGGCACTTTCACGCAGCATGCTGGGGCCGGGAACCAACTCGGGCGCCTCGGCCCGCAGCAGCGCGACATAGCGTTCGGTGAAAGCGCGTTTGGCAGGATGGATCATCTGGACGTAACCGCGCCGCTGCTTGTCGATCGCCTGCGCATCACGCGACCGCGGTGCGCAAGGCGGGCGGCAAGCTCGCCCGTCTCCGCAGCCGCACGGGCGGCGAAATGGTCGGCCACCACTTCGTAAGGCAGACGGACGTCGAACGCGTCCGCAAAAGCCGCGTTCTGCGCGGAATAGGCCTCGGGCGCGACAAGGATGGTGACGACGCGATGGTGTTTCGCCGCCAACTCCTCCGCCTCGGCGCGATAGGATTGCGCCTGCCCTTTCTGCTCGGACGTGTCCAGCTTGTTCTCGATCAGCAGCAGGACGGAACCGCGGTCCGTGCCGACCGTCACCGACATGTCGATCTCGCGCCGGTTGAACAGACGGCGGGTGCTGTGCATCGCGCCGACCGTATCCATCCGCAGATGACCCAGCCCCGCACGGTCCAGCACGAAACGGGCAAACGGTAACGAGGACAGGAATTCCTCAACCAACAGCAAGTCGATGTCGCGTTCGGTCGCATGGGTCAGAACAAGAAGATCGGTCATCCGAAACCTATGAAAATATGGCGCAGGAGCAGAAACAGGAACCACGCCGCCGCCGCGATGACGGCAAACACGATCACCGCCAGCCAGACCGCCGCAACCAGATCGGCAAGCCGGCACAGAACGCGAACCGGCAAAAGCAGAAGCCTAAGCACGCATCCGCTGCCAGATTTCGCTGCCCAACCGCCGTGCGTCAGCTACGTTGCGGATCTTGTCGGGATGAGTGTGCTCGCCCACATGGACGGTATAGACGCCGCCATTGTTCGTGCGATGGTTCTCGATCATGCGGATGCTGGCCACGCGGGTTCCGCCGTCGTGATCGAGATAGGCGTGAAAATCCGCATGGGCATGATGGTATTTGTCCCACCAAAGGCCGCCGACCTGTTCGCGGCTGCGCGGATGCCGGCGCTCCATCTCGCTGGAAATCTGCTGCAAAAGCTCCTGCTCGCCAAGACGCGAGGCATTTTCGCGCAGATTAAAGAGTTGATCATCAGTCTTGGTCGCAAGGTCGATCTTGGGCATTGGCGGCTCCTCGGATGGGATGCTTCGCCGGACCGAATGGACTGGTGCTGAAATGAACTCAAAAGCCGGTCCGGCGATAACGATTCGATAAGTAATGGCCCGTGATGACAAAAACGGTCACCGTTCTCCTAGGCGGCGTCCGCGCCAGCGACCGCAGTTATTACCACTTTCAAATAAATGGTCCTAACTGTATCCTCGCGTTGCCAGTGGAGTTCAACGATGCCTGCAGCAATCCCCCAACCGTTCCAAGTCCTCTACAGCGAACTTGCACAACGCACGCTCGACGCCGACTTTGCGACCGAATTTGATCTGGCAGGCCGCTTCATCAGCAACGAGATCAAGGGGCGTCGTTACTGGTATTTCGACCGTTCCGATTACGACGGCAAGAAAAAGCGCACCTATGTCGGCCCGATGGACGACCCCGACATCACCGCACGGGTCGAGCGTTTCAATGAAATGAAGAACGACGTGCGCGAGCGGCGCAAACTCGTCTCGACACTGACCAACCAGGGCGGCCTGCCCAAACCCGATCGCATCACAGGCGATGTGATCGCGGCACTCGCAAATGCGGGCTTCTTCCGAATGCGGGGGGTTCTGGTCGGCACCGCCGCTTTCCAGACCTATCCGGCGCTTCTGGGCATCAGGCTGCCCGAGACCGCCATGCAAACCGGCGATGCAGATTTTGCCCAGTTCCATTCCATCTCTGTCGCGGTAGAGGACGAGATGCCGCCGATCCTCGATGTGTTGCAGAACGTCGACCCCAGCTTCCGCCCCGTTCCGCACGTCTCGGGCAAACCCGTGCCGACCCAGTTCGTCTCGGCCTCGCGCTTCAAGGTCGAATTCCTGACCCCCAACCGCGGAAGCGGCGAGCATGACGCCACCCCTGCCCCCATGCCAGCCCTCGGCGGGGCGGGCGCGCAGCCACTCAGGTTTCTGGATTTCCTGATCCACACCCCGCGCCGCGCAGTCCTGCTGCATCGCGGCGGCTATTCCATCCGAGTGCCCAGCCCCGAGCGATTTGCCGTGCACAAGCTGATCGTCTCGCAACGTCGCCGCTCGGATGACGACGGCACCGCCAAAAGCCGCAAGGACTTGCGTCAGGCGCAACTGATCATGGAGGCGATGGTCGCCACTCGCGCACAGGACGACTTGGCCGAGGTGTTCGTCGAAGCGCTGGACCGCGGCCCGGCATGGTCGAAGGAAATCCGCGCCGCTTTCCGCCGCCTGCCTGCGGAAAGTGCGGCCACCATCCGAACAGGACTCATGGACGGGATGAAGGCTTTGGACATCCCGCATCGACGCCATCTGCAAGTGATCGATCCATGACCCTCACTGCCTGTCAGACGGCAACAAAACGCGCAGAAAAGTGCAAGCAGCCATCCTTGAGGCGACATCACCGCCACAATTTCCACGCTTGGCGGGAAACGGACATGTCTGCAACTGACAGGTCGAATGGTCCGCCCATTTCCGACGGCTTTGCACACCGCATTTGCAATGGTGACCAGCTTTCTGACAACAGCGGTGGGTAACCTTGCGCGGTTTACCTGCCTTGCGAAAGCGATCTGCGAGGGATCTCAGGCTGGGGTTGTGATGGGCGGCAATCAGGGCCGCTTGGAACATCACGTGTCGGAGGGCACGGCGACCACCGGCGATCGCTNGCTTGGAACATCACGTGTCGGAGGGCACGGCGACCACCGGCGATCGCTCGTTTTCCGCGAAGGGTTCCGCTGTCATGCGCGACCGGGGCCACCCAGGGTCAGTTTCGAGCAGCCCAGGCGCAAAAGGGTCAGAATGCCTTGGTTTCCGTTTCGCAGCATGACTCACTGCCTCGAAACGGAGCGGTGACATGAGCGATCTTTTCTGGCTGACGGATGAGCAGATGGCACGTCTGAAGTCTTCTTTCCGAAGTAGCATGGAAAGCCCAGGGTTCATGGCAGGATGTTGAGCGGGATTATCTGCATCAACCGCAATGGCTTGCGCTGGCGATTCAAGACGCTCTGCAATCGCTGGAAACGATGGAGCGAGAAAGATGTGTTCGCACGAATGACGATCAGTCCGACGGCCCGTCGCGATCAGCATGGCCGCGAAAAAGGGGGATTCGGTCGCCTGGTCGGTCGCACCAAAGGTGGCATGAATATCAAGCTGCACCCCATCTGGGACAGCCAAGGGCGGCTGATCGACCTGTTCATCACCGCAGGCACAGGTGAGCGATTACACCGTTGCGCGGGCGCTCCTCAGTGGCCTGCCGAGGTCGACCGGCTGCTCGGGGACCGCGGCTATGACGCCGATTGGTTCCGGAAAGCCTTGCAGGAGGCATACGCGCCTGCATCCCCGGAGGGAAGCAACGCACGGCACCCGTCAGATAAGATAGATACCGCAACCGCATCGAGATCATGTTCGGCAGGCTCTCAAGGACCGGAGGCGCGTCGCCACCCGCGACGATCGCTGCCCCAAAGTCCTTTGCAGAACCGCGCACCAGATCGAGGGCATGGACAATCCATCACATGGCCGCGTTATCGGCATCGATGTCAGCCGCGACTGGCTCGACGTTCATTGCGCCCACGATGGTACGGTGCAGAATGCCGAACGCTTCGGCGATTATACCGCCGTGCCCGATCTTGCCCGGAAACGCGAAGCCGTCATCTGCTTCTTCGCCTTCTACCCCGAAGCAGGCCAAAGTCTTCCTGCGGAAAAGCTGCGCTTTCTCAGGGCGTTGACGTCGAAACGTGCCCCAGATGGTCGAAAATGCGCAAGCGACTGCTTGACCTGATCCGTGCGCAACAGACACCGGGAACCGCTGCGATATTCGAGGGCGTCGATTATCCGCGTTGAAGCAACGGATCGGCAGCCCGATCAAGGAGATTGAAGACAGTATCATCCGGGTCATTGCAAGCGGTGACCACCGTTCTCCGTTCCATCCCGCGGGTTGGCACGGTTGCCGCCCATCACGACCCCAGCCTGAAATCCCTCGCAGATCGCCTTCGCAAGGCAGGTAATCCACACAAGGTCATCATCACCGCATCGCAAGAAAGCTGGTCACCATCGCGAATGCAGTGTGCAAAGCCGTCAGAAATCGGCGGACCATCCAACCTGACAGATACAGTTGCCAAAGACTTGAGCAAGAAAATCAAAATTGCTGCCCGAGCCGGCCGATGGTGGTGATCTCCATTCCGCCGGGCCCCCACTACAGAGACGGTCATGTCCACCTCTCAACTGGTGATCTCCACCCGGCCCACCGACCCATCGCAGCGCCGAACGGCGGTCCGAACCCGATCCCCCAGATGGGTCTGCACGTAATTCGCATGGAATCGCGACGGTGCCAGAAGCGTCAGGCACCCCTCGCCCGCCCCGATCTCCCGCAACCCGGCAAACCAGGTATCGAACAGAACCCGATCCTCGTCGGCCAGCCGCCGGCAGGCCTCTTTCCAAAGCCCCTCCCCCACGATCACCGCCGGCCGATGCAGCGGCACCACATTCGAAGTCGACACCGCGGGGGCACCCCCGACCCGCTCCACGAAATCTGGGCCGACATTCGCCCACTCCGCTCTCGTGTCCAGCATCACCCGCTGCAGATCCAGACCCAAGACCGACACGCGCCCCCTCGCCCCCTGCTGCCGGACGACCACCCATTCCATCGCCCGAAGACGCGCCATGTCCCGTTTCACAGTCCGTTCGTCGACGCACCATAGCCGCGCGATCTCCCGCTGGCCCATGACCAGTTCGTTCCGTTGCCAATTGTAGCGTGTCGTGATGAGAGACATGAACCGCAGGACAAGCCGTTGGCGATGCTTGTCGCTCGCCAGCCCATGCGCCATAAGCGCCGAGAGCACATCATATTTCCCGGCCGAGGCATTTCGCCCAGCCACTAGGATCGTCTGCATTACCCTTCGCCTCGTCACAGACCCGCTCTGCGGCAGGTTCCGACCAACAATCCAACGCTCTTCGCCAGCCTTGTCCCATTTGCGTCCTGCAGCGCGATTCTGTCAAGCACCTCTCGGGACGTGATCGTCCTGAAGGTAAAAACCTAGGTATCATTGGTAAGGCGGGACACCCTGCTTGCCCCCCATTTGGCGCCAGATGTCCCCCTATCTGAAGCGTTCCTTGCCACCGTGTCCCCTATCTATCGTGTTTTCGGATGGGGGGCGATTCGGCCAGCGCGCGTAGCGGATGTAAAGAAAGCGCGGCTGCACAGTTCAACAGAGTCTGAAAAGCTCTGGATTGCAAGTTAGGCGTAAATCGATAAACATGACGAAAAGGCGTTTCGCAGAAGCAGGCAGATGATGTTCACGCATGAATACCTATCGCGATTGCAGTCGCAATCGCTCAAGATGCAGGGCTGGATCCGGCGGCAGACCTTCAGTCCCGAGAATGAGAAGACCCTGCGTCGCTTCTCTAGCTGGGAGGTGGCAGAGCTGATCTTTCGGATGAACCAATCCACCTTTCGGGGCAAGCTGGCAGCGGAGCCGAACCTTCCCCTCGGGGAAGTCGAGGAGGACGGGAGGCAGCGCTGGTTCTCGCTCGAGGAGATCAACGAGCTTCGGCGCCGGATCAAGGTCAATCGGAAGTCGCTGATGCCGCCGCGGCCGGAGGGTAAGCGGGCGTTCCGGGCAGCGATAGCGAATTTCAAGGGTGGCGCGGGGAAGTCGACCGTAGCCCTGCACTTCGCCCATGCGGCTGCGCTGGACGGGTATCGGGTGCTTTGCGTCGACTTCGACCCTCAGGCGACACTTTCGCATTCCATGGGGCTGTCGGATGTCGGCGAGGATCATACCGTCTGGGGGATAATCGCTCGGGATCTGGAGCGGGAGACGGACCGGATGAATGCCGCCGCTTCGGGTGCGGAAAGCGGGACCGCCCTGCCCCGCCGGAAGCTGCCGGCCTCGATCCTCAACATGGGTCTTGGGACGCTGCGTCCGGGTGATTTCATTAAGCCGACCGCTTGGCCGACGATCGACATCATCCCGAGCTGCGCCAATGCGGCCTTCGTGGAGTTCGCGAGCGCGCAGTATCGGCACCTCAACCCGGAATGGACGTTCTTTGCTGCAGTGGCGCGGTTCCTCGACGGTCTGGCGGATGATGCCTATGACCTGATCCTGTTCGACTGCCCGCCGGCGATCGGGTATCAGTCGATGAATGCGGTGTTCGCGGCCGACATGCTCTATGTGCCGTCAGGGCCGGGGTACTGGGAATACGATTCCACGACCAGTTTTATTGGGCAGCTTGCGGAGGCGCTGGAGGATCTGGCACATGGATTCGAAAGCTTCCCCGCGGGGAAGATCGCGCTGCCGAAGGCCTTTGCCGATGTCCGGTTTCTGATGACCCGTTACGAGCCGTCCAATGAACTGCATCAGGCGATGTTCGCGGCATTCAAGCAGGTATTCGGCGAGCGCGTCGCGGAGCATCCGATTGAGTTGACGCGCGCGGTGGAGCAGTCAGGTCGGTTCCTGTCCTCGGTCTATGAGATCGACTATCGCGAGATGACGCGTGGGACATGGCGCCGTGCGCGGGGGTCGTTCGATCAGGCTTATGACGAGTTTCGCGGCCATGTCGTGACCGCCTGGAACGAATTGGAGGGCAAGGCATGACCCGCAAACGCCGCATGTTCGAGATCGAGATGCCGGATGAGACTGAAACCTTCCCTGCGGGGAAGGCGGAGAAGGACGGGCGTCGCGGCCCGATGGCGACCGCGATTTCGGAGACGGCGGAAGGCGCGCGGGTCCGGGCGCGGATCGAGGCCGATATTCGCGCCGAGAACGATGCTCTTGCGCGGGAGCATGTGCGGTTGAAGCAGGCAGGGTTGATCACCGATCTGATCCCGCTTGATGCAATCGACACGCACAAGCTGATCCGCGACCGGGCGCCCGGGGCGGATATGGAATTGACGGAGCTGGTCGCCTCGATCCGGGAGTTGGGGCTTTCCAACGCGATTCAGGTCGAGCCTGCGGGTGAGGGGCGGTATGAGTTGATCCAGGGCTGGCGGCGGCTTTCGGCCTATCGCGCGCTGCTGGAGGAGACGGGCGACGCCGAGGCCTGGGGGCGGATCCCGGCAGGGATCGCGGTGCGGGGGGTGGAGCTGGACCGGCTCTATCGCCGGATGGTCGACGAGAACCTGGTGCGCAAGGACATCTCCTTTGCCGAAATGGCGCAGCTGGCGCTGCACTATGCCATGGACCCAATGACCGACGAGAACGATCCGGAGAAGGCGGTGGCCTTCCTGTTCAAGTCGGCGGGCTATCAGAAGCGCAGCTATATCCGCAGCTTCATCCGGGTCGTCGAGGCGTTGGGCGAGACGCTGGACCATGCGCAGGATATTCCGCGCGCTCTTGGTCTGGCGCTGGCGCAGCGGCTTGAGGAGGTGCCCGGGCTGGCGGGGGCGATCAAGGCCGACTTGAAGGACTGGGACAACCGGTCGGTGCAGGACGAGCTGGGCGTGCTGCGCCGGTTCGCGGGGCAGGGGGACGAGGCTGCGGGGCCGAAGGCGAGGGTCCCGACGGCGCCTACGGGCAAGGCGCGGACCTTGTTCCAGATCCAGCGGGCGCACGGCAACGCGAAATGCGTGGCGGCGAACGGGCGGCTGGAGATCCGGCTAGCGCGGGACTTCTCCGCCGTCGATCGGCGGAAGCTGGAGGCGGCCGTGCAGGCCCTCTTGGACCGGCTGGACTGACCTTCCCCGCGGGGAAGAGTCCAATAAGCATATGATATATATGTGATAAACGGCGCGGACAGGAAGTGTCACCCCTGTGAAGCAGTATCGAGATGTTGATTCTGCGGGGGTGTTCCATGTCTTTCATTCAAGCCGATTTCTATGCAACGCCCGCCGCGCGCGTCTCGTTGAAGCGCGGCCTCGCGCGGCAGGCGATGAGCCATGCCGCGGGCAATCAGGCCGATCTTCACGAGTTGCTCGTCGTCCTCGATTGTCTGCGGCCGAATGCCAAGGCGCGGGAACGGATGGCGCGGCGCATCAAGGCGATGCGCGGCGTCGTGCGGGTCACGTCGAAGGGGGATGCGCTCGTCATCCTCGTGCGGAACCAGGCGGAGATCACGACGGCGGCTGAGGAAGTCGCCGTATTCTCGGAAACCTCGCTGATCTATACGCGGCTGACGGCGCGTTGCGAGGGGGGGCGCTGCATCTATGACATGTCGCGCGCCAGCTTCAGTCTCCATGCCCTGCAACGGCTGGTGGAGCGGGGCGGCGTCGCGCTGGATCGGGCTCTGCTGCCGGTGGTGGATGGGGAGGCTGCGGGGATCCTGCGCACGCTGAGCAAGGACAGCTTCGTCCGCGAGGATGAGGACGTGTTCGCGCAGGCCGGGGTGCCGGGCCTTTGGGCCGGTGCGGTGGACGGCATGGCGCTGGACCCGGAATGGGGGCTGCGGCACAAGGACGCCGATGTGCGGGTCCCGGTGTTTTCCGTCCGCACCTTCCTGTCGCCAGACGAGATGCGGCCGATGGTCTGGATGCGATGGAACGAAGGTCAGGGCATGCCGTCGAAATCGCCGCGGCGGTGATCCTGCACCAGATCGCGCAGCCCCTGCGGGGCCAGCACCTCGACCGAGTCGCCCCACTTGTAGAGAAACCACGCCATTTCCAGCCAGCCCGACGCCTCGAACCGGACGACGAGACTGCCGTCAGGCTGCGGTTCGAGGGTTTGGTGGGGATGGAAGCGGAAGCCGGCGGCGTGATCCGCCGCCTCGGGCGCGAAGCGCCAGACGACCTGATCGTGCTGGGCGGGGTTGTGCCAGACGCCGAAGCCGCGGGCGGCAAAGGCCTCGATGCTGAAGCCATCCTCGATCTGGGCGGGCTCGTCCATGGACTGGGCCTGATGGATGCGGTCGAGCCGGAACTTGACGATCATCGGGCCCTTTGCGGGCTGGCGGGCAACGAGATAGGCACGTTCGCCCAGAAGGATGCCATGCGGGTCGAGGATGCGCGGCGCGTCGTCCAGGTGATACATCACCTGCAGCCGATTGCCGGAGCGGATGGCGCTGCTGATAGCCTCCAACAGGTCAGGATCGACGGTGATCCGGGGGCCGGGGCGGGCGACATGGCCGAGGGTCTGCAGGATCGCCTCGGCATCGGCCTCGGCGCGCAGGGCATCGCGGGGGGCCATGTTTGCCACGAGGGCGTCGCGCAGTTCGGCCAGTGCCTCGGCATGACGGGTGCGGTGGTCGGCGCGGGCGGTGCGGACGGCGAGGTCCAGCGCCTCCAGCGCGGTATCCTGGCGGCGCGGCAGGCGGATCGGGCGTTCCCGGCCGATCTTCCAGCGGCGGCGGCGGTCCTCGTCGTCGCGCTTTTCGACCTCGAACAGCGATTCCAGCGCTTCGGTCATCCGCTGGGCGGTGCGGTGCGAGACGGCGAATTCCTGCGCGATGTCCTGCAGCGAGACGCCGTCGTAACGGGCCTGCGCCATGAGCGCGAGGCGGAGGAGATCATGGGCCTTGGCAAAGGACATGGGTCAGGCTTTCAGGAATTTGCGCAGGTTGTCCCGGGTCCAGACGCGGCCCGTATGGGTGCGCAGACCGATGGCGTTGAGGTGGTCCGCATGGGGCAAGGGGGCATCTTGCAGCGCGGCGAGGATGCGGGCGCGGTGACCGGACTTGCCGGCGACATGGTCCGCCGTGCGCTGCGCCCATTCGCGGAAATGGGCATGCGGATCGAAGATTTTGCCGTCGATCGGCAGCGGGTCCGGGGTTACGAATTCGGCATTGGGCGGCAGGACGTCGCGCAGGGGGGAATGGCTGCGCCAGCCCATCACCTCGGCGAAGTCGACCAGCATCGGGGTGAGATCGGGACGTCTCGCGAGCGCGGCGGCGATCTCGGCCGCGGTCTCAGCGGTGCCGCGATTGGGCGACCCTTCGAGGAAGGCGCGTTCGGCGGCGAGGGTGCCGCGGCTGGCCACCACCTCCCGCCGGATGCGTTCGCGCTGATAGCGGATGGTGATGCTGGCGCGGGCGGCATCCTCCACCCCGCCCAGAGAGGCGAAGCCGATGCGGGGGACCGGAAAAGTCCAGTAGATGCCGTAGTAATCCAAATTCACTCTCCGCGCGGAAAATTCCGACGGCTCACCAATGCCTATCGAATTTGGGCGATGGTTCAGGCATGAAGCAACTGATTTCGGAGAAGACAGTGAATTTTATTGTGAATCGGACGACGATGGTGCGTGCCTGCCTGTTCGGCGGCGCGATGGGCGACGCGCTGGGCGCGGAGATCGAGTTCTGGAGCCTGGAAAAGATCCGGGCGCGGTTTCCGGACGGGCTGACAGCGATGCCCGCCCATGACGGGCGCGTAGGGAGCATCACCGACGACACGCAGATGGTGCTGTTCACCGCCGAGGGGCTGATCCGCGCGATGGTCCGGGCCGAGGATCGCGGCATCTGCGCGCCCGAGGCCGTGGTGCATCACGCGCTGATGCGCTGGTATCGCACCCAAGGCGGCACGCCCGCGATGAAGATCTGCGACGTGGGCCTGATCGGCGATGCGCGGCTGCGCAAGCGGCGCGCGCCGGGGAACACCTGCCTGTCGGCGCTGGGCGCGGCGCGGCATTTCGGGGATGTGGCGCGCAACGACAGCAAGGGCTGCGGCACGATCATGCGGGTGGCGCCCTGCGCGCTGATTGCGTCGGATGCGCAGCAGGCGGAAAGACTGGCGCGAGACACTTCGGCGCTGACGCACGGTCACGTGCTGGGGCAGGAAGCGGCCATCGCCTTTGCGCGCATCCTGTTCGAGGTGATGCACGGCGCGACGCTGGAACGGGCGGTGGAAGCCGTGCGCCTGTCGCGGCCGATCATGGAGGCGCTGGACTTCGCGATGACCGCCCCGGCCTGCGGATCGCCCGAGAGGGTGCAGAGGCTCGGCGGCGGCTGGGTCGCGGAGGAGGCGCTGGCCATCGCGGTCTATTCGGCGCGGGTGGCGCGGGACGTGACCCACGGGCTGCAGATCGCGGTAACGCATTCTGGCGACAGCGACAGCACCGGCGCTATGGCGGGCAATCTTCTGGGCCTGCTGCACCCTACGGACGTGTTGCGGCACGAGTGGCGGTCGGAACTGGAATGCACGGACCTGATCGACCGGATCGCGCGCGATCTGGCACGGGCGGGCGATCCCGCGGGGCGCATCGCGGACGATCTGCGCATCCAGTATCCCGGTTTCTGAGGCAGACACATGTTCGACATCATTCCCGACATTCACGCGGATATCGACCGGCTGGAGCGGACCCTCGCGGCGCTGGACGCACCCTTGGCCTTTCTTGGCGATCTGATCGACGCCAAGAAGGGCGGCGACGACCTCGCCGTCCTGACGCGGGTTCGCGGGCTGGTCGAGGGCGGCGCGCTGGCGATCATGGGGAACCACGAGCTGAACGCAGCGCTGTTCCATCGTGGCCTGCGGGACGACACCGAGGACAATCGCAAACAGCACCGCAGTTTTCTGCGGGCGTTCGGCCATTCGACACCCGAGGCGCTGGTCTGGACCGACTGGTTCCTGACGCTGCCGCTGTGGCTCGATCTTGGGGGATTGCGGCTGGCCCACGCCTGCTGGAGCGAACCGGACATCGCGACCGTCGCCGCGCGGCGGCCGGACGGGCGGCTGCATGCGGACGATCTGCCCGAGATCGGGGCGGAGTCGACGCCGTTCGGGCGCGCGGTGAAGCGCATCGTCTCGGGGCCGGAGGTGACGCTGCCCTTGGGGCAGTTCTTTGTCGATGGCGGCGGCAAGCGGCGGACAGAGGTGCGGCTGGCGTGGTGGCGCTCGGACGCCGCGACCTATCGCGCCGCCGCCCTGTCGGTGCCGGACCCCGGCGAGATCCCCGACATGGTGCTGCCGGACGGGGTGCGGGCCGAGATCTATCCCGCCGACGCGCCGCCAGTTCTGGTCGGGCATTACAAGATGACCGGCGCGCCGCAGGTTTCGGGGAATGCGGCGAGCCTCGATTATCCGGCGGCCCCCTGCGCCTATCGCTGGCGGGGTGAGGCGGCGCTGTTGGATGCGGGACTGGTGCTGGTCTGATCCCCATCCAGCAGGTGCCATGCATCGCGGAAGGGGGCGAGCGAGGCGGAGGCGACGGGGATCTTGCACTGGCCTTTCTCGAAGGACTTGCCCATGCTGAGGAGTTTCTGGTGATAGGCGGTGACTTCGGACTGCGCCAGGGCTTCGGCTTGCGCGATGGAGAAGACGAAGTATTTCGGCTGCCCGAGGCTTTCGGCAACGGCGACCAATGCCGTCGCGCGAATGGGGGAGGGCGCGCGATTGAAGAAAGGCTTCCCGTCCTTGAGGAACGGGGCTGTGGTGCCGAAATACACCGCCGGCTCCTTCGTGGCCTTGACCTGGACGACGTGCATGGCGTTGCCCCTGACGGCGATCAGATCGCCATTCGCGGCAAAGGTGGTACTGTCCAGACGCGAGATGTGCCAGCCCTGCCGGAGGAGTTCCAATTCGACCAGAACCTCGCCGATGCGCCCCGTGTCGATCCTCGCTGCGATCGGAGTGGCAGGCGCGATCCGGATGACGGCGGCGCCCCCATCAGCCGCGCGGTCGATCGATGCGATCTCGAACGGATGCTCGTCGAAGGTCATAGTGGTCAGCCGACCTGAAGCGAGCGCGTCGCGCAAATCGGCGAGGGCGCTTTCAGAGATGAAGCCTTGCGGCACCCGTTTCTTGCCGTCGGGGAATGCGACCTCGATCGCGCATGTCCCTGATGTCGGCTCATGCCGTATGATCTGGAGATATTCGGGAATGTTCGACATGGCTTGGCCTTATTCAGAGTCTGTGTGTCGATGTTGCCCATCGTGCCTGCCTCTGCAACGCTCGTCATTTTTTGGGTGACCGCTTCTGTCATGCGGGGTGTGATAGCGATTTCGCGAGGAGGGGAATGACGATCACGATTCTGACGGGCGCGGGAATTTTGCCGAAAGCGGGGATTGGCATGTTTCGCAGCATGGACGGGCTCTGGGCGAAATAAGATCTGGCAGGCGTCGCGACGCCGGAGGCTTTCGCACGCGATCCCGCAATGGTGCTCGAGTGATGCGATCTGCGCAGGCAGGCCTACATCGAAGAGAAGCCGAATGCGGCGCAGTTCGCGTTGGCCGAATTGCAGCGCAGCATGCCGGGTGTGACTATCGTGACGCAGAATATCGATCACTTGAACGAGCGGGCAGGCGCAAAAGTCCTGCATATGCATGGTGAATGGTGAATGGTGAATGGTGAATGGTTGCGCGTGCGTTGCGAGAGATGCAACCTGCAGTGGGATGCGCCGATGCGGATGTCGGCAGATGACCTTTGCGACTGCGGTGCACGATTCCGATCGGTTCGTGGTCATCGGCAACTCGGGGAAGGTCTATCCGACGGAGGCGTTTGTGAAGATTGCTGACAAGGCCCGCGTCGAAACGCTGGAGATCAATCTGGAGCGCAACGGGCAGGTCTTTGATCGCAGCATCTTCGGTAACGCCACACAGACTGTTCCGGAATGGGTGCGCGGTTTAATTTGATCTTGCCGGGGCGCAATCCGCCGCTAGGGTCAGGATTCATAACCAGTAGATAACGG
>NZ_SMYN01000030.1 GCF_004959935.1 Falsirhodobacter xinxiangensis | reverse complement strand
TGAAGGCGGCCGCACCGTCGGCGCAGGCGTCGTGTCGAAAATCATCGCCTGATCCGTTTATTGGGATCGTGGGTGAGGGGCCGCACGAAAGTGCGGCCCCTTTCGTATTTGCGCACTTGGAACTGCGAACGCGTCATTCAACTGTCATAAATGCACAACTGGAGTGCATTTGAGCCCTCGCGGTGCAACGCTCATGCAAATAATTGTTTTAATTCAAAAATACAGCGATCAGTCTCTTAAATTTACTTCTTGCAACTGTGCGTGATTGCGCGACCCCTTCCACAGGCGATCAGTAGTGTGCATATCTGCTTCACCGACGAAGAAACGTCGAACATGATATGAAGGAATGCACAGATGAAACGCATCGCTCTCGCCTCGGCTGCCGCCCTTGTTGCCCTGACCGGCGTGGCTTCGGCCCAATCGGCAACCCAGCTGACCTCGGCCGCACAAGTGACGCTCTCGACGCTGGCGCCGAATCTCGACACCGACTCGCTCAGCCCGATTCAGGTCAGCCAGCTGAACGGCGCCGTGGATTCGGACAACGGTCTGACCGCCGCGCAGATCAAAACGATCGTCGCGCGCTAAAGCAGTGGGCGGCAGGGAACCGCTTCGCGCCTTCCGCTCTTGTCCCGGTGCACTGACAAACGTCACCGACAAGAAAGGAAAGACCATGAAAGCCTTGACCCTTGCCGCTGCTGCATTCTTCGCCGTTGCCGGGGCGTCCTACGCCCAAGAAGCCCTGTCCACCGGAGCGGTGGAGCAACTTCAGACGCTGGCACCGACGCTGGACGTGACCACGCTGACCCCGATCCAGATTTCGGAAATCAACGAGGCGGTCGCCTCGCAGGACGGTCTGGATGAGTCGGAGTTGAACACCATCATCGGCAAGATGGAACCGGCGAATTGATGGATGCGGGCCGCCTTCGGGCGGCCCGTTTCACATTTGCGGAATGCCCTTCGGTTTTCCGCTTGCGTTCCGATCCCGCGTGCCTTAGCAGACCCTCCGTGTAGGAGTTTAGCTCAGTTGGTAGAGCATCGGTCTCCAAAACCGAGGGTCGTGGGTTCGAGTCCCCCAACTCCTGCCATTCCTTCTTGAAACCTTTCCGCGAAGCGCGTATCTGCGCCCGGACCGAAGAAGGACCAAGGCAATGGCGAATCCGATCCAGTTCATCCAGCAGGTGCGCACCGAGGTGGGCAAGGTCGTCTGGCCGACCAAGCGCGAGGTCGCGCTGACCACCGTGATGGTCTTCGTGCTGGCCGCATTGACCGCGACCTTCTTTTCGCTGGTCGACATGGGCATCCGCTTCGGGCTGAGCGAGATCCTGCACGCCTTCAACTGAGGCGCTTTTTTCTTGTAATCCGAGGGGCGGGGCGATATTCCCGCCCGAAATCAGCGGACAATGGCGCGCAGCGATTCGGTTGCGCGCTGTTTTTTGTTCCGCGAAACGAGGAAGGTTGAAGCATGGCGAAGCGTTGGTATTCGGTAAGCGTTCTCTCGAACTTCGAGAAGAAGATTGCCGAGCAGATCAAGCAAGCCGTGATCGATGCCGGCCTTGAAGACGAGATCGAGGAAGTCATGGTGCCGACGGAAGAGGTCATCGAGGTGCGCCGTGGCAAGAAGGTGACGAGCGAGCGGCGCTTCATGCCCGGCTATGTGCTGGTGAAGATGGAGATGTCGAATCGCGGCTATCACCTGATTTCGTCGATCAACCGCGTGACCGGGTTCCTTGGCCCGCAGGGCAAGCCGATGCCTATGCGCGACGGCGAGGTGAACGCGATCCTGAACCGCGTGGACGAGACGACGGGCGAGGCCGCCCAGCCGCGCAACCTGATCCGCTTCGAGATCGGCGAGACGGTGAACGTGACCGACGGCCCGTTCGAAGGTTTCGCCGGCATGGTCGAGGATGTGGACGCAGAGCACAGCCGCCTGAAGGTGACTGTGTCGATCTTTGGCCGGGCCACCCCGGTCGAACTGGAATTCACTCAGGTGACGAAGACCGCCTGAGCGACCGTGTGGGAGGCTCCCCGGTCCTTGGACCGTGTGGCCGGACCACTAAACCGTGCCTTCGGGCATTGTGACAAAGGAGAGGCCAAATGGCCAAGAAGATCATCGGGCAGCTGAAGCTGCAAGTCAAAGCGGGGCAAGCCAACCCGTCCCCGCCCGTCGGCCCGGCACTGGGTCAGCGCGGCCTGAACATCATGGCCTTCGTGAAGGAATTCAACGCGAAGACCGCTGATATCGAGCCCGGCACGCCGACGCCCGTCATCATCACCTACTATCAGGACAAGTCGTTCAGCCTGGAGCTGAAGACGGCTCCGGCCTCGTTCCTGCTGAAGAAGGCCGCTGGTCTGCCGCCGGTCGGCAAGCGCAACCGCGCCAAGGGTTCGGTGAAACCGGGCCGTGAAGTCGCAGGCACCGTCACCGTCGCGCAGATCAAGTCGATCGCCGAAGCGAAGATGAAGGACCTGAACGCCAACTCCGTGGAAGCTGCGATGCAGATCATCCTCGGCTCGGCGAAATCCTGCGGCATCGAGGTCAAAGGTTAATCATGGCACTTGGTAAACGCACTAAAGCAGCCCGCGCCGCATTCGAGGGCAAAGACCTGATCACGGTCGAAGATGCCGTCAAGCTGATCAAGACCTCGGCCACGGCCAAGTTCGACGAGACGCTGGAAATCGCGCTGAACCTGGGCGTCGATCCGCGTCACGCCGACCAGATGGTCCGCGGCGTTGTCACGCTGCCGAACGGCACGGGCAAGACCGTCCGCGTCGCAGTGTTCGCCCGCGGCGCCAAAGCTGACGAAGCCAAGGCCGCCGGTGCTGACATCGTCGGCGCAGAAGACCTGATGGAGACGATCCAGTCCGGCAAGATCGAGTTCGACCGTTGCATCGCGACGCCGGACATGATGCCGCTGGTCGGCCGTCTGGGCAAGATCCTGGGCCCGCGCAACCTGATGCCGAACCCGAAGGTCGGCACCGTGACCATGGATGTCGCCGGCGCCGTCGGCAACGCCAAGGGCGGTGAAGTCCAGTTCAAGGTCGAAAAGGCCGGCGTGATCCACGCCGGCATCGGCAAGGTCTCGTTCGAGGAAGGCAAACTGGCCGAGAACGTCCGCGCTTTCGTCGAAGCCGTGTCGCGCGCCAAGCCGACCGGTGCGAAAGGCGCCTACCTGAAGAAGGTTTCGCTCTCCTCGACCATGGGTCCGGGCGTGTCGGTCGACCTGACTTCGGCCACCGGCAACTGATCCGGCGCCTTGCAAGATTGAAAGCCACCCCTTGCGGGTGGCTTTTTTTATTTCCGCACCTGGGTTAACGTCTGTCATCGAATACAACCGAGAGGTGCGCGATGGGCGACGGTGGAGTGCGGCGGCTTTCTAAGCGTCTGTCGGATGATCTGGTGGCGCGGATGGGCAGCGGAAGCGTTGACAGCGACGGCGATATGCAAATCTATCGCTATGGTGCGAACGGCGCTTTCGATCCCGAGCTTTATCGCGCGGTGCAGACCGAAGCGAACCGCATGAAGATCGACAACCAATGGGTTCCCGAGGCGCATATCAAGATCCTTGCCGATTACCTTACCGGCGCTGGAATCAAGGTTGCGCGCGGCATCTGTCACGGCACCCGGCGCGGAAACGAACAGCTTTGGTTCCGCAGTCACCTGCCGGGTGCCGATGTCTTCGGGACCGAGATTTCGGACACCGCGACCGACTTCCCGCACACGATCCAGTGGGATTTTCACGACGTCGATCCCGACTGGATCGGATGTTTCGATTTCGTCTATTCGAACTCTTGGGATCACGCGCATGATCCCGAACGTGCCTTTCGCGGCTGGATCGACTGTCTTGCGCCGGGCGGCGCGTTGCTTCTCGATCACGGCTGGAATTATATGCCTGAGCGGGTGAGCGCCATGGACCCCTTCGGGATTTCGGAGGACGGCCTGATCGCCATGCTTGACCGGATCGGCGGCGGTGCGGTCCGCGAGGTGATCGAGGGCGGATCGCATGGGCGTCTGCCGATCCGCACCATCGTCTTCCGGAAGCCTGCTGCCTGATGCGGATTGCCGTCTATTCGTGCTACTTCGGCAATCCCGAACCCTACACCCCCGACGCGATGGGGGCGGGTCAAGGGTATGACCGTATCCTGTTCACCGACCGGCCCGATTTGGAGGTTGCCGAGGGGGTGCGGCGCGAGGTGCTGACCGCGGGCGATGCGGGCGCGATTGCCGCGTCGCGCCTGCCGAAGCTGTGCCCGCACAAATTCCTGTCCGGCTATGACTGGGTGATCTATGTCGACAACCGCGCGCGCCTGCGGGTCGATCCTGCGGCTTTCGTCGCGGTGATCGAGGCGCGGTTCCCGGAGGGTGCGCCCCGCACCCGCTATGCTTTTCGCCACGACCGCACCCAATGCATCTACCGCGAGATCAAGGCCTGCCAGCGCATGGGCTACATGACGCTCGAAGCGCGCGAGGCGCTGATCGCCGCCTATCGCGCCGAGGGTCTGCCAAGCGATGCGGGATTGTTCGTGAATACGGCGATGGTCCAGCGCATGGGCGATCCGGCGGCGGATGCCTTCAACGAAGGCGTCTTTGACCATGTGACCCGTGTGACGCGGCGCGACCAGATCGGTTTCGCCTACAAGGTCTGGCGCGAGCAGTTCCCCCTCGTCGTTCTGGAGGAGGGGCTTGCCGACGTGGTCGAATGGCCGCTTTACAGCTTTCGGACGCGCCGCCGGTTTCAGCGCGGGGCGGCGTGACGATGGGGGCTTGGCGAACCGGTTGCAAGACGTTAAAAGCGGCCTCTGCGGAAGGTTGTGCGATTCGTCGCTTGCCTTGCGCATTCGTCCTAGACGGTGGGTGCGGGGTCCGCTTCGCTTAATTTCCTGCCTGAGATGGGTTATCGAGACAGATTTCCGGGGATTTCCTCGGGCGATCATGGCCTCGGGACCCTGTTGGGACCCGAATGCCCCATTTCGGTGGGGCTGAACAGAGCCGGGGGGAAACCCCCATACTTGGAGTGAACCTGTGGATAGAGCCCAGAAAGAGAAAGTGGTCGAGGAACTCGGCCAGATCTTCGAAAGCTCTGGCGTAGTTGTCGTTGCACACTACGCAGGTCTGACGGTTGCACAGATGCAGGACCTGCGCGCGAAAATGCGCGAAGTTGGCGGGTCCGTACGCGTTGCCAAGAACAAGCTCGCCAAGATCGCCCTTGATGGGAAACCCGCGCAAGCAATGGGTGACCTGCTCACGGGCATGACCGTGCTCGCTTTCTCGGAAGACCCCGTCGCTGCGGCGAAGGTCACCGAGGCATATGCCAAGACGACGGACAAGTTCGTCATCCTTGGCGGTGCAATGGGCGGCACGATCCTGGACCAGGCCGGTGTCAAAGCTGTTGCCGCAATGCCGTCGCGCGAGGAGCTTATCGCTTCCATCGTCGGCTGCATCGGCGCTCCTGCTTCGAACATCGCTGGTGCGATTGGCGCGCCTGCTTCGAACATCGCCGGCATCCTCTCCACCCTGGAGGAGCGGGAAGCCGCCTGAGCAACCTTGGCCTGCGTGGTTGAAAACAACCGCGTTGGAACCCATCTTTTTTGAACGGAACAGAACATGGCTGATCTGAAAGCACTTGCCGAGCAAATCGTGAACCTCACGCTGCTGCAAGCTCAAGAACTGAAAACCATCCTGAAAGACGAATACGGCATCGAGCCCGCCGCTGGCGGCGCCGTCATGGTCGCAGGTCCGGCTGCTGGCGCTGCTGCCGCTGCCGAAGAAGAAAAGACCGAGTTCGACGTCGTCCTGACGGACGCTGGCGCGAACAAGATCAACGTCATCAAAGAAGTCCGCGCCATCACCGGCCTGGGCCTGAAAGAGGCGAAAGATCTGGTCGAAGCAGGCGGCAAGGTCAAAGAAGGCGTTGCCAAAGCCGAAGCCGAAGAAATGAAGAAAAAGCTGGAAGCAGCTGGCGCGAAAGCCGAGCTGAAGTAATCCGGCTTGATGCCGTTCGGCATCATTGCTTGACTAGGCTGGGTCCGAGAAATTCGGGCCCAGCCGAACCTGTCTTGGAGGGGGCTTTCGCGAAAGTCCCGCCCAAGGCGCGGTTCAGGGCTCGGGAGCTTGCCGGTGGGACGGCGGGCATGAATGGAGCCTTACCCCCTGCTTCGCAAGCGGCGCGCGCCCGGTCCCCGACGGACACGCGCCTGCGAGACACGAAAGGTGACCTTGAGCATGGCTCAGAGCTACGTTGGCCAGAAGCGCATCCGCCGCTACTTCGGCAAAATCCGTGAAGTGCTGGAAATGCCGAACCTCATCGAGGTTCAGAAATCCTCTTACGATCTGTTCCTGAAATCGGGCGAAGCCCTGAAGGCGACGGATGGCGAAGGGATTCAGGGCGTCTTCCAGTCGGTCTTCCCGATCAAGGATTTCAACGAGGTCGCGGTTCTGGAGTTCGTGAAATACGAGCTGGAGAAGCCGAAATACGACGTGGACGAATGCCAGCAGCGCGACATGACCTATGCCGCGCCGCTGAAGGTGACGCTGCGCCTGATCGTGTTCGATGTCGACGAGACCACGGGCAACCGCTCGGTCAAGGACATCAAGGAACAGGACGTCTATATGGGGGACATCCCCCTGATGACCGCCAACGGCACCTTCGTGGTGAACGGGACCGAACGGGTGATCGTGTCCCAGATGCACCGTAGCCCTGGCGTGTTCTTCGACCATGACAAGGGCAAGACCCATTCCTCGGGCAAGCTGCTGTTCGCCTGCCGCATCATTCCCTATCGCGGATCGTGGCTGGACTTCGAATTCGACGCCAAGGACATCGTCTTTGCCCGCATCGACCGCCGCCGGAAGCTTCCGGTGACGACCCTGCTCTATGCCCTTGGCATGGATCAGGAAGCGATCATGGACGCCTATTACAACACCGTCCAATACAGCTATCAGAAGAACAAGGGCTGGGTGACCAAGTTCTTCCCCGAGCGTGTTCGTGGCACCCGTCCGGCCTTCGATCTGGTGGATGCCGCCTCGGGCGAGATCATCTGCAAGGCGGGCGACAAGATGACCCCGCGCATGGTCAAGAAGTTGCTGGACGAAGGTCAGGTCACGGAACTGCTGCTGCCGTTCGACCAGATCGTCGGCCGTTATGTCGCCAAGGACCTCATCAACGAGGAAACCGGCGAGATCTGGGTCGAAGCCGGCGACGAGCTGACGATGGAATACGATCGCGACGGCGAGGTGAAGGGCGGGACCCTGAAGCTGCTGCTCGATCAGGGCATCACCGACATTCCGGTTCTGGACATCGACAACGTCAACGTCGGTCCCTACATCCGCAACACGATGGCGGCGGACAAGAACATGGGTCGCGACACCGCGCTCATGGACATCTACCGCGTCATGCGTCCGGGCGAGCCGCCGACCGTCGAAGCCGCAGCACAGCTGTTCGAAACGCTGTTCTTCGATAGCGAGCGTTACGATCTGTCCGCCGTTGGCCGCGTGAAGATGAACATGCGCCTCGATCTGGGCAAGGCCGACACGGACCGCACGCTGGACCGCGCCGACATCATCGCCTGCATCAAGGCGCTGACCGAACTGCGCGACGGCAAGGGCGAGATCGACGACATCGACCACCTCGGCAACCGCCGCGTGCGGTCCGTGGGCGAGCTGATGGAGAACCAGTATCGCGTCGGGCTGCTTCGCATGGAGCGCGCGATCAAGGAACGCATGTCCTCGGTCGAGATCGACACGATCATGCCGCAAGACCTGATCAACGCGAAACCGGCGGCGGCGGCTGTCCGCGAATTCTTCGGCTCCTCGCAGTTGTCGCAGTTCATGGACCAGACCAACCCGCTGTCCGAAGTCACGCACAAACGTCGTCTCTCGGCTCTGGGGCCGGGCGGTCTGACGCGCGAACGCGCGGGCTTCGAGGTTCGCGACGTTCACCCGACCCACTATGGCCGGATGTGCCCGATCGAGACGCCCGAAGGTCAGAACATTGGTCTGATCAACTCGCTGGCCACCTTTGCCCGCGTCAACAAGTATGGCTTCATCGAAACGCCGTATCGCAAGGTCGTGGACGCACAGGTGACGGACGACGTCGTCTATATGTCGGCGACCGAGGAGATGCGCCACACCGTCGCACAGGCCAACGCAACGCTGGATGGGGAAGGGCGCTTCACGTCCGACCTGATCTCCACCCGCAAGGCGGGCGAGTTCATGCTGAACCCGCCGGAAGCCGTGGACCTGATCGACGTGTCGCCGAAACAGCTGGTTTCGGTCGCGGCCTCGCTGATTCCGTTCCTTGAAAACGACGACGCCAACCGCGCCCTCATGGGCTCGAACATGCAACGTCAGGCTGTTCCGCTGCTGCAATCGGACGCGCCCTTCGTCGGCACTGGGATCGAGGCCGTTGTGGCCCGCGATTCCGGCGCCGCGATCATGGCCCGCCGCGCAGGCATCATCGACCAGGTGGACGCGACCCGTATCGTCGTCCGCGCAACCGAGATGCTGGAGCCGGGCGAGCCGGGCGTGGACATCTATCGTCTGCGCAAGTTCAAGCGGTCGAACCAGTCGTCCTGCATCAACCAGCGTCCGCTGGTGAAGGTGGGCGACAAGGTTGCCCGCGGCGAAGTCGTGGCCGACGGTCCCTGCACCGACATGGGCGAACTGGCTCTGGGCCGGAACGTCATCGTCGCGTTCATGCCGTGGAACGGCTACAACTACGAGGACTCGATCCTGATCTCGGAGCGCATCCTGAAAGATGACGTCTTCACCTCGATCCACATCGAGGAATACGAGGTCGCCGCCCGCGATACGAAACTGGGGCCGGAAGAGATCACGCGCGACATCCCGAACGTAGGCGAAGAAGCCCTGCGCAATCTGGATGAAGCCGGCATCGTCTATATCGGTGCCGAGGTTCAGCCGGGCGACATCCTCGTCGGCAAGATCACCCCGAAGGGCGAGTCCCCGATGACGCCGGAGGAGAAGCTGCTCCGCGCCATCTTCGGCGAGAAGGCATCCGACGTGCGCGACACCTCGCTGCGTCTGCCGCCGGGTGCCTATGGCACGATCGTCGAAGTGCGGGTCTTCAACCGTCACGGCGTCGACAAGGACGAGCGCGCGCTGCAGATCGAGCGTGAGGAAGTCGAACGTCTGGCCCGTGACCGCGACGACGAGCTGGCGATCCTCGACCGCAACATCTACTCGCGTCTGCGCACGCTGGTTCTGGGCAAGACGGCCGTCAAAGGCCCGAAAGGCATCAAGGCCGGCTCGACCGTGGACGAGGAACTGCTGGGCACCCTGTCGAAGGGCCAGTGGTGGCAGCTTGCACTGGGCGAGGAAGCCGACGCAAAAGAGGTCGAGGCACTGCACGAGCAGTACGAGGCCCAGAAGCGTCAGCTCGATCACCGGTTCGAGGACAAGGTCGAGAAGGTCCGCCGTGGCGACGATCTGCCCCCGGGCGTGATGAAGATGGTCAAGGTGTTCGTCGCGGTGAAGCGCAAGCTGCAACCGGGCGATAAGATGGCCGGTCGTCACGGGAACAAAGGGGTTATCTCCAAGGTGGTTCCGGTCGAGGACATGCCGTTCCTTGCCGACGGCACCGCGGTCGATCTGGTTCTGAACCCGCTGGGCGTGCCGTCGCGTATGAACGTCGGTCAGATCCTTGAAACCCACATGGGCTGGGCCGCGCGCGGTCTGGGCATCAAGATCGACGAGGCGCTTCAGGGTTACCGCCGCGATGGCGACATGACCCCGGTGAAGGACGCCATGCGTATCGCCTATGGCGACGAGACGTATGAGGCTGCCTTCGGCGAGCGTGACGACGACGAGATCCTTGAAATGGCGGGCACCGTCACCAAAGGCGTTCCGATCGCGACCCCGGTCTTCGACGGCGCGAAAGAGCCGGACGTGAACGACGCGCTTCGCCGCGCTGGCTTCAACGAAAGCGGTCAGTCGATCGTCTTCGACGGCCGCTCGGGTGAGCAGTTCGCGCGTCCCGTCACCGTCGGCGTCAAGTACATGCTGAAGCTGCACCACCTTGTGGATGACAAGCTGCACGCACGTTCGACCGGACCGTACAGCCTCGTCACGCAGCAGCCGCTGGGTGGTAAGGCGCAGTTCGGTGGCCAGCGTCTGGGTGAGATGGAGGTCTGGGCTCTGGAAGCCTACGGCGCCGCCTATACCCTGCAAGAGATGCTGACCGTGAAGTCGGATGACGTCGCAGGGCGGACGAAGATGTACGAGTCGATCGTCAAGGGCGAGGACAATTTCGAAGCCGGCGTGCCGGAATCGTTCAACGTTCTCGTCAAAGAGGTCCGCGGTCTCGGCCTCAACATGGAACTCCTGGATTCGGAGGAAGAATGAGGGCGTTCGCGCCCCCATTCACCCGCATCCCTTCTGTAAGGACATGAAATGAACCAGGAACTCAGCACCAACCCGTTCAATCCGGTTGCGCCTGTTCGCACCTTCGACGAGATCAAGATCTCTCTGGCTTCGCCGGAGCGGATCCTGTCGTGGTCCTATGGCGAGATCAAGAAGCCGGAAACCATCAACTACCGCACGTTCAAACCCGAACGTGACGGCCTGTTCTGCGCGCGCATCTTCGGGCCGATCAAGGACTACGAATGCCTGTGTGGCAAATACAAACGCATGAAGTATCGCGGCGTCGTCTGCGAGAAATGCGGCGTCGAGGTCACCCTGCAAAAGGTGCGCCGCGAGCGTATGGGCCATATCGAACTGGCCGCGCCCGTTGCACACATCTGGTTCCTGAAATCGCTGCCCAGCCGCATCGGTCTGATGCTGGACATGACGCTGCGGGATCTGGAGCGCATCCTCTACTTCGAAAACTATGTCGTCATCGAGCCGGGTCTGACCGACCTGACCTATGCGCAGATGCTGACCGAGGAAGAGTTCCTCGACGCGCAGGACCAGTATGGTGCCGACGCCTTCACCGCGAACATCGGTGCGGAAGCCATCCGTGAGATGCTGGCCGCGATCGACCTTGACCAGACCGCGCAACAGCTGCGCGAGGATCTGAAAGAGGCGACGGGCGAGCTGAAGCCGAAGAAGATCATCAAGCGTCTGAAGATCGTCGAATCGTTCCTCGAGTCGGGCAACCGCCCTGAGTGGATGATCCTGACCGTTCTGCCGGTGATCCCGCCAGAACTGCGCCCGCTGGTCCCGCTGGACGGTGGCCGGTTCGCGACCTCGGACCTGAACGACCTCTATCGCCGCGTGATTAACCGGAACAACCGCCTGAAGCGCCTGATCGAGCTTCGCGCGCCGGACATCATCGTGCGCAACGAAAAGCGGATGCTTCAGGAAGCCGTCGATGCGCTGTTCGACAACGGCCGCCGCGGCCGCGTGATCACGGGCACCAACAAGCGCCCGCTGAAATCGCTGTCGGACATGCTGAAGGGCAAACAGGGTCGTTTCCGTCAGAACCTTCTGGGCAAACGCGTCGACTTCTCGGGCCGTTCGGTCATCGTGACGGGTCCGGAGCTGAAGCTGCACCAGTGCGGTCTGCCGAAGAAAATGGCGCTGGAGCTGTTCAAGCCCTTCATCTACTCGCGTCTGGAGGCCAAGGGCCTGTCCAGCACCGTGAAGCAGGCGAAGAAGCTGGTCGAGAAAGAGCGTCCCGAGGTCTGGGATATCCTGGATGAAGTCATCCGCGAGCACCCGGTTCTGCTGAACCGCGCGCCCACGCTGCACCGGCTGGGGATTCAGGCGTTCGAGCCGATCCTGATCGAAGGCAAGGCGATCCAGCTGCACCCGCTCGTCTGTTCGGCATTCAACGCCGACTTCGACGGTGACCAGATGGCCGTCCACGTCCCGCTGAGCCTTGAAGCGCAGCTGGAAGCCCGCGTTCTGATGATGTCGACGAACAACGTCCTGTCGCCCGCCAACGGCGCGCCGATCATCGTTCCATCGCAGGACATGGTCCTTGGCCTGTATTACACGACCATGGAGCGTAAGGGCATGGTCGGCGAAGGCATGGCCTTTGCCGATGTCGAGGAAGTGGAACACGCGCTGGCTTCCGGCGCGGTGCATCTGCATGCCAAGATCCAGGCGCGGATCACCCAGATCGACGAAGAAGGCAACGAGGTCGTCAAGCGTTACGAGACGACTCCGGGCCGTCTGCGTCTGGGCAACCTGCTGCCGAAGAACGCGAAAGCGCCGTTCGAACTGGTGAACCGTCTTCTGCGTAAGAAGGACGTGCAGAACGTCATCGACACCGTCTACCGCTATTGCGGTCAGAAAGAGTCGGTCATCTTCTGCGACCAGATCATGGGCATGGGCTTCCGCGAGGCGTTCAAGGCCGGCATCTCGTTCGGCAAGGACGACATGTTGATCCCCGACACCAAATGGTCGATCGTGAACGACGTTCAGGATCAGGTGAAGGAATTCGAACAACAGTATATGGACGGCCTGATCACTCAGGGCGAAAAATACAACAAGGTTGTCGATGCCTGGTCGAAATGCTCGGACAAGGTCGCGGGCGAGATGATGGCCGAAATCTCGGCGGTGCGTTACACCGACGAGGGCGCTGAAAAAGAGCCGAACTCGGTCTACATGATGTCGCACTCGGGGGCGCGGGGCTCGCCTGCGCAGATGAAGCAGCTGGGCGGGATGCGCGGCCTGATGGCCAAGCCGAACGGCGAGATCATCGAGACGCCGATCATCTCGAACTTCAAGGAAGGTCTGACCGTTCTTGAATACTTCAACTCGACCCACGGCGCGCGTAAGGGTCTGGCGGACACGGCACTGAAAACGGCGAACTCGGGCTATCTGACCCGCCGTCTGGTGGACGTGGCGCAGGACTGCATCGTGCGCGTCACGGATTGCGGCACCGAAAACGCGATCAACGCTTCGGCGGCGGTCAATGACGGTGAAGTGGTCCTGTCGCTGGCCGAGCGTGTGCTGGGCCGCGTGGCCGCCGACGACGTTCTGGTTCCGGGCACCGACGAGGTGGTCGTGGCGAAGGGCGAGCTGATCGACGAGCGCAAGGCCGATGCGATCGAGCAAGCCGGCGTCGCCAACGTCCGCATCCGCAGCCCGCTGACCTGCGAGGCCGAGGAAGGCGTTTGCGCCGCATGCTATGGGCGCGACCTTGCCCGCGGCACGCTGGTCAACATCGGCGAGGCTGTCGGCATCATCGCCGCGCAGTCCATCGGCGAGCCGGGCACGCAGCTGACGATGCGGACCTTCCACATCGGCGGCATCGCGCAGGGCGGCCAGCAGTCGTTCCTCGAAGCCAGCCAAGAGGGCCGCATCGAGTTCCGCAACCCGAACCTTCTGGAAAACGCCGCTGGCGACCAGATCGTCATGGGCCGGAACATGCAGATCGCGATCATCGACGAGGCCGGTCAGGAACGGGCGTCGCACAAGATCAGCTACGGCTCGAAAATCCACGTCAAGGACGGTGCATCCGTCAAGCGTGGCGCCAAGCTGTTCGAATGGGACCCCTATACCCTGCCGATCATCGCCGAAAAGACCGGCGTGGCGCGGTTCGTGGACCTCGTGTCGGGCATCTCGGTGCGTGACGACACGGACGAAGCGACCGGCATGACCCAGAAGATCGTGACCGACTGGCGTTCGGCCCCCAAAGGGTCGGACCTCAAGCCGGAAGTGATCCTGATGGACCCGGAAACCGGCGAGCCGCTGCGCAATGAGCAGGGCAACCCGATCTCCTATCCGATGTCGGTGGACGCGATTCTGTCGGTCGAAGACGGACAGGACGTGAAGGCCGGCGACGTGGTGGCCCGTATCCCGCGCGAAGGCGCACGGACCAAGGACATCACCGGGGGTCTTCCGCGCGTGGCCGAACTGTTCGAAGCCCGCCGTCCGAAGGATCACGCGATCATCGCCGAAAACGATGGCTACGTGCGCTTCGGCAAGGACTACAAGAACAAGCGCCGCATCGCGATCGAGCCGGTGGACGAAAGCCTGCAGGCCGTCGAATACATGGTGCCGAAAGGCAAGCACATCCCGGTGCAGGAAGGTGACTTCGTGCAGAAGGGTGACTACATCATGGACGGCAACCCCGCGCCGCATGACATCCTGCGCATCATGGGTGTCGAGGCGCTGGCGAACTACATGATCGACGAAGTGCAGGACGTGTATCGTCTGCAAGGCGTGAAGATCAACGACAAGCATATCGAGGTGATCGTGCGGCAGATGCTGCAGAAATACGAGATCCTCGATTCGGGCGAGACGACGTTGCTGAAAGGCGAACACGTCGACAAGGCCGAGCTTGACGAGGTCAACGCCAAGGCGGACCACCACGGCATGCGCCGCGCCAATGCGGAACCGATCCTGCTGGGCATCACCAAGGCGTCGCTGCAAACGCGCAGCTTCATCTCGGCCGCGTCCTTCCAGGAAACGACCCGCGTGCTGACCGAGGCTTCGGTTCAGGGCAAGCGCGACAAGCTCGTCGGCCTGAAGGAGAACGTCATCGTCGGTCGTCTGATCCCGGCAGGGACGGGCGGGGCGACCAGCCGCGTCAAGAAGATCGCGCTGGATCGCGACCAGAAGGTCATCGACGCGCGGCGTGACGCAGCCGAAGGCGCGGCTGCCCTTGCCGCCCCCCAGGAAGGCGCTGCAGAGTAAACGAGAAGGCCCCCTTCACCGGGGGCCTTTTTCATTGCGGGGGACGCATGAAGGTTCAGGTTCTGGGGTTTTGCCGCTTTTCGCTTCTGGTCTCGGGGGGCTTTCAGGTCCTGCACGAGACCTTGGCAGACAGGCGGCGCGCGCTTTACGATCCGGCGAACCTTGCCTTGCGTTTCCATTGGTTCGAACATGTCTGCCTTCCGGCATGGCGGCGCCAGACCGATCCCGATTTCACGCTGATCGTCGCGACGGGAGAGGACTTTCCCGCACCGTGGCTTGACCGGCTGCGCGCGTTGATCGCCGATATCCCCCAGATCGCGCTGCATCAGGCCGCGCCTGAAAAGCATCGCCCGCTTTGCCGCAAGATCCTGCGGCGTTATACCGACGAGAGCGCTGATGTCGTCGCGCAGTTCCGAATGGATGACGATGATGCCGTGGCGGTCGATTTCGTCCAGCGCGTGCGTCAGGATTTCCTTGCCAAACTGGTGCCGATGTATCGCGCCGAGGGACGGATCTGGTCCGATTACTGCCGCGGTTTCACCCTGATGACCCCGCCCGAAGGCTTGACGGTCCTGCCGCAGGCGGCCGACCGGATGACGGCGGCCCTGACGCTTTACAAGGCACCTTCGGAACATGCCTGTGTGATGGATTACGGCCACCACAAGCTGAACCAGATGATGAACGGCGTCCTGTTTCAGGACAGCTTCATGTATATCCGGGGCAAGCACGGAAAGAACGACAGCAGCGGCGGCCGCTTTCGCCACGACGGCGCGCTTCTGGAAGGTGAATTGAACATCCCGGACATCCTGCGGGAACGGTTCGCCGTCGAACTGGATCGGTTCGAGGAGAAAATCCTGCAAGCCGCCGCCATGCACCAGTTGCATGGGTGATCCCACGCCAGCAAGGGGGCGGCTGGAAACCTGACGCGCGGTGGGACAGGGTGGAAAGCGTAAGTAGTTGTTCTCGCGTGAAATAATCGATCTTCACAACCTGTATTACCTTTGCCGCGCTGCCTGTCCGACATGCCTGCAAGTGCATGCTGCGCTTGCACACGATGGGATGCCGACCTACGACGCGCGCACCCCCTCGGAACGAGGGAAAGGCAAAAAGAACAACGAACCGGGTTGAACATGACTGAAGACAATTCGCGCGACGCAACCGGCGGGATTCTTGAAATGAACCGCCGCCAGCTTCTGGGAACGGCGGCTGCGGGTGTGGCCGTCTCGGCGCTGCCCCCGGCGGTGATGGCCCAAGGGGCGCCCCGCAAGATCGACGTGCTGCTGGTCGGCGGCGGCATGATGAGCTCGACGCTCGGCGTGCTGCTGCACGAACTGGAGCCGGGCTGGACCATCGAAATGGTGGAACGCCTGGACGCGGTGGCCGAGGAAAGCTCCAACGGCTGGAACAATGCCGGGACGGGCCATTCGGCGCTGTGCGAGCTGAACTACACCCCCGAGGATACCGACGGGAACATCCAGATCGCGGCGGCTGTCCGCATCAACGAGATGTTCCAGATCACCCGTCAGTTCCTGTCGCATCAACTGAGCGCCGGCGTTCTGAAGAACCCGCGCAGCTTCATCAACTCGACGACGCATATGAGCTTCGTCTGGGGAGACGAGAACGTCGAATACCTGCGCAAGCGGGCTGAGGCGCTGAAGGCCAGCCCGCTGTTCGCCGGGATCGAATATTCGACCGATCAGGCGCAGATCGCGGAATGGGTTCCGCTGATGATGGAAGGCCGCGATCCGGCGCAGACCATCGCCGCCACCCGCGCGCCGCAGGGCACCGACGTGAACTTCGGCGAGATCACCCGCCAATATGTCGCACACCTGTCCACGCTGCCGGGCTTTGCACTGCACACCTCGTCCGAGGTGCGCGGGATCGAGAAGAACGAGGACGGCTCTTGGCGCGTGACTTGGGCGAACATGGAATCGGGTGCCGAGGAAGTGGTCGATGCCGGGTTCGTGTTCCTTGGCGCAGGGGGCGGCGCGCTGCCGCTGCTGCAGATGTCGGGCATCCCGGAAGGTGACGACTATGCCGGTTTCCCGGTCGGTGGCCAGTTCCTCGTGACCGAGGACCCGGAGGTCGTGACGCGCCACCTGGCCAAGGCTTACGGCAAGGCCTCGGTCGGCTCGCCGCCCATGTCGGTGCCGCATCTGGATACCCGTTTCCTCGACGGCAAGCAGGTTCTGCTGTTCGGACCGTTCGCGACCTTCTCGACGAAGTTCCTGAAGGAAGGATCGTATTTCGACCTGCCCGCCTCGGTGACGCTGGAGAACATCTGGCCGATGCTGAAAGTGGGCTGGGACGAGTTCGGGCTGGTGCAATACCTCGCCGGGCAGCTCATCCAGTCGGACGAGGACCGTTTCGCCGCGCTGCGCGAATACTTCCCCGAGGCGAACCCCGATCAGTGGCGTCTGTGGCAGGCTGGCCAGCGCGTGCAGATCATCAAGCGCGACGAGGAAAAGGGCGGCGTTCTGAAGCTGGGGACCGAGATCGTGTCTTCGGAAGACGGAACGATCGCGGCGCTTCTGGGCGCATCGCCGGGGGCATCGACCGCGGCGCCGATCATGCTGGACGTTCTGCGCAAGGTCTTTGCCGAGAAACTGGCGACCCCGGAATGGCAGGAAAAGGTCCGCCAGATCGTGCCGAGCTTCGATGTGAAGCTGAACGACGATCCGGAACTGGCGCTGCGCATCATGACCGCCACCGCCGCCGCGTTGGACCTTCCGGCACCCGTCGCGCCGGAAGGCACGCTGCCCGCCGCGCCTGCGGCAGGCGAGGTGCCCCGCGTTCCCGATATGGCGCTGTGAGGGCAGGGGGGTCCTGTTGACATCGGCAGCGACTCCCCCTATACGCCCGCTACCGAGATGCGCGGGACCAGTCCGCGCATTTCATATCAAGGTATCTAGTGGTCACGATCCGGGCCTGTGCGCTCCGATCCTCTGAATCTCCACCGCGTCGTCCCGCGCTAGGGGCGGATGCGGTTTTGGCGTTTCTGTTGCCACGCAGAACGCCCTTAGCTGGCGCCCCCCGACAGGATCCGGGCAGGCGTGAACGTAACAGGAAGCAACGGGGAACCGAATGCCGACGATCCAACAGCTTATCCGCAAACCGCGGGAGCCGAAGAAGACCCGCTCCAAGTCGCAGCACCTGGAGTCCTGCCCGCAGAAGCGTGGCGTGTGCACCCGCGTGTACACCACGACGCCGAAGAAACCGAACTCCGCTATGCGGAAGGTCGCGAAAGTCCGCCTCACCAACGGGTTCGAGGTGATTTCGTACATCCCGGGCGAAAAGCACAACCTTCAGGAACACTCTGTTGTCCTGATCCGCGGCGGCCGGGTGAAAGACCTTCCGGGCGTTCGTTACCACATCCTGCGCGGTGTGCTCGATACGCAAGGTGTTAAAGACCGTCGCCAACGCCGTTCGAAATACGGCGCGAAACGTCCGAAGTGAGGTTCTGAGAGATGTCCCGTCGTCACGCCGCCGAGAAGCGCGAAATTCTGCCCGATGCCAAGTTCGGCGATCGGGTTCTGACCAAGTTCATGAACAACCTGATGATCGACGGCAAGAAATCCGTCGCCGAATCGATCGTCTACAACGCGCTCGACCGCGTTCAGACCCGTCTGAAGCGCGAGCCGATCGAAGCCTTTCACGAGGCGCTGGACAACGTGAAGCCGTCCGTGGAAGTGCGTTCGCGCCGCGTTGGTGGTGCAACGTACCAGGTTCCGGTCGAAGTCCGCACCGAGCGCCGCGAAGCCCTGGCGATCCGTTGGCTGATCACCGCTGCGCGCAAGCGTAACGAGAACACCATGGAAGAGCGTCTGGCTGCAGAACTCTCCGACGCCGTCAACAACCGCGGCACCGCGGTCAAGAAGCGCGAAGACACCCACAAGATGGCCGACGCGAACAAAGCGTTCAGCCATTACCGCTGGTAACCCATCAGCCTGAGGACCGAACCAATGGCACGCGACTACCCGCTGCAACGCTACCGCAACTTCGGGATCATGGCTCACATCGACGCCGGTAAAACGACGACGACTGAGCGGATCCTGTACTACACCGGCAAGTCCCACAAGATCGGCGAGGTGCATGAAGGCGCCGCGACGATGGACTGGATGGAGCAGGAGCAGGAGCGTGGCATCACGATCACCTCGGCTGCTACGACCACTTTCTGGCAGCGCCAAGAAGATCCGACCAAGGAAGGCACTTCGGACACGAAGTACCGCTTCAACATCATCGACACCCCCGGCCACGTCGACTTCACCATCGAAGTCGAACGTTCGCTGGCGGTGCTTGACGGTGCGATCTGTCTGCTGGACGCCAACGCCGGTGTCGAGCCGCAGACCGAAACCGTCTGGCGTCAGGCCGACCGCTACAAGGTTCCGCGGATCGTGTTCGTCAACAAGATGGACAAGATCGGTGCCGACTTCTTCAACTGCGTGAAGATGATCAAGGACCGCACCGGCGCGACCCCGTGCCCGATCGCTCTGCCGATCGGTGCCGAGGACAAGCTGGAAGGCATCGTCGACCTGATCAAGATGGAAGAGTGGGTGTACGAGGGCGAAGACCTCGGCGCATCCTGGGTCCGTCGTGCGATCCGCGCCGACCTGCAGGACGTCGCCGCCGAATGGCGCGCGAAGATGATCGAACTGGCCGTCGAAATGGACGACGCCGCGATGGAAGCCTATCTGGAGGGCAACGAGCCCGACGAGGCGACCCTGCGCGCGCTGATCCGCAAAGGCACCCTGTCGCTGACCTTCGTTCCCGTCACCGCGGGTTCGGCGTTCAAGAACAAGGGTGTCCAGCCGCTGCTGAACTCCGTCATCGACTTCCTGCCCTCGCCGCTGGACGTTCCGGCCTATACCGGCTTCGCACCGGGCGACGAGACGGAAACCCGCAACATCGAGCGTTCGGCCGATGACGCGCAGCCCTTCTCGGGTCTGGCGTTCAAGATCATGAACGACCCCTTCGTCGGCTCGCTGACCTTCACGCGCATCTATTCGGGCGCGCTGAAGAAGGGCGACTCGATGCTCAACTCGACGAAGAACCGCAAGGAACGCGTCGGCCGGATGATGATGATGCACGCCATCAACCGGGAAGAGATCGAAGAAGCCTTCGCGGGCGACATCATCGCGCTGGCCGGTCTGAAGGACACGACCACCGGCGACACCCTGTGCGACCCGAACAACGCGGTCGTTCTGGAAACGATGACCTTCCCCGAGCCGGTGATCGAGATCGCGGTCGAGCCGAAGTCGAAAGCCGACCAGGAGAAGATGGGCCTCGCCCTCGCTCGCCTGTCCGCCGAAGACCCGTCCTTCCGTGTGGAAACCGATTTCGAATCGGGCCAGACGATCATGAAGGGCATGGGCGAACTTCACCTCGACATCCTCGTCGACCGTATGCGTCGCGAGTTCAAGGTCGAGGCGAACATCGGTGCGCCGCAGGTGGCCTACCGCGAGACCATCTCGCGCGAAGCCGAGATCGACTACACGCACAAGAAACAGACCGGTGGTACCGGCCAGTTCGCGCGCGTGAAGCTGGTCATCACCCCGACCGAGCCGGGCGAAGGTTATTCGTTCGAATCGAAGATCGTGGGCGGGACGGTTCCGAAGGAATACATCCCGGGCGTCGAGAAGGGCATCAAGTCGGTCATGGACTCCGGTCCGCTGGCAGGCTTCCCGGTCATCGACTTCAAGGTCGCGCTGATCGACGGTGCGTTCCATGACGTCGACTCCTCGGTTCTGGCTTTCGAAATCGCCGCTCGCGCAGGGATGCGTGAAGGCATGAAGAAAGCGGGCGCCAAGCTGCTTGAGCCGATCATGAAAGTCGAAGTGGTCACGCCGGAAGAATACACCGGTTCGATCATCGGCGACCTGACCTCGCGTCGGGGCATGGTCCAGGGTCAGGACAGCCGCGGCAACGCCAACGTCATCACGGCGATGGTCCCGCTGGCCAACATGTTCGGCTACATCAACAACCTGCGTTCCATGTCTTCGGGCCGCGCCGTGTTCTCGATGTCGTTCGACCATTACGAAGCGGTTCCTCAGAACATCTCGGACGAGATTCAGAAGAAATACGCATAAGGTTGTGGCGGGGATGATCCCCGCCCTTCCATTTTCCGGCCGGGTGTTGCATACGCCCGGTCAATCCTGTAGGGCGGGGCCTTCCCGCTGCTGCGGAACCCGAATCGAGAGGAAGCCACGATGGCAAAGGCAAAGTTTGAACGGACGAAACCG
>NZ_SMYN01000003.1 GCF_004959935.1 Falsirhodobacter xinxiangensis | reverse complement strand
GAAATCTGTCCAAGGATCGGGGAGTAGCTCACCATGAGGTCGATAAACTCTGCCGATAGACGATGTGCCTCCGCCCGCAATGGCAGGGTTCCGTAAAAAAGGAGCACCGCTGCCAAGATTGGAGTAGCAAAAATGAGCAAGTAGCGGATAGCGATCATACCGGCTCCGTAGTTGAATTGTTTCCACAAGCGTAATGTGCGGAAGCAAGCGATGTCTCTGCGCCGATCATCGGCTCTCAAAGGCCAGATCCGGGATCCTTCTCGCCTTTTGCCGCACTGAGCTTGAGGCCCGCGATCTTCTCCCAATCTGGGCCAGAAATCTGACACGAACCTCGCGCTTGCTTGGAAGGCAGTGAAAGCGGTCTGGCGCCCACGGGAGGACTCGAACCCCCAACAGCCCGATTAGAAGTCGGATATTCTATCCAGTTGAATTACGTGGGCGCAGGCTGCTTTCATCGCAACTGACAGGCCGAATGTCAACACGCAGGCGGCAATGGGCGCACCGCGCAATCATATCGAAATCAATGCCTTGGCGGTTCGCTATCGCAGCGTATCCTTCAGGCGGATGTTGTTCTGGGCGTCGAATCGCTCAGCCTCGTTGCGCAGCCAGCCATTCGCCGCAGCGCTGCCGTCGCGTTCCAGCCGGCGGCGATATTCGGGGCGCACGGCCCCTGACCATTCGCGCTGCCGGGCCTCGGACTGGCGCTGGGCGCGGCGGAAACGCTGTTCGGCCAGCGGGTCCTGAACGCCCGGACGCGCCTCCAGCAGACGCGAGGTCGGGCGCGCGGTCAAAAGACCGGACGCATCCTGCGCCTGCACCGGCGATGCCAGCAGCACCAGAAGGAGAGCTTTCGCGAACATCCCCATCATGTGGGGGCGCTGCGACCGCCCGGCAAGGCTTTGGCGCGGCGCAGCGCAAGGTCCAACGCATCCAGGAACCGCGAGCGGTCGGCTTTGGAGAACGCTTTCCCCCCACCCTGCCGGAACGGATCGGCGGAACGCAGGTCGGCCATCAGATCCCGCGTCGCCAGCACGTTGCCGATATTGGCCGCCGTCAGCCCCTCGCCATTGTGGCGCAGAACCAACGCCCCCGCCGCCACGCATTTCGCGGCCAGCGGAATGTCCCCCGTCACGACGACGTCGCCCGTCCCCGCGCGTTCGGCGATCCACATGTCGGCCACGTCCGGGCCATCCGCCACGAACACGCTTTCGACCAGCGGATTGGCCGAGGGACGGATGCCGCCGTTCGACACGACGAACATCCGCACCCCATGCCGCGTCGCCACCCGCTCTGCCTCGGCCTTCACCGGGCAGGCGTCGGCGTCGATGTAAAGGTCAGTCATACAGCGCCGCGGCGTGGAAGGCGACATGCTCCTCCATGAAGGTCGAGACGAAGAAGTAGCTGTGATCGTAGCCCTTCTGCATCCGGAACGCGCCATTCTGGCGGGCAGCCATCATCGCCTCGGCCAGCGCCTCGGGGCGCAGGTTTTCAAGGAACTGGTCCGATGCGCCCTGATCGATCAGGATCGGCCCGTCGAAACCGCGCTTCTTCATCAGCAGCGTCGCGTCATGGGGCGCCCATTTCGCCTCGTCTGCGCCCAGATAGGCCGCGAACTGCTTGCGGCCCCAGTCCGATTGCGTCGGGTTGGCGATGGGCGCAAAGGCGGAAACCGAACGGAAACGGCCCGGAAAGCTCATCGCGATGGTCAGCGCGCCATGGCCGCCCATCGAATGTCCGGTGATGCCCTGACGGCCCTCGTCCAGCGGGAAGGTCTTGAACAGCAGCTCGGGCAATTCCTGCGTGACGTAATCCCACATGCGGAAATGCTTGGACCACGGCGCCTCGGTCGCGTTGACATAGAAGCCCGCCCCCTGCCCCAGATCATAGGCGTCGTCGTTGGGCACATCCGCGCCGCGCGGCGATGTGTCGGGAAAGACCAGCGCGATCCCTTCGGCCGCCGCCCATTTCTGCGCGCCCGCCTTCACCATCGCGTTTTCATGCGTGCAGGTCAGGCCCGACAGATACCACAGCACGGGAACGGGATCATGCTCGGCCTCTTCGGGCAGGAACAGCCCGAAGGTCATCTCGCCCCCCGTCACGTCGGATGCGTGGCTATAGACGCCCTGCACACCGCCAAAGGCCCGGTTCTCGGATATGGTCTTCATCGCTCGCTCCTCTTTCAGCCCGTCACGGCGCCGATCACCGCGGTGACGGTCAGCACGCTTGCCGTCGTCGACAGAAGGATTGCCGCAGACACGCGCTGTGGTGCAACCCCGTAAGCCTCGGCCATCATGAAGACGTTGCCCGCCACCGGCAAGGATGCGGCTGCAATCATGACACTGGCGGCGAAGGGGTCCACCGAAAGCATGAGGCAGGCCGCCGCCACTGCCGCCGGGTGCAGCGCCAGCTTGCAGAAGGACAGCCAGCCCGCCACCTGCCAGCGCGCCGCGCTGCCGGCGGCAAGCGAGATGCCGATGGCGAACAGCGCCCCCGGGGTGGCCGCAGCGCCAAGGATCGACAAAAGATCGTGCAGCGGGGCCGGGATCGGCAGCCCGCCCGCCGACCATGCCATCCCGGCAAGGATCGACATGACCATCGGATTGCCTGCCAGACCGCGGAGCAATGTCCGCCCCGCCCCCTGCCCGCCGCCACGCTGGCTGGCGATGATCAGCGTGAACAGCGATCCGAACAGCACGATATCCACCGTCAGGATCAAAAGCACTGGCCCCGCCGCCTGCGCCCCCAGAAGCGCGACGAGCATGGGAATGCCCAGAAACCCCAGATTGCCGATCGTTGCGCATTGCGCCTCGACCGTCGCCTCGTCGGTGCGGCAGCCACGCAGGCGCGAAATGGCGAAGACCAGCGTATAAAGCCCGCCCGTCGCGACGACATAGGCCACAACCATCCGGGCCGAGAATATCTGGCCCAGCGGCAAATCCACCGCAAAACCGAACAACAGAGCGGGCAGCGCGAACCAGAATACGAAACGGTTGAGCACCGCGCCCCCGCCCTCGCCCAGGAAACGGGCCCGCCCCGCGGCAAACCCAAGCGCGATGATGGCAAAGAAGGGCAGCGTCTTGAGGAATATGGCAAGCATGACACGATCCTGTTCCATGCACGGGCCGCAGATGCAAGCCGTGCCGAATTCAGCCAGCACACTTCCCCATTCCTGCCCCATTTGTGGACGATAACCGCCTTATTTAAGCAATTGGATTTCAGCATGGACCGACTGACCGAGATGGAAGCCTTTGCCATGGTCGTGGATCAGGGCGGCTTCACCGATGCGGCGCGCAAGATGGGCATCTCGAAATCCGCGGTCTCCAAACATGTCTCGTCGCTGGAAGCGCGGCTTGGCGCGCGGCTGCTGGACCGCACGACGCGCAAGGTCGCGCCGACCGCGATCGGTCTGGCCTATTACGACCGCGCCCGCCGCCTGCTGTTCGACGCGGTAGAGGCCGATGCGCTGGTCGCCGCGATGGGTGGTGCACCCGCCGGACATCTTCGCGTGGCAGTGGCAAGCGATATCGGCGCCTGCCTGCTGGTGCCGGTTCTGGGCGATTTCATGGACAGCCATCCCGGCATAACCATCGCGATCGCCCCGGATGACGGGCAGACCGAACGGCACGATCTGTGCATCCGCATCGGCGGCGCGTCCGAGGGGATGACCATCCGCGCGCTTGCCCAGACCACGCGGCTGCTGGTCGCCGCACCGGGTTACTTCCAGCGCCACGGCCGGCCCCTCGCCCCCGAGGATCTGGCCACGCACCGGATGCTTCAACGCCTGCCGGGACGGGCGCTGCCATCGCTTGCGCTGGAGGATGGACGCATGTGCCTCGACGCCGCCATCGCTGGTCTGGGCATCGCATGGCTTCCCGATTTCCTGTGCCGCAGCGCCCTGGACAACGGGTTGGTCGAGGAGGCGATCCCCTGCCACCGCCCCGCCCCCGAGCCGATCAACGCGATCCACCGCAAGGATGCGCCCAAGGTGCAGGTTCTGCTCGACTTCCTTGGCGAAAGGCTGGCGGCCTAGTCGCGGATGACCTCGACCCGGCGGTTGCGGGCGCGGCCTTCGTCGGTCGCGTTGGTGTCGCGGGGTGCAAGATAGCCCACGCCCTGCGCGTCGATCCGCGAAGGATCGATACCGTCCGCCACCAGCCAGTCGCGCACCGCCTCGGCCCGCTGGCGCGAGACGGCGATATTCGCTTCCAGCGCGCCCGAGGCATCGGTATGCCCCACCAGCGTGATCCGGCGGGCCGGGTTCGCACGCATCCAGTCGGCCAGACCCTGAAGGGCGGGCTGATCGCCCGAAAGCGTCGCCGCCCCGCTGTCGAAGGCCAACCCCTCCAGCACCTCGGCCCCCGCCACCTGCACGGGTGGGGCCGGTTCCGCCGCCGGACGCGTTGCAGGTGCGCCCGATTGGGTCGCCGCAACCATCTGCACGAATCCAAGGCTGGCGGTCCGGCTGACCATCAGGCTGATCCGCTCGGCCCCCTTGCGGGCCGAAAGATAGCGGAAATCGCCAAGGTCCACATGCATCTCCGGTTCGGGGAACAGGTCCAGCCGATAGCGGAAATCGTAGCCACCGCAGCTATCCGTCTCGCATTCGAACAGAAGGTCCCAGCCATCGGCCCCAAGCGCATCGCGGATCGGTGCAAGGATCGACAGGGTGGAGAATCCCACCGGCGGCTCGATCCGCCAAGCGGTATGGGTGATCCGCCCCTCGACCCGGTCCTGCGGAAATTCGACCTCGGTCCAGGCGGCCAGAGGTTGGGCAAAGCTGCCGAAATCCTCGGATACCGACAGGGTGACGGTGGACGGCCCCGGAAATTCCGGCGTGAAGGCCATCGCGGGCGATGCGGCCAGAAGGGCAAGGACCAGCAGCCTCATCCCCGCTCCCGATAGTGGTAGTGGCTTGCCTGAACCATCCCCGCCTTTTCATACAATGTGCGGGCGGGCTGGTTGGCGCGGGTGACCGCCAGCGCCAGATCGCGCGCGCCCTGACGGCCCGCCCATTCCGCCGCGCCCTGCAACAGACGCAGGCCAAGGCCCTGCCGCCGCGCATCCGGCGCAACCTCGACCGCGTGGATCATCGCGATATCGCCATCCACGGCGACGAAAGCCGCGCCGCCCGGCACGGTCAGCGCCGCCCCCCGCGCCCGTTCCATCACCGCAACCCGCGCCGGACCGATCCCGCCCGCAGCCCAGATCGCCAAAGCCTCGGGCGACGGCGGCCACGCGGCCTCCACCGCCGCGCCCGTCAGCACGGCCACGGGGGCGGTATAGATCAACGTCGGATCGACGATGGCATAGGCCGCCAGCGCCGCATCCAGCGCCTCCTCGTCCGGCCGGATCATCACCAGCGCCGGAAAGCTGCCATCCACGTCGCCGTCCAGCGTGGCCGCGGACACGCGCTTGCCGCCCCCCGCGCCGTCACGCAGGGTCCACGGCCCCTCGCGCCAGCGCCGCGCCGGGGGCCATGTCGCCTCCATCGCCGCCAGAAGCCTCATGCCGGGAACAGCGCCGCCAGCCGCGTCATCGCCTCGGAAATGCGCCCCGGTTCGGTTCCGCGGATCACGAGATTCGTGCCTACCGCGCCGTTCTGCACGAAAGGATAGCTGCCCATCGACAGGTCCGGATATTCGGCGGCCAACGCGGCAAAGCCTTCGGCGATCTCGCCCTCGCCCCGGTCGACCCGCAGCGTCTGGCTCAAAAGCGGCTTGCCGCCGGTCAGGGTCGGCAACACCCCGGCCAGCATCGCCTGAAACACATCCGGCACCCCCGCCATCACATGCACATTGGCGATGGTGAACCCCGGCGCGACGGAAACCGGATTGTCGATCAGCGTGGCCGTATCGGGAATACGGGCCATGCGCTGGCGGGCCTCGTTGAACTCCCGCCCCGTGCGGGCATAGAAATCGGCCATCAGCGCGCGCGCATCGTCCCGCACGCCGATATGCACGCCGAACGCCCGCGCCACGGCATCCGCGGTGATGTCGTCATGCGTCGGCCCGATCCCGCCCGAGGTGAACACGTGATCGAACGCCGCCCGCAGCGCATCCAGCGCGCCCACGATGGCCGCATCCTCGTCAGGCACGAAGCGCACTTCGCGCAGGTCGATCCCATGCGCGGAAAGCTCTTTGGCCAGATGGTGGGCGTTGCTGTCGCGGGTGCGGCCCGACAGGATCTCGTCCCCGATGACCAGCATTGCGGCGGTGGGATTGGGCATGCGTCGCATCCTTTCGCGTCCTTGGAAGGGTATAGGACGCGGCTTGCCCGGTTCCAAGGGGGCGGGGTCTGGCAAATCCGGGCGCTGGCGACTATCTTTGCGGGCAGCAACGACAAGGACAAGACCGTTGGACGACACCCGAGGCCGCATCACCCGCAATGGCATCCGCATCTATGAAGACGCGGACTTCGCCGGAATGCGCAAGGCGGGCGAATATGCCGCCCGGATTCTGGACGACGTGGCCGCGCTGGTCGTGCCCGGTGCAACCACCGCCGCGCTGGACGATTTCATCCGGGCCGAGATCGAACGCCACGGCGTCACCTCGGCCACCATCGGCTACAAGGGATACCAGCACGCGTCCTGCATTTCGGTGAACCATGTGGTCTGCCACGGCATTCCGGGGCCGAAAGTGCTGTCGGACGGCGATATCCTGAACATCGACGTGACGGTGATCGTGGATGGCTGGTTCGGCGACAGCAGCCGGATGTATGTGGCCGGCAACCTGCCCCGCAAGGCGGAACGGCTGATCCAGGTGACCCATGATGCGCTGATGGTCGGGATCGAGGCGGTGCGCCCCGGCGCGACCTTCGGCGATATCGGCCATGCGATCCAGACCTATGTCGAGGCGAATCGCATGTCGGTCGTGCGCGACTTCTGCGGCCACGGCCTTGGCCGAGTGTTCCACGCCCCGCCGAACGTGCTGCATTACGGCCGCGCCGGAACCGGCGCCGTGCTGGAGGAAGGCATGTTCTTCACGATCGAGCCGATGGTGAACCTCGGCCGCCCCGAGACGAAAGTGCTGGCCGACGACTGGACCGCCGTGACCCGCGACAAGTCGCTTTCGGCGCAGTTCGAACATTCGGTCGGCGTGACGGCAGATGGGTGCGAGATCTTCACCCTGTCCCCCGCCGGAAAGTTCCACCCGACCTATTGAAGCAGCAGGGCGGGCAGGTATTCCATCCGCCGGAAGACCCGCGCGCCCTCGGCCTCCAGCTTCGCTCCGCCCTCGGGGGCATAGGCAAAGCAGCGCATCCCGGCCAGACGGGCGGCGCGCGCGCCGGTCGGGCTGTCCTCGATCACCGCGCAATCGACCGCATCCACACCAAGGAACTGCGCGACGTGGCGATAAAGCCCCGGATCGGGCTTGGGCATGTTCAACTCCTGCCCCGAGAACAGCCGTCCCTTCAGCCGCCGCATGACGCCGGGATGCTGGCCCAGCGTCGTCAGCATCTTTTCCGTGGTCCCGTTCGACCCGACCGCATAGGGCACCCCCGCCGCATCCAGCGCGTCCAGCACCTGCGGGATGCCCTCGATCAGCGGCACCCCACGCGCCAGCCGGGCATAGAGCCGGTCATAGAAGGTCTTCACCCAGTTTTCCGGCAGGGCCGCACCAAGCTGCCGCGCCTCGCGGAAGACACCGGGGATGGTGCCGCCAAGAAACAGCGGCTCCAGTTCCGCCGGGGTCAGGGCCAACCCCGCCTCGGCCAGATCCTCGGCCAGCATGCGGAAGGTTTCGGGCTCGCTGTCCACCAGAACGCCGTCGCAATCGAAGATGACCGCCTTGAACATCATGCCCTCCGCAAGATCGTGACCACCGTGTCACCGTAGCTGCGCTGATCCAGGACGTCCAACCCCGCCGGCACGTCCGGGGCCGCGCCCTCCTCCCAGACGATCAGCGCATCGTCAGTCAGCCAGCCGCCCTCGATGCAGGATGCCAGCGCCCGCTCGCCCAAGGCCTTGCCATAGGGCGGATCAAGGAACACCACGTCATACCCCGCCCCCCGGTTCGGCCCCATCTTCGTCGCGTCCCGGCGATAGATGTCGGTGACGCCCCCCGTCCGCGTGATCTCCACATTGCGGCGCAGCAGCCCGCGCGAGGTCACACCGTCATCCACGAAAGTCGCCCGCGCCGCGCCGCGCGAGATCGCCTCCAGCCCCAGCGCGCCGGTTCCCGCGAACAGGTCCAGCACCCGTGCATCGCGTAACGGATCGCCATAGCCACCATTGACCAGCAGGTTGAAGATCGCCTCGCGCACCCGGTCGGAAGTGGGGCGCAGATGCGCCGCCGCGTCTCCCTCGCCCACTGGCGCCAGATGGGTGCCGCGGAACTTGCCGCCGACGATCCTCATAGCAGCACCTTCAGATCCGCCGCATCCGGGATCAGCGCCGGGTCGGGCGAACGCCCCGCCTCCAGCAGCCGTTTCGCCACCATGAAGGCGCGCGGGTCGTTCATCGCATCCACCGCCAGCAACTCGGCCCCGCGGTAATACCACAGCGACAGGCCGGTGCCGGAATGGCGTTCGACCACGCGGTCATGCCCGGTGCCGAGGCCGACGATCTGGAGCTTCACGTCATACTGGTCCGACCAGAACCACGGCACGGGGGAGTATTCGCGGCCCGCGCCCATGATGTTCGCCGCCACCAGTTCCGCCTGATCGATGGCGTTCTGCACCGATTCCAGCCGGACGCGCCCGCCGCGCCAAGGGAAGGAAGCGCAATCACCCGCCGCCCAGATGCCATCCACGACCCGGCCCCGCGCATCCGCCGCGATGCCGTTGTCGATGGGCAGACCCGCCGCCTCGGCCAGCGCCGTCGCGGGCTGGATGCCGATGCCCGCGATGACGAAATCCGCCGCCGCCATCTGCGCCTCGGTCACTGGCGCGCCCTCGACGATCTCGACCCCGTGCTTGCGGTGCAGGTCGCGAAAGAACTCTGCCGTGCGTTCGGATGCGACGCGGTTCAGGATGCGCGGCGCGGCCTCCACCAGCGTGACGCGCAGGCCCAGCTTGGCCGCCACCGCCGCCGCCTCCAGCCCCACGTAACCGCCGCCGACGATCAGCACCCGTCGCCCCGGCGCGAATTCGTGACGCATCCGGTCCACGTCGGCCAGCGTCCGCACGGGATAGGCCCCCGGCAGCACCCGCGCGACCGAACCCGTGGTCAGCGCCAGATGGTCGAACGGGATCGCGTCATTGCCGACCGTCACCACCCGCGCCTGCCGGTCCAGCGCGGTCACGGGCGCCCCAAGACGCAGGTCGATCCCATTCTCGGCAAAGAAGGCGTCGCCGCGCAGGGTCAGCCGGTCCACGCCCATGTCGCCCAGCAGGTATCCCTTGGACAAGGGCGGGCGCTGATAGGGCGGCACCGCTTCCTCGCCGATCAGGGTGATGGTGCCGTCATGGCCCAGCGCGCGCAGCTTCGCCGCCAGCGCGACCCCGGCCTGCCCGGCCCCTACCACCACGACCTTCATCGCATTTTTCCTTTTCTCGCGTGCGGGATAGAGCCTATAACCCCAGACGACGGAAACGCAACGCGCGAGGATCTTCCATGACGATTTCCAAAGGCGACCGCCTGCCCGGCGCCACCCTTGTCCGCTTCGGCAATTCCGGGGTCGAAAAGGTCGATCTGGCCCAGCACATCAAGGGCCGCAGCGTCGTGATCTTCGCCGTGCCCGGCGCTTTCACCCCGACCTGCCACACCGCCCATATCCCAAGCTTCATCCGCACCAAGGACAGCTTCGACGCCAAGGGCGTGGACGAGATCATCTGCGTTTCGGTCAACGACCCCTTCGTGATGAAGGCATGGGGCGAGACGACCGGCGCGACCGAGGCGGGCATCACCCTGCTGGGCGACCCCACGGGCGAATTCACGCAGGAACTGGGCCTTGCCTTTGATGCGCCCGCCGCCGGCCTGATGGGTCGCTCGCGCCGCTATGCGATGCATGTCGTCGATGGCGAAGTGCGCGTGCTGCATCTGGAGGAATCCCCCGGCACCTGCGAAACCTCGGGCGGCGAGGCGCTGCTTCTGGCCATCTGACCTATTGCGCGGCGAGGGCGTCCATCCTCGCCGCCAGCTTCACATCCTTGGCGGTCAGCCCGCCCGCCGAATGCGTCGTCAGCCGCACATCCACCCGGCGATGGCTGTTCGACCAATCCGGGTGATGGTCCAGCTTTTCCGCCCAAAGCGCGACGCGGGCCATGAAGCCGAACGCCTCGTTGAAATCGTCGAAGCTGAAGCTTTTGGCGATGGCGTCCCCTTCCACAAGCCAGCCGTTTTCGATCAGCGGTTGCAGGGTCGATCTGTCAAATGCGGTCATCGGCATCCTCGCTGGCCTTGCGGAACGGACCATAGGCGGTCAGAACCTCTATCTCCTCGTCCACCGCATGACGTTCGGCCTGAAGATATTGCGCGACCGCCGCGCGGAATCCCGGATCGGCGATCCAGTGCAGCGAATGCACCTCGGTCGGAAGATAGCCGCGGGCCAGCTTGTGTTCGCCCTGCGCCCCCGCCTCGACCCGTTGCAACCCTTGCGCGATCGCCCAATCCATCGCCTGATAATAACACAGCTCGAAATGCAGGAAAGGATGATGCTCGCTCGCGCCCCAGTAACGCCCGTAAAGCGTATCGCGCCCGATGAAATTGAGCGCCCCGGCGATGGGCACCCCGTCCCGTTCGGCCAGCACCAGCAGAATGTCATCGGCCATCGTCTCGTGGATGCGGTCGAAGAAGGCGCGGGTCAGATAGGGGCTGCCCCATTTGCGCGACCCGGTATCCTGATAGAAGTGCCAGAACGCATCCCAATGTTCGGGCCGAAGATCCGCCCCGGTCAGGGCGCGGATGGTGCCGCCGAAGCCCTGTGCCGCCTCGCGTTCCTTGCGGATCATCTTGCGTTTGCGCGAGGAGAGGTCGGCAAGGAACGCATCGAAGCTGGCATAGCCCCGGTTCTCCCAATGGAACTGCCGCGTTACGCGGTGCATCAGCTCGCCGGTCTCCGCCTCGTCCTCGGTGCAGAAGGTGACGTGGACCGAAGACAGCCCGTTCTGCTCGGCCAGTTGCGTCGCGCCCTGGATCAGCGCCGCCCGCCCCTGCGCCTCCAGCCCCGGCAGGGTAAGGAACCGCCGCCCCGTCGCGGGCGTGAAGGGCACCGCGATCTGCAGCTTGGGGTAATACTGCCCGCCTGCACGTTCATAGGCGTCGGCCCAGTTGAAATCGAAGATGTATTCGCCCTGGCTGTGGCTTTTGACGTAAAGCGGCGCGGCGGCGATGGGTTGCCCTTCCAGCCGTGCGATCAGGGGCCGGGGCTGCCAGCCGGTGCCGCGCCCGGTCGATCCGCTTCTCTCCAGCGCCAGCAGGAAACGGTGGGTGGTGAACGGGTCCAAAGGCCGCCCCGGTTCGGGGCAGGCCAGCGCGTCCCAGTCTTCGGCGGGGATCGCGGCAATGGAAGGATGGGCGGTGACTTCGATCTCGGCACTCATTCGCCAAGACTGGCGCATGGGCGGGCATGGTCAAGCGGGTTTCGCCGCGGCATAGCCCTCGAAAGTCACGTTGTCGGCAATCAGCCGCGCCTCGTCCTCGGCCTCTTGCGATCGGATGGTCCAGGACAGGATCGCCGCGCCCTGCGCCTGAAGCTCCGCCACCCGCGCGCGGGCCAGATCCTTCGCCTCGTGCGAGATGAAGCTGGCCTCCACCCGGTCATAATCCGGAATCTCGCGCAGCAGATCGCAGGTCGCATGCGACAGCGGCGCCCAGTCGTCGTAGTCATAGGCCGAGGTCGTGATCCCGCGCGGCACGGTCGGGGCCAGCCGCGCCATGATCGCCACCGATTCCGGGTTGAACCCCATCACCGCGACCGGGCCGACATAGGTTGCCAGCGCATCGGCCGTCGCCTGTTCCAGCCGCCCGTCGAACGAGGTCTGGTCCTTGATCTCGATCAGCAGCGGCACGCGGCCTGCGACGATCTCCAGCACTTCGGGCAGGGTCGGGATGGTTTCGCCATTGGCCAGCCGCGCCGTCGACAGGTCCGCCGACCGCAGCGGGCCGGTCTGGTCCGTCAGCCGGTCCAGATCATCGTCGTGGAAGACCATTGCCTGCCCGTCCGCCGACAGTTGCAGGTCGATCTCGATGGCATATCCCGCCTCCGCCGCCGCAAGGACCGCCGCGCGAGAGTTCTCCGGCACCCCCGGACCGTGCAGCGCACGATGGGCGACGGGATAGCGCAGGAAGGCGGGGGGAAGCGGGATGCGCATTCAGGCGATCTCGAAGATCGCTTCGATCTCCACCGCGACGCCGAAGGGCAGGCTGGCGGCAGAGACGGCGGACCGGGCATGGCGTCCCTTGTCGCCCAGCACTTCGACGAGGAAATCCGAAGCGCCGTTGATGACCTTGGGCTGGTCGGTGAAATCGGGGGTGGAGTTCACGAAACCTGTCAGCTTCACCACCCGAACCAGCCGTTCCAGATCGCCGCCCGTCGCGCGTTTCAGCTGCGACAGCAGGCTGATCGCACAGCGTTTTGCCGCCGCCGCCCCGGCCTCGATGTGCAGCGTGTCGCCCAGCTTGCCGGTGATCAGCCCGCCCTCGGTTTGCGAGATCTGCCCCGAGACATGCACCAGATTGCCGGTCACGACGAAGGGCACATAGTTCGCGGCAGGGGCCGGTGCGTCGGGCAGGGTCACGCCCAGTTCGGCAAGGCGGCTTTCAATGGTCATCGTAATCTCCTGTCATTGCGGACGCGACGCTAGCGCGGCCCCCGCGCGGCTTCAACTCTCGCGCATCGCGCGGGCGAAGTAATCGCTCAGCGGTTTGACCAGATAGGCAATCGGCGTGCGCTGCCCCGTCTGGATGAAACTTTCGACCGGCATGCCGGGGATCAGCACCAGATCGGTCAGCTTCTCCACCTCGCCCTCGTTCGGCACGATCTCGGCCCGGTAATAGCTTTGGCCGGTCTGCTCGTCCGTCAGCGCATCGGCCGATACGAAGACCACATGCCCGTCCAGTTCCGGCGTCGTGCGCGAGGGGAAGGCCGAGAAGACCAGCCGCACCGCCTGCCCCGGATGCACCTCGTCCACATGGATCGTCGGAATCTGGGATGTGATGACCAGCGGGCGGTCCTGCGGGATCAGATACAGCACCGGATCGGCGGCGCGCAGCACGGCGCGCGGCGTCGTGACCGCAAGGTTCAGCACGATGCCCGACACGGGGGCGCGAATCTCCAGCCGGGTCAGCTTCTGCTTCAGCGCGCGCCGGCGTTCGGCCAGCTCCAACTCCTGATAGGCGAAGTCGCGCAGTTGGGTGATCGCCTCCTCGCGCCGGGCAGACCCCAGACGCAGAATCTCGATCTCGGTTTCGGTGATGCGAGTCTCGGCCTCGGCGCGGCTGGCGGTCAGCGATCCGACCTCGCCCGAGAGGCGGGCCTGTTCGCGCTGCAAGGCCAGCACGCGCGACACTTCGGCCAGACCGCGCTCGAACAGGCCCTGCTGCGCCGCGAGCTCCTGCTGGATCAGCGTCAGCTGGATCGCCAGCGCCGCCTTTTGCGCGTCGATCCCGTCGATCTGGCTGCGGGTCTGATCCACGCGGCGCCCAAGCTGATCCACCTGCTGTGCCAAGGTTGCGCGGCGGGACTCGAACAGCTTCACCTGCCCGTCCATCAACTCGCGCACTTCGGGCCGTGTTTCCGCGATCAGCTCCAGATCGGGCAGGAATTGCACCTCCGCCTCGTCCCGTTCCGCCTCCAGCCGTCCGCGCCGGGCTTGCAGTTCGAACAGTTGCCCTTCGACGATGGCAAGTTCCGATTGCAGGTCCGACCCGTCCAGCGCCACCAGAAGATCGCCCGCCTGCACCGATTGCCCTTCGATCACCGCGATCTGTTCGACCACGCCGCCATCGGGATGCTGCACGATCTGGCGGTTCTGCTGCACCTGTATCTGGCCCGGCGCAACGATCGCCCCCGCGATATGCGTGGCCGAGGCCCAGACCCCGAAGCCCCCGACCAAAAGCGCCAGGGTGATGCCGCCCAGAAGCAGCGGACCGCGTGCCGACCAGTTCATGCCGCACCTCCGGGACGCACCAGATCGGTGTGGTTCTTGACCACCTCGCGCAGCACCGCATCGCGCGGGCCGAAGGCGCGGCGGCCGCCCTCCTCCATCACCAAGAGCAGATCGCATTCCTGTATAGCCGCCGGGCGGTGCGCCATGATCAGCACCGCGCCCCCCGCCTCCTTGACCGACCGGATCGCAGCGTTCAGCGCCATCGACCCTTCGTTGTCCAGATTCGAGTTCGGCTCGTCCAGCACCAGAAAGACCGGATCGCCATACATCGCCCGCGCCAGCCCGATGCGCTGCACCTGCCCGCCCGACAGCCGCCCGCCCAGCGCCGAGACGCGCGAATCGTAACCGTCGGGCAGGCGCAGGATCATGTCATGCGCCGCTGCCTTCTTCGCCGCCTCGACCACCTTGGCCGGGTTCGCACCGTCCTGAAGGCGGGCGATGTTTTCCGCGATCGTCCCCTCGAACAAGGTCACGCGCTGCGGCAGATAGCCGATGTAGCTGCCCAGCACGTCCGGGTCGAACTGGTCCAGCGTCGCCCCGTCCAGCCGGATCTTGCCCGCCGCCGGGGTCCACACCCCGATCAACGCCCGCGCCAGCGAGGATTTCCCCGACCCCGACGGCCCGATCACGCCCAAGGCCTGCCCCGGCTGCATCCCGAAGGTGACGGACCGCAGCACCGGCGTCTGGCTGCCCGGAGGCACCACCGTCAGCCCCTGGACGTCCAGCAGCGCCTTGGGACGCGGCAGCGCGGTGCGCGGCGCCTCGGCCGGTTGGCGGGACAGCAGGCGGGTCAGACGGTCCCACCCTTCGCGCCCGCGGCTGACGGTCGCCCATTGGCCGATGGCCGTCTCGATCGGGGCCAGCGCGCGGCCCATCATGATGGAACTGGCGATCATCACCCCCGCGCTGAGCCCATCGGTCAGCACCAGATAGGCGCCAAGGCCCAGCATCGCCGATTGCAGGATCATCCGCAGCGTCTTGGTCAGGGTGCTGAAGCCCCCCGTCACATCCGCAGCCCGCACGCCCTGCGCCAGCGCCTCGGCCCGCGCGACCTGCCAGCGGCGAAACCCGGCGGACGTCATGCCCAGCGCCTGAATCGCCTCGGATTCGGCCTTAAGGTTCTCGGCCATCCGTTCGGCCTGAATGCCCAGCATGGACGCGCGCTGCATCGGCGCTTCGGACATGCGCTGATTCAGCAGGGTCACGACGACCAGAACCGCGCCGCCCCCCACCGCCAGCCAGCCCAGCGCCGGGTGGAACAGGAACACGGCGGCAGCAAAGATCGGCGTCCACGGCAGATCGAACAGCGCCAGAAGCACGGGCGAGCCCCAAAGCCGCTGCACCGATTCCAGATCACGCTGCGCCGCGATGGCGCTGCTGTCCCCCGGGGCCAGCGACAGCCGCCGCATCGCCGCGCGAAACACCCGCAGATCCAGCCGATCCTGAAAACCGGCACCGATTCGCGCCATGATCCGCCCGCGGGCGTAATCCAGAATGCCCATCGCGACAAACATTCCCGCCGCGATCAGCGACACCGCGACCAGCGTTTCCTCGGACCGGCTGGCCAGCACGCGGTCATAGACCTGCAGCATGTAAAGGGGCCCGGTCAGCATCAACAGATTGGTAAAAACCGAGAAAAGCAGCACGGATGACAGCAGCCCGTGCGACACACCCCGCGCCTTGCGCAACTCTCGCCGTCCGGCTCTGACGTCTTCCTGATCCATAGCGCCCGCTTCTATCCGAGGGATCGTGTCACTGGCGTGACATCCTTCACCGTTGTCATTCCCGTCCCGAAGGCATTAAGGCTTGCCTTCAATTGGATAACATTATGTTGACCTTTCGGGCCAGTAAGGACGGGGACGATGATGGCATCAGGACATGCGGCGCTTCGCGCAGTATCTAAACTCGGCGCGGCAGCCAGCCTTCTGGCGCTTGCAGCCTGTGGAACACCCCCGGTCCAGACCGGCACGAACGATCCGCAGGAACAGGTGAACCGCGAACGGCACGAGTTCAACAAACGCTTCGACACGGCGCTGGTGAAGCCCGTCTCGCAAGGCTATGGCCGCGTGGTGCCCGGGCCGGTGCGGACGGGGGTGAACAATTTCGCCGATAACCTCGACCTGCCGGGGGATGCGCTGAACGGCGTGTTCCAGGGCCGCCCCGTCGCCGCGCTGGAGAATACGGCGCGCTTCGTCGTCAACTCCACGATCGGCGTTCTGGGGATCTTCGATCCGGCCAGTTCCATGGGCCTGCGCGGCAAGCCGACCGACTTCGGCGAGACGCTTTACACCTGGGGTGTGGGCGAGGGGCAATATGTCGAACACCCGTTCTTCGGCCCGTCCACGGAACGTGATACCTATGGCGCCATCGTCGATTACGCGACGAACCCGGTCCGCCTGCTGGTCCCCTCGCCCGAACGCAGCATCGGCACCGTGGCCGAGGGCGGCTCAAAACTTGGTGATCGGTACGAGTATTCCGACACCATCGACAGCGTCCTATATGAAAGCGCGGACAGCTACGCGCAGACGCGGCTGCTCTATCTCCAGAACCGGCGCTATGCGCTGGGCGGGGGCGGCGAGGCGTCGGGGGATGATTTCATCGACCCCTATGCCGATGCCGGGGGTGCCGCGCCTGCTGATTTCATTGACCCGTACGAGGATAGCAATGCCCAGTGACATTTCCTTCGCCGCGCCGCTGAACCGCCGCGCATTCGGCGGCATTCTTCTGGCAGGCGGCATGGCGCTGGCCCTGCCCCGCGCGTCCCATGCCCAAAGCGCCGATGCGGCCCGCCAGCTTGTGACCAACGCCGTGGGCGAGGTGAACCGCATCATCGCCTCGGGGCAGCCTGAATCGGCGATGCTTGCGGCATTCGAGCGTGTGTTCGCCAATTACGCCGACGTGCCGACCATCGCTCGGTCCACGCTGGGCGTCGCCGCGCGTCAGGCGTCGCAGGCGCAGCTTTCGGCCTATACGCAAGCCTATCAGGGCTATGTCAGCCGCAAATACGGTCGCCGCTTCCGCGAATTTGCGGGCGGGCAGATCGAGGTGACGAGCGTGCAGCCGCTGAAAAGCTATTTCGAGGTCGTCTCGACCGCCTATCTGCGGAACAAGAACCCCGCAGATGTGCGCTGGCACGTCTCGCAGAAGGGCGGGCAGGCCAAGTTCTTCAACATCATCATCGAGGGTGTGAACATGCTGGCGTCCGAGCGGACCGAGGTTCAGGCGATCCTCGACCAGAACCGGGGCAACATCGACGCGCTGACGCAGGCGCTGTCGCGCGCCTGATCCAAACGACACGAAAGGAAAAGGCCCCGCAACCGCGGGGCCTTTTTCAGTTTCCGAAGGCGCCAAGCACATCGCGCAGGATACGCTCGGCCATGTCGGGCTCCTCGTGCCGGGGCTGTTGCGCCAGTTGCGGGTCCTGCGATTCCGACAGCGGCGTGCCGTTCAGATCCGTCACCGGCACGTTGGTCGGGGCCTGCGGCGGGGTGCGCGGCGCAGGAACGATCTTGCGCAGCGGCGTCGCGGGCAGGCCTTCCTCGACCCGCACCATCACCTCGCGCCAGATGTCGGCGGGAATGCCGCCGCCCGTCACCCCGGTCAGCGGGGTGTTGTCGTCATAGCCCATCCAGACGCCGGTCACATAGTCGGCTGTGAACCCCACGAACCAAGCATCGCGCGCCGCCTGCGTCGTGCCGGTCTTGCCCGCAGCCTCGCGGTCAGGCAAACGCGCCCGCCCACCCGTGCCCGAATTGATCACCTCGGTCATCATATAGGTCAGAAGCTGCGCGGCTTCTTCCGAGATCACGCGCTGTTCGATCCCGCCCTCCTGCCCCATCAGCGGCTGGTCATCGCCCTGAAGCCGCAATTCGGTCAGGCCATAGGGCCGCACGGCCGACCCGCCGTTCAGGATGCCGGCATAGGCGCCCGTCATCTCCAGCAACGTCGATTCCGACACGCCCAGCGCCAGCGAAGGGCTGTTGACCAGGTTGTTGCGAATGCCGAACTCGGACGCGACGCGGATCACCTCGTCCCGGCCCACGTTTTCCGACACGCGCACGGCGGGGATGTTCAGCGACTGTTTCAGCGCCGTCGTCAGCGTCACGATCCCGTGGAACCGGCGGTCATAGTTGGATGGCGTCCACGGCTTCGATCCGGGGATGTTGATCGTAAATGGCGCGTCCTCGACGAAGTCGGCGGGGCTGTAGCCCTTGTTCATCGCAGCGGCATAGACGAAGGGCTTGAAGGCCGACCCCGTCTGGCGCAGCGCCTGGGTCGCGCGGTTGAACGACCCCGCCGCCGCAATCGCGCGTCCGCCGACCATGCCACGCACCGCGCCATCCGCCGACATCACGACCACCGCCGTCTGGGCCTTCGTCCCCTCGCGCAGCTTTTCCGAAAAGACCTGATCCACCGCTTCTTCCGCCGCGCGCTGGATGCGCTGGTCCATGGTGGTGCGGATGATCACATCCTCAGTCGTGTCGCGGGTCAGGAAGGACGGCCCCGCCTCCATCACCCAATCGGCGAAGTAACCGCCCGACCGGCTTTGCGCCGCCTGCGACAGCCGCGCGGGTTGGTCGATGGCATCCTTCGCCTCGGCATCCGTCAGGTATCCCTGATCGTGCATCAGCCCGATGATCAGGTTCGCCCGGCTGGTCGCGCGTTCAAGGTTGTTCGTCGGCGCGTAATAGGACGGCGCCTTCAGCAGCCCGGCCAGCATCGCGGCCTCGGCCGGGTTCACCTCGGCCGCCGATTTGCCGAAATACCGCTGCGACGCAGCCTCGAAGCCCCGCGCGCCCGCACCCAGATAGGCGCGGTTGAAATAGATCGTCAGGATCTCGGGCTTGGAATATTTCAGCTCCATCGCCAGCGCGAAGGGGACTTCCTTGATCTTGCGCCAGACGCCGCCCTTGCGGCAGTCGGCCTCGTATTCCGCCTCGTCCTTCCAGGCCGACGGGTCGTATTCCACGCCAAGGCACAGCAGCTTTGCCACCTGCTGCGTGATGGTGGACCCGCCATTGCCCTCCAGCGCGCCGCGCCCTTCGGTCATGTTGATCTTGATGGCCGAAGCGATGCCCCGCGGGCTGATCCCAAGGTGGCTGTAGAAGCGCCGGTCCTCGGTCGCGACGACCGCATCGCGCAGGTTCTCGGAAACCTTGTCCGAGGTCATGTTGCCGCCGAACGTCTCGCCACGCCACGCGAACACATCGCCGTTGCGGTCCAAAAGCGTGACCGAGCCCCGCGCGCGCCCGTCCAGAAGCTCGCTCACCTCCGGCAGGCGGGACATGAAATAGAAGGTCGATCCGCCGACGATCAGCGCCAGCACCAGCGCGCCGCGCCATGCGACGCCCCAGATCACCCGGCGGATCAGGGTGAAGAGGCCAACGATCAGCGCTACCAGCGGGTTGCGCGGCCGCTGCGGCTTGCGCGGGGGCTGCCGACGGGGGGGCTGCTTGCCACCACCGCCGCCGCCATTGCGACCGCCGCCACCCGTCTTGGGAGAAGAAAAATTACGCCGATCCGCCACCAGTGGCGTCCGCTTGCCCGAACCGCTCATTCCGCCTGCCCGTTTTGATTTTCGGCGACTTTAACCGGAACGCGCGGGGATGTGGAGGACAACCCTGCGTGAGCCAGATTTTCACGTCGCGCATTTTTTGGGCGATGCCCATGCATTGTGCAAAAAAACATGCAGAACGCGCTCTGCACCCTGCCTGAAACATGGGCGAAACGTTGCCGAACCGCGCGAATCCCCGCCTTGTCGGGCCAAGGCACCCGGCTGGGGCCGCCTGCCAAACAAGGGGATGCACGGTGAAACTCATCATTGCAGCGATCAAACCGTTCAAGCTGGAGGAGGTCCGCGAGGCGCTGACCACCATCGGCGTGCGCGGCATGATGGTGACAGAGATCAAGGGCTTCGGGTCGCAGTCGGGGCACACGGAAATCTATCGCGGGGCCGAATACGCCGTGAACTTCGTGCCGAAGGTCCGGCTGGAGATCGTGGTGGCCGACGCGCTGGCCGAAACGGTGGTCGAGACCATCCGATCCACCGCCAAGACCGACAAGATCGGCGACGGCAAGATCTTCGTGCTGGACGTCGAACACGCGGTCCGCGTGCGCACCGGCGAAATCAACGACGACGCGCTGTGACCGCGCAGGGGGAATTGGGACAATGAAGAAACTTTTGCAGACCGCGGGCCTGTCGGCGCTTGGGGCGCTGGCCGCCCTGCCCGCGCTGGCACAAGAGGCCGAGGTGGTGTCCAACATCGACAGCGGCGATACGGCATGGATGCTGATGTCCACCGTGCTGGTGCTGTTCATGATCCTGCCGGGCGTCGCGCTGTTCTATGGCGGTCTGGTCCGCACCAAGAACATGCTGTCGATCCTGATGCAGACCACCGTCATCGCCGCGTTGGTCATGATCATCTGGGTCGTCTATGGCTATTCCTTCGCCTTCGGCGGGTCGGAGAGCGCCTATTTCGGCGGTTTCGCCAAACTGTTCCTTTCGGGCGTGACGGCGGATTCGGAATCGGGAACCATCCCGGAATACGTCTTCCTGTCGTTCCAGATGACCTTCGCCTGCATCACCTCGGCGCTGATCATCGGCGGCTTTGCCGAACGGATCAAATTCTCGGCCGTGCTGCTGTTCGTGTTCCTGTGGGTCACCATCGTCTATTTCCCGGTGGCGCATATGGCCTGGGACGCAAACGGTCTGTTCTTCGGCTGGGAAGCCTATGACTTCGCAGGCGGCACCGTGGTTCACATCAACGCGGGCATCGCGGCGCTGGTCGGCTCCATCGTCGTCGGCAAGCGCGTCGGCTACGGCAAGGACAACATGGCTCCGCATTCGATGACGCTGACCATGGTCGGGGCTTCGATGCTGTTCGTCGGCTGGTTCGGCTTCAACGCGGGCTCGGCCCTCTCGGCTGGTGCAGGCGCGGGTCTGGCGATGATCAACACCTTCACCGCGACGGCTGCCGGCGTTCTGGCATGGGCCATCGTGGAAGGCATGGCACGCGGCAAGGCATCCATGCTGGGCGCAGTGTCGGGCATGATCTGCGGTCTGGTCGCCGTCACCCCCGCCGCCGGCTGGGTCGGCCCGATGGGCGCGATCGTTCTGGGCGCCGTGGCTTCGGTCATCTGCTACTACTTCGTCGCCGTCGTGAAGCCGAAGCTGGGTTATGACGACAGCCTCGACGTGTTCGGCATCCACGGCATCGGCGGCATCGTCGGCGCGATCGGCACCGGCATCTTCGCAGCCCCCGGCCTCGGCGGCGCAGGCTTCCCCGAGGGTGTGACCATGGGCGGCCAGCTTTGGACACAGATCCTTGCGGTCCTGATCACCATCGTCTGGTGCGGGGTCGTCTCGTTCATCCTGTTCAAGCTGGTGGATGCGATCGTCGGTCTGCGCGTCTCCACCGATCAGGAACGCGAGGGGCTGGACACCACCAGCCATGGCGAAAGCGCCTACCACACCTGAAAACGAAAGGGCGCCCCTCGGGGCGCCCTTTGCATTACAGAACCGCTGCCACGGCCTTGGCCAGAACCGGCACGGTCTGCGCGTTCAGCCCCGCGATGTTGATGCGGCTGTCCCCCACCATATAGATCCCGTGATCCGCCCGAAGTTTCTCGACCTGATCCGGCGACAGGCCCAGACGCGAGAACATCCCCCGATGCTCGGCCACGAAGCCGAAACGGTCCGACCCGGTCGCATCGCGCAGCGCATCCGCCAGTGCCTGACGCAAGGTCAGCATGTTCAAGCGGACCTCCTCCAGCTCGGCCTTCCAATCGGCGCGCAGGGCGTCATCCTCAAGGATCATCGTCACCAGCCGCGCACCGTGATCCGGCGGGAAGGAATAGTTCTGCCGGTTCAGGAAGGCGAGGTTCCCCTGCGTCACCGTCCGGTCGGCCGAGCCGATGGCGATCAGGATGCCCGTCCGCTCGCGATAGATGCCGAAGTTCTTCGAACAGGAGGCCGCGATCAGCACCTCGGGCAATTCGCGTGCCACCAGCCGCGTCGCCTCGGCATCCGCATCCAGCCCGTCACCGAAGCCCTGATAGGCGATGTCGACGAAAGCGACTGCCTGCTTGGCCTTCAACAGCGCCACGACTTCGCGCCATTGCACCAAGTTCAGGTTGGCGCCGGTCGGGTTGTGGCAGCAGCCGTGCAGCAGAACCACGTCGCCGGGTTTCACGCGGTCCAGATCGGCCAGCATCCCGTCGAAATCGACCCCGCCGGTTTCCGCGTCGAAATAGCGGTATTCCTGCATCGCAATGCCAAGGAACTTGATGATCGAAGGGTGGTTCGGCCAGGTCGGGTTGGAAATCCACACCGTCGCATTGGGCGATGCCATCTTGACCAGCTCCAGCGCCTGACGGATCGCGCCCGTGCCGCCGGGGGTCGCGATGGCGGCGACCTTCTCGGCCGGGACTGCATCGCCAAGGATCAGCCTCGTCAGCGCCGAAAGATAGGCAGGCTCGCCCGCAAGCCCGGTATAGGCCTTGGTCGTCTCGGCTTCCCACAGCTTCTTCTCGGCCGCCTTCACGGCGCGCATCACCGGGGTCAGCCCGGTCGCATCCTTGTAAACGCCCACACCGAGGTCGATCTTCACCTCGCGCGGGTCGTCCTTATACATCTGGATCAGTTGCAGGATCTTGTCCGCAGGTTGCGGCTTCAGTTCGGTCAGCATCTCGGCTCCCTCCACCATGGCGATGCGACGACGCCCGCGGCAGGAGGATATTCCGCATGCGGCGCGCGCTCGCCGCAATTCGATAGCCCGCCGCAGCCCCACGTTCAAGGCTGCGGCGGATCGATCATTTGGCCATAGACCGGCGGATCGCGCCGACGATCGCCGTCAGCACACCGCCGCTGACGCCGCCCGACAGGACCGAGGCGATAATGCTACCGAAATCGAGACCGCCACCCGCGACCGCATCGGCGGCTGCACCCGTCGTCGCCGGATCGACCCCCGCCGTGCCCCCAAGCAGCGCCGCAAGAATTTGCCCGCCGACACCGCCGCCGATCAACCCGACGACCGCGTTCAGGACGGGACCGAGGCTGATGTTCTTCGCAGCACCCCCGGCAGCGGTGCCGCCCAGCGCGCCTGCGATCAGTTGGATCAACAGTTCCATCACATACTCCCTCATACGGCGTTGTGCCGCAGGGTAAGCATGCGCCCGGCCTGTAAAATCACAAAGAGATTAAGCGTTCTGTTTCAGCAGCCGCTGTTTCTGGCGGTTCCAGTCACGCTTGGCCGACGTCTCGCGCTTGTCGGCCAGCTTCTTGCCTTTGGCGATACCGATGGCGACCTTCACCATGCCGCGGTCGTTGAAATACATCCGCAGCGGCACCAGCGTCATCCCTTCGCGCGCGGTGGCGGACCACAGGCGCGACAACTCCTTGCGCGACACCAGCAGCTTGCGGCGGCGGCGTTCCTCGTGCCCCCAGGTCTTGGCCTGAAGATAAGGCGCGATATAGCCGTTGATCAGCCACAGCTCGCCATTTTCGACCGAGGCATAGCTTTCGCCGATGTTCGATCCACCCTGCCGCAGAGACTTCACCTCGGACCCGAGCAGGATGATCCCCGCCTCGATATCGTCCTCGATGGCGTAATCGAACCGCGCGCGGCGGTTTTCTGCGATGAGCTTGCTGTTGGGGTCGGATTTCTGGGCCATGATCTGGCCCAGATAGGTGACGCCGCGCCCTTAGTCCAGAGGCGCCTAGTTGATCAGGCCCGCGTGACGCATCGCAGCGTCCATCCGCGCCTTGGCATTGTCGGTCAGCCCGACCAGCGGCAGGCGCACCTCCTCCGAGCACAGGCCAAGCCGCGACAGGCCGTATTTCGCGCTGACCAGACCCGGCTCGATGAAGATCGCCTCGTGCAGCGGCATCAGACGGTCCTGATATTCCAATGCCTTGGCATAGTCACCCGACAGCGTCGCCGCCTGAAACTCGGCGCACAGACGGGGGGCGACGTTGGCGGTCACGGAAATGCAGCCGATGCCGCCATGGGCGTTGAAGCCCAGCGCCGTCGCATCCTCGCCCGAAAGCTGGATGAAATCCGCGCCGCAGGTGATGCGCTGCTGGCTCACCCGTTCCAGCTTGCCGGTCGCGTCCTTGACGCCGACGATGCGCGGCAGCTTGGCCAGAGCGCCCATCGTTTCCGGCGTCATGTCCACGACCGAACGGCCCGGAATGTTATAGATGATGATCGGCAGGTTGCACGAATCGTGGATCGCCTTGAAATGCGCGATCATCCCCGCCTGCGTCGGCTTGTTGTAATAGGGGGTCACGACCAGCGCGGCATCGGCGCCCACGGCCTCGGCATGTTGGATCAGTCCGATCCCCTCGGCCGTGTTGTTCGACCCTGCGCCTGCGATGACCGGGATGCGGCCAGCAGCGAATTCGACGGTTTTCGCCACCACGAGCTGGTGTTCCTCGTGGCTCAGCACCGGGGTTTCGCCGGTGGTGCCGACGGGAACGATGCCCGACGATCCTTCGGCCACGTGCCAATCCACCAGCTTCTTCAGCGTATCAAGATCCACGGCGCCGTTCTTGAACGGCGTCACGAGGGCTGGAATGGACCCTTTGAACATGACACGCTTCTCCTGTGGATCGGGCAGACTGGCCCGGTTTCGAATCCGCTCTCCTTATCCGCGTGCGCGGGGCTTGCCAAGCTGCCCTGCCGCTGCTGTCGTCGTTGTGTGTTGCCGCGCGGGCGCGGGTTTGGCACAGTCCGCGCCATGATCCGCCTTGCCCTCGCCCTTGCCCTGCTGCTCCCCGCTCCCGCCATGGCGCAGGACGGCACCGCGCTGAAGGCCGCGCTGCGCCTTGCCGCCGCGCGCGACTGGTCCGCCGCGCTTGGCCGGGCCGAAGCGGGCGTTCCGCGCGACATCGTCGAATGGCAGCGGTTGCGGGCGGGCAACGGCACCGCGGGCGAATACGAGGCGTTCCTTGCCCGCAATCCCGATTGGCCGGGCATCGCCCTTCTGCGCCGCCGGGGTGAAGGGGCCATCGCGGGGTCGGGCGACGCCCAGCGCATCATCGCCTATTTCGCGCAGCAGGCTCCGCTGACCGCCGAAGGGGCCATCGCCCTGTCCCGCGCCTTTCTTGCCGCCAACCGCGCACCGGAGGCCGAGGCCGAGGCCATCCGCGCCTGGCGCGACATGGCCCTGACCGAAGGCGAAGAAGCGATTCTGCGCCAGATGTATCCGGTGCCGCTGGCCGGGGCCGACATCGCGCGCACCGACCGCCTGCTTTGGGATGGCGAGATGAACGAGGCGCTGCGCATGGTGCCGCGCCTGTCCGCTGGGTGGCAGGCGCTGGCCCGCGCCCGCATCGCGCTGCGGTCGGGCGACGATGGCGTGGATGCCATGATCGCCGCGGTCCCGGAGGGGCTGTCGGACGATCCCGGCCTTGCCTATGAACGCTTCATGTGGCGCATCCGCAAGGGCCGCGATGCCGATGCCGCCGCCTTGATGCTGAACCGCAGCGGCAGCGCCGAATCTCTGGGCCGCCCCGCCGAATGGGCCTCGCGCCGCGCCTATCTTGCGCGCGAGTTCGAGGAGGCGGACCCGACGCTGGCCTATAGCCTTGCGGCCAGCCATCACCTGACCTCGGGTGGCAGTTTCGCGGATCTGGAGTTTCTGGCCGGGCACATCGCGCTGCGGCGGCTGAACCAGCCATCACTGGCGCTGGACCATTTCCGCCGTCTGGGACAAGGCGTATCCACCCCGATCAGCCTGTCCCGCGCGCTGTATTGGGAAGGCCGCGCGTTGGAGGAGATGGGCAATTTCGACGCCGCCATGGCCGCGTTCGAAGAAGCGTCGATGCATTCCTCGGCCTATTACGGCCTTCTGGCGGCGGAACGGCTGGGGAAAAGCATCGACCCCGCGCTGCTGTCCGACGCCCGCCCCGCCGATTGGCGGCAGGCAGGCTTCGCGCAGTCCAGCGTGTTTCAGGCGGCGCAGATGCTGCTAGACGCGGGCGATTACGATCAGGGCCGCCGCTTCATCCTGCATCTGGCCGAATCGCAGGATGCCACCGGGCTGGACCAGCTTGCCGACATGGCGCTGGCGATGAACGAGCCGAACATCGCCGTCTTGATCGGCAAACAGGCGGCAGAGCGCGGGATCATCCTGCCCCGTGCCTATTACCCCGTGCCAGCGATGGTGCCGGACGATCTGCCCGTGACCCGCGCGCTGGCGCTGGCGATCAGCCGCCGCGAATCCGAATTCAACCCGGTCGTCGTGAGCCCCGCCGGGGCGCGCGGGCTGATGCAGGTGATGCCGGGCACCGCCAAGCTGATGGCGACCAAGCTGGGCACCGACTATGCGGCCTCGCGCCTGTCGGACCCCGCCTATAACGTCCGTATGGGCACCGCATACCTCGCACAGTTGATCGAGGAGTTCGGGCCTTCTGTCGCACTGGTCGCCTCGGGCTACAACGCCGGGCCGGGGCGTCCGCGGGGTTGGGTGACGCAGTTCGGCGATCCGCGCGATCCTGGCGTCGATGTGGTGGACTGGGTCGAGGATATCCCGTTCGGCGAAACCCGCACCTATGTGATGCGGGTCGTCGAATCGCTGGTGATCTATCGCGCCAAGCTGGCCGGAGTTTCGATCCCCGTCCGCGTCACCGCGGAGCTGCGGGGGTAACCTCGCCCTTGACCTTGGCGCGCCACAGCGTGAACAGCCCCGCCGCGATGACGACGCCCGCACCGACCAGAATGTTCAGGTGCAGCTCTTCGTGGAAGAAGAACACGCCCACCCCGGTCGCCCAAAGGATCTGAAGGAACGAGAAGGGCTGCACCGCGCTCGCCTCGGCCGCGTCGAAGGACCGGATCAGGCACCAATGGCCCAGAACCCCGGTGCAGCACAGCGTCGCCATCAGCGGCCAATCCTCGGGCCGCAGCGGTTGCCACGAAATCAGCCCGACGATGGTGATCGCCACGGCCCCCACCGTGCCCGCCCAGAAGAAGCTGACCGCGGGCCCGTCCCCCCGCGCAACATAGCGGGTCAGCAGACCATAGATCGCGAACATCGCCGCCGCCGCCAACGGCACCAGCGACCAGAAGGACAGCACCCCCGCGCCCGGGTTCAGGATGATGATGACCCCGACGAAGCCGATCGCCACCGCCGTCCAGCGCCGCCAGCCCACCGTTTCCCCCAGGACCGGACCCGAAAGGGCCGAAACCAGCAGCGGATAGCAGGCAAACACCGCATGGGTCGCGATCAGGCCCAGCTTCACGAAGGCGATGACCATTACGCAGATCTCGGCCACCAGAAGCAGCCCGCGCAGGGATTGCAGCACCGGATACCGGCTGCGCAGCACCCCGCGCAGCCCGCCCGAAGACCGAAGCGCCAGCGCGATGACGAAGGCGGCGAAGAACCAGTATCGGATCATCACCACGACGAAGACGTTGTTATGCGCCCCCAGCATCCGCGACAGCGCATCCTGCGCCGTGAAGACGAGCGTGGCGGCGATCATGAAAAGGATACCGAGGCGGGTATTCTGCTGGGTCATGCTGCACCTGGGGATGCCAGCCTTCCGGCCGACATATGTCTTTTCCCCCCATATCCCGGCAAGCGTGTGACCGCAAACCCTGCCGACTGCAAGGCCCGCCGCACATGGCCGGCAGCGGTATATGTGGCAAAGCTGCCACCGGGCGCGGTATGGGCGGCGACGGCGGCCATCATCTCCTCGCCCCAAAGCTCGGGGTTCTTGGCGGGCGAGAACCCGTCGAGGAACCACGCATCCGCCCGGCCCTGCCATGCAGGCAGCGTCTCGCGCGCGTCGCCCACGATCACCTCCACCTCCATCGCGCCGAGGCTGAACCGCGTCCGGCCTGCCGCCCACGCCGCAAGGAACGGCGCGGCGACGGCTTCCGCCTCGGGAAAGGCGGCAAGGGCGCGGACGATCTGGGCGGCATCCATCGGAAACGCCTCGAACGAGGTGAATCGCACCGGCACACCGTTCGAGGCGATCAGCAGTGCCAGCATGTTCAGCCCGGTGCCGAAGCCCAGTTCCGCCACATGGAACCCGCCGCGCAGCCGTTCGGGCAACCCGTTGCCGCGCAGGAAGACATGCCGCGTCTCCTCCAGCCCGCCGTTCAGCGAGAAGTAGGGATCGTCGAACCGGGTGGAGACCGGAATCCCGCCGTCCCGCCATTCAAGTTCCGCCATGCCGCACCTCCGTTCCCCTCATTCCATGCGCCCGCAGGCTGGAAAGCGCAACCACGCCGCGATATGGCGGGGGGATGAGCGGACCAGACATCATCATCAACGGGGCAGGCATCTTCGGCCTGTCCATCGCGTGGGAGGCCGCGCGGCGCGGCGCGGGGGTGCTGGTCGTGGACCCGAACGGCATCGGCGCGGGCGCCTCGGGCGGGATCGTCGGCGCCATGGCCCCTCATGTGCCGGAGAACTGGAACGCGAAGAAGGCGTTTCAGCTGGAGAGCCTGCTGATCGCCGCGGAGTTCTGGGCGGGCGCTCAGGCGGCGGGCGGGGCCGATCCCGGCTATGCCCGAACGGGGCGGCTGCAACCCGTGGCGGATGATGCGGCGCTGGATCTGGCGCGGGCGCGGGCGGGCTCGGCCCGCGATCTTTGGCGGGGGCTGGCGGAATGGCGGCTGGTGCCCGCGCGGCGCGGCTGGTTCCCGGCAGCGCCCACCGGCTGGCTGATCGAAGACACGCTGACCGCACGCATCCATCCGCGCATGGCGCTGGCAGCGTTGGCAGCGGCGATCCGGGCCAAGGGTGGCGCGATCGTGGCGCATACCGATGCCGTTGCGCCCACGATCCACGCCACCGGGGTCGCGGGCCTGCGCGAGATGGGTATCGGCACCGGCATCAAGGGACAGGCGCTGAGCCTGCGGCACGAGGCGCGCGATCTGCCGCAGATCTTCGTCGATGGGCTGCATGTCGTGCCCCATGCGGATGGCACCGTCGCCATAGGATCGACGACCGAACGGGACACCGACGATCTGACCACCGACGCGCAATGCGACGCGCTGCACGCCCGCGCGGTGGCGGCGCTGCCGGTTCTGGCCCATGCCGAAGTGGTCGAGCGTTGGGCGGGCCTGCGCCCCCGCGCGAAATCCCGCGCTCCGGTTCTGGGGGCGTGGAAGGACGGGTTCGTCGCCAATGGCGGCTTCAAGATCGGCTTCGGCATGGCCCCGATGGTCGCGAAGGTCATGGCCGATCTGGTGCTGGAGGGGCGCGACGCGATCCCGGACGGCTTCCGGGTCGAGGATAACTAGCGCAGGTCGATCCAGACCGGGCGGTGGGTGCCGCCGCCCTCGCCCATCCCTGCTGCCGCTACATCCAGATCGCTGGACGGCAGGACGTAATCGACCCGCAGCGCCCCCACCTCGAATGTCGCGGTCGGCCCGGAATGCAGATCCTGCACCTTCGGATGCGCCAGCAGCGCGCGGATCGCCTCCGGGATGCCATCGCCCCGATCCGGGTCGGCATTGGCATCGCCAAGGATCACGAAGGGCGGCGCAGGCGGAGCAAAGGGCAAGCGATCGTCGATCAGCGCGGTCCAGAACGCGGTTTCGTCATGGTTGCGGGGGGCGTTGCGCGGCTCGAACACCGGCGGGGTCGCGTGGAAGGCCAGCAGGGTCAGGATGCCGTCTGGCGTTTCGATTGGCACCTCCCAATGGCCGGTGGTGGACAGGCGCTGGATGTCGTCCCCCGGCAGAAGCGCCCCCGGCAGATCGCGCCACAGGAAGGCCGAAAAGTCCCGCCCCTCGCCAAGGGGAAAGCGCGACAGCACCGCCATCCCGCCCTGCCCCGAAAACCAGCCATAGCCTTGGCCATCGCGTGGCCCGCCGATGCGCCCGTCGCCATCCATGTCGCGCCCCGTCTGCATCCCCGTATTGGGCCTCCGCGCGAACAGGTGGGGATAGCCGAGGTCCAGCGCCCGCAGCGCCACAAGGTCCAGATCGTAATCCACATTCGTCAGCAGCAGCACATCCGCATCCAGCGCGGCGATGGTGGCACGGGCGGCCTCCACCTCCGGCTCGCCCTTCTGGATGTCGCGCAGAAGCAGCCCCGGCCCCTTGCGCGACAGGCCCGCATTCCACGTCGCTACCCGAATTTCCGCGAATGCGGGCTGGGACAACAGCAAAAGGATCAGGATGAAGCGCATGAAAAATCCCCGCCGCAGGTGCGACGGGGATGGGGCAATACGGTTAACGAAGCATTAAATCCAGGGCCGCGCGGTTTCCATCTTCGCCTCGAACCCGTCGATGGCCGAGGATTTCTCCATCGTCAGGCCGATATCATCCAGACCGTTCAGCAGGCAGTGACGGCGGAACGGGTCCAGCGTGAACGGAAATTCCTGCCCGTCCGAGGTGACGACCTTCATCTCCTCCAGATCCACCGTGATGCGAGCGTTCGATCCGCGGCGGGCGTCGTCCATCAGCACATCGACCACCTCCTGCGGCATCACGATGGGCAGGATGCCGTTCTTGAAGCAGTTGTTATAGAAGATGTCGGCAAAGCTGGTGGAGATCACGCAGCGGATGCCGAAGTCCAGAAGAGCCCAAGGCGCATGTTCGCGCGACGATCCACAGCCGAAATTGTCGCCCGCCACGATGATCTCGGACGCGCGATAGGCGGGCTGATTCAGCACGAAATCCGGGTTCTCGTTGCCCGCCGCGTCATAGCGCAATTCGTCGAACAGGTTCTTGCCCAGACCCGAACGCTGGATCGTCTTCAGGAACTGCTTGGGGATGATCATGTCTGTGTCGATGTTGACCAGCGGCATGGGAGCGGCAATTCCGGTCAGCTTGGTGAATTTGTCCATCGCGGATGTTCCTAGCGCTTCTCCGCGCGATGCGCGGCGGTTGAGTTAACGAAATGTTTACCGACTCGGGGGCCGGTGGTAGCTTTCATGCGCGACGCTTTGTCGCGCCGCCCCGATCCCGGGCGGCTGTTTTCGGAATGATTGCAACCTTTACCGAGGGAACAACCCAAATGAAACGTCATCTGAGCCGTGCGCTCGGCGCGCTTGCATTTGCTGGGGCCGCCGGTGTCGGCCTTTCGGCCTCTGCCGCGGTCGTGCGTGTCAACGCCGAACAATTCCTGCCCTCTGCCGGACTGATAACCTTCTCGGAATTCTCGATCGGAACGGCGAACCCGACCTACAACCCGTCCGATTACGGCGGCGGCGCGGGCGCGCCGGTCGTGACCACCGGCGGCTACTTCGTCGGCCAATCGCTCAGCACCCAGCCGGGCGTCGATTGCCCCGGCTCGGCCCCGACGGCCTGCATCAAGGGGTCGCCCACCGGCACGCTGACGCTGGATGCGGATTCGCCCGACACCTTCATCACCACCGACGGCGCTTTCCCGACCTCGCCCACGCTCAGCGGCTCGCCCCAGTTCAACGGGCCGATCGCGCTGCTGTTCAGCGTGGACCAATTGGCCGTCGGCTTCGAGGGCGGCTTCTTCGACGGCGTGGGTTCGACCGGGATCACCGCGTTCGGCCGTGATGGCACCCTGCTGGGCACCGTAAAGAACGAGGGCACGGGGATCGAATTCCTCGGCCTCGCCTCGGCCACCGGCATTGCCGAGATCGCAGGCGTCTTCCTCGATCTGGTCGGATCGGAACCCGCAGGCTTCAACATCGACAACGTCGCCTTCGGTCAGGCCGGACAGGTCGTGATCCCGCCGGTCGATCCGGGCCCCGCCCCGGTACCGCTGCCCGCCGCGCTGCCGCTGTTGCTGGCCGGTCTTGGCGGGCTTGGCCTGCTGCGTCGCCGCTGCTGAACCGATGGGGCTGCCGGGCATACCGGCAGCCTTTTCCATCAGACCGGCTCCGCCATGAGCGTGCGCACATCGGTCAGCCGCCCCGTCACCGCCGCCGCCGCCGCCATCGCGGGCGAGAGCAGATGCGTGCGCCCGCCGCGCCCCTGCCGCCCCTCGAAGTTGCGGTTCGACGTCGCGGCGCAGCGGTCCCCGGGGCTCAGCTGGTCGTCGTTCATGCCAAGGCACATCGAGCATCCGGCCAGACGCCATTCGAAGCCCGCGTCGATGAAGACCTGCGCGATGCCCTCATCCTCGGCCTGCTTGCGCACGAGGCCCGATCCCGGCACGACCATCGCGCGGATGCCGTCCTTGACCTTGCGACCGCGCAGGATGTCGGCGGCGGCGCGCAGGTCCTCGATCCGGCCATTGGTGCAGGAGCCGATGAATACCGTGTTGATCTCGATCTCGTCCAGCTTTTGCCCCGGCTGCAGCCCCATGTATTCCAGCGAGCGGCGGGCGGCGTCGATCTTGCCGCCCTTGAACTCCTCGGGCGAGGGAACGACGCCGGTGATCGGCAGCACATCCTCGGGCGAGGTGCCCCAGGTCACGACCGGCGCGATGTCTTCGGCGCGGATGGTGATGACCTTGTCGAAATGCGCGCCCTCGTCGGTGAACAGGGTCTTCCAATAGGCGACTGCGGCATCCCACTGCTCGCCCTTGGGCGCGTTCGGGCGGGTCTTGCAATAGTCGAAGGTCGTCTCGTCCGGTGCGATCAGGCCCGCGCGCGCGCCGCCCTCGATCGCCATGTTGCAGACGGTCATGCGGCCTTCCATCGACAACTCGCGGATCGCCTGCCCGCAATATTCGATCACATGGCCCGTGCCGCCCGCCGTGCCGGTCAGCCCGATCACCGTCAGGGTGATGTCCTTGGCCGTGACACCGGGCGGCAGGCTGCCGGTGATCTCGACCTTCATGTTCTTCGACTTCTTTTGGATCAGCGTCTGGGTGGCCAGAACATGCTCCACCTCGGACGTGCCGATGCCATGCGCCAGCGCACCGAATGCACCATGCGTCGCGGTGTGGCTGTCGCCGCAGACCACCGTCATGCCCGGCAGCGTCCAGCCCTGTTCCGGGCCGACGATATGCACGATGCCCTGACGGATGTCGTCGATGGGGTAGTAATGCACCCCCGTTGCCCGCGCATTGGTATCCAGCGCCGCGACTTGAATGCGGCCTTCCTCGTTGTCGATATGCTTTTCGCGGCCTTCGCTGGTCGGCACGTTATGGTCCGGCACGGCGATGGTCTTTTCCGGCGCGCGGACCTTGCGGCCCGTCATGCGCAGCCCTTCGAAAGCTTGCGGGCTGGTGACTTCATGCACCAGATGGCGGTCGATATACAGCAGACAGGTGCCGTCGTCGTCCTGCTGGATGACGTGGTCATCCCAGATCTTGTCATACAGAGTGCGGGCTTTGTCCTGAGCGGTCATGGCTCTTCCTTGGGTATCAGGATGGCTGTGATGGGGGTTCGGCAAGCGGCGTCAGGGGCGCGCATGCGCACCCCGCCGCATCAAAGCCGCGATAGGACGTTGCGGGTCGAACCGAAGAAACGCGCCGGAAGACGCGCATGATCGGTGATGTTGAAATAAATGAACCCTTGCATGGGGTCGTTTTTTAACTCTCTTTCGCTTGGCTGGCAATATCCGGCTTTTTAGTGGAGAAGCGATTTGTTCAAGTGGTTGTTTTTGGCGACGATGCTGCCCGTTTCGGCGATGGCGCAGGGAACGCGGCACGACATCGGATCGAAGGCGGGCGAGTTCGGCATCGACATCACGCTGACCGATGGAATCGGCCTTTCCCAACCGCGCGGAGGCCTGACATTCGAGCTGGAGAAGACCGGGGCGACGGAAACCTTCGAATTGTCGCAGATCGGCGCGCGCCGGGTTGAAGGTGGCACGGCCTATCGCCTCCGGGTTGCCGCAAACGAACGCGAGCGTGCCACCGCATTCTGGGACCGCCACGGCGCGGTCGAGGATTTCACTCCGAACTTTCCGCTATGCCGCACCTCGGCGCGTGCCCCGCGGGAAAGCATCCGATACAGCCTCTATCTCCCCGGCTTCGGCTCCACCCCACAGCAGGAGATGAGCGGGCCTCGCCTGGCCCGCATCCTGCGCCAGATCGCCCCCTGTCCCACCCCCGAACGCGCGGATTGAGGTTCGGCGCCCTTCCTGATAAACTCAGGCCCGATACCCCCGCGCCCGGGTCAGAGGCGCGCAACCCAGGAGGACGATGTCCTGTCTCATTCCGATCCTTCGACCGGGCTTCCGGTCGGGCCGCGCCCTGACATGAGTGCTGCGGAACCTCTCGTGGATGCGTCCGAGCAGATGCTCGACCGCGTTCTCGCCTCGCTCGACGATGACAAGGCCGAGGATATCGTGCAGATCGACCTGCGCGGTCGCTCCGACATGGCCGATTACATGGTCATCTGCTCGGGCCGTTCGTCGCGTCAGGTCGCGTCCATCGCCGAAAAGCTGATGGACCGCGTGAAGCAGGAATTCGGTCGCATTTCCAAGGTCGAAGGCAAGGAAACCGGCGACTGGGTGCTGATCGACACGGGCGATGTCATCGTCCACGTCTTCCGCCCCGAAGTGCGCGAATTCTACCAGCTTGAAAAGATGTGGCTGCCGAACGGCACGGACCAGCAACACTCCATCCAGGACTGATGCGCGTCCATCTTTGCGCGGTGGGGCGGCTTCGCAGCGGCCCCGAGCGCGAGATCATCGACGATTACGTGCAGCGGTTCGACCGCACGGGCCGGGCGCTGTCGCTTGGCCCTTTCGCGTTGCACGAGGTCGAGGACAAGAAGAACCTTGGCATGGAGGCCGAGGCGGATCTGCTGTCGCGGGCGATTCCCTCCGGCGCGCTGATCGCCTGTCTGGACGAACGCGGCAAGGTCCTCAGCAGCCCCGAATTCGCGACCCAGCTTGGCACCTGGCGCGATGGCGGGCGGCAGGATGTGGCCTTCGTCATCGGCGGGGCGGACGGGATCGCGCCCTCGCTGCGCGCCCGCGCCGATTTCAGCCTGTCCTTCGGGCGCATGGTCTGGCCGCATATGCTGGTCCGCGTGATGCTGGCCGAACAGCTTTACCGCGCGGCTAGCATTCTTGCCGGATCGCCCTATCACCGGGCCTGAAGCGTCCCGCCGGGCAGCCATGCGAAGCCGTTCGGGCCAAGGGTCAGCGCCCCGCCTTCCTGCGTTGCATGGAAGGATGGGGCAGTCGGATGCCCCTCCACCGCCACCGTCACCGGCGCGGTCCCAAGGTTGAAGATGCACAGCATCTCCTCGGCCCCCAGATGGCGGGTGAAGGCCAGCACAGGCTCCGGCAGGTCGTGGAACCGGCTGGCACCCAGCCGCAGCACCGGATTGGCGCGCCGGAATGCCAGCACCGCGCGATAGGTTTCCAGCACCGACCCCGCAACGCCCTCCTGCGCCGCGACGTTGCGCCCGATCTGCGGTGGCTTCACCGGCAGCCACGGCGTGCCGGCGGTGAACCCACCATGGGTCGTTCCATCCCAGACCATCGGCGTGCGGCACCCGTCGCGGCCCTTCTCCTCAGGCCAGAAGCGCAGACCCTTGGGGTCGGTCAGATCGGAATAGTCCAGCTCGGTATCCGTCTGGCCCAGTTCTTCGCCCTGATAGAGGCAGACGGACCCTTCCAGCGACAAAAGCACCGCCGCCGCCTGCCGCGCGACATCCGCCATCGCCCCATGCCCCGCCCATCGCGAGGCATGGCGCGTCACGTCGTGGTTCGAGAATGCCCAGCACGGCCAGCCATCCGGCGCGCCCTTGAAGAACCCTTCGATCGCGCGGCGGAAGAAGGCAGCGTTGTAATGATCGCCCAGCATCTCGAAACTATAGGCCATGTGCAGGCGGTGCTGGCCCGAGGTGTATTCGCCCATCACCTCGACCGCGCGCTGGGCGTCGCCCACCTCGCCCACCATCATCCGGTTCGGGAATTCGTCCGTCAGCGCCCGCAGCCGCTCCAGAAACGCCAGGTTCTCGGGCTGGGTCTTGGAATACAGATGATCCTGCATGTCATAGGGGTTCACCGGCACCGCATTCAGCGCCAGCGGCGGATTGGACCGCAGCTTCGCATCGTGGAAATAGTAGTTCACCGTGTCCAGCCGGAACCCGTCCACCCCGCGTTCCAGCCAGAACCGCATGGTGCCAAGCAGATAGTCCTGCACCTCGGGATTGTGGAAGTTGAAGTCGGGCTGCGAGGCGAGGAAGTTGTGCAGGTAATACTGCCGCCGCCGCGTGTCCCATTCCCAGGCCGACCCGCCGAAGACCGACAGCCAGTTGTTCGGCGGCGATCCGTCGGGCTGCGCATCGGCCCAGATGAACCAGTCCGCCTTGGGGTTCGTGCGGTCGCGGCGGCTTTCGGCGAACAGCGGATGTTCGGACGAACAATGGCTGATGACCTGATCGATGATGACCTTCAGCCCCAGCTCATGCGCGACCGTCAGCAGGGTGTCGAAATCGGCCAGCGTGCCGAACAGCGGCTCGATGTTGGTGTAGTCGGACACGTCGTATCCCATGTCGGCCATGGGCGAGGGAAAGATCGGCGACAGCCACACCGCATCGGCCCCAAGCGCCGCGATATGCCCCAGCCTGCGCGTGATTCCCGGCAGATCGCCGATGCCGTCGCCATCCGAATCCTGAAACGATCGCGGATAGACCTGATAGGTTACCGATCCGCGCCACCAATCCGTCATGTCATGCTCCTTGAATCCGGTTGCGACAATAGGATGGAAAGCGACGATAGCGTATGACAGATTGACGCATTCTTGATCCCGAGGCCGAGATGACCGCGAAACCTGCGCTTTTCACCCCCGTCCTGATCGCGGGCTGCGTCATTCTGATGCTGTCCTTCGCGGTTCGCGCCAGCTTCGGCATGTTCCAGATCCCCATCGCCACCGAATTCGGCTGGGCACGGGCCGAGTTTTCGATGGCCATCGCGATCCAGAACCTTGCATGGGGAATCGGGCAGCCGATCTTCGGCGCGGTGGCGGAACGGTTCGGCGACCGGCGGGCGATCATCCTTGGCGCGCTGTTCTATGCCGCCGGGCTGGTGCTGTCGTCGCTTGCCGTGACGCCGGGCCAGCACCAGATGCTGGAGGTTCTGGTCGGCTTCGGCATCGCGGGAACCGGGTTTGGCGTGATTCTGGCCGTGGTGGGCCGCGCGACCTCGCCCGACAACCGCTCGCTGGCGCTTGGCATCGCGACGGCGGCGGGATCGGCGGGTCAGGTCTTCGGCGCGCCGACGGCGGAATTCCTGATGGGGTTCTTTTCGTGGCAGACGGTGTTCGTGATCTTTGCCGGCGTCATCCTCGCCTCGCTTTTGGCGCTGCCCTTCATGCGCGCCCCGGCGCTGGCCTCGAAGGCCGAGCTGGAGGAATCGCTCGGCACTGTGCTGATGCGCGCGCTGAAGGACCCCAGCTTCACGATGATCTTCCTCGGGTTCTTTTCCTGCGGCTATCAACTCGGCTTCATCACCGCGCATTTCCCCGCCTTCATCACCGAGTTCTGCGGGCCGATCGACCCGTCCGGGATGCTGTCGGGCATCGGGATCACCACCACCTCGGCGCTCGGGGCGCTGTCCATCGCGGTGATCGGCATCGCGAACATCGTGGGCACGGTCACGGCGGGCTGGTTGGGCAAGAAATACACCAAGAAATATCTGCTGGTCGCAATCTATGTCGGGCGCACGATCATCGCCGCATGGTTCATCATGACGCCGATGACGCCCGCGACGGTGCTGGTCTTTTCAGCCGTCATGGGCGCGCTTTGGCTGGCGACGGTGCCGCTGACCAGCGGGTTGGTCGCCCATATCTACGGGCTGCGCTACATGGGCACGCTTTACGGGCTGGTGTTCCTGTCGCACCAGATCGGCGGGTTCCTTGGCGTCTGGCTGGGCGGGGCGCTGTATGACATCTATGGCAACTACACGCTGGTCTGGTGGTTCGGCGTCGGGATCGGCGCGTTTTCGGCCATCGTCCATCTGCCGATCCGCGAGCATCGCGCGCCCGCGCTGGCCTAAGCGCGGCGGGGGCATTACATGGGCAGCATGGAACCCGTGCTCGTCATCGCCCCGAACCTGAAGCGCCGCCTTTCGGGCGTCACCGCCACCATCGCGCGGCTGGTGCCCGTGCAGGCGCGCAGCATCGGCATCCGCGCCACCGGCCCCGGCCTGCCGCCCGAAGTGCCCCATCTGCCGCTGGCCCGCGTGGCGATGATGCCGCGCGACCGCTGGCGGGTCTGGCACGCACGGCGGAACACGGAAATGCTGATGGGGCTTTTCCTGACCCGCGTTCTGCGGCGCAAGTTCCGACTGCTGTTCACCTCCGCCTCGCAGCGCAGGCATTCGGGCTATACCAAATGGCTGATCGGGCAGATGGACGCGGTGGTTGCGACTTCGGCCAAGGGGGCGGCTTATCTTGACCGCCCCGCCGATGTGATCCTGCACGGCATCGACACCGAAACCTTCACCCCCGCCGAAGACCGCCGCGCGCTGCGCGAAAAGTTGGGGCTGCCGCATGTGACACTGGTGGGCTGCTATGGCCGCATCCGCAAATCCAAGGGCACCGACAATTTCGTCAAGGCGATGATCGAGCTTCTGCCCTCGCGCCCCGGCGTGACGGCGGTGGTCATGGGCCGCGCCTTGGACAAGGACCGGCAGTTCATGGAGAACATCATGGCCCGCGTCGCGCAGGCGGGGCTGCAAGGCCGCATCCTTTTCAAGCCAGAGGTTTCCGTGGACCGCATGGCCGACTGGTATGCCGCGCTGGATCTGTATGTCGCGCCCCAACGCTGGGAAGGCTTCGGCCTCACCCCGCTGGAGGCGATGTCCTGCGGCGTCCCGGTGGTTGCCACCGACACCGGCGCCTTCAAGGAACTGCTGGGCGATACCGGCCTGCTGGTCCCCACCGACGACCTTCCGGCGCTGGTGGATGCTGCAGCGCGGATGATCGACGACCAGCCCCTGCGCGAGCGGATGGCGGAGGCCGCCCGCGCGCGGGTCGAAGGGGGCTTTCGCATCGAAGATGAGGCGAACGCCCTGATCGCCGTCTATCGCCGGATGCTGGCATGAACCGGCTGTCCTTCGCCCTTGCCCGCCTGCGCCGCGACGAAGGCAAGCTGGCTGCCCTGTCCGTTCCGCAATCCGAATTGCTGGCCGACTATGCGGGCCGCAGCGTCGCGCTGATCGGCAACGCCCGCGGCCTTGCTGACGCGCGCCTGGGCGAGATGATCGAGACCGCCGATCTGATCATCCGCATCAACCGCGCGCCCAAGCCCTTTGCCCATTCCCACGGCACACGCACCGATCAGCTGGCCCTGGCCGTCGCGCTGGACGCGGCGAAGCTGGACGCTCTGCAGACCCGGCGCGTGCTGTGGATGTCGCACAAGCGCAAACGCCTGCCTTGGCATGTCGCAAACCGCCCCGGCTTCTATCTGCACCCGCAGGCGGATTACGAACGGCTGAAGACGGCTCTTGGATCGCAACCGACCACGGGAGCGATGATGATCGACCTTCTGGCCCGCTCGGACGCAAGGCGGATCGATCTTTACGGTTTCGACTTCTTCGCGACCCTGTCGCTGACCGGCAGCCGCACCGCCGAACAGGTGCCCCACGATTTCAACGCAGAGGCGGCGTGGGTCCATGCCCTGATCGCGCGCGATCCGCGTTTCCGCCTGCATTCCCACGGATAAACCTTCCCCCCAAGGCCGCCTTGGGTTAAGGGGGCACCGTCATCTTGACACCAAGGAGGGTTCTTGAATGGGCTATAAGGTCGTCGTCGTTGGCGCCACGGGCAATGTGGGCCGCGAAATGCTGAACATCCTCGCTGAACGCGAGTTTCCGATCGACGAGATCGCCGCACTGGCATCGCGCAAGTCGATGGGCACAGAGATCAGCTTTGGCGACAAGACAGTCATTACCAAGGACCTCGACACCTTCGACTTCACCGGCTGGGACATCGCCCTGTTCGCCGTCGGGTCCGAGGCGACCAAGATCTATGCCCCCAAGGCCGCGGCCACGGGCTGCGTCGTGATCGACAACTCCTCGCTCTATCGCTACGATCCGGCGGTTCCGCTGGTCGTGCCGGAGGTGAATGCCGAGGCTGTGGACGGTTACACCGCCAAGAACATCATCGCGAACCCCAACTGCTCGACCGCGCAGATGGTCGTCGCGCTGAAACCGCTGCATGACCGCGCCAAGATCAAGCGCGTCGTCGTCTCCACCTATCAGTCGGTTTCCGGCGCGGGCAAGGAAGGCATCGACGAGCTGTGGGACCAGACCAAGGGCCTCTACGTCCCCGGTCAGGAAGTGGAACCTTCGAAATTCACCAAGCAGATCGCCTTCAACGTGATCCCGCATATCGACGTCTTCCTTGACGATGGTTCGACCAAGGAAGAATGGAAGATGGTGGCCGAGACGAAGAAGATCCTCGACAAGTCGATCAAGGTGACCGCGACCTGCGTGCGCGTTCCGGTCTTCGTCGGCCATTCGGAATCGATCAACATCGAAACCGAGGAGTTTCTGGACGAGGCCGAGGCCCGCGACATCCTGCGCGAAGCCCCCGGCATCCTCGTCGTCGATAAACGCGAGGCCGGCGGCTACATCACGCCCATCGAATGCGTCGGCGAATACGCGACCTACATCTCGCGCATCCGTCAGGACAGCACGATCGACAACGGGTTGAACCTGTGGTGCGTGTCCGACAACCTGCGCAAAGGTGCCGCACTGAACGCGGTGCAGATCGCAGAAGTGCTGGGCAAACGCTGCCTCAAGAAAGGCTGACCGGGAAAGCGCCCTGCGGGGCGCTTTTTCAATGTCGTCGAAACAAGACGCATGACTTGCTTGTTCGTAAAGTAGAGGCCCATGCCGGATTTCATCTTTCGTAAAGCGTCCATCGAAGATCTGCCGCATATCGTTGCAATGCTGGCAGATGATGCCTTGGGGACGAGCCGCGAAATCGCAAGCGATCCGATAGCAGAGGAATATGCGGTCGCATTCGAGATGATCGACGCGGACCCCAACCAGTTTCTTGCGGTTCTGACCGAAGTGGACGGGCGCATGGTGGGAACGCTGCAAATCACCTTCCTGCATCATCTGACGCATCGCGGAATGAAGCGCGCTCAGATCGAAGGTGTCAGGGTTGCCAGCGGGACGCAAGGGCAGGGCATCGGCACCGAACTGTTTCGCCATGCAATCGCGGAAGCTCGGGCGAGGGGATGCAGCGTGGTGCAACTGACCACGGACAGACAGAGACCAGAAGCGCACGCCTTCTATGAGAAGCTTGGATTCAAGCCGACACACACAGGCTTCAAACTCAGAATGAATTCTTGACCCTTGCTGGCGGATGAAAGCTTCGCCCCGGTAGGGTGATCGAAGCCGCACCCCTCTCGGACGCGGCTTCGTTTCGCACTCACACCGGCTTGAACGCCCGCGCCGACGGGTCGAACTGCTCGATCGTGCCTTCGCCGATGTCGTTCCAGACGCCGTGCAGCGACAGGACCTCATCTTCGACCGCCTTGGCGACGAAGGGGAAGGTCATCAGGTTTTCAAGGCTGACCAGCACCGCCTCGTTCTCCAGCGCGCGCAGACGCGACGCTTCGGGCAGGTCCTTCACACGCTCGTATCCCGGCTTCAGCAGGTCCATCCAGCGGCCGACGAAGCTCGTCTGCTCCTCCAGCGCGGGGGCGTTGCCTTCGCACATGTCGCAGCATCCCTTGACGCCGCCGCAGTTGGAATGGCCCAGCACGACCACATGCGCGACCTTCAATGCCGTCACGGCATATTCGATCGCCGCCGAAGTGCCGTGATAATCGCCGTCGGGGTTATAGGGCGGCACGAGGTTCGCCACGTTGCGGTGGATGAACAGCTCGCCCGAATCCGCGCCGAAGATCGAAGCGACGTCCACGCGGCTGTCGCAGCAGGCGATGACCATGGCGCGGGGGTGCTGGCCTTCCTGCGCCAGCCGGCGGAACCAGGCGCGGTTGCCCTGATAGGTCGTCGCGCGCCATCCGTGGAAACGCTGCACCAGGTAAGAGGGGAGTGGAGTTGCTTTATCCATCGCTCGGTCCTTTTCGCAGTTGCAGCATCGGCATAGCCGCATATCCACTTCAATTCGAGTGAAATTTCCGGGAACTATCCGTGACATCGAACCTTTCCTTCAGCGGTTGCCGCGCAAGCTGCGGAACCCGGAACGGGAGAGAGCGGACATGACGGCCATCATCACCAAGCTGACGCCACAGGATCACGTCGCCCACGACCCCGCGCCGATTGCGCGGATCTTTCGCGAAATGGATGCGGACTCGGCGGAAAAAGTCGTCAACCGCGCGTTGGGAGAGCTTGCATTGTCGGTGGCCGCGCTGTCGAAACAGGTCGCCGCGTCCGAGCTTTCGGAGGCGCCGCGCCAGCTTCGCCGCCTTGCGCGGATGGCCGACCATCTGGGCATGACGACGCTGGCACATACAGCGCGGGATGCCGATCACTGCCTCGATCACGCGGATGCGACGGCGTTCGGCGCGGTCTGGGCGCGGCTGCTGCGCATTGCCGGATCGCAGATCGCGGCGGGCGAGACGCAGCGCGGACGCCGCGTCTGAGGGTCTTGCAGCCGCCGATCAAAGGGCTAGGCTCTGCCCCGCAGACAGCCGGAGCCCGATGATGGACCTTGCCATTTCCGCCCCTTCCGCCGAATCCCGGCCCGTTCACGCCGTGGCATCGGACGATCTGGAAGGCTGGCTCGCCACCCGCACCCCCGCCGAGGCGGCGTGGCTGCGCGGCAGCGGATTCACCGCCGCGCTTGGCGAAATGCGGCTGATCCCCGGATCAAATGGCGCACCCGCAGCCGCCGTCATCGGTCGCGGCACCGCCGCCGCCCGCCGTCGCACGCGGTTCGGACTTGCCCCCGCCGGACAGCTTCCCCCCGGCGACTGGCATTTCGAAGGCGTGCCGGAGGATGAACGCGACGAGGCCGCGCTCGGATGGCTGTTGGGCCAATACCGTTTCGACCGTTACCGCAAATCCGCCAACGACCGCGCGCGGCTGAAGCTGCCCGACGACGCGCAGGGCAGCCGGGTTCTGACGATGGCGCGGGCGGAATACCTGACGCGCGATCTGATCAACACCCCCGCCAGCGACATGGGCCCGAAGGAGCTTGGGCAGGCCGCGGCCTCCTTGGCCGAATGGCATGGCGCGAAGATCGAGGTCATCAAGGGAGCGGCGCTGGAGCAGGGTTTCCCCATGATCCACGCCGTCGGCAAAGGGTCCAGCCGCGCGCCGCGCCTTCTGGACATGCGGTGGGGCGAGGCGGGTCCGAAACTGACGCTGGTCGGCAAGGGCGTGTGTTTCGACACCGGAGGGCTGGACATCAAACCCGCCGCCGGAATGCTGCTGATGAAGAAGGACATGGGCGGCGCCGCGACCGTTCTGGGCCTTGCGCAAGCGATCATGGAACTGCGCCTGCCGGTGCAGTTGCGCGTGCTGATCCCGGCGGTCGAAAATTCGATCTCGGGCGATGCGATGCGGCCCAAGGACATCCTGACCTCGCGCAAGGGCCTGACGGTCGAGGTGAACAACACCGATGCCGAAGGACGGCTCGTGCTGGCCGACGCGCTGGCCTATGCCTGCGAGGATGCGCCGGATCTGGTCGTGTCGATGGCGACGCTGACCGGCGCGGCGCGGGTGGCGGTGGGGCCGGACCTCGCGCCCTATTTCACCGATGATGCGCAGGCCGCCGCCGCCCTGGAACAGGCCGCCGCCGCCGCCCGCGATCCTGTCTGGCGCCTGCCCTTCCACGACCCCTACGAGTCGATGCTGGAGCCGGGGATCGCCGATCTGGACAACGCGCCGTCGGGCGGGTTCGCAGGGGCGATCACGGCGGCGTTGTTCCTGCGCCGCTTCACCGATGCGCGATACATCCATTTCGACATCTATGGCCATCAGCCCAGCGCCCAGCCGGGGCGCCCGCAAGGCGGGGCCGGCCAAGGGGCGCGGGCCATACTGGGCGCCCTGCCCGCCATGCTGGGACTGTGACGATGGACCGCCGCACCACCCCCGCCACCAACCGCATCGCCCATGTCTCGATGAAGGGCAACACCGATCTGCCGCTGACCGAGGGGGAGCCGATGCAGGTTTCGGTCGCACTGACCGATCTTCTGTCCGGCCCCGCCGGGCACCGCGAACGCCAGCTTGCGATGGGCGAAGGCTTCACCGTGATAGAGGTGGACGGCACCCACGCCTTCGGTTTCTCCACCCGCGACGGCTATTGCGGCTATGTCAAACTGGTGCATCTGGAGCCGGACATCGCGCCGTCGCACTGGCTGGCCTTTCCGGCCACGCATCTCTACCCCGAACCGAAGCTGAAATCGCGCGAGATCGAGAGTCTGACCATGGGCGCACGCCTGCGGGTGCTGGAGGATTTCGGCGACTGGGCGGAAACCACCAAGGGCTTCGTCTGGAAACAGCATCTTCGCCCGGTCGGTGAATGGATGGCGGACCCGGTCGCGGTGGCGGAACGCTTCCTCGGCACGCCCTATCTCTGGGGTGGGAACAGCCGTGCGGGGATCGACTGTTCGGGGCTCGCGCAAATCTCGCAACTGGCTTGCGGGCGCGACTGTCCGGGCGACAGCGATCTGCAACAGGCGGTGGGGACCGAAGCCAAGGGCCAGCCGAAGCGCGGCGATCTTTTGTTCTGGAAAGGCCATGTCGCGCTGGCGATGGATGCGCGGCGGATCATCCACGCCACCGCCGCCTTCATGTCCGTGGTGGTCGAGGAAACCAACGCCGCCATCGCCCGGATCGAGGCGGCGGGCGGCGGCCCGGTCATCGCCCACCGCCGTCCCTAATCGACGGGCCGGATCAGCTTCCGCTCCAACACCCGCAGAACCTGCGCCAGATCATGCCCCCGGCGCAGCACCTGCCCGTCCATCCCGACCACCGAATACATCCCCTGCCGCGCGCGCAGCTTGGGCCGCTTTTCGATCCGATACAGCGGATGTTCCGCCGTGCGCCGGAACACCGAAAACACCGCGAATTCGCGCAGCGACGAGATGCCGTAGTCCCGCCATTCGCCCATCGCCACCATCCGGCCATACAGCGAAAGGATCGTGCCAAGCTCTCGCCGGTCGAAGCTGATCTGTTCAGGCAGCGGAAAAGGGATCGGCGGCTGGATCATCCTTCGGAGTTTATGACGGCTTCGTGTCAAATCAAGCGGGGATGCGCCCTCACAGATGCGCGATTTTTCGTGTGAAGGGCTTTGAACCCCCGCATCTTTCACGTTAAGAACCACCAGAGAAACAGGCCCGACAAGCGGCCCGAACCGGAGGCTGGACATGAAATCCCTGATCGGCGGCGCCATGCTTGCCCTTGCCGCGACCGGCGCATTCGCGCAGGAATCGACCAACCGCGTGGCGACCAAGACCGACTGGAGCGTTTTCACCGAAAACCAGCCCAGCAAGGAATGCTGGGGCGTTTCCAGCCCCAAGAACACCGTGAACACCCGCGACGGCCAACCGGCCGAGGTGCAGCGCTCCGACATCCTGCTGTTCGTCACCTTCCGTCCCGGCGCGGGTGCGGCGGGCGAGATTTCGTTCACCGGCGGCTATCCCTTCGCGCCCGGATCGACGGTCGAGATGAAGATCGATTCGAACAGCTATAACCTGATGACCGATGGCGAATGGGCCTGGCCGTCCAGCGCGGGCGACGATGCGGCGATCCTCGCGTCCATGCGCCGCGGATCGAATGCCATCCTGACCGCACGTTCGGCGCGCGGCACGCAGACGGTGGACACTTTCTCGCTCATGGGCTTCACCGCCGCCATGACCGAGGCCGAGAACCGCTGCAAGTAAGCCATGCGGCATGTGCAAGGCGCCCCGGCACCGTCCGGGGCGCTTTTGCATTTAAATTTCCGGCCGGATCGCTTATATGCCTGCCTTCAGCCAAGGATTCGCCATGAACGCCACAGCCCCCATCACGCAAGACGTGCTGACCATTCCGCGCAAGCTGCCGGAAGGGGCCAAGCGCAACATCGTCGGTCTGACCCGCCCGCAGCTTCACGCCGCGCTGGTGGAAATCGGCACGCCCGACCGTCAGGCCAAGATGCGCGTCGGGCAGGTGTGGCAGTGGATCTATCACTGGGGCGTGCGCGATTTCGCGCAGATGACCAACCTTGCCAAAGACTATCGCGCGAAACTGGCAGAACATTTCGAGGTGACGATCCCCGAGGTCGTGAACCGCCAGATTTCCGAAGACGGCACCCGCAAATATCTGGTCCGCATCGCCGGCGGGCACGAGGTCGAAACCGTCTACATCCCCGAAGAAGGGCGCGGCACGCTTTGCGTGTCCTCGCAGGTGGGTTGCACGCTGACCTGTTCCTTCTGCCACACCGGCACGCAGAAGCTGGTCCGCAACCTGACCGCCGGGGAAATCGTCGGCCAGTTGATGCTGGCCCGCGACGATCTGGGCGAATGGCCGGTCATGGGCGCGCCCAAGGACGAACAGCGCCTTGTGTCGAACATCGTGCTGATGGGCATGGGCGAGCCGCTCTACAATTTCGACAACGTCCGCGACGCGATGAAGGTCGTGATGGATGGCGAGGGGCTGTCGCTGTCCCGCCGCCGCATCACCCTGTCAACATCCGGCGTCGTGCCGGAAATCGCCAAGACGGCGGAAGAAATCGGCTGTCTTCTGGCCGTGTCGTTCCACGCCACCACCGACGAAGTGCGCGACAAGCTGGTTCCGATCAACAAGAAATGGAACATCAAGGCACTGCTGGACGCGCTGCGCGATTATCCGAAACTGTCGAACTCCGAACGCATCACCTTCGAATACGTGATGCTGAAGGATGTGAACGACACGGATGCCGACGCGAAACGCCTGGTGAAGCTGATCCAGGGCATTCCCGCCAAGATCAACCTGATCCCGTTCAACGAATGGCCGGGCAGCGCCTATCAACGCTCGGATTGGGAGCGGATCGAGAAGTTCGCGGACATCATCTATCACGCGGGCTATGCCTCGCCGATCCGCAAACCGCGCGGCGAAGACATCATGGCCGCCTGCGGCCAGCTGAAATCCGCGACCGAGCGCGAGCGCAAATCCCGCGCCCAGATCGCCGCGGAAACCGGCGCATAAGGGAACCTTTGCGCCCCTGCCCCGTTCACGCGGCATGGGCAAGTTTTCCAAAGGCGACAAGGTTCACTGGAAATGGGGCAGCTCCACCGCCAAAGGGTCGGTGGAGGAGGTCTTTGCCCGCAAGGTCAGCCGCACGATCAAGGGCCGCAAGATCACCCGCAAAGGCAGCCGCGAAAAGCCCGCCTACTTGCTGAAGCAAGAGGATGGCGGCAAGGTGCTGAAGCTGGAATCCGAACTGTCCAAGGGCTGATGATCCCCAACGCGACCGCACGCCGCATCTTCCTTGACCGTCACGCGCTGACCCGGAACCCGACGGAGCCGCTGGCGGAGCTGATAGACCGCATCGGCTTCGTCCAGCTGGACAGCATCAACACGGTCGAACGCGCGCATCACATGATCCTGTCGGCCCGCCGCCCCGGATACAAGCCGGACGATCTGGGCAAGCTCTATGCCAGAGGCGGTTTGTTCGAACATTGGACGCATGACGCCTCTGTCCTGCCGATCCACCTGTTCCCGCACTGGAAGCACCGTTTTGCCGCCGCCGAGCGGAAGCGCGACAGATGGCAGGACCTTTCGCAGGCGCTGCTGGACGAAACGCTGGCCCATATCGCCGAACACGGCCCCGTCATGGCCGCCGATATGGGCGGCGAGGAGCCGAAGAATTCCGGCGGCTGGTGGAACTGGCATCCGTCGAAAACCGCGCTGGAATGGCTGTGGCGCACGGGACATCTGTCGATCAAGGGGCGGCAGGGGTTCCAGAAGATCTATGACCTGACCGAACGCGTGATCCCCGAGCCGTTTCTGTCCGCCACCACGACGGCGCAGGACACGCTGGACTGGGCCTGCAATTCCGCGCTGGACCGTCTGGGGTTCGCGACCAGTGGCGAGATCGCAGCCTATTGGCGCGCCGTCACCCCCAGCCAGGCCGCCGACTGGTGCCGCGCCGCACTGCACCGGGGCGAGATCGCGGAAACCCGCATCGAATCCGCCGATGGCACCCTGCGCCGCCACTATACCCGCGGCCCGCTGGACGCGCCCGATCCACCCAGCCGCATCCGCATCCTGTCCCCGTTCGACCCTGCCCTGCGCGACCGGGGCCGGGCCGAGCGGTTGTTCGGCTTCCGCTATCGCATCGAGGTCTTCGTGCCCGAGGCGAAGCGCCAATACGGATATTACGTCTTCCCCGTGTTGGAAGGGGCGGAGATCATCGGCCGCATCGACATGAAGCGGCAGGGCACGCTGAACATCCGCGCCTTCTGGCCCGAAGCCGGCATTCGCATGGGCAAGCTGCGGCTCGCGCGGCTGGAGGCGGAACTGGCCCGCATCGCCCGCAATGTCGGCGCGACGGGCATGACCTTCGCGCCGGACTGGCTGCGTTAGCGGACCAGCGGCCCAAGCGGCGGTTTCACCCAGGCGTCGATGGCGGCGATCGCCTCCTCGGCGGTTTCCACGAACTGGAACAGCTCCAGATCCTCGGGGCTGATCGTGCCGGAGTCTTCCAGCGCCTGCCAGTTGATGATCTTTTCCCAGAATGCCCGCCCGAACAGAACGAACGGGATGCGCGACATGCGGCGGGTCTGGATCAGGGTCAGCGCCTCGAACATCTCGTCCAGCGTGCCGAAGCCGCCGGGGAAGACGCAGACCGCCTTGGCCCGCATCAGGAAATGCATCTTGCGGATCGCGAAATAGTGGAAGTTGAACGACAGGTCCGGCGTCACATAGGCGTTCGGCGCCTGTTCGAACGGCAGCACGATGTTCAGCCCCACCGAGTGCCCGCCCGCATCCATCGCGCCGCGATTGCCTGCCTCCATCACGCCCGGACCGCCGCCGGTGCAGATGACATCCTCGCGGCCATAGCTGTCGATGGACCGCCGCGTCATCAGATAGGCAAAGCGCCGCGCCTCCTCATAGAAATGCGACAACTCGGCCAGCGCCGGGGTCCGCGCCCGCGCCTTGTGTTCGGGATCGGGAATGCGCGCGCCGCCGAACAGCACAATGGTGCTGTCGATGCCCTTCTCGTCCAGGATCAGCTGCGGCTTCAGCAGTTCCAGCTGCAACCGGACCGGGCGCAGTTCTTCGCGCTGCAAGAAGTCGGTATCGGTGAAGGCCAGCCGATAGGCCGGGGACCGGCTTTGCGGCGTATCCGGCACCCGTTCGGCGCTGCGGACATCCTCGGTGGAATCGCGAAGGGGCTGGTTCCGGCTTTCGTCGGTCATCTTGTCCTCGTTGCAGGGCCTTGGGGCAGGGTTTATAGGCGTTGGCAGCACAAGGAAAGGGATGCCACCATGACCGCCGCTCTGGAAACCGCCATCGAAGCCGCGTGGGACGCCCGCGACACCATCACCCCCGCCACCCGCGGCGAGGCGCGCGACGCCATCGAGGCGACCCTGAACGCACTGGACGGCGGCACCCTGCGCGTGGCCGAAAAACGCGGCAATGACTGGCATGTAAACCAGTGGGCCAAGAAGGCGGTGCTGCTGGGCTTCCGCCTGAAGGACATGGAAATCCAGACCGGCGGCCCGCAGGGCGGCACCTGGTGGGACAAGGTGGACAGCAAGTTCCTGAATTGGGGCGAGGCGGAATGGAAAACCGCAGGCTTCCGCGCCGTTCCCAACTGCGTCGTGCGCCGGTCGGCCTTCATCGCCAAGGGCGTGGTGCTGATGCCGTCCTTCGTGAACCTTGGTGCCTTCGTGGATGAAGGCACGATGGTCGACACCTGGGCGACCGTCGGCTCCTGCGCGCAGATCGGCAAGAACGTCCACCTGTCGGGCGGCGTCGGCATCGGCGGCGTGCTTGAACCCATGCAGGCCGGCCCGACGATCATCGAGGACAACTGCTTCATCGGCGCCCGGTCCGAGGTGGTCGAGGGCGTGATCGTCCGCGAAGGCTCGGTCCTTGGCATGGGCGTCTATCTGGGCCAATCGACCAAGATCTTCGACCGCGAAACCGGCGAGGTCAGCTATGGCGAGGTTCCGGCCGGATCGGTCGTCGTCTCCGGCTCGCTGCCCTCCAAGAACGGCGTCCACCTCTACTGCGCGGTGATCGTCAAGAAGGTCGACGCCAAGACGCGCTCCAAAACCTCGATCAACGAACTTCTGCGCGACTGAGCGGAACCTTGCCGTATCCCCTTGCGTTGGCAGCCAAGAACCAATGCAAGGGGTTATGAAATGCAAGGTCTTGGCTGGATTGCCGCAATCATCGTCGGTGCGCTTGCGGGCTGGATCGCGGAAAAGCTGATGAAGTCCGACCATGGGCTGCTGATGAACATCATCCTCGGCATCCTTGGCGCGGTCATCATGAACTTCCTGCTGGTCACGCTCATGGGTGCGACGCTGGGCGGCTGGCTGGGCCAGTTGGCAGTGGGCGTGCTGGGCGCCTGCATCCTGATCGGGCTGGGCCGCGCCCTGCGCCGGTAAATGGACGTCCAGCCCTTCGACTGGGCAAGGATCGCCTTCGGCGAGGAGCCTCCGTGGTTCCTCGCCGAAATTCTTTTCCGCACCGGGGTCATCTATATCTATACGCTGGTGCTGCTGCGCTGGATCGGGGGCCGGTCCATCGCGCAACTTTCCGTTGTCGAATTTCTTCTGGTCATCGCGCTCGGTTCTGCCGTCGGGGACGCGATGTTCTATGCCGACGTGCCCTTGCTGCATGCGATGCTGGTCATCACGTTGGTCGTGTTCATCGACAAGGCCATCGACATGGCGATCCGCAGATGGGGGCCGGTCAAGAACTTCGTCGATGGCAAACCGACCGAGATGGTCCGCGACGGCCGCATGTCCATGCATGGCCTCAGCGCCCGCGGGATGGGCGCATACGAGGTGATGGAGATGCTGCGCCGTCAGGGCGTGCGCAATCTGGGCGAGGTCAGCCACGCCTACCTGGAGGCGACGGGCGGGCTTTCGGTGTTCAGGGACGGCCCCGGCATCGGCCTGCCGCTGGTGCCGCCACCCGAGCTTGGCCCGCCCCCCCCTGCCGCTGGCGAGCAAGCCTGCTGTATCAACTGCGGTCTGCTGGATCCGCCCGCCCCCTGCCCCGAATGCGGCGAAGACCGCCAGACAGGCGCCAAGACTTGCTAAGCCCGCGCCGACCTGCCAATCACGGGGGCAAAGGGGACGCGCCATGACCGAAAAACGCCCACAACAGGTCTTTACCCTCGTGATCGAGGTGGGCCGCAAGGAAAACGACGGCCTGCCGCCCAAGGCGACGGGTGCGGCCCTGATCTGCTACGCCTCGGGCGTGGACGAGGCCGAAGCGGTGCGCGAAACGGTGGCGATCCTGAAACAGGCCGACCTCGCCCCGCTGGACGTGTCCGGCTACGGCACGCTGGACGAACGCCTGAAGAATGGCGAGGAGATCGATGAGGAGGAACGCGCCCTGATGGACCGCGCATTGGCCGAAAACTCGGTCGTCGTTGCACAAATGACGCCGTTCTATGACTGATCCCGTTCGCCTCACCGCCGATCTGGTCCGCTGCCCGTCGGTCACCCCCGCCGAAGGGGGCGCGCTGGTCCTGCTGGAATCCGTGCTGACCGCTGCGGGCTTCGACTGCACCCGCGTGGACCGGGGCGGAATTTCCAACCTGTTCGCCCGCTGGGGCCGCAAGGGCGCGAACCGCAGCTTCGGCTTCAACGGTCATACCGATGTCGTTCCCGTGGGCGACGTCGCCGCATGGACGCATGACCCCTTCGGCGCGGTGATCGAGGATGGCTGGCTCTATGGTCGCGGATCGACCGACATGAAATCCGGCGTCGCGGCCTTCGTCGCGGCAGCTGTGGATTTCGTCGCCACCAAACCCGACTGTGCGATCCTTCTGGCCATCACCGGCGACGAGGAAGCCGATGCCGACCACGGCACCCGCGCCCTGCTGGACTGGATGGCGGAGGCGGGCGAAAAGATGGACGTCTGCCTCGTGGGCGAGCCGACCTGCCCTGAAAACATGGGCGACATGATGAAGATCGGGCGTCGCGGATCGGTCAACATCCGCTTCACCGCCCGCGGGGTGCAGGGCCATGCCGCCTATCCGCACCGTGCCAAGAACCCCGTCGCCGCCCTCGCCCGCCTGATCGCGCGGTTGGAGGAGGTGCCGCTGGATCAGGGGAACGATCATTTCGACGCATCGTCCTTGGCCACCGTCACCTTCGATGTCGGCAACCCGGCCACCAACGTCATCCCGGCCGAGGCGCGGGCGACGGTGAACATCCGCTTCAACGACATCCACACCGGCGAGAGCCTGATTGCCCAGCTTCGGGCCGAGGCGGATGCCATCGCGGCCGAGACCGGCGTGCAGATCGAGCTTGCGACCAAGATCAGCGGCGAAAGCTTCCTGACCCCGCCCGGCGATCTGTCGAACCTGATCGCGGATGCGGTGCAGGCCGAAACCGGACGCAAGCCAGAGCTGTCGACTTCGGGCGGCACCTCGGATGCGCGGTTCGTCAAGGATCACTGCCCGGTGGTGGAGTTCGGCCTTGTCGGCCACCGGATGCACGGCGTTGACGAACGCGTGCGGGTGGAGGACATCCACACGCTCAAACGCATCTACACCCGCATCCTGACCGACTACTTCGCCTAGGCCCGATCGCGGGCAAGCAATTGCCCGTCATCGCCCAGCACCACCTCGAACCGGCTGACCTTGCGGATCAGGTCCGACAGCTTGGCGCTGCCATAGGTGCGGGTGTCGAAATCGGGGTTCGCCTGCGTGATGTATTGCCCGATCTGGCCCAGCGAATACCACTCGCCCTCGGGATCGATCGCACGCATGGCGGCGGCGATCAGCGGGATCGCGTTGGCGGGCGCATCCTTGGCCGGGCGCGGCGGCGCTTCGGGCTCGGGTTCGGCCTTGCCGGTCAGGTTCTCGACATAGATGAAGCGCTTGCAGGCCATACGGAACGCCTCGGGCGTCTTCTTCTCGCCGATGCCGTAAACGTCCAGCCCCTGTTCGCGAATCCGCGCCGCCAGCCGCGTGAAATCGCTGTCCGAGCTGACCAGAACGAAGCCGTCGAACAGCCCCGAATGCAGAAAATCCATCGCCGCGATCACCAGCCCGATGTCGGATGCGTTCTTGCCCCGCGTGTTCGAGAACTGCTGATCGGCCACGAGGCCCAGCGCCGCGACCTTCTCGGCCCAGTTCTTCAGGCGCAGCGCGGACCAGTCGCCATAGATGCGGCGCACCGACGCCTCGCCCAGGGACGCGATCTCTTCGAAGATGGCTTCGGCATAGCCGGCGGGGACGTTGTCGGCGTCGATCAGGACGCAAAGGCGGGGGGCGCGTGTCTCGGGCATGGAATGTCCTTTTCCCATGACCTTATCGTCATGCTTGCCGAGCGCCAAGACCCTGCTACGTCCTGATCCACAGGAGGACCATTCATGAAAACCATTGCACTCATCGCCGTCGCCACGCTGGGCCTTGCGGCCTGCGAAACGACCCGCACGACCACCACCGTGATCGAAGCGCCCACTTGCCAAACCACGCAATACGCCACCCTGATCGGCCAGCCGCGCAGCGTCCTGTCCGCCGTCACGGTTCCTGCCGGCACCCGGATCATCACGCCGGACACAGCGGTCACGATGGATCACAACCCATCGCGCCTGAACATCGAGATCGACGCCCGCAACCGCATCTCGGCCGTGCGCTGCGGCTGACCTATTCGCGGTAATCCGTGTGGCAGGCGCGGCAGGTCGGACCGATCTGTGCCATCGCCGTCTGCACATCCGACAGGCTGCCGGTGGTCGCATCGGCAGCCGCCTTTTCCAGCGCCGCCCCTTTGGCCGCGAAGTCGTCCCAGTTTTCCCAGATCGCGGGCAGCGCCTCGGTTTCGCCCTCGATCACGTTCGGCTCGAACAAAGCCGGGATACGGGCCGCGTTTTCCTGCATCGTGACGCGCGCCTGTTCCGCCAGTGCCGCATCGAACGGCGCCTTGTCGGTGGCCATATCGCCAAGCGTCTTGGCGCTGGCGGCGATGCCCTTCATCGCCTGCTGCCGATCCTTCACGGCATCTTGGGCAAAGGCCCCGGTTGCAAGGCATGTCAGGATAACGGCAACGGTCAGGCGTTTCATCATCTGGCTCCCATGCTGGACGATGAAGCGTAACGCGGGCACCCCTGCCCGCGCCATCACGAATATGTCAGCGCAGCGCCGCCAGAAGCGAGGTGCTGGCATACCCGTCCGGGATCAGCCCCGCGCTGCGCTGGAACGCGGTGATCGCAGCGATGGTGTTCGGCCCGATGCGCCCGTCGGTGCCTTGGGTGTCGAAACCGCGCCGGGTCAGGCGTTCCTGCAATTCGGTCCGCTCGGCACGGCTCAGCGCCCGCTCGCCCGCCGGCGGCACGCGCTGGATCGGCCCCAGCCCGCGCAGACGGTCCGCCAGATGCCCCACGCCGATGACATAGCTGTCGGCGGCGTTATACCGCTCGATCGCGCGGAAGTTGGGATAGATCAGGAAGGCCGCGCCCTTTGCCCCGCCCGGCAGCAGAATCGACGCCTCGCCCGCGGGCAAGCTGCGCCCATCGACCGAACGCACCCCCTGCGCCGACCAGTTCGATGCGGGCAGACGGTTGGTCTTGCCGACGCGGCTGTAATCGAACCCTTCGGGAAGCGTGACTTCCATCCCCCAGATCCCGCCGCGCTGCCATCCCGACCGCGCCAGATAGGCGGCGGTCGAGGCCAGCGCATCCGTCGGATCGTCAGACCAGATATCGCGCCGCCCGTCGCCGGTGAAATCCACCGCATGCGCCAGATAGGAGGTTGGCATGAACTGCGTATGCCCCATTGCGCCCGCCCAGCTTCCGGTCATGGCGGCAGGGGCGACATCGCCCGCCTGCACGATCTTCAGCGCGGCGATCAACTCTCCCTCGAAGAACGCGCCGCGCCGCCCGTGATAGGCCAGCGTCGCAAGGCTGTTCATCAGCGCCATGCTGCCGCGGTTGGTGCCGTAATTCGACTCCATCCCCCAGATCGCGACGACGATCTCCTTGTCCACGCCGTATTGCGCCTCGATCCGGCCCAGCGTTCCGGCATGGCGGGCCAGCGCGGCGCGGCCATTCTCGATCCGGCTTTGGGACACGGCCCCCGCCAGATAATCCCAGACGGTCTTGTTGAACTCGGCCTGATTGCCGTCCAGCCGGATCACTTCGGTGTCATAGCGCAGCCCGGTCAACGAACGGTCCAGCACGGCCGGAGAGATGCCCTGCGCCATCGCGCGCGGACGGAATTCCACCAGCCAGCGATCCAGCCCTGCCTGCGATCCCGGTTCGTTGAAGGGCGCCGCCTGCGGGCGAAGCGAGGTCGTGATGTTCCCCGCGCCCGGCCCGGCGCAGGCCGCCAGCGCAAGGACGCTAATGGAAAGGATGGTCGTCCGCATTGCTCTCACCGCTCGATTTTATCGTTGCGGCCAGCTTAACGACTCGCGCCCCGCGCGTGAAGCGTCAGTGCCTGCGGCGGATGATCCGTTTCTTGCGTTCGGGCTTGAACGGCTTGCCCCGGCGTCCCCTTTGCGGCCCGCGTGGCATCTTTCCGCCCTCGATCTCCAACAGCTCCAGCATCAATCCGCCGGTGACCGGAACAGCCTCGGTCAGCCGCACCAGCACGCGCTGGCCGGGGCCGATGATGGTGCCGGTATCCGCCCCCATCAGCGTCTGCGTGTCGGGGTCGAAATGGAAGAACTCGCGCCCGACGCTGCGGATCGGGATCAGCCCGTCGGCCCCCGTCTCGTCCAGCTTCACGAACAGGCCGAACCGCTGCACGCCCGACACGCGGCCCGTGAATTCGGCCCCCACCCGGTCCGACAGCCACGCCGCGAGGTAACGGTCGTTGGTGTCGCGTTCGGCCAGCATCGACCGCCGTTCCGTGTCAGAGATCTGCTTCGCCGTATCGCCCAGATGTTCCACATCGAAGGGCGACAGCCCGTCATCCCCCCAGCCATGCCCCGCGATCAGCGCCCGATGCACGATCAGGTCCGAATACCGCCGGATGGGCGAGGTGAAATGGGCATAGCTGCGCAGGGACAGCCCGAAATGCCCGAAATTCTCGGGGTGGTAATAGGCCTGCGTCATCGACCGCAGGGTGGTGATGTTGATCAACTCGTCGAAGTCCGTGTCCTGCGCCTGATTCAGCAGCCGGTTCAGATGCGCCGTCTTCAGCACCTGCCCCTTGGCAAGCGTAAAGCCCGACGCCTCGGCCACCTCGCGCAGCGCGTCCATCTTCTCCGGGCTGGGTTCTTCGTGGACGCGGAACAGAAGCGGGCGCTTCAGGCGGGTCAGCTCCTCGGCCGCGGCGACGTTGGCGAGGATCATGAACTCCTCGATCAGCTTATGCGCGTCGAAGCGTTCGCGGAAGGCGACGGACGTGACTGCGCCTTCGTCCGACAGTTCGATCTTGCGTTCGGGCAGGTCCAGCTCCAGCGGCTGACGGCGTTCGCGCGCCTGTTTCGCAGCCTCGTATGCGGCATAGAGCGGCGCCACGATCGCCATGTCGGCGCGGCTGGGCTTGCCGTCGCGGGCGTCCTGCACCTCGGCATAGGTCAGGCTGGCGGCGGATCGCATGATGCCGCGCACGAAACGGTGGCTGACCTTGTTGCCGTCGGCGTCCAGCTTCATCCGCACCGCGATGCAGGGCCGGTCCACGCCTTCGTGCAACGAACACAGATCGCCCGACAGCACATCGGGCAGCATCGGCACGACCCGGTCGGGGAAATAGCTGGAATTGCCGCGCCGCCGCGCCTCGCGGTCCAGACCGCTGCCGGGGCGGACGTAATGCGCGACATCGGCAATGGCGACCCAGACGACATGGCCGTCGCCATCGGCTTCGGCAAAGACCGCGTCGTCATGGTCGCGCGCGTCGGGCGGGTCGATCGTGACCAGCGCCAGATCGCGCAGATCTTCCCGGCCCTTCGGGCTTGCGGGCTTCGCCGCCTTGGCCTCGGCGATGACCGCATCGGGGAAATGGTCGGGGATGCCGTGCTGGTGAATCGCGATCAGCGAGATCGCACGCGGCGCTGTCGGATCGCCCAGACGCGAGACGATGCGCGCACGCGGCAGGCCCATGCGTTTGGGTCCGGCCTGTTCGGCCTCGACCAGTTCCCCGTCCTTGGCGCCCATCGTCATGTCGGACATGACGATCCATTCCTTGTCCGATCCCTTGTCGATGGGCACGATGCGCCCGCCTTCGGACCCGGCGCGGAACACGCCCAGCACCCGCAGGGGGTTGGCGCCGATGCGGCGGATCAGGCGGCCTTCGTGGCTGTGATCCTCGGCCACCACTTCGGTCAGGCGGGCAAGGATACGGTCGCCCTTGCCCAAGGCCGGATCGGATTTCTTCAGGATCAGCTGGATGCGCGGCTCCGCCCCCTCGCCCGTCCATTCCAAGGGCTTGGCGAACAGATCGCCGTTGTCGTCGGGGGCCAGAACCTCCAACACCGAAACCGGCGCAAGGGTCGCGGCATCGCGATAGACGCGCCGCTTCTTGGCCAGCGCGCCATCCTCCTCCAGCTCTTTCAAAAGCCGCTTCAATTCGATCCGCAGCGCACCCCCCTTGATGCCGAAGGCGCGGGCGATGTCGCGCTTGGCGGTCTGGGTCGGGTTTTCAGAGATCCATTGCAGGATCTGCGCTTTCGAGGGGAGCTGTTCCATGTCCAGCGCCTATCACGAAGGGCGATGCCGAACCAGCGTCAACCGCCGGTTTCAAGGCAGTGGCGGCGGAAGGCGCGTTTCAGCAGGTCCAGTTCCGCGCGCAAAAGGTCCACCTCGGCGCGCAGGTCGTCTTCGTTCGCACCGCCGGTCGCGATGCTGAAATGACCCAAGGTGGTCCCCCGCGCGGCATCGCGGATCACGAAGGTCTGGATGCCGTCCTCCAGCAACTCGCGCGGGATCGGAACCTGCACCGTCTGCTCGCCCGCCGCGCCGCGCGTCAGCGCCACTTCGGGCAACGGCTCGCCCTGGTGCAGCACCTCCACCTCGGCCACGTCGCTGTCCTTCAGCACGCCTTGCCAGACGCCGGCGCGGATGCCTTCGCGGATCAGGGTCGCCATCTCAGAACTCCGCACGCGGGCGGCGCACCATGGTCAGGTCGCGCAGCACGATCTGGTTCATCTGCGGCTGTTCGAATATCAGGTCCACCCACATCTTTTCGGCCCTTGCCTCGTTCAGCTTGGTCGAGGTGAGGTCGAATTCCGCCACCGCCTCATCGACGCCCATCGGCAGGGCGCATGTCAGCTGTTCGGTATTCGGTCCGTGGCGGACGTTCAAGCGGGCAAAGATGCGCAGCGGACGCTCCACCTCCAACCGGGCGCGCAGCACGATCAGATGCTTGCGCCGCAAACCACGCACGGATTCGGGCGGCAGATCCAGCGCGACGGACAGAAAGCTGCCCTCGAATGCGAAGATGTCCATCTGCAATCCAAAGGGCGCGGAGTCGGCGGCGCGGCCGTTGCGGACCTGACGCGCCCCCGTTTCGCACAGGCGGCAATCGTGGAACACCGCCGTCATGCCGTCCAGCTGCGCCCGGCTGGAGCGGACCAGCCCCGGCTGCGACACCGGCGCCGTCCAAAGCGGCGGGCGCCAGGCCCAGTCGGTGCCAAGCGGGCGGCGGATCGCGGGCGCCTCCTGCAACCGGGGTTCGGCGGCCATCAGCAAGCGATCAAGCTGCGCCCGAAGCGTGCGGGCGCGGCGGCGCAGAAGCCGCAGGCGCGGCAACCCCATGGCATCGGCATGGTCGGCGTCGCGCGTCCAGCGGTTCATGATCCGCTGGTGCAGCAAGCCATCGATCATTCCGCCACGATTGTCCGCCAAGGCACACCCCTTATCCGATCCACGCGATTCGCAGTTTCGCGCCTCCGCGACACTCGCGCAACGGTTGATCTGGGTTCAAGGGCGATTGGCGGCGCGCATTCCGTCCAAGAATTTTTCCGCCAATTCGCGGGATTGCCCGCCGCTGGCGGTCAGCGTGACCATGCGCCCGGCCAAGGGCACCAGCACGCGCCAGCTTTCGTCGCGCGTTCCGGCATCGGCGATGCGGATCAGAAGCGCATCGCCCCGCCCCCGCAATTCGCGCACCGTCACATCGCGCGCACGGCCCCGGCGCGACAGGGCGGCGCGGCCCGCATCGGTCTGGAACCACCGGGCAACCGCCCCCTGATCGGCCAGCGCCGAGGCGCTGCCCTCGGCCCCCGCCATCACGGTCAGCATTGCGCCGGTCCCTTCGCAGGGACGCAGCACGGTCATCGCGCCGGGATCGCCCGCGCAATATCCGGCGGGCGGCGCGATGCGCAGCGCCTCTGCCGCCGCCGGGACAGGCAGCAGCAGGGCCAGCGCAAGGACCTTACTGGTCCATATAGACATGCTTCTCGGCCTTGGCGCCGGGATGGGTGGTCGCTCCGAACCGCGCACCGCCGACCAGCCGCGCGTATTTCCAAAGCGCGCCGGATTCGTATTCGGTCGGCTTCGGGCCTTTCCACGCCTGACGGCGGGCGTCCAATTCCGCATCGGTCAGATCGACCGACAACTCCCCCGTGACCGCGTTCAGCGTGATCATATCGCCGTCCTGCAGCAGCGCGATCGGCCCGCCATGCGCCGATTCCGGGCCGACATGGCCGACGCAGAACCCGCGCGTCGCGCCCGAGAAGCGCCCGTCGGTGATCAGCGCGACCTTCTTGCCCATCCCCTGCCCCGACAGCGCGGCGGTGGTGGACAGCATCTCGCGCATCCCCGGCCCGCCTGCGGGGCCTTCGTTGCGGATGACGATCACGTCACCTTCTTTATACTCGCGGCGCTGGACGGCCTCGAACGCCTCCTCCTCGCATTCGAACACGCGAGCGGGGCCTTTGAAGACCTGCTCGGCCTCGGACATCCCGGCGACCTTCACGATCGCGCCTTCGGGGGCGAGGTTGCCCTTCAGCCCGACGACGCCGCCGGTCTTGGTGATCGGCTTGTCGATGAAGTGGATGACCTTGCCGTCCGGCTCATGCGTGATGCGGCCAAGCGCGTCACCCAGCTCCTCGCCCGAGGCGGTCAGGCAGTCCAGATGCAGCAGACCGGCGCGGGCCAGTTCCTTCATGACGACCGGCACGCCGCCCGCCTCGAACAGGTCCTTGGCGACATAATCGCCGCCCGGACGCAGGTTCACGAAATAGGGCGTGTCGCGGAAGATGTCGCAGACGTCGAACAGGTCGAACTCGATCCCCGCCTCGTGCGCGATGGCGGGCAGGTGCAGACCGCCATTGGTCGAACCGCCGGTGCATGCGACGACGCGCGCCGCATTCTCCAGCGCCTTGCGGGTCACCACGTCACGAGCGCGGATGTTCTTCTCGATCAGGTGCATCACCGCCTGACCCGAGAAATCGCCATACTGGTCGCGCGATTCGTAAGGCGCGGGCGCGCCGGACGAGTTCAGCAGCGCCAGACCGATGGCCTCGGACACGCAAGCCATCGTGTTCGCGGTATATTGCCCGCCACACGCGCCCGCCGAAGGACAGGCCACACGTTCGAGGATCTGCAACTCGGCATCCGACATGGTGCCGGCGGCGTGTTTGCCCACGGCCTCGAACACGTCCTGCACCACGACATCCTTGCCGTTCAGCTTGCCCGGCAGGATCGACCCGCCATAGACGAAGACCGACGGCACGTTCAGCCGCACCATCGCCATCATCATCCCCGGCAGCGACTTGTCGCAGCCCGCAAGACCAACCAGCGCGTCATAGCAATGCCCGCGCATGGTCAGTTCCACCGTGTCGGCGATCGCATCGCGCGAGGCGAGCGAGGACCGCATCCCCTCATGCCCCATGGCAATGCCGTCGGTCACGGTGATGGTGGTGAATTCGCGCGGCGTGCCGCCACCCTTCTTCACGCCCATCTTCACCGACTGCGCCTGACGGTTCAGCGCGATGTTGCAGGGCGCGGCCTCGTTCCAGCAGGTGGCGACGCCGACCCAGGGCTGGTGAATCTCTTCCTCGGAAATCCCCATGGCATAGAAATAGCTGCGGTGCGGGGCGCGCGACGGCCCTTCGGTCACGTGGCGGCTGGGCAGCTTCGACTTGTCGAAACGCGAGTTCTGCATGGGAATCCCTCCGGCTCTCTGGCTGGGGCTTGGCATAATCCGCAAGATCGGGAGGGGCAAGACGTAGTTTTATTGCTCGCCACATCGTCAATTTACGGAATCAATTCGGACGCATAGTTTGATCCCATGAACGAACCCACACGCAAGCGGACCCTCTATACCCGCCCCGAGCGGATCAGCGATGCCGCAGTCCATGTGATCGGCACCGCACTGGCCCTGATGGCGGTGCCGGTGCTGATCACCCTGACCGCCACGCGCGCGCCGGGGCCGCACGCGATTGCCGGTATCGCGATCTATGGTGCGGCGCTGATCGCCTGCATGGGCTGCTCGGCCGCCTATAACATGCTGTCGGTGCCGGGCTGGAACGGGGTGCTGCGGCGGCTGGACCATTCGGCGATCTATATCAAGATCGCGGGCACCTTCACCGCCTTCATCATGCTGGCGGGAACCGGTATCTGGCTGATCGTCGCGCTTTGGGCGGCGGCACTGACGGGCGTCGTGCTGAAGGTCGTCGCCCCGCACCGTTTCGAATGGTTCGGCTTTGGCCTTTACATCGCGATGGGCTGGGTCGGGGTGGGCCTCGGCTGGCCGATCTTTGCGCAGATGTCGGGGCCGGTGCTGGCGCTGGTGTGCCTGGGCGGGCTGACCTATACCACGGGGACGCTGTTCTATCTGCGGCACATGATGCCGTTCCACCGCACGATCTGGCATGTGTTCGTGCTGGTCGCCAGCGGCACCTTCTATGCCGCCGTCACCGTTCAGATGGTCCAGAGCACCGGCTGAACAGCATATCCGATGTAAAGCGGGTGCTTTGGATGCCCCCCTGCCGACAGGCCCAGATGGTGCAGCGGCAGGCCCGTCTCGCGCAGCAGCGCCTCCACATGCGCGCCGCGGTTCAGGAACGCGCCATGCGTGCCCCATGCGCAGACGATGGTGTCGGCCCAAGGCGCGCTTTCGACGATGGCGGTATCGTTGTAATCGCCCACCGGATCGGCGGCGGCGCGCATCTTCTTGGGGTCGGTGTCACGCCACGCAAAGATGTTGCACACCCGGAACGCGCCGAAGCCCAGCGTCCGCGCGCGCCGCTCGCACCGTTCGACGGTGGGGTCGTTCTGGTATTCCGTCGCGGTGGACGGGTTCAGCATCACGAACAGCGCGCGTTTGCCGCCCGCATCCCATGTGCGGGTCAAAAGGAAACGATACCGCTCGCAATCCGAATAGACGGCGGTCGAGGGCGCATCGCCCTTGATATGGGTGCGTTCGATCATTCGCTGACGAAGACGCGGCTGGGATGCAACTCGCCGCCCTTATAGACGCCGACCGCCACCGCGCGGCCCTGATAGGAGGCCCACGCCTCGTCACCGTAATCGGCGCCGGTCAGCACCATGCCGGGATTGCCGTTCTTCAGCTTTGCCGCACCTTCGGGCGTCGCCTGCAATTCCGGCAAATCGGCCAGACCCATCTCCAGCGGCTTCAGATGCGTGTCCAGTTCCTCGGTCTTGGCCATGCGGTCGATCTCCTCGATAGAGATCCCACCCTCGGCCACGAAGGGCCCCGACCATGTCCGGCGCAGCCAAAGCACATGCCCGTGACAGCCAAGCGCCGCCCCCAGATCGCGGGCGATGGAGCGGACATAGCCGCCCTTGCCGCAGACCATCTCCAGCTCGACATGGTCCGCATCGGGGCGCGACAGCACGATCAGGCTTTCGACGAACAACGGGCGGGCGGCCAGATCCATTTCCTCGCCCGCGCGGGCGATGTCATAGGCACGCTCGCCATTCACCTTCACGGCGGAAAACTGCGGCGGGACCTGCATGATGTCGCCGCGGAACGGGGCCAGCGCCTTGGCGATGTCATCATCCGAAGGCCGCGCGTCGCTGCTGGCGATCACCGTCCCTTCGGCATCGTCGGTGTTGGTCGCCTGCCCCAACCGCACCATGAAGCGGTAGCATTTCAGCGCATCGGTGATGTAGGGCACGGTCTTCGTCGCCTCGCCCAGCGCCACGGCCAGAACGCCGGTCGCCGCCGGGTCCAGCGTGCCCGCATGGCCCGCCTTCTGCGCGCCGAAGGCCCAGCGGACCTTGTTCACCACGGATGTCGATGTGATCCCGGCGGGCTTGTCCACCACCAGCCAGCCCGATACGACCCGGCCCTTGCGCTTGCGTCCCATGATGCCCCCAGAAACCAAAGGCCGCGTGCTACTGCCCCGCGGGCTGTTGGTCAACCATCGTCGCGCCCCTCCGGAGCGACTACCGTCCCGACGATGGGACCCAGCGGAAAGCCGATATCGTCACGCCCCATCTCCGGCGCATGCAGGCGCGATATCGAACCGTCGAAATACAGCGCGTCCGGCGTGCCAAGATGATCCTGGAACAGCCGCGCGAATTCGTAAAAGGTCACGTCGTCCGAGCTGATCGCGAAATAGGCGGTCCGACCGTCCGCACTGACCCCCACGCCGTTGCGAATGTAGCGCGAATCGCTGTCGGCCAGAAAGCGCGGATGCAATTCGCCGTCGATCACCAGCATCGGCCCCGACTGCGTGGCATAGCGGCATTCGGGCGGATCGGCCTGATAGGCCCGCGTCTCGATCACGCTGAACCCGTCGCCGATGCAGAAGACGCCGTTCGGCTCCATTCCGAAATTGCCCCAGCTTTCCCCGACGACGAGGTCCTTCTCCATCACGCCATCGACGATCAGAAGGCCCACCGGGCGGCGGTCGGGGTGATACATCCCGGCATTCATCGCAAAACCCAGCCGCTTGCCGTCAAGGTTGCGGTTGATGGCGGAAAATGCGCCGAAAGGCTTTCCCTCCGGGCCATTCTGGAAGATTCGCAGATCCTCGCCCGCCTGCACTTCGCAAACGGTGTATTCCTGCCCCTCGAACGTGACCTCGCGGCATCCGGCCCAAGCGGGCGCGCCGACAAGAAACAGCAGGGCGGCAAGAAGCCTAGTCTTCATCATCCTCGCCCTTGGCGATGTCGCGCCGCACCGCCTCGTCGGAAAACAGCCGCCGCGTCTCGTCCAGCCGATCGAACGTCTCGTCGGGGCGGAACCGCAGGTCGGGCGCGTATTTCAGCGCCATTTCCTTGGCGATGCGGTGGCGCAACTCGCCCTTGTTGCGGGCCAGCGCCTCGATCGCAGCAGCCACGTCCCCGCCGCCCAAAGGCATCACGAACACCGTCGCGATCTTCAGATCGTTGGACATGCGCACTTCGCCCACCGTAATGGAAAAGCGGTTCAGGTCGGGATCGTGCACCTCGGCCCGGTTCAGCACGTCCGAGAGGACGCGGCGGATCAGTTCGCCCACGCGAAGCTGACGTTGCGAAGGGCCGGTGCCCGTGGTGTGAGAGTTCTTTGCCATTCCCGGGCAGATAAGGGTTTCCGCGCCTTTCCGCAATGTCGTAACAGGACACGAAAGAAGGAGAGTGCCATGTCAGAACTGCCGGGTATCGTCGTGACCGGGGCCTCGGGCCGGATGGGTCAGATGTTGATCAAGACCGTGCAGGAATCGGGCAAGGCGCGGCTGGTCGGCGCGGTGGACCGCCCCGGCAGCGACTGGATCGGGCGCGAGATCGGCGGCGTGACCGTGACGGACGACCCGCTGGAGGCGTTCGCGAAGGCGCAGGCGGTGATCGACTTCACCACACCCGATGCGACGGTCAAATTCGCCGCGCTGGCGGCGCAGGCCCGCTGCACCCACGTCATCGGCACCACCGGGCTGGAGGAGGCGCATCTGCAAAAGATCGCCGCCGCCGCCCGCCATGCCGTGATCGTGCGCGCCGGAAACATGTCGCTTGGCGTCAACCTGCTGCTGGGCCTGACGCGCAAAGTGGCCGAGGCGCTGGACGCCGACTGGGATATCGAGATCGTCGAGGCGCATCACCGCCACAAGGTCGATGCCCCCTCGGGCACCGCGCTGATGCTGGGCGAGGCGGCGGCGGCAGGCCGGGGCGTCGCGCTGAAGGATGTGCGGGATTCGGGCCGCGACGGCATCACCGGGGCGCGGACGCGCGGCGATATCGGATTTTCCGCCATTCGCGGCGGCGATGTCGTGGGCGAACATGACGTGATCTTTGCCGGCGAGGGTGAACGCATCGTCATCCGCCACCTTGCCACCGACCGCACCATCTTCGCGCGCGGCGCGCTGAAGGCCGCGATCTGGGGCCAGACCGCGAAACCGGGCGAATACGACATGCTGGACGTGCTGGGGCTTTAGAAGTCGACCGCGAGGCCCTTCTTCTCGTAATCCCCGAACCGCACCGGCTCGGGGCCGTCGCGCCCGCCAAGCTCGGTCGGAAGGTCCAGCGGTTTGGCGGTCCGGCGGCGTTCCTCGGCTTCGGCCAGGGCACGCTGGGCGGCCGGGGGAAGGTCCTTGTCCATTGCGCTCTCCTTGAGACTTCGCTTCCGTTGATATACGCCCGCCGGATCATCGCGCAAGGAGAGGGACCATGACAGACGAGGTGCGCGCCGCCGCCATCGACCTTCTGGGCGCGGTGCTGTCCGAAGGGGCGCTGCTGGCGCAGGCCCTGCCCGTGCTGGACCACCTGCCCCCGCCCGACCGCGCAAGGGCGCAGCGGCTGGCCGCGACCACGCTGCGCCATGTCGAACAGGCCGACCGCGTGCTGGCCGCGCATATCCGCCGCGCGCCGCCGCCCGCCGTGCGCGACGCGCTGCGCCTTGCCGTGACGGAAATCGCGCTGGGCGCCGCGCCGCACGGCGTCGTCAATGCCGTCGTCGGCGTGCTGCGCGCGAACCGCCGCACCGCGCATCAGGCCGGATTCGCCAATGCCGTCCTGCGCAAGATCCCCGAGGATGCCTTCGCGGGCCTTCCCGCCCAGCGCCTGCCGAAATGGCTGCGTCAACCGCTGGTGCATACCTATGGCCGCGATATCGTCTCGGCGATCGAGGCTGTGCAGGCCGAAGCCCCGCCGATCGACCTGACGCCCCGCCCCGGCGCGACCGAACTGCCCGAGGGCGCCGTTCTGCCTACCGGCAGCATCCGCGTGGCGGCGACTCAGGTGTCCGCGCTTCCCGGCTTCGCCTTGGGGCATTGGTGGGTGCAGGACGCCGCCGCCGCGCTGGCCGTGCGCCTGCTGGACCCCAAACCGGGCGAGCGTATCGCCGACCTTTGCGCCGCGCCGGGCGGCAAGACGTTGCAGCTGGCGGCGGCGGGGGCGGATGTGACGGCGGTGGACATCTCGGCCCCGCGGCTTGAGCGGCTGGCCGAGAACCTGACCCGCACGGGCCTGAGCGCGAAGATCGTGGCCGCCGATGTGCTGGGCTGGCAGGACGAGCCCTTCGACGCGATCCTGCTGGATGCGCCTTGTTCGGCCACCGGCACCATCCGCCGCCATCCCGACCTGCCCTTCGTCAAGGGTGACGACGATGTTGCGGCGCTGGCGCAGTTGCAATCGCAGATGATCGACCATGCGCTTGGTTTGCTGAAACCCGGCGGGCGGCTGGTCTTCTGCACCTGTTCGCTGCTGCCCGAGGAAGGCGAGGCGCAGATCGCCGCCGCCTTGACCCGCCATTCCGGCCTTCGGCTGGACACCCCCACCGTGCCGGGGATGGAGCCGCGCTGGCTGTCCGGCGGCGGGCTGCGGCTGCGACCCGATTTCTGGGCGGATCGCGGCGGGATGGACGGGTTCTTCATGGCGCGCTTTACCCGCTGACGGCTCGGGGCTAATCTCGGCCAGCTTCAGGGGGATAGGCGCATATGGCAGGCTGGCTCGCAGCGCATCTAGGCAGCCGCAAGGACCGGATCGAGGCGCAGCGCGCGGGCGATGCGCCGGTCGCGACCGCGCTGCGCCAGATGCCGCAGGGGCGCTGGACCGGCGATCCGGCGCTGGGCCGCACCGCACCCGAAAGCCACGATTTCGCATGGCTGGACCATCTGGCCGCCATCGGAGACGAAGCTGCGGGGCGGCTTGCGCATCGCCGCCTGACCGATTGGGCAGCGCAGTTCGGACGGGGCATCGGGCCCGGCTGGACAGCCGAAGCGGCGGCCTGGCGGCTGCTGCGCTGGCTGGACCATGGCGGTTTCGCCGATCCACGCCAGACGGTTCCTGACACGCTCGCGATCCTCTCGCGCCATGTCGCCTTCCTTCATCGCCGTTGGGAATCGGCGCCCGAGGGGATGCCCCGCATCGCGGCGCTTGCCGCGTCCATCACCGGAACGCTGGCGCTGAAGGGTCTGCCGAACCGCGTCGGGATCGAGGCGGATGCGCTGGCGAAGCTGAGCGACAGCGCCCGGACGCGCAACCCCGAGGAATTGCTGGACCTGCTGGTGCTGCTGCTGACCGCCGATGCCGCCCTTCGCCACGCGGGGCACGAGGCGCATTTCCCCGCCATCGGGCGCATCGTGGGGGAATTGCGCTGCCTTGCCCATTCCGACGGACGGCTGGCGCGGTTCCATGGCGGCGGCGCGGGCATCCCCGGTCGGCTGGATTCGGCACTGGCCGAGGCGCGGTCGCGCCATCCCGCGCCGCATCAGGCGCTGGGCTTTCACCGCCTTCACGCGGGGCGCAGCAGCGTGATCGTGGACACTGCCCCGCCGCCCGCCACCGCGCTGGCCCATGCCTCGTCGCTGGCGTTCGAGCTGACATCGGGGCGCAGGTCCATCGTCACCAGTTGCGGCCCCGGACAGGACCTGCCCGAGTGGGCGCGCGCCTGCCGCGCCACCGCGTCCCATTCCACCCTGGCGCTGGAGGGTCACTCGTCCTCGCGCCTCGGTCCCGCAGAAATGTTCACCGAAACAGCGAAGGTCCACGGCATCCACCGCCAGACCCTGCCCGAAGGCACGCATCTGCAAGCCTCGCATGACGGGTGGAGCGTCAGCCACGGGCTGAGCCATACGCGCGATCTGCTGCTGTCGCCCGATGGGCGGCGGCTGGTCGGGCAGGATATGCTGGCCGCGCATTCCATGGCCGAACGGCGGCGCTTCTTCCGGCTGAACGCCCCGCGATTCCACATCCATTTCCACCTGCACCCCGATGTGCGGCCCATCCACCACCCCGGTGCCGACAGCGCCGCCCTGCACCTGCGCAGCGGCGAGGTCTGGACCCTGACCTTCGAAGGCCCCGCCCATCTGGAACTGCGCCCGTCCAGCCATCTGGAACGCGGGCTGACCACGCCCCGCCCCTCGCATCAGGTGGTTCTGTCGGGCATCGCTGCGGAAACATCGACGCAGATCGGCTGGACCTTGGCGAAAACGCAGGATACTCCGCTGGCGATCCGCGACCTTGCGCGGGACGAAGATCCCGCAAGCCCAGACGATTTGGAGCCGACATGACCGATCTCGTATATATTGGACGGGCCCTCCTGTCCGTGTCCGACAAGACGGGTCTTCTGGACCTTGCCCGCGCCCTTCACGCAAGGGGGGTCGAACTGCTGTCCACCGGCGGCACCGCCACCGCCCTGCGCGGCGCGGGCCTTCCGGTGCGCGACGTGTCCGAAGTGACGGGCTTCCCCGAGATGATGGACGGGCGCGTCAAGACGCTGCACCCGAACGTGCATGGCGGTCTGCTGGCCCTGCGCGACGATGACGAGCATCTGCTGGCCATGGCCGCCCACGGGATCGAGCCGATCGACCTGCTGGTCGTGAACCTTTACCCGTTCGAGGCGACGGTGGCGCGCGGCGGCAGCTATGACGACTGTATCGAGAATATCGACATCGGCGGCCCCGCGATGATCCGCGCCGCGTCCAAGAACCACCGTTTCGTCAACGTGGTCACCGATGTGCAGGATTACGGCGCGCTGCTGGAGGAACTGGAACGCCACGACGGCGCGACCAGCTTCGCCTTCCGCCAGCGTCTTGCGCTGACCGCCTACAGCCGCACCGCCGCCTATGACGCCGCCGTGTCGGCATGGATGGCCGAGACGCTGGGCGAAGTGCCGCGCCGCCGCGCCTTTGCCGGAACGCTCGCCTCGACGCTGCGCTATGGCGAGAATCCGCATCAGTCCGCCGCCTTCTATACCGATGGTTCGGGCCGCCCCGGCGTTGCCACCGCGAAACAGTGGCAGGGCAAGGAGCTGTCCTACAACAACATCAACGACACCGACGCGGCGTTCGAGCTGGTGGCCGAATTCGGCACCGAGACCCCTGCCGTGGCGATCATCAAACACGCCAACCCCTGCGGCGTCGCAACGGGTGCCACGCTGGCCGAGGCCTACGGGCGCGCCTTCGACTGCGACCGCACCTCGGCCTTTGGCGGGATCATCGCGGTGAACCAGCCGCTGGACGGCCCGACCGCGGAAAAGATCTCCGAAATCTTCACCGAGGTCGTGATCGCCCCCGGCGCGGACGATGCGGCCAAGGCGGTCTTCGCCAAGAAGAAGAACCTTCGCCTGCTGACCACTCTGCGCCTGCCCGACCCCACCGCGCCGATCCTGTCGTTCAAGCAGGTCGCGGGCGGCTTCCTCGTGCAGGACAAGGACACGGCTGGCGTGCCGGACTTGAAGGTCGTGACAAAACGCCAACCGACCGAGGCCGAGATGGCCGATGCGCTGGTCGCGTGGAAGGTGGCGAAACACGTCAAGTCCAACGCCATCGTCTATGTCAAGGACGCCGCCACCGTCGGCATCGGCGCGGGCCAGATGAGCCGCGTGGACAGCACCCGCATCGCCGCCCGCAAGGCCGAAGATGCCGCCGAGGTTCTGGGTCTGGCCGAGCCGCTGACCAAGGGCTGCTCTGCCGCGTCGGATGCGTTCTTCCCCTTTGCCGATGGTGTCGAAGTGCTGGCCTCCGTGGGCGCGACCTGCGTGATCCAGCCGGGCGGGTCCATGCGCGACGCCGAGGTGATCGAGGCCGCCGACCGACTGGGCCTTGCGATGATCTTCACCGGCCAGCGCCATTTCCGGCACTGACATGCGGCTCGTCGCGCTCGTCTCGCTGATCGTCTTCGCGCTGGATCAGGTCACCAAACTGGCGGTCGTCCACGGGCTGGACCTGATCCGCACCGGCTCGATCGAGGTTTTCCCACCTTACCTGAATTTCCGCATGGCGTGGAATCAGGGGATGAACTTCGGCCTGTTCGCGGGCGACAGCAATGTCACCCGCTGGGTCCTGATCGTGATCTCCATCGCGATCACGGCCTGGGTGCTGCACTGGATGCGCAAGCCGGGGCACTCCAAGCTGGCGCAAATCTCGGCCGGGCTGCTGGTCGGGGGGGCCTTGGGCAATGTGATCGACCGCTTCGTCTATGGCGCGGTGGCCGATTTCCTGAACATGTCCGTGCCGGGGATCGAGAATCCCTATGCCTTCAACGTGGCCGACATCGCGATCTTTGCCGGGGCCATCGGCCTCGTGCTGTTCACCGGCGATCCCAAGCCGCCGAAAAAGAGCCGCCGAAAGACCGCGTGACCTGCCCGTGGCTTTGGGCTAAAGACGGAACGAAAGACGGATACGGAGGCGGAAATGCAGGCAGCGCGCGGCGCACTCGCACTGGCGGGGATCCTGACGCTGGCGGCATGTGGCGGGGGCGATCCCCAGCTGATGCGCGTCCGCTCGGACGGGAACGGGCCGGATGCGTTTTCCGTGGTGCCGTCCAAACCGCTGGAGATGCCACAGACGCTGGCCGACCTTCCCACCCCCACGCCGGGCGGTGCGAACAGGACCGATCCGAACCCGTCCGCCGATGCGATCGTGGCGCTGGGCGGCAACCCGAACGCCGCCCGCAGCGTGCCCGCCGCCGACGGTGCCATCGTCGCCGCCGCCTCGCGCTATGGCCGCGAGGATACGCGCGCCGCGCTGGCGACCGAGGATCTGGAGTATCGCCGCGCCAATCCGGGCCGCTTCCTGAACCGGCTGTTCAACAACACCACTTATTATCAGGCTTACGAGCCGCAATCGCTGGATCAACGGCAAGAGCTGGAACGCTGGCGCGCCTCTGGCCGGCGCACGCCCGCGGCACCGCCGCCGGCGGAATAATCAACTCCGCGTCAGGCCCTTGCCCCCGCCCCTTCGTCGGGTCAGGGTCTGGCCAAGCAAACGCGGAGACACATATGCCAACCCGCCTGCCGGCCCTGCTGGCCTTGTCCCTGACCGCCGCCCCTGCGCTGGCGCAGGACGTGACCGATTTCACCCTTGAAAACGGGATGGAGGTCGTGGTGATCGAGGATCATCGCGCCCCGGTCGTGACCAACATGGTCTGGTATCGCACCGGATCGGCGGACGAACCCCCAGGCGAATCCGGCATCGCGCATTTCCTTGAACACCTGATGTTCCAGGGCACGAACACGATGGAACCGGGCGAGTTTTCGTCCACCGTGGATGCGCAGGGGGGCAGCGACAACGCCTTCACCTCCTATGACTATACCGCCTATTTCCAGCGCGTGGCCGCCGACCGGCTGGACCTGATGCTGTCGATGGAGGCGGACCGGATGCGGAACCTGACCCTGTCCGAAGACATCGTCGCCAACGAGCGCAACGTCGTGCTGGAGGAACGCAGCCAGCGCGTGGACAGCGATCCGTCCTCGATCTTCAGCGAACAGCAGCGGGCGGCGCAGTTCCTCAACAGCCCCTATGGCATCCCGATCATCGGCTGGCGCGCGGAAATGGAGCAGATGGACCGCGACGATGCGCTGCGGTTCTATCGCACCTATTACGCGCCGAACAACGCGGTGCTGGTCGTCGCGGGCGACGTGACGCCGGATGCGGTGCTGGAGATGGCGAAGAAGCATTTCGGCAAGCTGGAGCCCTCGGACCTGCCCGTCCGCCTGCGCCCGCAGGAGCCGCCGCAACTGTCCGAGCGGCGGATGGAATATGCCGATCCGCGCGTGGCGCAGCCCTATGTCATGCGCAGCTATCTTGCCCCCGAACGAAACCCCGGCGACCAGCAGAAGGCCGCCGCGCTGACCGTGCTGGCCGAATATCTGGGCGGCAGCCCGACGACATCCGTCCTTGCCCGCGCGCTGCAATTCGGGCCGGACGCGCCCGCCGTCTACACCAGCGCCTATTATGACGGGACGGCGGTGGACCAGACGACCTTCAACCTGGCCGTCGTGCCGCGCCCCGGCCTGTCCTTGGACGATGCCGAGGCTGCGATGGACGCCGCGCTGGACCAGTTCCTGAAGGGCGGCATCGACCCCGAAGCCTTCGCCCGCATCATGACGCAGGTTCGCGCGGGCGAAATCTATGCCCGCGACGATTCGGACGGGCTGGCTCGCCGCTATGGCGCCGCGCTGGCCGTGGGGCTGACGGTCGAGGACGAACGCGATTGGCCACAGGTCCTGCAATCCGTGACCCCCGAACAGGTGATGGAGGCCGCGCGCGAAGTCTTCGACAAACGCCGCGCCGTCACCGGCCATCTGCTGCAAGAGGAGGCTGCGGAATGAAGATGCTGCGCCACGTCGCCGCCCTGATCCTGTTCGCCCTGCCCGCGCATGCGGCGGTGGACATCAAGCAAGTCACCTCGCCCGGCGGCATCACCGCATGGCTGGTCGAGGAACACGAAATACCCTTCACCGCGTTGGAGATCCGCTTTCAGGGCGGCACCTCGCTGGATGCGCACGGCAAACGCGGGGCGGTGAACCTGATGACCGCCACGCTGGAGGAAGGCACGGGCGAGATGGACGCCCAAGGCTTCGCCAATGCCCGCGACAGCCTTGCCGCCAGCTATCGGTTCGAGGCGGGAACCGACAGCGTCGCCGTCTCGGCCCGCTTCCTGTCGGAAAACCGCGATCAGGCAGTGGACCTGCTGCGTCAGGCACTGGTCGCGCCCAGCTTCGAGCAAAGCGCGGTTGACCGCGTGAAGGGACAGGTCCAGTCGATCCTCCAGTCCGACGCGCAGGACCCGAACGCCATCGCCGCCCGCATCTTCGACACCGAAACCTTCGGCGATCACCCCTATGCCACATCCGGCAATGGCACGGCGGACAGCGTCGCAGCCCTGACCCGCGATGATCTGGTGGCCGCGCACAAGGCGGCGATCACGCGCGAACGTATCTATGTCTCGGCCGTGGGCGACATTTCCGAGGCGGAACTGGGCAAGCTGCTGGACGATCTGTTGGGCGATCTGCCAGAGACGGGCGCGGCCCTGCCCGACGCGGCCCCGTGGAACATCAAGGGCGGCGTGACGGTGCATGACTTCCCCACCCCGCAATCGGTCGTCTATTTCGGCCATCAGGGCATCAAGCGCGACGATCCCGACTTCTTCCCCGCCTATGTCCTGTCGGAGATCCTTGGCGGCGGGCGTTTCACCGCGCGGCTGATGGACGAATTGCGAGGCAAACGCGGGCTGACCTATGGCGCCTATGCCTACCTCGCACCGATGGACCATGCCGAACTGCTGGTCGGGCGTTTTGCCACCGCGAATGCCACGGTGGGACAGGCCATCGACGTCGTGCGCGAGCAATGGTCGAAACTGGCGACCGAGGGTGTGACGCAGGCCGAACTGGACGCGACCAAGACCTATCTGACCGGCTCTTATCCGCTGCGGTTCGACAGCAACGCCGCCATTGCCAACATCCTTGTCGGCATGCAGATGGAGGGGCTTCCCATCGACTATGCCCTGACCCGCAACGAAAAGGTGGAGGCCGTGACGCTGGACGACGTGCGCCGCGTCGCCGCCCGTGTGCTGCGCCCCGATGATCTGCATTTCGTCGTCGTCGGTCAGCCGGAGGGGCTGGAGCAGTAACGCGCCCGGTGCTAGGGTTGGTGGCATCATGCTCGATCACCACAAACCCTCGCGCCCGATCATCCGCCAGCTTGACGAAGCGGCGATCAACCGCATCGCCGCGGGCGAGGTGGTGGAACGCCCCGCCTCGGCAGTGAAGGAGCTGGTGGAGAACGCGCTGGACGCCGGCGCGAAGCGGATCGCGGTTGATTTCGCCGATGGCGGCAAGACCCTGATCCGCGTCACCGACGACGGCTGCGGGATGAGCGCGGAGGACCTGCCGCTGGCCCTGTCGCGCCATGCCACGTCCAAGATCGACGGCACCGACCTTCTGGACATCCGGTCCTTCGGCTTCCGGGGCGAGGCTCTGCCCTCGCTGGGCGCTGTGGGGCGGCTGACGATCACCTCCCATGCGGGCGGGGGCGGCCATGCGATCACCGTGAATGGCGGGCGGATAGAGGGGGTGCGCCCTGCCTCGGCACGGCCCGGCACGGTGGTCGAACTGCGCGATCTGTTCCACGCCACCCCCGCGCGGCTGAAATTCATGCGGTCCGACCGGGCCGAGGCGCAGGCCATCGCCGAGGTCATCCGCCGTCTTGCCATGGCCGAGCCCACGGTCGGGTTCACCCTGACCGACACAGGCACCGAACGCGTGGTCTTCCGCGCCGATCCGCAGCCGGGCGATTTCTTCGATGCGCTGCACGGGCGGCTATCCTCGATCCTCGGCGCGGATTTCGCCGGGAATGCGCTGCGGCTGGATGCGGAGCGCGAGGGGCTGCGCCTGTCCGGCTATGCCGCGCTGCCGACCTATTCGCGCGGGTCTGCGGTCGCGCAGTATCTGTTCGTGAACGGTCGGCCGGTGCTGGACCGGATGCTGATCGGCGCGCTGCGGGCGGCCTATATGGACGTGCTTTCGCGGGACAGGCATCCGGCGGCAGTGCTGATGCTGACCTGCGATCCGCAATTGGTGGACGTCAACGTGCATCCGGCGAAATCCGAGGTCCGGTTCCGCGATCCCGCCGCCGCCCGCGCGCTGATCGTGACGGGCATCCGTCATGCGCTGGCAGGGGCGGGGCACCGCGCCTCGACCACCGTGGCGGCGGAAACCATCGAAGCGATCCGGCCAGAGGCCCCTCGCGTCTATCAGATGGACCAAGCCTCGCTGGCGCGCGCGACGACATGGCAGGCCCCTCTGGGCTTCGCCGAGGCCCCGTCCGCGCGGATGGAGCCGGACCTGCCCGCCGATGGCCCATTGGGTGCGGCGCGGGCGCAGCTTCACGGCAACTACATCATTGCGCAGACCGAACGCGGCATGGTCATCGTCGATCAGCACGCCGCGCATGAACGGCTGGTCTATGAACGGCTGAAGGCCCAGCGCGATGCGGCTGGCGTTGCGGCACAGGCCCTGCTGATCCCCGAAATCGTGGAGACGCCGGACGCGGCGGCACTGCTGGAGATCGCGGATGATCTGTCACGCCTCGGCCTGACGATCGAAAGTTTCGGCCACGGCGCCATCGCGGTGCGCGAGACGCCCGCGATCCTGGGGCAGGTCGATGCGGCGGCGCTTTTGCGCGACATCGCGGACGAGCTGGCGACGGGCGACAGCACGACGCTTCAGGCGCGGATGGATGCGATCCTGTCGCGCATGTCCTGCCACGGCTCGGTCCGGTCGGGCCGCGCCATGCGGGCCGAGGAGATGAACGCCCTCTTGCGCGAGATGGAGGCGACACCGCTTTCCGGCCAGTGCAACCACGGCCGCCCCACCTATGTCGAGTTGAAGCTGCACGACATCGAAAGGCTGTTCGGCCGGCGTTAGTGCCGATCGAACTCCGCCTTCGCCCGCCCCCAAACGCCGGCATCCAGCGCATCCAGCGCCATCAGCGACGGCAAAAGCTGCGCGGCATAGTCCTGCGAGCTTTCGACCGGCAGAAGCGACGGCAGATTGTCGATGGCGGTCACGTCCAGCACCGGGTCCGTCGCCACGCGCAGCGCGGGCGCGGTCCAGTCGGTCACGCGGTCATAGACCTTGATGGGCGAGAAATCCGAGGTCGGATCGCAGGCGATATCCCCGATCACCCGCAGCGCCCGCGTCTTCAGCAGCGCCGATTCCGGCACGAAGACGGGCGCGCCCGGACGGGCAAGAATGCAGTTGAAGAACAACTCATGCGCCAGAACCTCGGGGAACGGGCCGCCGGATGCGGTTTCCTCGATATCCCAGCGGGTGACGGAAAGGCCCATCGCCTCGCACAGATCGGCGGCGCCGGTGCCGACACGGCCCTTCGCCCCGATGACCAAGGCGCGCGGATCGCCCGTGACCTCGGCCCGCAGATCGGCCAGCAGCGCATCGCGGCCCGCATAGGGCGCAAGCGGCCCGCAGATCGTGCCGCGCCCCTGCGCCGCCCAGCATTTCAGCGCCACGGCCGCCCCGGCATAGCCCGCCCAATAGCCGAAGGCCGCGACCCGCCGCCCCGTTTCATCCACCAGCGATTCCAGATCGTAAAGCACACCGCCCCCCGCGCGGAACCGCGCCAGAAGCACCTGACCCGCAGGCTGCCCCTTATAGGCGTGGCCGAACAGGATGTGGCGATGGCGCAGGGGGGTGCCATCCTCGGGCAATTCCTTCAGACCGAAGACGATCGCATCCGCCGGCGCGTCGGGCCAGCTTTCCGCCGGCGCAATCTCGGCCCCCGCATTGGCATAGGCAGCGGTGAGGATGCAGCGGGTGGGGCTCTCCTCGACCGTGATGCGGAAGCCTTTCGCGATCAGCCGTGCCGCACCCTCGGGCGTCAGGCCGACGCGCTCCTCATGCGGGCGCTGTTCGTGGCGAACCCAAAGATGCGTCATGCGACCCGGTATCCGCGACGTAGCGCCCGGCGGTTCCAGCGTTCCGCCGCCATGCACGCGTCCCGCAGGTTGGAAAACCACGACACGCGACGGCGCCCCTTGCCGCGCCGCCCACCCCATTCGCGCAGGACCGAGTATTCCCCGAACAGGTTATAGGCCAGCTCGACCCGATAGAAGCGCATTGCGGCGCCCGCGTTGCGCAGATGGATGAAGGTCAGCATGGTCGTCCCTCGGTGTTCGCATGTGATTCTATCAAATCGCAGGGCGTGTGAAAGGGGCTGTTCCGTTAACGCCGTCTTCACCATTCACCCGAAGCGAATCGCAGGTCAGTGGCCGCCCCTATGCTTAAAATCTGGGCGTTCTTAAACTCTGGATTGCGCAATGCTGCAACTGCTCAGCCACAGAAGAATGCGATGCCGGGGATTTCCGCTTAAGATTGGGTTAACGTCCGTTTTTAACCCTGATCCTTGTCGCCAAGACCGGATCGGAGGTCTAGAACCGTTGCTGGGGGCACTCTTCGCGAGTGCAAAATGTTACGATTTTTAAGAGTTGATGACGCGGCTGCAGGGCGTTTGCCCATGGCCGGAGACGGCAGACCGGGCCCTTCATCCAGTATTGTGGAGATGATTTCATGACCCTCAACTACCCGCAATTCGAAGCGGACGGCGCGATCCATGAAACCACGGCTGCACCGATCCCCCGCAAGGGAGTCTATCGCATGATCGTCAAACGACTGTTGGACGTCGCCCTGATCGTGCTTTCGGCACCGTTCGTGTTGCCGGTCGTGCTTCTGCTGGCCTTCGCGGTCAGCCGGGATGGGGGCAGCGCCTTCTACACGCAAGAACGCATCGGTCGCGGCGGTCGGATCTTCCGCATGTGGAAGCTGCGCAGCATGGTCCCGAATGCCGACGATCATCTGGAACGTCACCTTGCCGCGAATCCCGAGGCGCGGGCCGAGTGGAACTCCACCCAGAAGCTGCGCAACGATCCCCGGATCACGCCGCTTGGCCGTCTGCTGCGGAAAACCTCGCTGGACGAGCTGCCGCAGCTTTGGAACGTGTTCATCGGGCAGATGAGCCTTGTCGGCCCCCGCCCGATGATGGTGTCGCAAAAGAGCATGTATCCGGGCAAGGCCTATTACCTGATGCGTCCGGGCGTGACGGGCCTGTGGCAGACCGCCGGGCGTCACAAGACGACCTTTGCGGCCCGCGCGGATTTCGACACGCAATATGCACGCGAGTTGTCCTTCGCGAACGACCTGCGCATCCTTTGGCGCACCGTTGCCGTCGTGCTGCGCGGCACCGGCTGTTAACGCACCATGAAATCGGCATGCAGCGCGCCTGCCGCGTTGATGCTTTTCAGAATGTCGATCATGTCATAGGGCGCGACGCCCAGCGCGTTCAGCCCCGCGACGACCTGGCTGAGGTTGGTGCCGCCCGCCACCTCGGCCAGACCGATCCCCTGCTCCTGTTCGATCGCGGCATTGGTGCGCGGCAGAACGATGGTTTCGCCCGGCGAAAACGGGTTGGGCTGCACCGCGACAGGCGACTCCTCGATCCTCAGCGTCAGGTTGCCCTGCGAGACGGCAACGCGGCTGATCCGGACATCCTCGCCCATGACGATGGTGCCGGATCGCTGATCGACCACGACCCTCGCCCTCGTCTCTGGCTCCACCGTAAGGTTTTCGACCTGTGCCAGCACATGCGCCGGTGATCCGGACAGGCGCAACTGCACCGTGCCCGCATCCATCATCGCCGCCGTTCCCCGACCCATCTCGCGGTTGATGGCGGTTTCGATCCGCGCCGCCGTGGTAAAGTCCGGGTTGCGCAGTGCCAGCCGCAGGGATTCGAGCGAGGTGAAATCGAACTCCACCTCCCGCTCCACCCGCGCGCCTGCGGGGATGGTCCCGGATGTCGGCACCCCCTGCACCACGCGCGCCGCGTCCCCCTCTGCCGAAATGCCGCCTGCGATGATCGTCCCCTGCGCCACGGCATAGATCGCGCCGTCGGCGCCGTTCAGCGGCGTCATCACCAGCGTCCCGCCGAGCAGGCTTTTCGCGTCGCCGATGGCGGAAATCGTCACGTCGATCCTGCTGCCCGCCCGCGCGAAAGGCGGAAGCGAGGCCGTCACGAACACCGCCGCCACGTTGCGGGGCCGAAAATCCTCGCCCGCGACGTTCACGCCCAGCCGTTCCAGCAGGTTTGACATGATTTCCTCGGTGAAGGGCGCGTTCCGCAGCCCGTCCCCCGTGCCGTTCAGGCCGACGACAAGGCCGTAACCGACCAGATCGTTGCCGCGCACGCCGTCGAATTCCACCAGATCCTTGATCCGGATCGGCTCTGCCGCGACCGGGAGCGCCAAGAGCAGCAGGGCGAAGACCGCGCGCAGCATCACAGGAAATCCACCAGCGAAAGCTTCGACAGCCGCGCCGTCACCGCGTGCAACGTCTCGATCTGTGTGCTGACAGCTTCGAACCGGACCGCCGTTTCATAGGGATCGACGGCCACCATGCCATTGCGCGCGATACCGAGGGCCGAGCGTTCCGCCTCGTTGCGCGTCTGGACCTGCGCGATCCGCGCCTCGGCTGCGCCGACGCGGGTCTGGAGATCGATACGCGCGTCTTTCCCGGCGATCAGCGCCGCGCCCACCCGCTCTCCCAAAGCCGACCGGGCTTTTCCGTCCAACGCACCGCGATCCAAGAGCGCCCCCATCGACAGCGCCTTGAGCGTATCGCGGATCGCCGGGTCCATCGGGGTCACGTCGACTGCGACGCTTTCGCCGGTGCCGATCGCGGATGGGGCGCGAGCACCCTCGCCCCGCCAAGCGACGGTGGCATAGCCCGCCGGATCGTCGAACCAGGCCGACACCGCAGCCTCGAACTCCGCCGCCGTTGCCGCGCCTGCCGTCGCCGCCTCCAGCGCCGCAAGGATCGTATCCGCATCCGCCAGCGCCGGCCCCGTCGCCGCGCCCGAGAAAAGCTGCTGCCCGCCGACATCGCTGTTCAAAAGCCCGATGGCCGACCGAAACCTTTGACCAGCATCGGCGGCGGCCCCGTTCAGCCCCGCCGCCGTTCCCGACATCGCAGGGTCGGAAAACAGCGTGGCCAGATCGTCCGACATTTCCGTCAGCGCGGAAAGCACGCTTTGCGCCCCCTCGGCCCGCATCGCGGCGGATGTCAGCGCGCCCTTGTAAGCCTCCAGCCGCGACAGCGAGGCGTCGATCGCCCCGATCCCGCTGAACGCGCCCCGCAGATGTTTGCCGGTATCCGCGACAAGGCCGGTGGTCATCTCCGAACCTAGGCGCTGCTGCTCGGCCTTCAGCGCCCCGCCCTGCCGGCGAAGCGCGAAACTTTGAGCCATGTCTCCAAGCGAAATCGTCATTCTCAGATCCTCAGCAAGGCTTGCATCATCGCGTCCACGGTCTGGATGACCTTGGCATTCGCAGCATAGGCCTGTTCGATCAGCAGCAGCTTCTGCATTTCGGTATCGGTATCGACGCCGCCCTGAAGCTCTGCCACGCGCAGGGTTTCGGCGCGCGCAGTGGAGAAGGCGGCTGCGCTTTCGGCCGCAACGCGCTTGGCGGAAACGCCGGACAGAACCTCGGTCGCGGCGCCCGAAAGCACGGCCATCGCGGACAGCATCCCGTTCAGACGCGACGCATCGCCGCCCGCCCCCGGCGCGGCGGAATCCAGACCGTCGCGCAGTCGCCACGGCTCGGCGGCGGCTTCGCCGGTGAACAGGCCCGTCCCCGCGAAGCGGGCGCGAAGATCGGCACCGAAAGTGTCCAGCGCCGCCTGCGCATCGGGCGCGAGCCTGTCACGGATGGCAAACCGGGCTGCCAGATCGCCGCCGCCCGCGCCACCCGGCCCCGAAAGCGGCAAAGCTTGCCCATTCAACGTCAGGCCGGACAGCGCGCCGCTTTCGACGCTCATCCCCGGCACGATCACCCCCGCCTTCTGGAACCCAAGGACCGCCGCCTTGCCGTCCAGCAGCATCGCTCCGTCCTTGGTCATCAGCGCGATCTGCCCGTTGCCCCGGTCGATCTCGCGCAGTGGCACATGCGCGGCGATGCGGTCCACCGTCTGCTGCCGCTGATCCAGAAGCGCGCCGACGTCCCGGCCCTGACTGCCATCGACCGCGATACGGGCGTTCAGATCCTCAAGCTGTTTCAATGCGGTGTTGATCTCGTCCACCGCCGACGCGATGCCGGTTTCAGCATCCTGCCGGACGCCCTGAATCTGATCCGTGATCCCGCGGATATGCCCCGTCAGCGATTGGCCAGCCGACACCACCGCCGACAGCCGAGCGTCCGACTGCGGCTGCGAGGCGGCGTCGATCAGCGCCGTCTCCAGCCCGGAAACCATCCCGCCAAGCGAACCCGCCCCGGCCGTCCCGATCGCCTTTTCGATCTTGGACAGGAACGCCGCGACGCTGCCATCCGCCGCCGCAACGGCATCGGCGATCCGCCGGTCCCCGATCAGCGCGCGGTCGGCAAAGCGGGTGACGCCGGTGACCTGCACCCCGCCCGTCATGCGCGACGACAGCGCCAGTTCGCGCAGACCGTAACCCTCGGTCAGTGCATTGGCCACGTTCTGCGACGTCATCTCGGCCGATCGGGACGATACGGTCAGGCCCGAACGGGCGATGGAAAGGGCAGCGGTCAGCGACATGGATCAGCCCCTAGCGTTTGAGGTTGGTGGTTTCCTGCAGCATCTGGTCCACCGTCTGAATGATCTTGGCGTTGGACGAATAGGCGTGCTGCGTCTGGATCAGATGCGTCAGTTCCTGCGCGACATCGGTGGCCGATTCCTCGCGCATGTAACCTTGGGTCGTGCCCGTCGGCCCCTCGCCCGCCGTCCAAAGATAGAAGTTCCCGGCGTCGGGCGTGATGCGATAGGTCTGCCCTTCCATCGAGTGCAGCCCGTTCGGGTTGGTCACATCAACCACCGGCACCTGATAGATCACGCGCGAGAAGCCTTGGTCATACAGCGCGTGCACCATCCCCTTTTCGTCGATCTCGACCGAGACGAGGCTGCCGACAGCCGATCCGTTCTTGGTCACGATGGTCGGGGCATAGGTGTCGGACAGTTGCGTCATGCCGTTGGTCGCGCCCGGCTTTCCGATCTCGAACGAGACGGGGCCGTCGGACAGGCCAAGCACCATCTTGCCCGTCGCCGGGTCATAGGCGCCGCCCGAAACGGTCGTGACGCTGGCCAGCGTCCCGCCGCCGACCTGGCTTTCGTCGAAGGTCAGCACATACTCGCCAACCTCGGCCCCCGTTGCGCCGTCGGTGACCGTCATCGTCCATTCGTTCGACCCGCCGGCCGCCGGGACCGTCGGCGTGAAGGTCATCGTCAACTTTTGCGATGTGCCGAGGTTGTCGAAATATTCCATCGTCTGGCTGATGGGCGCGCCGTCCGCCCCCGCCACAGTGCCCGTCGCAGGCAGGTTCACCGCCATCTTCATCGCCGTCGTCGGGTTCGACACGAATTGGTTGCCGTTCACCGTCACCGGCTGAAGCGCCGCCAGCGAATCGCGCGCCATCGCCGGGATCGTCCCGTCGGGGTTCGCGGGCCAGCCCAGCAGGGTCAGGCCCGAATCCGTGGTCAGGATGCCATTCTCGTCCGCGCGGAACGATCCGGTCGTGGTCAGAAGCGTATCGCCCCCCGTCGTCTGCACGGGCAGGAACCCGCGCCCGTTGATCGCGATGTCGGTGGCGTTGGTGGTCCCGATCAGCGCGCCGCGTTCGTCGATCAGCCGCATGGTGCTGGTGCGCACCCCCCCGGCGGAATAGCTGCCCGAGTTGTTCCCCGCGTTCACCATCTGGAAGAAATCCGCCTCGGCCCGCTTGTAGCCATAGGTGCCCGAATTCGCGATGTTGTCCGAGATGCTGGCCAGCCGCGCCGCATTGGCGTTCAGCCCCGCCACGCCGGCGTTCAGCGATGATGATATCGTCATGGGAATCGCACCTTTCTGCTGCTTGCCCCGACATTCGGCGGGCGGGCTTAATTTTGACCTAACGGTCGCGGCGAAGCAGGATCACCTTGATCCGGTTGTTGCGGATCGCCATCGGATTGGCCGTCACGGGCTTGCGGTCGGCATGCCCGGTCACGCGCTTCATCCGCGCAGGGTCCAGACCCGACGCGTCCAGCACCTGCCGCATCGCCTGCGCCCGCGCGGCCGACAAATCCCAGACCGGGTTGCGGATCATCATCATGGGATAGGCGCGCACATGCCCCGACACCGCCAGATCGTTGGTGGTGACCGGCAGCGTATCGGCCAGCAGCCGCGCGATGTCGCGCAGGACGGGGCGCGGCTCTGCCGTGTCGGCGTGGAACAGTGGCACGCCCTCCAGATCGAAGATCTCGATCACCAACCCTTCATCCGTGACCTTGGTGACGACGTGGCGCAGCGCCTGCTCCATCGTCATGCTCTCGCCGCCCCGCGCGCGCAGCATGTCCTCCAGCGCGGCGCGTTCCTGCTCGCCACTGCCGGTATCGCCGCGGCCCGCATCGCCGCGTGCCTGCTCCACCTCGGTTGGCATGACGCGGGATGCCCCGGCCCCGCTTTGCGCCATGGTGTCTTCGGAAAACACCGAATCGCCGCCGAACACATCGGCCCCGCCGCCCGAGATCCGGTTGATCGGGATCGTCGGGCTGAAGTAATCCGCCAGCCCCTTGCGCTGTTTTTCCGTGGTGGCGTTCAGCAGCCACATCAGCATGAAGAACGCCATCATCGCCGTCACGAAGTCGGCATAGGCGACCTTCCACGCGCCGCCGTGATGGCCACCGCCGCCCACGACCTTCTTGCGCTTGATGATGATCGGGCGGTTGGCCTTCATCGCGGATCTCCCTCTTGCCGGGGCATCTGACCCCGGCAAGGTGAAGATCGGCTTAATCCTCCAGCGCGCCCGCGGGATCGACCCCGATCTCCGCACACATCCGCGCGGCATATGACCCGGCCAGTGGCACATTCCGGCGCCACCACGGGCGCGTGCCATTGGTGTAAAGGTGGACCGAAAGCGTCGCGTCGGTGAAATGCCCTTCCACCCGGCCATGCGGGTCGAAGAACACGTCGTTCAGCTGGAACGGCACCGGATAGAGCACGTCCGGCGTCAGCGCCTTCTCATAGTCCCCGGTCTGTTGCGCGAACCACGTGAACGCCTGGGGCCCGAAGGCCGTCCGTTCCGCATTATAGATCCGCACAGACTGCGGCAGCGAGGTGTCCTGCTTGTCCAGCTTCTTGCGTTGCTGCTTGTTGAACCAGCCCGGCGCATCCGGCAGGTTCTCGTAGTAATCCAGCAGCCGGTCCATCAACTCGCCCTGCTGCGGGATATAGACGACCCCGCAATTCAGCGCGCCGCGAAAGCCGTGACCGGCAAAGATGTTGTCCATCTCGTCCGGGAACGGCTTGTAGCAGAAGGCGTCGCAGTCGATCCAGACCGCGTTCGTCTTTTGGATCATCTTGTAACGGAAGACGTTCGACAGGAAGCTGGCGCTGGTCTGCCCGACCACGCCCATGTCGATCTCCATGATCTCGGACGCGGGGCGGACGGTAACGCCCTCGGGCACGTTCGACACTTGATGCGTGCAATACAGCGTCGTCGGATGCCCGTGGCGGATATGCGACAGCAGGCAAAGCTGGTTCAGATATTGCAGCTTCTCGCCGATCCAGAGCGAGGCGACGGGGCGGCGGGTGGTCATGCGGAACCTATGTCTATCGGCGGTTGCACCGACCCTGCCGCATACGCTTCACTCTGTCCAGCGGCGGTGGTAGCTTCCGGCGGAACAAGGGTGACCCATGACGAAAGTTCCGCTGCCCCAAGGTCTTGCCAAGCGCGTCAGCCCGCATGGCCGCATCACCGCCGTGTCGATGATGAAGGACGAAGGCCCCTTCGTGCTGGAATGGGTTGCGCATCATCTGGCGGTCGGGTTCACCGATCTTGTCGTCTATACCAACGACTGTTCCGACGGCACCGACACGATGCTGATGCGGCTTGAGGCGATGGGACTGGCGCATCACCGCGTCAACACCATCCCCGAAGGACTGCGCCCCCAGCCCTCCGCCCTGAACCACGCGCAGGAGGAACCCGTCGTGGGGGACTCCGATTGGGTGATGGTCTTCGACGCGGACGAGTTCCTGTCGATCCGCCACGGCGACGGTACGCTGGACCCGATGATTTCGGACGCCAAGGCCCAAGGCGCGAACGGCATCGTCATCACTTGGCGCATCTTCGGCTCGGGTGGGGTGCAGCACTGGTCGCGCGATCCGGTGACGGAACAATACCTGATGGCCGCGCCGCCCGACTGGAACAAGGGCTGGGGCGTCAAGACGCTGTTCCAGTTCGACCCCGAATATTGGAAGCTGGGCATCCACCGCCCCAAGATGAAGTCGAAATGGCTGGAGACCGAGTTCCCCGAAACCGTCAAATGGCTGAACGGATCGGGGCGCGAGATGGAAAGCTATTTCAAGTTCCGCGGCTGGCGGTCGATCACCCGTACGATCGGCTATGACTGGGCGCAGTTGAACCACTATGCGGTGAAATCCATCGACAGCTACGCCATCCGCAAGTTCCGCGGCAACGTGAACAACAAGAAGGACAAATACAACGCCGACTACTGGTCACTTCAGGACCGGAACGAGGTGCGCGACGATACGATGCTGCGCTACAGCGCCGAGCGGAAGCGCATCTTCGACCTGCTGCTGACCGACCCCGAATTGAACCGTTTGCACTTCGCAGCCGTGGACCGCGCCGAGGCGCGGCTGGCCGAGTTCAAGGGCACGCCTGCCTATGACGAACTTGTGGCGGGGCTTCTGACCGCGTCGCAGGTGCCGATCAGCGCGGTCGAGGCAAAGCCCCCGCAGGCGCGCGATCCCGAAAAGATCGCCGCGCTGATGAGCCGGGTGGAAAAGGACAGTAACGCCAAGGCCAAGGCCGAACGGGAAAAGGCCCCCGCCGCGCCCGCGCCCCCCGCCTATGTCCACGGCATCGACCTGACAGACCCCGCCGATGTCCAGTGGTTCGCCAGCCACGGGATCGAGGTTCCCGCCGACCCCCGCGCCTTTACCGCGACGGGGCTGGAGCTGGTCACCACCGGCAAGCTGGAGCGCAACCTTGCCCGCAACCTGCCGCGCCTGATCACCGAAGGGCAGCGGCATATGGAGATCGGCGGCGTCGGTTTCATGCCCGCCCGCATCTTCCGCGAATGCCCGCACCTGTCGCAAATGGTGGTGGAACCCGACCCTTCGCGTGCCGCCTTCATCCGCCGCATCTGGGCGCGGAACGGCATCGAGGAAAGCGAACGGCTGACCCTGACCGATGCCCCGCTGGCCGAGGCCATCGCCGCCTTCCGCCCGGATTCGATCCTGATCACCGACCCGGATGGCCCCATCGCCCAGCTTCACGCGGCGCTGGCCGGGACCGGGCTGCACCCCAAGGTCTTCCACCACGGGGTCAGCTGAACATCCGCTCCTGATCCTTGTGCTTCATCGCATGGCGCGCATCGGATTCCGCGATGAAGGTATAGAACATCGGCACGACGAACAGCGTGAACACCGTGCCGATCAGCAGCCCGGTGAAGATCACCATCCCCATTGCCTGACGCGCCGCCGCCCCCGCGCCTTCGGCAATCAGCAGCGGCACCACCGCCAGCGCCATCGCCGCCGTGGTCATCAGGATCGGGCGCAGCCGCACCTTGGCCGCCGCCACGATCGCCTGCCTGCGCGACATGCCATGTTCGTCCCGCTGCTGGTTGGCGAATTCCACCATAAGAATGCCGTGCTTGGTGATCAGCCCGATCAGCGTGATCAGCCCCACCTGCGTATAGATGTTCAGCGTGCCGACCCCGAAGAACAGCGGCAGCACCGCGCCGAAGATCGACAGCGGCACCGACATCATGATGATGAACGGATCGCGGAAGCTTTCGAACTGCGCGGCCAGCACCAGATAGATGACCAGAACCGCCGCCCCGAAGGCCAGCAGGATCGTGTTGCCCTGTGACACTTCCAGCCGCGACTGGCCGGAATAATCGATGAAGAACCCCTCCTCCATCTTGTCGCGGGTGATCCGCTCCAATTCGGCCAGCGCGTCGCCCGTGGATGTTCCGATGGCCGGAAGCGCGGTCAGCGTCGCGGCGTTCAGCTGGTTGAACTGTTCGATCGATGCCGGCGACGCCTCGGTCCGCACCTGCGTGACCGAGGACAGCGGCACCATTTCCCCGGTCGAGGCGCGGACGAAGAATTTGGTCAGATCCTCGGGGTTGGCGCGGAATTCGCGCGGCACCTGCGTGATGACGTCATAGCTGTCGGATTCCAGATCGAACTCGGCCACCGAAGCGCCGCCGACCAGAACGCCAAGCGTGGTGCCGATATCTGACACCGGCACGTTCAGCGCCGCCGCCCGGTCGCGGTCGATGGTCACGCGCACCTGCGGCGCATCGAAGGACAGCGAGTTCTGCACGATGATGAACCGCCCCGAAGCCATCGCCTCGTCCACGATGGCGTCCGACACCTCGACCACCCGCTCGGGCGAATGGATGGATTGCAGCACCAGCGACACCGGCAGACCGCCCCCCGTCCCCGGCAGCGTCGGCGGCGCGAAGACGAAGGCCTGCATCCCGTTGCCTGCGTCCAGCTTGCCTTGGATCTCCTGCTGGATTTCGGCTTGGCTGCGGTCGCGGTCGGCCCAGTCCTTCAACGCCCAGATATAGAAGCCAGAACTTTCCTGCCCCCCGAACCCCGCCAGCGAAAACTCGGTCCGCACTTCTGGGATGCCGGATGTGTTCTTGGAAATGTCGTCGGTATAGAGTTTCGTATAGGCCTTGGTCGCGTATCGCGGCCCCTCGATCAGCGAGAACAGCGCGCCCTGATCTTCCTCGGGGGCGAGTTCCGTCGTGGTGTTGACGAACATGAACGCCGTCACCCCCATCAGCGCCGCGACCATGATCGCCGTCACCGGGCGATAGTCCAACGACGACGCGACCCGCCGCTCATACCAGTCCGACACGCGGTCCGAGGTGCGGTCCACGATCCGCTGGAACCGGCTGGTAGTGTCATGCTTCAGCAGCCGCGCGGCCATCGCGGGCGTGATGGTCAGCGCCACGATGCCCGAGATGATGACCGACCCCGCCAGCGTCAGCGCGAATTCGGCGAACAGCGCCCCGGTCAGCCCGCCGGTGAAGGCCAGCGGTGACAGCACCGCCGCCAGCGTGATCGTCATGGCGATGACTGGGCCGGTGATCTCCTTCATCCCTTGGATCGCAGCGCGGGCGGGCTTCATCCCGTCCTCGATATGGCGGTGGATGTTTTCGACCACCACGATGGCGTCATCCACCACCAGCCCGATGGCCAGCACCATCGCCAGCAGCGTCAGAAGGTTCAGCGAATAGCCCAAGGCCAGCATGATCGCGCAGACGCCGACCAGCGACAGCGGGATCGTCGCAATCGGCATCAGCACCGAGCGGAACGAGCCAAGGAACAACAGGATCACCACCACCACGATCACGATCGCCTCGGCGATGGTCTTGAACACCTCGTAGATGGAGGCGCTGATCGTCTCGGTCGAATCGTAGACCATGGTGATGGTCATGCCCTCGGGCAGCGTCGCCTCGATGGCCGGGAGTTCGGCCAGAACGGCGGCGGACACGTCCAGCGGGTTCGCGGCAGGCGTCTGCGTCAGGCCGATGAAGGTGCCCGGCTCGCCGTTGAAGGTCACGATCTCGTCCGGCGTCTCGGATGCCAGTTCCACCCGCGCGACGTCGTGCAGGCGGACCACGCCGCCAGCATCTGTGACCACCAGCGGCAACATCCCGAACGCCTCGGCGGTTTGCAGCGTCGATTCCAGCGTGATGGGATAGGTGACGTATTCCCCTTCGGTCTTGCCCGGCGCGGACAGGAAGTTGGACGCATTGATCGCGGCCAGTATCTCGTTCGCGGTGACGCCGCGCGCGGCCAGCTTGTCGGGGTCGATCCAGACGCGCATCGCATAGTTGGCCGCGCCAAGGATCTGCATCTCGGCCACGCCCTGAATCGTGGACACGCGCGGGCGCACCACACGTTCCAGATATTCCGTCAGCTGTTCCTGCGTCATGTTGGGGTTCTGCACCGCCAGATACATGAGCGCGAAATCGTCGCCCGTGCCCTTCACGATCACCGGATCGTCGGATTCGTCGGGCAGATCGCCGCGCACCTGCTGCACCTTGGACAGAACCTCGGCCAGCGCGGTGTCGGGGTTCGCGCCCAGTTCCATCTGCACCGTCACGACCGAGGCCGAAGGCCGCGACTGGCTGGTGACGTAGTCGATATTTTCGGTCGTGGCCACGGCGCGGGCGATGGGCGCGGTGATGAAGCCTTGGATCAGGTCGGGCGCCGCACCGGGATAGGTGGTGGTGATGGTGATCGCCGTCTCCTCCACCTCGGGGTACTGGCGCACGGGCATGTTCAGCACCGACGCGATGCCAAGGAACAGGATCATGGCCGCCAGCACCGTGGACAGCACCGGGCGGCGGATGAAGATTTCCGAGAAATTCATCGCTCAGTCCGCCGTGACTTCGGGGGCGACGGTGTTGTCGATCTTCACCACGCCGCCGCTGGTCAGCCGGTTCTGGCCGGCGATCACCACCTGATCGCCCGCCTCGACGCCTTCGCGAATCTCGATCCGCCCGCCGGCGCGGCGCCCGGTCTGCACGAAGACCTGTTCGACCTTCAGCACCGGCTCGCCGTCCTCGGGCTGTTCCTCGCGCACGATGAAGACGCTGTCGCCATAAAGGTTGGAACTGACCGCCGTCTGCGGCAGGGCGATGACATCCTGTTCGGGCGGCAGTTCCACCGTCACGCGCATGAACTGGCCGGGCAGCAGGGCGCGGTTCGTGTTCTCCACCTCGGCCCGGACGGCAACCAGACGCGACCCCGGATCGACACGCGGCTCCACCGCGATGATCCTGCCCGCCACCGTCAGATCCCCCACCTCGGTCGAGGCGGTGATCGGCATTCCGATCTTCACCGTCACGATGTCCTGCTCCGGCACCGAGAAATCGACCTGCATCCGGTCAAGGTTTTGAAGCGTCGCGAACGCGGTTCCGGGCGCGATGTAATCGCCCACCTCGACCTTGGGGATGCCGATGACACCGTCGAAGGGGGCCAGAAGCTGCTTCTGTTCCAGCACCGCCGTCAGACGCGCCACCTGCGCGCGGGCGCTGGCCGCGGCGGCCTGCTGCGTCTCCAACGTGTTCACCGCGCCGACGCCGCGTTCGCGCAGGGTGCGGATGCGGTTCAGTTCGGCCTCGGCCAGTTGCAGCTCGGCCTCGGCGGCGGCAAGATCGGCCAGCTCGATCCGTTCGTCGATCTGGATCAGCAGCGCGCCTTTCGTCACCTCGTCGTTCCCGACGAAATCGACCTCGCGGACGATGCCCGCGGCCTGCACCGCCAGATCCACGCCCTGAAGCGAGACCGACGTGCCGATGGCCCCGATCCCGCCGCGCCATTCGCCTGCCCTTGCCTCCTCGACGGCGACGGGAACGGGGGGCGGCGTCATGTTGGCGAAGTAATCCGAGATTGCCTTCGCGCGGAACGCATTGAAGCCGACGATCCCGCCCACGACCAACGCAAGCAGGATGACCGCGATAATCAGACGTTTGACCATGAAGCGCGCCCTCCCCAGGTGCAGGAGGTCAATCTAGCCGCGAATGGCCAAAGCGCCACGGGAATTTCACAAAGGCACGCCTGCCCGCCAGACGCGTTTTGCCGCACCGCCCTCCAGCAGCACCAGATCGGCAGGCAACCCCGGCGCGATCCGCCCCCGGTCCGACCGCATCAGCCCCGCCGGGATACTGGTCGCCATGGCAAGCGCGCGGGCATCGCCGCCCATCCGCGCGATGGCCTGCGGCAGCGTCAGATCGGCCCCGGCGAGCGTTCCATCCTCCAGCGTCAGCCGACCGTCCCGGCGCAGGATGCGACGACCGCCCAGCGTAAATTCCGCAAGGTCCGTCCCCGCAACGGCCATGCAGTCGGTCACGAGGAACAGGCGCGGGTTCGTCATCGCCAGACGCAGCAGCAGCGGGTCCACATGGATGCCGTCCGCGATGATCCCCGCCGCGATGTCGAAGGACGCGCCAGCCAGCCCCGGCGCACGGGCCGTCACCCCCGCCATGGCGTTGAACAGATGCGTCGTGCAGGACGCGCCCGCCGCGATGGCCGCCTGCGCCTCGGGCGCCGTGCAATCGGTATGCCCGAGGCTGACCACCGCCCCCGCCGCCGCAAGCGCCCCGATCTGCGCCGCCGTCGCCGCCTCGGGCGCAAGCGTCACCATCAGCGCGGGCAGCCCCCGCGCGGCGCGCAGCAAAAGCGCAAGGTCGCGATCCTCCATCGGGCGGATCAGGGCGGCGTCATGCGCGCCCTTGCGGCGGGGGTCCAGATGCGGCCCTTCCAGATGCAGGCCCATGAAACCGGGATGCGTGCAGTCCAGACCCACCTCGACCACCGCCCGCGTGGCATCGAACGTATCGGTGATCAGCGTCGGCAGGATGCCGGTCGATCCCATGCGCCCATGCGCCTCGCAGATCGTGTCGAGCGTCTCCGGCCCGACCATGACGCCGCCGCCGCCATTCACCTGCAAATCTATCAGCCCCGGTGCAAGCGTGCCGGGCATCACCTCGCCACGTGCCGGGCGAAGCGCGACGATGCGGCCTCCCTCGGTCTCGACCTCGGTATCGTGGTGCAGGTCCGTTCCGTCAAAGACCCGTTCGGCGGCAAGGATCATGCCGCCTCCTGCGCCAAGGCAAGCGCACCGTCCAGCGAACTGCCCAAGGGCGCGCGCACATCCCAGCGGCCCGCCATCCGCGCGGCGAAATGTGGCCCGAGGCCGCCAAGGAACACCACGGGCATATCCTCACCCTGCCGCAGATGGTCGATGGCGGCGGCGATCTCGGCCTCTGCCTCGGCCAGAATGGCCAGTGCGGCGTGATCGTTGCTGCCGACGATGCGCGGGGCCAGCGCGGCGTAATCGGGCGCACGGGCCGTCACACCAAAACGAACGATGCCGCCCGGTCCGTCATGGGCCGCCGTGACCTCGCGCAAAAGCGGCGTCGTATCGGCCCAGCCTTCGGACGCGGCCAGCGCACGTTGCAGCAGGCGGCGGCCCAGCCACGCACCCCCGGCCTCGTCGCCAAGTCCGAAGCCCCAGCCCCCCGACTGGCGCAAGACGCCATTCCGCTGCACGGCAAAGACCGACCCGGTGCCGATGGCGGCCACGACCCCGTCCGCCGCGCCAAGCGCCCCACGCGCGGCGGTGATCGCATCCGACACGATGCGGCAAGGAAAGGGCAGCGCCGCCAGAAGCCGGTCCGCCGCGCCCGGCACATTCGCCCCGGCAAGACCCATCACGGTTGCAGGCGCGCCAGTCACCCCCGCCTCGACCATCGCGTGCAGGATGGCGGAAACCGCACCAGCCGGATCGCTGGCGATATTCGCAGGCCCGCCGGTGCCGCACCCCAGAATCCGCACCCCGTCCGACAGGATGGCGCGGCAGCCCGAACCGCCGCCGTCGATGCCCAGATAAAGCGCCATTCGCCCCCTCGTGCCTTTGCGCCCGTTCGTAGCCGATCGGAGCGCGTCACGGAAGGTTCAGAACGAGATGCGGTCCAGAAGCCGCTGCGCCAGCCGCAGGCTTGCACCGGTGGTTTGGATCATCTGCGGCAGCACCAGCCATTCCAGCGTCAATGCCGCGCCAGAGCTTTCATTCTCGTGCACCAGCGCCTGATGCAGCGTGCCCAGCGATCCGGCGTTATAGCGGGCCAGCGCGACCAGCACCTCAGCCGCGACCGGGTTGGCCTTGTCGGCGATGGCCGAGGATGCGCCCGCCTCCTCCACCCGCACCTGCCCGTGCTCGCCCTGCGCCATGAGCGAGACATCGGTGCCGAACTTGCCGAGCACGCCCGACACCTTCGCCAGCTCCGCCGCGAATCCGGCGACCCGGTCGCGCTCCGAATGCCAGGGGGGCGCCACCCCAAGGCCAAGGCGCGGCCCGAGTTGTTCGGCCAGAAGCCGGTCGTTGCCCTTGAAGCTGCCGCCATCCCCGACCGGGCCGCCCAGTTGCACCATCGTCAACTCTCGCCCCGCCTCCGACAGCATCGCCCCGGCCCGGCGCAGGGGCGCGCGCCAGGTCTTGACCTTGGCCGCGACGGGAATCGGAAGCGCCCGCTGCATCCGCGTATGGGCAAGAAGGTTCTGCCCTTCGTGCCGCGCGGCCAAGGCGTCGAAGCCGTTCAGCAGCCCGTCGATACGCGCGGAGAACACCGGCAGGATCGCGCCGACCTGCATGGCCATCGCCGAATCGATCACATCCTGCGAGGTGGTTCCCCGGTGAAGCGATCCGCCCGCCTCGCCCAGCACCGCGCGCATCTGGCGGACGAGTTCCGGCACCACGACCCCATCACGCTCCATCCCCGCCGCAAGCCTTGCCATGTCCGGCGCGAAATCCTTCAGTTCCTGATGGATACGGCGCGCGTGATCCTCCGGGATCATGCCAAGTTCACCCTCGGCCATCGCAAGCGCCCGTTCGAATTGGACCATATGCGCGATCATCGCCTCGTCCGACAGCAGCGCTTCGATTTCGGGATCGCCGGACAGCGAGGTCAGCAGGGGGCTCATCGGTTCTCCTTCGGCAGACATTCGGGCAAGGACAAAGGTTTACAGGTTCAGTAGGGCATTTATTCTTGACTGTTTAACTCAATAATCCTAAGGCGTGGACCCGACCGCTCGGGCCGGCGCGAAAGCATGCCCCAGTCCTGACGCGTGAAACCGGTAATTGTTCCATTCGTGCGGAAAGGTGGGCAACATGAACATGACCAAGACGCTTCGGCGGATCGCCCCCATTGTCCTGGCGCTTTGCCTGACCCCGGCATTCGCGCAGGAAACCGCCCCAACGGTTCCGACCGAAGCCCCGGCCGAAAACACGGCCCCCGCCGCCGGCCCGGCCCCGATCGCGCCTGCCGCCGACGCGCCTGCCCTGCCGACGACCGAAGTTGCGCCCACCGCAACCGACCCCACCGCCGCCGCGCCAACCGCGGCCGCACCCGCCCCGCAAGCCGACGCGCCGATCCTGCCCACCCACGATCTGTCGCCGATGGGCATGTATGAACAAGCCCACTGGGTCGTGAAGGCGGTGATGATCGCGCTGCTGGTCGCCTGCTTCGTCACCTGGACCGTGCTGGTGTTCAAGACGGTCGAGATGATGGTCGCCAAATCCCGCCTGCGCCGCGCCACCCGCGCGATCCGCGAAGGGCAGACGCTGTCCTCGACCGCCGGTTCGGTGCAGGGTCGCCGCGATCCCGCCAGCTTCATGGTCCTTGCCGCGCTGGACGAGATGCACCGCTCGGAACCCGCGCTGAAAGAAGCCGGAAACGCGGGCGCCAAGGAACGCGTGCGCTCGATCCTCGACCGGATCGAGGCGCAGGCGGGCCGCCGTCTGCGCAAGGGCACCGGGGTTCTGGCCTCCATCGGGTCGGTCGCGCCCTTCGTCGGGCTGTTCGGCACCGTCTGGGGCATCATGAACTCGTTCATCGGCATCGCCGAAAGCGGCACGACCAACCTTGCCGTCGTCGCCCCCGGCATCGCCGAGGCGCTGCTGGCCACGGCCATCGGCCTTGTCGCCGCCATTCCCGCGGTGGTCATCTACAACGCCTTCGCGCGCCAGATCACCGATTACCGCGCCGGTCTGGCCGATGCCGCCGCCGGTGTGGAACGCCTTGTCAGCCGCGATCTGGACTTCGGCAAGTCCGGCCGCCTTTCCCTCGCTGCGGAGTGAACCATGGCAGGTAGCGTCAGAGATACCGGCGACGATCTGGAAGAAAGCCACGAGATCAACGTCACGCCCTTCATCGACGTGATGCTGGTCCTGCTGATCATCTTCATGGTGGCAGCGCCCATGTCCACGGTGGACACGCCCGTGGACCTGCCCAGTTCCAACGCAGCGCCGCAGGAACGCCCGCAAGAGCCCGTCTATCTGTCGGTGCAATCGGACCTGACCGTGACGTTGGGCGATCAGCCGGTGGCGGCGGGTGGTCTGGCGGCGGTGCTGGACGCGCGCACGGGCGGCGACAAGGAACAGCGCATCTTCCTGCGCGCCGACCAGACGGTTGCCTATGGCGATCTGATGGGGGTGATGAACCAGCTTCGCGATGCGGGATACCTGAAGGTCGCGCTGGTCGGATTGGAGGCTGCGCCCGCCGGCACGCAGGCCGCGCCATGAAGCGCCGCCTGACCACCTGCGACTGGCATGCCTGGCTCGGCCCCGACGCGCGCCGCCGCGAATGGATGGGCTGGGCGGGGGCTGCCATTTCCGTTGCCGCGATGCTGGCGGCGACCACCGCGATCGCGCTGCAACTGGAAAACCGCGAAGGGCTGAAGGACGCCGCCGAAGACGCGATCCTGCTGGATCTGGAAGCGTCCGCCCCCGCACCGCCCGCGCTGGCGATGTCCGCCCCTGCGCCCGACGTGCCGCAGGTCGATGCGTCCGAAGCACCCGAGTTGATCGAGGAAGATCCGACCCCGCCCGAACCCGTGGCCGAGGAAGAACCCCTGCCCGAACCCGAGGACGTCGCCGAGCTTCTCGAACCCGAGCCGGACGAGATCGCCCTTCCCGATGCCCCGCCCCCGCCGCCGCCGAAGGTCAAACCGCGCGAGCGGCCCGAACGCGTGGTCGAACGCGTGGTCGAACGCGAGGAACCGCGCCGCGAACCACGCCGCGAGGCCGCAGCCCCCCCGCCGCAGCAACGCCAACAGGCCGCTCCCTCGCAGGCGCAGGGCACGGCACAGAACGCGGTGTCCGCAGGGCAGCTTCAGAACCTGGAACAGCAATGGGGCGGCGCCATCCGCAACAGGGTCGAACGGCGCAAACGTGCATCGCGCGAAGTCGGCGCTGTCAGCGTCAGGATCACCGTTACCCGCAATGGCGAACTTGCCGGCGCATCCGTCCAGCGCAGCTCGGGCAACCCGACGCTGGACCAGTTGGCGATCCGGACGGTCCAAAGCGCAGGGCGTTTCCCCGCCGCGCCGGATGCCCTGACGAAAGCCACCTACAGCTTCACCTTGCCGCTGGAGTTCCAGAGAAGATGACCATTTCCACCGCATCCGTTCCGACGACGAAGCCGTCGGCCTATCTTCAGCAGCTTTGCAAGCATTTCGGCCACAAGATCCCGGTCGAATTCACGCCGGAGGCAGGTCGCATCACCTTCGAGATGGGAATCGCGGAGCTGGAAGCAGCCGATGATGCGCTTATCCTGCGTGTCACGGGCGACGATATCGAGCGGCTTGAAAACGTCGTCGCCAGCCACCTGGAACGCTTCGCCTTCCGCGAGGAGTTGAAGGTCGTCTGGACCCGCGCCTGACCTCAGAACGGCGGCTTGCCCCGTGCCAACCGCCGAAGCATCGTCCCGGCGGCCAGCGCCAGAAAGACGAAGAACATGACCTGCGCGATCGTCGCCTGAATTCCGACGATTCCACCAAAACCAAGCGGCGCCGCGAAAAGCGCCGCAACAAGGAACGTGAGCGCCCAACCAAGCATGGGGCCTCCTGTTTGCTGCCATCGCGCGTAATCCCGCGCTGTCATCACAAACCGTTGCATTCCGTCGATTGTTCCCACCCCGCAAGGGAACCGCAGGGGAAAGTGTGACGTTTCACCGCCATGCATGACCCATGGGTGGTCATGATGAAAGCGGGGACGCGATGATCGAAGCGAACATGTTCGAACTGCGGGGCCTTGGCGGCCTTGTCATTCTGGCGCTGGACCTTTGGGCGCTGATCTCGATCTACAACTCCAGCGCGACAAGCGGGAAGAAACTGCTCTGGGCGCTGCTGGTCATCATCCTGCCGATCCTGGGCTTCCTGATCTGGCTGGTCGCAGGCCCCCGCGGCACATCCCGCAGGATTTGAAAGGCAGGGCATGAACAAGGTGAACTCGACCCGCAAGAACGCCGCCGAGGCTGTCGAAGACGTAATCGCCGAGGCGACCAGCAAGGCGCGGCGCGTGCGCGATGCCGCAACCAAGACGCTAGATCAGACGCCGGACGGCGATATCCGCACTGACCTGCGTGATCTGGTGCGCCGTCATCCGACGGCGGCGCTGGCCGGGGCCGCGATGGCGGGGGCCATCCTGACCAGAATGGTGCTGCGCGCAGGCCGCAGATGATGACCCCGCAGGACCGGCAGACCGAGATCGGCGATCTGGTCCTCACGCTTTCGCGCCTTGTGCGCGGCGAGGTCGAACTGGCCCGGGCCGAGATTCGCCAGAATCTGCGCGCCATGGCGATGGGCGCGGTGCTGCTGGTCGTCGCGCTGGTGCTGGCCTTGGTCGCGCTGAACCTTCTGGCCGAGGCTTTGGTTCTGGCGGCGATCCTTGCGGGCGTATCGGCCCCCTGGGCGCCGGTGCTGGTTGCCGCGGTCCTGCTGATCGTGGCGGCGGTGCTGGCCAAGGTTGCAATTTCGGCGCTGAGGCCCTCGCGCCTCGTGCCTTTGAGGGCGGCGGCGCGGATGCGCCGTGACGCCGAAACGTTGAAGGAGATGATGAGACATGACTCGCAAACGTGACTATCGCTCGATCGAAGAAGGCCTCGACCGCGACCGCGCGCGCCTCGGCTCGACGCTGGAATCGCTGTTCAACCGTTCGACGGTGGATCTTCTGGCACGCGAGGCGTCCGCCTATTTCCGCTCTCATGGCGGGTATCGCGAGACGGCGGAACATATCGTGCGCCGCAACCCGCTGGCCGTTGGCGTCGTCGGTCTGGGCCTTGCATGGTTGGCGCTGGGCAGCAGCCGCAACCGCATCGAGGATGACGAGGACGATCTGCGCGCAGGCGTGCGCCGCACCGCCCGCCGCGCCCGCCATGCCGTCGAGGATGAGGCGGACCTGATCGCCGACACCGACTGGGCCGAAGCCATCGACCGCCTGCGCGCCCGCGCCTCCTCGCGCCTGCGCAAGCTGGAAGACGATGCGCGCGCTTATCGCGACGACGTGGCCGAGGGGCTTTCGGACCGCGCCGACGAGGCGCGCGATTACATGGCCGAACGCGCCGCGCTGCTGTCGGATCTGGCCGAAGATCTGCGCGAACGCTTCGCCGATGGGCTGGACCACCTGTCGCACAATGCGCGCGAACGCATCGTTCAGGCGCGCGAGGATGCCTATGCCGCACGGCTGCGCGCCGAAGAAGCACTGGGCAAGGGCGGGCGCGAGGCGAAACGTCTGGTCGAGGATCACCCGATGGTCTCGGCCGCCGTGGCGCTGGCGCTTGGAACCGCGCTGGGCGCTGCCGTTCTGCATCGCCGTCGCTCCTCTGCCGACGACGCTGCCGACACCGTTTCGGACCGTCTGGACGAAGTGCGCGAGAAGTGGCGCAGCAAGACCCGCCGGTGATATAAAAAGGCCCGCCGGAAGGCGGGCCTTTTTCGTTGGTGGCAGCGCAGATCAGATGCGCCCGAAGAAGTCGTCGACCTCGCGTTCCGCTTCTTCTTTCGTGCGGCCATAGCGCTGCTGCACGAGGCCCACGATCTCGTCCCGTTTGCCAGCGGCACGGTCGAAGTCGTCATCGGTGATGTCGCCCCATTTCTGGCGCGCCTGACCCTTCAGTTCCTTCCACTTGCCGGCGATTTGGTCCCAGTTCATGTCTGATCTCCTTTTCATCGGGTTGCGGAGACCAACGCCGCCCCGCCCCCGCCTGTTCCGCGCAGGAACCTTCGCTTTCCCCCCGCGTTCCCTGCCCGAAGAAGGAGATCGCGAATGGAACGTGTGGACCGGCTGTGGCGCTATTCGCTGATCTTCCTTGGCGTCTTCGCCCTGTTCGCGGCCTTGCGGATTGCAGAGGGTATCCTCGCGCCGCTGGTGCTGGCTCTGGTCGCCGGGGTCGTGCTGTCGCCCTTGTCCGACCTTGTGGAACGCTGGGGAATGCGGCCCGTCGTGGGCGCGCTGACCTGCCTGTTCGTCACGCTGCTGCTGGTCGGCATCATCGCCGCCGCGCTTCAGCCGATGGTGGCGCGGCTGGTCGAGGCGGCGCCGAAGATCTGGTCCGACATGCAGGATGCGGTCGAAATCTTCCGCCGCCTGCTGTCGGGTTTTTCGCAATTGACCAACGGGCTCGGCCAATCGCTCAGCAGTCCTGCCGAAGCGCAAACCGGCGCGGGCGACGGGCTGGACATGGCGATGCCGTCCATCTCGGACGCGCTGCTCTATGCGCCTTCGGTCGCGGCGCAGATGCTGATCTTCGTCGGCGCGCTGTTCTTCTTTCTGCTGACGCGGGTGGAGATCTATGACTGGGCCGCCCGTCGCCTTTCGGCCCCCAGCCAGCGCGCGCAGACGGCGAACCGCCTCCGCGGGGCGGAGCGGCTGGTCGCGCGGTATTTCCTGACCATCACCATCATCAACATGGCCGAGGCATTGATCGTCACCGTCGTCCTCCAGCTTCTGGGGATGCCCGGCGCACCGCTTTGGGGGCTGGTGGTGTTCCTGCTGAACTATCTGCTCTATATCGGCCCGGCGATCCTGACGGTGGCGCTGATCTTCGGCGGCGTCGCGGCTTTCGACGGGGGCTATTCCCTGCTGCCCGCTGCCGCCTATCTGGTCGTCAATGCGATCGAGGGGCAGTTCGTCACCCCCGCCCTGATCGGCAAGCATACCGAGGTGAACCCGCTTCTGGTCTTTCTGGCGCTGGTCTTCGGGATGTGGCTTTGGGGGCCAGTGGGCGGGATCGTCGCAATCCCGATCCTGCTTTGGGTGCTGCAACTGCACAACGGCCAGCGCGCGGCCCGGCTGCCGCCTTCGGAAGCCTAACCCTCCTGCGCGCCACCCGAGATACGAGCCTCGCCCTCGGTCAGGGGCCGCACCTCGAACTCGACCCGCAGGACATAGCTGTCCGCCGTCTCCTCGGTATGAAGCTTGCCGCCAAGCTGCTGTGCAAAGGCCGACAGAAGCTGCGCACCCAGCCCGGTCCCGACATCGATGCCCGAAGCCGCCGCCGGTCGCTCGCCCGTGGAATTGGCGACCTCCAGCATTGCGGTCGCGGAGCCGGTGCGGTGCAGCGACACCGAAAGCCGGGGCGCCCCGTCGCGCGCACCCGCATATTTCATCGAATTGGCCAGCGCCTCGGTCAGCAGCAGCGCCAGTGGCACCGCCTGATCGGGGGTCAGCCGCAGATCGCCGAAGTCCTGCCGCACCTCGATCCGCCGCCCCGGCCCGGTGGCCAGCCGCACCACTTGCCGCGTGATGTCGGTCAGCAGCTCGTCCGCGCGGATGTCGGTCAGGCCGGTGGTCTGGTAAAGGCCGCGGTGGATGGTCGCAAGGCTCATCACCCGTTCCTGAAGACCCTTCATCAGCACCTTCGCTTCGGCGCTGCGGGCCTGGCGCATCTGCATGTTCATGATCGACGCGATAAGCTGAAGGTTGTTCTTCACGCGGTGATGCACCTCGCGCAGCAGAACCTCCTTCTGGTGGATCATGTCCTCCATCTCCGCCTCGTCATGCAGGATGGTGTCGGTCATCTGCTGGAACGTGTCCGAAAGCTCGCGGATTTCGATCGGGGCGGTGTTCATGTCCATCCGCACCACCTCGCGCTTGCCGCCCGCGAAGCCGGTCATGGCGGATCGAAGCGAGCGCACATGCGTCGTGACCAGCCGTTCGACCGCCAGGAACGCCACCAGAAGGCACGCCCCCCACATGGCCGCAGGCAGCATCAGCGACGGCAGCACGCGCATATACCACACACTGTCGTCATCGACCGCCCAGCTTCCCAAGGCATAGAGCAGGTCCGGGATGATCGGGATCACGGAGTAGACGCGCACACGACCGCCATTCGACTGTGCCGTGAAGGCCAGGTCCTGCTCGCTCATCAACGCCTTCAGCGAGCGGTTCGCGGGCAGCACGTCCTCGCTGCCGTCCAGCCCGACGCTGGAGGTGAGGATATCGCCTTCGGCATTGTAGGTGATGAGCGCCGGCGGCGTCGCGCTGGAGGATGTCGTCTGCGGTTCCGCCGTCAGCGCCGAATGCGGCAGCGATATGGTGACGAAACCTGCAAGATCCCCGCCGACATAGACCGGGTTCGACACGTTCACCACCGCCTGACCCGAGATCGAGCCCTCATCGCTCAGCAGGATCATCGGCCTTGGGTTTTCGATCAGCCGTTGCAGCCGTTCGCTGCCGTGAAGATCATGCGTCTCTCCGGTCGAGGAACAGGTCATCACACCGCTGACCGGCACGAAGCCAACGAAGGTATAGACCTGCGAGTCGCGTGCCATCGCCCGCATCGTGGCCGAACAGTCCAGCGGATACCCGATCAACGGCACGACGAGGCTGGCCAGCGTCGAGGCCGCCCCCCGCGCGCGCTGCACCAGCCGCAATTCGGCTTCGGCCGCGCGCATCGTCTCGCCCATCAGCGCGGCCTCGGACCGCGCGCGCGCCTCCTTCAAGGTGGCGGCGGACTGGATGGCGGACACCATGCCCAGCGGCAACAGCGCCACCGCAAGCAAAAACGCCAGGCGAAAGCCCAGCGTTTCCGTCATCCTGTTGATGCGGGCCTTTAATTCATTCATGCAGCATTCATTCCGGATCTGGACATGACGGCCATGGTGGCCCCGTCCACACCGGAAAACATCTGCTCGCCGTTGTCCAGATGCAGAAGTTCTGCAAGCCGCGCACGGGCACGGTTTGCGCGGCTTTTGACCGTGCCCACGGCCACGCCCATCATCTGTGCCGCATCTTCATAGGAAAAGCCCGACGCGCCCACGAGGATCAGCACCTCGCGATGTTCGGGCGTCAGCTTGTCGAAGGCGGCACTGAATTCGGTGAAGGCCATCCGCCCGTCATGGTCGGGCTTCACGAACAGGCTGGCGGCATGTGCGCCTTCGGGGTCCGGGACCTCGCGACGGTTCTTGCGCTTGTCGGAATAGAAGGTGTTGCGCAGGATCGTGAACAGCCACGCACGCAGGTTCGTGCCGACCGTGAATTTGTCGAAATTCGTCCACGCCTTGACGATGGTGTCCTGCACCAGATCGTCGGCAACGGATACGTTGCGCGTCAGCGAGATGGCAAAGGCGCGAAGGGCGGGCAAATGCTCCGGCAGCTCGTCGCGCGGGTCGCGATGACCGGCGGTCTGCTCGTTCATTTGCTGTCCCCCCCCTGCGCCTTGTCGCGAAGCTGGGCAAGCAGTTGGGTAAAGCGGTCGGGCAATTCCTGCTCCAGCGCCTCATCGTAAACCCGCTTCAGATTCTGGTCGATCTGATTGAAGATGGCGGGCTTGTCGCGCTCTTTCGTCATTTCATCCAATTCTCGCCACATCCAAAATTGCCACCTTGTCGGGAACCGAACGCGATGCCAAGAGTTTGGTTCCCGAGAAAATGAGCTTGAAGGGGACAATCAATGCCGTCAGACGACACGCCCGACCTTGCCTTGCTGATCGGGGCGAACCTTCCCTACCTGCGTCGATACGCGCGTGCCCTGACCGGAAGCCAAGGAACGGGCGACCGTTTCGCCGCTGCGACCCTTGAAGCGATCCTTGAAGATGCGTCCATCTTCGATTCCGTCCACAACGAGAAGGTGGCGCTGTTCCACGCCTTCCATCTTGTCTGGGCCAGCGCCGGCGCCCCCTTGGGCGAACCCGACACCCGGCTGTCGGCAAAGGCGCAGGACCATATGGCGCACCTGACGCCGAACACGCGCGAGGCGCTGCTGCTGCACGCCATCGAAGGGTTCACCCATGAAGAGATCGGCGCAATCATGCAGATCGAGGGCAGCGAGGCTGCCGAACTGATCGAGATCGCGCAGCGCGAGATGGCCGATGCCGTCAGCGGCCGCGTCATGATCATCGAGGACGAGGCGATCATCGCCATGGACATCTCGGCCATCGTGTCCGAAATGGGTCACACGATCACCGGCGTCGCCCGCACCCGAACCGAAGCCGTCGCCCTTGCCGCCCGCGACAAGCCCGACCTGATCCTTGCCGACATCCAGCTTGCCGACAACTCGTCCGGCATCGACGCGGTCAACGACATCCTCAAGCAGTTCGACGACCTGCCCGTGATCTTCATCACCGCCTTCCCTGAACGGCTGCTGACCGGCAAGCGGCACGAACCCGCGTTCCTGATCACCAAGCCCTATCACGAGGACCAGGTTCGTTCGGCCGTCAGCCAGGCGATGTTCTTCTCCTCGACCGAGACTCTGGTCGCCTGATCGACCGGCGCGTCCTTTCCGGGTCATGAGATCCTCCGTTTCGATTCGGAGGGTCAACCCCGGAGGGCGCCGAACGTTCCCGTCATCGCCCTTGCGGAACGGCGGCGCGCATCAGCGTCGCGACCACCAGATCGGTCGTGAAGGGGCGCGGCAGCACAAGATAGCCGTCCCGTTCGCCCTCCACCTCCGCCTCGTCATGGATCAGCACGATCTGCCCGCCGCGGGCGCGTGCGGCCGTGCCCAGCCGATCATCCGCCAGAAGCCGCGGAGGCGTGTTGATGAACACCGCCGCCAGTCGGCCCTCCATTCCATACAGCGCCGCAACGGCATCCTCGCGCCGGGGGGTCGTGATCACCGTCGCACCCGGATCGTGTTCCGCGATGGCCTGCGCGATGTCCTGCGCCACCACCACCTGCCCCAGAACGATCACATAGATCGTCCGCCCGTCATGCCCGTCCATGAGATCATCCTTCTTCTTGCCTGACTTATGGAACCGGGACGAGGACCGCGCATTTAACTGCGACATAGGCGGGAACAAAACATGACGCGCGTGAACTGCACCCATTGCCCGCTCCGAAGCTTTAACGTCTTCACGCCCTTCACCGAAGGAGAGGTCGCGTTTCAGCAAAGCTTCAAGGCGGGCGAGCTGACGATCAAACGCGGCACGACCGTGCTGGCCGAAGGGTCCAGCAGCCCCCAGCTTTATACCGTGCTGGCCGGGCAGGGCGTTCGATACAAGACGCTGGAGAATGGGCGGCGGCAGGTGTTGAACTTCGTCTTCCCCGGCGACTTCCTTGGGCTGCAAGCCGGTCTGATGGGCGAGATGAAGCATTCGGTCGAAGCCTCCACGCCGATGGTGCTGTGCGTCTTCGACCGGGCCGAACTGTGGCAACTGTTCCGCGCCCAGCCCTCCCGCGCATATGATCTGACATGGATCGCCGCCGCCGAGGAGCATTTCCTGGGCGAGACGATCGCAACCCTTGGCCAGCGCGACGCAATCCAGCGGCTGGCCTGGGCGCTTTTGCGCATTCACGAACGGCTGGAGGCGGTGGGGCTGGTGCAGGACGGCGCGGGATCGATGCCCTTCCGCCAGCAGGATTTGGCGGATGCGCTGGGCCTGTCGCTGGTCCACACCAACAAGACCCTGTCGCGCCTGCGAGAGCGCGAATTGTGCGACTGGTCCGACGGCAGGCTGCGGATCATGAACATGGATGCGATGGCGCGGCTGGGCACGACCGAACGCGAAAAACCAGAACGCCGCCCGCTGATGTAAAGGGAACCGAAAGAGCCGATCCTGCGTTCCTCCGCCATAACTCACGGCGGCGAAGTCGCCAGCTTCAAAGAATTTTTCGCAGGAGAACACGAGATGTTTGCCAAACTGCTTGCCCCCGCCCTTCTGGCCGCTTCGGTCGCCATTCCCGCCCATGCGGTCGAAGCCGTCCGCGCGATCGAGGTCGAGGTTGATCTGTCCGCCATCTCCAACCCCGAGGCCGCCAAGCGTTACGCCTCGCTGGACGACGATCTGACCAATGCGATCACTGCCGCTGCGGTGGGCCTCATCAGCGACGACGAAGACGCCGCGACCCTGCGCGTCGATGTGTCCGAAGTGTTGCTTCAGGACCAGTTCGAAGTGTCCACCGGCATCGACGCCTCGTCCATGGCGGGCAGCGTCAGTGTGCTGAACAGCAACAACAACACAGACTATCAGGCGTTCGATCTGACGGTGACGCTGGCGCAGGCGATGCCCTACATCCCCGAAGGCGTGGACGTTGCCGTCCTGACCCCGTCCAGCGACGAGGTGTATCAGGCGCTGGTGCAGGCCTTCGCCGCCGAAGCCGTGGCACGCCTGAACGATTGACCCCACCCCCATCGCGAAAAGGCCCCGGTAAATCCGGGGCCTTTTTCACAGGTAGCTCTGGATCGGAAGATGCCCCGCGATCCAACTGACCGCCCGCAGGATCGGCGGTGCCTCGGGGTCGCGGTCCATCACCTCGGGCAGACCCGCGCGGCGAACGCGGAACCGGTGCCGCCCCTCATGCAATTCCAGCGCATAGGCGGCCTCGGGCGCGATATGAGCGTCGAACTCGGCCATCAGCTCGGCCACCACCTCAGGCTGTTCGAACAGCAGCCCCAGCTCGGTATTCATATAGGCCGATCGCAGGTCGTAATTCACCGAACCGATCAGCGCCCGCTTCCCATCGATCAGGAACAGCTTGGTGTGCAGCAGATCGCGGCGCCCGTCGCGGCGCGGGATCGGGCCGTATTCGAACATCCGCACCCCGGCCTTCAGCAATGGCAGGCGGTATCGGCCATAAGCGCCATGGACCACCAGCATGTCGGTGGTGCACAGCGCGTTGGTCAGCATCTCGACCCTGGCACCCCTACCGGCCAGATCGGTCAGCACTTCCATCCCCTCGTTCCCCGGCACGAAATAGGGGGTGATGAGGCGAAGGTCCCGCTCCGCTGCGCCAAGGATGTCCGGCAGGCGGTCCACCAGCCAAGGGGCGGAACGGCGACCATAGGCCTTGTCGGGCGGGTCCGCGATCAATTCAATCTGATTGGTGAAATGAAACCGGCGCGACAGCACCCCCTCGGGCAGCTTGCGGCCGATGAAGTCCCGCGCCTCGATCCGGGTCACGTGCCGCGCGATCCGGCGGCGAAAGGCGGCTGAACTGACGGTGAATTTCGGCCACAGCGTCAGGATCGGCAGCGACAGGCCAAGGTTCCAGTAATCGTCGAAGCTGCGTTCGGCGTCCTGCACCACCGGGCCGATGGCGGCGACATCGATGTCATGCGAATTGCGCACCCCGCTGCCCAGCGCGCCGAAATAGGTATCGCCGATGTTGCGCCCGCCCAGCACCGCGATCCGCCCGTCCGCGATCCACATCTTGCCGTGCATGCGCCGGTTGAAGCGGGCGATGCCCAACAGCATCTCGACCGTGCGGCGGATGGCGTGGCCGCGGCTGCGGGTCGGGTTGAACAGCCGCACCTCGATCCGGGGATGTTGGTTCAGCGCAAGGAAGGTCCGGTCGAACCCCTGCACGTTCACATCGTCCAGCAGCAGCCGCACGCGCACGCCCCGATCCGCCGCCTTCACCACCTCGGCCAGCAGCAGCCAGCCGGTCGTGTCCAGCCGCCAGATGTAATACATCAGGTCCAGACTGCGCCCCGCCATCGCTGCCGATTCCGCCCGTGCGGCATAGGCGTCCGGGTTCTTCAGCAGCGCCAGAAGCCCGCTGCGATCCGAAGTGAACCCTTCGTCCAGCAGCGTGCCTGCGCCCAGCGGCAGCGCGTGCGACACCGGCCCCCGCGCCCGTTTCGCCCAGCGGCGATAGGACCGGAACGTCCACCAGGACGCCAGAAGCAGCAGTGCCGCCGCCAGCAGCGCCCAAAGGATCAGATCGACGCCATCCGCGATCATCCCGGCACACCGACCGGCAGCCGCAGCCGCGCCTTGATCGGCAGATGGTCAGACGCGCGGCGCGCCAGCGGCGATCCATGAGCCTCGATCGCCGCGATCTCTCCGCGGCTCAGCATCACGCGGTCCAGCGGCAGCATCGGGTATCGGGCGGGAAAGCTGGGCACCACCGGGGCGGGAGGGAAATGGCGCAGGAACCCCGCCAGCGGCCCCGTCTCCACCCGCCATTCGTTCAGATCGCCCATCAGCAGCGTCGGGCGATCCGTCAGCGCCGCCAGCTTTTCCAGCACCGCCGCCGTCTGCCTTGTGCGCGACCGGGGCAGCAGCCCGAAATGCGCGCCGATCACCCGCAGGGGCGCGCCGTCGATCACGATGTCGGACATCAGCGCCCCGCGCGGCTCGAACCCCGGCAGGGCCATCTGGTGGACTTCCTCGATCTCGATTCCCTCGCGCACCAGCACCACGTTGCCGTGCCAGCCGTGGGACACGCCGCGCCCGGCCACCTCCACCTCGCGCAGGCCCAGATCGCGGCGCATCGCGGTCAGGTCCAGCAGGCCCTTGCGGTCGCCGAAGCGGCGGTCTGCCTCCTGCAAGGCGATCACATCGGCCTTCAGCTCGGCGATGACGGCCGCCGTGCGATGAAGATCGCGGCGGCGGTCACTGCCGACACCTTTGTGGATGTTCCAGGAAGCTACGGAGATTTCGCGGATCGGCTCGGTCATGGTCCGTTGGATATGGGTGCCGCGCGAAGCAAGACAACTTGACTCGGGTGCCAAGGCCGCAGAAACACGCGGCAAAGACGCGCAAGCCAGATGCCAGTGCGAACCGACCCGAGCCCCGGAGCGTTCATGCGCCTATCCCTGCTTGCGCTGGCCCTGTTGCCGCTGCCTGCCCTTGGGCAGTCGTTTCCCCAGGCCTTCACCCACCGCTATGGCGAAACCCTGCTGCCCGCCGCGCCCGAACGGGTCGTCTCGCTGGGCTATGTCGGGCATGACAACATTCTTGCGCTGGGCGTGGTGCCGGTGGGGCTGCGATACTGGTATGGCGACAATCCGGACGGCGTCTGGCCATGGGCCGAACCTGCGCTGCAAGGCCAGCATCCGATCGTCCTGCGCGGCGAGGTGTCGCTGGAACGCATCGCGGTTCTGGACCCCGACGTGATCATCGCCGTGTCGTCCGGCATCACCGCCGAGGAATATGCCGTCCTGTCGCGCATCGCCCCCACCATCGCGTCCGAGGCGCAGTATGGCGACTTCACCTCGCCGTGGCAGGTCCATGCCCGCACCATCGGGCGGGCGCTGGGCCGCGAAGCGGAGGCTGAGGCGCAGATCGCCGCGATCAAGGCACGCTTCGCCGCGATCCGCGAAGATCACCCGGACTGGCAGGGCGCATCGGGCATCGCCGCCTATCTCTGGGCCGGATCGCCGGGGGCCTTCACGGCGGGGGACGGGCGGGTGGAGATCCTGCAGGACATGGGCTTCGCCCTGCCCGCCGCGCTTGCCACCGGAAGCAGCTTCTTCACCGAGTTTTCGTCCGAGGATCTGTCGATCTTCGACACCGACCTGCTGGTCTGGATCAATGCCGGCGACGACCTGGCCCCGCTTCGAAACCTGACCCTGCGCAAGACGCTGGCCGCGCATCGCGAAGGGCGCGAGGTCTATGCCGATTACCTGCTGGCGGGGGCGATGGCGCATGGAACGCTGCTGTCGCTGCCATGGACGCTGGACCGTCTGGTGCCGCAGATCGAGGCGGCTATGGACGGCGATCCCGCAACCCCCGTCTCCTCGGCGGCCGAAGCGGGGCTGGCACCATGAGGGTCGTTCTGGTCATCGCCCTGCTGGTCGCCGGGGTCATCCTCAGCCTGTCGCTCGGTGCGCGCGCCGTCCCGCCGGCCGAGATATGGGCGGCGATCACCGCCTTCGATCCCTCCGATCCGAACCATCTGGTGATCCGCGATCTGCGTCTGCCGCGCCTTTGCGCCGCGCTGATCGCCGGGGTCGGGCTGGCACTGGCAGGCGTGCTGATGCAGGCGGTCACGCGCAACCCGCTGGCGGAACCGGGCATCCTTGGCGTGAACGCGGGCGCGGGTTTCGCCGTGGTGCTTGGCGTCTATGCCTTCGGGCTGTCGGGGGCGGCGCCGTGGCTGGCCTTTCCGGGGGCGGCGCTGGCGGCGGCGGCGGTGTTTCTTCTGGGCGGCGGCGCGCGGGCCGGATCGGGCGGCGGCGCGACCCCGGCGCGGCTGGCGCTGGCGGGGATCGCGCTGAACGCGCTCTTGATTTCGCTGATCTCGGCGCTGGTCCTGATGCGGGCCGAGGCGCTGGACGTCTATCGCTTCTGGATCGTCGGATCGCTGGCCGAGGCGCAGATGCGCCCGCTGTTGCCCATGGCGGCAACCGTGGCCGCAGGGGTGGTTCTGGCCTTCGCCTCGGCCCCCGGCCTCGATGCGCTGGCGCTGGGCGACGAGGCGGCGCGGAGCCTTGGCACCCGCACGGGACTGGTCCGCGCCTCGGTGCTGCTGGCGGTGACGCTGCTGTGCGGCGGGGCCGTGGTGGTGGCGGGGCCGATCGCCTTCCTTGGCCTTGCGGTGCCGCATCTGGCGCGGATGATCGCGTCGCGGTCGGTCGTGGCGACCTTGGCGGTGGCGCTCCCGCTTGGCCCTGCGATCCTGCTGGCGGTCGATGTGTTCGGTCGCGTCGTCATGCCCCCGGCAGAGTTGCGCGTCGGCACCACGGCGGCCGCGCTGGGCGGCGTCATCTTCATCCTGATCGCGCGCCGGATGCGCCCCGGAGAGGTCACATGATCCGCCTGTCCGGCCTGCTTCTGGCCGCCATACTCCTCGGCCTCGCCTTTGGCGAGGTGCACCTGCCCCCTTCCGCGATCCTGCGATGGGACGGCGCGGCGGAACTGCTGATCGGCGTGATCCGCGCCCCCCGCGTCGCGGTTGCGGTGCTTGCAGGCGCAGCCCTTGGGCTGGCGGGGGCGCTGCTCCAATCGCTGCTGCGCAACCCGCTCGCCTCGCCCGATGTGCTGGGCTTCACCTCGGGGGCGGGGCTGGGCGCGATGCTGGTGGTGGCCTTGGGCGGCGGGGCGCTGTCGATCACGCTGGGCGCGGCCTCGGGCGGGGTTCTGGCGGCGCTGGCGGTGACGGCGCTGTCGTGGAAAAGCGGGATCGTGCCGCTGCGGATGATCCTTGTGGGCATCGGCGCGTCCTTCACGCTTCAGGCGATCACGCAATTCATGATGACCCGCCTGACCGGGGCCGAGGCGGTGGAGGCGGCACGCTGGCTGTCCGGATCACTGGCCGCGCGGCATTGGGGGCATGCGATGCAGATCGGCCTGTGCCTTGCCGTTCTGCTGCCGCTTGCGGCGCTGTCGCTGCGGGCGTTGCGGCTTCTGGAACTGGGGGACGAGGTGGCGACCGGCCTTGGCCTGCACGTCACCCGCGCCCGTGCCGGGATCGCGGCGCTGGCCGTGGCGCTGGTGGCAAGCGCGGTGGCTGTGGCGGGGCCGGTGCCGTTCGTTGCGCTGCTGGCCGGGCCGCTGGCGGTGCGCTTCGGCGCGCCGATGCTGCTTGGCGCGGCGGTGGTGGGTGCGATCGTCACCGTGCTGGCCGATCTTGCGGCGCGCGGGTTGATCGACGGGGTGCAACTGCCGCTGGGCGTGATGACGGGCATCCTCGGCGCGCCGTATCTTTTGTGGATGCTGTCGCGGGAAATGGAGAGGGGAAGGCTATGAGGCTTCAGGCGAAGGGCATCGACGTCGCCTATGACGGGCGCCGCGTGATCGAGGGGCTGGACCTGACCATCCCCGACGGCAAGGTGACCGCGATCATCGGCCCGAACGGCTGCGGTAAATCGACGCTGCTGAAGACGCTGGCGCGGCTGATCCGCCCGACAAAAGGGCAGGTGTTTCTGGACGGGCAGGACATCCACGCCGCCCACACCCGCGACGTCGCGCGCAAGCTGGGCCTGCTGCCGCAATCGCCGCTGGCCCCCGAGGGAATCACCGTGGCCGATCTGATCGCGCGCGGCCGCGCACCGTGGCGCAGCATCCTGGGCCGCTGGTCCCCCGCCGACACCGCCGCCCGCGATGCCGCCCTTTCCGCGACCGGGCTGGAGGCGCTGGCGGACCGCCCCATCGCCGCGCTGTCGGGCGGACAGCGCCAGCGGGCATGGATCGCGATGACGCTGGCGCAGGACACGCCGATCCTGCTGCTGGACGAGCCGACGACCTATCTGGACCTGCCGCATCAGGTCGATCTGCTGCGCCTTCTGGGCCGGTTGAACCGCGATTCAGGCCGCACGGTGGTGTCGGTGCTGCACGATCTGGGACTGGCGGCACGGTTTTCGGATCACGTCATCGTCATGTCGGCCGGCAAGGTGCTGGCCGAAGGCCCCCCGTCCGAGGTAATAACCACGCAGACACTCGCCACCGCCTTCGGGCTGGAAGCCGTGGTCATCCCCGACCCGATTGCCAACACTCCGCTTGTGGTGCCCGTTTGACCGAATCCATCGCCGCCCGCATCACCCTTCCCGCCGAGGCTGCCGCCAGTGCGCTGCGCCGCCATCTGGCCTTCTATGAAATCGAATGCGAGGAGATCGCAGGGGGCCTTCGCGCCACCGTCTGGGGCGGCACGCTGCGCCTGCTTTGGGGCGATGGCGGCGTGCGCGTGATCGCCGAAGCACCCGACATGACCATGCTGTTCGCCTTGCAGGAAGGCGTCGCCCACGCGCTGGACCACGAGGGCGGCACCGCCATCTGGGAACAGGTGACCGAAGGCGCGCTGGCCCCGAACCTGTCGCTGGTGCGGGTCGAGAGCGTCACGCAGATCTCGCCCGGATACCGCCGCATTCGCGTCGTGGGCGACGTGGAACGGTTCGAGGCGAACGGGCTGCATTTCCGCGTCCTGATCCCGCCGGACGGGATCGCGCCGGAATGGCCGCGCCTTGATGCCAATGGCCGCGCCCGCTGGCCCGAGGGCGCGGCGGAGCTGCACCGCCCCGCCTTCACCACCCGCGCGCTGGGCGACGGCTGGCTGGATTTCGACGTGTTCCTGCACGAAGGCGCGCGCACGACCGAATGGTCAAAGACGGCGGTCGGCAAGACGGTGGGGCTGATCGGCCCCGGCGGCGGCTGGCTGATCGAGGACAGTTGGGTCGCGCTGTTCGGGGACGAGACCGCCCTGCCCGCCATCGCCCGGATGCTGGCGGGCCTGCCGCGCGAGGCGCAGGGCTGCGCCTATCTGAAGGTCGCCGAATGTGACATGCAGGATCTGGCACATCCGCCGGGCGTCAGGCTCGCGCGAACGGATGATCTGCTGTCGGCGCTGCTGCGGACCGAAGCGCCGACCGGCCCGCGCCGATTCTGGTTCGCGGCCGAGAAATCCGAGGCCACCCGTGCCCGCGAGTTGATGAAGGCCAAGGGGCTGGCGAAGACCGAGATGGTCGCCGCGGGCTACTGGTCCCGCGATTAGGCAGCGCTCAGCCGCGAATACCGCCCGCCCGAGGCTTCAAGCTGCGAATGGGTGCCGATCTCGGCCACGCGCCCTTCCTCCATCACCACGATCCGGTCGGCATGGCGGATCGTCGCCAGACGGTGCGCGATGATCAGCGTCGTGCGCCCCACCGCCAGCGCGTCCAGCGCCGCCTGAATCTCGCGCTCGGTTTCCGTGTCCAATGCCGAGGTCGCCTCGTCTAGAATCAGGATCGGCGGGTTCTTCAGGAACGCCCGCGCGATCGCCACGCGCTGTTTCTGGCCGCCCGACAGCATCACGCCACGCTCGCCCACCACCGTGTCCAGCCCCTCGGGCAACATGGCGATCATGGGCCCAAGCTGGGCGCGGGCCGCAGCCTCATTGATTTCGGCCTCGGTTGCCTCCAGACGGCCATAGGCGATGTTCTCGCGCAGGGTGCCGCCGAACAGGAACACGTCCTGCGACACGATGCCGATCTGGCGGCGCAGCGATTCCACCGTCATCTTGTTCAGCGGGATGCCGTCGATGGTGATCTGGCCTTGGTCCGGCTGATAGAATCGCGGCACCAGTGCCAGCAGCGTCGTCTTGCCCGCGCCGGACGGGCCGACGAAGGCCAGCGTCTCGCCCGGACGGACGTCGATGTCGATGCCATGCAGGATCGGGCGGGCCTGGTCATAGCCGAAGCCTACCCCCTCGAACCGGATCGCGCCTTTCAGATCCGGCGCGGGGGTCGCATCGGGCGCATCCGCGATTTCCGGCTCGATCTCCAGCAGGTCGAGATAGCGGCGGAAGCCCGCGATCCCGCGCGGATAGGTCTCGATCACCGAAGCGATCTTGTCCAGCGGGCGGAAGAACACGCCGACCAGCAGCAGGAACGCCACGAACCCGCCGGTCGAAAGATCGCCCGACAAGACGTATCCCGCCCCCGCAACCATCACGACCACCTGAATCGCGCGCATGCCCATGTAGTTCAGTGAAACCGACTGCGCCATGACCTTGTAGGCCGCCAGCTTCGTCGCGCGATAGCTGTCGTTGTCCTTGGCGAACAGCGCCTTTTCGTGCTCCTCGTTGGCGAAGGCCTGAACGACGCGGATGCCGCCCACGTTCTCCTCCAGCCGGACGTTGAAGGAGGCGACGCGGGCATAGATCGCCTGCCACGTCTTGGTCATCCGCCCGCCGAAATAGATTACGATGGCCATGGTCGCCGGCACGATCACCGCCGTCATCAGCGCCAGATCGAGGTTGATCGACGCCATCAGCAGGAACGCCCCGACAAAGGTCATGATCGCGATGAACAGGTCTTCGGGGCCGTGATGCGCGACCTCTCCGATCTCCTCCAGATCGCGGGTGACGCGCGCGACCAGCTTGCCCGTGCGCTGCCGATCGAAATAGCGGAAGGACAGCTTTTGCAGATGGGCAAAGGCCTTGCGGCGCATCTCCGTCTCGATGTTGATGCCCAGTTTGTGGCCCCAATAGGTCACGATCGCCATCAGCCCGGTGTTCAGCGCATAGATCGCCAGAAGCCCCACCGCCGCCATGATCGTCAGCGACCAGTCGCCCTGCGGCAGCAGGTAGTCGATGAACCCCTTGATCGCCAGCGGGAAGGCCAGCTCCAGCAGACCCGACGCCACCGCGCAGCCGAAATCCAGCCAGAACAGACCGACCCAAGGGCGGTAATAGGAGAAAAACTGGCGCAGCATCGGTCGAACCCTTCGGAAGCCGGGACGGTGGGCCATCCCAAGTCAAACAGTCAGGTATTGGAACCGCCGCCCGATGGCAAGTTATTCCCGTGTCAGCGCCTCCACCGGGTCCAGCCGCGATGCGGCACGAGCGGGCAGGAAGCCGAAGGTGATGCCGATGATGGTCGAGGATGCCACCGCCGCAACGATTGATGCCGAGGAGTAGACCAGCGCGAAATCGGCGGAAATGGCGCGGATCGCCTGCCCCATGCCCAGCGCCAGAAGAATGCCCAGCACCCCGCCGATCAGGCAGACCAGCACCGCTTCGATCAGGAACTGGGTGATGATGTCGCCCTGCCGCGCCCCCACGGCGATCCGCACCCCGATCTCCTTGGTGCGTTCGGTGACCGAGACCAGCATGATGTTCATCACCCCCACGCCCCCCACCAGAAGCGAGATGACGGCGATGCCCGAGATCAGCAGCGTCAGCGTGCGCGTCGTGGCCGTGATCGTCTCGCGGATGGTGTCGGTGTTGGTCAGGAAAAAGTCCTGCTTGCCGTGGCGGGTGGTCAGCAGCTTGGTGATCAGCGCCTCCGCCGTCGCCATTTCGAAATCGTCGGCCACGCGGACGGATATGGTGTTCACGTAATCCTGCCCCGACACCCGCGCCATCGCGGTGGTGAAGGGGATGAACATCGTCAGCGCCGAACGCGGCCCGAAGCTGACGCCCGACGCCTCGACCACGCCGACGATGCGGACGGGCACGCGGCCCATCATCACCACCTGCCCCACCGGGTCCGTGCCATCGGGAAACAGTGCCTCGACGCCTTCCTTCTCGATCACCGCTTCCTGAGCGTGATCGCGGATGCCGTCGTCCGAAAAGGTGACGCCTTCGATGGTCTTGAACGACTTGGCCTGAAAGTAATCCACCCCGACACCGGTGATCGAGGCCGACACCTCCACATTTCCGCGCCGGACGGTCGCGCTGGCCGACACCTCGGGCGAGACGCCGAACGCATAGGGCTGCTGCGACAGGGCGACGGCATCTTCCGCCGTCAGCGCCCGCACGCGGTTCGCGCTTCGGTCGCCAAAGCCCGATCCGTTGCGGATGTCGATCGTGTTCGACCCCATCCCCGAGATGTTTTTCAGCACCTGTTCCTGCGTGCCCGTGCCCAGCGCCACCACCGACACGACGGATGCGATGCCGATGATGATGCCCAGCATCGTCAGGAAACTGCGCATCCGATGCGCCGCCATCGACCGCACCGCCATGACCAGCGCCTCGCGGAAACGGTCCAACCCGGCGGCCAGCACCTTCTTCTGCGGGCGGTCGGGGCGCAGGGGCGGGGCGGCCTGCGACGCGCGCGTGTCCGACACGACCTCTCCGTCGCGCATCTCCACGATGCGTTCGGCCATGGCGGCGACGCCCGGATCGTGCGTGACGATGACGATGGTGTGCCCCTCGGCATGAAGTTCCTGCAGCAACTTCATCAGTTCCGCGCCCGAGCCGCTGTCCAGCGCCCCGGTCGGCTCGTCGGCAAGGATCACCTCGCCACCGTTCATCAGCGCCCGCGCGACCGACACCCGCTGCTGCTGCCCGCCCGACAGCGCGCCGGGGCGGTGGTCCAACCGCTCTCCCAGACCCAGCCGGGTCAGCAGCGCCTCGGCCCGCGTCCGGCGTTCTGCCCGCGCGACGCCCTTGTAGATCGCCGGAACCTCGACGTTCGACACCGCGTCCAGATCGGGCAGAAGCTGATACCGCTGGAAGATGAAGCCGAAATGTTCGCGGCGAAGTTCCGCCAGATCATCCGGCCCAAGCTCCGAAATCTCGCGCCCGGCAAAACGGTAGCTGCCCGCCGACGCCCGGTCCAGAAACCCGAGGATGTTCATCAGCGTCGATTTGCCCGACCCCGACTGGCCGATGATCGCGACCATTTCCCCGGCACGGATGTCGAGGTCGATGTCCTTCAGAACCGTGATCGTCTGGTCCCCGGCGGCAAATTCGCGCCGGATGCCGCGGATGGAGATGAGCGGCTCCATCAGAAGCCCATCGGCCTGCCACGCGGGTTGCGCGCGGCGCTGGCCAGCCCCTCGGCGGCACCGGAGGCGAGGATCTGCTCGCCCTCCTCCAGCCCGGATATCACCTCGGCGCTGACGTTGTTGTTCATGCCCACCACGATCGCGCGACGCGCGACGGCCTGGGTGGCGGGGTCATAGACGCTGACGGTATAGCCCTGCCCCGACCGCGCCCCAAGCGCCGCCGACGGCACGATCAGCACATCTCTTGCGGCGGCCAGCGCGATGGTCACTTCGGCCGTCATGCCGATGCGAAGCTGCCCGTCCGGGTTTTCCACATCGAACAGCCCGTTGTAATAGATCGCCTCCTCGGTCGAGATGGTATCGGCATCCTTGATCCCCGCAGGCGCAGGTTCGATCGCGCGCACGCTTGCCTCGAACACCCGTTCGGGATCACCGAGGATGGAAAACGTCACGTCCTGCCCCGATTTCACGCGCACCACGTCGGCCTCGGAAATTTCGGCTTTGACGACCATGTTCTCCAGATCGGCCAGTTTCACGATGGTGGGGGTGGATTGGTTGGCGTTCACCGTCTGGCCCTGCTGGGTGACGATGGCGACAACTGTGCCGTTGATGGGCGCGGTGATGCTGGTGCGGTCCAGCGCGGTCTGGGCCGTGGCGACGGCGATCTCGGCGCTGGTCTTCTGCGCGGCCAACTGTTCGATCTCGGCCTTCAGCACATCCAGGTTCGCCTCCGCCGTCTCCAGCGCCTCCTCATAGCTGTTGCCTTGGGCGCGCAGGCGGACCTGCCGTTCGAACGCAAGCTGGGCCGCGCGTTCGTTCGCATTCTTGGCGGCGATCTGGGCGTCGATCTGGGCCAGTTCCGCCTCGGCCCGGCGCACGTCGTTCTTCTGGTCCAGATTGTCGATCTGCGCGATCAGATCGCCTTCGGCCACCTTGTCGCCCAGCCGCACGGCCAGCGTTTCGACCGTGCCCGACACCTGCGCACCGACGCTGACGAGGTTCGAGCTTTCGACCTGCCCGGATGCCAGCACGTTCACCGTCACATCCCCCCGCGCAACCTTGTAGGTTGCCGGACGGATCGCCGCCTCGCCGCTGCTGCCCTGCCAGAACCACCATCCGCCCAGCAGGACGGCGGCGGCCAGTGCGGTGATCCAGAACTTCTTCTTCATTGTGGCCCCAAGGCTTGTCACGCATCCCATATGGGCATCAACGCAAAGGCGCGCCAGTTCCGTCGCAGGGAACCGCAACGCCCGCGCGTGGATTGTTCCCGCAACATGAGGGGGTTTTCCATGACCGATCTTTCCGCCGCCGACAAAGGCACCCATTTCGCCAGAACCGGAATGCCGCAGGGCGCGATGGCATCCATGCTGGCCGCGTTGGCGCTGGCCGAAACCGACCCCGTCCGCGGCTGGACCGAGATGGAGACGCTGCTGGAAAACCAGTGGCCCGACGGGATGGTGCCGCACCTGATCTATCACCAACCGTCGGAGGCGTTCCCGGCAGACAGCCTGTGGGTCACGGGCCGCCCGGTCACGACATCGGGGCTGACGGTGCCGCCGCTGGCGGGGATGGTGCTGCTGCGGCTTCATCGCGCCGCACCCGACCCGCGCGCGGCGGCGCTGGTCGCGGCGGTGGACCGCTGGCACGGCTGGTTCGGCACCCATCGCGACCCCGAGGGCGAGGGGCTGGCCGCGATCCTGCACCCGTGGGAATCCGCGCGCTCGGATGCGACCGACTGGGCGGAGCCTTTCGCACAAGTCCCGACCGAAGGCGTCGCGCAATACCTGCCCGAAGGCGCAGGCCCGGATCAGGCACGGGCGGTCTGGCTGATCGAACGCTTCCGATCCTTGGGATGGGAGACGGCGGAACTGCACAACGGATCGCCCTTCTGCGTCGTCGATCCCGGTCTGAACGCCGTTCTGATCCGGTCCTGCGAGGATCTGGCGACCGTGGCCGAGGAGTTGGGCGATGCGGAGACAGCGGCGTCGAACCGCGAACGCGCCGTGCGGATGCGGGCCGCGCTGGAGAATCTGGCCGAAGACGGACGCTATCTGCCGCTGGACCGCATTTCCGGGCGGCTGATCGGGACGGCTTCGGCGGGGACGGTCCTGCCGAAGATCGCTGGACTGCCCGTCACCGCAGAGGCGCTTGGCCCGGTGGAGCCTTGGGTGGCGTTCCTGCTGAACGGCGGTCCTGCCCTGCCTGCCGCCACGTCCGCGTTGACAGGCTGACCCAGCCGCGCCACGCAGGGGCAAACGGAGGACTTTCATGCCCCTGCCCGCCGCCCTGACCGGACTGCGCATTCCCGTCGTCGCCGCGCCGATGTTCCTTGCCTCGGGGCCGGATCTGGTCGTGGAAACCTGCCGCGCCGGGGTTCTTGGGACCTTTCCCGCCCTGAATTGTCGCACGACCGAAGGTTTCGGCGACTGGCTGACAGAAATCCGCGCGCGCGTGGGCCGTGCGCCCTATGGCGTGAACCTGATCGTGCATCGGTCGAACCCACGTCTTCAGGCCGATCTGGAGATGGTCGTGCAGCACCGGGTGCCCGTCGTCATCACCTCGCTTGGGGCCGTGGTCGAGGTCGTGGCGGCGGTGCAATCCTATGGCGGGCTGGTGTTCCACGACGTCATCAACGCCCGCCATGCCGAAAAGGCAGCCGAGGCCGGTGTGGACGGCATCATCGCCGTCTGCGCGGGGGCGGGCGGGCATGGCGGCACGCTGTCGCCCTTTGCGCTGATCCCGGAAATCCGGCGCGTATTCGATGGCACGCTTCTGGTGGCGGGGGCGATCTCGACCGGGGCGCAGGTGGCGGCGGCGCGGGCGATGGGGGCGGACCTAGCCTATCTGGGCACACGGTTTCTGGCGACGCGGGAATCGCTGGCATCCGAGCCGCAGAAGGCGATGACCGCCGGGGCGCGGGCTGCCGACATCGCCTATACGCCCGAAGTGTCGGGGGTGGCGGCGAACTTTCTTGCCGCCACGGTCAAGGCCGGCACCCACGGCGCGATGAACCTTGCGGACGAGGCGAAGGCATGGCGCGATGTCTGGTCCGCCGGGCAGGGCGTCGCAGGCTTCGACGACATCCCGGCGGTGGCCGATCTGGTGGACCGTCTGGCGGCGGAATACCGGCTGGCGATGCAGGCGGCGGGGGCCGATCCTTTCTTGCGCTGATCCCCTGTTCGCGGCAGGGTCGTGCGCATGACGATGCTGCTCTCGCTTGGACATGGATACACGGCCTCTGCCCTTGCCGAACGGCTGCAAGGCTGGCGCATCATCGGCACGACGCGCGATCCTGCACGCAAGCTGAACGTGGAGACGCTGGTCTGGCCCGCGCCGATCCCCGAGGGCGTGACGCATCTTCTGGCCTCTGCCGCGCCGGACGATGCGGGCGATCCGTTTCTGGCAACCCATTCGGCGCACATCGCCGCGCTACCGCTGTCATGGGCGGGGTATCTGTCCACGACCGGTGTCTATGGCGATCACGGCGGCGCTTGGGTGGACGAGGATACGCCCCCTGCCCCCACGACCAGGCGCGGCCAGCAGCGGCTGGCAGCGGAACGGCAATGGCAGGCGCTGATGCCGGTCCATATCTTCCGCCTCGCGGGCATCTACGGTCCCGGTCGCGGTCCGTTCGAAAAGGTCGCGAACGGCACCGCCCGCCGGATCGTGAAACCCGGGCAGGTCTTCAGCCGCATCCATGTCGACGATATCGCCCGCGTTCTGGAAGCGTCGATCGCCGCACCCGCCCCCGGCATCTACAACCTCTGCGACGACGATCCCGCCCCGCCCGAGGATGTGCTGGAACATGCGGCCCATCTGCTGGGCCTGCCCCCGCCCCCGGCCATTCCCTTTGCCGAGGCCGAGATGACGCCGATGCAGCAAAGCTTCTATGCCGAATCGAAACGGGTCAGGAATGACCGGATCAAGCGGTTGGTCCGGCTGAAATTCCCCGATTACCGCGCGGGTCTTGCCGACCTCTTGGCGTCCCAAAGCGTGATGGTGAAGCAGACCAGCCCCGCCGCGCCCAGCGCCGCGCCGACATATCCCGACGACGGCAGACCGTAACCCGCGCTGATCGAGGCCGCGGCCAGTGCCGGGCCAAGCGCGTTCGCCGCGTTGAAGGCCGAATGGTTCATCGCCGCCGCCATGGTCTGCGCGTCCCCCGCCACATCGGCCAGCCGCGATTGCAGCACCGTGCCCATGCTGCCCGTCATCCCGATCAGGAACAGCACCGGCACCATCAGCCACAGGCTGTGCACCGTGGACGGATAGATCAGCATCAGAACGACCGAGCCGCCAAGGATGACATAGCCCGTCAGCGCCGGCGCCCGGTCCGTCGCCCAGCCCGCGGCCAGCGTGCCAAGCGTCATGCCGACGCCGATCACGCCCAGCACGATGGGTTCCGCCGCCTGGCCCGCCTCGGTCACGCGGATCAGGATCGACGCGACATAGGTATAGACGGCGAAGAACCCGCCGAACCCGATCGCACCCGTCAGCAGCGTCAGCAGAACCTGACGGTTGGCCAGCGCCGAAAGCTCGGACAGCGGGCTGGCGGTGCGGCGCACAGCCTCGCGCGGGGCGTGCAGGAAGATCAGCAGCGCGGTCACCGCCGCAAGGATGCCCACCATGCCGAAGCCGAAGCGCCAGCCGACCGTCTGGCCCAGCACGCTGGCAAAGGGCACGCCAAGAACCGTCGCGACCGTCAGCCCGATCATCACCCGTGCCATCGCCTGACTGCGCTGGTGACTCGGCACCACGCTGGCGGCCATCAGCGCGGCCACGCCGAAATAGGCGCCATGCGGCAGACCGGCCATGAAGCGCATCGCCAGCATCTGTTCGTAATTGGCGGCAAAAGCCGACAGCAGGTTCACGACGCCATAGAACAGCATCAGCGCGATCAGCAGCGTGCGGCGCGGCAGACGTGCGCCCATCACCGCCAGCACCGGCGCGCCGATCACCACGCCCAGCGCATAGGCCGAGATGACATGGCTCGCCACCGCTTCGGAGATGCCGAGGTCGGGCGAGAAATAGGGCACGAGGCTCATCGCCGCGAATTCCGCCGTGCCGATGGCAAAGCCGCCCAGCGCCAGCGCCAGATGCACGATGCCCGGACGTTTCTCGACCCCGGAGGGGCAGGTGATGTCAGCCATGATTCCCTCGTAGGCCGTGATATGGGATTTGCTCACGCCTTATCGGGCAATTCGCGTTCCGCCAAGCCCCCGCACGTGTTGCACATGGCGGGAATGACGCATCTGCATGCCTGCCCGCCGCGAAAGAATCACGTGCTGCGCGGGAACCCGCCCCCATCAGGGTTTCTTGATCCATGAATGTCTTGAAACATTTCAGCTGCGGCCAAAGGTCATTGGACGGCAAATGAAGGAGGTCAGATGATCCGCGCAACCATCTGGGGCGAGAACGTCCACGAGAAGGAAAGCGACATCGTCGCCGAAATCTATCCGAACGGGATGCACAGCTGCATCGCCGACGCCATTCGCGGCGACGGGATCGAGGCGATCACCGCCACCATGGACCAGCCCGAACACGGGTTGACCGAAGCGCGGTTGGCGGAAACCGACGTGCTGGTCTGGTGGGGCCACAAGGCGCATGGCGATGTGGACGACCGCATCGTCGAACGCGTGGCCGAGGCCGTCTGGTCCGGCATGGGCGCGATCTTTCTGCATTCGGCGCATTTCTCGAAACCGTTCAAGCGGCTGATGGGCACGCCCTGCAACCTGTCCTGGCGCGAGGCCGGAGAGCGCGAGCGCCTTTGGCTGACCTCGCGCAACCACCCCATCGCGGCCGGCCTGCCCGACAGTTTCGAGCTGGAATACGAGGAGATGTATGGCGAGCCCTTCGGCATCCCCGAACCGATGGAGACGGTCTTCATCAGCTGGTTCCAAGGGGGCGAGGTGTTCCGGTCGGGCGTGACCTATAAACGCGGGGCGGGGAACGTCTTCTACTTCCGTCCGGGGCACGAGACCTATCCGACCTATCACGACGGCAACGTGCACCGTGTGCTGCAGAACGCCGTGCGCTGGGCCTACAACCCCGCCGCGCGGATCGCGCAGCCGACCCATGCACCCAACGTCCCCGTGGACAGCGCCCCCGAGCCGCTGGAGGAACGCGGCCCGAAACTGCACAAACCCGGCGAGGAAGGGTATCGCTGACATGATCCGGCTTCTGATCCTCGGCACCGGCGGAATGGCGGGCAGCCACGCCTCGGCCTTCAATGCGATTCCGGGGGTGGAGGTCGTGGCGGGGGTGGACACCAACCCCGAAAGGCTGGCCGCCTTCTGCGCGGCCAACAACATCCCGCATGGCTTCGCGACCTTGGGCGAGGCGCTGGACTGGGACGGCTTCGACGCCGTGACCAACGTCACGCCCGACGGCGCGCATTACATCACGACCATGCCGCTGCTGGCGGCGCGCAAGCATGTGCTGTGCGAAAAACCACTGGCGACCAATTACCCCCACGCGGCCGAGATGGCAGCCAAGGCGCAGGCGGCGGGCGTGGTGAACATGGTCAACCTGACCTATCGCAACGTGCCTGCGGTGCAGAAGGCCGCGCAGATGGTGGCAGACGGTGCGATCGGCAATGTGCGCCATTTCGAGGCGTCTTACATGCAAAGCTGGCTGACCCAGCCCGCTTGGGGCAACTGGTCCACCGAAAGCCAATGGCTGTGGCGGCTGTCCACCGCGCACGGCTCCAAGGGGGTGCTGGGGGATGTGGGCATCCATATCCTCGATTACGCGACCTTCATCGCGGGGTCGGACCCGGCAGAACTGTCCTGCCGCATGGGCACGTTCGAAAAGGCGCCGGGCGGGCGGATCGGCGATTACGTTCTGGACGCCAATGACAGCTTCACGATGCATCTGGCGCTGCACAACGGCGCGCTCGGGTCGGTCAGCGCGACGCGCTTTGCCTCCGGGCACCTGAACGATCTGCGCTTGCGGCTCTATGGCGACAAGGGCGGGCTGGAGGTGCTGTTCGAACGCCGCGTCAGCCGTCTGAACGCCTGTCTGGAGCCGGATCTGCAAATCGCCCGCTGGCTGGAGGTCGCGACGGACGAGGTGCCTTCGGTCTACCAGCGGTTCATCGGCGCGATCAGGGGCGAGAATGCCTGCGATCCCGATTTCAACCGCGGCGCCGAATTGCAACTGGTGCTGGACATGGCCGAGGATTCGGCGCGCAACCATTCCGCCAATCTGGAACTGCCGGACCTTGCGGCGGTGCAGACGCCCGCCGCCTAGGCGCGCTTGGACACCACCGCGACGCCCAAGGTCGCCAGCACCTTCGCCTCGATCTGCGCCGCGTCCATTCCGGCGATGCGATACATCGCCTCGGGCGAGGCTTGGTCGATGAAGGTGTCGGGCAGAACCATGCTGCGGTATTTCAGGCCGTGGTCGAACACGCCCTCATCGGCCAGCAGCTGCGAGACATGGCTGCCGAAACCGCCAACCGCGCCTTCCTCGATGGTGATCAGCGCCTCGTGGTTCCGGGCAAGGTTCAGGATCAGGTCGCGGTCCAGCGGCTTGGCGAAACGGGCATCGGCCACGGTGGGGCTGATCCCGCGCGCGGCCAGCGCCTCGGCGGCTTTCGAGACTTCGGCCAGACGGGTGCCGAAGGACAGCAGCGCCACGCGGCTGCCGGTCCGGATCACCCGGCCCTTGCCGATCTCCAGCGGGATGCCGCGGGCGGGCATCTCCACGCCCACACCCTCGCCGCGCGGGAAGCGGAAGGCGATCGGCCCGCTGTCATGCGCGGCGGCGGTGGCGACCATGTGGACCAGTTCCGCCTCGTCCGCCGCGGCCATGACCACGAAATCGGGCAGGTTGGCAAGGAAGGCGATGTCGAACGACCCCGCATGGGTTGCGCCATCCGCGCCGACCAACCCCGCCCGGTCGATGGCGAAGCGCACCGGAAGCCGCTGGATCGCGACGTCATGCACAACCTGATCGTAGCCGCGCTGCAGGAAGGTCGAATAGAGCGCGCAGAACGGCTTCAGCCCGCCCGCCGCCATCCCCGCCGCGAAGGTCACGGCGTGCTGCTCGGCGATACCCACGTCGAAACAGCGGTCCTTGAAGCGTTCGGCGAACAGGTTCAGCCCGGTGCCATCCGGCATCGCCGCGGTGACGGCGACGATCTTGTCGTCCCGCTCCGCTTCGGCCACCAGCGACTGCGCGAAGACCTTGGTATAGCTGGGGGCGTTGGATTTCGCCTTTGCCTGCTCGCCCGTCAGCACGTCGAACTTGGCGGTGGCGTGGCCCTTGTCGGATGCACGCTCGGCGGGGGCGTAACCCTTGCCCTTCTTGGTGATCGCATGGATCAGTACCGGACCCGTCGCCCGCGCCTTCAGCGTGCGCAGAACCGGCAGCAGCGCGTCCAGATCGTGCCCATCCACCGGGCCGACATAGGTGAAGCCCAACTCCTCGAACAAGGTGCCGCCAAAGGCCATGCCCTTGAGCATCTCCTTCGCCCGCCGCGCGCCTTCTTGCAACGGTCCGGGCAGGAAGCCGACCGCGCCCTTGGCCGCCGTCTTCAATTCATGGAACCGCGCATCGCCGTAAAGGCGCGACAGGTAGGCCGACAGCGCGCCGACCGGCGGGGCGATCGACATCTCGTTGTCGTTCAGCACCACGAACAGCCGCTTGCCCAAGTGGCCGGCGTTATTCATCGCCTCGAACGCCATGCCCGCGCTCATGGACCCGTCACCGATCACGGCAATCGCATCGCCGGGCTGTCCGCCCAGATCGCGGGCGGCGGCAAAGCCCAGCGCCGCGCTGATGGACGTGCTGCTATGGGCCGCGCCGAACGGGTCATACGGGCTTTCGGAACGTTTGGTGAATCCCGACAGCCCCCCTTCTGTCCGAAGGGTGCGGATGCGGTCGCGCCGCCCGGTCAGGATCTTGTGCGGATAGCATTGATGGCCGACATCCCAGACAATCTTGTCCTTCGGCGTGTCGAACACGGCATGAAGCGCGACGGTCAGTTCCACCACGCCCAGACCCGCGCCCAGGTGGCCCCCGGTGACCGAAACGGCGGAAATGGTTTCCGCGCGCAACTCGTCGGCAAGCTGGTGCAGTTCGCGGTCGGTCAGCCGTTTCATGTCGGCGGGAATCGTCACGCGGTCCAGCGTCGGGGTCTTCGGGTTGGTCATAGCCTGCCTCTGTCAGCTTTCGCGCGCGATCACGAAACGCGCAGCCTCGCGCAGTATCTCGGCCTGATGGCCATAGGGGTCAAGGGCGGCACTTGCGATATCGACCAGTTCCCGCGCACGCAGCTTCGCGCCGTCCAGTCCCAGAAGCGAAACGAAGGTCGCCTTGCCTGCCGCCGCGTCCTTGTTCAGCCGCTTGCCCGCCTTGGCGGAATCCCCGATCACATCCAGAATGTCGTCGGCGATCTGGAACGCCAACCCCAGCGCATCGGCATAGGCGCGCAGCGGAGCCGTGTCCGCCCCCGCCATGATCGCCCCCACCTGCGCGGAATAGGAGATCAGCGCCCCGGTCTTGCCCGCCTGAAGCCGGGTGATCTCCTCCAGCGTCAGCGGCTCCTCGGCCGTTTCGGCGGCGATGTCCAGCGCCTGTCCCAGCACCATTCCCTGCGCGCCGGAGGCCCGCGCCAGGCCCGCCACCAGCGCCAGCCCGTTCGGGGCTTCGGTCAGCAATTCAAAGGCCAGCGTCTGAAGCGCGTCGCCCGCCAGAACCGCCGTCGCCTCGTCCCATTGGATATGGACGGTCGGCTGGCCCCGGCGCAGGTCGTCATCGTCCATGCAGGGCATGTCGTCATGGACGAGGCTGTAGGCATGCAGCGCCTCGACCGAGGCTGCCGGGTCGATGGCGTCCAGCCCGTGCAGCCGCGCCGATTCCAGCGCAAGGAACCCGCGCAAACGTTTGCCGCCGCGCAGAGCATAGCGCATCGCGTGGACCACCGGCACATCCGGATGACCCGCCAAGGCGGCGGTCAGGCGGGCGTCGATCAGCGCGGCATCGTCGGCCAGCCGCTGCGGAAAGCTCACAGCCCCTCCGCCGGGGTGGTGCCGGTGGCGCGGCCTTCCTGCGAGCGGATCATTTCGACCTTTTCCTCGGCCGCCTTCAGCTTGGCTGCGCAATGCGATTTCAGCGCCGCGCCGCGTTCATACAGCTTGATCGATTCTTCCAGCGGGACGTCGCCCTTTTCCAGCGCCGCGACCACGCGCTCCAGCTCGGTCATGGCGGCTTCGAAGGTCATATCGGCAATCGTCTCGGTCATTCCCGCTCCTGCAACACACGAAGATGCGCCGCAAGCGACGCCTCCAGTCCGGCCAGATCATAGCCGCCTTCCAAAGCAGAGACCACCCGTGCGCCGCAAGCATCCGCCACGTCGCAGATGCGGTGGGTCAGCCAGGCGAAATCCTCCGGCTCCCATTCAAGGCTGGCCAGCGGATCATCCTTGTGCGCGTCGAAGCCCGCCGAGATCAGGATCAGCTCCGGCGCGAAATCCTGCACGCGCTGCAAGGCGGGCATCCACGCACGGCGCATGGCCGCACCATCGCTGCCGGGCGGCAAGGGCAGGTTCACGATCTGCCCATGCGCGCCTGTTTCGCGCGCCGATCCGGTGCCGGGGAACAAAGGCATCTGCTGGCTGGAGACGAACATCGCGCGCGGCTCGTCCCACAGCAGATCCTGTGTGCCGTTGCCGTGGTGGACGTCGAAATCCAGCACAGCAACCCGCGTCATCGTCTCCAGCGCGTGCATGGCCCCGATTGCGGCGCTGCCGAAGATGCAGAATCCCATCGGCGTTTCGCGTTCCGCATGGTGCCCCGGCGGACGGCAGGCGACGAAAGCGCGCTCGCCGCAGTCCACCGCCGCGATGACGCCGCCCACCGCGCGCAGGGCGGCACCCAGCGTTCCGGGCGACATCCACGTATCGCCATCCAGCGGACCCATCGGCGCATTGCGGATACGGTCCAGATACCGTTGCGGATGGCAGCGCAGGATATCGGCATCGCTGGCCAAAGGTCCCTCGCGCAGCGGCAGATCGCCCACCGCCCGCATCACCGCGCCCATCCGCGCACTGCGTTCGGGATGGCCCTCGGGCGTCTCGTGCAGTACGAAATCGGGGTGGGCGAAGACCAGCACTAGTCGGGCGCCAGCATATAGCCCGCGCCACGCACGGTTTGCAGATAGCGCGGCTGTTTCGGATCGTTCTCGATCTTGCGGCGCAGGCGGGTGATCTGCACGTCCACGGCGCGTTCCTGTGTCTCGGCGCCCTCGTCGCCCGCCAGATCGCCGACAAGACGTTCACGGCTGACGGCTTCGTTCGGCTGGGCGGCGAAGATCCGCATCAGCGCCGATTCGGTCGAGGTCAGGCGCACCGGATCGGTCCCACGCCACAATTCGCCCCGTTCCATGTCGTAACGCACCTCGCCCAGATGCAGAACCTTCGGCCCCGCCGCCTCGCGCACGGTGGGGACGCGGCGCAGGATGGCGTTGATCCGCAGCAGCAGCTCCTTCGGCTCGAAGGGCTTCGCGAGATAGTCGTCGGCCCCCGCCTCCAGCCCCTCGATCCGCGATTGCGTCTCGCCCCGCGCGGTCAGAAGCAGGATCGGCGTCGCCATCTTTTCGCGCAAGGAACGGGTCAGCGAGACGCCATCCTCGCCCGGCATCATCACGTCCAGCACGATCATGTCGAATTCCAGCCCCGCGAGCAGACGCCGGGCCTTGGCCGCATCATGCGCGACGGACACCATGAAGCCATTCCGCACGAGGAACTTCTGCAACAGCCCCCGGATGCGTTCGTCGTCATCCACCACCAGAAGATGCGTCTGCGTATCGGTCATGAACCACTCTCCTTGAGCGATTGATACTGTCTGCGCATCTCGGGGTCCATCATCGCTTCAAGCACTTGGCGGAAACCTTGCACCGCGACCGGCCCCGCCGCGCGATAGGCCGCCCGCATCCGTGCCCGCTGCGCATCCGACAGCGCCCGTTCCAGCGCATCGCCCTTTTCGGTCAGCTTCAGGTTGCGTTCGCGCTTGTCCTGCCGTCCGACGCGGCTTTCGACCAGCCCATCCTCGATCAGCGTCCGCAGCACCCGGTTCAGGCTTTGCTTCGTCACGCCAAGGGTGGACAGAAGGTTCGTGACCGTCGTGCCGGGGGCGCGGTGGATGAAGTGGATCGCACGGTGATGCGCGCGGCCATATCCGTATTCCTCCAGTATCCGGTCGGGATCGGCGGTGAAGCCGCGATAGGCGAAGAACATCGCCTCGATCCCCTTGCGCAGCTGCTCGTCCGTCAGGAACAGCAGCGCCTCGCCGCGTTCGGCCATGGCCTTCCTCCGTGTTTCATCACGTTTTACGTCAGGCTTGTTGACTTTCCAAGATACGACTGTTAGCGAAACACCCGGTTTGGCGCAATTTTATGTCCACTACGGACCTATCAGGCGCAATTTTGTGAAGGATGGACCAAATGGCTGGGGCCTATGACGACCGCGACGGCAAGATCTGGATGGACGGGAAACTGGTGGAATGGCGCGATGCCAAGGTCCACATCCTGACCCACGCCCTGCACTATGCCAGCTCGGTATTCGAAGGCGAGCGCTGCTATAACGGCAAGATCTTCAAGGGTGTGCAGCATTCCGAACGCCTGCTGAAATCGGGCGAGCTGCTGGACATGCCGATCCCCTATTCGGTCGAGCAGATCGAGGAAGCCAAATACGCGATGCTGAAGGCGAACGGCTGGACCGACGCCTATGTGCGCGCGGTGGCCTTCCGCGGCGCGGGCGACGACATGGGCGTGTCCGCGGCGCGCAACCCGGTCCGTCTGGCGATCGCGGGCTGGGAATGGGGCGCCTATTACGGCGACGCGAAGATGAAGGGCGCGAAGCTGGACATCTCCAAATGGAAGCGTCCGTCGCCGGAAACGATCCCGTCGCAGGCCAAAGCTGCAGGTCTGTATATGATCTGCACCATGTCCAAGCACGCGGCGGAAGCCAAGGGCTGCTCGGACGCGATGATGTTCGACTATCGCGGCTATGTGGCCGAAGCGACCGGCGCGAACATCTTCTTCGTCAAGGATGGCGAAGTGCACACGCCGATCCCGGACGCGATCCTGAACGGCATCACCCGCCAGACCGTCATCGGCATGCTGCGCGAAAAAGGCATCACCGTGAACGAGCGCCGCATCGAGGCGTCCGAACTGGAAGGCTTCGAGCAGTGCTGGCTGACCGGCACCGCCGCCGAAGTGACCCCCGTGGGCCAGATCGGCGACTATTCGTTCGAGGTCGGCCAACTGACGCGCGACATCGCGACGGATTACGAAAAGCTGGTCCGCTCGTAACCCTTTGCGGGGGGCATCAGGCCCGATGCCCCCTGTCGATCCGCGCATATTCGGCGGCCCGGCGATTGGTCTCGGGCGCATCCTTGGGGCGACGGTGCAGCACGGCCGTGGCCGGATGGCTGCCCTCCTCGCCCTGACGGCGTTCCACTTCGGCAAAGTTCTTCACGCGGCTCCCATCGGTGGGCTCGCGCTTGTCAATCGGATGACGGCTCATGGCTTTCCTCCCTTTCGCTGTCGAAAAGGGAATATAGGGCCGAATCGGTCCGATTGAACCCTAGAAATCCAGATCGGCGTAATGGGCGGGTTGCGGCATCCCCGGAACCTGATCGACCAGAAGCGACCGGAAGGCCGGGCGCGACTTGATCTTGGCATACCATTCCTTGACCACCTCGTGCCGGTTCCAGTCCACATCCGAGATGTAGTCGAGAGTGGACAGATGCGCGGCGGCGGTGAAATCGGCCAGCGTCATCACGTCACCCGCCAGCCAGCGGCGCTGGTCCAGCAGCCACGCCATGTAATCAAGGTGATACTTGATCCGCGTCGCGCCGAATTTGATGTTCTTACTGTCGGGATATCCTGCGCCGCTGATCTTCTTGTTCACCCGTTCGTAGACCAGTTTCGACGTGACCTCGTGGTGGAACTTGTCGTCGAACCACGAACACAGGCGGCGCACCTCGAATCGCCCGTCGGGGTCGCGCGGCATCAGCGGCGGCTGCGGCACGGTTTCCTCAAGGTATTCGCAGATCGCCTGGCTTTCGGTCAGAACCCGCCCGTCGATGCGCAGGATCGGCACCTTCCCGGCCGGGTTGCGGCGCAGGAAGTCGGGGTTCTGCTCCCAATACCGTTCCTCGACCAGCTCGACCTCGATCCGCTTTTCGGCCAGTGTCAGGCGCACCTTGCGGCAGAAGGGCGAAAGCGGAACGTGGTAAAGACGGTTCATGGGATCCTTCCGGGGCTAGGCCTTCTGAATGAACCCGCGCGGGCGGGTTTGCAAGCGGCTCAGCCCTCGAAACAGCGGGCGCGGCCATCCGCGCGGATCGTCGCCGCCCCGGACAGCGCGGCCTGCGAGCGTCCGCGCACGAATTGCGTCGGATTGGCCGCATCGCGACGTTTCGGATCGGGCAGGATCGCCGCCAGACGCGCCGCCTGAACCGGGGTCAGATCCGCCGCATCGACGCCGAAGTAATGCCGCGCCGCCGCCTGCACGCCAAAGACCCCGTTCCCGAATTCCGCCACGTTCAGATAGACCTCGAGGATGCGGCGCTTGGACCAGAACGTCTCGATCACCGGGGTCAGGCCAGCCTCCATCGCCTTGCGAAGCCAGGATCGCCCATGCCACAGGAACACGTTCTTTGCGACCTGCTGGCTGATGGTCGATGCGCCGCGATTGGACCCGGCATTCACCGCCGACCGGATCGCGGCCATATCGAAGCCCCAGTGCAGGCAGTAATTGGCATCCTCGGCGGCCACCGCAGACCGCGCCATGACCGGGGCGATATCATCCCAGTCGGCCCATTCCTGTTCGACCCCGCCCAGCCGCTGTCCTTCGGCGAACATGTAGGGCGTGGTCGGTGGGTTGAGGAACGAAAACAGCAGCACGAAGAAGGCGAAGACCCCCGCCACGCCCAGCACAAGCCGCAGCGCCCAGCGGCGCAGCAGCGGCCTCGGCGCCGGTTTCTTCGGGGCGGGTTTTCTTGCCATGCGTTCCTGTAGCCCGCGCCCGAGGGCCGATCAAGAAAAAGGCCCGCACGTGGCGGGCCTTTCGTTCATTCCGCCGGAACCGCCTGCGGTTCCTCGGACAGCGGATGCGGCAGGTGGACCAGCATCTCGCGCGGGCAGGCTTGCAGGAAGTTGCCCTTTTCCGCCGCCCAATCGCGCAGGATCTGTGCGCCCTTCTGGCTGCCCGTTTCGGCGACATGGCGTTCGATCATGCCTTTCAGCTGCGCTTCCCAATGCGGATGCGACACCGCACAGGTCACCAGCGTTTCAAGGTTCATGAAATCCTCGGCCACGCCCTGCGGGTCATAGAGATAGGCCATCCCGCCCGTCATTCCCGCGCCGAAGTTCGCGCCGATGGAGCCGAGGATCACCGCCAGACCGCCGGTCATGTATTCGCAACCGTTGGTCCCGCAGCCCTCGATCACCACCTTCGCGCCCGAGTTGCGGACCGCGAACCGCTCGCCCGCGCGGCCTGCCGCGAACAGCCAGCCGTCGGTCGCGCCATACAGCACCGTGTTGCCAATGATCGTGTTTTCGGATGCCACCAGCGGCGAGGCCATCTGCGGGCGCACCACGATGATGCCGCCCGACAGGCCCTTGCCGACATAGTCGTTGGCATCGCCCTGCACCTCGATCTTCAGGCCTGGCACCGCAAAGGCACCCAAGGACTGCCCGGCGTTCCCGGTCAGCTTGATCGACAGGTGATCCGGTTGCAGGCTGTTCCGCATCCCGAATTTCCGCACGATATGGCTCGATGCGCGCGTCCCGATGGTCCGCAGCGTGTTCCGCACGGCATAGGACAGCTGCATCTTCTCGCCTTCCTCGAAGAAGCGGGCACCGTCCTTGACGATGTCGGCGTCCAGCGTGTCGGGCACGTGGTTGCGGGGCTTCGAGCGGTCATAGGTGATCCGGTTCGACCCATCCACGGTGATCAGCAGCGGGTTGAGGTCCAGATCGTCCAGATGCGCCGAACCACGGCTGACCTGCGACAGCAGGTCCGCCCGCCCGATGATCTCGTCGATCGACCGCGCGCCGATGGAGGCGAGGATTTCCCGCACTTCCTGCGCATAGAAGGTGATCAGGTTCACCACCTTGTCCGCAGAACCGGTGAACTTCTTGCGAAGCTCGGTGTCCTGCGTGCACACGCCGACCGGGCAGGTGTTGGACTGGCACTGGCGCACCATGATGCAGCCCATCGCGATCAGGGCGGCGGTGCCGATGCCATATTCCTCGGCCCCCATCATCGCGGCCATGACGACGTCGCGGCCCGTGCGCAGACCGCCATCGGTGCGCAGAGTCACCCGCTCGCGCAGGTTGTTCATCGCCAGAACCTGATGCGCTTCGGTCAGGCCCATCTCCCACGGCAGACCGGCATACTTGATGCTGGTCCCCGGCGAGGCACCCGTCCCGCCGTTGTGACCAGAAATCAGGATGATGTCGGCCTTCGCCTTCGCCACACCCGCTGCGATGGTCCCGACGCCGGACGAGGACACCAGCTTCACCGTCACCTTGGCGCGCGGGTTGATCTGTTTCAGGTCATAGATCAGCTGCGCGAGGTCTTCGATGGAATAGATGTCGTGGTGCGGCGGGGGCGAGATCAGCGTCACGCCCTTGGTCGAGTGGCGCAGACGCGCGATCAGTTCCGTCACCTTCATGCCCGGAAGCTGGCCGCCCTCGCCCGGTTTTGCACCCTGGGCGACCTTGATCTCCAGTTCCTCGCACGCGTTCAGGTATTCGGCGGTCACGCCGAACCGCCCCGAGGCGACCTGTTTGATCTTGGCCGACGGGTTGTCGCCATTGGCTTCCGGCAGGAAGTGTTCGGGCAGCTCGCCCCCCTCGCCCGAGTCGGACTTGGCGCCGATGCGGTTCATCGCGACGTTCAGCGTCTTGTGCGCTTCCGGCCCCAATGCCCCCAGCGACATGCCCGGCGTCACGAACCGTTTGCGGATCGAGGTGATGCTCTCCACCTCCTCGATCGGCACCGGCTTGCCCAGCGGCTTGATGTCCAGCAGATCGCGGATGTGGATCGGCGGGTTCGCGCGAAGGGCCGCCGAATACTGCTTCCAGATGTCATAGCTGGCGCGGTCGCAGGCCGATTGCAGCATGTGCATCGTCTGCGCTTCCCAAGCGTGCTTTTCCCCCGAACGGCGGGCCTTGTAGAAGCCGCCGATGGGCAGCACGTCCTGACCGCCCAGCCAGCCGCGCGCATGAACCTCCTCGGCCTTGCGCTGCAGGCCGATCAGGCCGATGCCGGAAATCCGCGACTGCATGCCGGGGAAATATTCCGCGACCATGGCGCGCGAAAGCCCCACAGCCTCGAAGTTCAGACCGCCGCGATAGGAAGAGATGACCGAGATGCCCATCTTCGCCATGATCTTCAGAAGGCCCGCGTCGATGGCGTCGCGATAGTTGCGCATCGCCTCGGTGATCGTGCCGTCCAGCAGGCCGCGCGCGATGCGGTCCGCCAGCGAATCCTGCGCCAGATAGGGGTTCACCGTGGTCGCGCCACAGCCGATCAGCACCGCAAAGTAATGCGGGTCGATACATTCCGCCGAACGCACGTTGACCGAACAGAAGGTCCGCAGACCCTTGCGCGTCAGCCACGAATGCACCGCGCTGGTGGCAAGGATCATCGGCATCGCGACACGATCCTCGGCCTGCGCTTCGTCCGACAGCACGATATGGCCCGCGCCCGACCGCACGGCATCTTCGGCCTCGGCCCGGATGCGGGCCAGAGCGTCAGCCATGTCGGTGCCTGCGGGGAAGGTGCAGTCGATCACCCCCACCTGATCGCCGAACTGGCGCAGCATCACCTCGAACTCGGCATTCGCGACGAAGGGCGATTCCAGCACGAGGATCTCGGTCTGCGACGAATTCTCGTCCAGCACGTTCTTGAGGTTGCCGAACCGCGTCTTCAGCGACATCACCCGGCTTTCGCGAAGCGAGTCGATCGGCGGGTTCGTCACCTGGCTGAACGCCTGACGGAAGAAATGCGACATCGGACGGTAGACCGAGGACAGCACTGCAGCCGGCGTGTCATCGCCCATCGAGGCGATCATTTCCTTGCCGTCCTCGGCCATCGGGGCCAGAACCTGCTCCAACTCCTCCAGCGAATAGCCGGCGGCGATCTGGCGGCGGCGCAGTTCGGCACCGTCGAAGCGCACCGATTCCGGCACCTCGCGCAGCAGGCTGTTCAGGTCCGTGACCTTTTCCACCCATTCGCCATAGGGACGCTCGGCGGCCAGCTTGTCCTTCAACTCGACGTCGTGGAACAGACGGCCCTCGGCCATGTCCACGGCGATCATCTGCCCCGGCCCGAGCGCGCCCTTCTCGCGGATGGTGGTCTCGTCCACCGGCACCATGCCCGCTTCGGAGCCCGCGATCAGCAGCCCGTCGCCCGTCACGACATAGCGCATCGGGCGCAGGCCGTTGCGGTCGAGGCCGCCGCAGACCCAGCGGCCATCGGTCATCGCCAGCGCCGCCGGGCCATCCCACGGCTCCATCACGGCGTTGCAGTAGTTATACATGTCCTGCCAGGCCTTGGGCATTTCCTCGGTCTGTTTCGACCATGCCTCGGGGACCAGCATCGTCTTGGTCATCGGGGCGGAGCGCCCGCCGCGGACCAGAACCTCGAACACCGCGTCCAGCGCGCCGGAATCCGACGTGCCGCCGGGGATGATCGGCTTGATGTCCTCTGCCGCCTCGCCGAAGGTCGAGGACGCCATGCGGATCTCGTGGCTGCGCATCCAGTTGACGTTGCCCTTCAGCGTGTTGATCTCGCCGTTATGGGCAAGCATGCGGAAGGGCTGGGCCAGCCACCACTGCGGGAAGGTGTTGGTGCTGTAACGCTGGTGATAGATGGCGAAGGCGCTTTCGAACCGTTCGTCCATCAGGTCGGGATAGAAGACCGCAACCTGTTCGGCCAGCATCATGCCTTTATAGATGATCGACCGGCAGGACAGCGAGCAAAGATAGACCCCCGCGATGCCGGCGGCCTGTGCCGCCTTCTCGATCCGGCGGCGGATGATGTAAAGCTCGCGCTCGAACTGTTCTTCGTCGATGGCCTTGTCGCAGCGGATCAGGATCTGCTCGATCTCGGGGCGGGTGGCGTTGGCTTTTTCCCCCAGAACCGAGGTGTCCACCGGAACGTGACGCCAGCCATAGATGTAATGGCCCATGCGCAGGACTTCGGTTTCCACGATGGTCCGGCAGCGTTCCTGCGCGGCGAAATCGGTGCGCGGCAGGAAGACCTGCCCCACGGCGATCTGCTTGGACGTATCCGGCTCGTGCCCGGTGCGGCGCACCTGATCATAGAAGAAGGGCACCGGGATCTGGACGTGGATGCCCGCACCGTCGCCGGTCTTGCCGTCGGCATCGACCGCGCCGCGGTGCCAGATCGCCTTCAGCGCGTCGATCCCCGCCTGCGTCACCTTGCGCGAGGGTTTGCCCGAAATGGACACGACAAGGCCCACGCCGCAGGACGATTTCTCGTCCTCGTCCTTGTAAAGGCCGTTCTCGTGCAGCCAGGCGCGTTTGGCTTCCTGCTCGCGAACCCAGTTTTCATCATAAACGGTCATGGCTGGCCTCCCTCAGAGGAACTGGCAATCATTGCGAAGAATTCGTCGCCGGTCAGGCGTTTGGTCGGACCGGCAAAGTCATAGGCGGCGGGTTTGCGGTCGATGAAGATCTCGTCCACCAGTTTCAGCCCCGAAAGGTCGTCCAGCAGGCCGGGCGAAAGGTAGTAGTCGGCCTCCCCTCCGGTCGCGCGGAACCATAGGTTCGATCCGCAGGTCGGGCAAAAGGCGCGCTGGCCCCAGTCCGACGATGTGTATGTCGCAACTTCGCCCGTCACGGTCAGGTCGGCGGCGGGAACCGGCACGGAAAAGCCGATCATCCCCTGCCGACGGCAATTCTCGCAATGGCAGGCGTGCATGTCATGGGCGAGGTTGGTCACCGAAATCTGCACGGCGCCGCAAAGGCAATGTCCGGTCGAGGTCATGCTGGTCCTCCGCTTGGTTGCAGTTGCGACAGGATGGCGTCGCAATCGAAGATCGGTTGGGTCGCGGCGAAGCCTTTCTCGCCGGGAAAGATGAACTGCACGGGCCGTCCGTCGAAGGGGACCCAGTTGCCGTCCGCGTCCTGAAACTCGGACGGGCCGGAGAAGAACATCCGCATGTCGGGGCTGATGTATTCCCGCCCGCGCGACCGGCGCATCACGTTCCCGGCGCTGTCCGTTTCGGCGAATTCGAACTCGGTTTCGCGCAGCGGAATGCCGTCGATGGTCACGTCGGTCCCGGTCAGGCTGTCGAAGCCCTGCACGTGGCTTTGCGCGCCATCCTCATGCTCCAGCCGAAAGTCATAGCGGTCCACGCCGCCTGCCAGCAGGTCGCTGAACGAGGCCGGGTCCTTCCTGTCGCCAAGACGCTGGGCCGAGCCGCGCTCCATCCCATAACTTTCGACCCATTCCGCTTCGGAGTTGATGCGGCTGAAGAAATAGGGGCCTTCCTGGTCGGCATCCATGCGCCATTGATCCCCGGCGGGGTCCGACGCGCAGCGGAAATGATTCGACACGCGGCACTGGCGGGATTGGACGGTCATGAACGTCTCGCATCCCGGCGGGGGAACGAACCCTGCCGCCAACGCGGGCGCCGGAAGCAGCGCCGCGATGACAAGCGCGCGGATCATTCCGCAGCCACGGCGGCGGGCTGCGCCAGATAATCCATGATCGCATCCGCCGCTTCGCGCCCGTCGCGGATGGCCCAGACCACCAGCGAGGCGCCGCGCACGATGTCGCCCGCAGCAAAGACGCCGGGGATGTTCGTCGCATGGCTGCGGAAGTCCGCCTTGACCGTGCCCCAGCGGGTCGCGCCTAGATCGGGGGCCGACCATTGCTGCGGCAGGTCTTCCGGCTCGAAGCCCAGCGCCATGACGACCAGTTCGGCGGGTTCTACGTAATCCGCACCCTCGATCACCTCGGGCATCTGGCGGCCCGAGGCGTCGGGCTGGCCCAGACGCATCTGCTGCACGATCACGCCTTCGACGGCATCGCCGCCGGTGAAGCCCTTGGGTGCGGTCAGCCAGACGAATTCGACGCCTTCTTCCTCGGCATTCTGCGTCTCGCGCTGCGATCCGGGCATGTTGGCCTTGTCGCGGCGGTAAAGGCATTTCACGCTGGTCGCGCCCTGACGGATCGCAGTCCGAACGCAGTCCATTGCGGTATCGCCGCCGCCAATGACCACTACCCGTTTGCCGCTGGCATCCAGATCGCCGTTGTCGAAGGCCTCGACCTCGTCACCGAAGCTCTTGCGGTTGGAGGCGGTCAGATAGTCCAGCGCCTTGACGATCCCGGTCGCACCCACACCCGGGGCCGAGATGTCGCGCGCCTTATAGACGCCCGTCGCGATCAGAACCGCGTCATGCTGGCCGCGGATCGCGTCGAAGCTGATATCGACGCCGACATTGCAGTTCATCACGAACTGCACGCCCGCCGCTTCAAGCTGCTCGACGCGGCGCATGACCACGTCCTTTTCCAGCTTGAAGCCGGGGATGCCATAGGTCAGCAGCCCGCCGGCGCGGTCGTAACGGTCATAGACCGTGACCTGCACGCCCTTGCGGCGCAGCGCGTCGGCCGCCGCCAGACCACCCGGGCCCGCGCCGATGATGCCGACCGACTCGACGCGCTCGGATTTCGGCTTCTGCGGAGTGACCCAGCCGTTCTCCCACGCGGTGTCGGTGATGTATTTCTCGATCGAGCCGATGGTCACGGTGCCGTGGCCCGACTGTTCGATCACGCAGTTGCCTTCGCACAGACGATCCTGGGGGCAGATGCGGCCGCAGATTTCCGGGAAGGTGTTGGTCGCTTGGCTGATCTCATAGGCTTCCTGCAGCCGCCCTTCGGCGGTCAGGCGCAGCCAGTCCGGGATGTTGTTGTGCAGCGGGCAATGCGACTGGCAATAGGGCACGCCGCATTGGCTGCACCGGCTGGCCTGCTCCTTCGCCTTTGCATCGGCGAATTCGCGGTAGATCTCGTGGAAATCCTCGGTGCGCAGATCGGGCAGGCGTTTCTCGGGCATCTCGCGCGCGGTCGAGACGAATTTGAGCATCCGTTGCTGGGCCATGGCTGGGCTATCCTTGCGAAGCAGGCGACTGGCCACCCTATTATCGCTAGTCCATTCCGGATAAAAGTCAGCAGTGCTGACCTATTACTCACTTTTTATATGCCGCGCCCCAGTCGGGTGAAGATTTCTTCGGCGAAATAGGTCAGCAATGCTTCCCTATCACCTCAAAAGCCCAGCGAAAGCAGGGTCAAGGCAACCGCACCCACGACGATTCGCCACCAGCCGAACAGGCTGTATCCGTGGTTCGACACATATCCCAAGAGCCATCTTACCACGAAAACCGCCGAAATGAACGCGGCGACGAAGCCGATGGCGATGATCCCCGCAGCATCCGCATCGATCACGTCGCGATTCTTGTAGAGGTCGTAGGCAAAGGCGCCGAACATGGTCGGCATCGACAGGAAGAACGAAAACTCCGCCGCCGCGCGCTTGCTGACACCCATGGCCAGCGCCCCCACGATGGTCGCCCCCGACCGCGACGTGCCGGGAATCATCGCAAGGCACTGGATGAAGCCGATCTTGATCGCCACCGGCAGCGGCAGGCGCATCGCGTCTTCGTATTTCGGGTTCACCGCCAGCCGGTCCACGAACAGAAGGATGACGCCACCCACGATCAGCATGATGGCGATCAGCTTCGGCGTTTCGAACAACACGGTCTTGATGAAATCATGCGCCGCCACACCGATGAACACGGCGGGCAGAAACGCCAGCAGCACCGACAGAAGGAACCGCCGCGCGTCGGGATCGTGCGGCGCGGCACGCACCACGGCCAGCAGCTTCGCGGCATAGACCGACAGCACCGCCAGCACGGCGCCAAGCTGGATCACGACCTCGAACGCGCGACCCGCGCTTTGGAAACCGATGAAGTGACCCAGAAGCAGCAGATGCCCCGTCGAGGAGACGGGGATGAACTCTGTCAGCCCCTCCAGAATACCAAGGATAAGGGCTGCAAGAGTGTCTGGCATAGGTTTCAGGCCTTCAAATTCTTCGCGGACTCTTTAATCGCGGCATATTGGCCCGAGGGCCTAAACCGCCACAAGTATTCGGGAATAACCGATTCAAAAGCAACCGGCTGAATGCCGAGTGCGGCAAAACCCCGCGCGCCTTCGGACACGACATTGTCCTTGGCCAGCAACCGAAGCTGATCGCGCGTCAGGAGCGTGTTGGAGATCAACCCGCCCGTCAGCCCCTGCACCAGATCCAACCCGCGCGCGGGAATCGCGGCCAGCACGGACGGCAGGCCAAGCACCCATTTGCGACGCATGATGACGGTCAGCATCTGCTGCATCAGCTCGCGCAGCGTCGCGACCTCCGGCCCGCCAAGCTCGTAGATGCCCGGCGCCGCCCCGTTCACGCCGGCGACGACGGCCTTTGCCAGATCGTCCACATAGACCGGCTGGAACCGGGTCTCGGCCCCGACCAGCGGCAGGATCGGGCCGGACATGCCAGCGAAACGGTTGAAGAACTTGTCCTCGGTCCCGAACAGGACGGACGGGCGCAGGATCACGGCGGCGGGGAAGGCCGCCTGAATCGCAGCTTCTCCCTCGGCCTTGCTGCGGGCGTAATCGCTGCTGGAATGCGCGTCTGCCCCAAGTGCCGAGACGTGGACGAGGTTCGAAACACCCAGTTCAGCCGCGATGCGCGCCACGCGGCCCGCGCCATCGGCCTGCACGCCCTTGAAGGTACTGCCGCCGCGCGGGTTCATGATGCCGACGCAGTTGACGACCGCATCAGCCCCCTCCATCGCCGCGCGCACCGACGCGTCGTCGCGGATGTTGCAGAAGACGGGGGTGACCTGCCCGACATGCCCATACGGCTTGACGAACAGCGCCTCGTTCGGGCGGCGGACGGCGACGCGGATGCGCCAGCCCTCTTTCGCCAGCCGCCGCGCGACATAACGCCCGACGAAGCCAGAACCGCCAAAAATCGTGACCAGCTTGCCCATCTCTCCGCCCCTGTTTGGGATTGGTTTTGCGGGTTTAGCCTTATCCGCAAGGGCGCGGGCGAACAAGCCGCAATGAACGGCAAGAAATCTTCACAAAGCCTGTTGACACCCCCCGCCGACCTCCGTAGATAGCCCCCCACGACATCAGCCCAGATGGCGGAATTGGTAGACGCGCACGGTTCAGGTCCGTGTGCCGCAAGGCGTGGAGGTTCGAGTCCTCTTCTGGGCACCATTACCAAGGCGAAAGCCCCGCGGTCGAAAGACGCGGGGCTTTGTCATTTCCAGCGCATGGGGAAAAACGTCGGGATCAGCCCCGGCGCAGCGATGCCGCCGCACGGCGGGCAAGAAGCGCCTCGGCGGCGTTGTTGCTCGTCTCGGCCTCTGCCTCCAGCCCTTCGGCCAACAGGAGCACCGTTTCGCGATCGGGGGCGAGCCCGCGGACCAGCGTGGTGATCATCCGCACGGCAGCGCTGCGGGTGGAGCTAAGCTCGTTGCGGACAGACAGCAGATCCCGGCCTTGCACGCTCATGACGTCTCCTTCTTTTCGCTGCCATGGGATTCGGAGAGGGACGGCAGCTCGGGAAAAAGAGTTTCACAGCTTCAACTATCGTAAAAGTTGAATCAGCATCGGGAGCGCAATTTTAGTTCGCCTGTGCCCCCTCCGTTGCCGGGTCGGGCAGGTTCGCCCCCGTCAGCGGCTGGTCGTCCGGCGCGCCCGTGCTGTCGCTATAGATATAGAGCATCCCGGCGGCCATGATTGCAGCGATGACGAAGGCGATCAGAAGTCCCCGGATCGGACGGCGCGAGTTTTCCATGCATCTCTCCTTTTGCGCTGGAAACAGGCCAAAGACCGCGCCGGTTCCACAACGATTCCTTGCGATCCCGCCCCGAAGGGCATAGCTGACTGCCTGTCCCCCGCGCGCAAGAAAGGCCGTCATGACGATTCACCTGCATCAGAACGATCTGCCGGACGGGCTGGACCTTGGCGCCGTCGTCGCGATCGACACCGAGACGATGGGCCTCGATCCGCGCCGCGACCGGCTTTGCGTCGTGCAGCTTTCCTCGGGCGATGGCGATGCGCATCTGGTGCAGATCGCCAAGGGCGCGACGCGCGCGCCGAATCTTGAACGGCTTCTGGCCGATCCGGGCGTGGTGAAGCTGTTCCATTTCGGCCGATTCGACATCGCTGCGCTGTATAACGCCTTCGGTGTCGTGACTGCGCCCGTCTTCTGCACCAAGATCGCGTCGAAGTTGATCCGGACCTTCACCGACCGCCACGGGCTGAAATACCTGCTGGCGGAACTGGTGGGCGTGGACGTGTCGAAACAGCAGCAGACGTCGGACTGGGGCGCGGCGGTGCTGAGCGATGCGCAAAAGGAATATGCCGCGTCCGACGTGCTGTATCTGCACCGTCTGAAGGCGGAGCTGGAGCTGCGGCTGGAGCGTGAAGGCCGGACCGAGCTTGCCCGCCGCTGCTTCGACTTCCTGCCGACGCGCGCGCAGCTGGACCTGATGGGATGGGACGAGCCGAATGACATCTTCCACCACTGATTTCCTGGACACCGCCCGCCGCGTCATCGGGATCGAGGCCGACGCCCTGTCCACTCTGTCAGGATCGCTGGACGACAGCTTTGCCCAGGCGGTCGAGACGATCCTGCGTGCGCGCGGCCGCGTCATCGTGTCCGGCATGGGCAAGTCGGGCCATATCGGCAAGAAGATCGCGGCAACCCTGGCATCGACCGGAACCCCCGCGCAATTCGTTCACCCGGCCGAGGCGAGCCACGGCGATCTGGGCATGGTCACCAAGGACGACGTCGCGCTGGTGCTGTCCTTCTCGGGCGAGACGCCGGAGCTGGCCAACCTGATCGCCCACACCCGCCGCTTCGACATTCCGATGATCGGCGTGGCGGGACGGCCCGATTCGACGCTGCTGCGGCAGGCGGATGTGGCGCTGGTCCTGCCCGCCGCCCCCGAGGCCTGCGGCACCGGGATCGTGCCGACCACATCGACCACCATGACGCTGGCGCTGGGCGATGCCCTTGCCGTCGCGCTGATGGAGCATCGGCAGTTCACGCCCGAACATTTCCGCGTCTTCCACCCCGGCGGCAAGCTGGGCGCGAGACTGGCGCGCGTAGCCGACCTGATGCACCGCGACCTGCCGCTGGTGGCGTCCGACATGCCCATGCCCGACGCGCTTCTGGTGATGAGCGGCAAGGGCTTCGGTGTCCTTGGCGTGACCGAGGGCGACCGGCTGGTCGGCATCGTCACCGATGGCGACCTTCGCCGCCATATGGACGGGCTGCTGTCGCTGACCACCGGTCAGGTGATGACGCGCGGACCGCGCACCATCGGCCCCGACGCCCTGGCCGAAAAGGCCGTGGCGGTGATGCAGGAGCGCAAGATCACCTCGCTTTTCGTGGTCGAAGGCGAGCGCCCGGTCGGCCTGATCCACATCCACGACTGCCTGCGGGCCGGGGTGGTGTGACATGACGAAGCGCGGGGACAGACATTCGCGCCGCGTCGCCTTTCTGAAGGTGGTGCTGCCGCTGGTGGCGCTGGTGCTCTTGTCCACGATCTTCCTCGTCTCGCGCACGATCGACCCGGACGATGCGATCCCCTATGCGCAGGTGGATGTCGAAGGCCGGGCGATGGACCCGCGCATGACGCTGCCGACTTGGTCCGGCGTGACCGAGGACGGGGCCGCGCTGGCCATCTCCGCCGCCGAGGCGCGCCCGCCCACCGACAGCGCCGCCGCGACCGCCACCGCCCTGCGCGCGCTGCTGACCACCCCCGACGGCGTCAAGACCGAGGCGCAGGCCACCAGCGGCACGTTGGACGGCAACACGTTGCGGCTGGACGGCGCCGTGCGGCTAACCAATTCCGCCGGATACGACATCCGTGCGCCGGGGCTGGTCACGACGCTGGACCGCACCGGGATTTCCAGCACCGGCGCGCTGACGGCGCAGGCCCCGATGGGCCAGATCACCGCCGGCGGAATGACGCTGGGCGAGGATGATGCGAAACCCGGCAATTACCGTCTGGACTTCACCGGGGGCGTCAAGCTGATATACACCCCTCCCAAGCAGCCTTGAGGCCCGCCATGCTCAGACCTTTCGCATTGATCCTCGCGCTTCTCGGCTCGCCCGCGATGGCGCAGCAGGTCGTGGAATTCGGCGGGCTGGCGCAGGACTCCTCGCAGCCGGTCTCGGTCGATGCGGACAGCCTTTCGGTCAATCAGGCCGATGGCAGCGCGACCTTCACCGGCAACGTCCGCGTCGCACAGGGAGAGATGCGGCTGGGCGCCGAAGCCATCCGCGTCATCTATGGCGAGGAGGAGGGCGAGATCCGCAGCCTCGACGCCACGGGGGGCGTAACGCTGGCGAACGGCCAGATCGCGGCCGAAGCGCAGACCGCCACCTATACCATCGCCAGCGGCACGGTCGAAATGACGGGCGACGTGCTGCTGACCCAGGGGCAAAGCACCATCGCGGGGCAGAAGCTGATCATCGATCTTCAGGCGGGGACCGGCACGATGGAGGGGCGGGTCCAGACCCTGTTCCGCCCGGAACAGAAGCAATGAACGAGAATACCGGCCTGCATGTCAGGTCCATCCGCAAAAGCTACAAACGCCGTCCGGTCATCCGCGACGTGACGATGCATCTGGACCGGGGCGAGGTCGTGGCCCTGCTTGGCCCGAACGGGTCGGGCAAGACGACCTGCTTTTACTCCATCGCCGGGTTGGTGACGCCCGAGGGCGGGCAGGTGCTGATCGACGGGCGCGATGTCACGCCGCTGCCGATGTATCGCCGTGCGCGCCTTGGCATCGGTTATCTGCCGCAGGAAGTGTCGATCTTTCGCGGGCTGACGGTCGAGGACAACATCATGGCCGTGCTGGAGATCCGCGAGCCCGACCGCCACCGCCGCCGCGAGCGGCTGGAGGAGCTGCTGAGCGAGTTCTCCATCACCCATATCCGCCGCGCCCCGGCACTGGCGCTGTCGGGGGGCGAACGCCGCCGGGCCGAGATTGCGCGCTGTCTTGCCGCCGATCCGCATTATGTGCTTCTGGACGAACCCTTTGCAGGCGTGGACCCCATAGCCGTGGGCGATATCCGCCATCTCGTCCATGACCTCAAGGGTCGCGGGATCGGCGTTCTGATCACCGACCACAACGTGCGCGAGACGCTGGAGATCGTGGACCGCGCCTATATCCTGCATGACGGCACGATCCTGAAAAGCGGATCGACGGATGAAATCGTCGCCGACGAGATGGTCCGCCGCGTCTACCTTGGCGAAAATTTCCGCATGGCGTGAAGCCCGTTGACAGAATCCCGTGTCGCGCGCCAACTGTGAAGGATGCGTGACAAGGTCCAACATGCCTTTGTGTCGGCCGAATCCACCGCCCATTCGCGGCGCAGGGTGGAAATGAACGCATCACTCCCCAACATAGGAAGATGGGCCGCAACTTTCGGCCCGGGACTACAGAATTGGAGGAAAGACCATGCGGTATCAGATCAGCGGCAAGCAGATCGACGTGGGCGAGGCGCTTCAGACGCACGTGAAATCGGAACTTGGCGAGGTGGTGGACAAATACGCCCAGCGCCCGACCGAGGCGGTGATCGTCTTCTCTCGCATGGCGCATGAACATGTGTGCGAGGCCACGATCCATCTGTCCACCGGGCTGACCGCGCAGGCCAAGGGTCATGCGACCGAAATCTATGCCGCGTTCGAATCCTGCCGCGAGAAGATGGACAAGCAGATGCGCCGTTACAAACGCCGCCTGCGCGACCACCACCGCGACCGCGTGGCCCCGGTTGAATACGGGGGCGGTTCCTCGTATATCCTCGCCCCGACAGAGGAAGCCGAGGATCAGGACGGCCAGGGCGATCAGCCCATGATCATCGCCGAGATGGAGACGAAAGTCCCGTCGATCACCGTGGGCGAGGCGGTCATGCAGCTGGAACTTGGCGGTCAGAAGATGCTTGTCTTCCGCAACGAAGGACATGGGGGCGTGAACGTCGTCTATCGCCGCGAAGACGGCAATATCGGCTGGATCGACCCGCGCAACAGCAAGTAAGGCCGTGACCCGGCCGGGGATAGCATGGAACTGACCAAACTTCTCGCGCCGGAAGCCGTCCGGGTTCTGGGTCATCTGACCAGCAAGAAACGGCTGTTTCAGGACCTGGGCGAGGTTGCGGCCGCCGCATACGGCATGAACGGGTCGGCCGCGACCGACGGTTTGCAGGAACGCGAATCCCTTGGCCCGACCGGGGTGGGGCATGGCATCGCCCTGCCCCACGCCCGCCTGCACGAGCTGAAACAGATTCAGGGCGTGTTCATCCGGCTGGAAAAGCCGCTGGATTACGACAGCGTGGACCGCCAGCCGGTGGATCTGATCTTCGCGCTGTTCGCGCCCAAGGATTCGGGGGTGGACCATCTGAAGGCGCTGGCGCTGGTGTCGCGCACGATGCGCGATCCGCAGGTCGTGGCCAAGCTGCGCGCCAATACCGACCCGGCCAAGCTGCATGCGATCCTGACGGAATCGCGCGCGTCGCAGGCGGCCTAACCCTCGCGCCAGTCGGCAAAGGCGAAGGCGTCGTAGTCGCGGCGATAGGCGTCGCGTGCCGCCGCCTCGATCTCGTCATCGACGAAGGCCGAAAGCGGGAAAAGCGCGTCCTCCTCGGGGGCGAGCGGCGGCGCATCGACGCCAAGCTCCGCCGCCAGATGCGTCAGACCCGTCTCCAGCCGGTCGTGGCGCAGGATCATGTCGGGGGCGCGGAACGTGCCCATCCCCTGCACGGTCTCCATCTGTGACGCGAAGGGCGCTGCCACGCGCAGGCCGGTCTGCCCCGACAGGTTCAGCTTCAGGAAGGTCAGGAACCCGAGGAACAGGTCGCGATGCGCCTCGATCCCCAAGGGCGCCTCCGGGTCTAGCAGCGGCAGGCCATAGCTTTTGACCAGCGCGCGGCGAATATCGGGGAACCGGCCGGCAAGGATGTGGCGGCAGAAACCGTCATGCGCGCGGGCCAGCGGATGCCTCAGCACCGTGAATCCCACATATCCGGGATTGCCGTGCCGCCAGCGCCGGAACGAGCGCCAGTCGAACCGTTCGTGCAGATCACCGATCCCGGCCATCCAATCGGTGACCCGCTGCTCGGACGCGCCCTGCATGGGCATGAACACCAGCGGCATGTCGCGCAGCGCGACCAGCGACGGGATTGCCAGCCCCCGGCGCGGCTCGAAATTCGGGATGGCGGAAAAGTCGAACCGATCCACGCGCGCCAAGGCGACCTCGACCGCCTCGGGATTCTCGACCTTTTCCGAGATCGGGTCCGGGTTCTGCTTCTTCAGCTTGCCGTCGAGGCCGTCCAGCCGCCCCTCGACCCCAAGGAACCGCGCCAGCCCGTTCAGCACGTCGATATCCTGCAGATCGGCATAGTCGATGTGGAACGCCGCCTGACCCGAAAGCTGGATGCGACGGTTGAGATAGCGGTAGAACTCCTGCAACTCGTCCAGATGCGCCTCGAACCCCTCGGGGTCGAAATGCACGCGGCTTGACCGCAGCTTCTTCGCATGGGTCAGCTTCCACTGGTCGGTCTGCCGCGCAATCAGCAGCGAGACATAGCTTTCCAGCGGGTTGCGCGTCAGGATGATCTTGGCACAGCCCGGATCGTCCAGCACCGCCTCGGTCACACGGGGGTCGTGGTCCTGAAACTGCCGGAACCCCGGCATTCCCCCTTCGGCCCGCATCAGGGCCAGCATGCGCAGCGGGTCCGCCGCGCGGGCGGGCATGTCCATCCCGAACGCTTCGAAACGGTTCAGCCTGCCGATGAAGGCGGGATTGAACAGCTCTCCGTGGCAGGCGACGCCGGGCAGCGCATTCAGGTTCGCTTCAAGGAAGTTCGATCCGGTCCGCATCGCGGCGAACATGACGAAGGAATGGAAGGACAAGTCAGCTCACCAGAAACGGGCGGTCGCGGCCCGGGTTGAAATCGTCCGAGGCGGGGTAGTCGCCCATCAGCGTCGGCTGCATCCCCTGATTGCGCAGGTCCTGAAGAAACCGGCCGAAGCCCGAAAAATCGGCCATGCGCGGCAGGTCCGCAAGGCGCGGGCGCAGGCGGGGGGCGATCTCCTCGACGATGGTTTGCAGCGGGTCCATCGGATTTTCAAGAAACTCGGCCAGCGGCCAGATGCGCACGCGCGCCTTGACCCAGCTTGCGCGCAGCAGCGCCAGATGCGCCGCCTCGATCTTCTGCAGGCGCGCGACCTCCTTGCGAACCTCGGCAAAGGGCAGGCCCGAATGGAACAGCGGCAGCGCGAAGGCGCCCGAGATGACCGAGATCTGCGCGTTCACATCCCCCGCCATGAATTCGTTCAGCGCCTGATTGTCCCCCGGCCCGGTCTGGAAACACTGCCGTTCCCCGCGCGCGTTCCACAGAAGGCTGGTCAGGAAACTGCGCGGGTTGTAGTCGCGCAGCTTGGCGCTGTCGGACAAACCGCCGTGAAAGACAGCCTCGCCCCCTGCGAAATGGACGCGGTCCGGCGCGAACAGATGGCCGTGCACCCGCCCGCCCGTCATCCGGCCCAGCCACGGCTCGAATTCCGGAAAGACGTCGGCGAAGCCCTGAAATGCGGAATAGGGCGCGGCCGTGCGTCCATTCTCGAACTCCCGGTCGGGAAAGCGGCTTTGCATATAAAGGCCGGGACGTCCGTTCACCCGCCGGTCCACCGCCTTCGAAAACAGCTTGTCGATGCGCCCCGGATTGGGCTCTGCCGCCACACGCTTGCCGTCGGGTGCAAGGAAGGTTTTGTAAAGCTGGTTCGCATGCGGCCAGATCTTCCGCGCAACGAGACAATCCGAGCGGCGCAGCAGCCCAAGGTGATCGTCATAGAAGATATGCGGCTTGCCTTGGAAATCGAACTTCGACAGCGTCAGCGACCGGCTTTCGATCCGTCCCGAATACCGGCGAACGAGGCTTTGGAAATAGCTTTCGTCCGGAATCCAGACGCGGCGGAAATAGGCGTCATGCACGCGCCGATCCGGGCTGTTCAGGATCGCCGCCAGCGTGCCGCGCGTCAGGCACCACCACTGGCTGCCCAGATGCGGCTCGACCCCGGCGGGGATGGTGCGGCTGAACCCCGCGCGGCGTTGAAGCCGGACATAGCCGTCGAACAGCGCCCGCTGGCTGCGCCACGAGAACGGAAACCGCAAGGTGAAGCGTTCGCGGTCAAGGCCGCCGACGGTCCAGCCCACGTCTTCGGTAGTCACGGATTCGATGAAATCCGTGCCGGGCCGCGCGGCAAGATACGCCTCCAGATCCGCGACCGGACGCAGGGGCAGGCAGGCCCCCGAGGCGAGAAAGACATGATCGACCTGCGCGAAATCGCGCAGCATCAGCGCCCCCGCGCCCAGAGTTGCCGCGACCAGCCCCCAGCTTCCCCATTCGCAGGCGAAACGGTCCGAAAAGCGCACATTCCCCAGATCGGCCAACTGCGCCTTCAGCCGTGCGAACGGCTGCGCCTTCACACGGGCGTCGACATGGATCACGACCGGACTGCCCGCCTCGGCCCAATACCGTGCCACCTGCGCCGCGCGGTCGAAGGCGGTGTGGCACAGCATGATGAAGCCGACCGTCATGCCCAGTTCCCCTTCGACATCAGCCCCAGCATCTCCAACTGCCGCCAGTTGACGTACTGCTCGCTCCACCGCGTCCACAGCACCGGCTGCGTGTCATAGGCGGCATATTCGCGCCCGTAATGCTGCTGGCGCTGCGATTCCTCGGCGGTCTTGCCCTCGAACGTGTCGATGAACTTGGCGTGCAGCAGACAGCCCGACGCCTTTTCGCCGCCGCCGCTGTCATAGACCTGATTCAGCCCGCGCGGCAGCAGCATGTGGGTGGAACTGACATAGGCATAGTTGCGGTGCCATTTCACCAGCGGCACCTTGTTCAGCGCCGGGGCCTTGGATGGAGCATCCGCAAAGAACATCCGCGCGCGCGGCCCGCCCTGAATCCACAGGTTCCGCAAATCGGGATTGCGGCTGATCTGGTAATTGCCGCCGTCGAACCAGCTCGCGATCTCCAGCGGGTCCTGCCCTTCGGCATAGCGGGCATCGGCGATGCGACCCTTTGGATACATGTCCACCATCATCGCCCCAAGCGAGCGGATGGCACAGGTGTCCAGCCAGTCGGTCAGCGCGCGCAGGGGCCGTGTGTCGGAAAAGGGATAAACGAGGAATTCGTCCACATCCACCGTCAGCGCCCAATGCCCATGCGCGTGGCGGCGCAACAGCAGGTTCAGCCAGTCCACCCCGAAACGCGACCGGGCATAGCTGGCTTTCGTGGTCCAAAGCGACACGTCCGGTTGCTGCGCCAGATACTCGCGCCCGCCATCGCCGCTGTCATTGTCGACGAAGAAGAAGTGGTTCACCCCGATCCGGCGATAGAAGTCCAGGAACCACGGCAGACGTATCCTTTCGTTCCGCAAGGTGCAGAACAACAGGATGTCCGTGCGCCGCAAATCCGAGGTGCGATCCACCACGGGCCGCAATTCGTGCCTGCGGCGAAAGGCGCGCAGGTGCCAGCGTTTCCGCCGCAACCGAAGCCTGTATGAATCGACGATGCCCAAATGCGCAGCCCTGTGGCAGGTATCCCCTACGTTCTAGTTTTCCTACCCAGGAATGTAAACGAAAGCTCAGACCCAACCACCACGCGACATAAGGCCAAGCGCCTCCAATTGGCGCCACCCGCGCAGCCGTTTGGAATGGGGGCCGTGCAGCACCGGATCGGCAATCAGCGCATCGTAGTAATTGTCGAACAGTGCCGGATCGAAGAAATGTTCGCCTCGCGCCTTTTCCAGCGCAGCGCGGCCCGGCGCACCATCGGCGAATTTGTCGTGCAGCAGAATCCCGGAAGGTCCGCCGTCATAAAAATGATTGAGCCGGCGCGGCAGGATCGAATGGGTGGAGTTCACATAAGCGAAACGCCGGTTCCATTTCACCAGCGGCACCTTGGTCAGCGTCGGCCCCCGGCGCGGATCGTCCAGCAACATCCGGCTGCGCACCCCTCCCTGTATCCAGAGGTTGCGCATCTTCGGCTGCATCTGGATCGAGTAATTGCCGCTGTCGAACCATTCCAACGCGCCGCCCCCGGACAGACGCCCTTTGGGGTAAAGATCCAGCATCATCGCCGGGAACATCTCGCGTCCCTGCGCATCCAGCCAGCCGGTCAGCGCCCGCAGATCGCGCGTCTCCCAATAGGGGTAGATCAGCGCCTCGTCCGCATCAAGAACCAGCGCCCAATGCCCGTGCGCATGGCGCATCATCAGCCAGCCGATCCAATCCAGCCCGAACCGCGCAGCGCGATAACCCGCCCCCGTCCGCCACAGCGAGACATCCGGCTGAGCGGTCAGGAACTCTGCCGTTCCGTCATCGCTGCCATTGTCGACGAACAGGAAATGTCCCACACCCAGACGTCGGTGATGGTCAAGAAACCCCGGCAAGCGGGGCATTTCGTTCCGCACGGTTGAAAAGCACAGGATCGCATCCGCGCCGATTGCCGCAGTTCGGTCCTGAACCGAGACAATCGCCCCCCGCGAACGAAAACACCGCCACAGGATGCGGCGGCGTTTCCAGCGCAGGTTCCAGGCCACCCGCAATTCGCGAACGGATGGCCCTTGCACCTTTTATTGCGCAGCCTTCTGCATGGCGTTGACCTCGGCCAGATACTGGCTGAACTCCTCGCGCAGTTCGTCCCGTGCAAGGCCGAAGGCGACGGTCGCCTGAAGGAAGCCCGCCTTGGACCCGCAATCGTAGCGCTGGCCGCGGAACCGCAGGCCATAGACGCCGGACTTGTCGATTTCCTTGGCGATCGCGTCGGTCAGCTGGATTTCGCCGCCCGCACCGGTTTCCTGCGCGTCGAGCGTGTTCAGCACGTCGGGCGTCAGGATGTAACGGCCGATGACGGCAAGGTTGGACGGCGCGTTGGTCTTGGGTTTTTCGACCATGCCCTTGACCTTGACGATCGAGCCCATGTCTTCCTGAATATCCAGAATGCCATAGGATTTCGTCTTTTCCGGCGCGACTTCCATCGCGGCGACCATGCAGCCGCCAGTCTGCTCATAGGCTTCGACCATCTGCTTCAGGCAGGGGTTTTCAGCCGCAATCACGTCGTCGGGCAGCATCACCGCAAAGGGCTCGTCGCCGATCAGGCGGCGGGCGCACCAGACGGCGTGGCCCAGACCCATCGCCTTGTGCTGACGGACATAGGCGATGCGCCCGCTGTCCATGTTGGTGTCTTCCAGAACCTTCAGCAGATCGTCTTTGCCGGAATCGCGCAGCGACTGTTCCAGCGCGGGCGAAAAGTCGAAGTAATCCTCCAGAGCACCCTTTCCGCGAGAGGTGACGAAGATGAATTCCTCGATACCGGCAGCGCGCGCCTCGTCGATCGCATATTGGATCAGGGGGCGGTCCACGAGGGTCAGGATTTCTTTGGGGATCGACTTGGTCGCCGGAAGAAAACGCGTGCCCATTCCCGCGACGGGAAAGACCGCTTTCGTGACCTTCTTGATTGTCATAGCTCTCACTTTTCACCAGGGCACAGATACAGTGCCGTAAGGGAGGAATTTTTTTGAGCCCCTTGCAAGGGGGCATCTGAACACCGGACGAAAATAGATTAGCGCGACGTTAAAAAGGATCAATGACCATTATGCAGCCGCAGAAAAACATTGGCCGATAACCGCCGGTCAGCGCCTCCTATTTCAGCGATACACCCGGTGCGAAAGCGATGAAGAACGGATTCTCGTAACCCTGTTTACCATAAAGCAGCGGCGAATGGTCATCGAATCGCACCACCTGCCCGCCAGCCCCGCGCAGGACCGCATCGCCCGCCGCCGTGTCCCATTCCATCGTGCGGCCCAGCCGGGGATACAGCTCGGCCTCGCCGGTGGCGACGAGGCAGAACTTCAGGCTCGATCCCGCGCTGGTCATGTCGCGCACGGCGTATTTCGCGATGTAATCGTCGGTCGCCTGATCCCGGTGCGATTTTGATGCCACGACCATCAGCGCCCCGTCGTCGGGCCTCGACACCTCGATCCGGCGCAGGTTGCCCGGACGGTTCTTGTCCAGCGCGCCCGTCTCCTCGACCGACGTGCCGTCTGGCTGGGTATAGAACAGCCGCCCCTTCGCCGGGGCATAGACGACGCCGCGCACCGGCACGCCATCCTGCACGAAGGCAATGTTGACGGTGAAATCGCCGCGCCGCTGCACGAATTCCTTGGTGCCGTCCAGCGGATCGACGATCAGAAAGCTGCTGGCCGTGGCGGCATGGCTGTCCGCCTGTTCCTCGGTCACGATCACGGCGTCCGGAAATGCCGCGCGCAGCCCCGCAAAGATCAGCGCATCCGCAGCCTCGTCCGCCGCCGTCACCGGGCTGGCATCGCCCTTGGCGCGCACGTCGAAATCGTCCTTGCCATAGATTTCCATGATGCGGTCCCCCGCCTCCAGCGCCAGACGGCGGATTAGCGGGACGAGCGTGTCGAAATCCATGGGGCTCTCCATAAAGTTGAACGCGGGCACGTTGAAACGCCGCGCACGGTCCTTTATCCTTCGCCGGTAAGCGGACGGCAAGATTTCCCGTTCAGGTTCAGCGCGATCCCGCGGAGTGACGATGTTCAGAACCGAGACGAATCCCAGCCGCCTTGCCGCCGCCCTTGGCGTGGCAGAACTGATCTTTCACGCCTCGGTTCGTCATGTGCGCAAATCGCACGGGAATGCGGTGCTCGGGCTGGTGATGGCGATCGTGCAGACGGTCATCATGATCGCGGTCTTCTATTTCATGATGCACATCCTCGGGATGCGGCAGATGGCGATTCGCGGCGATTTCCTACTTTTCGTGATGTCGGGCATTTTCATGTTCATGGTCCACAACCAGACCATGAGCGCGGTCACCGGGGCCGAAGGTCCGACATCGGCGATGATGAAGCATTCGCCGATGAACCCCATCGTCGCGATCGCGGCCGCGGCGCTGGGCACGCTGTATATCCAGATCCTGTCGGCGGCCGTGGTCCTCTATCTTTACCATGCCATCGTCACGCCCATCAGCATCCGCGTGCCGACCGCCGTTCTTGGGATGCTGCTGCTGGCATGGGGGTCGGGCGTCGGCATCGGGATGATCTTCCTTGCGGCGAAACCCTGGCAGCCTGCGCTGGTCGGCATCATCTCGACCCTTTACCAGCGGGCGAACATGATCGCCTCGGGCAAGATGTTCCTTGCCAACCTGATGACGGCCAAGATGCTGGCCCTGTTCGACTGGAACCCGCTGTTCCATGTCATCGATCAGGCGCGGGGCTTTGCCTTTCTGAACTATCACCCGCATTACAGCACGGTCTCCTATCCCATCAAGGTGATGGTGGTCTGCGTCGCGATCGGCTTGATGGGGCAATTCTATACCAAGCGTTACGCCTCGGTTTCGTGGCACGCCAAAGGCTGATCTTGCATTCGCGGGGGCATTGGCCTATATGGCATTCAACAGCGGTGCTGCGGGGTCCAAACCCGACAGTTCCAACCGGATGATGTCGCGGGCCGCTCGGCCCGCTTTTTTGTTTTGGAAACACGATGTCCGACCTGATCGCAAAGACCGCCATCGACCGGCGTTTGGCCGAAATCGTGACCCCCACGATCGAGGGGCTGGGATTCGAACTGGTGCGCATCCGCCTCATGGGCGGCAAGACCCGCACGCTTCAGATCATGGCCGACCGCCCCGAAGGCGGGATCGTGGTGGAGGATTGCTCGAAGATCTCCACCGCCGTTTCGGCGATCCTGGATGTGGAAGACCCGATCGAGGAAAACTACACGCTTGAAGTGTCGTCGCCCGGCATCGACCGCCCCCTGACGCGGCTGAAGGATTTCGACATGTGGGCCGATTACGAAGCCCGGGTCGAGACGACCGAGCTGATCGACGGGCGCCGCCGGTTCAAGGGCTTCCTGCGCGGCACCGAAGGCGGCGAGATCCTGATCGAGATCGAGGAGGGTGGCGAGATCCTGACCATCGGCCTCGACTTCGAATGGCTGTCGGACGCGAAACTGATCCTGACCGACGATCTGATCGCCGAGATGCTGCGCCAGAAGAAGGCCAGCGGCGTATTCAACGAAGCGGATTTCGACGAGGTCGAAACCTCCGAGGCGGGCGACGAAGACGACGCTCCCGAAACCCAACCCACCCGTCACTGACAAGGGCATTTGCGACATGGCGATTACTTCGGCCAACCAGCTTGAACTCCTGCAAACCGCCGAGGCGGTGGCGCGCGAGAAGATGATCGACCCGGATCTGGTGATCCAGGCGATGGAGGACAGCCTCGCCCGCGCCGCGAAATCGCGTTACGGGGCCGAGCTGGACATCCGCGTCAAGATCGACCGCAAGACGGGCCGCGCCACCTTCGCGCGCATCCGCACCGTCACCGACGAGGCGGAGATCGAGAATCACCACGCCCAGATCACCATCAAGCAGGCCAAGCAATACAAGGCCGACCCCGAGATCGGGGACGAGATCATCGACGAAGTGCCGCCGGTGGACTTGGGCCGCATCGCCGCGCAATCCGCCAAGCAGGTGATCCTGCAAAAGGTGCGCGAAGCCGAGCGTGACCGCCAGTTCGAGGAATTCAAGGACCGCAAGGGCTCGATCATCAACGGCATGGTCAAGCGCGAGGAATACGGCAACATCATCGTGGACATCGGCCGCGGCGAAGCCATCCTGCGCCGGAACGAGAAGATCGGCCGCGAATCCTATCGCCCGAACGACCGCATCCGCTGCTACATCAAGGATGTCCGGCGCGAGCCGCGCGGCCCGCAGGTCTTCCTGTCGCGGACCGACCCGCAGTTCATGGCCGAACTGTTCAAGATGGAAGTGCCGGAAATCTATGACGGCATCATCGAGATCAAGGCCGTCGCCCGCGATCCCGGTTCGCGCGCGAAGATCGCGGTCATCAGCTATGACAACTCCATCGACCCCGTGGGCGCCTGCGTCGGTATGCGCGGCAGCCGCGTGCAGGCCGTCGTGAACGAACTTCAGGGCGAGAAGATCGACATCATTCCGTGGAACCAGGATCAGGCGACCTTCCTCGTGAACGCACTGCAACCGGCCGAAGTGTCGAAGGTCGTGATCGACGACGATGCGGGCAAGATCGAAGTGGTTGTTCCCGATGAACAACTCTCGCTCGCCATCGGCCGCCGCGGTCAGAACGTGCGTCTGGCCAGCCAGCTGACGGCGCTTGATATCGACATCATGACCGAAAGCGACGAGAGCGCGCGCCGTCAGGCCGAGTTCACCGAGCGGACGAATCTGTTCATGGAGACCCTTGATATCGACGAGATGATGGCCCAACTCCTTGTCTCGGAAGGGTTCACCAACCTGGAAGAAGTCGCCTATGTCGAGGCGGACGAGCTTTTGTCCATCGACGGCTTCGACGAGGGCACCGCGAACGAGCTTCAGGCCCGTGCGCGCGACCATCTGGAAGCGGCCAACAAGAAGGCGATGGACAATGCCCGCGCCCTTGGCCTCGAAGACAGCCTTGCCGAATTCGAAGGCCTGACCCCCCAGATGCTGGAGGCGCTGGCCAAGGACGACATCAAGACGCTGGAAGACTTCGCCACCTGCGCCGACTGGGAACTGGCCGGCGGCTGGACGACCGAAAACGGCCAGCGCAAGAAGGACGAAGGTGTTCTGGAGGCATTCGACGTCTCGCTTGAAGAAGCGCAGACGATGGTGATGACCGCCCGCGTCCTGCTGGGCTGGGTCGATCCGACGGAACTGGAAGCCGAGGCCCCCGAGGCCGAGGAAGAAGACGAGGAATAAGTGACGCGCGGCGGCCATCAGGAAACGGGAACCGATCCCGAACGGAAATGCATCGTCACGGGCGCTTCCAGCCCGAAGGTCGGGCTGATCCGCTTCGGCCTCGGCCCCGACGCGCAGGTGGTGCCGGATGTTCTGGCCCGCCTGCCGGGCCGCGGCTTCTATGTCTCGGCCGACCGCAAGGCGATCGAGAAGGCGGCGGCGAAGGGCTTGTTCGCCCGAGCCGCCAAACAGCCCGTCAAGGTGCCCGAGGGTCTGGCCGACATGGTCGAGGCGCAGGTGGCACGGCGGGTCGTGGACCTGATCAGCCTCGCACGCAAGGCGGGCGCGGCGGTGACGGGATACGAGAAGGTGAAGGACTGGCTGGTGAAGGACAAGGCGCAGATCCTTGTGCAAGCCAGCGACGGCTCGGAACGTGGCAAATCGAAGCTGCATCCTCCGGGCGGACCGAAGACGTTCATAGGCTGTCTGACCTCGCAGGAATTGGGTTTGGCATTCGGACGTGAACATGCGATACACGGCGCGCTTGCCGCTGGCGGACTCACGACGCGTGTTGTAGAGGAAGCGGCAAGGCTCGCCGGGCTTCGCGGTGACATCGGCAGCAGGGCTGCCGGAAGGGATACGAAAGACGCATGAGCGATACAGACGGTAAGAAACCCCTCGGCATGGGTGGCGCCCCGCGTTCGGGGCAGGTGAAGCAAAGCTTCAGCCACGGCCGCACGAAAAGCGTTCTGGTGGAAACGAAGCGCAAGCGCGTTGTCGTCCCGAAGCCGGGTGCCTCGGGGTCATCGTCGGGCGCGACGCATCTGGGCGACCCGTCCAAACGCCCCGCCGGGATCACCGACGCGGAGATGGAACGCCGCCTGAACGCGCTGAAGGCCGCCAAGGCCCGCGAGGCTGAAGACGCAGCCCGCCGCGCCGAGGAAGAACGCCAGCGCGAGGAAGATCGCCAGCGTCGCCGCGAGGAGATCGAGGCGAAGGAACGCGAGGAGCGCGAGCGCGTCGCCGCCCTTGCCGCCAAGGCCGAGGAAGAACAGCGCCTGAAGGCTGCTGCCGAAGCCGACGCGCGCCGCGCCGAAGCGGCCAAGAACGCACCCTCCATCCCCGAGGCGCCCTCGCGCGCTGCGGCGGCTGCGGCTGCTCCGCCGTCGTCCAAGCCGGGTCTGCCGACCCCGCGCAAGACGGACCGGGAGCGTGAGGACCGCGATCGCGGTGCCAAGGGCAAGGAAGACAACCGCCGCGGCGGCAAGCTGACCCTGAACGACGCGCTTTCGGGCGAAGGCGGGCGTCAACGCTCGCTCGCCGCGATGAAGCGCAAGCAGGAAAAAGCCCGTCAGAAGATGATGGGCAACCAGCGAGCCGAGAAGCAGTTCCGCGATGTTCGCATCCCGGAAACCATCGTGGTGTCGGAACTGGCGAACCGTATGACGGAACGCGCGGCCGACGTGGTCAAATCGCTCATGAAGATGGGCATGATGGTCACGATGAACCAGGCGATCGACGCCGACACCGCCGAACTGGTGATCGAGGAATTCGGCCACCGTGCGATCCGCGTGTCGGATTCGGACGTGGAACAGGTCATCCAGCATGAACAGGACAAGGCCGAAGATCTTCTGCCGCGTCCGCCGATCGTCACGATCATGGGTCACGTCGATCACGGCAAGACCTCGCTTCTGGATGCGATCCGCAAGGCCAACGTCGTTTCGGGCGAAGCTGGCGGCATCACGCAGCACATCGGCGCCTATCAGGTGCGGACCGAGAGCGGCACGCTGCTGACCTTCCTCGATACGCCCGGCCACGCGGCCTTCACCTCGATGCGGGCGCGCGGTGCGAACGTGACCGACATCGTCGTTCTGGTGGTTGCCGCCGATGACGCGGTCATGCCGCAAACGGTCGAGGCGATCAGCCACGCGAAAGCGGCTGGCGTTCCGATGATCGTCGCGATCAACAAGGTGGACAAGCCGGGCGCGAACCCGACCAAGGTCCGCACCGACCTGCTGCAGCACGAAGTCGTCGTCGAGGCGATGTCGGGCGATGTGCAGGACGTCGAGGTTTCGGCCAAGACGGGCGCCGGTCTGGACAATCTGCTGGAAGCCATCGCGCTTCAGGCGGAGATCCTGGAACTGCGCGCGAACCCCAACCGCGCAGCACAAGGCGCGGTGATCGAGGCGAAGCTGGACGTGGGCCGCGGCCCGGTCGCGACGGTTCTGGTGCAGTCCGGCACTCTGAAACGCGGCGACATCTTCGTCGTGGGCGAGCAGTGGGGCAAGGTCCGCGCGCTGATCAACGACAAGGGTGAGCGCGTCGAAGAAGCTGGTCCCGCCGTTCCGGTCGAGGTTCTTGGCCTCAACGGCACCCCGGCTGCGGGCGACGTTCTGAACGTGACCGAAACCGAGGCGCAGGCGCGCGAGATCGCGGATTACCGCGAGAAAGCCGCCAAGGACAAACGCGCCGCCGCAGGTGCCGCGACCACGCTTGAACAGTTGATGGCGAAAGCCAAGGCCGACAAGGACGTGTCGGAACTGCCGGTGGTGCTGAAAGCCGATGTGCAGGGTTCTGCCGAGGCGATCGTTCAGGCGCTGGAAAAGGTCGGCAACGACGAGGTCCGCGTGCGGGTCCTGCATTACGGCGTCGGTGCCATCACCGAGTCGGACGTGGGTCTGGCAGAGGCTTCGGGCGCGCCGGTCATCGGCTTCAACGTCCGTGCCAACGCTCCGGCTCGCAACTCGGCCCATCAGAAGGGCGTGGAGATCCGTTACTACAGCGTGATCTACGACCTGATCGACGACATCAAGCAAGCCGCGTCGGGCCTGCTGAAAGCCGAGGTGCGCGAGCACTTCATCGGCTATGCCACCATCAAGGAGACCTTCAAGGTCACCGGCGTGGGCATGGTCGCAGGCTGTCTGGTGACCGAAGGCGTGGCGCGCCGTTCGGCAGGCGTGCGCCTGCTGCGCGACAACGTCGTGATCCACGAAGGCACGCTGAAGACGCTGAAACGCTTCAAGGACGAGGTGAAGGAAGTCATCTCGGGTCAGGAATGCGGCATGGCGTTCGAGCGTTACGAAGACATCCGCCAAGGCGACGTCATCGAGATCTTCGAGCGGGAGGAGGTCGAGCGCAAGCTCGACTGATCCCCACCCCATCCAAAATGAAAAGGCCGGGCGATTTGCCCGGCCTTTTCATTTGCTGCCCGTAGTTCTGTTACCGGCCCGATACAGGAAAGCCGACGAAGGTCTTTTCATCCACGCGGACGATGATGCGTCCATCCGCCTGCTGACCCACGACGAGCCCCTGAACCGAGATGCAACTTCCCAAGGAAATCGTTCTCAACATGGCTATCCCCATAGCTAGTCCCCATGAGACAACCATACACAGAGAAATTAAAAATTCATCACCAAAGCTTCGTGATCGCTCATTCCTTGGTTGTATTGTGAACTTTTAGTCACAGCCAATCGCGCAGAATGGGGATCAACGGCAGGTCTGCCGGGGGCATCTCGTATTCCGTCAGCGCGCCCGGGCGCACCCAGGCCAACGCCTGCCCCTCATGCCCATGCGGCACGCCCTGCCATTTCCGACAGGCAAAAAGCGGCATCAGCAGGTGGAAATCGGCATAGGAATGGCTGGCGAAGGTCAGAGGCGCGAGGCAGCTGGCATGGGTGTCGATGCCCAGCTCCTCCTTCAACTCGCGGATCATCGCGGCTTCGGGCGTCTCACCCGGCTCGACCTTGCCACCGGGAAATTCCCACATGCCCGCAAGGGATTTCCCCTCGGGGCGCTGGGCCAGAAGAACACGGCCGTCGCTGTCGATCAAAGCGACGGCCGAAACAAGGACAATCTTCACGAACGATAATCCGCGTTGATGTCGATATAGCGGTGGGTCAGATCGCAGGTCCAGACGGTCTTCGCACCGCGCCCCAACCCCAGATCGACCGAGATCACGAGGTTCTCGCCCTTCATATAGGCCGCCGCATCCTCCTCGGAATACGACTTCGCTCTCCAGCCCCGCTCGGCCAGAACCATGTCGCCCAGCGAAATCTTCAGCTTGTCGCGGTCCGCCGCCGCGCCGGATTTGCCGACCGCCATGACGATGCGGCCCCAGTTCGGGTCTTCGCCCGCGATGGCGGTCTTGACCAGCGGCGAGTTGGCAATCGCCATCGCCACCCGCGTCGCATCCTCGGGCGAGGCCGCCCGCGTCACGCGCACTTCGACGAATTTCCTCGCGCCTTCGCCGTCCTTGACCACCTGATGCGCCAGATGCAGCATCACGCCCGACAGCGCCGCCTCGAAGGCTTTGGCAACCTCGCCGCCCTTCACCTCGGCGGCCGCGCTTTGGCCGGTTGCCGCCAGAATCAGCGCGTCCGAGGTCGAGGTGTCGCTGTCCACGGTGATCGCGTTGAACGTATCGTCCACCTGACGCGACAGCATCTTTTGCAGCAACGCCGGTTTGATCTTCGCATCGGTGAAGATGTAGACCAGCATCGTCGCCATGTCGGGCGCGATCATCCCCGACCCCTTGGCGATGCCCGAGATGCGGATCTCTCCGCCCTCGCCCTGCACGACCGCCGAGGCACCCTTGGGGAAGGTGTCGGTGGTCATGATCGCCCGCGCGGCCATCTCGATCCCCGACGGATCAAGCGAGGCCACCAGTTCCGGCACCTTCGCGGTGATGCGCTGATGCGGCAGCGGCTCTCCGATCACGCCGGTGGACGACGAGAACACGCGGCTGGCCGGGATGCCCAGCACATCGGCCACGCGCCCCGTCACGGCAGCAACCGACTTCACCCCCGCCGATCCGGTAAAGGCGTTGGAGTTGCCGGAGTTCACGATGATCGCCGCCCCCGCCTTGCGCGGAACCGTCATCGCCAGTTTCTCCTGACAGTCCAGCACGCAGGCCGCGCGGGTCGAGGACCGCGTGAACACACCCGCGACCGACGTTCCCGGCACAAGCCGGATCAGCGTGACGTCGGTGCGATTGGCGTAACGCACCCCCGCTTCCACCGCCGAGAATTCGACCCCGGCGATGTCGGGCAGCCTCGGGAACCCGTCCTTGGGTGCCAGCGGCGAGACCGACTTCACCTTCGCCTTCGGCGCATCGTTTTGCGCCTTGGCCTTGGTCAGCTTTTTCTTCAGCGACTTGGCCTCGGCCTTCCAGTCGGTCTTCGCCATGTTTTGGCTCCCTTATTCCGCGATCAAGGAATCGTTGCGAAGCACGCTCGGGTCAATAGTTTCTTCGCTGCGCGTGACGTTTGCGCCTTCGGTGATCTTGGTCAGGTGCTCGGTCACGGCAGCCTGCTGAAGTTCGGCCGCCAATTCGTCGCGCACGGCATCAAGCGTCGGCTTTCCCGCGTCGCGCGTCTCGTTCAGCTTCACCAGATGCCAGCCGAACTGGGTTTGGATCGGGTTTGACACCGCGCCCGGCTCCAGCGTGTTCACGGCATCCTCGAAGGGCTTCACCATCATGCCGGGTCCGAACCAGCCCAGCGAGCCGCCGTTCTGGGCCGAACCGGGGTCCGAGGAATTCTCGGTCGCCAACTTGGCGAAATCGGCGCCGCCGTCGATCTGGGTCTTCAGCTCCTTCGCCTTCTCCTCGCTGTCCACGAGGATATGCGACGCATTGTATTCGGTCGTCGGCGCCGCATCGGCATAGCGCGCGTCATAGGCGGCCTGAAGCGCCTCGTCCGTGACCGCCGCCCCTGCTACCTCCTCCAGCGCCTTGCCCGCCAGATAGGACTGACGTTCGAGGTTCATCGCGATCTCGTCCTTGGGGGTGATCTCGCCCTCGACCGACTGGGCCAGCGCCTCCTGCTGGATCAGCTGTTCAAGGATGCCCTGATACAGCGCATCGTCCGGCAGGCTTTGATACTGGGGGGGAAGCTTCTCGCGCAGCACCAGCATCTGGGCCAGCGTGATGTCCTTGCCGCCCACGGTTGCGACCACCGTGTCGCCCGAAGGCTCCTGCGCCATCAGCGGCGTTGCCAGAACCAGCGCAAGCGCGGTGAGGGACAGCTTCGTTTTCGTCAGCATCGACATACTCCGGGTAAGGCCGCGCGGGACGCGCGACGTTGACTTGGCCCCAGCCTGCCCTTACATCGCTTGCGTCACGAGTGAGGGGCCCGCCAGGACCTTGCGCCCACCATTTAAGGCGTAAGGACAGCCAAGGCCACACCCTCACACGATCATGTCACACGCCTTTGACACGGCCGCGCGGAGAAAACATGCTGGGTCTCGGAAGTATCGCGAAGAAGGTCTTTGGCTCGCCCAACGACCGGATCGTCAAATCGGTGCGCCCGCTGGTCGCCAAGATCAACGCGCTGGAGCCCGAGTTCAAGGCGCTGAGCGATGAAGGCCTGAAGGCGAAGACCGCCGAACTGCAAAAACGCGCCCGAGGCGGCGAGTCTCTGGACAAAATGCTGCCCGAGGCTTTCGCCAACTGCCGCGAAGGCGCCCGCCGCGCGCTTGGCCTGCGTGCCTATGACGTGCAGCTGATGGGCGGAATCTTCCTGCACCAAGGCAACATCGCCGAAATGAAGACGGGCGAGGGCAAGACGCTGGTTGCGACCTTCCCCGCCTATCTGAACGCGCTGACGGGCAAGGGCGTGCATGTCGTCACCGTGAACGATTATCTGGCGAAACGCGACGCGGAATGGATGAGCAAGGTCTATGGCCAGCTTGGCCTGACCACCGGCGTCGTCTATCCCTTCCAGCCCGAGGCGGAGAAGCGTGAGGCCTATCGCGCCGACATCACCTATGCCACCAACAACGAGCTGGGCTTCGATTATCTTCGTGACAACATGAAGAACTCGATCGAGGAAATGGCCCAGCGCGGTCACAACTTCGCCATCGTGGACGAGGTCGACTCGATTCTGGTCGATGAAGCGCGCACGCCTCTGATCATCTCCGGCCCGTCGCAGGACCGCTCGGAACTGTATGTGGCGGTGGACAAGCTTATCCCGTTCGTGACCGACGAACATTTCAAGCTGGACGAAAAGACCCGCAACGTGACCTTCACTGAAGAAGGCAACGAATTCATCGAGGACAAGCTGGCCGAGGTCGGCCTGCTGCCCGAAGGCCAGTCGCTCTACGATCCCGAAAGCACGACGCTGGTTCACCACGTCACGCAGGCGCTGCGCGCCCACAAGCTGTATCTGAAGGACCAGCACTATATCGTCCGCGACGGCGAGGTGATGCTGATCGACGAATTCACCGGCCGCATGATGAAGGGCCGCCGCCTGTCCGAAGGTCTGCATCAGGCCATCGAGGCGAAGGAGGAGGTCAAGATCCAGCCCGAGAACGTGACGCTGGCATCAGTCACCTTCCAGAACTATTTCCGCCTGTATTCCAAGCTGTCGGGCATGACCGGCACGGCCCTGACCGAGGCCGAGGAATTCATGGAGATCTACAAGCTGGGCGTGGTCGAGGTTCCGACCAACCGCGGCGTCAACCGTACGGACGAACACGACCAAGTCTATCGCACCGCGCGCGAGAAATACGAAGGCGTGGTCAAGGCGATCAAGGAAGCCTACGAGCGTCGCCAGCCGATCCTCGTCGGCACGACCTCCATCGAGAAGTCGGAGATGCTGTCGCAACTCCTGAACTCCGAAGGCATCCCGCATAACGTCCTGAACGCGCGCCAGCACGAGCAGGAGGCGCAGATCGTCGCCGATGCCGGCAAGCTGGGCGCAGTCACCATCGCGACCAACATGGCCGGGCGCGGCACCGACATCCAGCTTGGCGGCAACGTCGAGATGAAGGTGATGGAGGCGCTGGCCGCCGATCCCGAAGCGCATCCGGACGAATTGCGCACCCGCATCGAGGCCGAGCACGCCGAGGAGAAGGCCAAGGTTCTGGAAGCTGGCGGCCTTTACGTCCTTGCCACCGAACGCCACGAATCGCGCCGCATCGACAACCAGCTTCGGGGCCGTTCGGGCCGTCAGGGCGATCCGGGGCGTTCGTCATTCTTCCTGTCGCTGGAAGACGATCTGATGCGCATCTTCGGCTCGGAACGTCTGGACAAGGTGCTGTCCACGCTGGGCATGAAGGAAGGCGAGGCGATCGTGCACCCTTGGGTGAACAAGTCGCTGGAAAAGGCGCAGGCCAAGGTCGAAGGCCGCAACTTCGACATGCGCAAGAACCTTCTGAAGTTCGACGACGTCATGAACGACCAGCGCAAGGCGATCTTCAGCCAGCGGCTGGAGATCATGGCCGCCGAGGACCTGTCGGAAATCGCGCAGGACATGCGCCATCAGGTCATCGACGATCTGGTGGACGAATACATGCCGCCCAAATCCTATTCCGACGCGTGGGAAGTTGAGGAACTGGACGCGGCGGTGAAGGATAAGCTGGTGCTGGACCTGCCCGTGGCGGCGTGGGCGGCCGAGGAAGGCGTCGATCAGAACGACATCCGCGACCGCATCTTCGAGGCGTCGGACAAGGCGATGGCCGAAAAGCTGGAAGCCTTCGGCCCCGAGACGATGAAGAACATCGAAAAGCAGGTCCTGCTTCAGACCATCGACGCCAAGTGGCGCGAGCATCTGATGCGGCTGGAGCATCTGCGTTCGGTCGTCGGCTTCCGCGGCTATGCCCAGCGCGATCCGCTGTCGGAATACAAGACCGAAGGTTTCACGCTGTTCGAATCCATGCTGAACTCGCTGCGGCAGGACGTGACGCAACGCCTGTCGCAGATCCGCCCGCTGACGGAACAGGAGCGCGAGGCGATGATGGCGCAGCTGGTCCAGCAGCAGCGCGCGGCACAGCCCGTCGTGACCGAAGAAACCGCCCCGCCCGAGGAAGTGGACCCCTCCGTCTGGGGCGAGGTGGGCCGGAACGATCCCTGCCCCTGCGGCTCGGGCGAGAAGTTCAAGCACTGCCACGGCAAGCTGGCCTGATCATCCTGCGTGGAAAAGCAAAACCGAAGCCGCGAGGCTTCGGTTTTTTTCGTTCGCGGGATTACAGATACCCACTCGACCTGAACGACAATTCGCGTTCCTTACCCACGATCAGGTGGTCGTGCAGCGTGATCCCAAGCACCTGCGCCGCCTCCTGTATCTGGATCGTCATGGTGATGTCGGCCTGCGAGGGCGTCGGATCGCCCGACGGGTGATTGTGCACCAGGATCAGCGCCGAGGCGTTCAACTCCAGCGCCCGCTTCACCACTTCGCGCGGATAGACGGGCACATGATCCACCGTGCCTTGCCCCTGCTCCTCATCCGCGATCAGGACGTTCTTGCGGTCAAGGAACAGCACCCGGAACTGCTCCGTATCGCGATGCGCCATCGCGGTATGGCAATAGTCCAAGAGCGCGTCCCATGACGACAGCACCGGCATGTTCATCACCCGCGCCCGCATCATCCGCTGCGCCACGGCTTCGAGGATCTTCAGATCCTGCGCCACCGTCTCGCCCACGCCCTTGACCGCGACCAGCCGCGCGACGGGCGCCGTCACCACCCGGTTCAGATCGCCGAACGTGTCCAGCAGCAGACGCGCCAGCGGCTTTACATCCTGCCGCGGGATGGACCGGAACAGCAGCAATTCCAGCAACTCGTAATCCGGCATCGCCGCAGCGCCGCCTTCGGTGAACCGCGCGCGAAGGCGTTTGCGGTGATCGCCGATATAGGAGGGCAACTTGCCCGCGATCGGGGCCGCTGCGGCCTCGTCATCGAACAGGGAAAGGGGGGCTTCGCTGAATCCGCTCATGCGCTCACCCTGCCTTAAGGATGGTTGCGAAATCGTTAATGCAAGGCTAGCGTCGCGGCAGGGCTGGCACGGCCCGCCGTCCGCAATCATGGTGAACGTGCCGCGAACCGAACGCCGACCTTTCACCGGCGCGACTGTCAGCAACGCGGACCCTGACCGAAGATGCGCCCGAAAGGACGACGATGGACCCCAAACTCATGGCCAAGGCGCTGCGCGCCGAGCTGGACATTCCGCATTCCCGCGCTCTGGAAATCGTGGCCAAACAGCTTGGCTACCGCGACTGGAACACCGCCGCCGCGCAACCCCGCTTCACCGAAACCTGCCCTATCCTGCGCATCTTCGATGAATCGAAGGCGCTGGACTTCTATGTCGGCTGGTTGGGCTTCACGCAGGACTGGCAGCACCGCTTCCACCCCGGTGCACCGCTTTACACGCAGGTCTCGCGCGCAGGGTTGATCCTGCATCTGTCGGAACATCACGGCGATGCGGTGCCGGGGGCGACGACCTTCGTGCGGATGAAGAACATCCGCGCCTTCCACACCGAGGTGATGGCGAAGCCCTATGCCAACATGCGCCCGGGTCTGGAGACCGAAGAATGGGGCACGCAGATGACCGTCTACGACCCGTTCCGCAACACGATCCGCTTCTGCGAGAGTTAGTCGATGCCCATCCGGGCAAGGTAGCCTTCGATCAGCGGCACGTCGGAGGGGTTGTTCAACTCCCAGAACGCGGCGCCGGGGGCGGTCACTTCGACCGCCTGCACCGGGTGGCCGTTTTCAAGGAAACGGAGCTGTTCCAGCCCCTCCAGCTTCTCCAGCGAGCCGATATCCCAGCCCATATAGGCGTCCAGAGCGGCACGGCGGTAGGCGTAAAGCCCGACATGGTGGAAGACCGGCACGATCCCATCCACCACCGTCTGCGCGTTCGTGAAGGGGATCACTTCTTTAGAGAAATACAGCGCCTGGCCCAGACGGTTCGACACCACCGTCGTCGCCCCCACGCGGCCTGCACGGCGGTCGGCCATGAAATTCGCCAACGCCTCGGCATCGCAGCGCAGCACGGGCGTTGCAACGCCCATGCCGCCGCGCATCGCCTCGATCAGGGCGGTGACGAAATGCGGCGGGGTCAGCGGCGCGTCGCCTTGCAGGTTGACGATGACCTCGGCCGTGATGCCAGCGCGCTGGACGGCTTGCGCCACGCGCTCGGTGCCGTTGCGGCATTCGGGATCGGTCATGATCGTGTCGGCGCCGATGCGGTCGGCTTCTGCCTTGATGCGGTCATCATCCGTGGCGACGAAGACCGGAACGCCGACCTGCCTTGCCGCGATCACGGACCGCTCCAAAAGGCTGCGGCTGACGCCGTTCGCCCCTTTCAGCACCGCCAGCGGTTTCGCGGGGTAACGGGTGGAGGCATAGCGCGCCGGGATGATGATGCAGGCGTCCATGTCAGAGCCCCTTGGCCAGCGCGTCGAAGGCCCGCAGGTTCGCGATCAACGCCGGCATCTGGTCCACCGGGATCATGTTCGGCCCGTCCGACGGCGCGTTGTCCGGGTCCTGATGCGTTTCGATGAACAGCGCAGACACGCCCACCGCACAGGCCGCCCGCGCCAGCACCGGCGCGAATTCGCGCTGCCCGCCCGATGTGCCGCCAAGGCCGCCCGGTTGCTGCACCGAATGCGTCGCGTCGAACACCACCGGCCAGCCGGTCGCCGCCATCGTCGGCAGCCCGCGGAAATCCGTAACCAGCGCGTTATAGCCGAAGGAGGTTCCCCGCTCGCACAGCATGATGTTGCGGTTGCCGGTCGATTCGACCTTGGCCGCGACGTTCTTCATGTCCCAAGGGGCGAGGAACTGACCTTTCTTGATGTTGATAGCGCGGCCGGTCTCGCCCGCCGCCAGCAGCAGGTCGGTCTGGCGGCACAGGAACGCGGGGATCTGCAACACGTCGCAGACCTCGGCCGCCTTGGCGCAGTGCCACGGCTCGTGAACATCGGTCAGGACCGGAACGCCGAACTCGTCCTTGATCTGCGCAAGGATCTCCAGCCCCTTTTCCATGCCAAGGCCGCGTTCCGTCCCGATGGAGGACCGGTTGGCCTTGTCATAGCTGGCCTTGAAGATGAACTTCGTGCCGGTCGGCGCGCAGGCCTCGGCAATCCGCCCCGCCATCATCCGCGCGTGTTCCAGCGATTCAAGCTGGCACGGCCCGAGGATGAGCGAGATCGGGTTGTTCCCGCCGATGGCGATGTCGCCGATGGTCACGATGTTCATGGCTTTTCCCTCAGTTCTTCATACCGTCCCAAAAGCCCTTCACCTTCGAAAAGAAGCTGGAGCCTTCGGGATTGTTGTCCGATGACAGCGTGTCGAATTCGCGAAGGATCTCCTTCTGACGTGCCGTCAGGTTGACCGGAGTTTCCACCGCCAGTTCGATCAGCATGTCGCCCGATCCGCCACCGCGCAAGGCAGGCATCCCCTTGGCGCGCAGGCGCATCTGCTTGCCGGTCTGGCTGCCTGCCGGGACCTTCACGCGCGACATGCCGCCGTCGATGGTCGGAACCTCCACCTCGCCGCCCAGCGCGGCGGTGGCGATGGACACCGGCACGCGGCAGAACAGATGCACGCCGTCGCGCTGGAAGATCGCGTGCTCGCGCACCTCGATGAAGATGTAAAGATCGCCGGACGGACCGCCGCGCAGCCCCGCCTCGCCTTCCCCGGCCAGACGGATGCGGGTGCCAGTCTCCACCCCCGCCGGGATGTTCACCGACAGCGAGCGTTCCTTTTCCACCCGGCCCGCGCCATGGCAGACCTTGCACGGGTTCTTTACGATCTGGCCCATGCCGTTGCAGGTCGGGCAGGTGCGTTCGACCGTGAAGAAGCCCTGTTGCGCGCGGACCTTGCCCATGCCGGAACAGGTCGGGCAGGTGACGGGTTCGGCGCCGCCCTCGGCCCCGGTGCCGTGGCATGCACCACAAGCGGTCGATGCGGGAACGCTGATCGTCTTCTGAACCCCGCCGAAGGCTTCCTCAAGCGAGACGCGCAGGTTGTAGCGCAGATCGGACCCGCGGGTCTGGCGTTGCCGCCCGCCGCCCGCACCGCCGCCACGGCCCATGAAATCGCCGAACAGATCCTCGAACACGTCCGAGAACGCGCTGCCGAAATCGCCCTGCTGGCCATAGCCCTGCCCGGGGCGACCGCCGCCCATGCCGCCCTCGAAAGCCGCATGGCCAAAGCGGTCATAGGCTGCCTTCTTGTCGGCATCCTTCAGCACGTCATAGGCTTCGTTCACTTCCTTGAACTGCGCCTCGGCGTTGGGATTGTCCTTGTTGCGGTCTGGGTGAAGTTCCTTGGCCTTGGTGCGATAAGCCTTCTTCAGCTCCTCGGCCGAGGCTCCGCGGGCAGCGCCCAGAACATCATAGTAATCACGTTTTGCCATTCCGGTCCCTTATGCGGGAAGGCGGCCCGTTTCCGGACCGCCCCCCTTCACCGCTGATCCGAAAGGATCATTTCCGCTTGTCGTCGCCCAGATCCTCGAAGTCGGCGTCCACGATGTCGTCATCGACATTGCGCGGGCCTTCCTCGGGATTTGCGCCTTCGGCTTCCTGCTGCGACTTGTAGATCGCCTCGCCCAGACGCATCGCGGCTTCGGTCAGGTTCTGGATGCCGCCCTTGATCTTGCCGGCATCGTCCTTGGCAAGGTTTTCTTCCAGCGCGTTCATCGCCAGTTCGATCGCCTCGATCGTCGACGGGTCCACCTTGTCGCCATGTTCGGCGATGGATTTCTTCGTCGAATGGATCAGGCTTTCGCCCTGGTTCTTCGCCTCGACCAACTCCTTGCGGGCCTTGTCGCCCTCGGCATTGGCTTCGGCATCCTTGACCATCTTCTCGATGTCTTCGTCCGACAGACCGCCCGACGCCTGGATCGTGATGTTCTGCGCCTTGCCGGTGCCCTTGTCCTTGGCGCCGACCGACACGATGCCGTTGGCGTCGATGTCGAAGGTCACCTCGATCTGCGGCATGCCGCGCGGAGCGGGCGGGATGTCCTCAAGGTTGAACTGACCCAGCATCTTGTTGTCGGCAGCCATTTCGCGCTCGCCCTGGAAGACGCGGATGGTGACGGCGTTCTGGTTGTCCTCGGCGGTCGAGAAGACTTGGCTCTTCTTCGTCGGGATGGTCGTGTTGCGGTCGATCAGACGGGTGAACACGCCGCCCAGCGTCTCGATCCCCAGCGACAGCGGGGTGACGTCCAGCAGCACCACGTCCTTGACGTCGCCTTGCAGAACGCCGGCCTGAATGGCCGCGCCCAGCGCCACGACTTCATCGGGGTTCACGCCCTTGTGGGGCTCCTTGCCGAAGAACTTCGTCACTTCCTCGATGACCTTGGGCATGCGGGTCATACCGCCGACCAGAACCACCTCGTCGATCTCGTTGATCGAAAGGCCGGCATCCTTCAGCGCAGCCTGACACGGCTTGATCGACGCCTTGATCAGATCGCCCACAAGGCTTTCCAGCTTGGCGCGGGTCAGCTTCATGACCATGTGCAGCGGCGTGCCCGAGTTGCGGTCCATCGAGATGAACGGCTGGTTGATCTCGGTCTGCTGGCTGGACGACAGCTCGATCTTGGCCTTTTCCGCCGCTTCCTTCAGACGCTGAAGCGCCATCTTGTCGGCGGTCAGATCGACGCCATGCTCTTTCTTGAACTCGTCGGCAAGGTAGCTGACGATGCGCATGTCGAAGTCTTCGCCGCCAAGGAAGGTGTCCCCGTTGGTCGATTTCACTTCGAACAGGCCGTCGTCGATCTCAAGGATCGTGATGTCGAAGGTGCCGCCGCCAAGGTCATAGACCGCGATGGTCTTCGACCCCTTCTTGTCCAGCCCGTAAGCCAGTGCGGCAGCGGTCGGCTCGTTGATGATGCGCAGAACTTCGAGGCCCGCGATCTTGCCCGCGTCCTTGGTCGCCTGACGCTGTGCGTCGTTGAAATAGGCCGGAACCGTGATGACGGCCTGCGTCACACCTTCGCCCAGATAGGCTTCGGCGGTCTCTTTCATCTTCTGCAGGATGAAGGCCGACACTTGCGAGGGCGAATACTTCTCGCCGCGGGTTTCGACCCATGCGTCGCCGTTCCCGCCATCGACGATGGCATAGGGGACCAGCTTCTTGTCCTTGGTCACTTCGGCGTCGGTGACGCGGCGACCGATCAGGCGTTTGACTGCGAAGATGGTGTTGGTCGGATTGGTCACGGCCTGACGTTTCGCGGATTGCCCCACGAGCCGTTCATTTTCCGTGAAGCCGACGATGGAGGGCGTCGTACGCGCCCCTTCCGCGTTCTCGATCACTCGGGGTTGCGCGCCGTCCATGATGGCGACGCAGCTGTTGGTGGTCCCGAGGTCGATCCCGATGACTTTAGCCATGTGTTTGCACCTCTGCTTGGCGGCGATTTATGGGTCCAGGCCCGCGAACGGCTCCTGGCCCCCGATCCCAGATGCGGCCGGCAAGGCTGCCGCCCTACCCGGCTACCGGGCGTATATAAGGAGGGGGTTTTCGCGCTGCAAGCGTCACAGCACCGTGAATGCGATGAAACGTCTCAGACCCGCAGCCCGTCCATCGCGGCAACCAGCGCGGCGCTGATCCCCGGCTCGGACAGGGCATGGCCCGCCATCGGCACGATCCGCAGCTCTGCCCCCGCCCAGTTTTCGGTCAGGCGGTGTGCGGATACGGGCGGACAGATCATGTCCAGACGCCCCTGCACGACAAGCGTCGGGATATGCTGGATTTCCCGCCGGTTCCGCAGAATCCAGCCGTCATCGTCCAGAAAGCAGCGATTGGTGAAATAGTGATTCTCCAACCGGGCGAAGGCGCGGGCATATTCGGACGGCGCCTCGCCCGGCACGCCTTCGGTCTGGACCGAAGCAAGCGCGTTTTCCCAATTCGCCCAGATCCGGCCAAGCCGCGCTTCCTCGACGTGATCGCCGCTGAACAGGCGGCGGTTATAGGCCGCGATCATGTCATCGCGTTCCGCTTGCGGGATCGGCGCAACGAACCGCCCCCACAGTTCGGGATAGAACCGCCCCGCCCCGCCGCCATAGAACCAGTCGAGTTCCGCCTGCGTGCCAAGGAACACGCCGCGCAGCACCAGCCGGTTCACGCGTTCGGGATGGGTGATGGCATAGACCAGAGCCAGCGTCGCGCCCCAGCTTCCGCCGAAACAGATCCAGTCCTCGATCCCCAGAAGATGCCGGATGCGTTCGATATCGGCGACCAGATGCCATGTCGTGTTATCCTCGACCGAGGCATAGGGGCGCGAGCGTCCGCAGCCCCGCTGGTCGAACAGGATCACGCGGTAATGCGCCGGATCGAAATAACGCCGCATCGCCGGGCTGCACCCGCCCCCCGGCCCGCCATGCAGGACCAGAACCGGGCGCCCCTCGGGATTGCCCGCCTGTTCGACATAGATGCGGTGCCCGTCGCCCATATCGATCATCCGCTGGTCGAACGGCTCGATCGGGGGGTAAAGGAATTCGACTGCGCGTTTCTGGGCTGACCTGTGATCCATGATGATCCTATATAGCCGCCAAAGACCCGCCGCAAAAGGAATGCCCATGCAAACGACCATCGATCCCGCAGAAGTGGCGAAATTCGAGGCGATGGCAGCCGAATGGTGGGACCCGAACGGCAAATTCAAGCCGCTGCACGTCATGAATCCCTGCCGGCTGGATTACATCACCACACAGATCGCCGCCGAATACGGGCGCGATCTGTCGGCGGACCGCCCGTTCGAGGGGCTGCGCATCCTCGACATCGGCTGCGGCGGCGGGCTTCTGTCGGAACCGATGGCGCGTCTGGGCGCGACGGTGGTGGGGGCCGATGCCGCCCCGCGCAACATTCCGGTGGCGAAGCTGCATGCCGAACAGTCGGGCCTGACCATCGACTATCGCAACACCACCGCCGAGGCGCTGGCTGACGCGGGCGAACAATTCGACGCCGTGCTGAACATGGAGGTGGTCGAGCATGTGGCCGACCCCGCCGCATATCTGCGCGCCTGTCACGACCTTTTGAAACCGGGCGGGATCATGCTGTGTTCGACCCTGAACCGGAACGCGAAAAGCTTTGCCATGGCCATCGTCGGCGCGGAATGGGTCATGCGCTGGCTGCCCAAGGGCACGCATGACTGGAAGAAGTTCATCACCCCGGACGAACTTTACGCACTGATCCGGGGCGCGGGGCTGGACCCGGTGGACCGCAAGGGCATGGTCTTCAACCCCATCACATGGCGCTGGAGCCTTTCGGCCCGCGATCTGTCGGTGAACTACGTCACCGCCAGCATCCGGCGCTAACGCGACCGAAGCTGCATGGTGGCGGCGATCGCAAGGCTTGCCAGCACGATCAGAATGCCCCCGGCGGCAGTATGCGGGGCCGGAACGGGCAGCGAATAGGCAACGGCGATCACCAGCATGTGCACGAGGTAGACGTCCATCGACACCTGCCCAAGCCGCCTTGTCCAGCCAAGCTCCGGCAGCCGCACCATCAGCGCGACCGCCATCACCAGCGGGGCGAACAGGAACTGCTGCGCTCCTTCGATCCCCACGATGTCCAAAAGAGAACCCAGCAGCGAGCAGCCCATCGCCGCCGACAGCAACAGCACCCCGTTCCCCCGCGCGGCAAAGATCACCACACCCATCCCGACCGATGGCAGATAGAGTGCCCCAAGTCGCAGGATCAGCGGCAAACTGTCATCCGCCCAGAGCGCCAGCAGCGGCAACGATCCGACGCCCAGAACCACCAGCGCCGCACCAAGCTGTCCCCATGAAGAGATCTGCATCACCGTCCGGCGCGCCGCCCAAGCCAGCATGAAGGTCACTCCTACCGCCCAGGGCAGGAACCAAAGCTGCGCGAAGCTTCCACGCGGTGGCAGGAAGCGCCAGATTTCCACCATCGGATCGCCCCCGGTGGCAAAGGCCTGACCCAGCTTGCAGGCCAGCATGATCGCGCACCAGACGAAGAAGGGCTGCATCAGCCGCCATGTCCGCTGGCCCAGCGCGGCAGGGCGCCCCGATGTCAGCCCGCGCAGCGTGAACCAGACCATGCAGATGGTAAAGAATGCGACCGCGCTTTCGCCCAGAGGCGCCAGCGTGGACTTGCTGTGGAACTGCACGATGACCAACGCGGCCGCGAGGCGAAGATAGTCGATGGTGGGGTTGTATCCTTCCTGCACCGTCGGCGCGGAGGGGACGCCCAAAAGGCGGTATGTCATGGGAGGCACTCGCGGGACTGGTTACGGAACCCCACCGTCCTTCCACATTCCAAACATCGAATCCACCCGCGAATTTGCGGGTGTGACCCTTCCTGTCACCTCTTGCTTATCTGGGGTTGAAGCCCCGATCACCCCATCGCGCGAAGGGCGTCGCGTGCGGCACGATACCGCTCATGCCCCGCGTCGAAAGCGGCGGTAAGTGACGCATCCGGCGCAAATTCCCGCGCGATGGGCGGCAGGGTTAGCACGTCCGTCCCCGCCCCCGTCGCGGCCATCAGCGCCAGTCGCGCCGCGCCGAACGCGCCGCCGAAATCCCCGGCGGCGGGCAGCAGCACCGGCACGTCCAGCGCCGTCGCGATCATCCGCAACCAGTAATCCGAACGCGACCCGCCGCCCACGGCGATCAGCTTGTCCAGCCGCGTTCCCGTGGCGGCCAGCGCGTCGCGGCAGTCACGGATGGCGAAGGTCACGCCCTCCAGCACGGCGCGGGTTCCGGCCTCGCGGTCGGTCGCATGCTCTAGCCCCAGAAGCGCGCCGCGGATGGCGGCGTCGTTCAGCGGCGTCCGCTCTCCGCCCAGATACGGCAGGAACAGCCCCTTGCCCGGTGCGCGCAGATCGCCAAGGCCGGATGTCAGGCCCGACGCCCCCTCGCCTACCAGCCGCGCATACCAGTTCAGCGCATCGGTCGCGGCAAGGATCACGCCCATCTGGTGCCACGCGCCGGGAAGCGAATGGCAGAAGGTGTGCACCGCCGTCGCGGCATCAGGCTGATAGCCATCGTTGGCCGCGAACAACACGCCCGAGGTTCCCAGCGACACGAACGCTTCGCCCGCGCGCACGACGCCGACGCCCACGGCGGATGCGGCATTGTCTCCGCCGCCGCCCGCGATCACCACACCCTGCGGCAGACCCCATTTCGCCGCCAATTCGCCGCGCAGCGTGCCCGAGACTTCGGACCCCTCGACCAGACGCGGCATGTTTTCCCGCGTCAGCCCCGTCGCGGCCAGCAGATCGTCCGACCAGTCCCGCGCGCCGGTGTCCAGCCACGAGGTTCCGGCGGCGTCCGACATCTCGGCCACGTGATCGCCGGTCAGCCACAGGCGCAGGTAATCCTTGGGCAGCAACACCTTGGCGACCTTGGCCCTCAATTCCGGCTCGTGTTTTTCCATCCAGACCAGCTTCGGCGCGGTGAAGCCGGGAAAGACGATGTTCCCGGTGATCGCGCGGAACTTCGGATCGGCGTCCAGCGCGGCCGCCTCGGCATGGCTGCGGGTGTCGTTCCACAGGATCGCCGGGCGCAGCACCTTGTCCGCCGCGTCCAGCGCCACCGCACCGTGCATCTGGCCCGACAGGCCGATTCCGCGCACCGCCGACAGATCCTGAACCGCCAGTTCCGTCATCACCGCCTCGGCCGCCGCGATCCAGTCGGCGGGGGCCTGTTCGGACCATCCCTCGCGCGGGCGCTGCACCGTCAAGGGGGCGGTTGCCTCGGCCAGCACGCGCTGGCGGTCGTCGATCAGCACACCCTTCAACCCCGACGTGCCCAGATCCAAGCCGATATACATGCGCCCACCCTTTGCTGCCTGCGACATGACTAGCACGCCCTGCATCGCTGTGAACCCCCTTGGCGGCACGCCGCCGCGCCACAGATCAAACCGGGCGGAGTTGCGTTGCCCCACCCGGCCCAACCTGCAATAGTCCTTGAAAAAGAGAGGGACAGGTCTTGGCAGGAACACGAACGCTCACTCTGGCCGCGGTCATGGCGCTTGGCGCGACGGGGGCGAAGGCGCTGGATGCGCTGGTGTTTCAGGTGGTCGGCAACGATGCCGAACTGACCGAGACGATCCGGAACAGCTCGCTTCTGGCCGAAACCGTCCGGGGCGAGGATCGGCAGGATGGCGATCTGTTCGGCGCGGCGCAGGCGGAATACGGGCGGCTGGTGGGCGCGATGTATGCCGTCGGGCGCTATTCCCCGGTGGTCAGCGTCACCATCGATGGGCGCGAGGCGGCAAGCATCGCCCCGCTGAACGCACCGCAGGACATCCGCCGCATCGTCGTGCGCGTCGATCCCGGCCCGCAATTCCGCTTTTCCCACGCACAGGTGGCCCCGATCCTGACGGGCACCGAACTGCCCGATGGCTTCCGCGCGGGCGAGCCTGCTGAATCCGGGCTGATCCAGGACGCGGTGAAGGCCGGGATCGACCGCTGGCGCGATCTGGGCTTTGCCAAGGCCGAAACGCGCGGACAACGCATCGCTGCCGACCACCGCGCGCAGACCCTGTCCGCCGATGTCGCGCTCAGCCCCGGCCCGCGCCTGCGCTTCGGCCCCGTGACCGTCGCGGGCAACGAACGCATGAGCGCGCGCCGCGTCGAAAAGATCGCCGGCTTGCCGGAAGGCGAGCGTTTCTCGCCCGAAGAACTGGAGGCCTCGGCCAACCGCCTGCGCCGCACCGGCATCTTCTCCTCGGTCACGCTGACCGAAGGCACGCCCGTCGCGCCTGACCTTCTGCCGATCGAGATGACGGTGGTGGAACAACTGACCCGCCGCTACTCCATCGGGGCCGAGATTTCGTCCTCCGAGGGCGCATCGCTGACCGGATACTGGCTGCACCGCAACCTGCTGGGCGGGGGCGAGCGGCTGCGCGTGGATGCGGGCGTCGAAAACATCGGCGCGCAGAATTCGGGCCGCGACTACAACCTTGGCGTCACGCTGGAACGGCCCGCGACCATCACCGCCGACACCACCGCCAGCGTCAACGCCGCCGTCGCCAAGCTGGACGAGGAGGATTACGTCTCCGACAGCCTGACCTTCGGCATCGGGTTTTCGCACATCTTCTCGGAAGAACTGACCGGCAGCGTCGGGCTTCAGTATACATATTCGGACGTCAGCGACGATTCCGGCGACTATGTCTTCGAAACGGTCGCCCTGCCCTTCGGCGCGATCTGGGACACGCGCGACGACGATCTGGACGCGACCGACGGATGGTATGTCAACGCGCTGGCAACGCCTTGGGCGGGGCTTGGCGGCACGGAATCCGGTGGACAACTGACTTTCGACGCGCGCACCTATTACAGCTTTGGCACGCCCCGGCGGTTGACGCTGGCGGGCCGTGTTCAGGGCGGGCAGGTCTTCGGGCCGGACCCGCTGGATACGCCCCGCAACTACCTGTTCTATTCCGGCGGTGGTGGGACCGTGCGCGGGCAGCCCTATCAATCGCTCGGCATCTATCCCGACCCGTCCGACCCCGATTTCAAGATCGGCGGCACCGCCTTCCTCGCCGCCTCGGTCGAGGCGCGGGTGATGGTCACGGAAAACATCGGCGTCGTCGGCTTCTTCGATGCGGGCAGCGTCGGCGTCGACGATTTCACCGACACGGGCGAGGATTACCATTCCGGCGCGGGCATCGGCATCCGTTACGACACGGGCGTCGGCCCGATCCGCTTCGACGTGGCCGCCCCGGTTTCGGGCGGCACGGGCGAGGGCGTCCAGATCTATGTCGGCATAGGGCAGGCCTTCTGATGAGACATATCTTCGCATTCCTGCTGATCCTGATGCCCTTCGCCGCGCAGGCGCAGGGCGAGGCGGAGCGCGGCTGGCTGGAAGGCATCATCGAGGACAACCTGTCCTCGGCGGGCCGTCAGGTGAACATCACCGGGTTTCAGGGCGCGCTGTCCTCGCGCGCGACGATGACGGAGTTGACCATCGCCGATGATGACGGTGTCTGGCTGACCATGCGCGGGCTGGTTCTGGACTGGAGCCGTTCCGCCCTTCTTGCGGGCCGGGTCGAGGTGTCGGAACTGTCGGCCGAGGAGATCATCGTCGCCCGCGCCCCCGTCCCGCCCGAGGGGTTGGAGGCTGCGCCCTCCCCCGAGGCGACGCCCTTTTCGCTTCCCGAACTGCCCGTCTCGGTGAATGTCGGGCGGCTTCTGGCCGCGCGGGTCGAACTGGGCGCGCCGCTGCTGGGCGAGGCGGTTGTGGCCAGCCTCGACGCCTCCGCCCGCCTGTCGGGCGGCGAGGGCGAGGTCAGCCTGACCGCGAACCGCACCGACGGGCAGGAATTGCAGATCGCGCTGGATGCCAGCTATGGTAACGAATCGCGCCAGCTTGCGCTGGACCTGAACCTTGCCGAAGGCGCGGATGGCCTCATCACCCGCACGATCGGCCTTCCGGGCGCACCTGCGATCGACCTGACCGTGCAGGGCACCGGACCCATCGACGATTACCGTGCCGACATCGCGCTTGCGACCGACGACCAGCCGCGCCTGACCGGGGCCGTCACGCTGAACGGCGATGCCTTCACCGCCGACATCTCGGGCGATATCGCGCCGCTGTTCCTGCCGGACTATGCCGAATTCTTCGGCCCGAACATCGCGCTGAACGTCGAAGGCTCGCGCAATGTCGAGGGGGTGCTGGACCTGCCGGTGCTGTCGCTGACCTCGCAGGCGCTGAACCTGAACGGCGGGGTGACCATCGGCGCGGACGGGCTGCCGGACCGCGTGGCGCTGACCGGGCGGATCGCCGCGCCGGATGGCCAGCCGGTGCTGTTGCCGCTGTCCACCGATCGAACGCTGCTGACTTCGGCCGATCTGGATATCGCCTTCGACGCCAGCCAGTCGGACGACTGGCGCGGGCAGATCCGCATCGACGGGCTGGACCGGGATGATTTCGACGCGGAATCGCTGGTGCTGGACGGCACCGGAACCATCGCGCCGGGCAATGTGACGGGCGATCTGACCTTCACCGCCGCAGGCCTCGCCCCCGCCGATCCGGGGCTGGCACAGGCGCTTGGGCCAGAGGTGACCGGCAGCGCGCGGCTGCAAAGCGCCGATGTCGGCGCGGGGCTGAACATCGAACGGCTGCGGCTGAACGGCGAGGGCTATTCGCTTCGCGCCCATGCCATCGTCGAAGGGCTGTCCACCGGCCTGACGATAAGCGGCGACGGTGTCGCGCGGATCGAGGATCTGTCGCGCGCCGCCACGCTTGCCGGGATGCCGCTGTCCGGCACCACCGAGGCGCGGATCGGTGGGCGCTATGCCGCGCTGGAAGGCGGCTTCGATGTGCAGGTGGATATGGACGGCACCGACCTTGCCATCGGCCAGCCGCAGGTGGACGGGCTTTTGGCGGGGGACTCCGTCATCCGTCTGTCGGCCCAGCGCGACGAGGCGGGAACCCGCATCCGCAGCCTGAACGTGAACGCACAGACCCTGACCGCGACGGCCCAAGGGTTGATCGCCAGCAATGGCAGCGACATCACGGCCAATGTAAATTTTTCGGACCTGTCGCCCTTGGGCGCGGGCTATGGCGGCGCGCTGCGCGGCGATCTGGCCTTCACCGGCACCGTCGATCAGGGCCGCGTCACCTTCGATGCGGCGGGCGACACGATCCGCACCGGCATTGCCGAGGTGGACGGGCTTCTGCGCGGCCCATCGGTGATCCGTGTCGATGCCGGGCTGAATGCCGGAACCGTCACGCTGACCGAAGCGCGGGTGAATGCGACCACGCTGACCCTGACCGCAAACGGCACCTTGGCCGAGGCGGGCAGCGACGTGACCGCCGATCTGAACTTCACCGACCTGTCGGTTCTGGGCAGCTATCGCGGGACGCTGGTGGCACAGGCCGGGTTCAGCGGCACGCCGGAGGATGGGCGCGTGACCCTGACCGGACGCGGCACCAACCTTGCCATCGGACAGGCCGAGGCCGACCGGCTGCTGCGCGGCGACAGCACCATCGACGTGGCCGCGCGCCTGACCGGCGGGCAGCCGATCGTGGAACGCGCGAACATCACCAACCCGCAAATGTCGCTTCAGGCGACCGGCACAGCCATAGACGGGGGGCAGAGCCTCGATCTGAATGCGCGGCTGGCCAATCTGGGGCTGGTGCTGCCGGACTTTCCCGGCGCGGTCACGCTGGCGGGCACCGTTGCGCAACGGGCCAGCGGCTATGATCTGAACCTGACCGCGAACGGGCCGGGGGGGATCAATCTGCGCAGCAATGGCACCGTCGCGGCCGATTTCGGCAGCGCCAACCTTGGCCTTTCGGGTTCGGCACAGGCGGCCTTGGCGAACGTGTTCCTTTCGCCGCGTTCGGTCTCGGGGCCGCTTGCCTTCGATCTGCGGCTGAACGGGCCGCTGGCGCTGTCCTCGGTTTCGGGACAGGCGCGGATGACGGGCGGGCGGCTGGCCGATCCTGAACTGGGCTTTGCCCTGAACGACATCGGCGCACAGGTGGACCTGTCGGGATCGCGCGCGCGCATCGCCGTGCAGGGCAACCCCGAAGAAGGCGGGCGCATCGGCGTGAACGGCACAGTGGGTCTGGACGCGCCCAACACCGCCGATCTGACGGTGGACCTGTCGCGCGTGCAATACAGCGATCCGCAACTGTTCCGCACCATCGCGGGCGGGCAGATCCGCATCACCGGCCCGCTGACCGGCGGGGCGCTGATCGCCGGGACCGTCGCGCTGGAGGAGACGGAGGTGCAGATCCCCTCGGGCGGGTTCGGCGCGTCCGGGCGCATCGACGGGTTGATTCATGTGAACGAGCCCGCCGTCGTCCGCCAGACCCGCCAGCGCGCCGGGTTGATCGAGGAACCGGGCAGTGCCGGCGGCGAGGGCGGCACGCCGTTCGGGCTGAACCTGCTGATCTCGGCCCCGAACCAGATCTTCATCCGCGGGCGCGGGCTGGATGCCGAACTTGGCGGCGAGCTGCGCCTGACCGGCGATACGAACAACATCGTCCCCATCGGTGCGTTCAACCTGATCCGCGGGCGGCTCGACATCCTTGGCCGTCGTCTGGATCTGTCCGAGGCAAGCCTGCAACTGGAGGGCAATTTCGTGCCGCAGCTGCGCGTCGTCGCTTCGTCGTCCAACAATGGCGTGACCAGCTATGTCAACATCACCGGGCGCGCGGACGAGCCGGAGGTGACGTTCAGCTCCAACCCCGACCTGCCGCAAGAGGAGGTGCTGGCCCAGCTTCTGTTCGGGCGCGATCTGTCCACCATCTCGCCGCTTCAGGCGGCGCAGTTGGCCAACGCGGTGGCGACGCTGGCGGGCCGGGGTGGCGAAGGCATCGTGGGCAACCTGCGCCAAGGGTTCGGGCTGGACGATCTGGACGTGACCACGGGCGATTCCGGTGCCGCTGCGGTTCGCGCGGGCAAATACATCTCGCAGAACGTCTATACCGAGGTGGAGGTGGATTCGCAGGGCGAGTCGGAGATCAGCCTAAACCTTGACGTCAGCGACAGCCTGACCGTGCGCGGCAGCGCCGGGAACGAGGGCAACACCGGCATCGGCATCTTCTGGGAACGCGATTACTGATGATGATGGTGGGCGGCGCGTTCGGCATCGACCGCCGCCCCCAGCAGGATCACGAAGCTGGACAGATACATCCACATCAGCAACGCGACCACCGCACCGATCGAGCCATAGACCTCGTTATAGCTGTGGAAGTTCGACAGATACCACACGAACCCGCGCGAGATCAGCGCCCAAAGCAGCACCGCCACGAACAGCCCGCGCGTAAAGATGAACCGCTTGGCCTTGGGTGGGCGGTTCGGTCCGAGGCGATAGACCAGCGCGATCCCGAACACGACGAGCAAAAGCCCAAGGCCGAAATTCATCAGCTCCAGCGCGCGGCCCTGCCCGGTGCCTTCCGTGACGTATCGGATGATGACAGGGACCACGACCGCCAGCACCATCGCCGACAACACCACCCCCACCAGCGTCATCGTCAACACCAGCGACCGGATCATGTGCAAAAGTCCGCTGCGGCTGGGCAGGTGATAGATCGCATTGATGCCAGAGATCATTGCCGACACCCCCGCCCGCGCCGACCACAGCGCCAGCGCGGTCGAAATTGCGGTCGCCCATCCCAGATCGCGTGAGTTGGCGGCCAGAAGCGCCTCCACCTGATCCGAGACAAGCTTGAACGCATCGCCCGGCAGGAAATCCTGCGCCAGCGCAAGCTGCCCCCGGATCACGCCCGGATCGGCCCCGAAACCCCAGATCGCGATGACGGCGGCCACGGCGGGAAAGATCGCAAGGAAGCCATAGAAGGCCATCCCCGCCGCGATCATGAACAGATCGGCGGCTTCGGTCCTTGCCTGCATCCGTTTCAGCCAGGACCAGAGTTTTGCGATCGTCATGGGGGCCCTTTCCGTTTGCGCCACTATCGGCACTTGGCCCCCGTGCCGCAACCTAGAAGGACCGCGACACCGTCAGCCCGATGCCCGGCCCCTTGTCCAGATCGGCCTTGTCCAGATCGTAGGTCTGATACCAAAGCTCGCCCGCGACGCGATACTGGTCATAGCTGCGCGAGGCACCCACGCGCAGCACCGCGCCATCCACCGCTTCGGATGTGAGGCGGTGGGCGGGGTTGTCTGCCGTGTTGATCTCGTGCCACGCCACGGCGTAATGCAGGTCGAACTGCGGCAGTTGATGTTCGACGATCATCTGCACCATCTTGGAATCGGTGTCGATCGCCAACCCCATGGAATCGCCGTGGTTCGTGTAACCACCGGGATAGTAGGCGTTGTTATAGGCCGTGCCCGGCCCGCAATAGCCCGACCCGGATTCCGAAATCTCGGTCGTGGCGCCTTCCAGCGTCACGGTGGTCGGGGTGCCGAAGACCTGCGCCTTTCCTTCGATCCCGGCCAGATACATGAAGCAGGACGGCAGACCGCCCGCCTCATCCTCGCCCACCGCCTGCGCATAAATCCGCACCGGCGCCCAAGTCTCGGGAAGCTGCCACGACAGGCCAAGACCGGCAAGCTGGTTCGCCTCGGCGTTCGGGCCTTCGTTGGATTTGCCGAAAAGCATGTCGAGGAAGCTGTCGCTGTTCTCCGGCAGCCCCTCGCCGCCCCATTGCGCGGTGCGGACGAGGTCGATCTCGAACCCGTCAAACGGTTGCAGCTGGACGCGCATCCCGAACAGCTTGGTCTTGTCGGGATTGCCCTCGCTGTCGGACTGGCCAAGGAAGACCTCGGCTTTCCACGGGCCGATCCAAGCCAGCCACGGCGTCTCGAATGCGGTGAACTCGCGCTTCTCGGCATAGATCGCGGGGAAGGGCCGCGCATTGCCGGACATGATCAACGACGAAAAGCGCGACGGCGACCAGTGCCGGTCCACCGCGCCGATCCCGAAGGCCCAGTTCCCGGCATAGGTTTCGGCATAGGTCCCGTCCAGACGCAGCCCGTCCGCGTCATCCTCGGCCCCCAGATGCAGGCCGAAGCCGAAGCGGCCCGAGCGGTGATCCCACCCGGCGGTCGCTGCGACATTCTCGGCAAAGCCAAGCGCCTCGCGCTGACCAAGGAAGGGGCTGGAGGAGCCGCCCACCGCGAAGGACAGCCGATCCTCGGCCGCAGCCATGGTTGCAAGACAGATCGCACAGGCGGCAAGGGCGGGGATGCGTGGGGGCAGGATCAATGGCTTCACTTTCAATACTTACATGGGGCGCGCGGCGGGAAGCAGGGGCGTGTCGTCCTCGGCGCCGCCCGGCGGACGGTAACCTTCGACATAGGCCCGCACAACCGCGCGGGCAGCATCGGCGTCGCCCACCGCCACGGCAGAGCGCAGGCTGCGCAGCGCGCCCGCCATCTCCAGCTCCGACAGGCAGGCCTCGCGCGCGCGCAGGATCTTGGGATGGGGCGTGGTCAACAGCCCCTCGCCGATCAAAAGCTCCTCGTGCAGCTTCTCGCCGGGGCGCAGCCCGGTCACGAGGATTTCGATATCGCCATTGGGGTTGTCCGCGTCGCGCACGGTATAGCCCGCCGCTTCGATCATCTGCTGTGCAAGGTCGCGGATCTTCACCGGCTTGTCCATGTCCAGCACGAACACCTCGCCGCCGCATTCATCCTCGCCCGCGAACGACCCGGCCAGCATCACCAGCCGCGCCGCCTCGGCGATGGTCATGAAATAGCGGGTGACGTCCTCATGCGTCAGGGTCAGCGGGCCGCCGCGCGCGATCTGGTCCTTGAACAGCGGAATGACCGATCCCGACGATCCCAGCACGTTGCCGAAACGCACCATCGAAAACAACGTCCCGCGCGAGCGTTTGGCGATGTCCTGAATGACCAGTTCCGCCAGCCGTTTCGACGCGCCCATGATGTTGGTCGGGCGCACCGCCTTGTCGGTCGAGATGAGGATGAACCGCGCCACCCCCGCCTCGTTCGCGGCATCGGCCAGCGTGCGGGTGCCCAGCACGTTGTTGGCAAGGCCAGCGATCGGGTTCGATTCCACCAGCGGGACGTGTTTGTAGGCGGCGGCGTGAAAGACCACCTCGACATCGTGGTCGGCCATGACCATACGCGCCAGCCGCGCATCCGTGACCGATCCCAGAACCGGGACCACCTCTACCTCGTGCCCCGGAAGCTCGCGCAATTCGCGGTCGATATTGTAAAGCGCGATCTCGGACACTTCGAACAGCACGATGCGGCGGGGGCGCGCAGCCAGAAGCTGGCGGCACAGTTCCGATCCGACCGAGCCGCCCGCGCCCGACACCAGCACCGACCGCCCGACATAGGCCTCGGCCCCCTGCGGCAGCACCGCCTCCACCTGCCGGCGGTTCAGGAAGCGTCCCGGCACGACCGGGGCCAGCGCGTCGATCAGCTTCTCCTCGCCGACGAGCTGGGCGAAGGAGGGGACGTGCATCACCTTCATGCCGGTTTCCTGCAGCCCGCGCGCGATCTGCGCCTGACGCGGCGGCGAGGCCGAGGGCATCGCCAGCAGCACCCGCGCGATATCGCGGTCGCGCACCAGCCGGGGGATCTGGTCCGGCGGCAGCACCCGCAGCCCGGAAATCGTCGTGCCGTGCAGGGAAGGCTTGTCGTCGATGAAGGCAACCGGAACGATGGTATCGTGCGAGCGGAGCGCCGCCGCAAGCTGCACCCCCGTGTTGCCCGCGCCATAGATCAGCACCCGATGGCGCGGCTTGCCCCAGCGCAGCACCCACAACAGCGTATGCAGAAGGCCCATGCGAAGACCGACCGACAGCAGGAAGAACAGCATCCCGAACAGGATTATCCCCGCCCCCGGAAACGGCAGATCGAAGCCATGCACCGCCGCGCCCAGCCCCACGGCCATCAGCAGCGCCATAAGGCCGGCCTTCATGATCGCCACCGTCTCGAACGCCTTGAGCTGCACGCGATAGATGCCGGTGACGAAGGACAGCACCCCTGCCATGACCATCACCACCGGAAGAAGCGGAAGGATCAGCCGCACGAGCGAGGTCGGAACGAAGCTGTTATGGACCAGCGCGCAGGTCATGATCAGCGCGGCGGGCGCGATCAGGAGGTCAACGCCCAGAAGCAGCGCCTGTTTCTGGGACCGCGTAAGCGGATCGACGATGGAAAACAGGCCCGACCGAAGCGACATGACCACGCTCACTCGTCACCTTTGAAGCTGCACTCAGGCATTGCCGCCTTCCACAAGCAGGATTCCGAAAATTGTTTGGGTCTCAACGGTGCATCATCTTCGTAACGCAGCCGGAGGGACCCCTCAATGACGGGGGTCCGGTCTGCGCGGGTTTCCGCTTTGCATTCTGCGCCGCAGAGAGAAGAATAGAACCCGCGAGAGCGTCTGCCAGAGGATCGCAAGGTCAAAGCAGAAATTTTGCCGCCGTTGATAGATCAGGTCCAGCCGCGCCTTTCGCGGGATGCAGCGGCGGCAATAGACGGCATCCGTCTCCTCGGGGGTGGCACAGCGCGACAGGACACGTTCCTCGAACCCGTGGATGTGCAGTGACGCAAGACCCGTGATGCCGGGGCGGTTCTTCAGAACTTGCGCGTAAAGGTCGGGGAACCGCTCGACGTAAAGACGCAGCGGGGGGCGGGGGCCGACGAAGCTCATGTCGCCGCGCAGCACGTTCCAAAGCTGCGGGATCTCATCCAATCGCGCCTTGCGGAGAATGGCCCCGATCGGGCCGATCCGCGCCGACTTGTCACCCCCCGAGACACCGGAATCGCTGGCGGCAGGGCGCATCGTGCGCAGCTTCCACAGCGCGAAAGGCTGCCCGGGGGCCTTCATCCGCTCCGCCACATAGAAGATCGGCCGCCCTTCGACCGCCAGCAGCACCACGACCAGCACCGCGAAGGGGATCGCAAGCAGGATCGCCAGAACCAGTGCGAGACCAATGTCGAAGGCGCGTTTCAACGGGGACAAACCTGCCTCCATTCCGCGACCATGCGGGCGGGGTCGGCGGGCGGCAGCGGACAGATCGCGGCCAGACGGTCGGTCGAAACCCCCACACGGGCGACGCCCCCCGGACGGTCGGGGCCGAACCGCCACGCGATACCCGCCGCGTCCAGCAGCGCCGACATCGCAACGGGGGGCGGTTCGGCGATGTTCAGAATGCGCGGCAGGTCTTGCGCCGCCATCACTGCGCTCAGCACCCGCGCCAGCGTCACCGGCCCGATATAGGACCGCACCGGGTCCACCGGGTCCAGCACGACCTCGGCCCCAGCGCGGCCCAGAAGCGCATCCGCCCCGGCAACATTGCCCAGCCGCAGGATCGTCGCCGCGCCGGGCAGCGCCTCCATCCGCAGTTTGGCGCGCCCATAGGCGTTCAGCGGCGCAGGCTCGTCGGTTTCCGCAAAATCCCCGGCACCATAGACCGCAACCGAGGACATCAGGAACACCCGCGCCCCCCGGCGCGCCCCTTCGTCGATGGCGCGGGCGGCGGTGGTGACGTTATCCTCCAGCGGGCCGTTCGGATCGGTGACACCCGCGAGGTTCAGTATGACGCCGCCCCGCCCCTCCGGCCAGGCGTCGCCGCGCGACAGCCAGTGCGCATCCGGCCAAAGCGGGCGCAGCATCCGGCCCAGCTTGCCCGACGCGCCCGTGACGATCAGATCACTCGGCATTCTCGAACCGGGTGCGCATTTCCCGCAGCACGGGCAGAACCGCGCGGACCTTGTCGGCCCCCAGCGACGCGACGACATCGCCGATCAGCGGCACGATGGCGCTGACCGCCGCATCCCGCGCCTGTCGCCCGGCGGGAGAGATCGCGACGAACTTGCGCCGCGCATCGTCCCAATCGGGACGGATATGGATGTGGCCCGCCCATTCCAGCTTGGCCAGCGTATTGGTCATCGCCCCGCGCGTGACGTGGAACGACTTGGCAAGCTGCGCGGGCGTGCGCTCCTCTCCGGCGCGGGCCAGATGGTTCAGCACGCCGAAATGCGAAAGCTCCATCCCCTTGGGCAGAACCTTGGAGATGCGGTTGCGGGCCAGCTGGTCGGCCATGAACAGCTCTCCGAACAGGGCGATGGCAAGATCGCTCATACGAAGGGCCGGTCATGGGTCAGCGAGGGGATGCGGGTGCGGGCGCGGTCCACCTCGGCCAGATCGATCTCGGCAAAGGTGACGCCGGGCTGGTCGCCGCCATCGGCCAGAACCTCGCCCCACGGCGCGATGCACAGGCTTTGACCATGGGTGCGGCGACCGTTGCCATGGGTTTCGGCGTGGAACCCGGTCTGGGCGGGGGCAAGGATGAAGCACCCCGTCTCGATCGCGCGGGCGCGCAGCAGGATTTCCCAATGCGCCTGCCCGGTCAGGTGGTTGAAGGCGGCGGGCACGGTGATGATCTGCGCCCCCTCCTGCGCCAGATGGCGATAAAGCGCGGGGAAGCGCACGTCATAGCAGACCGTCATCCCGATCCGGGCCAATGGCGTATCGGCCACCACCGCAGCCCTGCCCGGACGATAGCCCGAGGATTCGCGATACACTTCGGTTTCCGACACGTTCACGTCGAACATATGGATCTTGTCGTATTGCGCGGCGATGGCCCCGTCCGGCCCGATCAGGAAGCTGCGATTGGCGAAACGGCCGTCCTCGTCATGGGTCTTCAGGCCCAATGATCCGATCAGCAGCCATTTGCCCAGACGCGCCGCCTCGTCCCGCAGGGCGGAAAGGGTCGGATCATCCTCCTGGTGGCGGAACACCTCGCGCTGATGGGCGCGACTGGAAGACAGGGCGTTGGTGCATTCCGGCGTCAGGATCAGATCGGCCCCGCCCTCCGCCGCCTCGCGGATGCGGGCCACCGTCTTCGGCAGGTTGGCCGAAGGGTCGTCCGTCACGGTCAGCTGCACCAGCCCCGCGCGCATCAGCCCGCCAGCATCGGGTCGAGCCCGCCCTTGGCATCCAGCGCGTGCAGATCGTCCGAGCCGCCGATGTGATGCCCGTCGATGAACACTTGCGGCACGGTGCGTCGTCCGTTCGCGCGCTGCGTCATCGCCGTGCGGATCGCCGGATCACGGCTGACGTCGATTTCGGTGTAAGCCGTGCCCTTGGATGCCAGCAGCCGCTTTGCCGCGTGGCAGAAGGGGCAGGTGGGCGTGGTATAGATCTCGACCGTGGCCATGCGAATTCTCCTGTACCGTCAGACTATAGGCATCTAGGCATTCTTCGCAACGCGCGCCAGCACCAGCACCGCGACATCTGCGGCCCCGACGCCGAAACAGGCCTCTGCCGCCGCGCCCAGCGTCGCGCCAGAGGTCATCACATCGTCAATCAGCAGGACCGGGCGGCCCTTCACCCGCGCCGGGCGGCGCACGGCCAGCGCCCCGGCCATATTGTCGAAACGCCCCTCGCGGCCCCGCCCCTCTTGGCTGCGGGTGTTGCGGGTGCGGTGCAGAAGGTCGGGCAGATGCTCCAACCCCGCCACCTTGGCAAGCGCACGGCCCAGCAGCGCCGACTGGTTGTATTTGCGCTTGATCAGCCGCGTCCAGTGCAGCGGCACGGGCGCGACGATCATCCCCGGTTGCAAGATCGGTGCAGCAGCACGGTGCAGCCACTTCCCCGCCGGGATCGCAAGGTCCAGCCGGTCGCCATGCTTCAGCGCCAGCACCAGCCGCCGCCCGTTGCCGTCATACATCATCGCCGCCCGCCCGCGCGACCACGGCGGCAACAGGGTCAGGCAATCGTCGCAGATGCCGCCATCGTCTTCGCCCGGCACCGGGGTTCCGCAACGATCGCACACGGCACCCGTGATGAAGGGCGTGTCGCGCCAGCATGGGCCGCACAGGCCGAAATCCGAGGTCACCGCCGCGTCGCAGCTTATGCAGCGCGGGGGGTAGATCATGCGCAGCACGCCTTGCAATCCCATCCGCCGCTCCTCATCTTGCACGCCATGACGCCGATCACCGACCGCCCCGCCCTGCTTGCCCACCGCGCCCGCGCCACGCGCGATGCGATGTTCCTGCACGAGGAGGTCGTGGCCGAGGTTCAGGAAAGACTGAGCGAGGTTAACAGAACCTTTACGGACCCGGTCGTCGTGACGCCTTTCCCCGAATTGTGGCCCTTCCCGACCGTTCCCGACGACGATGTGCTGGCCCTGACGCCGGGCGCGCATGATCTGGTGATCCATGCGCTGTGCCTGCATTGGGCGAACGATCCGGTGGGGCAGATCGTGCAATGCCGCCGCGCGCTGCGCCCCGACGGGCTGTTCATCTGCGCGGCCTTCGGTGGCCAGACACTGTCGGAACTGCGCACCGTGCTGACCGAGGCCGAAGCCGCGATCACCGGCGGCCTTTCCCCCCGCGTGCTGCCGATGGCCGAGATCCGGGACATGGGCGCGCTTCTGGGCCGCGCGGGGCTGGCGCTGCCGGTGGCCGACAGTTTCAAGCGCCGGGTCCGGTATCGCGACGCGCTGCACCTGATGCACGACCTGCGCGCGATGGGCGAGGCGAACGCTTTGGAGGGCCGCCTGCGCCGCCCGACCCGCCGCGCGGTGCTGCTGGACGCCGCCCGCCGTTATCAGGCGCTGGCCGATGGCGAAGGCCGCGTTCCGGCCACGTTCGAGACGATCTGGCTGACCGGCTGGGCGCCCGACGACAGCCAGCAGAAACCCCTGCGCCCCGGATCGGCGCAAACGCGGCTGGCCGACGCATTGAAGCTGCCCGAGTGACGGCGTATGTCCTTGGCCAAGCCAAGGAGCGCAGCATGAGCCACATCCCCGCAGGTCACCCGCCCGTGAAACCGCCAAAGGTGGGGGTCCTAGTCGCCAATCTGGGGACGCCCGACGGTTACGATTACTGGTCCATGCGCCGCTATCTGTCCGAATTCCTGTCGGATAAACGGGTGATCGACTACCCCTCGTGGAAATGGCAGCCGCTGCTGCAGCTGATCATCCTGTCGAAACGGCCCTTCACCTCGGGTGCGAATTACAAGCTGATCTGGAACCACGACAAGGGCGAGAGCCCGCTGATGACGATCACCAAGGACCAGACCGCGGCCCTTCAAGCCGCACTGCCCGAGGTGATGGTCGATTTCGCGATGCGTTACGGCAACCCTTCGACCAAGTCCAAGGTCGGGGCGATGGTCGAGGCGGGGTGCGAAAAGATCCTGTTCGTGCCGCTTTATCCGCAATATGCGGGCGCGACCTCGGCCACGGCGAACGACGCGTTCTTTGCCGCGCTGATGAAGGAAGTCCGCCAGCCCGCCGCGCGCGTGATGCCGGAATATTTCGAACATCCGATGTATCTGCAATCGCTGGCCGCATCCGTGACCGAGGCCTATGCCGCGCTGGACGACAAGCCCGAGGTGCTGGTCGCGTCCTATCACGGGATGCCGAAACGCTATCTGATGCAGGGCGACCCCTATCACTGCCAGTGCCAGAAGACGACGCGACTGCTGCGCGAAACGCTGGGCTGGGACGAAGGGTCGATTCACACCACCTTCCAGTCGGTCTTCGGCCCCGAGGAGTGGCTGAAACCCTATACCGTCGAACATGTGGCCGAATTGGCAAAACAAGGCAAACGCCACATCGCCGTCATGGCCCCCGCCTTTTCCGCCGACTGCATCGAGACGCTGGAGGAAATCAACGGCGAGATCCGCGAAGCCTTCCTCCACGCAGGCGGCGAGAAGTTCACCTATATCCCCTGCCTGAACGACCGGCCCGACCATATCGCGGCGCTGGCGCAGGCGATCCGGGAAAACCTGACAGGCTGGATATGAAAAAGGCGGTGGGTTTCCCCACCGCCTTTTCCGTATTTCGATGTTCCTGAAATCAGGAAGCAGCAGCAGCAGCCACAACCAGCAGCAGCAGCAGCGGAACGACGACGCCGCCAGCCGACGAGCTGGTGTCTTCTTCGACGACAGCCGGAGCCATGACCGGCTGTTCGATGACCGGCTCGGCCATGCCACCGGCGAATGCCGACGTTGCTGCGACCGAGAGAGCGGCTGCGAGAGCGAATTTTTTCATTTTGACCTCCAGTTATTGCGCACCAACGATTTTCAGAGGCGGTGATGCGCACCCAAGACTGTACCTCGTAGGGATGACTAAGCATCTCCGGTAACCAAATGCAATCTGGCGCAAATGGTTCCCGGGATGCCCGTTATCCACAGGGTTAAATTAGCAACACCTGCGTTCCGACCTTGGTCAGGTTGTACAGGTCGATGATGTGTTCGTTATACAGCCCGACACAACCATTGGATGAGGCCCGCCCGATCTTGCGGGTGTCATGCGTGCCGTGGATACGGTAATAGGTCCAGGAAAGATACAGCGCGCGCACGCCCAGCGGGTTGTCCGGCGCGCCGCCCTGGACGACTTCGGGCCATTCGGGATTGCGCTCGCGCATTGCCGGCGTAGGGCGCCACGAGGGATTCTCGCGCTTCTCCACGACGGTCGTGCGGCCACGGCGGGTCAGATCCTCGGACAGCGGAATCGAGGTCGGATAGAGGCGATAGACCGACTGGTCTTCGGACCAGTAGTGCAGCGCGCGCGAGGTCAGATCGACAAGGATCGCACCGTTGCGGGTGTTGTCGAAATAATCCTGCCAGTCCAGCATACGGAAGCTGGAGGTGTTGCTGCGAACCGTTGCCGAAGGCTCCATCACGGTCGTGCCGTCCTGCGCGAATGCGGGCAGCGCCATGGCACCCATGCCTGCGGCAGCCGCCCCCAGAAGCGCGCGGCGGTTAAGCTTCACGTCGCCCATCTACGAATCTCTCCTTGAAAAAGCGTCCGGCAAGGGGCCGGTATCGTCCGGCGGGGATCATACCGCCTGCGACAGTGCGTCGCAAACCACTATCGCCGAAGAACGTCGACAGTCACGCAGAGTTGCGTTTGAAACACGCCTTGCGATTGGCTATGACGACCCCCGCAACCTTTTTTTTCGGGACCGAGATGAAGAAGCTTTCCGTTCTGGCCCTTTGCGGCGCCATCGCCCTTTCCGCCTGCGGCACCGGCCAGTCCGTGCAATCCGGCCCCGGCATGTATCGCATTTCTTCGGCGGACGAAGCGGCGGTGACCTATCGCGTGCTCGATTCCGTCAACACGCTGCGTCAGGCGCGGGGCCTTGGCCCGCTGTCGCTGAACGCCGAACTGACCGCGGCAGCCGCGACCCATTCGCGCGACATGTCGGTGCAGAACCGCCCGTGGCATTTCGGATCGGACGGCTCCTCGCCGCTGGTCCGGGCGCAGCGCGCAGGCTATCGCGGCAAGCTTCTGGGCGAAAACATCTCGGAAACCTACCAGACCGAGCTGGAAACCGTCGCGAACTGGATGGGCAAGCCCGACACGCGCGACGTGGCGCTGAACCCCGCCGCGACCGATCTGGGCTTCTCGTGGTATCAGGAATCCAGCGGCAAGATCTGGTGGACCATGGTCACCGGCGCGGGCGGCGGGTCGATGATGATGGCCTCGGGCCTCTGACGCAAAAGGCCCCGCGAGGGGCCTTTTTCATTTCATGATGTGAATGACGGTCCCGACCCGGATCATTGAATAGATCTCCTCGATCTCGTCATCCGTGACGGCGATGCAGCCTGCGGTCCAATCGCGCTGCCGTTTCGGGCCACGCGAATCGCCGTGGATGAAGATGTCGCCGCCGGGCAGCTTGCCATTCGCCAGCGCGTTGATCCGGTCGTTCGCGTTGGGATACGAGACGCCGACCGACAGGTGATAGGCGCTGTTCGGGTTCTGGCGGTCCAGCCAATATGCGCCCTCGGGCGTCTTGCCATCGCCTTCGAACTGCTTGTGACCCACCGGCTGGAAGCCCAGCGCGATGTCATAGGTCTTCAGCACCCGGTTGCCGTTCAGAAGATACATTTTCCGTTCGGCCTTGTGGACCTGCACCGAGGTCACGGGCGGCCCGTCATAGTCGCGAAATTTGCTCGGCCCGCCGCCGATGCCGCTGTCGCCCCCGCAGGCGGCCAGAAACAAGGCCACCGCAAGGGCTGAAAGGATTTTCACTGCCCGCATTTTATTATCCGCTCGATGCGCTTTTTTCTGCGGATATATCCGAATCCCGCAATCGCCTAGCAGGAATTTTTCACGACACGGTGAAGCGGGCCGCCAGTTCGACATGCGGGCTCCAGCGGAACTGGTCCACGACCTCTACCCGGTCCAGCGCATAGCCCGCCGCGATCAACACCTTGGCGTCACGCGCGAAAGTCACGGGGTTGCAGCTGACCATCGCAATGCGCGGCACGCGGCTGCGCGCAAGGGTCGCAACCTGCGCCTCGGCCCCGGCGCGGGGTGGGTCGATCACGACGGCGTCGAAGCCCTTGAACTCGTCCGGCTCCAGCGGGCGGCGGAACAGATCGCGGGTTTCGGTCGTCACCCGTTTCAGCGCCGCATTGCGCCAGCCGCGATCCAGCGCGGCCATCATCGCGGCATCACCCTCCACCGCGTGAACCTCGGCCTCCTCTGCCAGCGGCAGGCTGAAGGTGCCGGACCCGGCGAACAGGTCCACGATCCGCTTCGCCCCCGCCGTCCAGCCGCGCACGAAGCCCAAAAGCGCCGCCTCGCCCGCCGCCGTCGCCTGAAGGAAGGCGCCGGGGGGCGGGGCGACCAGCGCCGCGCCGAAACGCTGCATGGGGTTCGCACGCAGGGCGATGGTTTCGCCTTCCCATGTCAGGCGGGCGATGCCCTGCGCCTCGGCCACGCGGGCCAGTTCAAGCCGCAGCATCGCGTCCAGGGGCTTGCCGCCCGTCACCGACACCTCCGGCCCGGCAAGGCTTTGCGTGACCGTCAGCGACACTTCCCCGGACCGAGAGCCGCCCGCCTTCACCAGCGCCTCCAGCGCGGGGAAGCTGGCCATCAGCTCCGGCGTCAGCAGGATGCAGTTCGGCACCGCGACCAGCGTATCGGACGCCCGCGCATGAAAGCCCAGCAGGACGCCGCCCTTGGTGCGCCGCCCGTGCAGCGTGGCGCGGCGACGGCTGCGCGGGGGCGATGTCACCGTCTCGCCCACCGGCGCGTCCAGCCCCTGCCCTGCCAAAGCGCCCAAGACCACCGCCCGCTTCCATTCCGCCACGAAACGGTCGGAGGCATGTTGCAGCGAACAGCCGCCGCAGGTGCGGTAATGCGGGCAGGGCGCCTTTACCCGGTCGGGCGAGGGTGTGATGATGGCATGTGTGTCCGCCTCGACCACCTCGCCCGGAAGCATCCGGGGGATGTAGACCGGGCCGTCCGGCCCCATCGCCACCGCATCGCCGCGATGGCCAAGGCGATCGATCGTCAGTTTCACTCGGCAGCCTCTTCCAATCCAAGAAAGCCGCCCGATTGCCTGTTCCAGTAGCGCGCGTAAAGCCCGTTCTGCGCCAGAAGCCCCTCATGTGTGCCTTCCTCGACGATCCGGCCCGCCTCAAGCACCACGATCCGGTCCATTTCGGCGATGGTGGACAGCCGGTGCGCGATGGCCAGCACGGTCTTGCCCTCCATCACCTTTTCAAGGCTGGTCTGGATCGACGCCTCGACCTCCGAATCCAGCGCCGAGGTCGCCTCGTCCAGCACGAGGATCGGCGCATCCTTGACGAAGGCGCGGGCCAGCGCGATCCGCTGGCGCTGTCCGCCCGACAGTTTAACGCCACGCTCGCCCAGATAGGCGTCATAGCCGGACCGGCCCTGATGATCGACCATGTGTTCGATGAAGGTGTCGGCCTCGGCCGCGCGGGCGGCGTCGGCAAGTTCGGCATCGGTCGCGTCGGGACGACCATAAAGGATGTTGTCGCGGGCGGACCGGTTGAACATCGCGGTTTCCTGCGTGACCATCCCGATCTGGCGGCGCAGGGATTCCTGCGTGATCTGCCGCACGTCCTGCCCGTCGATCGCGACCGTGCCCTTTTCCACGTCGTAAAGCCGCAGCAAAAGCGCGACCAGCGTGGATTTGCCCGCACCCGATGCCCCGACGATGCCCAGCTTTTCCCCCGGCGCGATGGTCAGGTCGATGTCATGCACCCCGCCGTGACGCCCGCCATAGGTGAAGGTCACGCCCTTGAACGCCACCTCGCCCTGCACGGCGGGCAGCACCTGCGCGCCTGCCGCATCGGGCAGCTTGTGCGGCACGGCCAGCGTCTGCATCGCATCCTCGACCTCGCCCACCGAGGTGTAGATCGACATGAGCGTGAAGCTGACCCAGCCCGACATCTGTGCCAGCCGCATCGAAATGGCACCCGCCGCCGCGATGGCCCCCGCCGTCGCCTGCCCGTTCTGCCACAGCAGAAGCGTGCCGCCGATCAGCACCACAGGCAGCACCCCAGACAGGAGCATCAACGAGCTGCGGAACGCGGTCGAGATGACTCCGAAGTCGAGGCTGCGCTGGCGGAACACCTCCATGGATTGCAGCGCCACGCGATCCTCGAACGCGTCATGAGCAAACAGCTTGACGGTCTTGATGTTGGTGATCGTGTCCACCACCTGCCCCGACACCATCGCCCGTGCCGCCGCCCGCGCCGCGGAATTGCCCCGCACCCGTGGCATGAAGAACCGGATCAGCGCAATATAAGCCACGAGCCAGACGCCCAGCGCCACCGCGAGCCAGCCATCGACCGAAATCAGGAAGATCGCAGACCCGATGACCGAGGCCAGCGCGAAGGCGACGGTATTGATGGTTTCCGACGCCACATCCGTGACCGCCCGCGCGGCCTGCATCTGCTTTTGGCTGATGCGGCCGGCGAAATCGTTGTCGAAGAAGGTGACGTCCTGCCCCATCGTCCAGCGGTGCAGACGGCTCAGCACCAAGGGGAACAGGTTCGGCTGCACCATGATCGCATTGGTGGCCGAACTTGCCCCGAAGGCGATGGGCCGCAGCAGCACGAAGAACACGATCAGGCCCAGCAGCAGGTGCCAGCCGTCGGCCAGAAACCGTTCGGTCCCGATCTCCAAAGCGCCGTCGATGACCCAGCCGAGGATGGAGGCCGACACCACCTCCAGCGTGCCCGTCGCCGCTGCGACGGCCGCGGCAAACAGCAGCGCGGGCCATGACCCTTTCAGGCACCACAGAAAGAATTTGCCCAGCGTCTTGGGCGGTGCCGTCTTCGCCGGGCGGAAGGCGTCGATCACCCCGCCAAGGTTTCGCAGGTTCATTCCGCCGCCCCCGTTTCCACATAATCCGTGTCGATGAAACCGCCCGATTGCCGCGCCCAGAACCGGGCATAGAGCCCGCCCTTGGCCAGCAATTCGTCATGCGTTCCAAGTTCGGCGATGCGGCCCGCGTCCAGCACCAATATCCGGTCCATCCGCGCGATGGTGGACAGGCGGTGGGCGATGGCGATGACCGTCTTGCCCTCCATCACGCCATAGAGCGTTTCAAGGATCGCGGCCTCGACCTCGCTGTCCAGCGCGGATGTCGCTTCGTCCAAGACGAGGATCGGCGCGTCCTTCAGGATGACGCGGGCAAGGCCGATGCGCTGGCGCTGCCCGCCCGACAGCTTCACCCCCCGCTCGCCCACCTGCGCGTCGTATCCGGTGCGGCCTTCCTTGTCCTGAAGCGTCAGGATGAAGTCATGCGCCTCGGCCCGCTTCGCGGCGGTCGCGATCTGATCCTCGGTCGCGTCAGGGCGGCCATAGGTGATGTTCTCGCGCACCGAGCGGTGCAGGAGGCTGCTGTCCTGCTGGACCATGCCGACATTGCGGCGCAGGCTGTCCTGCGTGACGCGGGCGATGTCCTGCCCGTCGATCTCGATCCGTCCGCCCTCGACGTCATAGAAGCGCAGAAGCAGCTTCACGAGCGTCGATTTCCCCGCGCCCGACCGGCCCACAACGCCGATCTTCTCGCCCGGGCGGATGGTCAGGGTCACGTCCTGCAAGCCGCCGCGGTCGCGCCCGTAATGGTGGGTCACGCCCTTCAGGTCGATCTGCCCATGCGTCAGCGCCAGCGGCTTTGCGTCGTCGGCATCGACCAGCGCGATGGGCTGGGCGATGGTTTCCATCCCTTCCTTGATGATGCCGAAGGATTGGAACAGCTGCGTCGTCGCCCACATGATCCAATAGGTCAGGTTGTTCAGCCGCATCACCAGCGCGGATGCCGCCGCGACCACACCGACGCTCGCCTGCCCCTGATACCACAGCAGCACGGCCCAGCCGATCACGCCCACGATCATCGCGCCGTTCAGCATGGTCAAAGAGATGTCCATGCGCGTGATGATCCGCATTTCCTTCAGAAAGGCCGTCCGCGCCTCCTCGATGGACTTGCGGGCATAGTCCAGCTCGCGCCCGTCATGGGCGAACAACTTCACCGAATGGATGTTGGTATAGGCATCGACGACCCGCCCGTTCACCGCCGACCGCGCGTCCGAGCTTTTCTGCGCCGCCGGGGCCGCATGCCGGATCGTCCAGCGCACGAGATAGGCATAGCCGAGCGCCCAGAGCAGAAGCGGAATCGCAAGGCGCGGATCGGCCTGCCCCAGCATCACCAGCGATCCGACCAGCGTCGTTGCGGCGAATGCCACCGCGTCGAAGATGTTGAAGATCGCATCCCCCGCCGCCGTCGGCGTCTGCATGATGCGGTTGGCCAGACGGCCGGCGAAATCGCCCTCGAACCAGCCGACGGGCTGGCGCAGGACGTGGCTGTGCGCCCGCCAGCGGATCAGCGTGCCGAAATTCGGCAGGATCGCATTATGCAGCAGCGCCGTGTTCGCCCCCGCGAACACCGGGCGCAGGAACAGCACGAAGAAGGCGACGCCCAGCAGTTCCCATCCGTGATCGGCCCAGACCTGCTGCGGCCCGCCCGAGGCCAGAAGGTCCACGACCCGCCCGACATACCAGATCAGCGCAAGGTCGATCACCGCGATGATGACAGCCATCATGGCCGTCACCACGAAGACCTTGCGGAAGGGCTTCATGTATTCCCGCAGGAACGGCCAAAGCCGGTTCGGTGGAGTGTCTGTCTGTGCATAAGGCTCGAAAGGATCAACGAGCCGTTCGAAAAATCGGAACACGGGAAAGCCTCGTCGTTACCCCGTGCATATAACCGCGAAAGGGCCAAAGGAAAACCGTCAGCGCAGAAGATCCTCGCGCGACAGCGAAAATCCGGAGGCGATCCAGCGGGCCTCGATCTCCTTCAACCTGGCACCAAGGGCGGCACCGGAAAGGGCGGGCATCAGATCGGCGGCGGTCACAGGGAATCTTGCAGCGGCGGCGGCATCGATGCCCTCGGTTTCAGGCAAGGATTCCATCAGCGCGGCGCGCACCAGGGCCGCATCGCGGGCGATGTCTGCACCATGCCGCCATGCGGTTTCAAGGATGTTTCCCTCCAGCGCGGCGCGGCGGATCAGCGTCAGGCGCGCAGCCTCGGACCGCGACAGGCGCAGGTCGGCCTCGCCCCCCAGAACGGCAAGACGGCGGATCGGATCGGGCGACAGGGTTTCCAGATGCACCAGCACCGGCAGCGCCCTTGCGTCCGACCCCGGCAGGACACGGCCCAGCACGCCCGCATGCGCCATCGCCGCGACCGAGGGCGCGGGATCGCGCGCGGCCAGCAGCTTCTTCATTTCGGCCCCCACCCGCTCGCGCGACAGGCTCTCGATCCCATCGGCATTCGCGGCGCAGGCGGCCAGACCATCCGCATCCAGATCGCGGCCATAGATCGCGTGAAAGCGGAAGAAGCGAAGGATGCGCAGGTAGTCTTCGCGGATGCGCGCCTCGGGGTCGCCCACGAAGCGGACGTGATGCGCGCGCAGGTCGGGCAGCCCACCCAACGGGTCGATGACCGTGCCGAACGCATCGGCGTAAAGCGCGTTCATGGTGAAGTCGCGCCGGGCCGCATCCTCGGCCACGTCGGTGGAAAAGGCGACCGTGGCGCGGCGCCCGTCGGTTTCGACATCGCGGCGGAAGGTCGTGACCTCGTGCGGGACGCCATTCGCGATGATCGTGACGGTGCCGTGCTCGATCCCTGTGGGGATGGTGCGAAAGCCCGCAGCCTCGGCCAGATCGCGCACCCGTTCGGGCCGCGCGTCGGTGGCGATGTCGATGTCGGACACCGGAACGCCCAGCAGCGCGTTCCGCACGCAGCCGCCGACGAAAAGCGCGCGGTGCGGTGCCAGCGCGTCGCAGACCGGACGCGCGGTGGTCAGCCAGTCGCCCGTGACCTTCATGCCATCCTCTCGGCCAGGCCGCGCAGGATGCGGGCTGTTGCGCCCCAGATGTAATACGGCCCCCACGGCACGGAATAGTATCGACGCACCCCGCCCTGCCATTCGCGCGACTGGATGGAATAGCGCGCGGGGTTCAGCAGATGTGTCAGCGGCACGGCAAAGGCCTCCTCGACCTCGGTCGCCTGCGGTTCGGGCGCGAAGGGTGATACGAGGCCGATCACCGGTGTCACGCTGAACCCGGTCACGGTTTCATGCGGCGGCAGAGTTCCCAGAACCTCGACGCAGGGGGGCGGCAGGCCGATCTCCTCCTGCGCCTCGCGCAGCGCGGCCTCGACGGGGGTTTCGCCCGCGTCCAGCTTGCCTCCGGGAAAGGCGATCTGGCCGGGATGGTGCTTCAGCCCCGACGCGCGTTTCGTCAGCCAGATGCGCCCCTCGTCCACCGCGATCAGCACTGCGGCCTCGCGCAGCTTGCGGCCCGGCGGCGCCCTGACCGCCGGGTTCAGATCGAAATCCGACGACGCGGCAGAGGGCCGCGCCACTGCGCCGATCAGCCGGTCACGCACGCGCGTCCGAGCCCAGCGTCGCCGGGTCGAATTCGTAATGCGCGCCGCAGAACTGACAGTCGGCGGTGACGATCCCCTCGTCTGTGACCATCTCGGCGATCTCGGACTGCGGATATTGCGCGAGCGAATCCCGCACCTTGTCGGCAGAGCAGGAACAGCCGAAGCGCACCGGCTGGGCGTCATAGACGCGGGGGGCTTCCTCGTGGAACAGGCGCACCAGCAGATCGGTGGGCGCAAGCTGCGGGCCGATCAGCTCCAGCTCCTCGACGGTGTCGAGAAGGTAGTTGGCGCGCATCCAGTTCTCGCCCTCGTCCCCGGCAAGGATGTCGGCATGGGTCAGAAGACCGCCCTCGCCCGTGGCTTCGCCCACCGAGGGGGACGCCTTGGGCATGTGCTGAAGCATCACGCCGCCCGCCCGCCACGTCTCGGTCGCCCCCGGCACCTGACTGCGGCCATAGGACAGCTCGAAACGCGTCGGAAGCTGTTCGGACTGCGCGAAATAGGTCTCGGCGCATTTGGACAGCGATCCGCCGGCGATGGGGGTGATGCCCTGATAGGGGACCGTGCCCTCGCCCTGGTCGATCAGGATGGCGAAATAGCCCGCGCCGATCTGGGCGAAGGCGTCACCTGCCGTCAGTTCCGCCGCCTCGAACATGGCATAGGCGCGGATGCGCGCGGGGGCGCCATCATCGGTCGGGCCGTAATAATCCGTCGCGATCAACTTCACCGCGCCGTTGCCGCGGATCTGCAGCGACAGCTTCCAGCGCAGCTTGATCGTCTGCCCGATCAGCGCGGTCAGCAGCGCGGCCTCGGCCACCAGCGACTCGATCTGCGGGGGGTAGTCGTGTTTGGACAGGACCTGCTCCAGAACGCCGTCAAGCCGCGCCACGCGGCCGCGGATGTCCGAACGGTCAAGCTGGAAGGGCAGGACGGTATCGTCCCATGCGATTTGCGTTCCGATGGTCATGGGGTTTCCTTGGGGCATAAGCCTTGGCATACCGCGCCCATATAGGGATTGAAGCCGCAAGGGCCAAGGGCATGATCAGACGTTACGGCGAACCCGTCATCGCGGGGCAAAGATACAAGCGCCGCCCCGGCGTCTATGCCGCATTGCTGCGGGGCGGGCAGGTTCTGCTGACGCATCAGGCGCAGCCGAACCCCGAATACCAGCTTCCGGGCGGCGGGATCGATCCGGGCGAACATCCCGTCACCGCCCTGCACCGCGAGGTGATGGAGGAGACCGGTTGGCACATCGCCATCGGCCCACGCCTTGGCACCTTCCGCCGTTTCGTCTTCATGCCCGAATACGACATGTGGGCGGAAAAGGTCTGCATCCTCCACGTCGCGCGCCCGGTGATGCGGATCGGTCCGCCGACCGAGGCCGGACACACCGCCGCCTGGATGGCCGCAGACGAGGCGCTGGACGCGGTCGCGACCGAAGGGGAACGCGCGATGCTGGCCCGCGCCCTCAGCCGGTATAGGTGAACAGCATCCCCGACACATCGTCGGGGAACGCCGCCCCACCGCGATGATCGCTCAGCCGCCAGACCAGCGCCTCCAGCATCTCCTCATCGCCCATCTGCGCGGCATCGGTCAGAAAGGCTGCAAGCGCCGCCTCGCCAAATTCGCCGCCCTGCGGGTCCGGGCATTCCACGACGCCATCCGACAGAAGAAACAGCCGATCCCCGCGCCCAAGCTGGAATTCGAGCCGGTTCCACGTCGCGCCTTCGATCAGGCCGATGGGCATTCCGCCCGCGCCCACCTGTTCGACCTCGCCGCCTGCCCGAATGATCATCGGATGCGGATGGCCCGCCTGAACCAGCCAGACGCGGCCGGTGACCATGTCGATCTCGGCGTAGCACATGGTGAAATACTGATCGACGCTGATCTCCTGCAGCATCAGGCGGTTCAGTCGATAGGCGACCATCTCGGGGGGCCATGCGCCGCCCTGCCCGCCATCGCTGCCCGTCAGCGCGATGTTCTGATCGCGCGACGCCCCCGACAGCAGACCCGCCAGCCGCGCCGTCATCATCGCCGACGCGACCCCATGCCCCGCCACATCCACCGAGAACAGCGCCAGCTTGCGTTCGTTGATGTTGAACCATCCGACCAGATCGCCGCCCACATGCCCCGACGGGCGCAGCAGCACCGACGCCGCCCCGCGCGCGAATTTCGCATGCCGGTCGCGCACCAGCGTCTGCTGAAGCTTTCGCGCCTCTATCAGGTCGCGGTCCAGCGAGTCGTAGACTTGCTGCAATTCGCGCAGCGTGCTGGTGATCAACCGGTTCTTTGCCACCAGTTCGGAATGCATCCCCATGATCCGCACCCCGGCCCGCAGCCGCGCGCGCAACTCGTCAGGTGCGACGGGCTTGATCAGGAAATCATCCGCACCGCCATCCAGCCCACCCACGATCTCGCTCTTCTCGGATTTGGAGGTCAGCAGGATGAAGTATCCGTATCCGTCGCGCGGCAATGCGCGGAACGCCTCGCAGAATTCGAGGCCGGACATGCCCTGCATCACCCAGTCGCTGACGATGATGTCGAAATCCGTCGCGCGGCACATCGCCAGCGCCTCCTCGGCGGTCGAGGCTTCGGCCACGCGGTATCCCCAGCGGACCAGCAGCGCCGAAAGGATCAGGCGTTGTGCGCGGCTTTCCTCCACCACCAGGACATGGGGCAGCGTCGTCGCGGCGGGGCCTTGGCTGAAAGCTTTCACCTGCACGGGATACACCTGTCTTGAACGAACACAGTCATCCGATTGCACCTGCAGCCGTTAAAAGACGGTGAACCCTAAAAAGCGCGCCATCATCCACTGGGCGTTAACGTTCGGGGTTCAGGGTGACGTTGCAACGGCGGGGGCGGCGATGATCGACTGGGCGCATCTGTATGGTCTTCGGGCCGATATCGGCAGCGATACCTTTGCAAAGGTGATCGAACTGTTTCTGGACGAGGCGGATGGAACGCTGGATCAGCTTGCCCGTCCGGGTGCGGAAATCCCGCGGCTTCTGCACATGCTCAAGGGCACCTCGCTGGCCGTCGGCTTCACCGAACTGGCGGCGCAATGCCGCGATGGCGAAAGACGCGCGGGTGCCGGGGCCGCGCCGGATCTGGCCGCGATCCTTGCCGCCTATCGCGCGGGGCGCGAACAGCTTCTGGCGGGTCTGCGGCTGGTGAACCTCGCGCCTGCCGAAGCGCCAAGCCGGGCCTGCTGAACGGCTTGCCTTTCCGCGCTGCGGCGGACTAGGCTCCCGTTGGAAATTCAGCGGGATCGAGGCACGGCGATGGCACCCAAATTCGGAACGAGCGGGCTGCGCGGCCTTGTCACGGAACTGACGCCCGAACTGGTGGCGGCCCATGTCACCGCGTTCGCCGCCGCCTGCCCGACGGGCGGCGCGCTTTACGTCGGGCGCGACCTGCGCCCCTCGTCGGCGCGGATCGCGGGGGATGTGGCGGCGGCTGGGCGCGCGGCTGGCCTGCGGGTCGTCGATTGCGGCGAAGTGCCGACGCCCGCGCTGGCGCTCGCCTCGATTTCGGCGGGGGCTGCGGCGGTCATGGTCACCGGCAGCCATATCCCCGCCGACCGCAACGGGCTGAAATTCTATGTCCCGAATGGCGAGATCTCGAAGGCGGACGAGGCTGCGATCCTTGCCATGCCCGCCCTGCCCGACGGCACCGAGGCTGGCCCCGCGCCGGTCACCGATGCCGATGCGGGGGACCGCTATGTCGCGCGCTATGTCGCGGCCTTCGGTCCGGACGCGCTGGCGGCGCGCAGGATCGGCGTCTATTCCCATTCCGCCGTCGGGCGCGATCTGCTGATCCGCGCCCTGCGCGAATTGGGGGCCGAGGTGGTCGAACTCGGCCGGTCCGAGACGTTCATCCCCGTCGATACCGAGGCGGTCGATCCGGACACGCGCGCCCAGCTTCGCGGATGGGCGGCGGGGCTGGACGCCATCGTGTCCACCGACGGCGACGGCGACCGCCCGCTGGTGACCGACGCGGCGGGCGAGGTGATCCCCGGCGACGTGCTGGGCCAGATCACCGCGCGCGTGATGGAGGCGCAGACGGTGGTGACGCCGGTGTCTTCGAACAGCGGCGTCGATGCCAAGGGCTTTGCCCGCGTGATCCGCACGCGCATCGGCTCGCCCTTCGTGATCGCAGGGATGGAGGGGCAGGACCGCGCCGCCGGATACGAGGCGAATGGCGGCTTCCTTCTGGGCTTCGATTCCAAGGGGCTTGCTGCGCTGATGACCCGTGACAGCCTGCTGCCGATCATCGCGCCGCTGGTCGCCGCCGGGGATGCGGGGCTGGCCGCGCTGGTCGCGGCGGAGCCAGCCTGCTTCACCGCCGCCGACCGCCTGACCGAGGTTCCGGTCGAACGCTCGCAAGCGCTGGTCGCGCGCCTGACCAAAGATGCGGCGGCGCGGGCGGAACTGCTCGCCGCGCTGGACGGGGCCGAGGCGCGGGTCGATCTGACCGACGGGCTGCGGATCGGCTTGACCGACGGGCGCGTCGTGCATATCCGCCCCTCTGGCAATGCCCCGGAGCTGCGGGTCTATGCCGAAGCGAAGACGCCGGATCAGGCCTCTGCCCTTTTGGCGGCAGGGCTTCGGGCGGTGAAGGAACGAGTTTGATTTTTCACAAGGTGTTTTGAATGGTTCAACATGTTTTGGTGACGGGCGGCGCAGGTTACATCGGCGCCCATGCCTGCAAGGTTCTGCGCGCGGCGGGGTTCGTGCCTGTCGCCTTCGACAATCTTTCGACCGGCTGGAAGGACGCCGTGCGGTTCGGCCCGCTGGTTCAGGGCGATCTGATGAACCGCGCCGATATCGACGCGGCGCTGGCGGAATACAAACCCGTCGCGGTCATGCATTTCGCCGCCCTGTCGCTGGTGGGCGAATCGATGAAGGACCCCGGTCTTTACTGGCGGGTGAACGTGAACGGCGCGCTGAACCTGCTCGAAGCCACCGTCGCGGCGGGCATCCGCAACTTCGTCTTCTCGTCCACCTGCGCGACCTATGGCGATCAGGATGGCGTCGTGCTGGACGAGGCGACGCCGCAGCGCCCGATCAACGCCTATGGCGCATCGAAACTGGCGATCGAGGAGATGGTCCGCAACTTCGGCGCGGCGCATGATCTGCGCCATGTCATCTTCCGCTACTTCAACGTCGCCGGCGCCGATCCCGAGGGCGAGGTGGGCGAACAGCACCGCCCCGAGACGCATCTCATCCCGCTGATGCTGGATGCGGTCGCGGGCAAACGCCCTGCGCTGACCGTTTTCGGCACCGACTATCCGACGCGCGATGGCACCTGCATCCGCGACTATGTGCATGTGATGGACCTTGTGGACGCGCATGTGCTGGGTCTGCGCTGGCTGCTGGACGGGGGCGAGGATCGCGTCTTCTGCCTTGGCACCGGATCGGGATTCTCGGTGCATGAGGTGATTGAGCATTCCCGCGCCGTCACCAACCGCGAGGTGCCCATCGTCATCGGCGATCGCCGTCCGGGCGACGCGGTGCAACTGGTCTCCGGGTCGGAATCGGCGATCCGCGATCTGGGCTGGAACCCCGCCCGTTCGACCCTGCGCGACATGATCGGCGATGCGTGGAACTGGGCCGGCAAACCGGGCTTTGCCGAGTGACCACGTTTTCGGTGATCGTTCCCTTTCGCAACGCCGAACGGACGATTGCCGAAACCGCCGCCTCGCTGATCGCGCAGGACTGCACGGAATGGGAGGCGCTGTTCCTCGATGACGGTTCCTCCGACGCTTCGGTTCAGGTGCTGCGGGGGTTTGCCGATGGGCGCTTCCGCATCTTGTCCGAAGGCCCCGGTGCAGCGCGGGGCGTGGCGCGCACGCGAAACATCGGCATCCGCGCGTCGGTCGGACGGTATGTCGCTTTTCTGGACGCCGACGATCTTTGGGCGCCGGAGAAACTGTCGTGCCAGCTGCGCGCGTTCCAGCAGCACGAGGAACGGATCGTCTTCTCCTCCTATCGTCGGTTCGGCGGCGCAAGCGGCATCGTGCTGGCAAAGCCCCGAGTGGAATGGAAGGATGCGCTGGCGGGAAATCCCATCGGCTGCCTGACCGGCGCGTTCGACACCGATTTCCATGGCCGGGCCGAGATGCCGGAGATCCCCTTTCACGAAGACTATGCCTTCTGGCTGTCGCTGCTGCGGCGCGGCCCTGCGCGCGGGCTGCCCGAGGTGCTGGCGCAGTACCGCGTCTCGCCCGGATCGGCCTCGGCCAACAAGGCGAAGGGTGTGCTGGCGGTGTGGCGGATTCTGGGGGCGGAGGGGTTGCCCCTGCCGCGCCGTATCGCCGGGGTGGCGGGCCATGTCGCGGGCGCCCTGCGCAAACGGGTCTAGCGTCGTTCGGGTGTCGCGCCGGACAGCAGCCGCACCATTTCGCCCAGTTCAACCGCCCAAAGTTCCATCCGCACCGCGCTGGCCGTCAGCCGCCAGCGCATCGGGTGCGCGGAGCGAAGATAGGCCGCGATCTCGCGCACCGGCGGGGTCAGGCTGCGGACCGTCCACATCACGCGCCGCCGCAGCGGGCCAGAGGCGATCTGCCCGCCCTTGATGCGCCGCGCCTTGGTCACCAGCGCCGCACGGCTGCCGCGGGCGGGGTGCAACACCTCGGCCTTGGGGGCGAAGGACAGGCTGTGGCCTCGGCCCACCGCCCGGCGGCAGAATTCGGCATCCCCGCCGGACAGCCGCGTGGGGTCGAAGCCGCCCAGCAGGGCGAAGACCTCCTTCGGCACGGCAAGGTTGGCGGTGACGGCATAGTTGCGGGTGATGAAACGGTGCTGCGGGATGCCGCGCACGGTGTCGAAGATTTCCCAACGATTGGCGGCTGGCCCGGGAACGATCGTCACCGGGCCCGCCCGCAGCCCTTCGCCGGGCAGCAGCGCGCAAAGCCAGTCCGGCACCGGGCGGCAATCGGCATCGGTGAAGACCAGCAGCCGCCCGCGCGCCTGCCCCGCGCCAAGATTGCGCGCGGCATAGGAGCCGGGGGTGGGGCAATGCAGCACCCGCAGCCGCCCCGCCAGGGCCGCCGGAACGACGGGCACCGGCGGTTCGGGCAGGTCGTTATCAACCAGCAGCACCTCGAAGTCGGTCGCTTTCTGCGCGGCCAGATGATCCAGCAGCAGCGGCACGTGATCCCAGTCGCGATAGATCGGCACGATGACCGAGATTGCGGGTTCAGCCATGTCCTGCCGCCTTCAGGTAAAGGTCCGCCGCCCGCTCCGCATCGAAGCGCAGCGCGGCCGCGCGGCGCGGGGCCGGATCGCCCGGATCGCGCAGGGCATCGGCCATTGCGCGGGACATCGCCGCCGCATCACCGACCGGAACCAGCCGCCCAAGCCCCGGCGTCACGATCTCGGACGGGCCGGAGGGGCAATCGGTCGACACTACGGGGCAGCCGCAGCCCAGCGCCTCGACCAGCGACAGGGGGAACCCCTCCCACCGCGAGGACAGCACGAACAGATCGGCATGGGACAACCACGCCAACGGGTTTTCGACATGGCCGGGCATCAGCACGCGATCCTCCATCCCGGCGATCTGCGCCTCTAGTGCAAGGCGGTCCTCGCCCTCGCCCAGAATGACGAGCCGCGCGTCCGTCAGGGGGCGAAAGGCCTTCAGCAGCGTGGGGAAATCCTTTTGCGCCGTCAGTCGCCCGACGGCCACGACCACCGGGCGTTTCGCGAACCATTCATGCGGTGCAGACGCTTCGGCCAGACGGCGGCGGGCGGGGGTCCAGACCGGGTTTTCGATCACGGCAACGCGGCCCTCGGGCAGCGCGAAAGCCGCCTCGATATCCCGTGCAACGCCGGCGGAGACGGCAACCAGCGCATCGGCCCGCCCGACCAGCAGCCGCGTCAGGCGGTCCGCCAGAATGTCGGCGCGGCGGGGAACGCCCGCCAACTGCGATCCGCGATGGGTGTGAAAGCTCCAGACCAGCCGCGTTGCAGGCCCAAGCCGCGCCAGACGATGCGCCGCCATCATCGCGACGTTCACATAATCGCGGGCCGAGATCAGGATGTCCGGCCGGGTGCGCCGCAGATGCCGCGCGGCGTTCACGATGCCGCTGCGGGCGCGGCGGCCCAGATGCACCACGGTAACACCGGGCGGGGCTTCGCGGTCCGTCTCCTCCTCCAGCAGCAGAAGGTCCACCTCATGGCCGCGCCGCACGAATTCCTCGGCCAGATTCAGCATCACGATGCCGATGCCGCCGCCACCGATGGTTCCGGGGCTCAGGCAGATGCGCACGGCATGCGATCCGCGAACAGGATTTCCTCCCACAGGTCGATCACGCGATCCGGGGCATAGGGGGCCATGCTGGGTGGCCCACCCGCGGCCAGCGCCTCGCGCAGCGCCTCGTTCTGCATCAGGCCCGACAGCGCCTCGGTAAAGGCGGTGCGGCGGGCGGTGTCCGATCCGTCGCCCACGGGAACCAGCCGCCCGTTCACCCCGTCCTGCACCAGACGGTTCAGCCCCGAGCAATCGGCGAACCCCACCACCGGCATCGCCGCCGCCAGCGCCTCGGTCACGGCCAACGGAAAGCCCTCGAACTCTGCCGGATGGGCAAGGATCGAGGCGGTGAGGTAGTGATCCGCCACATCGCTGCGATGCCCCATCAGCGTGACGGCGGGGATGCTTTCCGCACGGATGCGGGCGGCGAGGTCTTCTTTCAGCGGGCCGTCGCCCCAGATGCGCAGTTCCCAACCCGGAAAGGCGGGGGCGATGGTTTTCCAGCAATCGATCAGCAGCCCGTGGCGTTTCACCGTCGCCAGCCGCCCCACTGCCATGACCACCTTCTCGCGCCCCGTCACCTCGGCCGCGCGCGGGGTGACCGCGTTGGGAAGGACGCAGACCGACCGGCGCAGATCCTCGGAATACCAGTCGCGGTATTCCGGCAGCAGCACCGCGATCCTGTCGATGCGCGACATCAGCGCCAGACGGCGGCGCTGGTCCAGCCGGGTGTGGTTCCAGCGTTCCGGGTTCTGGAAATCCTGCTCCGGCGCGTTGTGCATCGAGGCGACGCGTCGCATCGGATGATCCACCTTCGCCTTGGCCAGCGCCGAGATGGCGGGCGGCATGAAGCCGATCACCACATCGGGCCGGGTCGCGCGCAGGTGCCGTTCAAGCCGCCGGGTAAATCCGCCGTCGCGGGCGATGCCGACGATCCGGTCCAGCACCGGATAATCCGGCAGGAAGGTCAGCCGGCTGCGAATCCATTCGGTGAAGAACCGCCAGCCGCTGCGCGGAGGCAGCAGGTTCGAGACGACCACCCCCGGCGCGGTGTCATAGAACGGTCCCTTGCCGCGCGGCTCGTGGCTCAGGATCTCGACCTCGTGGCCGCGGGCGGCAAGGGCGTTGGCGGTTTCGATCAGCACGCGCTCGGCGCCGCCGCTGCGCTGGGCGAGCTTCTCGATCACGAAAACGATGCGGCGGCCCGAGGGCGGCACGGGTTTGGGCTGGCGGATCATTTCGCGTCCGGCCCCAACCGCGAGATCAGGAACTGACGCCCCAATTCCCGCAAGGCGTCGTCGCTGGCCTCGTGGTCGATATCCACGCCGCGTGCAGCTGCGAGCCAGTCGAGAAGCGGCGCCCAGAGGTCCGCATCCTCGCGCCAGCGAAGGCCCAGATTGCGCGCGGTGCCGGGCAACAGCGTCGCCATCCGGTCAAGCGCGAGGTTTCGCCGCAGGGCGACATCCAGCGGCGATCCCGGCTGGGGCTGCGCCGCCTCGGTGCCGATCGTCGCCTCCAGCCCCAAACCGTGCATCCATGCCAAAAGCTGCGCCAGTGCGGGCGCTTCGAACAGGGTGACGCCATGCAGGACGAAGACAGGCTCCGCGCCATGTTCCCGCACCGCCCCGGCAAGACCGGACAGCATTTCGGCCCATTCGTCGCCGTGATCCTGCAACAGATGCGAGAAGATCAGCAACGGCTCGTCCCTCGCGCCGAAATCGCGCACAAGCGAACGGCCCATGATCGCGATGGCCGGTCCCTCGGGTTCCAGCAGGAAGTCGTGGGTCTGGCGGCCCGGAATCGGGACGGCCCAGGTCGCGGGGACAGGTGCGATGTTCGCACCGATCAGCGCACCGAGGGCATCGCCCGGCACGGCATCGGGGCCAAGCAGTGGGCGCGCGCCCACCGCGACGTGAACCTTCAAACTCATTCAGCCCCCGGCACGCAGACGGCTGCGAAGGACGTTGCGTGCAACCAGCAACGCATGGCGCGGGCTGCCCAAGGCGGCCTCTGCCAGATAGCGGGCGGCACCGATACGATCGCCATTGGAATAGGCGAAGCGCGACGCCAGCCGATTTGCCTTGTAATGCAGCTTCGACGACAGCGCACGGGGATAGCGGCTGATCGCGGGGGCGTTCTTGGCAAGGATCAGCTTGTAGCAGGCGTGAACCTCGGCTGCGTTGCGGCCGATGTCGGATTTGAAATACCGGCACAGCGCCCGGCGGCCCGGCGCGGTTTCGATCCGCCCCCCGCCGCGCACGAACCGCAGGAAGTAATCCAGATCCTGAAGCCGCGGCAGCCTTTCATCGAACCGCCCCGCGATGCGGAACGCCTCGGCCGTGCCCAGAAGCGTCCAGAGATAGGCGCGGAAATGATCGCCCACCAGCAGTTCCAGCACCTGATCGCCGCCGACGCGCTGCGACAGGGTCCGCGCCTTGCCGTGCTGTTCCCAGTCATAGGTGCAGGTGACCCAGACCGAGGAGATATCGACGCCCTGCGCGGTCAGGCTGTCCAAATGCGCGAACTGCCGCGCCGTCTTGTCGGGATACCAGATGTCGCCCGCATCCAGCCATGCCACATGGGTGGCGTCGGTCAGATCCAGCAGGCGGTTGCGGGTGCGCGGGCGGCCAAGGTTCTTCGGGTTCCGTTCGAACAGCACCGCAAAGGGCGTCGTGGCGGCGAAGGCATCGCAATGGGTCTGGGCGGCCAGCGCATCATGATCGGGCGATCCGTCATCGACCACGATCACACGCATCCTGCCGCGCCAGGTCTGTTCGGCGACGGAATCGAGCGAGCGTTTCAGGCCGTCGGGATCGCAGTAATGCGGTATCAGCACATCCAGCGCAAAGGTCACGGGTGTCATATCCTTTCGCCGGCGCCGGCAGTTCTGTTCGGTCGCGGTCACTATAGACCCGATGGGAAAGCGCGACAACTCGGCCCCGGGTCAATATGGCGAAGGTCCTCCTACAGGATAAAATCCGAAAGCGTCACACCGACCGTGTCCATCAGCACGATGTTCATGTCCGATCGCCCGTCGCCGTCGATATCCACCTGCACCACCGTATGCCCCCCCGAGGTGAAGATGCGAAGCTGCCCCGCGGCCGTGAAATCGTCATGGCCGATATAGTCGAAACGCTGGTGCCCGCTTCGCAGCACATTGGCGTCGATGGCCGACAGGTCGATCTTGTCGCCCTTGGTACTGAAATCGAGGATCTTGTCGCGGTTCGCATCCGGCGTGCTGTCCAGCACCGAGGTGAAGACGAACACATCCGCCCCAGAGCCACCAACGAGGTAATCCGCCCCCAGCCCCCCGTGGATCGTATCGTTGCCGCTGCCGCCGAAGATCGCGTCGTTCCCCGCCCCGCCATACAGCCTGTCCGGCCCGCCGTCACCCACCAGCCGGTCGGCCCCGTCTTCGCCATGAAGCACGTCCGAACCGAGGCCGCCGAACAGCCGGTCCCGCCCGAGGCTTCCGTAAAGCGTGTCGTCGCCGTCCCCGCCGTAAAGCTGGTCGTTGCCGCTGGCGCCATAGATCAGATCGTTCCCCGCCCCGCCGTAAAGCAGATCGTTCCCCCGGCTGCCCGCGATATGGTCGTTCCCCGCCCCGCCATAGATCCGGTCGTTCATCGCGCCGCCATAGAGGAAATCGTCGCCGTCGCCGCCATAGAAGATGCTGGACGTATCGCCGCCATGGATAGTGTCGTTACCCGCGCCCCCGTCCATCGTGTCGCGCCCTGCGCCGCCAAAGATGATGTCGTCACCCTCGTCGCCCATGATGCTGTCATTGCCGCCGCCACCGACCAGCGAATCGTGCCCCGCCCCGCCGAAGATCGTGTCCGCCCCCGCCCCACCGATCAGCGTGTCGTTGCCGCCCCGCCCCTCCATCCGCGTCGGCAGCGCGGTCGCGACCATGCGGTTGCCAGCCTCCGTGCCGATCATCACCGGCCTTCCCGGCGTGGGGTCCGGTATGGGCGCCGGAAGGTCGGGCATGACGGGGGGCATATGCGTCATGTCGATCAGATCGCCCAGCATCAGCTGCGACGGGTCCACAGACCTGCGGTTAGCGGTGAAGACCTCCAGAAACTCGGCCCCATAGCGGATCGTGAAACCGTTCGTGCTGCGCTGGATGGTCAACTGGTCGAGGCTGCGGATCATGCCCCAGGCGGAAATGTCGATCCTGTCCTTCCTAAGCTCGAAATCCGCGATCGTGTCGGGCTTTGCGTCGGCGGAGAAGATGAAGACATCCGCCCCCGCGCCCCCGGTCAGCGTATCGCTGCCCGCGCCGTCCATCAGGACGTCCGCGCCGCTGCCGCCCGTCTTCACGCCGACCGCGCCCTTGGGCGGCGCGAACAGGTAATGCCCGATCCCCCCATCCCGCAGCGAGGTCACGAAAATCTCGATCCCCCGCGCGCCCGAGGACAGCGCGATCGCCCCTATCCCGTCCAGCCCGTATTGCGCCGATCCCGCGATATGCGCGACGCCCAGCAGCCGCCCCCCGGGCAGAAGACGCATCACGCTGATGCCGCCATCCGATCCGCCCGCGACGACATAGGCGGCGCCGTCATGCATCACCACCTCCAACGCCGAGACATCGTCGAACCTGGTCGAAAGATCGTCGATCACATGGTCGGTCACCGTCAGCTTGCCGCCCGCGCCCATTTCAAGCACGCTGATCGAACCGCTGCCCGCCGCCGCGACGATGACATAGGCGCGCCCGTCCATCACCACAGTTTCCACCACGGTCGCAGCGTCGATCCAGAGGCCGGACTCCTTGGATTGGCTGTCGCGCGCCGCAAGGGTGCCGCCCGCGCCCACCTCCCACGTGACGATGCCGTCGGTGCTGGCGCTGACGAGGAAGTCCTTGCCCGCCAGCCGCAGCGAAGCCAGCGCCACCACATCCGCCGATGCCGTCACCGCCGCCTTCTGGAACGCGCCCGCCGCCGAAAACCCCAGCCCCGCGATCCCGCCCTTGCCCGCCAGCCCGCCGAAGACCACCTGCCCGCCCGAGGCCAGATCCACGGTGACGGCATGGACCAGATCGCCGCTCAGCCCCGCCTTGATCTGCACCGGGGCCAGAAGCGCGCCCTTCGCATCGGTCTGCCGCAGATACAGCGTGCCCGTGCCGCCGCCGCCATACAGCGCCGCCTTGCCCGCCGATGTGGTGATGAAGGCCAGCCCGGCATCGAATCCCGCCGCGTCGCGCCCCTCGAACGGGACGGCGGTCATCGCCTTGGTCGCGCCCTTTGCATCCACCGAAAACGACTGGATGATCCCGCCCCGGCGCGTCGCGGCATAGAGCACGGACAGCCCGCCCACCTCGCGGATCTCCAGATCCGCGATGGTGGACAGGTTCGCCCCTGCCGCCAGATCGATGCGCGATACGTAGGAAAGCATCCCCTCGTCCCAGATGTTTTCGGGACGCAGAGTGTCGTTTGCGGGCGCCTCACCCCCGCTTAACGAAATGAGGCGCTAAAGTGGCATTCCCGGCGAATTTCCCTAGAACTGCGCGATCATCCTGTCGAATTCACCCGTGACATGGGCGCGATCCGACCTAGCGCGCACATGGCGCATGATGTCCATTCCGCGCTGCCAATCCGGCCCGCCAAAGGATTCCCGTGCGAAACGAAGGGCTTCCAGGATTTCTGCGTTCGTACACCCCTCTGGCAGCAGATAGGGGTAATCGTCGCCCAAATAATATCCCGCATCGCCGGCATTGGACTGGATCATCATGTTCGCAGCGCAATGAGCGGCGACGAAACCCTTCAGGAACGGCTTGGCGCCATCGATTCCCCGCGATCTGCGCAGGGCATAATGGAAACTGAAGCCGCCGATCTGTTTCAGCCAGTCGTCGCTCTGCTTGCTGGTATCGACGAGGTTGAACGCGACCTGACGCGAGATGTCGTCGTCGATGACGGTGTTCACCAATTCGCCGAAATATCCTGCGGCGAAATCGCGGCGCGGCGCTTCGGGACGGGCGATTCGCAGATCGACGTGATGCGTGACGTGGAAGGCCTGCGTTTCGGGGAACCGCATCATGTAGTCGCGATAGCCCAGCAGCGAGGATGCCATCAGCGCATCCACATGTTCGACCAGCGCAGGGTTCGGCGGCTCGTCCACGAAATCGGCGATCAGGACGTTGTCGCGCGCCATCCTCTCCAGCACCTCGGGGGCGGTGGTCTTCAGGAATCCTTTGGTCAGAACGAGGATGCGGCCCTGCTGATCGGTGTCGGGGGTGAAGCGCACCTCGCGCCCCGGTTGGTTCGCGGCGACCAGCGCGGAAAGCTGCTCGCCGCGCAGGAAGGTCGATCCGGTCGCGCGATGTTCGGGCGCGAAGACGAAGTCGATCCCGCGCGCGGCGATCCGGCGCGGCGGCTGGTGCAGGTTCTTGCCGTCGCGATGCGGCAGCTTGAAGAAGAAACGGTTGGCGCGCGAGGTGCCGACGATCTCGGGCAGCACCTTGGGCTTCTGCCCGGTCTTCCACAGCAGATAGCCAAGGCTCAGCTGATCGCGCGAGGATCGGGTCGTGATCTCCTGCCACCACGCTTCCATGAAGGATGCGACATCGGCGGCGGCATGGCGGCGCCAGATGAACGACGCCTCGATCATGCCGCTTTCGCGCGGCAGGCCTTGTTCGGCGTAATGGCGGATCTGGGCGAGGATCTTTTCCGGCGCATGGCGCAGGTGGCCGATGATGGCGCACCCTTCCAGATAGACGTCGTCGCGCAGCGGGTGCTGGAACATCACCCAGTCGCCGCCCTGAAGACAGATCTCGATCAGCCGTTCGACATTGCCGAGGAACAGCGTGTTCGCATCGACGAACATGGAATAGTCGTATTCGGCCAGGTGCTTGTGCGGCAGGATCTTGAAGGTCTTCGCGTTCAGGTTCGGGCTTTCCATCCCCGGATCGCAGATGACCTGCCGCCAGCCGCATTCGGCGCGGGGGCGGTCGGTGAAGCAGATGTAATCCACCCCTTCGACCGGCGCGATCACCGGGACGAGGTCGTCTATGTCGCCGAACAGGGTGGTGTAGATGCAGATGCGCAGCCCGGCGCGCGCCCCGCCACCGGGGGCCACGGGCTCGAACGCTTCGGCATTGCGGCGGGTGGGGCGGTCGATCTTGGTGATCGTGCGGCGGTGCCGGTTCGGCTGCGCTTCGATCTTGCGCTTCTGCCAATAGGTTTCCCAGATCGCGGCGGCGGCGTCCCAGTCGCTGTTGATGGTTGCGTGGGTCGCCTCGCCCTCCAGCACCGCCGGGGTCACGCCGAAGCGGCTGGACAGAAGGTTCGCGCAGGTCGCGACGAACTCGTAATCGCCCTCGCTGCTGGCCTTGGTGATGGCGTCGTAAAGCAGCCCTTCGTCGCGCTGGATATGGGCCATGTAATAGGCCAGCCGATTCTCGGGGGCGACGGTATGGCCCAGCGTCGGAATCTCGGCCATGTCGAGGCTGCGGCTGGTGCGGCGGCCAAGGAACCGTCCGATCTTTTCGTAGTGCTCCTGCGGCGAAAGGCCGGTGCGGTCCACATCGGGATAGGTGTCGTGATAGAACTGGGCGTTGAACAACCCCTTCTTGGCCGCCGCCGCGATCCACAGCGCCATGGTGGGCAGGGCCGGAACATCCTCTTTGCTTCCGAACTGGATATAGTGGTGGAACGAGCACAGCTTGCGGCGCGACACGTCCGGGCGGTGGGCAAGATAGAAGTTCACGTTGAACAGCGGCGACGGGTCCGAGCCGAAAAGATCGCCGAAAAGATAGAAGTGATAGATCGGGTCCATCCCCGGCACAACCACGCGCGCAGATGTGCGAGCGTAATGCGCGGCGTCGAACAAGCCCGACTTGCGGATCGCATCGCAGCCTTTTGCCGCGCCTGCCACGCGGGCCACGGCATCGGTGCTTTCGCTTTGCAGATAGCGCCAGTCGTTGCACGGCCCATGCATTTCGATCGGCACCACCAGATGCCGCTTGCCCGAGGCGTCGCAGCGGTCGGTGACATAGGTCGAGCGGCGGGCGGCTTTGGGCAGGCCGCCGAACATCCGCTCCAGCGCGTGGGCGGTGGTGCCGTCCTTGCCGCTGCCGACGGCGGCCTCGGCGCTTGCCGCCTCGGTCAGCGCATCCGCATGTTCGGCAAGCCCCGCCAGAAGCGGACCCGCGATCCAGAACATCGTGCCGGTGAAGAACGGCCAGTCGAAGACCTGCATCCCCAGAAGGTGCATCAGGTCCGCGACCTTGGCGCGATTGCCATACATCAGCGCGTTGGCCGACCGGACCTGAAACGCGCCGCCGACCATGCCCGCGTTATGGTCTCGGTCGAACACGTCCAGAATCTCGGCCACCAGTTCAGGGGTGCCGCACAGCCCTTCGAACATCAGATCGCCCTGCTGGCGGCGCAGGTCGGATTTGCGGTTCTTGGTATGCAGCTTCAGCACCGCGCGGTAACGGTGCAGCCCGCGCAGGCGGCACAGCTGGATGAAGGGAATCACGTCCATCCCGATATTGGGAAGCGCGATCACCTCGGCCTTCGGGAAGTCGGCAAAGACGGCGCCCTCCAATCCGGGGGCGATTTCGTCGCGGCAGGTGACGAACAGATCGAAACCGGGCGGGATGTTGCGCAGATATGCGGCGATCATCGGCCACATGTCTTCGTAATAGATATGGAGCGCCACCGCGAGTTTCGGAGCCGGCATTCTGCAACCCTTGATTGATCCCGCGCAGCCGCGACGTGCCGTCATGCTGCACCTGCAAACTGGCTGCACAATCGCCGATCACCCCCCGGATGGCAACCCGCCCGCAGGCGTTGCGAGGCCGCCGGGCGGTGGGGCCAGCACAATTTAACTTCGGGCGCCCACAGATATGCCGAAGATTTCCACCGGAGAAACCGCATGTCCAGCCTGTCCCCCGCCCTGTCGTTGCCGTTCCTGGAACCCGCGCAGGCGCAAAAGCACGTCACCCATAACGAGGCGCTGCGCCTTTTGGACGTGTTGGTGCAGCCCGTGGTTGCGGACCGCACCCTGCGCGCGCCGCCCACCGCCCCGGCGGAAGGCGACCGCCATATCGTCGCGGCGGGCGCGACCGGCGACTGGGCGGGGCAAAGCGGGCGCATCGCGGTGCGGGTGGAGCAGCATTGGGAATTCATCGCGCCCCAGCCGGGCTGGACGGCGCATGTCCGGGCCGAGGGCACAGCGGCGACATGGACCGGCACCCTCTGGGCCACGCCGGCCGAGCAGGAGTTGCGCGCCCAGCGTCTGGGCGTCTCGGCCACGCCGGACGATGCGAACCGTCTTGCCGTATCGTCCCCTGCAACGCTGTTGAACCATGCGGGGGCAGGGCATCAGTTGAAGGTGAACAAGGCCGCCGCGGCCGACACCGCGAGCCTGCTGTTCCAGAACGGCCATTCCGGACGGGCCGAGATGGGGATCGTCGGCAACGACAACTTCACCGTGAAGGTCAGCGCGGACGGCAGCAGCTTTGCCACCGCGATGACCATCGACCGCGCCAGCGCGCAGGTGCAACTGGCGCATGGGCTGACGGTGGCAGGCACCATCGGCGGGACCGCCGTGCAGTCGGGCGCGACGGATGCGACAGCGGACCGGCTGATGCGGGTCGGGGCCTTCGGCCTTGGGGGGCTGACGCCGATGATCGGGGATATGGCGACGACGGCCAATTCCATCGCGCCGGGCTTCTATCATCTCGACACCTCCAAGGGGTCCACCGGCGGGCCCGCGGGCGTCACCTTTGCCACGCTGATCCACCTGCGCCGGGCCGTCGGCGGGGGAGAGACGCAGATGGTCGTCGTGCAGGCGCCCGAAAACCTTGCTGGGCAGATCCACACGCGGGCGCGCGGTTCGGGCGCGTGGTCGGCATGGCGCGTGATGTGGGACAAGGCCTCGACCACGGTCGATGCCAACGGGTTCCTGAAACAGGCCAGCCCGATCCTGCGTCTTTTCGACGACGCGACCGAAGAACCCGTCCAGCCCACCGGCGCGACCGTCCTGCGCGGCGGGGTCGGTCATCACGAATTGCACGGCACGCTGGGCCTTGCACGATCGGGCTGGCAGATCGAGGTGCCGCGCGATCACAACGGCAACATCCTCGTCCACGTCGCGACGCGCTGGCAGGACGGGGTGCTGCATATCGACGTATCCGCCCCCGCCTGGGTGGATGGCCGTGTCGAAGCGGGGGCGCCTGCACCCATCCCCGAGGGCCGCTGGATCGACATCCGTCTGCACGAGGAACCTGCGGTTGATGCCCTAACCGTTTGACGGGGCTTTGCGGTTGCGCGATCACTGCTCCGGCAACGTCAGGGCAGAGGCGGCGACATGAAGACAGCTCTCATCACCGGATCGGCGGGTTTCATCGGCTTTCACCTTGCGCAGCGGCTGCTGGGCGAAGGGTGGACAGTCCGGGGGATCGACAGCTTCTCGGACTACTATGACGTGGGGCTGAAACGCCGCCGTCACGAGATCCTGTCGGCGCTGCCGGGGTTCGAGGGCGTCGAAGGCCGGGTCGAAACGCCCGGCCTGCTGCGCGAAATCATGCAGGACGCGCGCCCCGACATCGTCGTGCATCTGGCGGCGCAGGCGGGTGTGCGCCATTCGATCGACGCGCCGCGATCCTATGTCGAGGCGAACCTCCTGGGCACCTACGAGGTGCTGGAGGCGGCCCGCGCGATCCCGCCGAAGCATCTGCTGATCGCCTCCACCTCCTCGGCCTTCGGGGCGAACACCAAGATGCCCTATGCCGAAACGGACCGGGCGGACCATCAGATGTCCTTCTATGCCGCGACGAAGAAGGCCGGGGAATCGATGGCGCATTCCTATGCCCATCTTTACGGTATCCCCACCACGATGTTCCGCTTCTTCACCGTCTATGGTCCATGGGGACGCCCCGACATGGCACTGTTCAAGTTCACCAAGGCGATCCTGTCGGGCCAGCCCATCGACATTTACAACAACGGCGACATGCTGCGCGACTTCACCTTCATCGACGATCTGGTCGAAGGGATCGTGCGCCTGTCGGCCGCAATCCCCGGCACCGTTCCCGCGGGCGATTTCGACAGCCTGTCCCCGGTCGCGCCGTGGCGGGTGGTGAACATCGGCAACGGCACGCCCGTCCGCCTGCTGGATTTCGTCGAAGCGATCGAGGATGCGACGGGCCGCCGCGCCGAACGCAACCTGATGCCGATGCAGCCCGGCGACGTGCCTGCGACATGGGCGGATGCCACGCTGATCGACGCGCTGGTGGGCAAGCTGCCGCATACCGATATTCGTGACGGGGTGGCCCGGTTCGTCGATTGGTATCGGGGCTATTACCGTGTCTGACGCCCGGCGGATCGCCCAGAGCGGGCTGTTCGACGCAAGCTGGTATCTGCGCCGCTATCCCGATGTGGCGCATCTTGGGCTCGATCCGCTGGACCATTTCCTGCGTTTCGGCATGGCGCTGGACCGGTCGCCCGGGCCGGGGTTCGATGCGGATTTCTATGCCCGCAGCCATCCCGAGACTTCGGGCCGCACGCTGCTGCATTTTCTGGAACAGGGCGCGGCACTGGGATTCGCGCCCCTGCCCGCCGACGATTTGTGCGATCACCGACGCAACGCGCTTCGCCCCGACAGGGCGACCGACATCCGCGCCGGGCTGATCCGCGCCGATCTTGCGAATTTCGTGCTGGAGGCGGAATTTTGGCTGCAGGGCGGCGCTGCGCCGGTCTTGCGGGCGGGCAGGCGCGAGTGCGCGGGCGAGGCGTTCGACGCACCCCCTTCCGCCGCCGTGCCGCCGGGGGCCACGGTCTTCCGCGCAAGGCTGCCGCTGTCCGACCTGGATCTGGAAGCCGGGACGCGCATCGTCGCGTCGGGCGTGTCCTTCGCATTTTCGATCCCTGTCGTGCCCGTGGCGACGGCGCCCGATCAGCCATTGGCGGGGCCGCAGGATGTGGTCAAAGGGCGGCTGGATCATGCGGGGCGGCGCATGGCGCAGGGCTGGGCGCATATTCCCGGCAAGGACAGCCGGGTGGAGCTGCTCTTGTCGGTCGATGGCGTGCCACATGCGGTCCTACGCACCGGCCTTGCCCGGCCCGACGTGGCAGAGGGATCGCAACCGGGTTTTCGCATCGACCTTCCACCGAACCTCGCGCCCTGTGCGGCGGTCGAGGTTTCGGTCGCCCCGACCGTCGCCAAAGGCGTTCTTACCCCGGCAAGGCGCGTCCTGCGCCCCTCGGGCACGCTGTTCCCGCTGCCCGCGCCGAACCCGGTTCCCGTGATCCCGACGGGGGACGGCACGGACACGGTCTCGGTCATCATCCTGAACCGCAATGGCGAGAGCCTGCTGCGTGCCTTCTTCGACAGCGCCAGGGCGACTGGCGATCTGGACGGCTGCGAATGGATCGTGATCGACCACCGCTCGGACGATGGCTCGCAGGCGGTCTGCGAAGAAATGGGCGTGCGCTTCATCCGCCGCGACGGCAATTTCAGCTTCAGCGAGTCCTGCAATTTCGGCGCAGGATTGGCGCAGGGCCGCATTCTTCTGTTCGCCAACAACGATCTGGTGCTGCATGCGCCGTTCCTGCCGCTGTTGCGACGGCATTTCGCGGATGGGCGCTGCGGCATCCTTGGGGCGAAGCTGCATGATCATGCCGAAGGTCTGGCGCGCGGTCCGGTTCAGCATCTGGGCGTTCATATCGCCCCCCGCCTGTCCGGCGACGTGATCCGCCCGTTCGAGGCGCGCCGCACCGCCGAGACGCCCGACATAGGCCAGGGCGCCCTGCGCGTTCCAGCGGTGACGGGCGCCTTCCTTGCCATCGCCAAGGACCGTTTCGGCGCATTGGGCGGGTTCGACGAAGGCTATGTCTATGGCATGGAGGATGTCGACCTGTGCCTGCGCGCTCTGGAAGCGGGGATGCCCGTGCTGTGCGAGCATGGATTCGACATCACCCACCATCGCGGCTTCACCCGCGACGCCAGCCCAAGCCGCGCGCGGCGAGAGCGCAACTATCAGCGTTTCAACCACAGATGGGGTGCGGCGCTGCGTCATGCCGTGCCGCAGGACGTGGCGTTCTGGACCGGATCGCGACCCGTGATGGCGGGGCCGGCCCCGGCGCCGGGGGTGCATGTGCGCGACCCCGAAGGCGGTGATCTGTCAGGCATCGACATCGCACCCGAAACCCCGCACGCGACCGGGATCAGCCCGTTCATCCGTATGCTTCCCGGCCCGCTGGACGGCCCGCGCCCTTTGCGCATCGGCATCAAATGCCCCGCCCCCGAGGCCGAGACCGCCCGCTGGGGTGATTTCCACTTCGCCGAAAGCCTTGCCACCGCGCTGGGCCGTCTGGGCCATACCGTCCGCGTCGATTGCCGCGAGCATTGGTCCGCCCCGATCGGCGATGCCGACGATGTGGTGATCGTGCTGCGCGGGCTTTTGCCGTGGGTGCCAAAGCCGTCGCAGATCAGCATCCTTTGGGTCATCAGCCATCCCGGCGATCTGCCCCCGGCCGAGGTCGAGGGATACGACCTCGTCTGGTCGGCCTCGCAGACCCATGCGGACCTGCTTTCCTTGCTTTCGGGGCGCAAGGTCGGCTTCCTGCCGCAATGCACCGACACGGACCGTTTCGCCTTCGACGAAAACCGGATCGGCGCGCGACCGGACCGCGTGCTGTTCGTCGGCAATGCGCGCGGCGTTCATCGCGACGCGGTGCGCTGGTCGTTGGAGCGGGGGATCGACCTGCATCTGTTCGGCAAAGGCTGGGGGCCGTTCGTGCCGCAAGACGTGGTCCGCGCGGCCAACATCCCGAACACGGTGCTGGCGGATTTCTACGCCTCCAGCCGGATCGTGCTGTGCGATCACTGGGAGGATATGCGACGCCTCGGTTTCGTGTCGAACCGGGTGATGGATGTTCTGGCCGTCGGTGGGCGGCTGGCGGTGGACGATGTGGCGGGGATCGAGTCCCTCCTCCCCGGCGGCTATCACATCTTCCGGGACGCGCAGGGGCTCCATGAGGCCGCGAGCGCCGCGCCGGACCTGTCGCCCGACGGGATCGAGGCGCGCCGCCGCATCGCCCTGCATGTGCACGCGCATCACTCCTTCGATGCGCGCGCCCGGACGCTGGACGTCGCGATCCGCGAACGACTTCTCGCGGCGCGGCATACCGCGCTTCACGCGGGCGCCGCCGCCGTGGCAGGCTTGTATTCACACCCGAACTCTGCTGAGTTCAAAGGCAAAATCGCAGGAGACGGGCCGCATGGCGAAACGTGAAAAGATCCGCCTCGAAGCGGCGCCCCAAGACGGCAACGATCTTGAAACGGTGCTTGGCCTGCGGTCCATGTTCCGCAAGCCGCATTACCTGAACACCTCTGCCTGGACCGAACATGTCCCTTTCGCCTTCTGGATGATCGAGGCACTGCGCCCGCGCGTCTTCGTCGAACTCGGCAGCCATTACGGCGTCTCCTATTTCGCCTTCTGTCAGGCGGTCGAGCAGCACGGGCTGGGAACGCGCTGCCACGCCGTCGATACGTGGAAGGGCGACGAACATGCGGGCTTTTACGGCGACGAGGTGTTCAAGACGGTGCGCGCGCATAACGACGCGCATTACTCCGGCTTCTCGCAGCTGATCCGCGCGACCTTCGACGACACGCTGGAATATTTCGCGGACGGTTCGATCGACCTTCTGCATATCGACGGGCTGCACACGCTGGAGGCGGTCCGGCACGACTTCGAGGCATGGCTGCCCAAGATGTCCGACCGCGGCGTGATCCTGCTGCACGATACCAACGTGCGCGAACGGGGCTTCGGCGTGCACCTGCTGATGGACGAGCTGCGCAGCCGACATCCGGTGTTCGAATTCATGCATTGCCACGGGCTGGGCGTCGTGGGCGTCGGGACCGACCTGCCAGAGCCCGTGCGCGCGCTTCTGCGGGCCGGGGCGGACCCGGCGGCCTGGCAGACGATCACCGGAGTCTTCTCGCGCCTTGGCGAAGGCTGCATGCTGACCCGCAAAAACGCCGCCGCCGAACGCCGGGCCGATGTGGCCGAACAGCAGGTGCGCGACCGCAAGAAGAACATCGAGGATCTGACCGGCCAGATCGCGAAGCTGACCGAGGATGCGGCCGGACAGGTTCCACGCGCCGATCTTGACGCGCTGGACGCGCGGCTGCGCGCGCAGGAAGGCGACAACGTCGCCCTGCAATCGGCCATCGAAGCACTGGAGACGCGGCTGCGCGACGAGGAAGGCCGCCTGTCCGAAGCCCAAAGCGCGCTGATCCAGAAGCGCCACGAAAGCGACGAGACGGACGCCGCCCTGACCGCCCTGCGCACCGAACACGAGGCCCTGCTGGCCGAACTGGACACGCTGCGCGACGCGAGCAGCCGTCACGAGGCCGACGCCGTCCGCCTTTCGGACGACCTTGCGGAACGCGACGCCAATATCGACGAACGCTTCCGCGAAATCGCCATCCTGTCCTGCCGCATTCTGGATGCGGAGGCGCAGGCGAAGGCCCCTGCTCCGCCCGCGGCGCCCGTCATCGACAAATCCGCCGCCGATGCCGAGTCGAAAAGACTGCGCGGCCTGATCCGCGAGGACAAGGCGCGCATCCTGCGGCTTGAAGCGGCGCTGAAAGCCACCCGAGCCGAGCTTGGCAAGGCGCGCAACACGCAAGACGCGCTGTTGAAAAGCACATCGTGGAAGATCACCGGACCCCTTCGCCGCGTGATCCGTCTGGTGCGCGGTCGTTAATTCTCCATCGAGGCGAGGTGGCCGCGGCGCAGGAAGATCAGCGCCAGCATCGTCAGGATCATCCCAAGACCGAACCCGTATCCCATCGTGTCGAAGCTGGAATGATAAGTGGGATAGAACCCCTCGCGCACCAGTGCGATGCCGTGGATCAGCGGGTTCCACCACAGGAGATCGCGAATCGCCGGCGATAGATCATCGGGCAGATAGAAGATGCCGGACGCGATCATCAGCGGACGGCTGACAATCTCCCATATCCGTGTCCAGACGGGGAAGTATCCGATCAGCAGGCAGTTCATCATCCCGACGCCCAGCCCCATCGCCGCCATCATCGAAAGCCCGATCAGGATGGAATAGACGTTCAGGATCGTATGCGTGTCCACGATGATGAAGATGCCGGCGATGATCAGGCAGAAGACCACCAGTTCCGTCAGCACGTTCAGGATGAAGCGGGCGATGACGGAATCGATCCATGTCACGCGAGGATAGGCCAGAAGCGGTTTGGAATACCGCACCGCCCGCCCGATCTTGGCGCTGGTGATCGAGAACATGCTGAAGGGCAGGAATCCGGTGGCATAGAACAGGATGAAGCTGGTCCCAAGCGCAGGGGCATGGACCAGCAGCGAAAACGCGATGGACATCATGATGATGGTGCCCAGCGGCGACAGGATGGCCCAGATGTATCCGCCCGGCGACCGGCCATAGGTCGACCCCATCTCGCGCAGGACAAGCGCGCCGATGACGCGCAACGTCTGGTATCGCGGCGGCGGCAGCGCGACGGAGGGAGCTTGCGGTAGGCTGGGGGAACCGGACATCACGTTCCTTTCAGGGCTGCCCCAGACCTGCCACTTCGCGCCCGCGCCCGCAAGCGGGGTCGGGCGGGCGGGCGGAAAGCCGCGCCGCGGAAACTGAACCCTTGACCCCCCATCGGCCAAGGTCATATCGCGGTAGCGCTGACAGGAAATTCAAGGGAGCGGGCAGGTTGACAACCCACTATCTGATCGGAGGCAGCGGCATTCCGAACTACGGCGACGAACTCATCGCATCGGCCTGGATCGCGTTCATAGAAGGCAAGCACCCGACCGACGGCATCGTGCTGGACGTAAAGAACCGCAAGGCGTCGATGGAGATCGTCCGCTCCGGCCCCAACGTCACCCATGTCTCGTCGCTGAAGGATGTGGCCCATACCAAAAGCGCATCTGACGTCTGGGGCAACATCCGCCGGGGTTTGGGTTTCATCGACAATAACGGCTTCAAGAAATACGAAAAGGCCGCGCCGCTGCGGGACGCGATGGACGACCTCGGGACCTTTCACGTCTTCGGCGGCGGCTACATCAACACACGCTGGCCCGCTGCGGCCTTCTACCTCGGCCTTGGCGTCGCGGTGAAGGAGAAGACAGGCGCGAAACTGTTTGCATCGGGTCTTGGCCTGATGCCGTGGGCGCCGCCGGAAACCGAAGCGGAAAGGGAACTGGCGGCCCGAGTGGCTGAAGCCTTCGACGTGCTGGAAGTCCGCGACCAAGCCTCTGCCGATGCCTTCGGCGCCCCGATCACCGCCGGGCTGGACGATGTTTTCCTGCTGCCCACCCCGCAGCGGCAGGCGGGTCTTCCGCCGACGCTCCACATCTCGCTGACCTTTGCCGAAAAGAACTGGGAAGGCTTTGCCGACCGTCTTGTGGCCCATGTCGCGCAAACCTACGCCCCAGCCTTCCAGCGCGTCACGTTCTGGAACAACGCGCCCGACAAGGACGCCTTCGCGCTGAAGAAGGTGCGCGAGGCGATTCCGCAGGTCGAGGTGATCGAGATCGGGGATCTGGTGAACGCCCCCCTGCCCTTCGGCGAAGATGACGCCATGGTCACCACCCGCTTCCATCCGCATATGATGGCAGCGCGGGCGGGAATTCCCGGCCTCTATCGTCAGGGCAATTCCTATTACATGACCAAGCACGGTTCGGTCGCGCTGCTGGGTTCGGGCATGAAGCCGGTAGAGATGAAGAACCTGCCGAACGTGCTGCCGACCGACCGCGGCACGCTGCACGCCCGCGACGCCGAACTGCGGGCACAGAAGCTGGCGCTGGCCGAAAGGATCTACGGCTAGCTGTCTTCGTCCTCGTCCTCGTCCTGCGGCACCTTGGCCGCGGGGCGCTTCTTCAGGCCGAGGTTCGCGATGTGGGCGGCAATGGCTTCCTCCACATCGTCGTAATACTTCATCTGGCCGTTGTTCAGAACGATGCCCGCGCGGCAAAGCTGGCGCACCTCGGGCATGGAATGGGTCACGACGATGGCCCCCGCCGTCTTCATCCGGTCAAGGAACAGCCCCTTGCTTTTGGCGCGGAACGACGCGTCGCCCACCGCCGTCACCTCGTCCACCAGATAGGTGTCGAAGGGGATGCCGACCGACACGCCGAAGGCCAGACGCGATTTCATCCCCGATGAATAGGTGCGGACCGGCAGATTGAAATGCGCGCCCAGTTCCGCGAAATCGGCCACGAAATCGCACAGCTCGTCGCTGTCAACGCCATAGATGCGGGCGATGAACCGTGTGTTCTGCGCGCCCGTCATGTCGGTGTGGAAGCTGCCCGAATGGCCGACCGGCCAGGAAATCGTGCCGGTCGTCTCGATCTCGCCGTCGTCCTGGCTGATGCGCCCGCCGATCATCTGGAGCAGCGTCGATTTGCCGGCCCCGTTGCGCCCCAGAAGCGCGACCGAGGTCCCGCTGGGTATCGTCAGCGACACGTCCGACAGCAGCATCTTCCGCCCGCCACCCGGAGTGCGGAACCCTTTGGTAAGGTTCTTGAACCGGATCATCAGCGCCGGTCGCGCAGCGCGTAAAAGACAAGGCTGCCGATCGCCCAGGCAAGGAACGAGAACAGCGCCACCAGCCCGACCAGGAGGCCGCGCTGCGGAAACTCCGCAGTCTCGGCCAATGTCGGGCGGATATAGGAAGCGAGGTAGCGGTTGCGGCGGTTCGCCTCGGCCACCGCCGCGTCATAGGAGGCAAGCGCGGCGGTATAGGCGGTTTCGGCAAATTCGCGGTCCACCGTCAACCGCTCGAACTCCGACACGACCGTGGCGTAGTTGGTGCCGTTCGGGCCGCGCTGCGTGTTGCCGAATTTCTGGCGTTCCTGATCGATGCGGCTTTCGATCACCTCGATCCGCCGCTGGGCCTGCACGACGCGCGGATCGTCCGCCCGCGTGCTGCCCGCCACCAGATCCAGCTGCACCAGCGCATCGGCCAGTTGCGCCTGAAGGCTGGCCAGAACGCCCGTCTGCCCCTGAAGATCGGCGGTGATGTCCACGATCTGGTTTTCCACCCGGAACGAGGTCAGCCCGTCGCGCGCATTCTTCAGCCGTTCGACCGCGACATCCAAATCGTCGCGGGCATATCGCGTCGCGTCCTCGCGCGCGACGGTCGAAAGCTCGTTGATCATGCGCGAGCTTTCGTCGTGGATCGCCTCGGCAATGCGGCGGGCGTCCGTCGGATCGAAGGCCAGCACCCGAAGCTCCAACAGTCCCGAGCCGCTGTCATACGAGATGCGGACCATGCGCCGCCAGTAATCGCGCAGATCCTCGATGCTGCCGGACGAATCGAAGGTCATCAGCGGATCGGAATCGTGATGGCGCGCATACATCTCGCGCAGGTTCACCTTGGCGTCGATGGCCTGCACGATGTCCTGACTGCGGATGAATTCGTAAAGCACGTCACTTTCATTCGCGCTGGTCGTGCCAAGCGTGCGGCCCAAACCGCCCAGAAGGTCGATCGCGCCAGACGATTCCTCGCTCCGCACGGTGAAGGCAAGGGTGGAGGCATATTGGTCCGCCGCCCGCAGGTAGAGATAGGCTGCGCTGGCCAGCACCGGCAGGATGACCATGACCGCGAACGCGACCAGAATGCCGTAATGGCGCGGCATAGCCTTGGCCTGCGATACGACGCTGCGGAACTGCGTCGTGGCGGCTGCGGCCGCCGTCGGCAGCCGGGGCCGGGCGGGACGCGGGCGCGGCTTGGCCGGTTCCGGCCTTGCGACCTTGGGAGGCGTTTCGGGATCTTGCGCCATTACGCTGACTTCCTGTGCATCGCCCGCCGCCGGCGCGCGTTCCGCCTCTGATTACCCCGAGGCCCACCCAAGGGGCAAGCAACAGGGGCAGTATTCGGCGGAACCGTGATCACCGCCCGCTTTGGTCCAACAGGTGGCGCGCTCAGGCAGCTTCGGCAAGCAGTTTAGCTTCGAATCCCCGCAGGATTCGCCGCGCCGTGCTGCCATAGCTTTCGGGCAGGGCACGCAGGCTGGGGAAGATCGCGAAAAGCTCCTCTCGCACCGCGGCGTTCAGACCGCCCAGCGAGTGATCGCCCGGATGGAAACTTTCGGTCTCGGCGCCGTTGGCATGGATGATCTCGTGCCGGTCGAACAGCATGTGGATATAGGTGACCTCGGGCATCTCCACCATGCTGGCGCGCCCCGCCTCGGCCAGATGCTTGGCGGCCAGAAGGACCTCGCGTTCCGCGAACAGCAGTTCCGCGCGAAAGCCCCGGACCAGCATCCGATGCTGCGGCGACACGAGGATATCCGCCGTCAGCTCCGGAATCGTGCCCCTGCCGATGCGGATCGGAGCAAACCGCCCCATGCCCGGCACGTTGGATCGACCGATCCAGCGGATCGGTTGCGGGCCGCGGTCGCGCGTGATGACCATGTCGCCTTCGGCCAGCGTCTCGACCGCGCGTGCTCCCAAAGGGGTGGCGATCATCGTGCCGGGCGTGAAGCAGATGATCTGCTCGATATTGGCGAAGCTGATGGTCGTTCCGTCCGCCAGCGTGACCGAGCCGTGCATCGCCCCGGTGATCGGATCGCGATAGGAAATGTGGGTCTGGTAGCCCTTGGCCCCTCCCAGATCCAGAACGTCCATCTCGGGGGAGCCATCGGCGTTCTGCGATCCGTCGATGCTGATCCCGGCATCCGCGCGCCCTGCGGCATTGTTCGGCAGATCGTCAAGGACGAAGCGGTCGCTGCCCGCCCCGCCCACCGCATGATCGCCGCGCCCGAAGTGGATCGCGTCATCGCCATCGCCGCCGAACAGCCTGTCGGCCCCGTCGCCCCCGAACAGGACATCATTGCCTGCGCCGCCATAGAGCAGATCGTTGCCGCCATCGCCAAAAAGCGTGTCATGCCCGTCGCCCCCGTCCAGCGTATCGTCGCCATGGGCCGCGCCTTCCACTTCCGGCGGGGTGCCGACCATCTTGCTTTTGGCAAGGTTCTCCATCCGCCCGCCGGTATCGGGGCCTTGGATTCCCGCTTCGATCAGGTTGGCACCCTCGTTCTCCCAATACCGGATCTCGATGGTATAGGTGGCGCCCGGTTCCAGTTGCACCTGCGCCGTGCGCGCGGTCATGACCTGATGATAGTCGTTGTTCATATAGGACGTGACCTTGCCGGTCCCGTCGTCTGTGAAATCCAGCGCCTTACCATTCGCATCGCGGATGATGACGCGCGATCCGTCATCCGAAGCGGTGCGGATGGTATAGGCACCGCCCTGCACGACATTCAGCGTGCTGGTATAGATGACGCCGAAATCGTTCGGGTCGACATCGCTGCCGCGCGCGTTCTTGGCAAGGTGATCGAGGTGGAAATCCCCCACATGCCCCTCGCCGATCAGCCTGCCCTCCTCGATCGAGGCGGCCTGATCGTCGCGGCTCTCGAAATCCTTGTCATAGATGCGATAGTGCCACTGCCCGGCCAGCGGCTGATCCCCGCGGATCACGTCGCTCCCGCGCCCGCCGTCGATGAAATCCGCACCGCCGCCGCCCGATAGCGTATCCGCCCCGGTGCCGCCTTCGATCCTCTGATCGGTGCCCGTCGCCGGATTGGCGCTCTTGTTCCCAGCCATAATCGTTTCCCGCACATCACTGCCCGGGCGCTCGATACGCGGCGGCAAATGTGCGGGGCGTTAAGATGCCGCCCGCAGGTCGCGGAATCTGATCGGCATTCGTGATGAATTGAGCGGATTATGCCGCGCCCGATGGCGGACGCCATCGCAGCCTTGCAGACGGATTTTGGGAAGAAGTGGTGCCGCTGAAGGGCATTGAATGCCGCTATATCTAGACATCAGCAAATATCATCAAGTGTCTAAGTAGCTGTACTGCATAGATGTTGCCTTTATGTTCGATATCATTCAAAATCACTTTATCTCGTCCAATACTACATCTAGGGGTGGACCCTAAGGGGGACTGAGGCGGCAGTGATTAAGGGTGGACTGGTGCGCGCAACAAATCGATTGAGTGCCAAGGGTGCAGCGGCGTTGGGAGGTGGCAAGTATGCCGACGGAGCCGGTCTGTGGCTAGTGAAGGATGATTCGCCGCGCGGCAAGTGGGTGCTACGAGTCACCGTCCACGGCAGGCGACGCGAGATGGGCCTTGGGCCCTTCCCTGCCGTGTCTTTGGCCGAAGCTCGCAAGCGCGCTGAGGAAGCTCGTATGCTAGTGCGGAGCGGGATGGATCCAATCAAGAACCGTGAACGCAAGTGCCGGGAAGCGGAGCGTGCCATGCACCTGCTGCACGAGGTGGCGGCGGATTGCTTCGAGAGCCGCAAGGCGGATCTCAAGGGCGATGGCGTGGCAGGCCGTTGGTTCAGCCCACTGGAAATCCATGTTCTGCCCAAGCTGGGAAAGGTGCCCGTCGCCGAGATTGACCAGAAGGACATCCGTGACTGTCTCGCCCCGATCTGGCATACGAAGGCCGCGACCGCAGCGAAAGCAATTAACCGGCTTGGCCTATGCCTGAAACATGCTGCCGCCCTGGGACTGGACGTTGATCTGCAGGTGACAGACAAGGCGCGTGCCCTACTGGGCCGCCAGCGTCACGAGGCTGAAAACATTCCCGCGCTGCATTGGCAGGATGTGCCCGCCTTCTTCGCCAGCCTGGACGACGGGACCGTAACCCATCTTGCTCTCCGCCTCCTCATCCTGACCGGCGTTCGATCATCGCCCCTTCGCTTCCTTCACGAAAGCCAGATTGCAGGCGAAGTGTGGACCGTGCCGGGGGAAGCCATGAAAGGCCGCAAGGGCACAACTGCCGATTACCGAGTTCCGCTGACGCCAGAAGCATTGGAGGTGCTGGAGGCCGCCCGCCGCCATGCCCGCGACGGCTTCCTGTTCCCCAGCGTCAGGAGGGTGTCATCTCAGATGCGACAATGGCCCGGCTGATGGAGCGGCGCGGGATGGAGGCCCGCCCGCACGGGTTCCGCTCATCGTTGCGCGATTGGCTGGCAGAGGCCACAGATGCCCCTCACGAGGTAGCCGAGGCATGCCTTGGGCACACAACAGATGGCGCCGTAGTGCGCGCATATCGCCGCACAGATTTCTTAGAACAACGGCGGGGCCTATTGGGACGCTGGGCGAAACACGTCACCGGGCAATCGGGCGCGGTCGTTCAGCTGGTGAGTGCATGATCTGCAGCTGGAAGCAGATGTTGGATGCGCGCGATTGGGATGGGCTCGAAGACTTTTCGCGGCACGCGTCACAGCAGGAATGCACAGAAATTCTTGATAGATTGGGCGCGCTGGTACCAAAGGTCACAATGACCAATGGAACGGAGGTTCAAGAAGTTTTCGCTGGCCCAGACGAAGTTCCGCCGGAATTAGCTGGAGCCGCGAAGATATTGCTGCTCGGAGAACTTGAAGCACGTGCCTTGGGTGATGAGTACATCCCATGTCTTCTAGATCAATGGCATGACTTGTCGGCTGCGGCCGAAGACCAGTGCAAGAAATTGGCCGCACTTCCAGAGGTGACAGAAGGATCAGCCCAAATGTCGCGCGTCCATCACGCGACTGAAGCAGCAGAATTGCTTAGGTTCATTCCAGCGGTGCTCGCCGCTGTCATGAATGATGAAAATGGGACGCCGGATGAACTTGGCAACGCACTTCAAGAACATATCGCTACGGTGGCCTTATACGCGTTTACGGCAGGCAGGCACCTTCAGATTGCGCTCGGCAAGGAGCACGAACCAGATGCCATAAGAGGCGAAAAGGTCGCTGGCGGTCTGCGAAATCTCGCCCATTCGACGAACAGGCGTCACGAAGGACCGCGTGAGCGAAGGTTCGCACGTCTGCGAGAACTTGTCCCACAAATCGGTTTGGATAAGGCCTGTGCAACCTGCGAGACCGAAGGCTTAGGCAAGCATGAAGCCATAAAGCGGCAGTGGAACCGCCACCTGCAAAAGCGGGACACCTAGTCCGCTGTCCCGAAGGTGAACTGACAAGGATCGGCCTCTCATTGAGCATAAAGGCTGACCAATGCATATCATGGACCCCCTACTGACGGCCCGAGAAGCTGCACCGCTGCTGGGTGTTAGCATCCCTACTTTTTGGCGGCGCGTGGCCGACGGCACCGTGCCGAAGCCGGTGAAGCTCGGCGCGCTGTCGCGCTGGCCCCAGTCGGAAATCATCGAAGTCATCGAGAAAGCGAAAGCCCGTCGCTTCGCCTGAGTAAAGCCGCCACCCTATAGCGGATGGCGGCTCGTGCTTCTCTGAGATCAATGATCAGAGAGCGTAGGCTGCGTATCCGCCGCGATCCAGCGGAAGGAACTTCAGTGACCAATCATCAAGGTTACACCCACGAACCCTCCTATATTTGCCCACTAGATGCTCGCAAACGCCTGCGTATGGAGTACGCGACTTCTCTTGCGATGGCGCTGCGTGACGCTGACCCGGACGACGCAGCGACCATCTGTGCAGCCTTTTTAGAAGAGCAGAAAACCAACGGACCGGTAATGGGCGATCCGTTCGGCACTACCACCAGTGATGCGCTGTTTTGGGCCGACTGTGCGCCCCCACATGAACTTGTTGCCTACGGCATGGCCGCTTTGGATCGTCTTCAAGATCAGCCGCTGGGTATTAAAAGCCGCAAGAAATTGTTCGCATGTCTCTGGAAGACTTTTCTTCCCTCCGATCGGCAGGCATTTCTTATGCGTGTAGACCCTCAAGGTCAGTTTATCGACAGGGGGGCGGCGTGAACGCGTATGACCCCTTCTACGCTCTGCCTACGGCCGATGACGTCCCGGAAGAGCGGGTGGAAACGACAACTGCTACCGTGCAGGTGCCATGTGTCCCTGCGTTTCGTTTCATTCCTGTGGATGAACTGAAATATCGACCGCCCGAGTTTCTAGTTTCCGGACTGATCGAGACTGAAGGGCTGGGGCTGATCTTCGGCGACCCCGGCTGCGGCAAATCCTTTTTAGCGGTCGATCTGGGATTGTCCGTGGCGACCGGCACGCCGTTCCATGGCCGCGAAGTCAAAAAAGGACCGGTGCTCCTCATCGCAGGCGAAGGGCACAACGGCTTGACTCGCCGGTTTCACGCATGGGCGAAGGACCGCGGGCAATCTTTGGCGGACGCTAGGTTGTTCACCTCGGAACGTGCCGCGCAGTTTCTTGACAAAGCTTCCGCGAACACAGTGGCCGCTGCGGTTGATGCGATCGCCCGGGTACATGGTCAGCCCAGCCTTATCATCGTGGATACCGTGGCGCGAAACTTCGGGGCGGGCGACGAGAACAGCACACAGGACATGTCAGGCTTCATCGTGGCGATGGACGACCTGAAGGCCCGCTATCCCGGCTGTGTGCTGATGCTGGTTCACCATTCGGGGCACGGTGACAAGGGCCGCGCGCGGGGGGCGATGGCCCTGAAGGGGGCGCTGGACTTCGAGTTTCGCGTGGAGCGTGACGGTGCCCGCGTCCGAGTCGTGAACACCAAGATGAAAGACGCGGAACCCCCTGCCGATCTACACTTCACATTAGAGGGCGTGGAACTTGAAGCTGATGCTAAGAGTGCGGTTTTGCGGGCTGGGGACGCCCCTGGACGGCAGACGCGCCTGACATCTCCGATGAAGCTTGCCATCTCGACGTATGAAAATGCCGCTCGTGAGCATGGCATATGGGAGGACGACGGCAGGACGTTCCGGGGCGTGCATGTCGATCACTGGCGCGGGGCCTTTTATCCCAAGCACACGGGCGACAGTATCGATACCAAAAGGAAGGCGTTTCAGCGGGTACGGTCCGATCTGGTAAGCGCAGGCCTGATGGCAGTTCAGGATGACGTCTATCTCGTGAGGATTAGCGAGATACAAACGGCAATCTTCACCGCTGGGGAGCCTCGCCGGGACAAACGGGACAAGGCGGGACAAGTCCCGGACTGTCCCGAAGCAGAAGTGGAATACAGCGGGACAAGCGGGACAAATGCCTAAAGGCATGTCCCGTGTCCCGCCCCGTCTGGCTCATCGCCCTACGGCATTCATCGGAGGAAGAAGGCGTGGCATGACCAGCATATTGACAGCCTGTGAATCCGCCGCTTTGCATTGCCGCACCGGCCTTTCCCGGAGTGTGCAGACAGCACGGTTGAGAATAAGTCGGCACGTCGGTGTTCTGAAGCCCTAGCGACACATGTTCAGAGTCTTGCGCGACCTGATCGCAATCCTTCTTCCGATAAGTGCTGCCAAGTCCTACACTCTCAGGATGGCAGACATGATCCAGCAGCACACCGCCCCATCTCCCCGCCATGTGGCGGCCGGTCTCGGCGATGCCTCCCGCCAAGAGATTTGCGGCCTGCTCGCCCTGCTCGACGCCGCACAGCTCAAGAGGATCGCAGGCGCCATGGGCGAGGCCGCGTGGCGAAAGCTGGCCTCCGACAACAAGCCTGCCACTGATCGCGTGACCGCCTTCGCCAATGATCTGATGGATGGGCCTCTTCCAACTGATGCGCTGCGGGCAAGGCTCTGGCTCAGCATGAAGCAGGACCTGGGCCTGCCGGGCCTCTACCCGCTCTCGACGCGTGGGCTGGATGAGGAGGCCTCCGCCATTTCAGTGCGCGCTTCCGAAATCCTCGCCCCCGCCATTTTTGAGGCGCGGGAACAGAAGGCAGATGCCGATCGGTCGATCCTTGGGCGAACCAGCAGCAAGCTCATGCGCGCCGCGCCGGGAGCCCGCAGGCGGGCAAGCGCGGCCGTCACCTTTCCGGACGTCGTCGCGCATGAACTTGCGGGGCTCATGGAAGGCCTCACGCAAGCCGAAAGCACGCGCGATCTAGACCCAGAGGTTGCCGCTGCCATTCGCAAGGGCCAGCAGGCAATCTCTACGGCGGCCATTGCCGGAGGCGGATGGGCGACACTAGCCGGGGCGATCGGATCCGCGGGCTTCGCGCCCTACATCGCGGCAGCAAAGTTGTCGGCCGTGATCCCCTTCGTGTCGGGGCCGACGCTGACATCGCTCCTGTTTGTCATGATAAACCCCGTGACCGTCCTCGCCGGAAGTGCTGCCCTCGGCTATTGGGCAATCAACGGTCAGGCCAGCGCCGCCCGTGAACTTGCAGCGGCAAGGATCGCTATTCTCCTGACCCTGCATGGTCAAGGTTCGGGATCCGGGATGGCAGCGCTCCTAGACGCATTCCGCGCCCTTCATCGGATGGCCGACACGGATCTCCTCCACCTGGACGACAATCAACTCCACTCTATCCGACAGCACGCCGGCGCAATCACTACCGCCGTTTCAACCGGGATTCCGCCAGCGTCCCTTGCGGCGCCCGGTCTTTGGGGCGAGCGGATTGCAGAAGGCCAGGCGACTGACCGCCCAGACACGGCTCTCGTTGCAGGTCTGACGGCGGCCGATATGCTCTATCACGCCGCAGCGGTCGACCCGCTCGTCTTGGCCGCCGCCGACTTTTCGCGCGTGGCGGATATTGCCACCCCGCTCGACCTTGCAGTTCATGTTGCGGGTTTCGCATCCCCAGGCGGCCAGATCGGGCTGAGGGGTTACAGCGCTGAACAGTTCGTCATGGCACAGCTGATCGAGGACGGGCACGATGTGATGCTTGCCGAAGGCTCGACGACGCCGGGTTACGACCTCATCGTCGATGGAAGCCCGATCCAAGTCAAATGCGGCACCAACATCTCCTTGCTGCATGACCATTTTAAAAAGTATCCTGACGTTCCGGTCATCGCCGATAACGCCTTGGCCTTGCAGGCCCAATCGCTGGACGAAGCTTGGGCGCCGATGGTGGCGACCACCAGTGGCTTCGATCTCGAACATGTGCAGAGCTTGGTCGATCAATCCCTGTCGGCTGCCTTGGGATTGGGAGAGGTCTCTGTCCCGTTCTATGCAGCCGTCATTGGCGGAGCGCGTGCGGCCCACAAGGCATGGACGGGACAGATCCCGATCGAGGACCTGCCGGCATGGTTGGTCATCGATCTGACCATCCGCAGCGGTCTGGCTGGCGCGGGGCAAACCGGAGGGGCTATCCTCGGCCTTGTTGTCCTGGGGCCGGCCGGCGCGCTGATTCTCGGCCCTATCGCAGGGGCGGCGGCTCTGCTGGGTGTTGGACGCGCTCATGACCTGCTGGACCGTGGGATCAGAAACGAATGGCGGGCAGAGGTTCTGAACGAAGCGCGCGACCTGCACAGGGGCTTGCTAAGTGGGGCGAACCGTCAGATTGGTGCCCTGACGATCCGTCTGGAGCGGTTTCGGAAGCACGGAAGCCATCTGCCCCAGGATCTCTTCGTCTGGCTTGAGGCGCGCATGGTGGACGATCTGATCGCCGCCTTTGAGGCGCGGGAACGGCTACCATCACCTTCGACCATGCGCGCCGCGATGGAGCTGCTCGTGAAAGCCTCGACGGCAGACATGATTGCGCCGGACGTTTTACGCGCCCGTCACAGGCTTGCCAGATGCCTCGCCGCAAAGCCCTCCACCACTGACGCAGCGAAAGAGCTTCATGCGAAGCTAGGTACAGCTCTTAGAGCGCGTGTTGGAAAGCCGTTTTAGAGCCGCTCCCTACCCGTAACCCAAGCGTCAACCTTGACTTCCTCAGGCATCGTGCAATTTATCAGCAGCTTCCTGCGGAGCGGATGGCCCTCGGAATGCGCTTGCGGAAATTCGACGCCACCCACGTAGTCGCAGGAAGCACCTTACTTCCTGCCATGCTAATCGAAACAAACCCGGCGCACCCATCTGGGTAGGGGTAGCAAATCTGCACGTAACCTGTGATTACAGGCAAACAGCGCTTGCGCACGGTGCAAACTTCGCGATTGCTAAGTGCAGAAGCGCTCGAAAATTATAGCTAATCTTTTGAACCAGTGGTGTGATCGAATGTTTTTAGCGGAAGCTGAACTGAGTAAAAAAGTAAAGGAAGTGATGGGCGGCAACGACGTCGCGTGCGCTGTAGCGTTTTGGGGGCGGGGTGCAGAGGAACTTCTACCGTCCGCACAAGGCCAAGCGCCTCGAGTGATCTGCAACGTCACTTTGGGGGGCACTAATCCTTCAACGCTGCAGAAATTGAGCTCGATACACGGAGATCAACTTCGCCATCACGTAAATCTCCATGCGAAGGTGTACATTTCCGACAAGGGACTGGTAGTCGGTTCCGCAAATGCGTCTGACAACGGTATCGGCCTGACAGGTGCCAAAGCTGCATTGGTTGAAGCAGGCAGTTTTTATGAAGCGAATACCGGACCATGGCGCGACGCGCTAGATTGGTTCAATCTTGCGTTCGCCTCGTCGCCGGTCGTTGACGAAAAGGCTATCGCCATCGCGAGTCGGACTTGGATGCCACCACGAACTCCCGGCCGAGGCCAAGCCGCGGTTCCGGGTTCTTTGTTTAGCCTAGTGTGCGCCCAGCCGAATGCCTTCTCTGACATTGGGTTTGTTTTCGTGGATGAAGTCAACGATCGTGAGGTTTTGGAGGACCTCATCGCAAAGGAGGCTCAGGAGGGTGGTCAGAACGGCCCGGGGTGGGCGCTCCATTCTTCGTTTTTGAACTGGGGTAAAGACGAAGTCGCATCGTGGCCCGCGCATTTCTTTGAGTTCTGGCTCAAAGGCACTCCGCGAGTATATGCTTACGAGACAATCAAAACTGTTCTGGACGATGATGAGGGGCATGTCCTAGGAGCAAAGCGCTGGGACGCTATGGTGAAGCGATTGAGTTCCCGGGACGTACGGCTCCCTTCGCAAAGCTCAGTGGCAAACGCGGATCTGAAGTTGGCGAAACTCCTGCATGGCGGCGAAAGTCGCGTTTTCCGTAATGGCTTTGAGTTGGTCGATGCCATCAATCATCTGGAAAAGCAAAGTTCTTGATTTCTTGAGTGCATGAAGATGATGGCGCGATAACGCATGTGTATCGCGCCATTCGTTGATAATTGATCTGCTCCAAGGTGTTTCGAAGCAGGTCCTGCTATCAACTTAGAGAGGCTTGTTCATGCAAAGCCTCGTATAGCCGTCCTGGCCCCATCAGCGCATCCTTAAGCCCTTGCTGGACGACCTCAGATCCGAGCGCTTGGCGACTCATCTCCGAATGAGCGTCGAGCGCGTCGATGAACGCATCGACCATCGCCTTCTTAAGAGCAGGCGAGTTCGCGAACTGTTCTTTCAAGTTGCCGCTTGCTTGCTGGGCAAGCGTGCGGTTCTCCAGAAGCTTGTTCTTTACGGTCAGCATGTAGGACAGCTTATCGTTATCGGTCAGATCGCCGGTGAACAGATCGTTTAACTTATCGACGATCTGCGACAGCAGCGCCTTCTCTTTGTCCTGCACGCTTCCAGAGCCTGACTCAGTGATAGGCTTCAACTTCTCGCCGTCTGTGCCCAGCGTCAGATGTTTCGCGCCAGCAGTCGACAACTTATGATGGGTCAGCGCCACTTTGCTTAGGTCGACCCCCTCACGCTCTCGGCCAAAATCGAGGAGCGGGATGAGACGACGGTAAAAGATGCTCCGTGCTTCAATCGCAGTCGAGCCGTAGTCGAAGATCTGCGACAGAAACGCATAAAGTCTAAGGAACCCACCCATGTTGGAACGGAAGACGATCAGAGCCTCCTGCTCTTGCTTAGCTGCCGCCGCCGAGCTTGTGTCACCTTCTGCTAGTGCCGTCGCCTCGGATGAACGAGCCGCCTTGAAGGCTTTCAGAAGCCTGTCCGCCACAGGCTCAATCGCAGCGGACAGCGCCGCATGACTGGATTTCAGATCTAGCTCGGCGCGAACGACGCGATCAACCTCGAAGTCATCGTAATATCCCAAGCCGTCCAGCTTCGCCCGCAGGTCGAGCACCTGGTTCGGATCGGTCACCGCCTCCAGTTCTGCCGTCGCATAATAGGTCTTAAAGGCTGCGAGGATGTCGTCGGCGCTGTTGGCGAAATCAAGGATGTAGGTCGTATTCTTAACCTGATCGCCGTCCTGCCATGCCCGGTTGAGGCGCGATAGCGTCTGCACGGCTTGAATGCCTGCAAGTCGGCGGTCGATATACATGCCGCACAGAAGCGGCTGGTCAAAGCCTGTCTGGAATTTGTTCGCGACGATGAGGACGTGGAAGTTCGGCCCTTTGAACGTCTCGCGCATGTCTCCCTTAAGGCCGGGGTTCAGCAGCTTGCTTGTCTCCGTGAACGGGTCGGGACCGCTTTCAGGGTCAGTCACCTCGCCAGAGAACGCGACCAACGTGCCAAGGCCATAGCCCTTGTCGGCAATGTACTTTTGGATGGCCAGCTGCCAGCGCACAGCCTCTTTGCGGCTTTCGACCACCACCATAGCCTTGGCCCGACCGCCCAGCAGTGGCATGACCATCGAGCGGTAATGCTCCACAACGACCGCAACTTTCTGGCTGATGTTGTAGGGGTGCAGCTTGACCCATTGCATCAGCGATTTCTGCGCCGCACCGCGATCGACTTCCTTGTCGTCCATCTCTTTGCCGTCGCTCGCCAGCTTGAACGCCAGCGAATAGGGCGTGTAGTTCTTCAGCACATCGAGGATGAAGCCCTCTTCGATCGCCTGGCGCATGGAATAGACGTGGAACGGCGCGGGCAAGTTGCCGGGACCGGCGGGGCTTTCCGGATCGGGGCGTCGACCAAACAGTTCCATGGTCTTTGCCTTGGGGGTCGCGGTGAAGGCTACGAAGGTGATCCCCGACGGCGAGGCCTTGGCTGCCATCTGTGCGGCGAGAATGTCCTCGGCACCGACCTCGCCGCCATCCTGCAAGGCCGCGAACTCATCGGCTGACAGCACCTGCTTCAGCTTCGATGCCGCCTCGCCGGTCTGGCTGGAGTGTGCCTCATCAGCGATCACCGCGAAGCGCCTGCCTGTCGTGGCGGCCAGCTCCTGTACGGCGGCTAGCGCGAAGGGGAAGGTCTGGATCGTACAGACGACGATCTTCTTGCCACCCGCCAATGCCTCGGCAAGCTTTTCGCTTTTCGACCCCGTCTCACCGGTGATCGTCTCGACCACACCCGCGGTCCGCTGGAAGGCAAAGATCGCCTCCTGCAACTGCGTGTCGATCACCGTTCGGTCCGACACGACCACGATCGATGAGAAGATCTTCTCGTCCTTCTCATCATGCAGGTCGGCGAGCAGATGTGCGGTCCAGGCGATGGAGTTCGTCTTGCCCGATCCTGCCGAATGCTGGATCAGGTATTTGCCACCCGGCCCCTCATCCAGCACAGTTGCCCGCAGCTTTCGCGTTGCGTCCAGTTGGTGGAACCGCGGGAAGATCATACCGGACAATTGCTTTTTCGGGTTCTGCACGCCGACCATGAAACGGCCCAGAATGTCCAGCCAACTGTCCCGTGCCCAGATCTCCTCCCACAGATAGGCTGTGCGGTGACCATTCGGGTTCACCGGATTGCCTGCCGCGCCGTCATCGCCTTTGTTGAAAGGCAGGAAACGGGTGTCTGGGCCTTGCAGCCGGGTCGCCATCATCACTTCGCGGTCACTCACCGCGAAATGGACCAGCGCGCCGCCGGGGAAGGACAGCAGTGGCTCGGGCTTCTGCCCCTTCTCGACGGGCCTGCGGTCGAAGCGATACTGGTCGACCGCGTCCTGAATGTTTTGCGTGAAGTCGGTCTTCAACTCCGCCGTCGCTACCGGGATGCCATTCAAGAATAGCACGAGGTCGATGCACTTTTCGTTCGACACCGAATAGCGCAGCTGGCGCACGACTCGCAGGCGGTTGGCCTGATACCTTTCGGTGATGTCGGGGTTAATGCCCATGGCGGGACGGAACTGCGCGAGGGTCAACGGAGCCTTCAGGCCAAGGATCTCGATTCCCCGGCGCAGCACCTCCAGTGTTCCACGTTCATCTAGCTGCTTGCGCAGACGGTCGAGGATGACCGCCTCCCCATGGCGAGCCTTGGCGTCTGCCCAGGCTTTCGGCTGCGTCACCTCTGCCCAAGCTGCAATGTCCGCCGGGAACAGGGCGCGGGCGCGGTCATAGTTTGCGGCATCGCCCGACGCATAGAGCCAGCCTTGGCTCGAAAGGTGGTCGCAGATCACCTCTTCGAAGCCGATTTCCTTATGCGTCGCCATCAAATCAACCTATCCGTATACGTCTTCCGCCCAGTCCCGTTGGGCACGATGTCTTGTCGGCGCATCCAACCCAATTGATCAGCAAGGTATTGCGCGGACAACCTTTCCTTCTTCGCGGGATGCCAGTTCTCCCGCACCTCGTGGATAAGGTCGGCGTCGCTCGGGGCCTTGCCATCGTTGAGAAAGTCGTTCCACGCGGCATAGAGGGTCGCGACCGCCTCTATCTGCCTGGTCCCCATGTCGCCCAAGAGATCCATCAGGCGCAGAAACCCGTCCATCCGGTCGCCAATCTTTGCCGCGAGGTCGGCGCGCAATTGCGAGGCATCACCGATGAAGTCATAGCGATAGGCGCCTTGATCTCCCGGCTCCCGTGTCACACGGACGGCATTGGCAGCAGACAGTTCGGCTTCAACTTGGTCGCGGAGCCCGATGTCCAGCGGGCCATTGGCCGCGCGAAGATAGGTCCCGCCGATCCCGTCGATGTTCGCATGGGTCTGAGCCATGAAGAGCATCTTTTGCAACCAGACCCGCCCATGGTCCGATTGCCGCCCATGTCTGGCGATTACGATACCCGCGACCATGGCCGAGACGTTCAGGAGCTGCTGAGGTACAGCGACCGGCACCACCGCCTCGCGAACGTCGATCTTGCCAGTAACGGCAGCCGAGATCAGGGCAGCGCGGCGTTCCTGCAAAAGTGCGATAGCGGAGGTAACAGTCTCGGAAAGGGCATCAAGGCGAGCCGTTTGCTCGTCCAGATACCGCCGAATTTCTTGCTGTTCACTCAAAGGAGGCAGCGCCATCCAAATTTTAGTCATTCGAGTTAAACCAAGATCTTGGTTTGTAGCTCCCCGAGTATGAAGCTGAGATTGCTCGTAGCATCCTGTGCTGTTCAATGCATGAGCTACAAAGAACGGATCAACGTTCGGGATGAGTTTTAGGACGGCGATATGCACCCAAACCTGAAAATCAAAATCCAAATCCACAACACGAGCAACACCTGTCGTTCCTCCCTTTGTATAAAGGATATCGCCACGCTCAGGCACTATTCGTTTCGAAAACTCTTTGAAGTCTGATTCCGAGATAAATTTGACGTCATCTAAATGCCATTGATCAATGGCTACATTTCTTGCCGACAGAAACGGAATGCCTTCATCAACGTAAGATGGAGAAAAATGCGGGCCATCAGAAATGCTTTGGCAAAGTCTTCCTAATGCCACTCGACCCCACCCCTCCGGAATATCCCCGAGCCAATCGATGCCCGAGGGCTTGAGGGGGGCGGTGGGGTTCAGGCCTTTGGTGACGGCGTGGCTGATGACGGCCTGACGCTTCTCGGCCAGAAGCGCGATCAGGCGGCGCTGCTCCTCCACCAAGGCATCGATCTTCGCCGTCTCGCGGTCGAGGAAATCCGCAATGGCGCGTTGTTCGTCGTTTGATGGAACAGGAAACCGGGTTTCGTGCGCATCGGATCGAGATAATCCTGGAACACCAGTATCTTGGGAAACTGCGCCAAAATCCCCGATATGCAATGTCCAGTATAGCCACCGGATATCGCATAATGCTGCCCGTTTATCGATGAAGTAGACAGTATCGATAGCGAAGCAGTTGTCGTCACTCCAATTCAGTGCGCCATAGCTTCCTTTTCGCCCCACCAAAATAGCAGGCCCTATAGCATTATTGCTGCTATGCCATCCCACAGGTCCGTTAGATCCAAAGACCACAACATTCCCATCGATATCTCGGACGTCTGCGGCAAGCGCGTCACCGTAGGCTAAGAAAGTAATGCGCTTCAGCGGCAAGACCTCCCAAGTTTCAGGCACTTTCCCCAGCGTTCTAACACCGCTGTCCTTATAGGCCGGATAGCGCTTCATGCCGTCAGCCCCTTCAGCATCTCCTGAATCCGCGCGGTGAAACCAGCCAGATCGGCATCAATCTCGGCCAGCGGGCGCGGCGGCTCGAAGACGTAGAAATGCCGGTTGAAGGGGATCTCGTATCCGACCTTGGTCTTGTCGGGGTCGATCCAAGCATCCGCGGCATGGGGCAGAACCTCGCGCGCAAAGTATGCATCAATGTCTTCGGCCAGCGGCACGTTCTCGGTATCGCGCAGGCTGCTGTCGGGCTGCGGCTTGCCCTTGGCCTTGCCGCGCTGGCCAAGGACGACATTGCCGTCCTCATCCTTGAGAGGACGTTCTACGGTGATGCTGCTATAGCCGAAGGCCGCGTTCGGCAGGATGCGCGACAGGGGCGCGAGCTTGACCTTGCCGCCCTCCGGCGCGACGGGGGGCGTCTGGCCGGGCATTACGACCTCGGTCCCGATCTCCTTGCCGCTGTCGTCGATGATACGGGCAAGCTCGGCCTCGGTGAACGCGCCGAACAGCTTGGTGATGGTCTCGATGTCGCCCTCGCCCATCTCCCTGCGTTTGGAGCCGAGGGATTTGCGCATCTTTTGCCAGAAGCCCGAGCCGTCGATGAGTTGCACCTTGCCCTTGCGTGCCGCCGGTTTGCGGTTGGTCAGGATCCAGACATAGGTGGCAATGCCGGTGTTGTAGAACATGTCGGTCGGCAGGGCGACGATCGCCTCAACCAGATCGGATTCCAGCACGTAGCGGCGGATCTCGGATTCACCCGACCCCGCGCCGCCGGTGAACAGGGGTGAGCCGTTCAGGACGATGCCGAAGCGCGAACCACCCTGCTTGGCGGGGCGCATCTTCGACAACAGGTGCATGAGGAACAGCAGCGAGCCATCCGAAACGCGCGGCAGGCCGGGACCGAAGCGGCCGCCGTGGCCTTTCTGGTCATGCTCGGCACGGACGGCCTTCTCGACCTTCTTCCACTCGACGCCGAAGGGCGGGTTCGACAGCATGTAGTCGAACTGCTCGCCCATGTGGCCATCGTCCGACAGGGTGTTGCCGAAGGTGATGTTGCCGACATCCTGACCCTTGATCAGCATGTCCGCCTTGCAGATGGCATAGGATTCCGGGTTCAACTCCTGCCCATAAAGCGAGACCGAAGCACCGGGGTTCATGTTGACCAGATATTCCTCGGCCACCGACAGCATACCCCCGGTTCCCGCCGTTGGATCGTATATCGTGCGGACGACGCCGGGTTTGGAAAGAGCCGCATCATCTTCGACAAAGATGAGGTTGACCATCAGGCGAATGACCTCGCGCGGGGTAAAGTGTTCCCCTGCGGTCTCATTCGAAAGTTCGGCGAAGCGGCGGATCAGTTCCTCGAAGACCAGACCCATCTGATGGTTGGTGACCCGGTCGGGGTGCATGTCGATCTGGGTGAACTTCTCGACCACCTGATAGAGCAGCCCCGCCTTGGCAAGCCGGTCGATCTGGGTGTCGAACTCGAACTTGTCGAAGATATCGCGCACCTCGGGCGAGAAGCCGAGGATGTAGGCCCGCAGGTTCGCGGCGATGTTGTCCTGATCGCCGATGAGCTTCTTCAGGTCAAAGGGCGAGGCGTTGAAGAAGGACTGCCCCGCCTTGCGCCGCAGGAACTGCTCCACCGGAAGCCCCTGCGCCTTGCGCAGTTTGAGCTCCTCCAGCACAGCTTCCTTGGATGGCGAAAGGACACAGTCGATCCGACGAAGGACCGTGAAGGGCAAAATGACCTTGCCGTAGTCCGATTGCCGGTAATCGCCACGGAGAAGGTCGGCGACGCTCCAGAGGAAGGCGGACAATGATTGCTGGTTCACGGCGAGGCTCCTGTAAGTCAAGCCTCTGTATGGCAGCAAAGCGCGTCTTGACAACACAACCTTAAAGCAGACGATTGATCAGCTTTTCAAACTGAAATTGTGTCAGCCGAGTCGAGAGAGGATTTTCGAGCCTTAGGATCGACCGTTCCTCAGGCAACAGACTTAACATTTCTAAACATCGAAAAAGTCTTTGACTGCATCACGCATCGGGATGGCCGTCAGAAGTTCCAGCGATAAACGGGATGAAGAGACGGGCGTGATTACATTCACATCGAATGGTTCGAGACTTTGGAACGGCGGCCGCTGCGGATGCTACACTCTAACGTCTTCGAGCCGTCAGCCTGATAAAGCGAAAGCCATAGGGGGGACGGAAAGGGGGACTGGAGAAAGAAAAAGCCTCGCAAGTGACTGACACTACGAGGCTTTTTTGTTATTTCTGGTGCCGCTGAAGGGACTCGAACCCCCGACCCCATCATTACGAATGACGTGCTCTACCAGCTGAGCTACAGCGGCCTGGTGGCGGGCTATTAGCATTCTCCCGCCACGGGGTGAAGCCCTAATCTGCGGGTTTCTCCATCGTGTCGTCGCGCGGGGGCATCCCCACGATCAGGGGCAGCAGTTCGGTTCCGGTCGCGCTTGGTCCCGCGCCTTCCACCGGCTCGCGCCAGGACAGGGTATCGAAGCCGCCGCAGTTGTCGCAGATCGGTGTCCATTGCGAATGGACCGCCTGACATTTGTCGCAGCACCATTGCGGGCCACGCGGCGCGGTCAGCGCGCGGGTCAGCCAGCCGCGCACCACCGCATCGTCCGCCCCCTCGCCGCGTTCGATGGCGGCCATGATGGTCAGGGACCGCACGGTGGGCGCGTCGGTCGCCAGCTTGCCCAGCGCGCGGCGGGCACCCGGGAAATCCTCGGCGGCGATGGCAAGTTCGGCGGCCAGAAGGCGCGTTTCGGAATGATCGGCATGAAGGCCCGTCAGAACCTCGAACCGGCGCAGGCGCTCGCGCGGGGTCTCGTCCGGTGCGATCTCGGCAAAGGCAGAGGCGAGGTCGGGATGCGGCTGCGCCTCCCATGCCTTGCGCAGCACTCGCGATGCGTTCTTGGCATTGCCTTGGGCGATATAGCTGCGGGCCGCCATCACCGCCGCCGGGATCAGGTCGGGCGAGCGCTTGTTCGCTTCGATCGCCGCCTCGCGCGCTTCGATCGAGGCGTTGTCGTCCATGACCGTCCGCGCCTGTTGCAACGCCAGAACCGCGTCGCGGCGCTGATAGACGGCTTTGGGCAACTCGCCCGATTTGCGTTTCGCATCCAGCGTGGCGCGGGCGCCCTTCCAGTCGGCGCTGTCGGCCTGCAGCTTCAACAGGATGTCCTGCGTTTCGGAGTGTTTGGGGCGCAGGGCGAAGGCGCGCTCGGCCAGTTTCAACGCCGTCTCGTTGTCACCCTCGTCCAGCTTCTGCCGCAAGAGGCCGCGAATCCCGGTGAAGCGGGTCTTGTCGTCGGCCAGCAGTTTCTTCCAGGCATCCTCGGCCCTCGCACGGTCACCGGCCTTTTCCGCCGCCTGCGCGATCAGCAGCGTCGTCAGTTCGGGCTGGTCCAGATACCGCTCTGCCCGCGTTGCTTTCGTCAGCGCCAGACGCGGCTCGCCCGAGGCCAGCGCGAACATCGCCTCCGACAGCGCCTCGCGGCCCTTGCGATCGCGCGAGCGGTCGAAATAGCGCGTCAACGCAGTCTCGTCCCCGTTCAGGAACCGCAGGAAAGCGACGATCAGCGTCACCAGCTTCATCAGCAGCCACAGCGCGGCGACGATCAGCAGCGCCGCGATCAGCGTCTGGATCGGGCCCAGCGTCAGCTCCCACCCCGACACGGCGACGCGGATGCCGCCGCCCGAATCCAGCAGCCAGCTGGCGGTCAGGCTTGCCGCCGCGATGACGGCGACGAAGATCAGAACCTTTGCAAGCGACCAGAGCATCAACGCGCCTCCAGCGACGAAAGGGCGGATTCGGCCTCGACCCGGCGTTCGGCCTCGCTGCGCCAATCCGTCATCGCGCCCTGACCTTCCAGCGGCAGCGCGCGAAGCTGGTCCAGCGCGCCCGCGACATCGGCATTTGCCAGCGCCGCCTCGGCCCGCGACAGGATCGCGTCCGGGTCGTTGCCCTCGCGCGGGGTCAGGGACCGGGCGCCGGTCTGGCTGCGCAGGAACGATCCGACCCGGTCGGCCCAGGTCGCGCCCATATCCGCGGCAAGAGATGCCTCCAGCCCCGCGCGTGCCGCTTCGGGGAAGTCCTGTTGCAGTTTCAGGATCGAGGGCAGCCCTTCGGCATTGTCGGCAAGGATCGGTGGAACCTCGACCCCCGCTTCGCGCAGACTGTCCAGCGCGGTGGTGAAGGGGGTGCCGCTGTCCAGCGCCGCCGCGATCCGCGTCAGCGAGGCGGAAACCGTCGCCGCGCGGGCCGTCGCTTCGGCCTGCTGCTGGATGGACTGCGCCTCGGTCCGGGCCTGATCCAGCTGTTCGCGCGTCTGATCGACGATGGCCTGCATGTCCGGGGCCAGCGCGCCCGAGGTCATCTGGCCGCGAAGCTGGTCGATCTGTGCGCGCAGCTCGTCCACCGGCGAAGGGGCGTTTTCAAGCGCCGCGATGCGCCCCTCGACCCCCGACAGGTCCGGCGCGGCGGCCGATGCGACGCGGTCGCGCAGGGCGGTGATCTCCTGTGCCTGACGCGTGATCTCGGCCTCCAGCGCGGATGTGTCGCGAATAGGCCAACCGTCGGGCACGAATTGCGCGGCGCCGAAGCCCAGACCGGCGGCGACGATGCCGCCCAGCAGCAAGGGCAGAAATACCGACCGTTGCGGCGGCGCGGCATGGGGTTCCGCCGGAACCGACAGGTCGGGAACCGGCTTCGGTTCCGGCTCTGGCTTCGGTCCGATGGCAACCTCCGCCTCAGCCTTGTTCTCGGGCTTGTTTTCGGGGCGGGTGTCTTCGTCTGCCATGCCGGTGCCTCATACGGGAAACTGCGATACGCCAAGAACCTAGCTTTGCCGCTCTCATGTCTCAAGACTCTGCATCGCGGCGATAAGGTCAATCATCGCGGCGGCGGTCGGTTCGGCGGCGATCCGCACTTCGACGGCGGGTGGGGCGGCGGCCGCCACCGCAGGGCTGAGGCAGGCGAGGCGAAGCGGTGCGCGCGCTGCGATCCGCGCGAACCGCCGCGCGCTGGCGGGCGAAAACAGCGGAACGATCACCGGGGCGGCGCCTTCCAGCAGGGCAAGCGCCTCGGGCGTCGGAGGAAGGGGGACGATGTCATAGACCACGGCTTCGGCGCAGGGGATGCCCGCGCCAATCAGCCGGGCGGCCACATCGCCCCGCGTCTCGCGCCCGCGCAGGTGCAGACAGCGCCCCGGCGGCGCATTCAGGATCGCCGCCACCAGCGCATCGGCATCGCCCGAGGCCGACCACGCCTGAAATCCCGCCTGCCGCGCGACCTCGGCGGTGCGGTCCCCCACGCACCACGCGCGCGGTGCAGGCAGCCGCCCCCCCAGCGCATGCACGGCGTTTTCCGAGGTGAAGATCGCGCAATCCGCCAGCGGCAGGTCCGGGTGCAGGAACCGCACCTCGGCCAGCGGGGATTGCACGATGCGCCCGACCAGCCGCGCCGCGAACCGCGCAGTCTGCGCCGCAGGGCGCGTCAGCAGGATAGGGATGTGGGATTGCCCGGGCATGGCACGAAGGTTACATGCGGGTCAGACCCCAGACAACCGGCGCATCATGGACACGCTCACCTTCCTTGGTATCGAAAGCAGCTGCGACGACACGGCCGCCGCCGTGCTGCGCGGGTCTGCGATCCTGTCGTCGGTGGTCGAAGGTCAGACGGCGCTGCATGCGGCCTTCGGCGGCGTCGTGCCCGAGATCGCCGCCCGCGCCCATGCCGAACGGCTGGACATCTGCATCGAAGCCGCGCTTGATCAGGCGGGCGTTTCGCTGGCCGATCTGGACGGGATCGCGGTGACCGCCGGGCCAGGGCTGATCGGGGGCGTGCTGTCGGGCGTGATGTGCGCCAAGGGGCTGGCGGCGGCGACGGGCCTGCCGCTGGTGGGCGTGAACCACCTTGCGGGTCATGCGCTGACGCCGCGTCTGACCGATGGGGTGGACTACCCCTATCTGATGCTGCTGATCTCGGGCGGGCATTGCCAGTTCCTGACCGTGCGCGGCCCCGAGGATTTCAGCCGTATCGGCGGCTCCATCGACGACGCCCCTGGCGAAGCGTTCGACAAGACCGCGAAGTTGCTGGGCCTGCCCCAGCCCGGCGGGCCGGAAGTGGAGCGCGAGGCGGCAAAGGGCGATCCGAAACGTTTCGCCTTCCCGCGTCCGCTGCTGGACCGCCCCGGTTGCGACATGAGCTTTTCCGGGCTGAAGACCGCGCTGCTGCGCCAACGGGATGCGCTGGTCGCGGCGCAGGGCGGGCTGACCCGCGCCGACCGCGCCGACATCTGCGCGGGGTTCCAGCAGGCCGTGGCCGATGTGCTGGTCGAAAAGACCCGCCGCGCGCTGAAGGTGTCGGGCGCAAAGGTGCTGGCGGTGGCGGGGGGCGTGGCCGCCAACACGCTGATCCGGGCCGGCCTTCAACGCGTCGCGGCCGAGGCGGGCGCGGATTACGTCGCGCCCCCGCTGCGCCTTTGCACCGACAATGCGGCCATGATCGCATGGGCCGGGATGGAGCGGTTCCGCATGGGCGCACGCGACGGGATGGACCTTGCCGCCCGCCCGCGCTGGCCGCTGGACACCACCGCCGCCCCGCTGATCGGGTCCGGCAAGAAGGGAGCAAAGGCATGAGCGTCGCGATCCTTGGCGCAGGGGCCTTCGGCACCGCCCTTGCCATTGCAATCGAGGGGCCGGTTACGCTTTGGGGGCGCGGACTTGTGGGCCGCGAGGCTGCGCGCCTGCCCGGCGTCACGCTGCCGGACAGCGTCCGCATCGCGCCGGATCTGGGCGCCATCACCGAAAAGACCGTGTTGCTGGCGGTGCCGATGCAGGCGCTCGCTGGGTTCGTGCGGGACCATGCGAAGTTGCTGGACCGCCGCCGTGTTGTCGCCTGCTGCAAGGGAATCGACCTTGCCTCGGGGCTTGGCCCGGCAGAGGTGATCGCCCGCGCCTGCCCCAACTCCATCCCCGCCATCCTGACCGGACCCAGTTTCGCCGCCGACATCGCGCGGGGTCTGCCGACCGCGCTGACCCTTGCCTGCGAGGATGAGGCCGTGGGCGAATTGATCCAGCGCGAGCTGTCCGGCCCCGCGCTGCGCCTTTACCGCACGACCGATGTGACGGGGGCCGAACTGGGCGGCGCGCTGAAGAACGTGGTCGCCATTGCGGCGGGAGTCGCGATCGGGGCGGGCATGGGCGATTCCGCCCGCGCGGCGCTGATGACCCGGGGCCATGCCGAAATGCTGCGGCTGGCCCATGATCTTGGCGCGCGGGCGGAAACGCTGGCGGGGCTTTCGGGGCTGGGCGATCTGGTGCTGACCTGCACCTCTGACCAGTCGCGCAATTTCCGCTATGGCCGTGCGCTGGGCAGCGGCGCGGACTTCCCTCCCGGCCAGACGGTCGAAGGGGTTGCGACCGCGCTTGCCGTCGCTAAGCTGGCGCATGATCGCGGCGTGGACATGCCGATCGCGCAGATGGTGGCCGCCCTCGTCGATGGTCGCATATCCGTCGCCGAGGCCGCGAAGACCCTGATGACCCGCCCTTTGAGGAGTGAATGATGCGCGTCGCCCTGATCTGCCGTGACAAATCCGGCCATCTGCAAACCCGGATGGACAACCGTGCCGCGCATCTGGCGCATATCGAAGCCTCGGGCGTGGTTGAAAGCGCCGGCCCGCTTCTGAACGACAAGGGCGAGATGGCCGGATCACTGGTCATCCTGCTGGTGGAGGATCTGGACGTGGCCAAGGACTGGGCCGCGAACGACCCCTATGCCAAGGCCGGTCTGTTCGAGGATGTGCAGATCATCGAATGGAAGAAGGTCATCGGATGAACTACTGGCTTTTCAAGTCCGAGCCGGACACCTGGAGCTGGGACCAGCAGGTCGCCAAAGGCGCCGAGGGTGAAGAATGGGGCGGCGTGCGCAACTATCAGGCGCGCAATTTCATGCGGGCGATGAAGGTGGGGGACCTCGGGTTCTTCTATCACTCCAACATCGGCAAGGAAGTTGTCGGCATCGTCGAAGTCTGCCGCGAGAGCGAGCCTGACAGCACGACCGAAGACCCTCGCTGGGACTGCGTGATGATCCGCGCAGTAGAGCCTGTAAAGGTCCCGGTGACGCTGGAAGATTGCAAAACCACGCCCGCGCTGAAGGACATGGTGCTGGTCAACAACTCGCGGCTGTCGGTGCAGCCGGTGACCGCGGACGAATGGAAGACGATCCGCAAGATGGCTGGGCTGTAGCGCATCGGTTCCGAGCGTTCGACTGCCGGTGGTTTTAGGACAGAACTGCCATTCAGCTCCATGAAGCTTTCAGCGGTGGCAATACAGCTACGTCCTCAATGGCGTAGGCAATGCCGTCAACCAGAAGGCCATTGGGCATTTCACAACCCAGCGGTTGGCGGGCTATCTGCCGGAAGCCCAGCTTCTGCGCCAAGCGAGCGCTCGCTGCATTAGGGGCCGCGTGACCCGTTGTCGCTAAGCGGGCATCCCAAAGCTCGAACGCGGCCCGTATCATTGCATTGACCGCCTCTGCCCCATATCCTTGTCCGGAGGCAGAGGATCGCACCCAGTAGGACAGACGGAATTGGCCTCGTCGCCAGATCGGCATGAGATCGACGGCTCCAACGCAACGACCTGAAGCCCACGCAAGATATGACAGTCGTTCGCGTCGATTGGCGGCTTCCACGTCTTGTGCCAGACGCTCCGACTGCCACTGCGCATCGCCCTCCTGATCCACCTTACCCATCGACTGGTGAAACCACGGCGAAAGCTCCGCATAGCTTTCGCGCCTTGCCTGTGCGACCGCTGTGGCGTCATCCATGACGGCAGGACGAAGTTGAAGCCGCGGTGTCTGCACAATCTGCGGCAGCAGACAGGACATGGGGTCCGCGAGGCGTGCGTATGGCAGTGACATGGCTCTCTACCGGAGTGATCGGCATGATCTTCGCCCGGATTACGTCAGATTGGAAAGACCGCTCCGACCTGGCACAAAGCAAAAGCCTCGCGGGAGGGCGCCCGCGAGGCTTCATCGGAAACTCAGCCCGGATCAGTTCATCTGTCCGATGGACCAGAACAGCGTCTCGCCCGAGGAGTCGTCCACGCCGTCATTGTCGGTGACCACCCAGCCGATACCGTCCGCGTCGATGGCGAAGCCTTCGACCTTGTCGAGGACGTATCCGTTCAGCTTCTTCAAGTCGGGAATGAAGTCGTGAACTTCTTCCTTGGTCACGACCGGTAGCGTTTCGCCGAAGGCGGTTGCGGTCAGTTCGGAGACTGGGAAGCGGAAAAGCTTTTTCGTGACCGCCGCCGCGCCGATCAGGTTGTCGCGCTCGATCACATAGGCCCAGTCGCCGTCGATGGTCAGCTCCGACAGGCCCATCCATCCGGTCTCTGCCGCTTCCAGCGGATAGGCGACGGCGCCGACCCATTCCTTGGCATCCGTGTCATAGGCCATCAGCTTGACCTGACCGTCTGCATCGTTCCATTCACGCTGCACGACGACCCAGACCAGATCGCCCTGCACCGCGATGCCTTCGAAACCATAGCGGGTCTGACCTTCCAGAGCCTCGGCCGGAAGCGCGACCTCGGTCTTGATCTCGCCCTTGGCGTTCACGTTGTAGATCGCGTGGGGGATCAGACGGTCGTCGCGCCCCTCGGAGGCGAGCCAGAAGCCGCCCTTGCCGTCGGTCGCGATGCCTTCGATGTCCAGCTTCTGTGCCGGGTGGCCGTTGCGGGTCACGATCAGCTTGTTCGTGATGCGCGCGGGCGTCTGGGTCGCGTCGATGGTGAAGATCGCAGGTTGGTTGCCATAGACGCTGTCGGACACGGCGAAAAGCTGGCCGGCTGCTTCGCCTGCCGCCAGACCCGAAAGCGCGCCCCAGCCGATCAGCTCCTCGGACCCGGCCGAGGTGATCATCGGATAGGCCGCAGGGCCTTCCCCGGCCTCGAACAGCATGACATGGGCACGCGCGCCGCCGTCTTCGCCAAGGTCGGCCTCGTTGGCCGACACCAGCAGGTTGCGGGACGGGATCGCGACCAGACCTTCCGGGCTGACACCCGAGGGCAGGATCTGCGTCAGCCCCGGCTGCGACGGGTCCGTCACGTCATAGACGCCGATGACCGAAGCGCGTTCCGACACGACGAAGACATAGGGCGTGCCGTTGAAGGTCGCGACCTCGATCGACTCCAGCTCGACCCCTTTGGCGTCGGAACGCTTTTCGGGATAGTGGCCGATCTCGGCCACCGCACGTTCAAAGGACGCGCCGGATTCGTAAACCACCGTTCCGTCGCGGTTGAAGATCGTCCAGCCGCGCGATCCGCCTTCGTAATCGCCCTCGTTCGCCGTGGCGAAATGGGCGTCGTCGATCCATTTGACGCCATCGGGTTCGCGCGGAACATCGGCCAGCGTCTCGGTGAAGGACAGCTCGCCATTGTCCTTGGCGTCCACGCCCTCCAGCGTCACGGTCCCGGCGCTGAAATGCGAGGTGACCGTGCCATCGGCGCCGATGACGGCGATGTGGTTGTTTTCCTGCATCGTGACGACGATTTCGCCGTTCTCGTTGATGTCGACATATTCCGGCTCGGGATCGTCGCTGCCGACGGCAGCAAGGCCGGTCAGGTCGATCTTCTGCATCCCTTCGCAGTCCAGCTCGCCATTGGCGACCGGCAGCTTGACGACATAACCGGCAGGAAGCTGCGGCAGCGCGCCGTCGTTCACATCCTCGTCGCGCTGGTTTTCGATTGCGATGGCCAGAAAGCTGCCATCCTTCGCCTTGGCGACGGAATCCGGCTGGCCGCCCAGATCGCAGGATTCAAGCACTTCTTCCGTTTCCAGATCCAGCACGCGAAGCTGGCCCGAGGGATCGGTGAAGGATTCCGACGTGTCCACGCCGACGAAGACGCGGTTGCCGATGATGACCGCCGTGGTCGGCTCGCCCTCCATCGCGACATTGCCCAGCGGTTTGGGATTTTTGCCATCGGTGATGTCCAGAAAGCCCAGAACGCCCAGCGGGCTGTCGGAATAGACGATGGTGTTGCCGTCTTCGGAAACCGAGATGATTTCGGCCGAGGTCGGAAGGGCGCGATCCTCGCCCTCCGCCATATTGTCCGGCGTCGCGAAGGAGGCGATGCGGTTGAAGGTTGTCTCGGCCATTGCGGGCATGGCGGTCGCCAGCGCGATGGCCGAGGTCAGGAGCGCGAATTTCTGCACGGATCTGTCCCCGAAGATGCGGTTGTCTGCCGCACCTGTGCCGGGGTTCCGAAACAGGAACGTGAAAGTTTTGCGACGATTTCTTGACGCGCTGCAACGCATCAAGGATCAGGAAACGGAATGCTCCATATCCACGACATCCCGAAGGGTGCCGTCAGATCAGGTATTCGGCCAGAACGTCGTCGCCGGTGATGTCGCGGTAAGCGAAGCCATGCTCGTCCAGCTTGCCGAACAGGCGCGGGAAGTTCTCGGCCTGTTTCGTTTCGATCCCGATCAGGATCGAGCCGAAGTTGCGCGCCGATTTCTTGAGGTATTCGAACCGCGCCACGTCGTCGTCCGGCCCCAGCATATCAAGGAAATCGCGAAGCGCGCCGGGGCGCTGCGGCAGACGCAGGATGAAGTATTTCTTCAGCCCGGTGTAACGCTGGGCGCGCTCCTTGACCTCGGGCAGACGTTCGAAATCGAAATTCCCGCCAGATGTGACGCAAACGACGGTGCGACCCGAAATGTCGCCCAATTCGGCCAGCACGTTCACCGACATGGCCCCGGCAGGTTCCAGCACCACGCCCTCGACGTTCAGCATTTCCAGCATGGTCACGCAGATGCGGTCTTCGGGGGCCAGCAGGACCTGATCGGGCGACGCCCATTTCAGCGCCTCATACGTCCGCTCGCCCAACCGCGCGACAGAGGCACCATCGACGAAACTGTCCACCTTGTTGAGCTGCACCGGATGGCCCGCCTTCAGCGCCGCCGTCAGGCTGGCCCCGCCCACGGGTTCGACGAAGCGGAACTCGGTCTGCTCGCCCAGAGTGTGCAGGTATTTCGTGACGCCCGAGGCAAGACCGCCGCCGCCCACCGGCAGCACGACCATGTCGGGCGCACGGCCAAGCTGCTCCATCATCTCGACCGCGACCGAGGCCTGGCCTTCGATCACGTCGTCATCGTCGAAGGGGGCAAGGAAATGCGCGCCCCGGTCGGCGCACCATGCCTTGGCGGCCGCAAGCGTCTGGTCGAAATAGTCGCCCGTCAGCACGATTTCGACGAACTCGCCCCCGAAGGCGCGGGTCTTGTCGATCTTCTGCTGCGGCGTGGTGATGGGCATGAAGATCGCGCCCTTCACCCCGAAATGGCGGCAGCAGAAGGCCATGCCCTGCGCGTGGTTTCCGGCGCTGGCGCAGACGAAAAGCTGCTGGTCCGGATCGCTTACCCGCATCTTGCGCATCGCGTTGAACGCCCCCCGCAGCTTGTAGCTGCGGACCGGCGTCAGATCTTCGCGCTTCAGCCAAATCTCGGCGCCGAACCGGGCGGACAGGAAGTCGTTCCGTTGCAGCGGCGTCTGATCGAACAGATCACGCAGGGCAAGGGTGGCGGCGCGGGCGTCTGATGCGAAGTTTTCCATGCGCGAAGGCATGACAACGGGATGACGAAAAGGCAAGCCCCGCTTGAAACGCAGGTGGAAACTGGCTATCGCGACCCGAATGTCCCCGTTCATGGAGCCGCCGATGTCCGCGCCCAAGAAAGTCGTCCTTGCCTATTCCGGTGGTCTGGACACCTCTATCATCCTCAAATGGCTTCAGACCGAATATGGCTGCGAGGTGGTGACCTTCACCGCCGATCTGGGCCAGGGCGAGGAACTGGAACCGGCGCGCGCCAAGGCGGAACTGCTGGGGATCGCGCCCGAGAACATCTATATCGAAGACGTGCGCGAGGAATTCGTGCGCGATTTCGTTTTCCCGATGTTCCGCGCCAACGCGCTGTACGAGGGGCTGTATCTGCTGGGCACGTCCATCGCGCGGCCGCTGATCTCCAAACGGTTGGTGGAGATCGCGCGCGAGGTCGGTGCCGATGCCGTGGCGCATGGCGCGACCGGCAAGGGCAACGATCAGGTCCGGTTCGAACTGTCTGCCTATGCGCTGAACCCCGAGATCAAGGTCATCGCGCCGTGGCGTCTGTGGGACCTGACCAGCCGCACCAAGCTGATCGAGTTTGCCGAGGCGAACCAGATCCCGATCGCCAAGGACAAGCGCGGCGAAGCGCCGTTCAGCGTGGACGCGAACCTGCTGCACACCTCGTCCGAAGGCAAGGCGCTGGAGAACCCCGCCGAGGCCGCGCCCGAATACGTCTATCAGCGCACCGTGTCGCCGGAAGACGCGCCGGACACGCCCGAATTCATCGAGATCACCTTCGAGAAGGGCGACGCCGTCGCGATCAACGGCGAGGCGATGTCGCCCGCCACGATCCTGACCAAGCTGAACGAGCTTGGGGGCCGTCATGGCATCGGCCGTCTGGACTTCGTGGAGAACCGTTTCGTCGGCATGAAGTCGCGCGGCATCTATGAAACCCCCGGCGGCACCGTTCTGCTGGAAGCCCACCGCGGGATCGAGCAGATCACGCTGGACAGCGGCGCGGGCCATCTCAAGGATTCGATCATGCCGCGTTACGCGGAGCTGATCTATAATGGCTTCTGGTTCTCGCCCGAGCGCGAGATGCTTCAGGCGCTGATCGACAAGAGCCAGGAGCATGTGACGGGGACCGTTCGCCTGAAACTCTACAAGGGGCTGGCGACGACCGTTGGCCGCTGGTCGGACCATTCGCTGTATTCCGAGGCGCATGTGACCTTCGAGGAAGACGCCGGCGCTTACGACCAGAAGGATGCGGCAGGCTTCATCCGGCTGAACGCGCTGCGGCTGAAGCTGCTGGCCACGCGGAACGCGCGGGTCAAGTGACCGGCTTGAACGAAACAAGGGGCGCCCTCGGGCGCCCCTTTTCATGATTGCAATGGTCACTCGAAATCAAGAACTCTGGACGACTTTAACAACTCGTTAATGCACTGGCCGGGCCGGGTGACCAGTTATGCCGAGGTCTGCAAAAGTCTCGTATCATCACGGGAATGTCAGGTAAAATCCGCCACTTACAACCTTTGCGTGTCCGACTGACGTATAGGACATGTCCGAAAGGTCAAGTCATCTGGGCCAGGAATGTCTCGACCTCGGCTGCGGTGGGCATGGCGTCGGCAGCGCCGTGTCGTGTGACCTGAAGCGCAGCGGCGGCAGAGGCGCGCAGCATCGCGCCTTCGGCCCCTTCGCCCATGTCCAGCGCGGCGGCAAGCGTGCCTGCGAAACAGTCACCCGCGCCCGTCGTGTCCACGGGATCGACGCCGAAGGCCGGGACGTGCAGCGGGTGCTGTCCGATCCATTCCGCGCCTTCGGCCCCGCTGGTCACGATCATCTCGACCGGGGGGACCTCGCCCATCGCGGCGCGCAGGGATCGCGCCTCGACCGCGTTCATCACCAGAAGCGAGACATGCGGCAGCACCGCGCGCACCGCCTCGGGATCGAAGGGCGCGGCAGAATAGATCACGCGCATCCCCCGCGCAGCCCCGGCGGCGGCGGCCTCTGCCTGTGCCGAGGTTTCGTTCTGCAAAAGCAGAAGATCGCCCGCCGCGGCTCCGGCAAGGTCCGGCGCGGCCAGCACCCGGTTCGCGCCGGGGAAGATCACGATGGAATTCTCCGCCCCCGGATCGACGTTGATGATCGCATGGCCCGTGGGCGTGTCGGTCACGGCGATGTGGCGCACGTCCACTCCGGCGGCGGCCAGAACCTCGCGCGCCCAGGCGCCGTCATGGCCGACGGCGCCCAGATGCAGGCAGCGCGCCCCGGCCCGCGCCGCGGCGACGGACTGGTTCGCGCCCTTTCCCCCCAGCCCGACCTTGTAATCGCTGGCCTGAAGCGTCTCGCCCGGATTGACCAGATGCGGAACGCGATAGACGTGATCGAGGTTTATCGAGCCGAAGTTCCAGATCGCCATTCATCCCACCTTGCAGGCCGCCATGACCGCCATGTTGACGATATCGTTCACCGTCGCACTGGTCGAGCAGATCTGGATCGGTTTCGGCACCCCGGTCAGGATCGGGCCGATCACCGTCGCGCCCGCCATCTCCTGCATCAGCTTGACCGAGATCGAGGCCGAGTGCCGCGCCGGGACGACCAGCACGTTGGCAGGCCCCGTCAGGCGGCAGAAGGGATAGTTCGCCATCTGCGCGGCGTTCAGCGCCACGTCCACGGTCATCTCGCCATCATACTCGAAATCGACGCCGCGCGCGTCCAGAACTTTCGGCGCCTGTCCCAGCTTGACCGCCCGTTCCGATTTGGGCGAGCCGAAAGTCGAGAACGACACGAAGGCCACCCGCGGATCGAGGCCGAGGTTGCGGGCCACCCCCGCCGCGCGTTCCGCGATATCGGCCAGATCCTCGGCCTCGGGCCATTCATGGACAAGCGTGTCCGAAATCAGCACGATGCGGCCCTTGTGCAGCAGCGCCGTCACCCCCGCCGCGCCCGAACCGGGGGTGGCATCGAAGACGTGGTTGATGGCCGACAGCACATGCGCCGATTTGCGCGTGGCCCCGGTCACCAGCCCGTCGCCATGCCCATGCTCCAACATCAGCGCCGAGAAGACGTGACGGTCGCGCCCCACCAGACGGCGGATGTCATGCGTGTCGAAGCCGCTGCGGCCAAGGCGGGAATAGAGGAACTCCTTGTAGGCTTCCAGATGCGGGGTGTTGGCGGCGTTCACCACCTCCAGCTCGCGCACGGCATCGCCAAGGCCCGCCGTCTCCAGCTTCTCCTTCACGTCGCCCTCGCGGCCCACGACCAGCGCGCGGCCCAGACCTGCCCGCTGATAGGCGACGGCGGCGCGCAGCACGCGCGGATCGTCCCCTTCGGCAAAGATCATCCGCGCCTGCGCCGATTTCGCGCGGGCATGGATGCCCTGCAGGATCGAGGCGGTCGGGTCCATGCGCGATTTCAGCTGCGCTTCATAGGCAGCAAGGTCGATCTCGCGCCGGGCCACGCCGGTTTCGATCCCGGCCTTGGCGACGGCGGGCGGAAGCGCGTGGATCAGGCGCGGGTCGAACGGCGTCGGGATGATGTAGTCGCGCCCGAAGCTCAGCTCGCGCCCATAGGCGACGGCGACCTCATCCGGCACATCCTCGCGCGCGAGTTTCGCCAGAGCCTCGGCGCAGGCGATCTTCATCTCGTCGTTGATCGCGCGGGCATGGATGTCCAGCGCGCCGCGGAACAGATAGGGGAAGCCGAGGACGTTGTTCACCTGGTTCGGGTAGTCCGAACGGCCCGTCGCCACGATCGCATCCGGGCGGACGGCGTGGGCATCTTCGGGCGTGATTTCCGGATCGGGGTTGGCCATCGCGAAGATGACCGGGTTGTCGGCCATGGATTTGACCATGTCCTGCGTCACCGCGCCTTTGGCCGACACGCCAAGGAACACGTCCGCGCCCTTCATCGCCTCCTCCAGCGTGCGCAGATCGGTGTTGGCGGCATGGGCCGACTTCCACTGGTTCATGCCTTCGGTCCGGCCGGCGAAGATGACGCCCTTGGTGTCGCACATGATGCAGTTGTCATGCTGCGCGCCCATCGATTTGAGCAGCTCCAGACAGGCGATACCGGCAGCGCCCGCGCCGTTCAGGACGATGCGGACGTCTTCGATCTTCTTGCCCGACAGCTCCAGCGCGTTGATCAGGCCCGCGGCGCAGATCACTGCCGTGCCATGCTGGTCGTCATGGAACACGGGGATGTCCATGATCTCTTTCAGGCGCTGCTCGATGATGAAACACTCGGGCGCCTTGATGTCTTCGAGGTTGATGCCGCCGAAGGTGGGGCCCATCAGGCTGACGGCCTTGATGATCTCCTCGGCGTCCTCGGTGTCCAGTTCGATGTCGATGGCGTTCACGTCGGCGAAGCGTTTGAACAGGACCGCCTTGCCTTCCATCACCGGCTTGGACGCCAGCGCGCCCAGATTGCCCATGCCAAGGATCGCCGTGCCATTGGAGATCACGGCGACCATATTGCCCTTGGTGGTGTAATCATAGGCCGCGCCGGGATTGTCCGCAATCGCCTGCACCGGGACCGCGACACCGGGGGAATAGGCCAGCGAAAGATCGCGCTGCGTCGCCATGGGCGTGGACGGGACGATGTCGAATTTACCGGGGCGCGGCTCCAGATGGTAGGCAAGCGCTTCTTCGTCGGTGATCTTGGTTCTGGACATGGCTTTTCCCCTTTTTTGCCGTCTTAGCCGCTGAAAATCTGGGCGGCAACCGTGCTGGCGCAGCATTGGCGGGGACGTTAGAAAGGCGGTCGAGCGACCGGAGGACCACATGACCGAGCCCACGCCCATGATGGCACAATATCTGGAGATCAAGGCGCAGCATCGGGATGCGATCCTGTTCTACCGGATGGGTGACTTCTATGAGATGTTCTTCCACGACGCCATTCTGGCTTCCGAGGCGCTGGACATCGCGCTGACGAAACGCGGCAAGCATCTGGGCGAGGATATCGCCATGTGCGGAGTGCCGCATCATTCGTCGGACGGGTATCTGCTGGGCCTGATCCGCAAGGGGTTCCGCGTCGCCATCGCCGAACAGATGGAGGACCCCGCCGAGGCGAAGAAGCGCGGATACAAGGCGGTTGTCCGGCGCGAGGTGGTGCGCGTCGTCACCCCCGGCACGCTGACCGAGGATGCGCTGCTGGAGGCGCGGCGGCACAACTATCTGGCCGCCTTTGCCGAGGTGCGGGACGAGGCCGCGCTGGCATGGACCGACATTTCCACGGGCGAGCTGCGGGTGATGAGCTGCCCGCGCCCGCGTCTGCTGCCGGAACTGGGACGCCTGTCGCCGCGCGAACTTCTGGTGGCCGAAGGGTCCGAGGTCGCGCCCGAAGGCATGGCCATCACCCCGCTGGCCCGGTCGGCCTTCGACAGCGCCTCGGCCGAGAAACGTCTGCGGGAGTTGTGGAAGGTCGGATCGCTGGAGGGCTTCGGCGGCTTTGCACGGGCCGAGGTGTCGGCACTGGGCGCGCTGGTCGAGTATCTGGACCTGACGCAGCGCGGTCGGATGCCGCTGCTGCGCGCCCCCGTGCGCGAGATGCCGGGGGCCGCGATGCAGATCGACGCCGCCACCCGCCGCAATCTAGAGGTGACGGAGAGCATGGCGGGCGGCCGCGACGGCTCGCTGCTATCCTCCATCGACCGGACCGTGACCGCCCCCGGCGCGCGGCTGCTGGAACGGCGGCTGGCATCGCCCTCCTGCGATCTGAAGGTGATCGCGGCGCGGCATGAGGCGGTCGCGTTCCTTGTGGACCATGCGCGGGCGCGCGCCGATCTGCGCGAGGATCTGCGCCGCGTGCCGGATATGGACCGCGCCCTGTCCCGCGTCGCGCTGGACCGCGCGGGGCCGCGTGATCTGGCCGCCATCCGTGCCGGGCTTACGCAGGCCGAGGCGATCGGGCGCATGTCGGACGTGCCGGAGTTGATGACGGATGCGCTGTCGGCGTTGCGCGGGCACGAGGGGCTGTGCGACCTGCTGGATCAGGCGCTGATCGCCGAGCCGCCGCTGCTGGCGCGCGACGGCGGCTTCATCGCCGAAGGGTTCGACGCGGAACTGGACGACACCCGCCGCCTGCGCGACGAGGGGCGCGGCGTCATCGCGAAGATGCAGGCCGAGTATGTCGCGCAGACCGGCGTGCAAAGTCTGAAGATCAAGCACAACAACGTGCTGGGCTATTTCATCGAGGTCACCACCACGCATGAGACGGTGATGCGCGAGGCGGGCTTCATCCACCGCCAAACCACCGCCAACCAGCTGCGCTTCACCACGCTGGAACTGTCGGAACTGGAAACGCGCATCCTCAACGCGGGCAACCACGCCATGGAGATCGAGAAGCGGCATTTCGCGGCGCTTTGTGCTGCCATCATGGAGAACGCCGCCGCCATCGGCACCGCCGCGCGGGCGCTGGCGCAGCTGGACGTGCTGGCGGCGCTGGCCGATCTGGCCGTGGCCGAGGATTGGTGCGCGCCGAAGGTCGATGACAGCCGTGCGTTTCATGTGGAACAGGGGCGGCATCCGGTGGTGGAACGCGCGCTGCGGAAGAAGGGCGATGCGTTCGTTGCCAACGACTGCGATCTGACGACCGCGCCGATCTGGCTGCTGACGGGTCCGAACATGGCGGGGAAATCGACCTTCCTTCGTCAGAACGCGCTGATCGCGCTTCTAGCGCAGGCGGGCAGTTTCGTTCCGGCCAAGACGGCGCATGTCGGGCTGGTCAGCCAGCTTTTCAGCCGGGTGGGTGCGGCGGACGATCTGGCACGCGGGCGGTCCACCTTCATGGTGGAGATGGTCGAGACGGCGGCGATCCTCAATCAAGCCGATGATCGTGCGCTGGTCATTCTGGACGAGATCGGGCGCGGCACTGCCACCTATGACGGGCTGTCGATCGCCTGGGCCACGATGGAGCATCTGCACGATGCGAACCGCTGCCGCGCGCTGTTCGCCACGCATTACCACGAGATGACCGCGCTTTCGAAAAAGCTTTCCGGGATCGAGAATGCGACCGTCGCGGTGACCGAGCATGAGGGGGACGTGATCTTCCTGCACTCGGTTCGAAAGGGCGCGGCGGACCGATCCTACGGCGTGCAGGTGGCGCGGCTGGCGGGTTTGCCGGGCGCGGTGATCGAGCGTGCGAAGGCCGTGCTGGAGGCGCTGGAGGCGGGCGACCGCGAGGGCGGGCGGCGTCAGGCGGTGATCGACGATCTGCCGCTGTTCCGCACGCCTGCCCCCGCGCCCGTCAAAGCCTCGGCGGTGGAGGCGAAGCTGCGAGAGGCGAGCCCTGACCAGATGACGCCGATGGAGGCGTTGAAGCTGGTCTATGAATTGCGCGGGATGCTGTGAAAAAGGCGCCCCGAGGGGCGCCCACTCATGCCGGGGTCGAAGACACGCCGACCTGCGCCGGACGCAGAAGGCGGTCATGGATCATGAAGCCTTCGGTCATCACCTGAATGATCTGGCCCGCCTTGGTGCCGGGAACCGGTGCTTCGAACATCGCCTGATGATGCTGCGGGTCAAACTGGTCGCCGATGGCGGGTGCGATGGGCGTAACGCCATGCTTGGTCATCACGTTGAGGAGTTCGCGCATGGTCAGCTCGACGCCTTCGATCAGGGCGGCGGCCTGTTCGCGCTGTTCCTCCGTCGCGGCATCCAGCGCGCGGCGCAGGTTGTCGTGCACGGGCAGCAGGTCGCGGGCAAGGCGGGTGCCGCCATATTGCTCGGCCTCGCGCCGGTCGCGGTCAGCACGTTTGCGGGCGTTTTCGGCATCGGCCAGCGCGCGCATGAAGCGGTCGCGCAGTTCGTCCCGTTCGGCGCGCAGGGCTTCCAGCTCGGACGTGTCGTCCAGCATTTCGGGCATGTCGGTCATGTCGTCCTTGTTCTCTTCCGTCATATTCCTATCCCTTGCCCCGTTCCGACACGAGGCGTCCGACCAGTTGCGCCGTGTAATCCACGATCGGCACGATGCGGCCATAGTTCAGCCGCGTCGGCCCGATCACGCCCACGGCGCCGATGATCTTCCGATCGGCGTTCATATAAGGAGAGACAACCAAAGAGGAACCCGAAAGTGAGAAAAGCTTGTTCTCGGAGCCGATAAAAATGCGCACCCCGTCGCCGGTTTCGGTCAGATGCAGGTATTCGGCGATGTCGCGCTTGCGTTCCAGATCGTCGAACAGGCTGCGGATGCGCTCCACGTCGCGCGCGTCGGCGTCCAGAAGATTGGCCTGACCGCGCACGATCAGACGCTCGGACTGCTCGCCGGGGTTTTCCCACAAGGCGAGGCCGGCATCGACAAGGGCTTGCGCAAGGCTGTCGATTTCCTGCCGCCGTTTGGCCATGTCCTGCACGATGGTCTGACGCAGCTCGGTCAGGGTCTTGCCGCCCGCCAGCGCGTTCAGGAAATTCGCCGCTTCGCGCATGGACGACGCCGTCTGGCCGGGCGGCGGGGCGAAGACGCGGTTTTCCACCTGCCCGTCGGCAAAGACCAGCACCACCAGCGCGCGGTCGGGGCCGAGGCTGACGAATTCGATATGGCGGATCGCGGCCTCGTGCTTCGGGGCGAGCACAAGGCTGGCGCCGCGCGTGATGCCCGACAACGTGTTGCTGACGCGGTCGAGGATGGTCGCGACATCCGCGTCGCTGCCGCTGGCGTCGATGCGTTCGCGGTCGGCTTCGGACACCTGCCCGACCTCCAGAAGCCCGTCCACGAACATCCGCAGTCCAAGCTGGGTCGGCACTCGCCCCGCCGAGATGTGCGGGCTGTCCAGAAGGCCCAGAAACTCCAGATCCTGCATCACGTTGCGGATCGTGGCCGCGCTGACCTTTTCGTTCATCGAACGGGTCAGGGTGCGCGAGCCGACAGGCTCTCCGCTGGAAAGGTAGCCTTCGACCACGCGGCGGAAAACCTCGCGCGAGCGGTCGTTCATGTCGGCCAGCAGTTTCGGAACTTCGGTCATCGGCATCACTTTGGCGGGTAGCCGAGATTACGGGCGGCGTGCCCCCCGCGTCAATGCTTGCATCCGCAGGGCTTCGGGCAGTATCTGGGGCCAAGCAAAAAAGGAGTTTTCCATGCGTCCCTCCGGCCGTCACCTGAACCAGCTGCGCGACGTCTCGATCGAGCCGAACGTGATGAAACATGCCGAAGGGTCGTGCCTGATCAAGATGGGCGAGACGCATGTGCTGTGTTCCGCCACCATCGAGGACAAGGCGCCTTCGTTCCTGAAGAATACCGGCCTTGGCTGGGTGACGGCGGAATACGGGATGCTGCCCCGCGCCACCAACAGCCGCAACCGGCGCGAGGCCGCGGCGGGCAAGCAATCGGGCCGCACGCAGGAAATCCAGCGTCTGATCGGGCGGGCGCTGCGGGCGGGCGTGGACCGCTCGGCGCTGGGCGAGCGGCAGATCGTGATCGACTGCGACGTGCTTCAGGCCGATGGCGGCACGCGCTGCGCGTCGATCACCGGTGGCTGGGTCGCGCTGCGTCTGGCGATGAACAAGCTCTTGAAGACCGGGGCGATCGTGTCGGACCCGCTGGTCGATCACGTCGCCGCCGTGTCCTGCGGCATCTATGCCGGGCAGCCGGTGCTGGATCTGGACTATGCCGAGGACAGCACCGCAGGCACGGACGGGAACTTCATCCTGACCGGACGCGGGCGTCTGATCGAGGTGCAGATGTCGGCCGAGGGCGCGACCTTCTCGCGCGAGGAGATGATGCAGCTTCTGGATCTGGCCGAGGCGGGGAATGCCGCGCTGGTCGCTGCGCAGAAGGCGGCCATCGCATGAGGAAGTTCGAAGGGGACCGCCTGCTGGTCGCCACCCACAACAAGGGCAAGCTGGCCGAGATGACGGCGCTGCTGGCACCCTTTGGCATTTCGGTGGTGTCGGCGGCGGAACTGGGCCTGCCCGAGCCTGTCGAGACGGAAAACACCTTCGTCGGCAATGCGCGGATCAAGGCCCATTCGGCGGCCAAGGCCTCGGGGCTGCCGGCGCTGGCCGATGACAGCGGGATCACCATCGACGCGCTGGACGGCGCGCCGGGTGTCTATACCGCCGATTGGGCTGAAACGCCGAACGGGCGCGATTTCGTCATGGCGATGACCAAGACATGGGAGAAGCTGGAGGCAGCGGATGCGCCCTTCCCGCGCACCGCCCAGTTCAACGCCACATTGGTTCTGGCCTGGCCCGACGGGCATGACGAGGTGTTCGTGGGTCGTCTGCCAGGGCAGGTCGTCTGGCCGATGCGCGGCGCGCAGGGCCACGGATACGACCCCATCTTCCAACCGGACGGGTTCGACACCACATTGGGCGAATTGCCGACCGAAAAGAAGAACGAGATCTCCCACCGTGCGGATGCGTTCCGCAAACTTGTCGAAGGATGTTTCGCGTGAAACTCATCTCCTCTGGATCGCCCTTCGAGGCGAAAATGGGATATTCCCGTGCGGTCGTTAAAGGCGACTGGTGCTTCGTTTCGGGCACCACCGGCTATGTCGATGGCGTCATGCCCGAAGGCATTGCCGATCAGGCGCGGGGCTGCTTTGCGACCATCGGGCGCGCGCTGGCCGAGGGTGGGTTCTCCTTCGCCGACGTGGTGCGGGTGCAATACACCGTGACCGATGCGGCGCTGGTCGATGATCTGGTCCCTGCGTTGGGCGAGGTTTTCGCGGACGTTCGCCCCGCCGCAACGATGGTCGTGGCTGGCCTGATCAAACCGGAAATGCTGGTCGAGATCGACGTCACGGCCTTCAAGGGGTAAGTCATGGAAGATTGGCGGAACGGAGGGTTCGGGCTCTACCTGCACTGGCCGTTCTGCCAGTCGAAATGCCCTTATTGCGATTTCAACAGCCATGTGGCCGCCTCGGTGGACCAGAAACGGTGGGAGACGGCCTTTCTGGCCGAGATCGACCGGATCGGGGCCGAGACGCAGGGCCGCGTGCTGAACACGGTCTTCTTCGGGGGCGGCACGCCGTCGCTCATGAACCCGGACCTTGTGGCGGCGATCCTTGAACGGGTGCGTTCCACGTGGATCATGGCAAACGATCTGGAAGTGACGCTGGAGGCCAATCCCGGCTCGGTCGAGGCGGGTCGGTTTCGCGGATTTTCCGAGGCGGGGGTGAACCGTGTCTCGATGGGCGTGCAGTCGCTGCGGGACGAGCATTTGCGGCGGCTGGGTCGGCTGCATTCGGTCGCGGATGCGAAGCGGGCCTTCGACATCGCGCGGTCGGTCTTTGATCGTGTCAGCTTCGATCTGATCTATGCCCGGCAGGACCAGACGCTGGACGACTGGCGCGCGGAACTGGGCGAGGCGCTTTCTATGGCGGTTGATCACCTGTCGCTTTACCAGCTGACCGTGGAGGACGGGACCGCATTCGGCGACCGTCTGGCCCGCGGGGGGCTGAAGGGGCTGCCCAGCGACGATCTGGGGGCCGATATGTATGCGCTGACGCAGGATCTGTGCGAGGCGGCCGGGATGCCCGCATACGAGGTTTCGAACCATGCGCGTCCGGGGGCCGAGTCGTGCCATAACCGGATCTATTGGGAGGGCGGCGATTATGCCGGGATCGGTCCCGGTGCGCATGGACGGCTGACCCTGGACGGCGTCCGCTGGGCGACTGTTGCCGAGCGGATGCCGGATGCGTGGCTTGCGCGCGCCGAGGCGGGATCGGGCGAGTTGCCGCGCGAGGCGATGAGTTCTGGCGAACAGGCTGACGAATACCTCATCATGGGTCTGCGCCTGTCGGAAGGGTTGGAAATCGCCCGGCTGGCCGGAATGAACGCGGCCCCCTCCCCGGCGAAGATCGACGATCTGGCGCGGATGGGGATGGTCGAAATGACCCAAGGGCGCCTCAGGGCGACCGCAGAGGGCCGGATCGTGTTGAACTCGGTCATCGCCGCGCTGGCGGCGTGATGCGGCCTGTATGGGCCGCTCTGGGCTTCCTTGCCCTCGGTCTTGGGATTGTGGGCGTCGTCCTGCCCCTGCTGCCGACGGTGCCGTTTCTGCTTTTGGCCGCCTGGTGCTTTGCCCGATCATCGGAACGGCTGCATTCGTGGCTGATGCGGCATCCCCGGCTGGGGCCGCCGATCCGCGATTGGCGCGCAAGGGGTGCGATCTCGCGCAAGGCGAAGATCGCGGCCAGCGTGTCGATGTTGGCTGTGTGGTTGGTCTCGGTAGGGCTGAAGCTGCCCGGCCCGGTGATCGCGATTCAGGCCGCGACGCTGGGCTGCGTCGCGGTGTTTATCTGGACGCGCCCTGATTGATCTGGGTCAGCACCCGACAGAGGTTGTCCAGATCTTCCAGCGTCTTGTAGCGGATGGACAGCACACCGCTCTCTCCGCCGGCAAGGTGTTCGATCTGAACCTCCATGCCCAGATTTGCGGAAAGATCGCCCTCCAGCGCGCGTGTGTCGGCGTCTTTTTCAGCCCGCGCACCCCGCGCTTTGGACGGGGCGGCACCTTTCGCAAGCTTCTCGGTCTCGCGGACGGAGAGGCCCTTTTCGACGACCTTTCGCGCAAGCTCGGATGCGTTTTCCGATGTGATCAGCGCGCGCGCGTGGCCGGCGGAAAGCTTTCCTTCGCGCAGCATCGCCTGCACATCGTCGGGAAGATTCAGCAATCTCAATAGGTTAGCTATGTGAGAGCGGCTTTTGGAAAGCGCCTCCGCAAGCTTTTCCTGTGTATGGCCGAAGCGTTCCATCAACTGGCGGAAACCCATGGCCTCCTCGACCGGGTTCAGATCGGCGCGCTGGATGTTTTCGATGATCGCGACTTCCAGAACTTCGGTATCGTCGAAATCACGAATTACGACCGGGAGATCATGAAGTTGCGCCAGTTGCGAGGCCCGCCAGCGCCGCTCGCCCGCGACGATCTCGTATCGGTCGCTGTGCGGGATCGGACGCACGATCAGCGGCTGGATCACGCCCTTCTGCCGGATGGACGCAGCAAGGTCGTTCAATGCCTCTGGCGCGAACTCGCGGCGCGGCTGGTCGGGATTCGGCACGATCTTTTCGATCGGAACCGTCATGTCGGCGCGGCGGCCGCTTTCCGTCGGAGCGCTGACGTTGATATCTGCCATCAAAGCCGACAGCCCGCGGCCCAATCCTTTGCGTTCCTTGCGGTCCATCACGCTCTTTCCTGTTCCTTTACGCGTCTGCGCGCGGTTATTTCTTGCGCAAGGGCGCGGTAAGCTTCGCTGCCCTTGGATGTGCTGTCATAGGACAGGACCGGCATAGAGAACGAAGGCGCCTCGCTGACCCGAACATTGCGCGGGATGATCGTCGCAAAAACAAGCTCGCCCAAGGTCTGGCGCGCGTCATTTTCAACAAGCTGCGACAGGTTGTTGCGCTTGTCATACATTGTCAGCACAATGCCTTCGATCCGCAGGTCGGTATTGGCACTCTGACGCACCTCGCGCACGGTGAGCATCAGCTGAGACAACCCTTCCAGCGCGAAGAATTCGCTTTGAAGCGGGACAAGAACCGCATCCGCCGCGACGAGAGCGTTGATCGTCAGAAGGCTCAGCGAAGGCGGGCAGTCGATCAGAATGAAATCCAGCGGAGGGAGCGTGACATCCTTGTCCCGCAACGCATCGCGGAGCAGAAAGCTGCGTTTTTCATTCGCGATCAGCTCCATATCCGCCGAGGACAGGTCGGCGTTGGCAGGGCAGACAAATAGGCCTTCGATCTTGGTGGGGCGGATCACCTGATCCAACGTTGCACCCTCGAGCAACAGATCGAATGTAGTCAGATTTCGCTGCGCAGCCTCGATTCCAAGGCCCGTCGATGCGTTTCCTTGCGGATCGAGATCGACGACAAGCGTTCCGTAGCCCTTCTCGCACAGTGCGGCGGCGAGGTTTATTGCGGTCGTGGTCTTCCCTACCCCGCCCTTCTGGTTTGCAATCGCGATGATCCTTGGCGCGGATTTGGGAAGCGGTTCAGACACGGGACAGATCTTTCACTTCAAGAATGACGGCGGACGGGTCGGTTATACTCTCATGGCTTCGATAGTCCAGATTCCACGTCTTCTGCGCTGCTTCCAGTTCGTGCGAAGCAGTGGCTCCCTTAGGAAATAGCCCCTTCCCTCGTGCCGCTCGATGGCGCACAAAAAAACCACAAAGCTGATCAAGGGATGCCAAAGCGCGCGCGGAAACCACATCGGCGTTCAGGGGGTCAACAGCTTCGATACGAGCATTCAGTATCTGCGTGTTCAGGCCCAAAATCCGGCTGGAATGGCGCAGAAATTCGCATTTCCGGGCGTCGCTTTCCACCAGCGTGATACGAGCCGCCGGATTGCGCTCTTTCGCAATGATTGCAACCACGATGCCGGGAAAACCTCCCCCACTACCCAGATCAACCCAGTGATCGAAATCACCGGCCAATGTGTAAAGTTGAGCGGAGTCCTGAATGTGCCGCTGTTCAATGTCCGAAACGGTTGACCTGGCGATCAGATTGATCGCCGGATTCCATTTGATCGCCAAGGCGGAAAATTCAGCCAAGCGGTGCGATGTTTCACGTGAAACATTCACAATGCCTTGGCCTCTTGCTTGAGTCTTCGAACTTTCGACAGGATCAGCGTCACCGCGGCAGGCGTCATCCCTTCGATCTTCATCGCCTGAGCCAAATTCACAGGGCGCAGTCGTTTCAACTTTGCAGTCAACTCAAACGACAATCCCGAGATGCCGTCGTAATCCATCGCATCGGGCAGCAACACAGCTTCATCCCGAGTGATCGCATCGGCTTGTCGCTGTTGGCGTTCCGAATACTGGTCGTAAAGCGCATCGGTCGCCACCTGCTCACGAATATCGGAGCCAAATTCTCCGAATTCGGGGACAAGTTGCAAAACAACGCTTTCGTCAACATCCGACAACGCGAGCACCGACAGCCCAGTGCGGCGTGCGCCATCCCGGCTGACTGAAACACCGACGGAGGCCAGGTGATTGCTCGTGAACGATTGTTTCGAAAGCAGATTTTTCGCTTCAGTCAAATCGTTCAGCTTCGTCTCGAATGCCCCCTTCCGTGCATCACCAACCACACCCAATTCGACTGCCATGGGCGTTAGGCGCTGGTCCGCATTATCTGCGCGAAGCGTGAGACGGAATTCTGCGCGCGACGTGAACATCCTATACGGTTCGGTCACGCCACGCGCCACCAGATCACTTATCATCACACCAATATAGCTCGATGTGCGACTGAAGATGACCTCGCCCTCTCCCCTCGTTGCCCGCGCAGCATTCAAGCCCGCAGCAAGTCCCTGCGCGGCCGCCTCTTCATAGCCGGTTGTGCCGTTGATCTGGCCGGCCAAATAGAGACCCGGCACTTCCTTGAGCTCCAACGTCTCCTTCAACTCGCGCGGATCGAAATGATCATACTCGATCGCGTAGCCGGGTTGGAGGATCTTCACTTCCTCCAAACCAACGATGCTACGCACGTAGGCCTCCTGAACAGCGACGGGCAACGACGTCGAGATACCGTTGGGATAGACCGTATGATCCTCCAAGCCCTCAGGTTCGAGGAAAATCTGATGCGAGTTCTTATCGCTGAATCGAACCACCTTATCCTCAATGGAAGGACAGTATCGAGGACCTACCCCCTCAATGTGACCGCCATACATCGCGGAAAGGTGGAGGTTGTCACGAATAACCTCGTGCGTTCTCTCGTTGGTATGCGTGATACCACAAGAAATTTGTCGAACCAGAGGCGCGCGGTTCATGAAAGAAAGCATGACAGGATCTTCATCCCCATCCTGCCGTTCCAACCGGGTCCAATCGATCGTCCGCCCGTCAAGGCGCGGCGGCGTCCCTGTTTTCAGACGCCCCCGACGCAACCCCATGTCGGCGAGTTGTTCGGCCAAACGTATCGACGGGCGGTCCCCCATCCTTCCACCGGAATGATTGACGTCGCCAATATGTATCCGACCATTGAGGAAAGTTCCCGAGGTGAGAACGATCGCCCTGCCTGAAATTTCCGTATCGTCAGCGAGCTTTACGCCCGAAGCCCTGCCAGAATCGCTCAACAAGGCGACGGCTTCGCCTTCGATGATCTCCAGTCCCGGCAGTACGGCAAGCCGCCGCTGAACCGCGGCGCGATAAAGCGAGCGGTCCGCCTGAATACGGGGCCCGCGAACGGCTGGTCCTTTGCGCCGGTTGAGCAGCCGATACTGAATACCGGCCTCATCGCCAGCAGCACCCATGATCCCGTCGAATGCGTCAACTTCGCGGACCAGGTGGCCTTTGCCCAGCCCCCCAATCGCCGGGTTGCAGGACATCACGCCGATTCCGGCCTTGGACAAGGAAATCAGCGCAACCGCGCAGCCCATCCGTGCCGCTGCGGAAGCCGCCTCGGTGCCCGCATGCCCACCGCCAATTACGATCACATCAAAATGTTTCACGTGAAACACCTCATTTGCCGATGCAAAAACTTGAGAAGATTTCGCCAAGCAGTTCTTCGATATCCACCCGACCGACCAAGCTGTCGAGTTGCCGGATTGCCAGCCGCAGATCCTCTGCCGCAAGCTCCGCCCTACTTACCTCACTCGATACCTCAAATCGCGCTGATTCCATAGAGGCAATCGCGCCTTCGATGGCAAGCCGATGACGCTCTCTGGTCACGGTTGCGGCACCGGCGCCGGCGGCGCTTAGCCGCGCAGTGATCTGCGCAACCAGGTCATCAATCCCTTGCCCGGTCAAACCGGATACACCGACCCCGTGAAGATCGGCCTTTGCGCGAACGACGATGTCACCCGCCAGTGGCGCAAGCGGCAATACCTCCCCGCCATCGAGGAACACTCGCAAATCTGCTCCACGCGCCCGCGTCATCGCCCGGTCGATTCCGATCCCTTCAACGACGTCGTCGGTTTCACGCAGCCCGGCGGTGTCCAGCAGGCTGACCGGCAAACCGGCGAGTTCCATCCGCACCTCGATCACATCCCGGGTCGTGCCCGCGATTTCCGAGGTAATGGCAGCATCACGACCCGCCAAGGCATTGAGAAGTGTGGACTTTCCGACGTTTGGCGCGCCGATGATCGCAACCTCGAACCCGTCCCGAATACGTTCTGCGATCCGCGATCCCGCAACTTCGGCCCGCAGGTCCAACAAGACGCGGTCAAGAAGCTCCAGAACTTCCGGCGTCACATCGACCGGAACGTCCTCATCCGCAAAATCGATCGTCGCTTCCAGAAGCGCGGCGGCCCGGATCAGATCACGCCGCCACCCTTCGGCCTTGCGCCCGATAGCGCCCGACAGCACGCGAAGCGCCTGACGACGCTGCGCCTCGGTCTCCGCATCGATCAGATCGGCCAGCCCCTCGACCTGCGCCAGATCGAGGCAACCATTCTCCAAAGCACGGCGGGTGAACTCCCCCGGCTCGGCCAAGCGCAACTCCGGCTGCGAAGAAAGCGCGCGCATGACGGCGGATACCGTCGCGATGCTGCCGTGAAGGTGAAGCTCCGCCACCCGCTCGCCGGTGAAACTCGCACCGTGGTCGAAAAGGATGACCAGCGCCTCGTCCAACAGGACGCCATCATGATGAAGCCGCCGAAGCGCCGCCTGCCGCATGGGCGGCAGTTTCACGCCAAGCGCGGCGACCGCGTCATAGGAAAATGATCCCGAAAGGCGCACCACGGATACCCCAGCGCGCCCTCGGGCGCTGGCCAGGGCATATATCGTTTCCATGGTTCAACCCATTGAATTTTATCAGCTATTCATCGAATCGAAGAAGTCCGAATTCGACTTGGTCTGCTTCAGCTTTCCAATCAGGAACTCGATCGCATCGGTCGTGCCCATCGGATTCAGGATGCGGCGCAGCACATAGGTTTTCTGCAGATCGGTCTTCTCGACCAGCAGATCCTCTTTACGCGTGCCGGATTTGAGGATGTCCATCGCCGGGAAGACGCGTTTGTCGGCCACCTTGCGGTCCAGCACGATTTCCGAGTTACCCGTGCCCTTGAATTCTTCGAAGATCACCTCGTCCATCCGGCTGCCGGTATCGATCAGCGCGGTCGCGATGATGGTCAGCGATCCGCCCTCCTCGATGTTCCGGGCCGCGCCGAAGAAGCGTTTCGGCCGTTGCAGCGCATTCGCGTCCACACCGCCCGTCAGAACCTTGCCAGAGGACGGGACGACCGTGTTGAAGGCCCGACCAAGGCGCGTGATGCTGTCCAGCAGGATGACGACGTCGCGCTTGTGCTCGACCAGACGCTTGGCCTTTTCGATCACCATCTCGGCCACGGCGACGTGACGCGTCGCGGGCTCGTCGAAAGTGGAGGAAACCACCTCGCCCTTAACCGAGCGCTGCATGTCGGTGACTTCCTCGGGCCGCTCGTCGATCAGCAGAACGATCAGATAGCACTCCGGGTGGTTCACCTCGATCGAATGGGCGATGTTCTGCAACAGAACCGTCTTGCCCGTCCGCGGCGGCGCCACAATCAGCGCACGCTGTCCCTTGCCGATGGGCGAGACGAGGTCGATGATCCGCGCCGAACGATCCTTGATCGTCGGATCCTCGACCTCCATCTTCAGCCGCTCGTCCGGATAAAGCGGCGTCAGGTTGTCGAAATGGACCTTGTGGCGCGCCCGCTCCGGATCGTCGAAGTTGATCTTCGTGACCTTGGTCAGGCAGAAATAACGCTCATTCTCGCTGGGTGCCTTGATGACGCCCTCGATCGTGTCGCCCGTGCGCAGCGAAAACTGGCGGATCATGTCGGGCGAGACGTAGATATCGTCCGGACCCGACAGATAGTTCGCCTCGGGCGAGCGCAGGAAGCCGAAACCGTCCTGAAGAACCTCCAGAACGCCATCGCCGCCGATTTCCCAGCCTTCTTCGGCATGTTCCTTCAAAAGCGAGAACATCATCTCGCCCTTGCGCATAGACGGGGCGTTCTCAACTTCCCACTCTTCGGCCATCGCAAGCAGATCTGCCGGCGTCTTGGCTTTCAGGTCGGAAAGTTTGATGCTTTCGATGGTTTCGGTCATGAAAATGCTTGTCCTGAGGCGCGACGCCCTCACGCGGGGCTCGCTGCGGTCACTTGGAAACGGGGGGCGCGTCAGACCGGATGGCCCTGCTTTGGCGGCAAATAAGCACCGAATCCCCCAGAGTCAACTCAGAACCGGACGATCACCGAAATCACGATGACGATCATGAGCAGCGTCGGCAGCTCGTTCATCATCCGAAACTGCCGACCCGTCACGGAATTCGTGCCTTTTTCGAAGTCTTTGCGGCGTTTTCCCAGCCAATGATGGAACCAAGTCATCGCCAGCACCGCCACAGCCTTCGTCCATGGCCAAACCTGCGACCAATCGACGATCCCGGGTGTGAAAACCAGACAAAGCCCAAAGATCCACGTCGCGATCATCGCCGGATTCATGATCGCACGCAGCAAACGACGCTCCATCGTGCGGAAAAGCTCCTCCGGCGGGCTTGCTTCGGCGTGATAGACGAACAGCCGGGGCAAATAGAACAGCCCCGCCATCCACGCGATGACGGCAATCACGTGAAACGCTTTCGTCCAAGGGTAAAGGCTTATCAGAAGGTCTGTCATGGGCAGTCTTCATAAGAAAAGAAAAGATTAAAGAGAAGATAGATGGTGAAGTAGGGCCTGTGGAAATCGGAAGACTCTGAATCTTCCCGCAGGTTTTCCCACCGCCTGCGACCTGTGGATAACTCTTGGGGTTAACCTTCGTTAATCAGGGTGCAAGCACAAAAATCGCCAACAAAACAAGGCCAGCCAGCGTCATGGGCCGTATGTGGAGAACCGGAGGGAGAATCTGCTGGCAAGCTGGTGAGAAAGAGGTTTTCCATCCCTGCGCTGCCGCCGGGTCCACAGGGGGATAACCGGCCCTGCCAAGCTTGACTTTTCCCGTGGCGAAACCCATCCCTCGGGCATGGGCCAATCCATCACCCGTCCTTTCGCAGGAACACACCCGGTTTATCCACAGAGTCCTCCATGCGCCTGATCCTCGCCTCCGCCTCCGAAACCCGGCTGAAGCTGCTGCAAGCGGCTGGCGTCAGGGCCGAGGCGCTTCCCGCGCGCATCGACGAAGAAGCCATCCGCCTCTCGCTTGAGGCCGAAGCCGCCAAACCCCGCGACATCGCCGATACGCTGGCCGAGATGAAGGCGCGCAAGCTGGCTGAAAAGCACCCCGACGCGTTGGTCCTGGGCTGCGATCAGGTTCTGGCCTTCGAAGGAAAGGTTTGGGGCAAGCCCGAAACCCCCGATCAGGCGCGCGATCACCTGCGCGCGCTGCGCGGGCAGACCCACACCCTGATTTCCGCCGTCGTCGCCTATGAAAAAGCCGAGCCGGTCTGGCGCCATGTGTCCGAGGCGCGGCTGACGATGGGCCGTTTCTCGGACGACTTTCTCGACGACTATATCGCCCGCAACTGGGACAGCATCCGCCATTCCGTCGGCGGCTATAAACTGGAGGAGGAGGGAGTGCGCCTGTTCATCGACATTCGCGGCGATCATTTCACGATCCTCGGCCTTCCGCTTCTTCCGCTCTTGGCCTGGATGGGCAACCGGGGGTTCATCCCCGCATGAGCCTGCCGAAAATCCCCCTCGCCGGTGTCATCGGATCGCCCATCGCGCACAGCCTTTCGCCCCGGCTGCACGGATATTGGCTGAGCCGTTATGGGATCAAAGGTCACTACATCCCGATGGACATCGCGCCGGACGATCTGGCCGAAACCCTGCGCACCCTGCCGAAATTAGGTTTCCGCGGCGTCAACGTGACGGTCCCCCACAAAGAAGCCGCGCTGCGTCTTGCCGATATCGTCACCGACCGCGCCGCGCTGATCGGCGCTGTGAACACGCTGATCTTCCTGCCCGACGGCAAGATCCATGCCGACAATACCGACGGCTTCGGCTTCATGGAGAACCTGCGCCAGCGCGCGCCGGACTGGGACCCGAAATCCGGCCCCGCCGCGCTGATCGGCGCAGGCGGTGCGGCGCGCGCAGTCATCGCCGCCCTTTCGGACGCAGGCGTCACCGAAATCCGCATCACCAACCGCACCCGTGCCCGCGCCGAGGCGTTGCGTCAGGATTTCGGCGCCAAGGTCGTCGTGCATGACTGGCTTCAGGCGGGCAACATGCTGGACGATGCGACGACCGTGGTGAACACTTCCTCGCTGGGGATGGTCGGCAAGCCTGACCTGCGTATCCCGCTGGACGGCCTTTCGCCCAAGGCGCTGGTGACCGACCTCGTCTATAACCCGCTGGAGACGACCTTGTTGCGCGAGGCACGGGCCGCGGGCTGCACGGTGGTGGACGGCCTTGGAATGCTGCTGCACCAAGCCGCGCCGGGGTTCGAGCGTTGGTTCGGCCAGCGCCCCGAGATCGACGACGCCACGCGCAGCTTCGTGCTGAACCAATGAGCTTCCGCCTCGGCCTGACCGGATCGATCGGCATGGGCAAGACCACGACCGCCCGCTTCTTCGCCGAAGCCGGCATCCCGGTCTGGGACGCCGATGCCGCCGTCCACCGCCTGTATCGCGGCGCCGCCGTCGCGCCGATGCGCGCCGCCTTCCCCTCGGCCGTGACGGATCATGTCGACCGCGACGCGCTGAAACGCATCATCGCCGCAGACCCCGCCGCCCTCACGCGCATCGAATCCATCGTCCACCCTCTGGTGGCCGAGGATCGCCGCACCTTCATCGCGGATACCAAGGCCGATCTGATCCTTCTCGACATCCCGCTCCTGTTCGAAAAGGGCTACGAGGCCGAGATGGACGCGACCCTCCTCGTCACCGCCCCGCCCGAAATCCAGCGTCAGCGCGTCCTCGCCCGCCCCGGTATGACCGACCAGGCGCTGGATGCGATCCTTGCCCGCCAGATGCCCGACCGCGACAAACGCGCCCGCGCCACCCACATCATCGAAACGCTGGCCCTTGACGCGACCCGCGCGCAGGTCCACGCCCTGATCGACCACATCCGGAGCCGCCATGCGTGAGATCGTCCTCGATACCGAGACCACCGGCCTCGACCCCCTGACCGGCGACCGCATCGTCGAGATCGGCGGGGTGGAGCTGCTGAACCACATGCCGACGGGCCGCACCTATCACCAATACATCAACCCCGAACGCATGATGCCGAAAGAGGCGTTCGAGGTTCACGGCCTTGGCGACGACTTCCTGCGCGACAAGCCGGTCTTCCGCGCGGTGGGGCAGGCTTTCCTCGACTTCGTGGGCGACGACTCGCAGCTCATCATCCACAACGCGCCGTTCGACATGAAATTCCTGAATGTCGAACTGGAGAAGGTGGGCCTTCCGACCATCCCGATGCACCGCGCGACCGACACCGTGCAGATGGCGCGCAAGAAATTCCCCGGCTCGCCTGCCTCGCTGGACGCGCTCTGCCGCCGTTTCGGCATCGACAACTCCGCCCGCACGAAACACGGCGCGTTGCTGGACAGCGAGATTCTGGCCGAGGTCTATCTGGAACTGATCGGCGGGCGGCAACCTGATCTGGTGCTGGCGACGGGTCCGCGCCAGCAATCGGGAACGCAGGACGAATGGCGTCCCCGCCCGCGCCCGGTCCCGCTCGCCTCGCGTATCACGGAAAGCGAGGCCGCCGCCCATGCCGCCTTCGTGGCAAAGCTGGGCGACGGCGCGATCTGGCTGAAACGTCAGGAAACCAGCGTCTGAGCCTTCTGAGCCTCGGCGCGGCGCTGAAGCTCGGCGCGATACAGCGCAAGGAAGTCCACGTTGTCCACGTTCAGCGCGGGGAAACCGCCATCGCGCGTCACGTCCGAGATGATGCGGCGGATGAACGGGAACAGCAGGCGCGGGCATTCGATCAGCAGGAATGGGTGGATCTGATCCTCGGCCACGCCTTCGATCAGGAACAGCCCGCCATATTCAAGCTCCAGCAGGAACAGCGTCTCGCCGCCGTTCTTGTTCTTGGACGTGACCTTGAACTTGACGATCACCTCATACTGGCTCGGCTGCTGGCGTTTGCGGCCGTCAAGGCTGACCTGAACCTGAATGTCCGGCTGCACGTCCGTGCCGCCGATCCCCTTCTGCGCCACCATGTTTTCGAAGGACAGGTCGCGCACATATTGCGCCAGCGCCTGCATCCTGACCTGCGGCGGGGCTGCGGGGGTCTCGGGTGCGCTGGTGCCGTTCGTATCGGTCATCGGTATCTCCTCAAAGCCGTCGCAAAGGTTCTAGCAGGAACCTCAATGCCGGGTCCATGCCGAAGGCGGTTGATGCGTCGGCGTCTTCTGCGCGTCCAGGTCGATATACTCCCCGTCGATCGGCACATCCCGCGCCGGCGCCGCAGTCCGAACGCGGACCTTTGCCCGCAGCCGCGCCAGCACGAAGGACCGCACGGGTGGCAGCAGAAGCAAAAGCCCCAGCGTGTCGGTCAGGAACCCCGGCAGGATCAGCATCATCCCGGCAAAGACCAGCATCGCCTTGTTGGCCAGCGGCGTCATCGGATCGCTTTGCAGCTTGCGCATGTGCTGCGCGCCGCCTTGGGCGCGGATGATCGACATGCCCGCCATCGCGGTGCCCAGCACCACGGCCAGCGTCCACCAAAGCCCGATCGCCGCCCCGATGGTGACGAAAAGCGATATCTCGATCAGCGGAAGGCCGATCAGTATGGCAAAAAGCCACATGCGCATACTCCTGTCTTTGCAGGGGCGGCGGTAGACTTGGCCGCCCCCAGCCCCTACATAGGAACGAACCGGGGCCGATACCAACCCCCGTTCGTCGATCCCGAGGTTTATACTGCATGAGTTCCACCATGATCCAACTGCTCGTCCTTGCGGCGATCGCGGTGTTCCTGATCCTGAAACTGCGCTCCGTCCTTGGCACGCGCGAGGGGTTCGAGAAACCGCCGGTGCAAGCCGATACGGTCGATCCGCTGCCCCGCCGCGGGTTCGAGGTGATCGAGGGTGGCCCGGACCGCGACATCACCGATCACGTTCCCGAAGGGTCTGACAGCGCCGCAGCCCTTGCCGCGATGAAACAGGCCGAGCCTTCCTTCTCGGTGAACGAATTCCTTGGCGGCGCGCGCGGCGCGTATGAAATGATCCTTATGGCGTTCGAGAAGGGAGAGATCGAACCGATCCGCCCCTTCGTCTCGGACGAGGTCTATGAGGTGTTCCACGGCGCCGTCGAAGCCCGCAAGGAACAGGGCCTGACGGTCGAGGCGAATTTCGTCGGCCTGCGCGAACTGGCGCTGAACGAGGCGACCTTCGATACCACCACGCGCGAGGCGGAGATCGCCGTGCGTTTCCTGGGCGAGCTGACATCGGTGGTCAAGGATGCCACGGGCCAGATCGTCGAAGGCAACGCGACCGAGGTGAAGCGTCAGCGCGACGTCTGGACCTTCCAACGCATCATGGGCGCGAACGATCCCAACTGGCGTCTGGTCGCGACGGGCGAATAAGTGCGCGGGCTGATCGCCGCGCTGATGCTGACGACCGGCAGCGCCAGCGCGGAAATCTCGTTTCACGATCTGAAGGGCTGGGCCGGGGAAAACCACGGCGCGGCCCTTTCCGCATTCCGCGCCACCTGCGATCTGGTCCCCGACATCGCCCACCTTTGCACCCTGCCCGCGCCCGACCCCCGCGCCTTTTTCGAAGACAACTTCCGCCCCGTCCTGATCGGCACCCCACCCGCGCTCTTCACCGCCTATTACGAACCGGAGCTGGCCGGATCGCCCACCCGCACCGACCGTTTCGCCCATCCCGTCTATGCAATGCCGCCCGAAGGCCCGCCCCCCATCCCGCGCGCGGATATGCCCGCCGCACTGGAGGGACGGGGGTTGGAGATCGCGTGGCTGGACGATCCCGCCGAGGTGTTCTTCCTTCAGGTCCAGGGGTCTGGCCGCGTCCGCTTGCCGGACGGCAAGGTGATCCGTCTCGGCTATGCCGGAAAGAATGGCCTCGAATATCGCTCCATCGGGCGGGAACTGGTCCGGCGCGGCGTCTTCACCGTGCCGCAAGCGACCGCCGAGGCGGTGAAGGGCTGGATACGCGCCAATCCCGCAGAGGGCACGGCGCTGATGAACCACAACCCGTCCTTCATCTTCTTCCGCAGCCTCGATCTGCCGCCCGATACCGGCCCCATCGGCACGATGGGTCGCCCCGTCATTCCGATGCGCAGCATCGCGGTCGATCCGGAACATGTCCCGCTGGGCCTGCCGGTCTGGGTCGAACGCGACGGGGCTGCTCCCGGTCTGTTCGTCGCCCATGACACCGGCAGCGCGATCAAGGGGCCGCAGCGGGCCGATATCTTCATGGGCAGCGGCCCCGAGGCAGGCGCTGCCGCCAGCCCGGTCGCCGATGGCGGCCGCATGATCGTTCTGGCGCCGCGCTGATGCCCCGCCGCCGCACCCTGCGCCCGGACGAGGAGGAGCTTTGGAACGCCGTCGCCCGCACGGCAGCCCCGATGCACCCCAAGCGCCCCGTTGCTCTGCCGGAAACACCGACCGCGCCGATCCCGAAACCCAAGGCTCCGCTTGCGGCCTTCACCTTGGCCACCCCGGCCCCGCGCGGGCATGACCTTGCCCCCACGATCCGCGACCAGCTTGCCACCCAGCCCCTGCGCATGGATGCCAAGCAATTCGGGCGCATGACCAAGGGCCGCCTCGCCCCCGAGGCGCGGATCGACCTGCACGGCATGACCCTGTCCGAGGCGCATCCCGAACTCGTCGCCTTCATCCTCGGCGCGTTCAGCATGGGTCTGCGGCTGGTGCTGGTCATCACCGGCAAGGGCAAGCTGAAGGACGATCACGGCCCCATCCCGCAGCGCATGGGCGTTCTGCGCCATCAGGTGCCGCAGTGGCTGCGTCTGCCCCCCCTCGGCCCCGTGGTGCAACAGGTGGCCGAGGCGCATCTGAAACATGGCGGATCGGGCGCCTATTACGTCTATCTGCGGCGAAAATAACTGCTAACGTCGCCCGAAAAGGGGGACGTCATGGGCATCATCATCACCGGCATCGTCGCGACGCTGATCTTCGATCTGTGGGGGCTGGTGATCTCGCGCATCATGGGCACGCCCGGCCCGGCATGGGGCCTTCCGGGGCGCTGGTTCGCACAGATCGCCAAGGGCCGCGTCTTTCACGACGACATCGCCGCCGTCCCACCCGTCCGGTCCGAGGCCGCCATCGGTTGGAGCCTGCATTACGCCATCGGCGTCCTCTATGCCGCGATCCTGCCGGCCATCAGCCCCGGCTGGCTGGATGCGCCCACCCTCGCCCCCGCGCTGATCGTCGGTATCGTCACCGTTGCGGCAGGCTGGTTCGTCATGTCGCCCGGCATGGGGAATGGCATCGCCGCCAGCCGCGCCCCGAACCCGTGGAAGGTTCGGGGGCTGCAACTGGCGGCGCATGTCGTCTTCGGCATCGGCCTCTGGATCGGCGGGCTGCTACAGAACGTAGCGTGACAGGTCGGCCGATCGCGACAGCTCGCCCAGGTTCTTCTCGACATAGGCGGCATCGACCACCACCGCCTCGCCCCCACGGTCGGGCGCGACAAAGGACAGTTCCTCGAACACCCGCTCCATGACGGTATAAAGCCGCCGCGCGCCGATATTCTCGACCGTCGCGTTCACCTCGGCGGCGATGCGGGCCAATGCCGCGATACCATCCTCGGTGAAGGACACGGTGACGTCCTCGGTCCCCATCAACGCCGTGTATTGCCGCGTCAGGGCGTTGTCCGTCTCGGTCAGGATGCGGGTGAAATCGCCCTCGGTCAGCGCGCGAAGCTCCACCCGGATCGGCAGACGTCCCTGCAATTCCGGCAGCAGGTCCGACGGTTTCGCGATGTGGAACGCGCCCGAGGCGATGAACAGGATGTGGTCGGTCTTCACCGGCCCGTGCTTGGTGGAAACCGTGGTCCCTTCGATCAACGGCAGCAGATCGCGCTGGACCCCCTCGCGCGAGACATCTGCCCCCCGAGCATCCGCGCGCGCGCAGACCTTGTCGATCTCGTCGATGAAGACGATGCCATTCTGCTGCACGGCCTCCAACGCCGCGGCCTTCACTGCTTCGTCGTCCAGCAGCTTGTCGGCCTCCTCGGACATCAGCAGATCATGGCTCTCGGCCACCGTCACCTTTTTCTTGACCGTCCGCTGGAAAGCCTTTCCGAAAAGATCGCCCAACTGCATCATGCCGGGCTGGCCGCCCTGCCCCAGATCCATCTGGCCCAAGGGATTAGCCTCGCGCACCTCGATCTCGATCACGGTGCCGTCCAGCTCACCCGCCTTCAGCTTCGTGCGGAACATCTCGCGGGTCTGCTCGCGCGCGTCCTTTCCGGCGATGGCTTCGATCACCCGGTCCTCGGCGGCCTTGGCGGCGCGGGCCTTCACATCCTCGCGCATCCGTTCGCGCGTCTCGATCATCGCGGCATCGACCAGATCGCGGATGATGCTGTCCACGTCGCGCCCGACATAGCCGACCTCGGTGAATTTCGTCGCCTCGACCTTCAGGAACGGCGCGCGGGCCAGCTTGGCCAGACGGCGGCTGATCTCGGTCTTGCCGACGCCGGTCGGCCCGATCATCAGGATATTCTTGGGATACACTTCGTCGCGCAGGTCGTCCTTCAGGCGCTTGCGGCGCCAGCGGTTGCGCAGGGCCACGGCGACGGCGCGTTTGGCGTCCTTCTGGCCGATGATGAAGCGGTCAAGCTCGCTCACGATCTCGCGCGGGGTCAGGTCAGTCATGAAAACCTCTCAGGAACTTTGCGGCAAGGCGGCTGGTTTACCTTCCAAAGGAAAGGAAACATCATGCCGACACCTGCCGAACTGGAACGTAAATTCTGGAAACATCTGCGCAGCGACATGACGCTGATGCTGGGCCTTGCAGGGCGCGAGGACGGCCATACCCGCCCGATGACGGCGATCATCGACGCCGACGCCGATCACGGCCCGATCTGGTTCTTCACCAGCACCGACAACGAGATCGTCAAGCTGGGCGGCGGACGCGCCAGCGCGGCCTTCGTCTCCAAGGGCCACGACCTTTACGCCACCATCCACGGATCGCTTGCGGTCGATACCGATCCCGCCGTCGTGGACCGTCTGTGGAACAGCCACGTCGCCGCGTGGTACGAGGGCGGCAAGACCGATCCCAAGCTCGCGCTGCTGCGCTTCGATCTCGAAGGTGCCGAGATCTGGGAAGACGCCTCCTCGATCGTCGCGGGCATCAAGTCGCTGTTCGGCGCCGATCCCAAATCCGATTACAAGGACAAGGTCGCCGAAGTCCCGCTGCGGTAAATCAGGACGCTGCAATGCGCTCCACCGTCAGGTTGCCGTTGGTATAGACGCAGATATCGGCGGCGATCTGCATGGCGCGGCGGGCGACGTCCTCGGCCCCGAGGTCCGATTGAATCAGCCCCCGCGCCGCCGCCAGGGCATAGTTGCCGCCAGAACCGATGGCGGCAATGTCATGCTCCGGCTCCAGCACATCGCCGGCGCCGGTGATGATGAACAGGTCGGTCCCGTCCGTCACGATCAGCATCGCCTCCAGATTGCGCAGGTATTTGTCCATGCGCCAATCCTTCGCCAGTTCGACGCTTGCGCGGGCAAGCTGTCCCGGCAGCGCCTCCAGCTTCTTCTCCAACCGCTCCAGCAGGGTGAAGGCGTCTGCGGTCGATCCGGCGAAGCCCGCGACCACCTCGCGCCCGCCGGGGTTCAGGCGGCGCACCTTGCGGGCCGTGCCCTTGATGACCGTCTGGCCAAGGCTGACCTGCCCGTCGCCTGCAATCACAACCTCGCCGCCCCGCCGCACGCCGATGATCGTCGTTCCGTGCCAGCCGGGAAATTTCTCGTCCGCCATAGGGCCTCCTTTGCTTGCGCTCTATATGGCGGTGCGACACTTGCGCCTCAAGCCTTCCGCGCAGACGGATTGACGGAGCAAGGTGGGGTGCGTATCCCGATGCGGGAAGAAATGGGCAGGCAAAATGCGGATCTGGATAGAAAACAAACAGATCGCGCGGGGCGTCCGGCATGTCGCGCGGATCGAGGGTTCGGCAAGATCGACCGCACTGTGGTTTGACATCGAATCCGATCATCCCGTGCCCGAATTGCAGCTTGCCGACCCCTTCGCCTGCGCGCTGCTGATGATCTGCATGCGGTCGGGCGAGCCTTTGCAGATCGAAGGTGACGTCTCGCGCCGGCTGCTCCAGAACCTCGACGAGTTTCAGGCGGTCTATCGCGCATGGATGCCGCGAAGCTGGAAGCAGGTGGACATAACCGCCCGGAATGAGGTCACGGTTGCGCCCGACCCGGCCCTGTCGAACCGCGCCGTCGTCGCGCTTTCGGGCGGCATGGATGGCGCGTTCAGTTATCTTCGCCACCGCCACGGCCGCGATCTGGCCCGCCCGCTGGATGTGACGGCGGCCTTCCTTGTGCACGGTTTCGATTCCCGCGTCAGCCATGTCGAGGATTTCGAATTCATGCGCAAAAGCGTGACCGGGCTGATCGGCGACGATCCGGTGGCGCTCTATACGATCCGCACCAACCTGCGCGACGCCCGGCTGGTCCCGAACTGGAGCCATGCGCATGGCACCGGCCTTGCCGCATGCGCACATTTCTTTGCGGCGACGCATGGTGTCGGGCTGATCGGCGGCGATTTCAAATACAGCGACTATCCCCCGGCTTGGGGTTCATCGCCGGTCATCAACCACCTGCTGTCAAGCGAGCGGCTTCGGATGACCTATGATGGCGCCGAATACAGCCGCACGCAAAAGGCGGAATGGCTGAGCGACTATCCCACCGCGATGAAGAACCTGAGCGTCTGTCACAAGGGACCGGCCGGCGAGCCGTGCTGCACATGCGAGAAATGCATCCGCACGGTGCTGAACTTCCGCGTGGTGGGAAAGACGCCGCCCGAGAATTTCCGTCTCCCGATCCGCAACGAGGACATCTCTGCGATGATCTTCGACACAGTGCCGCGGATGATCTTCGCGCGCGATCTTTACCTGACGGCGAAACGCCGCGGCGTGACGGATTCTTGGGTCAAGCATCTGGGCACCGCCATCCGCAAGACGCGCGAGGCGGAAGGGGCGCCGCAAAGCGCCCCCCAAGGTCTTAGATTGCGCCGTTGATCCAGTTGGCCAGCGCGGCCTTGGGCGCGGCACCGATCTTGTTCGACACCACCTCGCCATCCTTGAACAGGAACAGCGCCGGAATGCCGCGCACGCCCAGCTCGGCCGGCGAGCCGGGGTTTTCGTCGACATTGACCTTCACGATCTTCACGCGGCCCGCATATTCGGTCGCGAGTTCCTCCAGCGCCGGGCCGATCTGGCGGCAGGGGCCACACCATTCGGCCCAGAAATCCACGACGACGGGGATGTCGGACTGGCGGACCTCGGAATCGAAGGTGGCGTCGGTAACGGGAACGGTGGCCATGGGAACACTCCTGAACTGGTTGCACAACAGGTAAGGAGCGGCCCTCCCACCGTCAAGAAGCGCAGTTTGCGCCGGATTCCTCCGATCCTTGCCGCGGCGCGGCAAAACAAAGGTGACAGCCGCTGCGGGGATTGCTACGCCTTTGTTCGGAATAAAGGATGAGAGTGGGATGCAGATAGAAAAGACCAAGCTCGACGGTGTCCTCGTCATCACGCCGCGCCGCTTCGGCGATGATCGCGGCTTCTTCTCGGAAAGCTGGAGCCGGAAGCTGCTGGCATCGCACGGCATCGACATAGACTTCGTGCAGGACAACCACTCGGTCTCCTCGGCGGTGAATACGGTGCGCGGGCTGCATTTCCAGTCGCCCCCCCATGCGCAGGCGAAACTGGTGCGTTGCGGCAAGGGCCGTCTGTTCGACGTGGCAGTGGACATTCGCGAAGGCAGTCCCACCTACGGCCAATGGATCGGCGAGGAGCTGTCGTTCGAGAACGGCAAGCAGCTTCTGATCCCCGCCGGTTTCCTGCACGGTTTCGCAACGCGCGAGCCGGATACCGAAATCTGCTACAAATGCTCCGACTATTATGCGCCCGAATGTGACGGCGCGGTGCGGTGGGACTCTGTCGGGATCGACTGGAACCTGACCGGCGATCCGATCCTGTCCGCCAAGGACACTGCCGCCCCCGCCCTTGCCGATTTCAAAAGCCCCTTCGCCGTGGAGACCGCATGAAACTTCTGATCACCGGGGGCGCAGGCTTCATCGGCTCCGCAGTCGTGCGCCAGGCCATCCGTGACGGCCATTCGGTCGTGAACGTCGATGCGCTGACCTATGCCGCCTGTCTGGACAACGTGGCGGATGCCGCGAAATCCCCGAATTATGCGTTCGAACAGGCCGACATCCGCGACCGCGCCGCGCTGGACCGCATCTTTGCCGCGCACAAGCCGGACGCAGTGATGCACCTTGCGGCGGAATCCCATGTGGACCGTTCCATCGATGGTCCCAAGGATTTCATCGAAACCAACGTCAACGGCACCTTCAACATGCTTGAAGCCGCCCGCGCCTATTGGACCGCGCAAGGCAAGCCGGACACCTTCCGCTTCCACCACATCTCTACCGACGAGGTGTTCGGGACGCTGGGCGAAACCGGCCAGTTCACCGAAGACACCCCCTATGCCCCGAACAGCCCCTATTCGGCGTCCAAGGCGGCTTCGGACCATCTGGTGCGCGCGTGGCACGAAACCTATGGCCTGCCGGTGGTGATGACCAACTGCTCGAACAATTACGGGCCGTATCACTTCCCCGAAAAGCTGATCCCCGTGGTCATCCTGAAGGCACTGGCGGGCGAGCCGATCCCCGTCTACGGCCAAGGGCTGAACGTGCGCGACTGGCTTTACGTGGAAGATCACGCCGACGCGCTGCTGACCGTGGTGGCGAAGGGCGAGCTTGGCCGCAGCTACAACATCGGCGGCGAGAACGAGGCGCGCAACATCGACATCGTGACGACCATCTGCACGATCCTTGATGAAAAGCGGCCCAAGAACCACCCCTATGCCGAACAGATCACCTTTGTCGCCGACCGTCCGGGCCACGATCTGCGCTATGCCATCGACCCCGAACGCATCCGCACCGAACTTGGCTGGCGCCCGTCCGTGACGCTGGAGCAAGGTCTGGAAAAGACGGTGCAATGGTATCTGGACAATGACGCATGGTGGCGCCCGCTTCAGGACCGCGCGGGCGGGCGTCTGGGAACCAAGGCATGAGGGTGCTGGTCTTCGGATCGACGGGGCAGGTCGCGCAGGAGCTTCGCCGCCTCGCCCCCGAGGCGCGGTTCCTGTCGCGCCAGGACGCCGATTTCATGGACCCGGACGCCTGCGCCGCGCAGGTCCGGGATGCCGATGTGGTCATCAACGTCGCCGCATGGACCGCCGTGGACAAGGCCGAGGCCGAGGAGGACGCCGCGACCACCGTCAACGGTCACACCCCCGCCGCCATCGCGCGGGCCTGTGCGGCGGCGGACATCCCGTTTCTGCATGTGTCCACCGATTACGTCTTCGACGGCTCGGGTGACAGCGCGCGTCTGCCCACCGATCCGGTCGGCCCCTTGGGCGCTTATGGCCGCAGCAAACTGGTGGGCGAGGATGGCGTGCGCGATGCTGCCGGTCCCCACGCGATCCTGCGGACCTCGTGGGTGTTTTCGGCCCATGGCGCGAATTTCGTGAAGACGATGCTGCGCCTGTCGGAAACCCGCGATGCGCTGACCGTGGTGGACGATCAGATCGGCGGCCCCACCCCGGCAGCCGACATCGCGGCGGCGCTGCTGTCCATTGCGCGGCAGTTCCACGAAGGGCGCGGCACCAGCGGCATCTATCACTTCGCGGGCGCGCCGGACGTTTCCTGGGCCGACTTCGCGCGGGAAATCTTCGCACAGGCCGGGCGGAAGGTTGCGGTCACGGGCATTCCCACCTCGGATTATCCGACGCCCGCGAAACGCCCCGGCAATTCGCGGATGGATTGCTCCAGCCTCGAACAGGATTACGGTATCGCCCGCCCCGACTGGCGTGCAGGTTTGGCACAGGTTTTGCAGGATTTGAAATGACCAATCGCAAGGGCATCATTCTGGCGGGCGGATCGGGCACGCGGCTTTATCCGATCACGATGGGCGTGTCGAAACAGCTTCTGCCGGTCTACAACAAGCCGATGATCTACTATCCGCTTTCGGTGCTGATGCTGACCGGCATCCGCGAGATTGCGGTGATCACCACCCCCGAGGATCAGTCGCAGTTCCAGCGCCTTCTGGGCGATGGCAGCCAGTGGGGCGTGTCGTTGACCTATATCGTGCAGGCATCGCCGGACGGTCTGGCGCAGGCCTATCTTCTGGCCGAGGATTTCCTTGCCGGTGCGCCTTCGGCCATGGTGCTGGGCGACAACATCTTCTTCGGCCACGGCCTGCCGGATCTGCTGCAAGAAGCGGATGCGCAAGCCAGCGGTGGGACCGTCTTCGGCTATCACGTCGCCGATCCCGAACGCTACGGCGTGGTCGATTTCGACGAGACGGGCCGCGTCCGCACCATCATCGAAAAGCCCGAGGTTCCGCCCTCGAACTATGCGGTCACGGGTCTCTATTTCCTCGACGGCACCGCGCCGGAGCGGGCGAAGCAGGTCCAGCCCTCCGCACGCGGAGAGTTGGAGATCACCACGCTTTTGGAGATGTATCTTCATGACGGCGCGCTGGAGGTGAAGCGTATGGGCCGCGGTTACGCGTGGCTGGACACCGGCACGCATGGCAGCCTGCTTGACGCGGGCAACTTCGTGCGGACGCTGGAACTGCGTCAGGGCATGCAGACCGGCAGCCTGGACGAGATCGCCTTCACCCAGGGCTGGATCACCGCCGAGGAGCTTCAAATCCGCGCCAACCTGTTCAAGAAGAACGATTACGGCCGCGCGCTACAGGATCTTCTGTAACGAGGCAGCGGTCAGATCGGAGGGCAGCGGCATCAGCGTGCCGCTGCGCGTCCACAGGATCGCGGTTTCCACCGCGCGGCCCGGATAGATCTGGCGCAAAACCTCGGAATAGGCGCCCATCTGTCGCAGCAGCCCTTCTGGCACCTGCGCTGCCGATCCCGGCACCACCGCGTTCGATTTGAAGTCGATGGCCAACACCCTGCCCGGCTCCACGATCAGCCGGTCGATGGTGCCCAGCACGCGCTTGCCGCCGATGCTGCCCGTCACCGGAACCTCGGTCAGTGCCGCCGCGCCGAAAAGCTGCGGATGCGCGGTCAACACCGCCTCGACCTCGGCCAGCATCGGGGCGTGATCGAACCCCGCCAGCAGCCGCGCGGCCAAATCCGGGCGCAATGCCGGCTCCACCCCCGGCAGATGTTCCAGCAGCAGGTGCAGATGCGTGCCGCGCAGCTTGGCGGCCTCCTCCTCCAGCCCCTCGCCCGGCAGCGCCTTCGCCCCGCCAAGGTTCGAGGGCGACAGCGGACGCACCGGCAGCACAGGATCGGCGGCGTGACGGCGCGCCCAGTCGGGCAATGCGGCCAGCGGCTGCACTTCAGCAGTGGCGGCTGGCATCGGCGCGGGCCAATCGCCCTCCTCCAGCAGCAGCCCGCCCTGATGCGGCTTCGCCCCCGCGCTTTCCATGCCCTGCCGGATCAGGTCATACCACGCCTCGCCCGAGGCAAGATCCCCCGCCGCCGCCGCGATCAGCCAGCACTGCGCCCGCGTCAGCGCGACATATAGCAGCCGCATGGATTCCGCTTCGCGTGCCGCCTTGCGGGCCTCCAGCGCGGCGGCCATCGCCGGGGGTGCCTCGTCGCCGGACATACGCCAGACGGCGCGGCCATCGTCGAGCATCACCAGATCGTCCCGGTCGCGCGCCTTGTGATCGGCAGTGTCGGGCAGGATGACGATGGGCGCCTCCAACCCTTTCGACCCATGCACCGTCATCACCCGGATCATGTGCCCCGCCGAATCCATCCGGCGTTTCACCACCACATCGTCGGTGGTCAGCCATGACAGGAACCCGGTCAGGCTGGGCACGTCGCTGCGCTCATAGGCCAGCGCCTGCGACAGCAATTCGTCGATGCCATCCTCCGCCTCGGACCCAAGGCGCGCCAGAAGTTTGCGGCGACCGTCATGGCGGGTCAGCATCCGTTCGATCAAATCATACGGGCGCAGGAAGTCCGCCTGATCGCGCAGGTCCTGAAGAATGCGGACGGTGTCGCTGTCCTGATGGCGCAGGCTGGCCCAGAGATACCCTTCGCGCGGCTGGGCGAGGCGATAAAGCTGATCCTCGGTCCAGCCGAACACAGGCGAGCGCAGGGCAGCGGCCAGCGACAGGTCATCCTCGGGCGTGGACAGGAACGCCAGCAGCGCGCCCAGATCGCGCACCGCCAGTTCCGCGGCCAGCTTCAGCCGGTCGGCCCCGGCGATCGGCAGGCCCGCCTTCTTGCAGGCGCGGATCAGCGGGCCGAACACCCCCGACCGTCCGCGCACGAGGATCAGGAAATCCCCGGCGTGAACGGGACGGAAACCCTTTCCATCCGGAATCTGCACCCCATCCGCAATCATCTGGCCGATCTTGGCCGCGATGCGTTCGGCCAGCCGCGCATGGTGATGCTCGTCCGAGATCAGATCGACCGGGCTCCACCATTCCTCATCCTCGGGGAGCTTGGACGGCTCGAACGGGGGCCAGAGTTCGACCCGCCCCGGCATGTCGCGAAAGGCGATATGGCGCAATTCGCCGCCCAGCGCCGCCAGCCGCGCCTCGGGGAAGGTCATGTCCACCAGCCGCAGCACCGCCGCCGAGGATCGGAAGGAATGTTCCAGCGACAGGTCCTGCAAACCCATCAGCCGTTCGGCAAAATGGTGCTTCATACGGTCGAAGGCGGCGACATCCGCGCCTTGGAACGAGTAGATCGACTGCTTCTTGTCGCCCACCACGAAGATCGTGCGCTCGACATCCCGCGCGCCTTCCCCGGCGGCGAATTCCTGCGCCAGAAGTTCGATCACCCGCCATTGCTGGGGCGATGTGTCCTGCGCCTCGTCCACCAGAATATGGTCGATCCCGCCATCCAGCCGGAACAGCACCCATTGCGCGACCGAAGGATCGGTCAGCAACCCGACGGCGCGCGTGATCAGGTCGTCGAAATCCAGCCAGCCGCGCATCGCCTTGCGCCGTTCGTATTCCGGCAGGAAAACGCTGGCGAAGCGGTGCAGCACCGCGCTGCGTTCGGCAGCCGCCAGGGCGATGCGCGACGCCCGCGCAGCCTCCACGCGGCGCATCAGGTCCTCCAGCCGGTTCAGCAAAGGGCCAAGCGCGGCCTGCATCGCCTTGGTCGGGAACTTGCCGATCTTGGCCCCGAAGGGCGAGGCCGCCGTGCCGCCGAACAGCAGCAGCTTTTCCAGCGCCAGAAGTGTGGACAGATCCGCCGGAAAGCGCAGCTTCAGCAGCGTCTGCGCCGCCGCAAGATCGGTCGTCTTGCCGCCGGCCAGAACCTCTGCCACCTCGGCCAACCAATCTTCCTCGCCGCCGATGAAGACCTGCGCCAGAAGCCCGTCCGCATCAAACCCCGCAGGCACGCCAAAGGCATCGCGGCAGTCCGCGGGCGACATCGGCCGCGCGAAGCCGTCGCGTTTTCCGGCGACCTGCATCGACAGCGCGCCGAAATCCTCGCCGGTATAGGCACGGGCAAGGGCGGCGACGGCATCGGGTGCGATGCGGTCGGCCATCTCCTCCACGATCTCCTCGCGCAGAAGGCTTGCCGCGCGGTCGTCCAGCTCGGTGAATTGCGGCGACACGCCTGCCTCCAGCGGGAACCGCCGCAGAAGGGTCGCGCAGAAGGAGTGGATCGTCTGGATACGCAAGCCGCCCGGCGTTTCGATCGCGCGGGCGAACAGGCGGCGGGCCTTGGCCAGCACGTCCGGCCCCATCGCACCGATGCCCAGCGTGGACAGGGCGGAGGACAGCGCCGCATCCTCCAGCATCGCCCATTCGCCAAGGCGGCGGAACAGGCGGTTCTGCATTTCGGACGCCGCGGCCTTGGTATAGGTCAGGCACAGGATGCGCTGCGGCGCGACATCGGCCAAGAGCAGCCGCGCCACCCGGTCCGTCAGCACGCGGGTCTTGCCCGATCCCGCATTGGCCGACAGCCATGTGGACGCATCGGGCCGCGCCGCCGTCACCTGCCGAAGCGTCGCGTCATCCATTTTCATCGCCCACATCCTCCGGCATCGACGGGTCCTGCATTTCCCATTCGCCGAAACGGGCCAGATGGTCGTAATCGCCGGGGAAACGTTCGCCGAACATCGCGCGGCGGGACGGGTATCCTTGTTCGCGGGTCAGATATTGCCCGACCAGTTCATGCAGCGATTCCCATGCCTTGCCCATGATCTCGGGCGTCATCACGGTTTCTTCGACCTTGGCCGAGGCGCCAAGGCCTATATAGCTGATCCTGGCCACGTCCGACGGCCCAAGCGCCGCGAATGCACCACGCGCGGCCATCGCCGCCTCCAGCAGAAGCTGCTTTTCGAACGCCTTCTGCTGTTTCTGGCTGGGGGGCGACCCGGTCTTGTAGTCGATGATGTGCAACCGTCCGTCCTCCAGTTGGTCGATCCGGTCGGGCTTGGCGATCAGCGTGAAATTCAGCGGGGTCAGCGGCACGCTTCCCGGTTCCTCCAGCCAGACGGGGGTGCCGCCCATCGCGGCCTCGGTCTTCAGGAAGAAATCGGCGGCGCGGTCCATGCGGGCCTGCCACAGCGCGCGGGCGGCGGGCCATGGCACATCCGCCTCCAGCACGCGGGACGCGATGGCGCGCAGACGGATGCGGGCTTCGTCCGGTGTCTCCTCCGGGCGGTCGCGCACGAATTCCTCGAGGATCGAATGCAGGATCGACCCGCGCAGGCGTGCATCGGGCGCGTGGCGCAGCGGGTCCAGCGCGCGCAGACGCAGGACATGCTTGGCATAGATGGCATAGGGGTCGCGGATCAGATCGCGCACGCCCGTCACCGCCAGTTTCGTCGGACGCGCAGCCAAGGGCGGGCGGGGTGCGGGGCGTGGCGCGGGCGGCACCGGGGCATCCGGCGTTTCCAGCCGTTCGGCCATCGTCAGCCACGCCCGCCCGCGTGCGCGCATCGCAGCCAGCGCATCCTTGCCCCCCTTGGCGGGCAGCCCGTCCATCAGGTTCTGCAGCCGGTTCAGCCAGCGCGAGGGCACGGTTTCCGCCTCGGCGTCGCGGATGCTGCGGGTCAGCACCACCTCGGGCGCGGCGATGGCCTGTTGGTAATCATGTGCTGCAAGACCGATGCGCCGTTCGGGCAAAAGCAGCCCGGCCTGAAGCCGCATCTGCCGGTTCAGCCACGGGTCGGGCGGCGGCAGCGCGGGCCAGATGCCATCGTTCAGCCCGCCAAGGATGACCAGATCCGCGCCCTGAACCCGCGCCTCCAGCGTGCCCCAGATCATCACGCGCGGATCGGCGATGACGGTGTCGCGCACCTCGCCGCGCGACAGGACAGCGTCGAACATGTCGTTGTAATCGGCGGGGGAGAGGACGCCGCCATGAACCGCCTCGGCCCGCAGCATGGTCATGCAATCATGGGCGGATTCGCCCGCCGGACTGGTCCAGAGACGCCCCGGCTGGCCCGCCGGGCCGCAGGCCAGCGCATTCGCGATGGCCAGATGATGCTCCAGATGATCGGCGAGCAGGCGCGCGGAAATCGTTTCCAGACCCGTCAGCGTGCGGCCCACCCAGTCGGCCCAGTCGCGGATGCCATCGTCTGGCCGCGTGTCCGCCCATATGCGCAGATCGTCCAGCGTCGGAAAGGGCGGTCCGTGACGGCGCAGGCGCAGTTCCAGATCGCGGGTCCAGCGCAGGTGGTTTCCCCGGTCCGACCCCGAGGCCGTGACCGGGTGTTTCAGCAGCGTCAGCAGCACCTCGGGCGTCAGGCGTTGGCCCATCAGGCGGCCCACCATTCGCAAAAGGCGGCCCTGTGCGGTCTGGCTCAGCGGCTCGCCGGCGGAATCGTCGGGGATGATGCCCCAGCGGTCCAGCGCCGCGGCGACCATCCGCGTCAGCCCACGGTCGGGAGAGATCAGCGCCGCCCGCCGACCATCCTCGGCCGCTTTGCGCAGGATCAGCGCGACGGCCAGCGCCTCGGCTCGCGGGCGGGGGGCCTCGATCAGGGTCACGTCCTGCATCGCGGCCGACAGGTCCGGCAAATGACGGCCTTCCTCCAGCCACTGATCGGTGACCGGGGCAGGGCGAAGCGACAGTGAAATCAGCCGATTGCGGTCCTGCGACGGCGGCGCGTCACCCGTCCAGCGCGTCACGTCGCCCGGCGTCAGGTCCAGCGCCCGCAGCAGGTGGTGGAAACGGTATTGCGGATGATCCTCGGCCGTCAGCGCATCGGCAAGCCCGTCCCAGACCGCATCCGGCATGTCGAAATCAAAGCCCGGCAGCACCAGCACGCCATGATCCAGCCGTGCCACAGCCTGCATCAGCAGCGCCGTCGTGCCGCGCGACCCGGTGGAGCCTGCGATGATGACCGGCGCGGTGGGCGGGGCCAACTGCCACAGCGCGACCAGCCGGTCCACCGCCATGCGCTGGCGCACCTCGGGGTCGGGGGCATCCCTGTCCTGCGCCAAGGGGGCGACGATGTTCACGAAAGCCTGCGTGCGCGCCCAATGCGCCGAATGGTGCGACACGTCGAGGGTCGCGATCGCCTCGGGCGGCACGCCTTCTGCCTGCATTTCCGACATCAGGTCTGCCAGGCTGTCGGCCAGATCGAAGATCGCCGCGCGGGGTGCGAGGTCCGGCTGCGCATCCAGCAGGGCCGAGATCAGCCGCGTCAACTCCAGCCGTCGCCGCAAGGGCGGGGTCGCGTCCGGCAGGCCGGGCACCAAGGACGGCACATCGCCCAGAAGCCGCACACGCGGCAGGAATGACGCCCCATCCGCCGTCAGCAGGTCCACCACCCGGCGACGCATCCGCGCGGTGTTGACGAAAAGCTGCACCGCCGCCATCGCCTCGGGCGGCTGGCCTGCCATCCGCGCGCGCAGTCCGGCAACCAGCGCGGCGGGGAAATCGACGCCGGGCGGAAGTCCGGAAACCTCACCCATGCAAAAGCGCCTCCGCCAGAGGGATGCTTTCGGGGCGGCCCACGTCGCACCAGCCGCCGTCATGGGTGATGCCGTGCAGACGGCCCTGCGCGATCATCCGGTCCCACAGCAGGTTCAGCGAGAACTTCCGCTCCGCAATTCCCGCCAGCCCCTCCGGCTTCAGGATCTGCGCGCCAAGATAGACAAGCCCCGGCGCGCCGTTCGCCCGCACCAGTGGATCGCCGATGAAGTCCCCGGTGCCGCGATGCCCCGTCGCGCGGTCGGCAGGCAGCAGCAAGAGCAGTCCGTCCATCCGCGCCGGATTCCATGCCGCCAGAAGTTGCGTCAGCGGGTTCGCCCCGGTCCAGACGGCATCGGTGTTCAACGTCATCACAGGCCCGTCGCCCAGAAGCGGCAGCGCCGCGCGCAGACCGCCCCCGGTTTCCAGCAACTCCGGCTCATAGGACAGCGGGATATCGACATGCGCGGCGATCTGGTCCGGCAGGTAATGCGTGTTGGCGACGATCCTGGTGATGCCCGCGCCCCGCGCGATGTCCAGCGCGTGGTCGATCAGCGGCTTGCCCGCCACCGGGATCATCGGCTTCGGACGGTTCGCGGTCAGCGCGCCCATGCGGGTGCCAAGACCGGCGGCGAACAGCATCAGGGGCAACATGCGGCGATCCTTTCCAGAACCTCGGGGGTGGGTTCGGGCAGGTCCGGGGCGACCCTCGCCAGCGCCGGATGGGCGAGGTTCCTTTGCACCTGCGCCCAGACGCGCGGGATCAGCCGCAGATAGCCCGGTTTGCCTTGCGCCGACAGCCGCGCAAAGATGCCAAGGATGCGAAGTCCGCGCTGTGCGCCGAACACGGCATAGCTGGCGCGAAACGCCTCGGACGGGTCGAACCTTTCGATCATCGCCGCTTCGGTTTCCGGCGACACATCACGCCGCGCATCCTGCAGAAGCGAGACGAGATCGTAAGCCGGTTGCCCCATCTGCGCGAGTTGGAAGTCCAGCAGCCCGACCCGGGCCAACCCCTTGCGCGCGGGCAGCCAGAGCAGGTTTTCGGCATGGTAATCGCGCAGGATCATCACGCGGGGACCATCGGCATGGGCGCGGATGGCATCTTCCAGCGCAGCTATCGTCGGTTCGGGATCGCCGCGATCGCCGGTGGCAAGGCGGCGATACCAGTCATAGGCGGGCAGGATCGCCGTGGCCCAATCGCGCGCCGAAAGATCGGGCAGGGCGGGCGCAGGCGCGGATTGCAGATGCCGCAGCACGTCGGTCGCGGGGGCGTAAAGCTCCGCCTCTCGGGCCGGGTCGCGGTCCAGCAGACGGGCGAAGACGTCGTCGCCCAGATCCTCCAGCAGCAGGAACCCGCGCGGCAGATCCTGCGCGACGATCGCGGGCGGCGACAGGCCAAGCCCCGCCAGATGATCCGTGATGCGCACGAAATCGGCGGGATCGTCGCCGGTTCCGGGCGGTGCGTCCATCAGCACATGGCCGCCCACGCGCGAATATCGCCGGGCCGAGGCGTCGCCTGCCAGCGGCACAGCATCCCCCGGCGCGATCCTTTCGCCCTGCACGCGGCGCAGATCGTCCAGCAGGCCGGGGCGCGTGCAGCGCAGCGTCGCGATGCGGCCTTCGCCGTCAATCTCCAACCGCAGGTGCAGCGCGTGATCGGGCGTCAGATCGCCCAGCCGATCCGGCCATTCGATCAGGCAGACGGCATCTTCCATCGCGCTGTCCAGCCCCAGTTCCATCGCCTCGTCCGGGTGGGACAGGCGATAAAGGTCCGCATGCCAGACCTCGAAATCTGGCGCGTCATAGGTCTGGACCAGCGTGAAGGTGGGCGAGGGGACATCCTCGTATCTGCCCAGCGCGGCGCGGATCAGGGCGCGGCACAGATGCGTCTTGCCCGCGCCGATGCCGCCTTCCAGAAGCACCGCATCGCCCGGGTGCAGAACCCGCGCAAGGTCCGCGCCCAGTTCGGCGGTGTCGTCATCGGTGGCAAGCGGCAGGGTCAGGGCGGTCAGGAACATGCCCGGAACATGGCCGCAGCCGCCCGCAGGTGCAAGGGTGTTCAGACAGCGATGCGGGCGGGTTCGGCATCGGCCGTGACGATATGAAAGCCGATCAGCGTCGCGCCGCCGGGCAGGGGCGTCATGCGGCACTGCACCGCCCGCCCATCGGTCAGGCGCGCGATGCCGATCTGCGCCTCGCGCGGGCCGAGGCTGACGACGAAATGTTCCACATCGACCCAAAGCGGGGTCGGTGCGCACATGCGCCGCCAATGGCCGCAAAGGGCGCCGATGCCCTCGTCGTTCAGCCCGCCTGCGGGATCGTGGCGCCAAAGGTCGGAATAGGCGGCGTTGGACATGACCAACTGCCCGCCTTGGGAAAAGACGACGATCGCCTCGTCCACCGCGTCGATCACCGACTGGCCCAGTTCCAGATCGGCACGATAGCGGCGCGTGCGGGTCATCTCGGTCGAGATATCCTCGAACATGAGCGCCAGCGCGCCGTTCGGGTGCGGACGGCCGATGACGCGATAGGTCTGGCCGGAGGGCAGGCTCCACGTTTCCTCGTATCCGCCGGTCGAGGCGGCCTTTTCCAGATCGGTCATCTGGTTGCGCCAGCCACGGTAATCCTTGGGTTCGGGGATCATGCTGCGGTCGCGCATCGCATCCAGCACGGCAAACAGGGTCGGGCGGCGCGACAGGAAATCGGGCTGAAGGCCCGACAGGTCCATGAGGGCCGGGTTGAACATCGCAAGCTGGCGCTGGCGGTCGAAGATGGCAAGGCCGATCGGCAGGTCCGCGAAGGTCCGCGTCAGCGTCTGCTTGAATTCGCGCAGGGAGGTTTCCGCCTGAACCGCGCCGTCGATGGGCAGCGCGAAGACCAGCCTGTCGCCGCCCGCATCGTCGAAATGATTGAGGTCGAACCAGAGGCCCGCCTTGCCGTCGTCAAGCCGTGCGCGCGCATCCGCCGCGCTTGGGAACAGGCGCGGCAGGGGCCAGCCGATCTCCTCTCCGCCCGGAAGGCGGTGCAGGGCTGCGGCAAGATAGGCGGCGTTGGCCCAGACCACCTCGCCGCCCGCCTCGCGCCACGCCATGAAGGGTGCGGCGGACATGGCGGCGCGCAATTCGGCCAGTTCCGCCGCCTGCGCACGGTGGGCCAAGGGATCGCCGGGCGCTTCGGCAAGGTCCGACAGGGTGATCCGTGTCAACCCGCCGCCATATTCCGCGTTCAGCGTCAGCCCTTCGGCATGCTGACCCGAGGCATGCAGAAGCAGCGCGCCTTCGGTCACCAGATGGCGCAACTGTTCCTCGCACCCCGGAAACCGCGGCGCGAGATAGGCCATCAGCCGCGCCCAGGGACCGCCGCGCGCGCCCTGCTGCGACACCGACAGCAGCCGCCGCGCCGAGGGCGTCGCGTCCAGCAACGCCTCGCCGTCGAAGATGAAGACGGTGCCGGGGCCTTCGGCGCGGAAGACGCTGTCGCGCGACCGCTCGCGCGCAGAGGCGGCCGAGATCAGAAAGAAGCCTGCGGTTGCGGCCAAAATGGCGATCGCCCCGACTTCAAGAACGAGACGCAGACTGAGTTCGTGCATGTTTCACCGCAAGCGTCCGGGCATGCCGGCAAGGTGCTGCACGTTTGGGCCGAGTTCATTAACAATCGGTTAACCTTAGATTGCCAATGCAAGAATGATTGCAACCTGTGGGCAATTTGCCACTTTAGCCGAAGGGAAGGTTGTCGCCCAGCGGCCCATCCTCCGGCTCCAGCGCGTCGCGGGGCCAGATCACCTCGACCACGGCGCCGCTGCGGCCCAGACGTTCCTGCGGATCGAGGAAGGGATCTGCGGCATTGGCAAAGCGCAGCCGCGCGCCGGTGCGTTCCAGCAGCGTCTTGGCGATGAACAGGCCAAGGCCCATGCCTTCGTATTCGGGCCGCGTCTCGGTCCTGCGGGACCGCACGAAAGGCTCGCCGATGCGCCCGATGATCTGCGAGGAGAAGCCGCTGCCGTCATCGACGATGCGGACGAGGATCGTCTCGTCATCCCAGCAGCCGTCGATCCAGACGGTGCTGCGGGAAAAGTCCACCGCGTTCTGGATCAGGTTGCGCAGCCCGTGGATCAACTCGGCGCTGCGCAGAACGGTCGGCATCCGCTCGTCGCCATCCTCAAGCGGCAGGAAGGTGAATTCGACCGCCTTTCCGCGGGCCAGATGCGGCTCTGCCGCGTCGCGCAGCAGGGCCGACAGGGGGGCCTGGCGCATATGGGGGTCGTCCTTGCCCGCGCGGCCCATGGATTGCAGGATGTCGCGGCAGCGGTTGGCCTGATCGCGGATCAGGGCCGCATCCTCGGCCAGATCGGGGTGGTCCTTCAACTCCTCCATCAGCTCGGCCGAGACGAGCTTGATCGTGGCAAGCGGCGTTCCCAACTCATGCGCCGCCGCCGCGACCACGCCGCCAAGGTCGGTCAGCTTCTGCTCGCGCGCCAGCGCCATCTGCGTCGCCAGCAGCGCGTTCGAGGTGGAACGGATCTCGGTCGAGACCTGCCGTGCATAGACCGAGGTGAAGCCGATCCCGATTACCATCGACAGCCAGAACCCGAAGGTGAAAAGCTGCGGCGTGACCAGAAGCGATCCGTCCGAAAGCTCCATCGGCAGGTGATACACGGTCACGAAACTGACCAGCACGGCGGCGCAGACAGCAATGGCGATGGTGGTCGCAAGACCAAGCGCCGAGGCGGAAATGACGACCGGCGCAAGGATCAGCAGCACGAACGGGTTTGACAGCCCCCCGGTCAGATAGATCAGCACCGTCAGCTGCACCATGTCGAAGATCAGCGTCAGCATCGCCTCGGTTTCGGTCAGGCGGCGGTTGCCGGGAAAGGCGAATGCCGAGGCGAGGTTGGCGCAGATTGCCGCGACCACCGCCAGATAGCAAAGGCTGATCGGCAGATGCACGTCCAGCACCCTGTAGGCATAGGTGATGGCGGCAAGCTGGCCCGCAATCGTCATCCAGCGCAGCGTGATGAGGGTGCGAAGGCGCAACCAGTCGCCGCGCGGCAGAAGACCCTTTGGGTGGGATGTCATCGCAATTCCGTGACCGGGACAATAAGGCCCATTGTTATGCCCGCCCGCATGGGGGATCAATGCGCCGATCCGAGGGGAGTGGGAAGATGAAGAAAACATATGCTCTGCTGGCGGCAGGCGTCCTGGCGGCTGCGCTTGGCGTGACCGGCGGGCTGATCGTCTTCGGCAAATCCTCGGACAAATACGCGCAATGCCGCGAAGGTCAGGTCGGGGGCGGCACCATCGGCGGGCCTTTCGAATTGATCGATGGGCAGGGCAATTCCGTCACCGATGCCGATGTGATTACCGGGCCGACACTTGTCTATTTCGGCTATACATTTTGTCCGGATGTCTGCCCTTTCGACAACCAGCGGAATGCCGAGGCGGTGGATATATTGGAAGAACGCGGCATCGACGTTAAGCCCGTTTTCATTTCTGTCGACCCCGCCCGCGATACGCCTGAGGTGATGGGCGAATACGCCGAAATGATGCATCCGCGCATGGTGGGTCTGTCCGGGTCCGAGGATCAGGTGAAGGCGGCAGCGGATGCCTACAAGGTCTATTATCAGGCGCAGAAAGCCGAGGACGGCTTTTATCTGGTGGACCATACCACCTTCACCTATCTGATGATGCCGGGCGAAGGGTTCATGGATTTCTTCCGCCGCGAGGTCACTGCGGAACAGATGGCGGATCGCGTCGCCTGTTTCGCGGAAGCGGGCTGATTTGACCGGGCTGCGGGGCGATTGTAAGTTGATTATCGAAAGGGAACCGAATGGCTGAAGACACGCATCCCGAACTTGGCGCGGACCGGACATTGTTGCTGGTCGATGATGACGAATCCTTTGTGAAACGTCTGGCCAAGGCGATGGAAAAGCGCGGCTTCATTCCCAAAACGGCCGAAAGCGTCGCCGAGGGGCAGGCCATCGCGAAATCCCGCCCCCCGGCCTATGCGGTGGTCGATCTGCGGCTGGAGGACGGCAACGGTCTGGACGTGGTCGAGACGCTGCGCGAGCGGCGCCCGGATTGCCGGATCGTCGTGCTGACGGGATATGGCGCCATTGCGACGGCGGTTGCGGCGGTCAAGATCGGGGCGACGGATTACCTGTCCAAACCTGCGGACGCCAATGAAGTGACCAATGCCCTTTTGGCCAATGGCGAGGCGCTGCCCGAGCCGCCGGAAAACCCGATGTCGGCGGATCGCGTGCGGTGGGAACATATCCAGCGCGTCTATGAAATGTGCGATCGGAACGTTTCGGAAACGGCGCGGCGGCTTAATATGCACCGGCGCACATTGCAGCGGATTCTTGCCAAACGCAGTCCCAAATAATTGAATGGCCAAAAGGACAGGGTCGTATCTTTTCCAATCATGTTGCGATAGTTTGTTTTCCGGGGCTACACCGGATCTGTCTCCATTTTCGGAGCACAAGGAATAAAGAATCGATATGGAACTGAACAACCTTTCCCTGAAAGAACTCAAGGATCTTCAGTCGCGGGTCGGCAAGGCCATAGCCACTTACGAGGATCGTCGAAAGCGCGAGGCGCTGACGCAACTTGAGGCAAGTGCGCGGGATCTTGGATTTTCTCTTTCTGAATTGGTGGACGCGCAGACGCAGAAGAAACGTCCGGCGACTGCGCCCCGTTTCGCAAACCCGAACAATGCGGATGACACCTGGTCGGGCCGGGGACGCAAACCGCGCTGGTATATCGAGGCAATCGAGTCCGGCAAGGAACCTGCCGAACTGGAAATCAACTAAACATTGTTTCCGCCCGCCAGCAGAATTGCATGGCGGGCGACGAATTCGGACCGAACTTCGACCGGTGGGCGCAGACGGATTTCAAGACCATCCGTCACCGCCCGATCCGGTTTGCCGAAGAAGCGCAGCGCCTCCCTTTCGGTGAAGCCCGCGATCTGGGTCGCCTCCATATGTGCCGAAATCCGGTCCGCGCGCTTGATCGCCCGTTTCAACGCCGGCGGCAGCGCCGCAGGAAGTCCGAAGCGGATATGGACCGCCGCCGTCAGCCGCGCATCCAGATCGCCGTAAGCCGCACCCACCGCGGCTTTGACCGGGCTGATCATGTCGCCGATGACATATTCCGGTGCATCGTGCAGCAGGGCCGCCAGACGATCCGCCGCCGTCGCCGCAGGGTTCAGGCGGCCGAAGATCTCCTCGACCAGCAGCGAATGTTCGGCCACCGAATAGGGGAAATCCCCCGTTGTCTGCCCGTTCCAGCGCGCAACGAACGCAAGGCCATGCGCGATGTCCTCGATCTCGATATCCATCGGTGTCGGGTCCAGCAGATCCAGTCTGCGGCCTGAAAGCATTCTTTGCCATGCCCGTGTCATATCGCGATCGCCAACCGTTTCCGAAGCCGCACAGATAGCGCCGCGGACGTGCCGCGAAAAGCTGGCATCTGCCCATCTTGGAACATCGCGGCCGCTTCTGCGTTGGAATGGCGTCAGAAAGGGAAGATCATGACCAAACTTTCGCGCCCGGCCTTGGCCTTGGCTGCGATCGCCACCACGGCACTGCCCGCCTTTGCCGCGATCCGGCCCGAAACCCCTCCTATCGACCTTGCGGTCTATGACGCGATGCCCCGCATCGGCGAGGCACAGCTGCCGACCGACCCCTATTGCGATCAGGCGGACACGCTTGCCGTGACCTTGGGCGAGGAATATGGCGAGGAAGTCATGCTTGCCGCCATGAATCCCAACGGCACCAGCTTCCGTTTCTGGGCCTCGGACGAGTTTGGCACATGGACCGTTAGCTATGTCCGCGCGGATGGGGTCAACTGCGTCGTCGGCTCGGGCACCGGATGGACCGAGGGGGACAGCGCCGCAGGACATATGCAGGCGCTTGGCATCGACCTCTGATTGCCGCGCGGGTCCCCGGATGCTATGCCTCACCCGAACAAAACGGAGCGTGACATGGCCGACTACGTCGTCAAGGACATCAACCTCGCCGCTTTCGGCCGCAAGGAACTGACCATCGCCGAAACCGAAATGCCGGGCCTGATGGCGCTGCGCGAGGAATACGGCGCGGCGCAACCGCTGAAAGGCGCGCGCATCGCGGGCAGCCTGCACATGACGATCCAGACCGGCGTTCTGATCGAAACGCTGGTCGCCCTTGGTGCCGAAGTGCGCTGGGCGTCGTGCAACATCTTCTCGACCCAGGATCACGCAGCAGCGGCGATCGCCGAAGCGGGCGTTCCGGTGTTTGCCGTCAAGGGCGAGACGTTGGAGGAATACTGGACCTATACCGACCGCATCTTCGATTTCGCGGATGGCGCGAACCTGATCCTGGACGATGGCGGCGACGCCACGATGTATATCCTGATGGGCGCGCGGGTCGAAGCGGGCGAGACGCAGATCCTCGACGTGCCGACGTCGGAAGAGGAAGTGATCCTGTTCGCGCAGATTCGCAAGCGTCTGGCGGCATCCCCGGGCTGGTTCACCAAACAGCGCGACCTGCTGAAAGGCGTGTCCGAGGAGACGACGACCGGCGTGCACCGTCTGTATGATCTGCACAAGAAGGGTCTGCTGCCCTTCCCGGCGATCAACGTGAACGACAGCGTGACCAAGTCGAAATTCGACAACAAATACGGTTGCAAGGAATCGCTGGTGGACGGCATCCGCCGCGCGACCGACACGATGATGGCGGGCAAGGTCGCGGTCGTTTGCGGCTATGGCGACGTGGGCAAGGGCTCGGCGGCCTCGCTGCAGGGCGCAGGCGCGCGCGTGAAGGTGACCGAGGTCGATCCGATCTGCGCGCTGCAAGCCGCGATGGACGGGTTCGAGGTCGTGCTGCTGGAAGACGTCGTGGACAGCGCCGACATCTTCATCACCACCACCGGCAACAAGGACGTGATCCGCATCGAGCATATGCGCGCGATGAAGGACATGGCCATCGTCGGCAATATCGGCCATTTCGACAACGAAATTCAGGTCGCCGCGCTGAAGAACCACAAATGGACCAACATCAAGGACCAGGTGGACATGATCGAGATGCCCTCGGGCGCGCGGATCATCCTGCTGTCCGAAGGTCGTCTTCTGAACCTCGGCAATGCGACCGGCCATCCCAGCTTCGTGATGTCTGCCAGCTTCACCAACCAGACTCTGGCGCAGATCGAACTTTGGACCAAGGGCGACGAATACCGGCCCGGCGTCTATATCCTGCCGAAACAGCTGGATGAAAAAGTCGCCCGCCTGCACCTGAAAAAGATCGGCGTGAAACTGACCACGCTGTCCAAGGATCAGGCCGACTATATCGGCGTGACGCCCGAAGGTCCGTTCAAGGCAGAGCATTACCGCTACTAAGAAATCTCTTTGTGAATGTCCGGTGGGGGCCTACCCTCGCCGGACGTTTCATCAAGGAGGACATTATGAGCAAGCGCGACGCGCTGATTGCGAAATACGCGGCCGACCTTTCCGACAAATGCGGGGTGACTGCCGACCCGGACCTGTTGAAGAAGGTCGTGATCGGTTGCGGCCCGGCGATCTATTCCGACGACGCCGAGACCGTCGCCGCCTCGGACCCCGAGGAGCTGGAGCGTATTCGCCGCAACTTCCTGATGAAGAAGCTGGGCCTTGCCGACAGCCCCGCGCTGGCCGAGGGCATCGACGCCGTGATCGAGCGTTATGGCCGGTCCAATCGCAACAAGTATCGCGCGGTCGTCTATTACCTTCTGGTGGACCATTTCGGCAAAGCCTCGGTTTTTGCGTGAAGTTTTCATGACATAGGAATAATCCGGCAGGCCTCTCGTCTTCCCCGTGCAAACGCAACGGAGGAGCTTGCAAAATGACCGGAGCCCATGTCCTGAACCGCAATGGCCTGAAATGGGCCTTCACCACCCGCCGCGTCGCACAATCGGATGCGGTGCTGCTTCAGCCCGATCTGTCGGGCGCAATTCCCGGCGATCTGGTCCTGTGCGAGATCGCCGCCCTGGGTCAGCACCGCAAAATCCAACTGGCCGACCGCCGCAACTCGGAAAGCTATTTCGGCGACCGTGTGGTGCTGTGCCTTGGCGACCGTTATGCCCCCGACCAGTTCGAGGGCCGCGCCGAACTGGCCGAGATGTCTGACCTGCTGGCAGGCGGCGGCATCGTCGGCAGCATGAAACACGCCCATGCCCGGATGGCGCCGCCGACGAAGCTGCGCGTGCTGGGTCTGGTGGCCGATGGCGCGGGCCGGGTGCTGAACGTCGCCCGCTATGCGCTGCCCGAGGCGACGATCCCGGATCATGTGACGGTTCTGGGCGTGTTCGGCGCCTCGATGAACGCGGGCAAGACGACCGCCGCGGTCAGCCTTGCCCATGGTCTGACCCGTGCCGGCCTGCGTGTCGCGGGGGTGAAGGCGACCGGCACCGGCGCCTTTGGCGACTTCAACGCCTTCGAGGATGCGGGCGTGCCGGCCACCGATTTCACCGATGCCGGGATGCCCACCACCTATTGCATGCCGATGGGCCGGATCGAACAGGGTTTCGCCACGCTGGTCGGCAACGCCGCCGCCCATGGGGCCGAGGTCGTGGTGGTCGAGATTGCCGACGGCGTCTTTCAGGCCGAAACGGCGGCGATCCTGCAATCTTCGACCATTCGCGACCGGATGGATGGCATCCTGTTTGCCGCGCCCGACGCGCTGGGCGCCTATGGCGGGGTGGAACTGCTGAAGACCTTCGGCCTGCGCCCCTTCGCCATCTCGGGGATGGTCACGCTGTCGCCGCTGGGCCGGGCCGAGGCGGAGCGCGCGACAGGCATTCCGCTGCTGTCGCGGCAGGACCTGACCGATCCGGCGCAGGTGACCGACATTCTGGGGCTGAGCGTGGCAGTGGCGGCATGACACCGCTGCCGCGCATCACGGACGGGGGCCGCTGTTCGGCCCTCGTCTTCGTGATCCTGCTGGGGATCGCACAGGCGGCGAGCCTCGGGGCCGTCGCCTTCGGCACCCGCGCTGCGTTTTCTGCGCTGCATGGCGGGATAGGGCCGGGGCCCGAGGTTCTGGTCACGCTGGCCGCAGGGGGTATCGCGGGGGCGCTGCTGCACCTTGCCGCGCGGGTGCAGGCCGAACGGCTGGGCCAGCGGTATGTCGCGGACCTGCGCCGGGTGCTTTACCGCCACATCGCCGGGATGGATGCCGAGACGTTGCAGGGCCGCCGGCTTGGGATGCTGTCCATGCGCTTTGTGGGCGATCTGTCGGCGGCCAAGGGCTGGGTGGCAATGGGCGTCACCCGCGGCCTTGCGGCGGTCGCGGTCCTGCCGGGGGCGATCATCGCGATCTGGCTGGTCAGCCCGCGTCTTGCCCCCGTTGCCTTGCTGCCGCTGCTGCTGGCGGTGGTCGTGACGGCGGCCGTGGCCTTGGGCCTTGCGGATCGCCATCGCGGATTGCGCCGTCGTCGCGCGGCCATCGCGGGCGACATGATGGAACGCATCGCGCTTGCACCGCAGCTGGACCTTGCGGGCCGCACGGCGCAGGAACTCGATCGTCTTGCGGGCGCCAGCCGCGCGCTGGAGGCCGAGGCCGCATCCCGCGCCGCCCGCGCCGGGCTGCTGCGCGCGTTGCCGGCGATGGGCGCGGCGCTGGCGGGGGTTGCCGTGCTCGGCTCCGCCGCCCGCATGGGCGTGCCAGCCGCCGAGGTTGCGGCGATGCTGGCCACCCTGTCGATCCTGATGTTTCCCTTGGGCGATCTGGCCGGGGTCTGGGATCGTTGGTGCGCATGGCGCATCGCGCGCGAACGCTGCATTTCGCTTTTGTCGCTGCCGTCGAAGGCCCGGCGGGCGCAAGCATCCGGCGCGGTATCTCTGGCGCTGGAGGGTTTGGGGTCGGTGCCGCCGGGGGCGCTGGCGGTGGTCAGCGGGGCATCGCCCGGACCCGCGCTTCGCAGCGCCGCCGCGCAGGGTGGCGCGATGGGGGTGAATTACGGTCTGCCGCCGGGGAAACTGCCGCGCATCGCCTATATCTCGGACAGGGCGATGATCCTGCGCGGCAGCCTGCGCCGCGCCCTGACGATGGGGGTGGACCCGCGCCCGCATCCACATGCGATCCGCAAGGCGGCGCGGCAATTCGGGCTGTCCGGGCTGCTGGACCGGATGGGGTCCACCCGGTCGCGCGTGGCCGAAGGCGGGCGGGGCCTGTCCCATACCGAAAGGCTGGCGGTCGAGATGACGCGCGCCGCGCTGATGCGGCCCGATCTGGTGGTGATCGACCATCCCGGCATCCTGCCGCAAGACCCGTTGTTGGCGCGGCTGGCGCGGGCGACCGGCGCGACCATCCTGATCGGGCAGGAAGCCGACGGCCCGCTGCGCCTTAGCCTAGCGCCCCCGGCCTAGGCCCCCCGGTCGCCCAGTCCAGAAGTTCCGCCGTATGGACGACCGGAATGCCCGTGCCCGACCCGATCTGCATCATGCAGCCGATATTCCCGGCGCTGATGACCTCAGGCGCTGTCGCTTCCAACGCGGCGACCTTGGCGGCCTTCAGCTGGCCGGAAATCTCGGGCTGCATCAGGTTGTAGGTGCCTGCCGATCCGCAGCAGATATGGCTGTCCTTCGGCTCCACCACCGTGAAGCCCGCGGCCTTCAGCAGATCCTTCGGCGCGGCGCGCACCTGCTGGCCATGTTGCAGCGAACAGGCCGAATGATAGGCGACGCGCAGCGGCGGGGCGTGCGTGGCATCCGTCAGGCCAATGCCCGACATGACCTCGGTGATGTCCTTGGCGATGGCCGACACGCGGGCCGCCGCTTCGGCCAGCGGATGATCGCGAAAGATGTGGCCGTAATCCTTCACCGTCGTCCCGCAGCCCGAGGTGTTGATGACCAGCGCATCCAGCCGGTCCAGCTCGGGCATCAGCGCACGGATGTTCGCCTCGGCCATCGCGTGGCTCTTGTCGGTCTTGCCCATGTGATGGGTCAGCGCACCGCAGCAGCCGACGCCGTCCACGATCACGACTTCGGCCCTGTGGCGGGTCAGCAGGCGGATGGTCGCGGCGTTGATGTCCGGGTTCAGCGCGCGCTGGGCACAGCCGGTCAGCAGTGCGACACGTTTCGTCGGCGCGGCGGCGGGGATCGTGCGGGGGCTGTCATCGCCCGGTTTGGGCAGGCGGCGCGGGGCCATCGCCAGCATCGCGCGCAGCCGCGCATCCGGCATCAGCCGTGCAAATGGACGCCCCACCTGCGCCAGCGCGAGCGCCGCCCGGAACCGCCCCGGATAGGGCAGGACCTGCGCCAGCACCCACCGCAGCGCGTGATCGTGCCACGGGCGGCGATAGTTCGCCTCGATATAGGCGCGGGCGTGGTCGATCAAGTGCATGTAATGCACGCCGGACGGGCAGGTCGTCATGCAGGACAGGCAGGACAGGCAGCGATCCAGATGCTTCACCGTCTTGGCATCCGGAACACGGTCGTTCTCCAGCATGTCCTTGATCAGGTAGATGCGCCCCCGCGGGCTGTCGAGTTCATCCCCCAGCACCTTGTAGGTGGGGCAGGTGGCGGTGCAGAAGCCGCAATGGACGCAGGACCGCAAGATCTGGTTCGACCGCGCGGTGTCCGGGTCGGCAAGCTGGGTTTCGGTGAAATTGGTCTGCATGTCAGCCCCCCATCAGGCCGGGGTTCAGGATGCCCGCCGGGTCGAACTGGCGGCGCAGGTTGCGCACAAGGATCTCGGTGCCGGGCGCGGTGGGAAGTGGGCCGCCGACCTGCATCGAATGGCGAGTGATGGCGCGCACATCGGCATCCCCCTGATACCAGATCAACCCGCCCGCCCAGTCCAGCGCGACGCGGCCCCCCAGCTTTGCACAGATCGCCGGGGCGTCGGTCGGCTTGCACAGGATGCGCCAGAGCGGACCGGTGAAGCTGGCGGCATCACGGATCGCGTCCCAGTCGGGGGCGGCAGGTTCGGCCCCCGGCAGCAGCGCCGACAGCCGTTCGGCGCGATAGGCGACCTGCGCCTCCAACCCCTCGATCCGCAGATAGGCCGTGCCGTCCAGCCATGCCGCGCCCGACACTTCGAACGGGGTGCCAAGCGCGGTGCAGAACAGGTCCACCGCCTGCGACACTGTCGCCTGAAAGGCCAGCGTCGTCATCGTCTCCGGCCGGGGCAGGGTTTTCAGCGCAACCTCGGTGATGACGCCCAGCGTGCCATGCGATCCGCAAAGCAGCTTGCCGAGGTCCAGCCCGGTGACGTTCTTCATCACCCGCCCGCCGTTTTTCAGGATGCGCCCGCGCCCGTCGATGAAACGCAGGCCCAGCAGATGGTCGCGGCAGGCCCCCGCCAGCACGCGCCGTGGCCCCGAGACGTTGGCGGCCACCACGCCGCCAATGGTCGGCGTGCCATTGGTGCCAAGGACGCGGCGATGGTCCATCGGCTCGAATGCCAGCATCTGCCCTTCGCTGGCCAGAACCGCCTCGATCTCCTCCATCGGGGTGCCTGCCCGGGCGATCAGGGTCAGCGCGCCGGGCTCGTAGGTGACGATGCCGGAATGGGCGCGGGTGGACAGCGTGCCGGTGCCATGGCTTCGCGTGCCGCCCCCTTCGATGAACAGGGCGGTTCTTGTGTCATGGGCCGTGGCGATGGCTTCGGCGAGGTCCTGTTCCGTCATCCCCCGCTTCGATGCGCGCGGCTCGCCTCCAGCGGAAAGACCTTGGCGGGGTTCAGAAGCCAGCCGGGGTCGAACACGTCCTTCACCTGCATCTGGATCGCCAGATCTTCGGGTGCGTATTGCACGCCCATCAGGTCGCGCTTTTCGATCCCGACGCCATGCTCGCCCGTCAGGCAGCCGCCGACCTCGACACAAAGGCGCAGCACGTCGGCGCCGAAAGCCTCGGCGCGTTCCAGATCGCCGGGCTTGTTGGCGTTGAACAGGATCAGCGGGTGCATGTTGCCGTCGCCGGCATGAAAGACGTTGGCGACCTTCAGACCGTGTTCCTGCGACAGCTCTCCGATCCGGCGCAGCGTGAACGGCAGTTTCGACACCGGAACCGTGCCGTCCAGACACAGATAATCGCCGATCTGACCCATCGCGCCGAAAGCCGACTTGCGCCCCTTCCAGATCGCGAGCGATTCATCCGCGTTGCGGCTGACGCGAAATTCCACGGGGTTCAGCTTTTCCGCGATGGCGCGGATGCGGGCGGTCTGATCCTCGATCTCGGCCGGGGAACCCTCGACCTCGACGATCAGGACGGCCTGGCAATCGGGGTATCCGGCGCGGGCAAAGCGTTCGACTTCGCGCAGGCAGACATCGTCCATGTATTCGATGGCGACCGGGATCACCCCCGCGCGGATGATGCTGGCGACGCATTCGCCCGCCACTTCGGCACTGTCGAAGCCGATCAGCATCGGCAGCGCGCCTTCGGGGCAGGGCAGGATGCGCAGCGTCGCTTCGGTCACGATGCCAAGCTGGCCTTCGGACCCGCAGATCAGGCCCATCAGGTCCAGCCCCATCGGCCCCATCTCCGGCCCGCCCAGATCAACGATGGTGCCATCGGTTAACACCATGCGTGCGCCCAGAAGGTTGTTGGTCGTGACGCCGTATTTCAGGCAATGCGCCCCGCCCGAATTCATCGCTATATTGCCCGCGATGGTGCAGGCAAGCTGCGAGGACGGATCGGGGGCATAGAAGAACCCCTCCGGCTCCAGTTCGGCGCTGACGGACAGGTTCGTCACCCCAGTCTGCACGCGGATGAAGCGGTTGCGGGTGTCGATCTCCAGCACGCCCGTCAGGCGCAGGGTGGCGATGATGACGCTGTCGGCGGTGGGCAGCGCGCCGCCCGCCAGCGACGTGCCCGCCCCGCGCGGCACGACCGGCACGCCGAAGCCGTGGCAGACGCGCATGGCGGCGGCGACCTCCTCGGTCGTGCGGGGAAGCACCACGGCCAGCGGCGGGCAGCGATAGGCGGTCAGCGCGTCGCATTCATAGGCCCGCGTTTCCGCCGGATCGTGGATGACCGCGCCTTCCGGCAGAGCGGCGGTCAGCGCGGCGACGATCTCTCCCCGCCGCGCGAGGATGCCACCGTCTGGTTCGGGCATCAGGATCGTGGACATTACGGCACCAGCAGCGTGAAGGGCCACAGATACGCCTGCGCCATCACCAGAAGGCCGACGAGGCTGGCCAGCACGATCGAGTGCATGAAGACATAGCGCAGGATCTGGCTTTCATGCCCATACCAGTTGGTCGCGGTCGAGGCGACGACGATGGATTGCGCGTCGATCATCTTGCCCATCACCCCACCGGACGAGTTGGCCGAGGCCATGAGAACCGGGTTCAGGCCCAACTGTTCCGCCGTGGTCTTCTGCAATCCGCCGAACAGCACGTTCGACGCCGTGTCCGATCCCGTCAGCGCGACGCCCAGCCAGCCCAGAAGCGTGCCGAAGAAGGGATAGATCCACCCCGTCTGCGCAAAGGCCAGACCCATCGTGGCATCCGTGCCGGAGTAGCGGGTGACATAGCCCAGCGCCAACATCGCCGCGATGGTGATGAGCGAGAAGCGGACCACCCAGAACGTGCTGAAATATTCCCGCACCAAGGCACCGGGCGAGAATTTCAGCACCAGCCCGCCGATGATGGCCGAAAGAAGGATCGCCGTGCCGGTCGCCGACAGCAGGTTCAGCGAATAGATCGCGGCCTCGGGATGCGCCTCGGGCACCACGGGCGGCACCTTCATGACCAGATTGTGCAGCCCCGGAACTTCCAGCCGCCAGACCCACAGCGCATCCAGCGCCGCCTTGGACGAGGGCATCCCCCAGATGAAGACGAAGACCGACAGGATGATCCACGGCAGCCACGCGCGGAACACGGTCGCGCCCGAATGGGAATGTTTCGGCGCGACGGCGGGCGCATCGTCTCCGCCCCCCAGCTTGGTCGAGGTCCAGATGCGGGCGGGCTGCCAGACGCGCAGGAACCCGGCCAGCGCGGCCATCGAACAGATCGCGGCCACGATGTCGACCAGCCACGGCCCGTGGAAGTTCGACACCAGATATTGCGGGATGGCGAAGGCGAGCCCCGCGACCAGAAGCGCAGGCCACACCTCCCACATGCCGCGGCGACCGGCGAAGGCCCAGATCAGCCAGAACGGCACGATGACGGAAAAGAACGGCAGCTGCCGCCCGATCATCGCCGAAAGCTCCAGAAGGTCCAGCCCGGTAACGGCGGCCAGCGCGATCACCGGCGTGCCCAGCGCGCCATAGGCGACGGGGGCGGTGTTGGCGATCAGCGACAGGCCCGCGGCGGGCAGGGGCGCGAAGCCCAGACCCATCAGCATCGCCGCCGTCACCGCGACGGGGGTGCCGAAACCGGCCGCACCCTCGAAGAAGGCGCCGAAGGAAAAGGCGATGAACAGAAGCTGGAGTCGGCGGTCCGGCGTCAACCCGGCGATGGAATCGCGCAGGATGGAAAACTGCCCCGACTTTTCGGTCATCCGATACAGGAAGATGACGTTCAGGATGATCCAGCCGATCGGCAGCAGCCCATAAGCCGCGCCATAGGCGGCGGTCGCCCCCGCCATATGCGTCGGCATCCCGAAGCCGATCACCGCCACCGCCAGCGCCACGATCAGCCCGGCCAGCGCGGCGACATGCGCCTTCATGTGGAAAATCCCGATGCCGCCCAGCAGCACGATGATTGGCAACGCGGCCAGCAACGTGGACCACGTCATGCTGCCAAGCGGGTCATATACCTGCGACCAGGTCATCCGTTCTCCTCCCGTATAAGGCGACGTCTCCCCTCGTCGCTCTTAATTGGTAAGATCATTTGACCGAATCTGGCAACTGGTAATTTCCCCGGACCCGAGGCAGAAGGATGGCAGACAGACGGATGCCCCGATGACCGACACGCCCAAGACCGAACGCGCCGCCGAAGCGGTTGCCCGCCATATCGAGGGGCTGATCCTCGAAGGCACGCTTCGCCCCGGAGAGATGCTGCTGCCCGAGCGCGAGCTGGCCCTGCGGCTGGGGGTTTCGCGTCCGACCCTGCGCGATGGGCTGAAGGATCTGGAGGCGCGGGGGCTGCTGGAGCCGTCCGGCCGGGGGATCGCGGTGGCGCGGCTGGGGGCGGCGCTGATCGCGGACCCGCTGGTGGCGCTTCTGGCCTCGCGGGCCGAGGTGGCGGACGATTATCTGGAGTTCCGCGCCATCATCGAACAAAGCGCGGCGCGGATGGCGGCGATGCGCGCGAACGAGGTGGACCGCGGTATCATCGAGGGCTGCCTGACCGCCATCGACGCGGCGCATGACGCGGGCGATCCGGTGCAGGAGGCCGAAGCGGATGCCGACCTGCACATGGCGATCTACGAGGCGTCGCACAATGTCGTTCTGCTTCAGATCATGCGGGCGCTGTCGGGCAAGCTGCGATCCGATGTCATGGGCAACCGCGCGCAGCTTTTCACGCTGCCGAAAGCGCGCGATGCGCTGCGCGATCAGCACCGCGCCATCGCCGCCGCGATCCTTGCGGGAAAGCCGGAACGTGCGGCCAATGCGGCGGGCGCGCATATCGACTGGCTGCGCGATGCCGTCCGCCGGGTGAAGGAGGCCGAGGCGCAGCTGGACCTGTCGTTGCGGCGGCTGGATGGCGGCAAGCTGACGCGCTGAATTGCGATTGGAGGCAGTCTTTCCTTTCAATTCATTGCGATCTGGGGCATCGAACAGGCAGACCCGTATCCTGCGAAGGACTCCGCCGTGTTCAGAACCAAGCTCCTTTCAAGCTGCATTTTCCCCGCCCTTCTTGCCGCGCCTGCCTTTGCCCAGGACGCCGGTGCCTGCGGCCAGCCCATCGCGCTGACGCAAAAGCTGCCCACCGCCCTGTCGCCCGACTTTGCCGAGGTGACGCTGGTGACGCGCCCGGTGCGGTCCGAACCCGCCTATGTGGAATTCGAAGTGACCGAGCCGACGGAGCTGACGCTTCAGACGCTGGGCCGCGGGATCGACACGGTGCTGGCGCTTTATGCCGCCGATGGCAGCCTGATTTCCTGGGACGATGACGGGGCGGGCGATCTGGATGCGCAGATCGGCACCACGCTTCAGCCCGGCACCTATTGTGCCCAGTCGCGCCTTCTGGGCGGAGAGCCGACCAGCGATGCGATGGTGATCGTCCTGGCCTCGCCCGGTCTGCCGCCCGATCCGCTGGCGGCGGAAAACGAAGCCATCGCCGCGACCTGCGCCGACCCGAACCTGACGCCGGTGCTGGCCGAAGGCATCGCCGGTGGCGAGACGCAGAGCGTGACCGGCACCATCGGCAGCAGCGGCTCGCAATCCTATCGCGTCGGCGTGGATGCCCCGGTCGGCCTGCGCATCGATGCGGGCAGCGCCGAGATCGACACCTTCCTGACCGTGCGCGACGCCTCGGGCGCGCTGCTGTTCGAAAACGATGACCATGCCGAAATGCCCGGCACCGACAGCCGCATCGCCGAAAGCTTCGAGCCGGGCGAATATTGCGTGACCGTCGCGCCCTATAGCGAAGGGTCGGGCAGCTTCACGCTGGAAGTGTCGGCCGAAAGCGCCTCGGGGGCCGAGGTCGCGCAGGGCGTGCGGATTCCCGAAGCCGGCGACGGCGCGGCGATCGAGGAGCTGGGCACGCTGGAGACTGCGCTGGAAAGCAAGACGCTGGACCGCGCCCGGACGCTTTGGACCGCGTTCGATGTGACCGCCGAAGGCCCCGTCACGATCGAAGGCGTCAGCGTCACCAGTTCCTTCACCCTGCGCCTGTTCACCGAGACCGGGGAGCTGGTTCAGGAGGAGATCAGCAGCGGCTCGCTCGCATCGGCGGAATTCGTGGCCGAACTGGCAACCGGGCGCTATCTGGTCGGACTGACGAATGACGATGCCTCGGACGGGCTGAAGATGCGGCAGATCAAGCTGCGCAATTGAATGACGACACGGGCCGGACCTTCCCCCCGGAAGTCCTGCCCGTGCGCCGCCCCTGACGTCCTGAACATGTCCGTTGGTCACGGCCATATGGGAACGATCTCACACGCTTCCCGGTTCCTCTGGGTTGTGCATCCAAAGAAAAGGCGCCCGACGTGAACGACTTTACGGATGACCGATCCGACCTGGGTGGCTGCGCCGCCGAACCCATCCATATTCCGGGGTCGATCCAGCCGCATGGCGTGCTTCTGGCGATCCGTCCGGATGGTCTTGAAATCGTGCAGGCCAGCGGGAATGTGGCGTGGATCGTGGCCGGGGATGTTCTGGGCCGGGTGCTGACCGAGCTTCCCGGGATGGGCGGTCTGGCCGAGGCGCTGCGCGGTGATCTGCCCAGCGACGGCACGGCGACCCTGTGCACGCTGGAATCGGGCGGGCAGACATGGGCTGTCGTGGCGCATCGACTGCCCGATCTGATCATCGTGGAATTCGAGGTATCGCACGCGGGTGCCGGATCGCTGGACGTGCTGCACCCCCGCATCCGGCGCGGGGTCGAGGCGCTTCAGGCCGTGGCGGACGTTCCGGCGCTGGCCGCGTCCATCGCCCAGCAGGTCCGGGAGCTGACCGATTTCGACCGCGTCCTCGTCTATCGTTTCGACGAGGACTGGAACGGCATCGTCATCGCCGAGGAGGGGAACGGGGCGCTGCCCTCCTATATGAACCTGCGGTTTCCGGCGGCGGACATTCCGGCACAGGCGCGTGAACTCTACCGTCTGAACCGTCTGCGCCTGATCCCGGATGCGGGATACGAGCCGGTTCCGATCCTGCCGGCGGACCCTCTGGACCTGAGCCATTCGGTGCTTCGCAGCGTATCGCCCGTGCATGCGCAATACATGCGGAACATGGGAACGGCGGCGTCGATGTCGATCTCGATTCTGGACGAGGGGCGGCTTTGGGGCCTGATCGCCTGCCACAACGCGCTGCCCAAGCGGGTGCCGATCCATGTGCGCAATGCCTGCGACTTTCTTGGCCAGATCGCGGCGATGCTGATCGGCGCGCGCACCCGCAGCGCCGAGGCGGCGGAGCGGGTCGCCCTCCATGCGGTCGAGGCGCGGCTGCTGTCGTATATGGCCGCCGAGCCGCGTTTCATCGACGGTCTGACGCGCCATGCCGACGACGTGCTGGAACTGACCGATGCAAAGGGGGCGGCGCTGATCTTCGATGGGCGATGCCATCTGCTTGGTGCGACCCCGACCGAGGATCAGGTGCTTGCCATCACGGACTGGCTGAACCGCACGCAGCCGCATGATGCGCTGTTCCAGACCAACGCGCTGGCCACGCATATGCCGGGTGCCGAAACATTCGCCGAGGTGGCCAGCGGCGTCATGGGCATGACCATCTCGCAGCTTCATGCGTCCTATATGCTGTGGTTCCGGCCCGAGGTGGTGCAGACCGTCAGTTGGGGCGGCGATCCGAGGAAGGAAACGGGCAGCATCAACCCGCGCGAATCCTTTGCCGCGTGGCGCGAACTGGTCCATCAGCGGGCCGAGCCGTGGACCCCCGCCCAGATGGAAACCGTCCGCAGCCTGCAAGGCGCCGTCACCGGCATCGTCATGCGCAAGGCCGAGGAAATGGCGGAACTGACCGAGGAACTCCGCCGCTCGAACAAGGAACTGGAGGCGTTCTCCTATTCCGTCAGCCACGATCTGCGCGCGCCGTTCCGCCACATCGTCGGCTATGCCGAATTGCTGCGCGAGGAGGAGAACGGGCTGGATGCGCGCGGGCGGCGGTATCTGGACACGATCATCGAAAGCGCGTTTTCGGCGGGGCGTCTGGTGGACGATCTTCTGAACTTCTCGCAGATGGGGCGGGCGGTGCTGACGCCGCTGCCGATCGACATGAACAAGCTGGTGGCCGAGGTGCGGCGGATGCTGCGCCCGGAAACCGAAGGGCGCAGGATAGAATGGCATGTGGCGGACCTGCATCCGGGCGTGGGGGATGCGTCCTTCCTGCGGTCGGTCTGGCAGAACCTGCTGAGCAACGCGATCAAATATACGCGCGGCAAGGACCCTGCCTCGATCACGATCACCTCGACCCGCGGGACAGGAGAGACGGTCTGGTCCGTCGCCGATGACGGGGTGGGCTTCGACATGGCTTATGTGGAGAAACTGTTCGGGGTTTTCCAGCGTTTGCACCGCATGGAGGATTACGAAGGCAGCGGGATCGGGCTTGCCAACGTGCGCCGGATCGTGGAACGTCACGGCGGACGAACATGGGCGGAAGGCGCACTGGGAAAAGGTGCGACCTTCCATTTCGCATTGCCCGACCCGGTGAAGGAGAAGACATGGCAGAATTGAAGCCGATCCTGCTTGTCGAAGACAATCCCAAGGATCTGGAACTGACCCTTGCCGCGCTGGACCGAAGCCAGCTTGCGAACGAGGTGGTGACCGCTCGCGACGGGGCCGAGGCACTGGACTGGCTGCTGTATCGCGGCCCGCATTCGGGCCGCCCCCCTGTCGATCCGGCAGTGGTGCTGCTGGACCTGAAGCTGCCCAAGGTGGACGGGCTTCAGGTGCTGGAGAAGATCAAGGGCGATGCCGATCTGCGCCACATCCCGGTCGTGATGCTGACCGCATCCAAGGAAGAACGGGATCTTGTCCGCAGCTATGAGCTTGGGGTGAACGCCTTCGTCGTGAAACCCGTCGATTTCAAGGAATTCTTCAAGGCGATCCAGGAGGTCGGCATGTTCTGGGCCATCCTGAACGAGCCGCATCCCCCGCGTCCGCGCAACCAGCCGATGCGGATCACCGAGGCGTGACGGGCAAGGCCTCCATTCTGCTGCTGGAAGACAGCGCGCTCGATGCGGACCTCGTTGCGGAACATCTGCGGCGGGGCGGTATCACGCACGATCTGCACCGCGTCTGGACGCGCGAGGATTTCGCCGCCGCGCTGGATGGCGATTATGACCTGATCCTTGCGGACTATACCCTGCCGACCTTCGACGGCATGTCGGCGCTGAAACTGGCGCGGGTCGCCCGGCCGGATTTGCCGTTCATTTTCGTCTCGGCCACGCTGGGCGAGGAGATCGCGGTCGAGGCGTTGAAGGATGGCGCGACCGACTACGTCCTGAAGACCCGGCTTCAGCGGCTTGGCCCCTGCGTGTCGCGCGCGCTGCGCGAGGCGAAGGAGCGGGGCGCGCTGCGCGATGCCGAAACCCAGCTTGACCAGAGCCGCGCCCGTCTGGATGCGGCGCTGGAAATCGCGGGGCTTGGCACCTTCGAATGGTGCGCCTGCCGCGATGCGCTGGTGCTGGACGCCCGTGCCCGAGACATCCTGCGCGCCGCGCCGCAATCCATGGCGGCGTTGATCGCGCTGGTCGATGGGCCGGAGCGGGGCGCATTGCGGGATGTGCTGGACGATGCGGCGAAGGGCCGCACCCGGCTGGAGACGGATTTCGCGCTGCCGCTGCCAACGGGCGATGTCCGCAGCATCATGATGATCTGCGATCTGACCTCGGGGAAGGGCGATGCCGCCTATGGCGTGCTGTTCGACGTGACCGATCGGCGCGCCGCCGAACGGCAGCAGGCGCTGGTGATGCGCGAATTGCACCACCGGGTGAAGAATTCGCTGGCGTCGGTGCAGTCGATCATCAACTTCACGCTGCGCACCTCGGACGGGATGGAGGATTTCGCGCAAAGCATCCGCCGCCGTATCCGGTCGCTGGCATCAAGCCACACGCTGCTGACCGACAACAACTGGTCGGGCATCGGGCTTCGTCAGGTCGTGCTGAGCGAGCTTGCCGCCTATGCCGATGCGCGCCGGGTGACGCTGGAGGGGCCGGACATCTATCTGCCTGCCGATACCGCCCTGCCGCTGGCCTTGGCCATCCACGAGATGACGACCAATGCCGCGAAATACGGCAGCCTGTCGGTGGCCTCCGGCAAGGTCGCGGCGCAATGGCGGCTGGAGAACGGCAATGTGCTGCATTTCGATTGGCAGGAAAGCGGAGGGCCGATCGTGGTGCCGCCGACGCGGCGCGGCTTCGGCTCGATCCTGCTGGAGCAGGCGCTGGGCCAGCAGCTTGATGCGTCCGTCGAACAGGTGTTCGATCCCGGCGGGGTCCGTATCAGCATCGTGACGCACCTGCCGCATTGAAGAAGGGCGCCCCGTGGGGCGCCCTTTTCATGTCATGCCTTGCGGCGCAGCTTGCTGAAGATGTTCAGCACGAAGACGAAGAACACCGGCACGAAGAAGATCGCAAGGATCGTGGCCGAGATCATCCCCCCGATCACCCCGGTCCCGATCGCGTTCTGCGAAGCGGCCGACGCGCCCGTGGCGATGGCCAGCGGCACCACGCCCAGCGTGAACGCCATCGAGGTCATCAGGATCGGGCGGAAGCGCAGCTTTGCCGCCTCGACCGCCGCTTCGATCAGGGTCATGCCCTGTTCGCGCAGGTCCTTGGCGAATTCCACGATCAGAATCGCGTTCTTCGCCGAAAGGCCGATGATCGCGATCAACCCCACCTTGAAATACACGTCGTTCGGCATGTCGCGCAGCATCACCGCCGCGATACAGCCGATGACGCCCAGCGGCACGACCAGCATCACCGAAAGCGGGATCGACCAGCTTTCGTAAAGCCCCGACAGCAGCAGGAAGATGAACAGGACCGACATCGCGAACAGGATGGTCGAGGTGTTGCCCGAGGAAATCTCCTCCAGCGTCTGGCCGGTCCATTCATAGGCGAAGCCCTGCGGAAGCTGTGCGGCCAGCCGCTCCATCTCTGCCACGGCAGCACCGGAGGAATAGCCGGGCATCGCCTGACCCGCGATCCGCACCGCCTGATAGCCATTATAGCCGACGACCTGGCTCGCCCCCTGTTCCCATTCCACCGTCGCGAAGGACGAGAAGGGGACCATCCCGCCATTCGAATTGCGCACGGTCAGATTCAGGATGTCCTCGGCCTGCATCCGGCTGTCCTGCTGCGCCTGGACGATCACGCGCTGCATCTTCCCCTGGTTCGGGAAGTCGTTGACATAGGTGGAGCCGAGGTTGGCCGAGATGGTCTGGTTGATGTCGCTGAAGGCGACGCCGAAGGTCTGGGCCTTGTCGCGGTCGATCACGATCGACACCTGCGCGGCGGCGGGCATCCCTTCGGTCCGCAGGCCGGTGACGATGCCGCCCTTCTGCGCTTCTTCCATCAGTTGCGCCGCGGCCGCGTTCAGCGCCTGCTGCCCGTTCCCGCCCCGGTCCTGAAGGCGGAAGGTGAACCCGCCCGAGGTGCCGAAGCCCGGAATCGCCGGCGGCGACAGCGAGAAGATCTGCGCGTCCTTTTCCGCGAACAGGGTCATGTTGGCGTTCATCGCAATCTCGTCCGCGGTCTGGTCACGGTCTGCCCAGTCGGTGAAGGTGATGAAGGCAAGCCCCGCGTTCGGCCCCTGACCCGAGAAGGAGAAGCCGCGGATGGCGAAGATATTCTCGATCGCCGGGTTCTCTTGGTAATAGCCCTCGATCCGGCGGATCGCGGCATCGGTCCGCTGCGAACTGGCGGTGGCCGGGGTCTGGATGTCAGAGATGATGAAGCCCTGATCCTCGTTCGGAAGGAACGAAGTCGGCAGCGAGGTGAAGCCCAAGCCGGTGATCGCGACGATGCCGACATAGATCAGCATCACGAGGCCGGTGCGCCGCGTCAGGATCTTCACGCTGTTGCTGTAACGGTTCGTCGCCGCGTCGAACTTGCGGTTGAACCAGCCGAAGAAGCCCTTCTTCTCGTGATGGCCCTTGATCGGCTTCAGGAACGTCGCACACAGCGCGGGCGTCAGCGTCAATGCAAGGAAGGCCGAGAACAGGATCGAGACCACCATCGTCAGCGCGAACTGGCGATAGATGATGCCGGTCGATCCGGGGAAGAAGGCCATCGGGATGAACACCGCCGCCAGCACCAGCGTGATGCCGATGATCGCGCCCGAAATCTCGCCCATGGCTTTTTGCGTGGCTTCCTTGGGGGGCAGCCCCTCGGTCGCCATGATGCGTTCCACGTTTTCGATCACGACGATGGCGTCATCGACAAGGATGCCGATGGCCAGAACCATCGCGAACATGGTCAGCACGTTGATGGAGAAACCCGCGACCAGCATTACCGCGATGGTCCCCGCCAGCGCGATCGGCACCACGATGGTCGGGATCACGGTATAGCGGAAGTTCTGCAGGAACAGGAACATCACGATGAACACGAGGACCATCGCCTCGATCAGCGTGTGGATCACCTTTTCGATGGATTTGGCGACGAAAGGCGAGGTGTCGTAGGGGATCGAGTATTCGACGCCCTCGGGGAAGAACGCCGAAAGCTCGGCCATCTTGGCCTGGATTTCCTCGGATGTGGCAAGGGCGTTGCCGGTGGTGGACAGCTGCACCCCGATCCCGGCGGCGGGAAGGCCGTTCAGGCGCGAGGCGAAGTTGTAGCTGTCGGACCCGATCTCGACCGTGGCGACGTCGCGCAGACGGACGGTGGAGCCGTCCGGGTTGGCGCGCAGGACGATGTTGCCGAATTCTTCGGGTTCGGTCAGCTGGCCCTTGACCAGAACGGTCGCGGTCAGCTGTTGGCCGATGGGGTTCGGGTCGGCACCGATCTGGCCCGCCGCGACCTGCGCATTCTGGGCCTGGATGGCCGAGGCCACATCGGCGGGCGACATGTTCAGGCCCGTCAGCTTGTCCGGGTCCAGCCAGACGCGCATCGCTTCTTCGGACGCGAAGACCTGCGCGCGGCCAACGCCGTCGATCCGGCGGATTTCACCGACCACGTTGCGGTTGATGTAATCGCCCAACGCGGTCGCATCCATCGTCCCGTCGGACGAGGTCAGCGCGACCACCATCAGAAAGCCCGCGCCCGCCTCTTCGACCGTGACGCCCTGATCGACGACCGATTGCGGCAGCACGGGTTCGACCCGGCTGACCGCGTTCTGCACGTCCACCTGCGCGGTGCCCACATCGGTGCCCGGCGCGAAGGTCGCGGTGATCGACACCGAGCCGGACACGTCCGAGGTCGATTCGAAATACTGGATGCCCTGAATGCCGTTCAGCTCCTCCTCGATGGGCTGGGCGACGGACTGATACATCTCGGTCGGGGTGGCGCCGGTGTAGACCGTCGAGATCTGGATCTGCGGCGGCGCCACCTGCGGGTATTGCGCGATCGGCATCTGCGGCAGCGACAAAAGCCCCGCGATGACGATGAAGATCGATATCACCCAGGCAAGAACCGGGCGAGTGATGAAGAATTGTGCCATGAATTCCTGCCGTTATTCAGCCAGCGCGGCCTGCTGCCACGCCTCGGGGACGACCTTTGCGTCGGGGAACAGCTTTTGCGCCCCTTCGACGACGACGCGCTCGCCTGCATTCAGCCCGTCATCGACAAGCCAGCGGCCGTTGACGGTCTGGCCCAGCGTCACGGTGCGAAGTTCGACCGTGTCGCCGTCCTTGACGACATAGACCTGCGCATCGCCCTGCTGGTTGCGGATCACCGCCATCTGCGGGATCGCCAGCGCGTCGTTGCGGACGGCCTGTTCGATGCGGATGCGGACGTAAAGGCCCGGCAGCAGGTTGCCCTCGGGGTTCGGGAATTCGCCGCGCAGCGTCACCTGACCCGTGGACTGATCCACCGTCGCTTCGGAGAACAGCAGCTTGCCCGGATGATCGTATTCGGTGCCGTCGTCATAGAACATATGCACCTGCGCTTCGCCGGGGGCGGTTGCGACAAGCTGCCCCGCTTCCATCGCGCGGCGCAGGCGCAGCACTTCGGACGAGGATTGCGTGAAGTCGGCATAGACCGGATCAAGCTGCTGAATGGTCGCCATCACGTCGGTCTGCGCCGCGACGAGCGCGCCTTCGGTGATGGTGGCCCGCCCGATGGTGCCGTCGATGGGTGCCTTCACCTCGGTATAGTCGAGGTTCAGCTGCGCTTCCTGCAGCGAGGCTTCGGCGATGGCGACGTCGGCATCGGCCTGCGCCAGCGCGGTGATCGCGGCGTCATAGGTGGTGGCCGAAGACACGCGGCGGTCGCGCAGTTCCTGCTGGCGGTCGGCCTCGGTCCGGGCGTTCAGCTGCGCCGCGCGGGCGCGTTGCAGCGTACCTTCGGCAGAGGCGACGCGGACACGGTAAGGGGCGGGGTCGATGCGATACAGCACGTCGCCCTGATTGACCACGCTGCCCTGTTCGAAGACGCGTTCGACAACGATACCGCCGACGCGCGGGCGCACCTCGGCGATGCGGGTGGCCGAAATGCGGCCCGGAAGTTCATTCACCACCGGAAGCGGTTCCGGCGTCAGGGTGATGACGCTGACGGGGGTGGGGGGCATTTCGCCGCCCTGCTGGGCAAGGGCGGGCGATGCGGCAAGAAGGCTCAGGGCCAGGATACGAAAGGCTTTCATTTTTGGACCTGCGGATTGGAGAGGGAGGTGTCGGGTTCGCCCGACATCAGCCATGCGATGTCGGTCAGGATCTGTTGGCGTTCCGCTTCCGAAAAGGTGTGGAAGCCGAAATATTCCATCGAAAGAAGACCGTTCAGTGCCAGCCATGACAGGCGGGCCGAGCGGGGATCGTCGGATTGCGAAAGGATGCGGCAGACGTCTTCGTTGAACGCCTCGCGCATCAGGGTGCGGCAGACGTCATTGGTGCCCGTCCCCGCCGAGATGACCATGGCGGTTGCCATGTCCTCTTCGGAGGGCGGCGTGCAGGAACAGTCCAGAAGCGCGCGCAGCCATGCGTTCGGCTCGCCCTCGCGGGCTTCGGCGGCCCGGGCGATGTTGGCGCGCTTTTCGTCGATGCGGGATTTGATGAAGGCGGCCAGAAGCTGGTTCTTGTTCTGGAAGTCGTAGACCACGCTGGATTTGCTGATGCCCGCCTCTTTGGCGACGGCATCTATGCTCAGCCCGGCGATGCCGGACTGGCGGACGACCGATTCGATCGCCTCCATCGTGACGTTACGATCAATGGTGCGCTTGCGTCCCAAGCTGCCCTCGCTGCACTGCGGAAAATAGATATACGCTCGTTCGGATATAATCCAAAGCGCGTCAGGTCAAGCGAAACTCCGCCGAACTCAGGCCGCGCGCCCGCGTTTGCAACTCCAACGTGCAATCCGCCAGTCGGGATGCGTATCGATCCAGCGGGCAAGGTAGGGCTGCGCCTCGAAGGCGCAGACAATCGGGTTTTCGGCGTAATAGGCCACGCTGCGCTTTTCGCAGGCCGAGGGCGAGGCGGTCAGGCAGGCGATGAAGATCAACTCGATCATTGGCGAACCCGCATGGAAGGGTGCCTTCCATCGGCATCATGCCTTACCCGGGCCGCGAATCCGAGACCTTTTGCCGCAGTCAGGCGTCCAGCGCGCGAAGATAGTCGCGGCACCATGCCTGCACGTCATGCGCCAGCAGATGATCCATCATCCCGCGCCAGCGTTCGCGCCGTTCTTCGGGGGACATCGACAGGGCGCGTTCGATGGCTTGCGCGGTCTGTTCGCTGTCATGCGGGTTGCACAGGACGGCGCCCTTCAGCTCCTGCGCCGCACCGGCAAAGCGCGACAGGACCAGAACGCCCGGATCGTCGGGATTCTGGGCCGCGACATATTCCTTGGCCACAAGGTTCATCCCGTCACGCAGCGGCGTGACCAGCCCGACCCGCGCCTCGCGATACAGCCCCGCCAGCGATTGCCGCCCGACCGAGCGGTTCACGTAACGCACCGGCGTCCAGTCTATCTGCCCCAGCGTGCCGTTCACATGGCCGGCCAGCGATTCCACCTGCTTTTGCATCTGCCGATATTCCGGCACGTCGGATCGCGAGCTTGGCGCGACCTGAAGCAGCGTCACCTTGCCCTGCCGGTCGGGATAGTCCTGCAAGAACCGCTCGAACGCATTGATCCGTTCGGGGATGCCCTTTGAATAGTCCAGCCGGTCCACCCCGATGATCAGCGCGCGGTCGCCCATGCTGGCGCGCATGTCGCGCACCGTCTGCGTGCGGCGCGAATTGGCGGCAAGGCGGGCGAAATCCTCGGTCTCGATTCCGATGGCGAAGGTGGCGGCGCGGAAGTCGCGGCCGTAGGCGGTCAGGCTGGCCGAGGACGGGCTGGCAGCATCGTCCGCCGCGCGCCCGCCTTCGCCCTCGCGGATCAGGCAGCTGATGTAATTGTCCAGATCGTGATCGGTCTGGAAACCCACGAGGTCATAGGCCGAAAGCCCGCGCAGGATCTGATCATAGATCGGCATCGCGAACAGGATGTCGGCGGGTGGCCACGGGATGTGCAGGAAGAACCCGATCTTGTTCTTCACCCCGCGGCGGCGCAATTCCTCGGCCAGCGGGATCAGGTGATAGTCGTGCACCCAGATCGTGTCGTCAGGCTCCAGCAGCGGCAGCAGCCGGTCCGCGAACATGCGGTTCACGCGGAAATAGCCGTCCTTTTCCCGCCGCGCATATTCGGCAAGGTCCAGACGGCAATGAAAGATCGGCCACAGCACGCGATTGGCGAAGCCGCTGTAATATTCGTCCATGTCCTTCTTCGACAGGTCGGTCAGGACATAGCTGATCTTGCCATTCTCGCGCGTGGAGACCGGGCCGGGCTCGTTCGCACCGACGGATTTGCCGGACCAGCCGAACCAGATGCCGCCCTTGTCCTGAAGCGCGGCATGGACCGCGACGGCCAGTCCGCCCGCAGGGATGTTGCCGCGCTTGTCGGGCAGCGGCACGCGGTTCGATACGACGATCAGCCGGCCCATGCGATCCCCCGCAGAATGTCGCGCAGTGCTTCCGGCGAGGGCAGATGCGCCTTTGCCGCCGTGGGCTGTTCCGGATCGCCCACGCGGATGCCGATTCCCCCGGCGGCGCTTGCGATCGGGAACATCGCCTCGTCCGTCACATCGTCGCCGATCGCGATGGGGCGGCGGCCCTTGAATGGCGCTTCGGACAGAAAGGCGGTCAGCGCCGCGCCCTTGCTTGCCCCCGAGGGGCGCAGCTCGATCATCATCTTGCCGCGCTGGAGCGTCCATGCGTCGCCCACTTCGCGTGCCACAACCTCCATGGCGGCCTCGGCCTCGGCCTGACGATCCGGCGCGCCCCGGTAATGAAGCGTGAGGGCGGCGGCCTTGTCCTCCACCACCATGCCGGGGATGTCCGCGAAATGGGCCAGCCGCGCGCGGGCAAGGTCTAGCCCCGGCGGAACCTCGACCATCTGCATCCCGCCATCCGCGCGTCGCCGTTCGAACCCGTGCAGGCCCGCCATCGGAAAGGCATGACCGAACCGCCCGTCGGCCCAGTCGATCCGCCGCCCGGTCACCAGCGCCAGCGCGCCTCCCATCCGGTCCGACAGCCGCCGCAACATCTCTGTCAGATCGGGCGGGATCTCGACCCCTTCGGGGGTGGGGGCCAGATCGATCAGCGTGCCGTCGATGTCGAGGAAGATCGCGTGGTCCGAGGGGCGCGTGGCAAGGTCGGAAAGGGGGTGCATATGTCCATGGTTGTTGTTCCGGGGGCAGGACAGAAGCTGTGGCAACCTGCCGCGATGTCCAACCTTTTCTGCGGGAACCTGCTGCGCTGCGGCGCGGTTGCGCCTGCGATACAGGAGGACTGCATGGACCGTGACACCCCCGCCGACTTCACCCCGCGCTTTGCCGGATCGGACCGGTTGAAGGGCCGCATCTGCTTTGTTTCGGGCGGGTCGTCCGGCATCGGGCGGGCGGTGGCACGCCTTTATGCCCGCGAGGGGGCGAAAGTCGCGATCACGTGGCACAGCGACGAGGATGAGGCCGACGAGGCCGCTGCCGAGATCAGGGACGAGGGCGGCGAGGTGCTGGTGCTGAAGCTGGACGCGTCGGACCGCGCCGACTGCTTTCGTGCGATCCGCGACACGGTGCAGCATTTCGGCGCATTGGACGTGCTGGTCTGCAACGCGGGCATCCAGAGGTCCGAAACGGACGTCACGAAGATCGACGAGGCGTGGGTCCGGCAGATCTTCGCAACCAATGTCCACGGGTATCTGTGGCTGGTGCAGGCCGCGCTGGAGCATATGCGGCGCGGGTCGGCCATCGTCTTCACCACTTCGGTCAATGCCTATCGCGGGCATCGGATGCTGGTGGACTATTCCGCCACCAAAGGGGCGGAGCTTGCCCTGCTGCGGTCATTGGCGGCGAACCTGACGGATCGCGGCATCCGGGTGAACGGGGTCGCGCCGGGGCCGATCTGGACGCCGCTGATCGGCGAGACGATGCCCGCCGATGACGTCGCGCAATTCGGTCAGGACGTGCCGATGGGCCGCCCCGGCCAGCCGAACGAGGTCGCCCCGGCGTTTCTGTTCCTTGCCTGCGAGGATTCCAGCTATGTCACCGGGCAGGTGATCCACCCCAATGGCGGCATCCCGGTGAACGGCTGATCACCAATCACTCATCAGCCAGCTTTTGAAATCTGGGCGTTCGGTCAGCACTGCGCCCTCCGCATCCTTGAGGATGCCGTTGTCGAAGAAGAAATCCCCGGCGGCTTCGATCTTGGCTGGGTCGATCTGGCCCGCCTGGCCCGCCGCATCCACCAGATAGGCGCCATCCGCCAGCGCCTTCATCGACCCGCGGATCTGATCGGGGTTGGACAGCATTCCCGCCGTCGCGTCGATCAGGATGTCTGCGGCGGCATCCGGGTTGGCGGCGGCCCATGCGTAACCTTCGGCGGTGGCGCGCAGGAAGGCTTGCGCATCGGCCGGATGATCCGCCATCCACGATCCGCGCCCGCCGATCAGCGTGGTGTGCTGATCCGGCACGCCATAATCGGCATAGCGGAACGCCTTCTGCTCCAGCCCCAGAAGCTGCGCGTTCACGCCCTCCCAGGTATAGACCTCCAGCGTGAAATCGACCCGCCCCGAGGCCAGCGCCTCATAGGCCGAGGTGCCGAGCGTGACGTTGGTATAATCGCCCTTGCCGCCACCATTGCGGATGATGGTGCCGATCAGCGCGTTCTCGTAATCGCTGCCGAAGCCGCCATAGGTGCGACCGTCCAGATCGGCGGGCGTCTCGATCCCGCTGTCTGCGTTGAAGACCAGCCGCCCCGTCTCGTGCTGAACGACCGCATAGGCGGCCTTGAGGTCCGCCCCCGCCGCCGCGCGGGTGAAGAACCCGCCCGAGGTCAGCACCCCGAACTCGGCCACGCCGCTGTCCACCAGCACTGCCGAGGACGTGTCGGTATAGGGCAGGATCGTCACGTCCAGCCCGGCGGCGTCATAGATCCCCCGCGCTTCGGCGACGTAAAGGCCGATGTGGTTGGTGTTGGGCGTCCAGTCCAGCGCGACGGTCAGGTCGGCGGCAGCGGCGGGCGCGGCGAAAAGCATCAGGCAAAGGGCGCGGATCATGCGTCTCCCTCCAGCAGGGTTTCGAGGATTTGGGTCTCAAGACGGTGGGTGTCGCCGGTGACGGCGAATTCATGGGTCACGCGCGCCGGGCGGGCCGACAGGACATAGATGCGGTCCGACAGCGTCACCGCCTCGCGCACGTCATGGGTGACCAGAAGCGCCGTCCAGCGATGCGCGCGCCAGCGGTCTTTCAGCCAGCGCTGCATCCCGGCGCGGGTCAGCGCGTCCAGCGCGCCGAAGGGCTCGTCCAGCAGCAGCACCCGCTTGTCCTGCACCACGGTCCGCATCAGGGCGGCGCGTTGGCGCATCCCGCCCGAAAGCTGGTGCGGCCAGTGGCGCTGGAACCCGTCCAGCCCGAATTCGGCGAACAGGGGCGCGATGCGGGCGCGGGCCTCGGCGCGGGGGATGCCCTGCACCTCCAGTCCCAGCGTCACGTTGTCGATCATGCGCCGCCATGGCATCAGCGCATCGCGCTGGGGCATGAAGGCGAAGGGCTGGCCTTGCAGCGGCGCACCGTCCACGCGGATGTCGCCGGTCGCTTGCAGCGCCCCGGTCAGCACCCGGAACAGCGTCGATTTCCCTGCACCCGAGGGGCCGAGGATCGACACGAATTCCCCCCTGTTCACGGTCAGCGACAGCCGGTCGAGGATGGACCGCCCCCCAAGGGTCACGGAAAGGTCGCGTATCTCCAGCATCAGCGCCCCCATGGCATGACGATGCGCTGCACTGCGCGGGTCAGGCCGAACAGGGTCAGCGTCAGGGCGGAACTGATGCCGACCGCCGCCAGCACCAGATCGGGGCGGAAGTTGTTCTTGGCGTTCAGGATGAAGATGCCCAGACCCTGCACCGCGCCCGCGTATTCGGCAAAGATCGCGGCGACCACGGCATAGGTGATCGAAATGCGCAGCCCGTTGAAGAAGAAGGGCAGCGCCGAAGGAAGCCGCGCAAGCCGGAACACCTTGGCCCGCGACGCGCCCATGGAGTGCAGCAGCGCCTCGATCTCGGGCTCGGTTGAATCGTAGCCTTCGATCAGGGCCAGCAGCATGGGAAAGAACGTGACCAGCGCGACAAGCAGGATCTTCGGAGTCAGGCCGAAGCCGAACCACAGCACCACCAGCGGCGCGATGGCGACCAACGGCAAGGTCTGGCTGATGACGAAGACCGGCAGCAGCGCGCGGCGCAATGGGCGGGCGAAGTCCAGCAGCACCGAAAGCAGGAACGCCAGCGCGGTTGAAAACGCGAAGCCGAGGCAGGTCGCGCGGATCGTGGGCAGGGTGTTCTGCCACAGCACCTCGCGTTGCAGCCATGCCTGCACGGCGATACGGGACGGGGCGGGCAGGATCTGCGGCGGGATGCCCGACAGGCGGGCATAGCATTCCCACGCCAGAACCACCGCCACGAGGACGGGGAGGGCGCGCATCAGCGGCGGCTGGGCGAGTTGGCCGAGACCGTCAGGTCGATGGTGACATGCCCGTTCGGCGGGCCGAAGCTGCACAGTGCCTGCTGGATCGTTGCAAAGACTGCGCCACTGTCACCGCCGATCCGGGTGCAGAAATTCTTGGACCGATCAAAGGTGCCGGACCGTTTCAGGAAATCGATGCAGCCATAGATTTCTTCCATGTGGTCGCCCGCGCCCATGACGTAAAGCGACAGTTGCGCATCGGCGCGGCGGTCCAGAACGGGGGCTTCGGCGACCGCGGCAAGGGCGGCGGTCTTTCGATCCTCCAGGGGCGCGCGGATGCCATAGCTGGAGGTTTCGCAGATCGGATCGTCCGGCTCTCCGGGGCAACCGCGAGAGATGGTGGCGTGCAGCACCACATGCGCACCGGTTCCGGCGGCGTGGGCGTAAAGGTCGCGCATGGCGGGGAACAGAACCTCGGGCGGGCCGACCAGCAGGGTTGATATGTCGTCCGTCTCGATCCGCAGGCGATCGCGATAGGGGTCCAGCGCGGCAAGCGCCGCCGTGATCACGCCGACGAAATCGCCGGTCATGGGATAAAGGGATATCTGTGCGCCCGAAAACATCTCGTTTCTCCTCGCTACGCTGGCATGATCCAGATCAGCTGAAAGGGTCCGCGAGCATGCCGCCCACATCTCAGCCCCGGCGATACGGGACACCCCTGTGAATTCCGCGATGCGTAGCGGGTTCGCATTCGCCTTGCAAGGAACTTTGCGGCGGCGCGGCGCTTGTTTCGCGGGTAAGCAAGGGGTGCCGGATGCCAAGACGCTATTCATGGGGGGCAGAGCAGGTCGCCCCCGGACTGTGGAGCTTTGCGCTCTGGTCGCCCGAGGCGCGCGAGGTCGTCGCCGAGGTCGAGGGTCGCCGCATTCCGCTGGCGGCGCAGGACGGCTGGCATATCGGCGAAGGCGCGGCAGAGGCGGGCGAGCGATACAGGCTGGTCGTCGATGGTCAGGCGATCCCGGACCCCGCATCCCGCGCACAGGAAGGCGACGTGCATTCCGCCTCGGTCCTGACCGTTCCCGCGCCGCCGCCCGAATGGCCGGGTCGCCCGTGGGAAGAAGCGGTGATCTATGAGCTGCATCTGGGACTGTTCACCGAAGGCGGCACCTTCGCCTCCGCCCGCGACCGGCTGCCGGAACTGGCGCGGCTTGGCATCACGGCGGTCGAGATCATGCCGGTCGGGCAATTTCCGGGGCAGCGCGGATGGGGCTATGACGGGGTGCTGAGCTATGCGCCGCACAACGCCTATGGCAGCCCGCAGGATTTCCGCGATTTCGTGGCGGCTGCGCATGATCTGGGGATCATGGTGCTGCTGGACGTGGTCTATAACCATTTCGGGCCGGATGGGAACTGGATCGGGGCGGTGACGCCGTCCTTCTTCGATCCGTCGGAACATACGCCATGGGGCGCGGCCATTGCCTTCGACCAGCCCCCGGTGCGGCGGTTCTTCATCGAGAATGCGATCTATTGGCTGCGCGATTTCGGGCTGGATGGGCTGCGCTTCGACGCGGTGGACCAGATCCGCGACCCGGACTTTCTGGCCGAGATGGCAGCCGCCATCCGGGCCGAGGGGTTTTCCCGCCCGATCCACCTGACCACCGAGGACAACCGCAACATCACCGCGCTGCACCACCCCGACACGGGGCAGTATGACGGCGAATGGAACGACGATTACCACCACTGCATCCACGTTCTGCTGACGGGCGAGGTGCATGATTACTATGCGAGTTTCGGCCATGACCCGATGGGCGATCTGTGCCTGTCGCTGCAATGCGGATACGTCGAACAGGGCCAGCCGCGCCCGCCGAACCGGACCGGGCGGGGCGAGTCGTCCTGCGATCTTCCATGGCCGGCCTTCGTCAACTTCAATCAGAACCACGACCAGACCGGCAACCGCGCCAAGGGCGAACGGCTGCTGGCGCTGGCCGACGCGGACGCGGTGAAGGTGGCGCATGGGCTGCTGCTGTTGTCGCCGTTCACCCCCCTGCTGTTCATGGGCGAGGAGGCGGGCGAGACCGCGCCCTTCCAGTTCTTTGCCGATTACGAGGGGGAATTGGCCGACAAGACCCGCGAGGGGCGCGCGAAGGAGTTTCCGGGTTTCGAATTCACCGATCCGATCGATCCCGAAACCTATGAGGCCTGCCGCCCTCGCGCGGACGATCCGGTCTGGCGCGATCTGACGAAGCGGCTGCTGGACTTCCGCCACGACCGCATCGTGCCCCTGGTCAAAAGCGGACGGGCCGGGGAGGCGTCGGTCGAACGGACGGGGCCACGCAGTGCCGTGGCCGACTGGCCGTTCAACGCGGGTCGGCTGCGGATCGCGGTGGATTTCGGCGATGGCACCGCCCAGCGCGGGCTGTTCGGCATGGCCGAAGGCAAATGCAGCCTGTCGCTCTGGATCGAGGCGTGATCACATCATCGGAATGCCGCCGGTCACCGCGATGGTGGCCCCCGAGACATAGCTGGATATTGGATCGGCCAGCATGACGTAGGAGGATGCAAGCTCCACCGGCTGGGCCGGGCGTCCCATCGGGGATTGTTCGCCGAAATGGGCGACCTGTTCTGCGGGCATCGTCGCGGGAATCAGTGGCGTCCAGACCGGGCCGGGGGCGACGCAGTTCACCCGGATGCCCTTGGGCGCCAGCATCTGCGCCAATCCATTGGTGAAATTCTGGATCGCGCCCTTGGTCGTGGCATAGGCCAGAAGCTGCGCGCTTGGCTTGTCCGACTGGATCGAGGCGGTGTTGATGATGGACGCGCCGGGTCGCATATGCGGCACGGCCGCCTTGCACAGCCAGAACATCGCATGGACGTTCACACGGAAGGTCAGATCCCATTCGGCATCGCGTATGTCCGCAATGTCCGGAATGGCGTTCTGATGCGCGGCATTGTTCACGAGGATGTCGATCCATCCGAACTGTTCGACCGTGCGGCGGATGATCTCGCGGCAGTTGGTGGGGGTGCCGATATCGGCCTCCAGCAGCAGCGCGCGGCGGCCCTCCCGTTCGATCAGCGCGGCGGTCTCCTGCGCCTCAGCGGCTTCGGACAGGAAGGACAGCGCAACATCCGCCCCTTCGCGCGCATAGGCGATGGCGACCGCCCGCCCGATGCCGCTGTCCGCGCCGGTGATGAGCGCGACCTTCCCCGCAAGACGGCCCGCGCCCTGATAGCTTTCCTCGCCGCAGTCGGGCACCGGGTCCATCCGGCGGGCATCGCCCGGAAGCGGCTGCGGCTGCTCAGCAAAGGGGGGTTTGGGGAAAATCGTCATGGCATCTCCTCCGGGGGCATGCGGGACATCTGGCCGTGCGGGCAACTCCGCCCACCCTGCAATGTTCCGCCGCCTGCGCATCCAGAGCGCGAAAAAACACCGGGGCGTCCGGGAACCTTTCCGCGCAGGGCGGGTTCCCCATGTGCATCGACGGTTGTGCGTCCCCATCGCCTGCCTGTTGTCACCGTCGATGGTCCAAAAGCCGCCCGTGGGATGTTCCCTCTCCTGCGGGCGGCGTTTTCTTGTCCGGCGGCGCGGGCTGGTGTTAGATGCCGCCAAAAGGACAGGACATGAGCCAGGACACGCTTCTTATCCCGCAGACCCCCGCCCCCGAGGCGTTCATGGATGCCGCCGCCGCCGTGGCCCGCCTGCGCGAGATCTATGACATCGCGACCGGATTTCTGGCGCAGGCCTTCGCCGAAACCATCGGCGGTCATCGCCCCGCCGCCCGCGTTCGCGCATTCTATCCCGAGGTGCGGATCACCACGACCAGCTTCACCCGCGTCGACAGCCGGTTGTCCTTTGGATATGTCGCTGCGCCCGGCACCTATGCCACCACGGTCACGCGCCCCGACCTGTTCGCCAATTACCTGACGCAGCAGATCGACCTTTTGATCCAGAACCACGGGGTTCCGGTGGTGATCGGCGCGTCGGATACGCCGATGCCGGTGCATTTCGCGCTGGCGGGCACGCCTTCGGTTCTGGTGCCGCAGGAAGGCGCGATGGATTTCTCGATCCGCGACGTGTTCGACGTGCCGGACCTTGCGACGACCAGCGACGACATCGTGAACGGCCAGCGCCAGTTCAACGATGACGGGTCGGCCCCGCTGGCCCCGTTCACGGCGCAGCGGATCGACTATTCGCTGGCGCGGCTGACCCATTACACCGCGACCGCGCCCGAGCATTTCCAGAACCACGTCCTGTTCACCAACTACCAGTTCTATGTCGACGAGTTCGAAGCGATCGCGCGGGCGGCACTGGCAGATCCGGCCAGCGGCTATACCGCCTTCGTCGCGCCGGGGAACCAGATGATCACCGATGCGGACGCCCCCATCGCGCATCTGGCCAAGCTGCCGCAGATGCCGACCTATCACCTGAAACGTCCGAGCGGGCAGGGGATCACGCTGGTCAATATCGGCGTCGGCCCGTCGAATGCGAAGACCGCGACCGACCACATTGCCGTGCTGCGGCCCCATGCCTGGCTGATGGTCGGGCACTGTGCCGGTCTGCGCAACAGCCAGAACCTTGGCGATTTCGTGCTGGCCCATGCTTACTTGCGCGAGGATCACGTGCTGGACGCCGACCTGCCGGTCTGGGTCCCGATCCCGGCGCTGGCGGAAATCCAGATCGCGCTGGAAGACGCGGTCGAGGAAGTGACCCAGCTTGAAGGCTACGAGCTGAAACGCATCATGCGCACCGGCACCGTCGCCACCATTGACAACCGCAACTGGGAGTTGCGTGACCAGTCCGGCCCGGTCCACCGCCTGTCCCAGTCCCGCGCCATCGCGCTGGACATGGAAAGCGCGACCATCGCCGCCAACGGCTTCCGGTTCCGCGTTCCCTACGGCACGCTTTTGTGCGTGTCGGACAAGCCGCTGCATGGCGAATTGAAGCTGCCGGGCATGGCCTCGGACTTCTATCGCACGCAAGTGGCGCGCCATCTGCATATCGGCATCCGCGCCATGGAGCGCCTGCGCGAGGAGCCGATCGAGCGGATTCACAGCAGAAAACTGCGCAGTTTCGACGAGACGGCCTTCCTTTGAACGCCATCACGGGGGATTTCAGCCAAAAGGGGTTGCCTTGCGCGGGAAAAACCTGTGTAGCGGCTCAGATGCCCAATCTGGCTGAAGAATAAACGATCAGGAGACAGCAGATGTCCAAACCGATGACCAAGACCCAACTCGTCGCGACGCTGGCCGAAGAAATGGGCGGCGACAAGAAGACCGCGACCGCCGCGCTTGACGCGATCGCAGCCATCATCACGCGCGAAGTCGCTGCCGGCGGCGCCGTCACCCTGCCGGGCCTTGGCAAGGTCGTCTGTCGCGAGCGCCCCGAGCGTCAGGTCCGCAACCCGGCAACGGGCGAGACGATGACCAAGCCGGCCGACAAGCAGGTGAAGTTCACCATCGCCAAGGCGCTGAAAGACAGCGTCAACGTCTGATCCTTCGGGATGGTCGAAATGGGGGTCGCCGAAAGGCGGCCCCTTTCAGTTCCGGGGCACCCGCATGGACATCCGTTCGCTTCTAATGGGAATGGGCTTCGCGCTCATGTGGTCCTCGGCTTTCACGACCAGCCGGATGGTCGTGATCGACGCCGCCCCGCTTCATGCGCTGGCGATGCGTTTCCTGCTAGCGGGGATCGTCGGTTGCGCGATCGCCTTCGCCTTGGGCCAGCGTCCGCGGCTTGACCGGGCACAATGGCGCGCGACGATCACCTTCGGGATCTGTCAGAACGTCATCTATCTGGGCTGCAACTTCGTCGCGATGCAGTGGATCGAGGCGAGCCTTGCCGCCGTGCTCGCATCGGCCATGCCGCTGGTGGTGGCGCTGGCCGGGTGGGTCTTCTTTGGGCAGCGGTTGCGGCCCTTGGGCATCGCGGGGCTCGTGGCGGGGTTTGCGGGGGTTCTGGTCATCATGGGCTCGCGCCTGTCGGGCGGGATCGGCATCGAAGGGGTGATGCTGTGCCTTGTCGGCGTGACCGCGCTGGCCTTTGCCGCGCTGACCGTGCGCGGCGCATCGGGCGGGGGCAATCTGTTGATGGTGGTGGGGTTGCAGATGCTGGTCGGGGCTGCGGTCCTGACCGTCCTTGCGCTGCTGTTCGAGCCGTTCCGCTTCAACCCGACGCCACGGTTCTTTGCGGCCTTCATCTATACCGTGCTGGTGCCGGGCCTGGTTGCGACATGGATATGGTTTCTGCTGGTCGGGCGGATCGGAGCGGTCCGGGCGGCGACCTTTCACTTTCTGAACCCGTTCTTCGGCGTCCTGATCGCCTCGGCGCTGCTGGGCGAACGGATCGGGATGTGGGACATCGTGGGCGTCGTGATCGCCGCCGTGGGGATTCTTGCGGTGCAGATGTCGAAGGCGCGCAACAGCGGCGCCTGATTTATCTTACAACTTCACTCGGGTAATTGACCTTTTGGCCGGCCGGGACTAATCCGGCGGTCATCCCGGCAGATTGCCGGACCGCCAGCCATCGCGCGAGCCCTCATCCCCGAAGATATTTTTTACGAGGAAAGCCAGATGGCTGCATGTTCCCGCATGCGCGCCGCCCTGCTGGGCAGCGCCGCATTCCTGTTCCCCATCCAATCGCTGGCGCAAGACACGCTGCTTGCGCCCATCATCGTCGAAAGCAAGCGCGAGGTGGCGACCGACACCGCCGCGCCCGTGACCACGATCGACCAGCGCGAGATCGACGACCGGCAGGCAGGGACCATCGCAGAGCTGATCGATTCCGTTCCCGGCGTCACGCTGATGAACGGATCGACCCCGTCGGGATCGGGGATCAACATCCGCGGCTTTGGCGCCAACGGCACCTATGGCACCGACGGGATGGTGCTGATTCAGGTGGACGGCGCAACGCAGGGGGCGGAGGAGCTCTATCGGCTTGGCACCCAGCTTTACACCGACCCCGCGCTCTACAAAGAGGTCGAGGTCGGGCGCGGCACGGTGGGCAGTTTCGAATACGGGTCCGGTGTGATCGGCGGGCGCGTGCAGCTTCGCACCAAGGATGCGTCGGATTTCACCGGCGGGGTTCCGGGCTGGGCCGGGCGGCAGACGCTTGAATTCGGGTCGAACGGCGACGGGATCACCTCGTCTTCGATCCTCGCATGGCAACCGACCGAGGATCTGGAATTCCTTGGCCAATATGTCTGGCGCGATCAGGACCGGCAGGACGACGGCGACGGCAACTGGACGGGGGGCGAGGCGTTCACCCTGCGCTCGGCGCTGCTGAAGGGGAAATACACCTTCGGCGCGGCCAAGGATCAGGCGGTGACGCTGTCATGGAACGATTCCGACACGCCCGAACGCGATGTGCCCTATGACATGATGGGTCTTGGCGCGGGGTCGTTCGGCAATGTGGATCGCGATGTGAAGATGCAGACGGCGATCCTTTTGTATGAATGGGACCCGGCCAGCGCGCTGATCGATCTGGAAGCGAACCTGAGCCGGTCACGGCAGAAGATCGACAGCACCTATATCCTCGGCTCGTCCCCGAACGATCAGGGGATGGCGTTGGGCGATGCCGACCACGACACGACCACGACGAAGCTGACGGTCAAGAACACCGCGCGCTTTGCCGCAGGCGGCGATCACACGCTGCGCACCGGATTCGAAGTGATCGACCGCGACCGGGTTTCGGCCAGCTCGGCCCCGGGCGGGACGGACAAGCGTTTCGCGCTGTTCGCCGTGGACGATGTCGAGATCGGCAGGTGGACCATCAGCCCCTCGCTTCGTTACGAGACGCAGAAGCTGGAGACGTCCGAAGCCGCGATCGGCACTTTCGGCACCGAGTTCGACAATGACGCGCTGATGGGCGGGATTTCGGCGCGCTATGCCTTCGACAACGGCGTCGCGGTCTTTGCCAGCGTCGCGCATACCGAACTGCTGCCGATCCTTGACGATTACACCGCCGCCGGATTGGCGAATGGCTGGATGAACCAGAGCCAAGCGGCCCGGTCGTGGGAGTTGGGCGCGTCCTATGGCGGGGGCGACCTGTTCGCGGCGGGCGATGCCTTTGCGATCAAGGGCAACCTTTACCGCACCGACATCCGCGACATGACCACCTATAGCGGGATCGAGCAGGTGGAGATGAAGGGGCTGGAACTGGAGGCGGCCTATAGCCTTGAAAGCGGCTTCTATACCGACCTGAACCTGAACATCACCGAGGGCGACCAGTTCGTGACCGCGCAGGGCGACTGGAACTATTGGTCGAACGCGGCGGCGGACCGGCTGCGTCTGACGGTCGGGCAGCGGTTTGGCGACGAGCTGGACCTGAGCTGGGAAGCGGTTGCGAATGCGCGGTTCGACCGGGTCAACCCGACCACCTTCATGGGCGTGACGACGCCGGGGGTCGAGACGCCCGGTGGTGTCGTGCACAACATCCGCGCCAGCTATACCCCGCAGTCAGGCGTTCTGGCCGGGACGGAGTTGCGGCTGGGCGTCGAGAACCTGTTCGACCGCGACTACCGCCCGCGTCTTGCGACCCGCGATGCGGCGGGGCGGAACATCAAGTTCACCATCGCCAAGGCGTTCTGACGGCGAGGGGCGGCCTCCGCCCCTTTGCAGGGCGGGCGCTGGCGCAGTTCCGGCGGGCGGGGTATAAGGGGAACATGCCCAGCCTGTGCCGCGCCTGTCTGAACACATATGATGCAGGCGCGCGGTGCCCCGCCTGCCGCAGTCCGCGCGTGATCTCGCATCCCGAACTGTTCGACCTGTCGATCGCGCATATGGATTGCGACGCATTCTATGCCAGCGTGGAAAAGCGCGACAATCCCGAACTGCGCGACAAGCCGGTGATCGTCGGGGGCGGCACGCGGGGGGTCGTTTCCACCTGTTGCTATATCGCGCGGATTTCGGGCGTCCGATCGGCCATGCCGATGTTTCAGGCGCTGAAGCTGTGCCCGGAAGCGGTGGTCGTGAAGCCGCGTTTCGACGCCTATGTGGAGACCAGTCGCGCGATCCGCGCGATGATGGCCGAGATGACCCCGGCGATCGAGCCTCTGTCGCTGGATGAGGCGTTCATGGACCTGTCCGGCACCGCGCGTCTGCATGGCGCGCCGCCTGCGGTGATGATGGCCCGGCTGGTGAAACGGATGGAGGAGGAGTTGGGCGTCTCCGGCTCGGTCGGGCTGTCGCACAACAAGTTTCTGGCCAAGATCGCCTCGGATCTGGACAAGCCGCGCGGGTTTTCCGTGATCGGTCGGGCCGAAACGCAGGAGTTTCTGGCCCGCCAGCCGGTGCGGATCATCTGGGGCGTCGGCACCGCGGCGCAGGCGGCGCTGGAATCGGCGGGGATCAGGACGATCTCGGACCTGCTGCGGTGGGATCGGCGCGATCTTGGGGCGCGGTTCGGGTCGATGGGCGACCGGCTGTGGCGGCTGGCGCGGGGCGAGGATCAGCGGGCGGTCGCGCCGGATCACAAGCTGAAGTCGATCTCCAAGGAAACCACCTTCAACGAGGACACGGCGGACCCGGAGATTCTGGACGGGCATCTGTGGCGGCTGGCGGTGCAGGTGTCTGACCGGGCCAAGGCCAAGGATCTGTCGGGGCGGACGGTGGTGCTGAAGATGAAGCGGGCGGATTTCTCGCTGATCAGCCGCCGCCATGCCCTGGGCGATGCGACGCAGTCGGCAGACCGAATCTATCGCGAAGGGCGGGCCTTGTTCGATGCGGCGGGTCGGATCGGGCCGCTGCGGCTGATCGGGATCGGCATTTCCGATCTGGCCCCTGCGGCCGTGGCGGATCGCAGCGGCGATCTGCTGGACCCGGATGCCACGCGCCGGCGCAAGGCCGAAGCTGCGACCGACGCGATTCGTGCCCGGTTCGGGACGGATGCGATCATCAAGGGGCGCGCGCTGCGCTGAGCTATTCCGCGGCCAGCGGCAGGCTGCCCTGCCCGATCTGGCACAGGTCCGCGATGACGCCCTGCATCAGCCGCGCGAAATCGGCAAAATCGGTGCTGCGTTCGATTCGCGCTTCGTCCATGTAAAGCGAGCGGTCGATTTCCACCTGAATGGCATGCTGGTTGCGCGACGGGCGACCATAGGCCTGCGTGATATAGGCCCCGGCGAAGGGGGCGTTGCGGCTGACGCGCAATCCGGTGCGGGTGAAGGCGGCCTCCACCCGGTCCATCACATCGCGCCCGGCGGCGGCGCCGAAACGGTCGCCCAGCACGACCTGCGGACGGGGCTGGCCGTTGCGGGTATGCGAGTCGATCGCCTCGCGCGGCATCGAATGGCAGTCGATCAGAACCGCCTCGCCAAAATCGGTGCGGGTGCTTTCCAGCAATTCGCGCAGCGCGCCGTGATAGGGAATCCAGTGGCGGGCGATGCGCGATTCGGCTTCGGTGATGGAAATCTTGCCGCGATAGATGGGCCGGCCATTCGCGACAACGCGGGGAATCACCCCCAGCCCCGAGGATACGCGCGGATTGTGCGGGCTGCGCGAGATCCCTTCGATCAAGGCCGGGTCCAGTTCATCCGACGCACGATTCAGATCGATATAGGCGCGGGGGGCGCGGGCCGCGATCAGCGCCGCGCCATGCAGCGGTGCAGGGGCGAAAAGCTCGTCCACGAAGGCATCCTCGGACGAGCGGATCGCCAATGCATCAAGGGCCGTTGCAGCCAGGAAGGGCAGCGGATAGTCCCGCCCGCTATGGGGAGAGGAGAAGACCACGGACGTCGTGCACCTGACGGGCAGGTGCAGGTTATAGGCATCGGTCCCGCTCATGCGCGCCTCCTTCACGGGATTCGATATAGCGCGGATTTTTCCCGTGCCGAAACCCCTTGAACACCCCGGCGACTCTATTTATAGACACGCCACCGAACGGGCGATGGCCCAGCCGGCAGAGTGGGCGGTTAGCTCAGCGGTAGAGCACTACGTTGACATCGTAGTGGCCACTGGTTCGATCCCAGTACCGCCCACCATCTTACGCCGCCCCCATCCGTGGGGGCATGTTTGTTTCAAGGCGCACGCGCGCCGCTGAATGGGAGAAGAGAGATGAAGGTTGCGAATTCGCTCCGCTCGCTCAAGCTGCGCCACCGCGACTGCCAGGTCGTGCGCCGCAAGGGCCGCGTCTATGTGATCAACAAGACGCAGAAGCGCTTCAAGGCGCGTCAGGGCTGAGCCCGGTCGACATCGAATTTCAAAAAACCGCCGGGTAACACCGGCGGTTTTTTCTTTGGCGCTTGACGCCTTTCCGGCCCGCGACAGATCGTATTCATGAGCTTGCGCGATCCCGCCTTTGCCTTCGACCTTGCCCATCCGGGGCCGCGTCTGCGATTCGCGGCGACGTGGGCGGTGCTCCTGACGGCGCTTGCTTTTCTGGACGGGGCGCTGGCGGCGGCGGTGTTCATCTTTGCGGGCGGAGTCGTCGTTGCCGGGGCGGGGCGGTATCCCCATCCGCGCATCGGACTTTGCAACGTTCTGACCTTCCTGCGGCTGGCGCTTGCCTGTCTGCTGGCATCGCGCATCGGCGAAGATCCCGGCTGGCCCGAGGTCGGGATTGCCGTCGCGGCCCTTGCGACGGACGGGGTTGATGGCTGGTCGGCGCGGCGGGCGGGGCTGATCTCTCGTTTCGGGGCGCGGTTCGACATGGAGGTCGATTCGGCATTGGCACTGGTGCTGGCCTGCCTTGCGGCGGAGCGGCTTGGCGGTTGGGTGCTGCTGCTGGGGGTCATGCGCTATGTCTGGCTTGCGGCGGGGCTGGTGGTGCCGCGTCTGAACGCGACACTGCCGGACAGCCTTGCGCGAAAAACGGTCTGCGTGATCCAGATCGCGGCGCTGATCGCGGCGATCTGTCCGGCGGTGCCAGAGGGTGCGGCTATGGCGGTGGCCACGATCGCCGGGGCTCTGCTGATCTGGTCCTTCGGGCGCGACGGATCGTGGCTGCTGCGCCGGGCATGAAGGCACTGGCAGCGGCCCTGCTGATCTGGGCGGTGCTTGTCCTGCCGGGGCCGCCCGTCTTTCCGGTGGAGCTTCCGGTCCTTCTGATCCTGTCGCGCCTGCGTCCGCTGCGGCTCGTGCTGTGGCTTGGTCTGCTGGCGATTCTGGCGGTGCGCGTCGCGGATGCCGGGATGGGGATGGCGTTCGGGCGTCCCTTCGATCTTGTGGCCGACTGGCCGCTGCTGCGATCGGGGTGGGATTTGGCGCGGGCATCGGTCGGGGATCTGCGCGTGGCCTTGGCGGTTCTGCCGGTTCTGCTGATCGTCTGGGGCCTGCACGCGGCGCTTCGGCAGGGGATGGCGCTTCCCCTGCTGGCGCTCGTTTTGGTCCTGCCGCCGGACGCGCCCGCGGTGCGGTTGGTCTCGAGCAAGGCCGAGGCAGTCGGGCGCACCCTTGCCGACCTGCGCATCTTCGAGGCTGCGGCGCAGACCGACCCGTTCAACGGCGCGCCAGAGGTGCTGTCGGCGCTGCGGGGGCATGACGCGGCGATCCTGTTCGTCGAAAGTTATGGCCGCGCCAGCTTCGACAACCCCCGTTATGCCCGGCACGAGGCCATCCTGCGCGAGGCAGAGCCGCGGTTGCGGGCCCGGGGATATGCGATGCGGTCGGGGTGGCTGACCTCGCCCGTGATCGGCGGGCAAAGCTGGCTGGCCCATGCGACGCTGTTTTCCGGGCTGCGGATCGCCGATCAGGGGCGGTATCGCGCCTTGCTGCAAAGCCCGCGCCGCACGCTGTTCCATCTGGCGGATCAGGCGGGGTTGCACACGTTGGCCGTCATGCCCGCCATCACCCTGCCATGGCCCGAGGGGCGGATGCTGGGCTTTGCCGAGATACTCGCCGCCAAGGACATGCGATATGCGGGCCGCCCGCTGAACTGGGTGACGATGCCGGATCAATACACGCTGTCGGTGCTGGGGCGGCGGATGACGGGGCAGGGCATGTTCGTAGGGGCGGCGCTGATCTCCTCGCATGCGCCATGGGTTCCGGTGATCGGCATCGAGGATTGGGACCGGATCGGCGACGGGGCCATCTTCGACGGCAAGGGCTGGGACGCCCGCAGCCCCGAGGAGGTCTGGCGCGACCCCGAAACCATCCGCGACCAGTATCGCGACTCGCTTTCCTATGCCTTGCGGGTGGTGATGGGATTTGCGGAACGGCAGGGCGAAAACCTGCCACTTCTGGTGGTGCTGGGCGATCATCAGCCTGCCGCATTCGTGGCGGGGGGTGACAGCCGCGACGTTCCGGTGCATGTGATCGGCCCCCCGGACCTGATCCGGCGCTTGGATGGCTGGGGGTTTTCGGACGGGTTGGTGCCGTGCCTCGATCTTTCCCCATGGCCCATGGAGGCGTTTCGTGACAGATACCTCGGCGCTTTCACGGATGAGGCAGAGAACAGTGCGGATTGACAGCAGCGCCCCCCTTTGGCGCATCCTTCGCGTCGTCGTGCCTCTGGCGATCCTTGGGCTTCTGTGGGTCTTTGCCGATGGGCAGGAGATCGCATCCCAACTGCGCCGGGCCGACCCGAAGTGGCTGCTGGCGGCGCTGGCGGTCTGCCATGCGCAGACGTTGCTTTGCGCCTATCGCTGGCGACTGACGGCGGGGCGGCTTGGACAGCACCTTCCGGGGCGGATCGCGGTGCGCGAATACTATCTGGCGCAGTTCCTGAACCAGACCGTGCCGGGCGGCGTCGCGGGCGACGTCGCGCGGGCCGTTCGGGTGCGGGGCGACGACATGGCCCGGTCGGGCGCGGCCGTGGCCATCGAACGGATCAGCGGGCAGCTTGGGATGCTGGCGATCCTGCTGGTCGCGCTGCCGCTGGCGATGATGGAGGGGCTGCTTCCGGCGCGGCTGGGAATGCTGCCCTTCGTTCTGGGCATCGGGATCGCGCTGGCCTTGCCGCTCGCGCTGCGGTTCGCGCCACGCCGCCTGCACCAGATGCGCGATCATGTGCGCGTGGGGGTGGTGGACATCTGGCCGCTGCAATCGGTGCTGGGGCTGGCCATCGCGGGCTGCAATATCCTCAGCTTTGCGTTCTGCGCTGCGGCCATCGGCATCGCGCTGTCGCCGCTGGCTGCGGCCGCGCTGGTGCCGCTGATCCTCGTCGCCATGCTGATCCCGGCTTCGGTCGCGGGCTGGGGCTTTCGCGAAGGGGCGGCGGCGCTGCTTTTGCCGCTGGCGGGGGCCGGGGCACAGGGGGCCATCGCGACCAGCGTGGCCTTTGGCGCGATGATCCTGCTGGCCGCGCTGCCGGGCGTGTTCCTGCTGCGCCGCCCGCAAGGGTTCCGTGCCGCCGGATAAGGTGATTTACACGCGGGCGGCGATTTCCTACGATTCCATCAAAGGAGCATTCGCCATGCCGACACCGCTTCACCCCGTCGCTGCCATCGCGCTTCGCACAGGTGCGCTTGCCCTTGCGGTCTGGGCTGTCCGCCGCGGGCTGGATCGGGGCCGCACCGACCAGCGGGCCGAAGATGCGCTGGACGATCTGGATGACGGGCTGGCGCTGCACCGTCCCGTGGACCGCGACGGGCAGACTAATGCCGGGGCGCGGTTCCGCCGCCGGCTGACCTGGCAGGGCGGCGGGGTGGAGGTCGATGCCTCTATGCTGGCGCGTGTCCGCATCCGAAAGTTGTAGCTGCGACAATCGGGCGCAGCGTGCTTTCATCGCAGTGCAACCTGTCCCGCTCTATCTAGAGCCGCGTTCTCAACATCTGGAAAGAACCCATGGATCTTCTTGCACTTGCCCAGGACCCGACGGTCTGGGTCGCCCTTCTCACGCTGATCGTGATGGAGGTTGTGCTGGGCATCGACAACCTGATCTTCATCTCGATCCTGACCAACAAGCTTCCCGAACATCAGCGCGAACGGGCGCGCCGGATCGGCATCGGCCTTGCGCTGATCATGCGCCTTGGCCTTCTGGCGACGGTGGCGTGGATCGTGCAGCTGACCCAGCCCGTCATCACCATCCTTGGCAACGAATTCTCGTGGAAGGACATCATCCTGATCGCGGGGGGGCTGTTCCTTGTCTGGAAAGCCACGAAGGAGATCCATCACGCGATGGACCCGGTCGATCACAAGGACAACATGGTCGGAAGCGCGGCCACCGTCAGCTATGGCGGCGTGATCGCTCAGATCCTGCTTCTGGACCTCGTCTTTTCCATCGACAGCATCATCACGGCCGTTGGCATGACCCCGCATGTGCCGATCATGGTGATCGCGGTCGTGGTCGCGGTGACGGTCATGCTGCTGGCCGCGAACCCGCTGGCGAACTTCATCGAAAAGAACCCGACCATCGTGATGCTGGCGCTGTCCTTCCTGATGCTGATCGGCACGACGCTGATCGCCGAAGGCATGGGGTTCCACGTGCCCAAGGGCTATGTCTATGCCGCGATGGCGTTTTCGGCGCTGGTCGAACTTTTGAACATGCTGTCGCGGAATGCGCGCCGAAAGAAGGCCTGACGCTGCGGCAGACATGACACGGACAAGGGGCGGCGCAGCGATGCGCCGCTTTTGTTTGCTGGACGATCACGATTCCGTTGTCTAGAAAAAGCGGCAGGATCGCCCGGAGGATGGGGCGCGCCGCAAGCGAGAAGGCCGCCGAAAGGCGGCCTTGCCAGGAGGAGAGGTTTCGTGTCCCACGCCGACGATCACGCAGGCACACGCCGAGATTTTCTATACTATGCAACCGCCGGTGCAGGTGCGGTCGCTGCGGGTGCCGCCGTGTGGCCGCTGGTCAACCAGATGAACCCGTCGGCCGATACGCGCGCGCTTGCGTCGATCTTCGTCGATGTCTCGGGCGTTCAGGTGGGCACGCAGCTGACGGTGAAATGGCTGGGCAAACCCGTCTTCATCCGCCGCCGCACCCCCGAGGAGATCGAGGCCGCCCGCGCGACGCCGCTGGGCGATCTGCCGGACCAGCTTGCGGAAAATGCGAACGCGCAATCGGGCGCGGATGCGTCGGATGAAAACCGTTCGCTGGACGAAGCGGGCGAGTGGCTGGTGATGATGGGTGTCTGCACCCATCTGGGCTGTGTGCCGCTGGGCAATGGCGCGGGCGATTTCGGCGGGTGGTTCTGCCCCTGTCACGGATCGCATTACGACACATCGGGGCGCATTCGCCGCGGGCCTGCGCCCAAGAACCTTCCGGTTCCGGTCGCGGCCTTCACCGACGAGACGACGATCCAGCTGGGACAGGGGGCGTAAGATGGCCGGAATTCCGCACGATCATTACGAGCCCAAATCCGCACCGGAAAAGTGGCTGCACAAGCGCCTGCCGATCGTCGGGCTGCTGTATGACACGATCATGATCCCCACGCCCAAGAACCTGAACTGGATGTGGATCTGGGGCATCATCCTGACATTCTGTCTGGCGCTGCAAATCATCACCGGCATCGTGCTGGTCATGCATTACACGCCGCATACCACGCTGGCCTTCGCGTCGGTCGAACACATCATGCGCGATGTGAATGGCGGGTTCATGATCCGCTATCTGCATGCGAACGGCGCGTCGCTGTTCTTCGTTGCGGTCTATATGCACATTTTCCGCGGCCTCTATTACGGCTCGTATAAAGCCCCGCGCGAGGTGACGTGGATCATCGGGATGCTGATCTACCTTGCGATGATGGCGACGGCGTTCATGGGCTATGTGCTGCCCTGGGGCCAGATGTCCTTCTGGGGTGCGACGGTGATCACCGGCCTGTTCGGGGCGATCCCGGGCATCGGGCCGTCCTTGCAGGAATGGCTGCTGGGCGGGCCTGCGGTGGAAAACGCGACGCTGAACCGCTTCTTCTCGCTGCATTACCTGCTGCCCTTCGTGATCGCAGGGCTGGTCGCGGTGCATATCTGGGCCTTCCACAGCACCGGCAACAACAACCCCACCGGGGTCGAGGTGCGCCGCACGTCGAAAGAGGAAGCCGCCAAGGACACCGTGCCCTTCTGGCCCTATTTCGTGCTGAAGGACCTGCTGGCGCTGGCCGTGATCCTCGTGGTGTTCTTCGCCATCGTCGGCTTCATGCCGAACTACCTTGGCCACCCCGACAACTATATCGAGGCGAACCCGCTGGCGACGCCCGCGCATATCGTTCCGGAATGGTATTTCCTGCCCTTCTACGCCATCCTGCGCGCCTTCACGGCGGATGTCTGGATCGTGCAGATCGTGCAGTTCGTGACCTTCGGCATCGTGGACGCCAAGTTCTTCGGCGTGCTGGCGATGTTCGGCGCGATTGCGGTCATGGCGCTGGTGCCGTGGCTGGACACGTCCTCGGTGCGCTCGGGCCGCTATCGTCCGATGTTCAAATGGTGGTTCGCGCTGCTGGCCTTGGATTTCGTCGTGCTGATGTGGTGCGGCGCGATGCCGGCAGAAGAACCCTATGCCACGATCTCGCTGATCGCGGCCGCCTATTGGTTCGCGTATTTCCTCATCATCCTGCCGCTTCTGGGCGTGATCGAGAAACCGCTGCCGATCCCGGCCACGATCGAGGAAGACTTCGCAGCGCATCACGACGACAAGACCGGCGGCACCAAGACCGTGGCTGCGGAATAAGGGAGCGGGAAGATGATGAAACGCACCATTCTTGCCGCCCTCGTCGCGGTCCTGCCCCTTGCTGCCCACGCCGCTGGCGAGGCGGCCCATATCGAGGACGTGGCCTTTTCCTTCGAAGGCCCGTTCGGCAAGTTCGACGAACACCAGCTTCAGCGCGGGCTTCAGGTCTATACCGAGGTGTGTTCGGCCTGCCACGGCATGAAATTCGTGCCGATCCGCACACTGGCGGACGAGGGCGGCCCCGCGCTGCCCGAGGATCAGGTCCGCGCCTATGCCGCGCAGTTCACCGTGACGGATGCGGAAACGGGCGAGGATCGTCCCGGCGCGGCCACCGACCACTTCCCGCATTCCAGCCTTCCGAACGCCCCGGACCTGAGCCTGATGGCCAAGGCGCGCGCCGCGTTCCACGGCCCCTATGGCACCGGCATCAGCCAGTTGCTGAACGGGATCGGCGGGCCGGAATACATCCACGCCATCCTGACCGGATATACCGGCGAGGAAGTGGAGCAGGCGGGTTCGGTCTTCTATGAGAACCACGCCTTCCCCGGCGGTCTGATCGCGATGACCCCACCGCTTTCGGACGGGCAGGTCACGTATCAGGACGGGACGGAGGCGACGGTGGACCAGATGTCGATGGACGTCTCGGCCTTCCTGATGTGGGCGGCGGAGCCGAAGCTGATGGCACGCAAACATGCGGGCCTGACGGCGGTGATCTTCCTGTCGGTGCTGTCGGTCCTGCTTTACCTGACCAACAAGCGCATCTGGGCGCGGGTCAAGAAACCTCACGCCCCGAGGTAAGCGCGCAAGGCGGGCGGCGGGCTGTCCAGCAGCGCCGCCGTCGGCATGGGCGGATGGGCGACGCCGTCCGCCAGCATCACCGTGCGCCCCGCGATGCGCCGTGCATCGGCGGGGTCATGCGTGACCATCAGGACCAGCGCATCGCCCGCGACCTGATCGACCAGATCCAGCATTTCCTGTTTCAGCGCCGGGCCAAGCGCGGCGAAGGGTTCGTCCAGCAGCAGGATGGGCCGCGCGCGCAGCAAGGCTCGCGCCAGCGCCGCCCGCCCCTGCTGTCCGCCCGAAAGCTGTGCCGGTTTCCGTGTGCCAAGGCCGGAAAGACCGACACGCTCCAGCGCCTCGTCCACGCCATCGCTGCGGCGAAGGTCCGGCGAGAGGCCAAGCGCGAGATTTTGTGCCACGGTCAGATGCGGGAACAGGTTCTGGTCCTGAAACAGCGTGGTCACGGCACGCTTGCCGGGATCGGCGGGCAGCTCGGTCCCGTTCCAGCGCACATGGCCTTGGACCGGCACGAAGCCGGCGATCGCCATCAGCAGGGTGGATTTACCGGCGCCCGATGGGCCGATGATCGCGATCCGCTCTCCCGCGCTGGCGGTCCAGTCGGCTGTCAGGCGGAAGTCGTCCCAGATCACGGTCAGGTCAAGTTGCAGCACGTCGCCCCCAAGCGTCGAAGGTCCAGAAAAGCCCGAAGGACAGCACCACCAGCAAAAGCGCCGCCGCCCCGGCCTGTTCCATCCGATAGGCGCCCATCAGCTGTTGCACCATCAGCGGCAGCGTCGCGCCGCCCTGTCCGGCGAACAGCGCGATCACGCCCAGATCGCCCATCGACAGCGCCGCCGAGACGCCCGCCGCGAATCCCAAGGGCTGGGCAAGACGGGGCAGCACCAGCCAGCGCAGCCGCGCCGCGCCGCGCATCGCCAGCGAATCCGCCAGCCTGCCGTAATCCGCCTCGATGCGCGCGGTGGCCGGCGCGAGGATGCGATAGGCGAAGGGCAGCGCCAGCGTCGCGTTCACAAGCATCGTGACCGGCAGGGCCAGACGTTCAGGCGCGGCAAAGGGGTGAATGGCAAGGAAAAGCCCGGTCCCGAGGACCAGCGAGGATGCGGCAAGCGGCAGCGTCGCCGCCAGTTCGGCCCATCGGCGGCGGGCCAGCGCAAGGGCCAGTGCCGCCGCGACCGTCAGCGCGGTGGAGGCCAGCGCCACCGCCAGCGACCGCCCCGCCGCCGACCACACCGCCATTGGCAGCGACGCCAACCCAGGCAAACCGCGCTGCGCCACCATCAGCAGCGGCAGCGTCACGAACAGGGACGCCGCCAGCATCACCGCTGCATCCGCGATGCGCCGCCAGCCGGCAGGGCCGAATGCGACTTGGCGGTCCAGCCCCGCGCCAAGACCCGAGGGCAGCGCCACCCGCGACGCCAGCAGCACCGCCGCCGCGCAGATCGCGAATTGCAACGCGGACAGGCTGGCGGCGCGGCCCAGATCGAACTCGAACCGCAATGCCTGATAGATGGCGAGCTCCACCGTCGTCGCCGCGGGGCCGCCGCCGAGGGTCAGCGCGACGGCGAAGCTGGCAAGGCAGATCACGAAGATGACGGTCAGCGCGCCGGGCAGAACCTCGCGCAGCATCGGGCGTTCGAGGTGGCGGGAGATGTCGCGGGCGGAGAATCCCAGCGATTGCGCCAGCCGGAAGCGTTCCGCCGGGATGCCCTGCCAGCCTTGCAGGATCAGCCGGACCGCCAGCGGCATGTTGAAGAACACATGCGCCAGCACGACGCCATGGAGGCCATAGATCGACAGCTCGGTCCCGAGCGTCCGGTTAAGCAGCCCCGCGCGTCCGAAGATCGCCAGCAGCCCCAGCACCGCCACGATCACCGGCAGCAGGAAGGGCGCACCCAGCAGCGCGATCAGCGCCCCGCGCCCGCGAAAACGCCGCCGCGCCAGCGCCCGTGCCACCGGAATGGCCAGCGCTGCGGACAAAAGCGCCGACAGTGCCGCCTGCGTGACGGTGAACCGCAGGGCGGGCCAGTCGACTCCCCACCCCTCGGCCCGCAGGGCGACCAGCGCGAGCGGCCCGAAGACCAGCCCCGCGATAATCAGCGCGACAATGCGGCTTGCCATTCGGCGATCGCCTCGGCGCGCAGGGAGGCGGCCTCGTCGGGGGTGAGGGTCAGGGTCTTGCCGGGTTTCGGCAGGTCGCCGAACGGGTCGGGGCCGGCGGCCGGATACATCCAGTTCGTTTCGGGAATCGCCTGCTGGAAGGCGGGGGTGAGCATGAAATCCATGAACCGATCCGCCAGCGGCGAGGCGTTCGCCAGTTTCGCCGCGACCTCGACCTGAAGGTAATGGCCTTCGGTGAAGATGGCGGCGGCCTTGGTATCATCGCCTTCGGCCAGCAGGTGATAGGCGGGGGAGGTGGAATAGCTCAGTACCATATCCGCCTCGCCTTCGGTGAACAGGCCGTAGGCTTCGGACCAGCCGGGGGTGACGGTCAGGATATTGTCCGCCAGCCCGCCCCAGATCTCGGGTGCGCGGTCGCCGTAGGCCGCCTTGACCCACATCACCAGCCCGAGGCCGGGGGTCGATGATCGCGGGTCCTGAATCACCACGCGCAGGTCGGACGCCGCCAGTTCCTCGAAATCGGTGGGCGGGGCAAGGTCCGTGCGGTGGACGAAGGCGAACCAGCCCCAGTCGAAGGGCAGGAAGGTGTCGTCGGTCCAATCCACCGGCAGGTCCAGCGCAGGGGTCTGGCCGTGGGGCGCGAACAGGCCCGTCGCCTTCGCCTCGGCCATCAGGTTGGTGTCGAGGCCAAGGACCACATCGGCCTCGGTCCGCGTGCCCTCCAGCTTCAGGCGGGCCAGAAGCGCGGCACCGTCGCCGGGGGCGATGAAACGCAGGTCGCAGCCGCATTCGGCCTCGAACGCCGCTTCGATGGCGGGGCCGGGGCCCCATTCGGACACGAAGCTGTCATAGGTCATCACGGTCAGCGTTTCCGCGTTCGCAGCGCAAGGCAGCAGGGCAAGGAGCAGGTGGCGCATCGTCATCCTTTCAGTCTCGAAAGGGGATGGCTTGCCGTGCCAACCTTCCCTCCGCCGGTGCAAGCCGGATCAGGTTCGACGGGTTCGCGGATCGCATCTCAGCCCAGAAGGCACCCCGAGGTTCCCAAAGGCTAGGGCGCGGCAGCCTTGCGGGCAAGGGGGCTTCCCGGCTATGGGTCGGGCAAAGCAGGGGGTCCGGGCATGAGCTTCAACACTTTCGGCCATCTTTTCCGCGTGACGACATGGGGCGAAAGCCACGGTCCGGCGCTTGGGGCGACGGTGGACGGCTGCCCGCCCGGCGTCGATGTCGATGCGGCGGCGATTCAGGTCTGGCTGGACCGGCGCAAGCCCGGCACCAGCAAATTCACGACCCAGCGGCGCGAGGCGGACGAGGTGAAGATCCTGTCCGGCGTGTTCGAAGGCAAATCGACCGGCACCCCGATCCAGCTGATGATCGAGAATACCGATCAGCGGTCCAAGGATTACGGCGACATCGCGACCAGCTTCCGGCCCGGTCATGCCGATATCGCCTATCACCTGAAATACGGGCTGCGGGATTACCGCGGGGGCGGGCGGTCTTCGGCGCGGGAAACTGCCGCGCGGGTCGCGGCGGGCGGCGTTGCGCGCGCGGCGCTGGCGGTGCTGGCACCCGGGCTGCGGATCACGGGAACGATGGTGCAGATGGGGCCGCATGCCATCGACCGCGCACGGATCGACATGGCCGAGGCGGAACGCAACCCGTTCTGGTGCCCCGATCCCGTGATGGCGGCGACATGGGCGGACTATCTGGACGATCTGCGCAAGGCGCACGATTCCGTCGGGGCGGTGATCGAGGTGACTGCGTCGGGCGTTCCGGCGGGGATCGGCGCGCCGGTCTATGGCAAGCTGGATACCGATCTGGCCGCCGCGATGATGTCGATCAACGCCGTGAAGGCGGTCGAGATCGGCGAGGGCATGGCCGCCGCGTCCTTGACCGGGTCCGAGAATGCCGACGAGATCCGCATGGGAGCGAACGGGCCGGAATACCTGTCGAACCATGCGGGCGGCATCCTTGGCGGGATTTCGACCGGGCAGGATGTGGTGGTGCGGTTCGCGGTGAAGCCGACCTCGTCGATCCTGACGCCGCGCCGCACGATCAACATGGCGGGCGAGGAAGTCGAGCTGATCACCAAGGGGCGCCACGACCCTTGCGTCGGCATCCGCGCCGTTCCGGTGGCTGAAGCGATGATGGCCTGCGTGATTCTGGATCACATCTTGCTGGATCGCGCCCAGACGGGCGGTGTGCGCGGCAGGATCGGCTGATTTTTTCAGCGCCTCAAAGACGCGGGACTCCAAGGGGTTGTGCGGCTATCGGCGGCTTTTCGCCCTTGTTTCATTGGGCTTCGGGGAACCGGGCCGGGGATCGTTCGTTTGTTAGCCAGACAGTCTGAAATGGAGATTACGACATGGCTGACTATCGCGACGAACAGACCCCCCCGCGGGTCCACTACAACAACACCGTCCAGCCCGAGCGTTCGGGCAGCTCGATCTTTCTGATCGTCGGTGCGGTAATCGCGCTTCTGGCGATCCTCTGGTTCGCATTCTCGGGTGGCGAGTCCACCATGGATACGGCGGCTCCTCCGGCAGTCGAAAGCACGGCTCCGGCGACGGGTGACACCGCAGTGACGCCGACGGTTCCGGATGCGACGATGACGACGCCGGATGCGGCAACCCCGGAAGCCACGCCGGCCCCTGCGCCGACGACCCCGGCACCGGCACAGTAAACGGTTCTTGATTGACGGAAAGGGCGGCCCGAGGGCCGCCCTTTTGCTATTTCAACTCTGCAATCACCGCCTGTGCTGCCGCGCGCGGATCGGCGGCCTGCCAGATCGGGCGACCCACCACGATATGATCGGCCCCATCCGCGATGGCGGTCGCAGGCTTTGCCACCCGCTTCTGATCGCCCAGCGCCGCACCGGCGGGGCGCACGCCGGGGGTGACGATCAGCTTCCCCGCCGCTTCGGGCAGGGCGCGGATCATCGCCGCCTCTTGCGGGCTGGCGATGACGCCATCGGCCCCGGCAGCAAGGGCGCGGGCGGCGCGTTCCAGCGTGATCTCGGCCAGATCGCCGGGGCGGATCAGGTTCGCGTCCAGATCGGCGCGGTCCAGCGAAGTCAGGATCGTCACGGCAAGGATCTTCGTCTGGGACCCTGCTGCGCCATTCGCCGCCGCGCGCACGACCTGCGGATCGCCATGGACGGTCAGGAAATCCAGACCGTGCTGCGCGATGCCGCGCACCGCAGCCTCCACCGTCGCGCCGATGTCGAACAGCTTCATATCAAGGAACACACGCTTGCCGCGTTCGTGCTTCAACTCGTTGGCCAGGGCAAAACCGCCGCCCGTCAGCATCCCCAGGCCGACCTTGTAGAAGGAGGCCGCGTCGCCGATCCTGTCGGCGAGTTCCAGCCCCTGGACGACGTTCGGAACGTCGAGGGCCACGATGAGGCGATCGTCGGACATGGCGGAACCTTTCGCTGGGATTTCGCGCGTGATGCGGCGGCGGCGCCGGTCTGTCAAGGTTGACACGCCCTGCGCCCCGGTCGAACCTGCCGCGCAACCGGGGGTTACGCATGCAGATCAACATCACCCATGAACGCGCCGAGGGGAAGGGTTCCGGCCCGCTGACGGTCGGCTGGTTCCTGACCAGCGACAAGGGCGCGGTCATGTTCGATGCGCCCGAACGACTGGTGCAGCGCCCGCCGAACAAGGGTCATGCGAAATCCGCCGCCCGCTGCCCGGCGGTCGTGCAGATGGAGAGCCGGTATTTCGTCGTGAAATGCCCGTTCGATCTGCATCTGGGATTCGGGCGCGACGACAAGGGCAAGGCGCATCTGGTCAACCGTCTGGGCGCTGCCAGCCCCGTGCGGTCGAACAAGCTGAACGAGATCCTGACATTGGTGAGCGAACATGAATGGCGGTTCCCGGACCGCCCCACTGTTCAGCTTTCGCTGCCCTATTGTTTCATTGCGGACGAGCCGGTCTGGCTGACGCAGATCGGAACATTCGCGCATTACCGGGCCGATCCGCTGCCGGGAACGATCTTCGGCGGGCGTTTCCCCATCGACATCTGGCCGCGCCCGTTGATGTGGGCGTTCGAATGGCATGACACGACCAAGGACATCGTGCTGCGTCGGGGCGAGCCGCTGTTCTATGTCCAGTTCGAGGGAGATGCCCCGGACCGCCCCGTTCAGGTGACGGAGGTGGAGCGCACACCGGAACTGGCGCTGTATCTGGAGAAGATCTCGGGTGTGGTGAACTATGTCGGGCAGACCTTCAGCCTGTTCCGGGCCGCCGAGGAGATGCGACCCGAGAGGCTGGTCCTGCCCAAGAAACGCTAGGCCGCGCGGTTCATCTGGGCGCGGTCGGCCTGCGACTGGCCCTCGATCCGCGCGAGGTAGAGCGTTCTGGCGCTGTCGACCAGACGCTGGCGCAGGTTCTCTCCAAGGCTCGGCTCGGCGGTGCGGATGCGCACTTCGTATGGCACGGGGCGATGCGGCTCCTTAATCAGCAGCACCACCATCGCTTCGACTTGCCCGAAGTCGCGGGCATAACGGGCATGTTCGATTTCGGCAGAAAGAATGCGCATGGCGTTCCCTTTCATGTAACGGAAACATAACCCACACATGGTGCGATTGTTCCATGTTTTACAGGGGCGTCCGGATCACCACCCGGTGAATTATCCACAAGGCCCACCTCTTGAAAGCCGTCTGGGGTGGCGCCATCTGATCTGCGAGACCCGGAAGATCCGCGTGCCGAAATCGGGCGCGGTCGATGGCCGGGGGCTTTGGAAAAGGAGAGTGCCGATGAACCTCGAAAAGTTCACGGAACGGTCGCGCGGCTTCTTGCAGGCGGCGCAGACCATCGCGATGCGGGAAAGCCATCAGCGGCTTGCGCCCGAACATCTGCTGAAAGCATTGATGGATGACGATCAGGGGTTGGCCAGCAATCTGATCGCGCGCTCGGGTGGGGATGCCGCTCGGGTGGTGGAGGCTGTCGATCTGGCGGTTGGCAAACTGCCGAAGGTGTCGGGCGATGCGCAGCCGTTCACGGACCCGGCACTAGTGCGCGTGCTGGACGAGGCCGAGAAGATCGCAAAGAAGGCTGGCGACAGCTTCGTTCCGGTGGAGCGGGTGCTGATGGCGCTGGCGATGACGCCGTCGAAAGCCAAGGATGCGCTGACGGCGGGCGGCGTTTCGGCGCAATCGATGAACGGTGCGGTGAACGACATCCGCAAGGGGCGGACGGCGGACAGCGCCTCGGCCGAGGAAGGCTATGACGCGCTGAAGAAATATGCGCGCGATCTGACCGAGGCGGCCGAGGAGGGCAAGATCGATCCCATCATCGGGCGTGACGAGGAAATTCGCCGCGCGATGCAAGTGCTGTCGCGCCGGACCAAGAACAACCCTGTTTTGATTGGCGAACCGGGCGTCGGTAAAACGGCGATTGCCGAAGGGCTGGCGCTGCGCATCGTGAATGGCGACGTTCCCGAAAGCTTGCGGAACAAGCGTCTTCTGGCGCTGGACATGGGCGCGCTGATCGCCGGTGCGAAATATCGTGGCGAGTTCGAGGAGCGGCTGAAGTCGATCCTGAAGGAGATCGAGACCGCGGCGGGCGAGGTGATCCTGTTCATCGACGAGATGCACACGCTGGTCGGCGCGGGGAAATCCGAAGGCGCGATGGATGCGGCGAACCTGATCAAGCCTGCGCTTGCCCGGGGCGAATTGCACTGCATCGGCGCGACCACGCTGGACGAATATCGCAAATATGTCGAGAAGGACGCGGCCCTTGCGCGGCGGTTCCAGCCCGTGATGGTGGAGGAGCCGACGGTCGAGGATACGATCAGCATCCTGCGTGGGATCAAGGAGAAGTATGAGCTTCACCACGGGGTGCGGATCGCCGATGCCGCGCTGGTGGCGGCGGCCACGCTGTCGCACCGCTACATCACCGACCGTTTCCTGCCGGATAAGGCGATCGACCTGATGGACGAAGCCGCCTCGCGACTGCGGATGGAGGTGGATTCGAAGCCCGAGGAGTTGGACGCGCTGGACCGCCAGATCCTTCAGATGCAGATCGAGCAGGAGGCGCTGCGGAAAGAGGACGATGCCGCATCCGTCGACCGGCTGGAGAAGCTGGAAAAGGAACTGGCCGATCTTCAGGAACGTGCCGACGCCATGACCGCGAAATGGCAGGCCGAGCGCGACCGTCTGGAAGCAAGCCGGGGCCTGAAGGAGCATCTGGACCGCGCGCGGGCCGAGCTGGACGTCGCCAAGCGCGAGGGCAACTTCGCCAAGGCGGGCGAGTTGCAATACGGCACCATTCCGGGGCTGGAGAAGCAACTGGCCGAGGCGGAGACGCAGGGCGACCTTCTGGTGTCCGAAGCGGTGCGCCCCGAGCAGATCGCCGAGGTGGTGGAACGCTGGACGGGTATCCCGACCTCCAAGATGCTGGAGGGGGAGCGTGAGAAGCTGCTGAAGATGGAGGACGAGCTTCATCGCCGGGTGATCGGGCAGCGTCCTGCCGTGACGGCGGTGGCCAATGCCGTGCGCCGCGCGCGGGCGGGGCTGAACGACGAGAACCGTCCGCTGGGATCGTTCCTGTTTCTGGGGCCGACCGGCGTGGGCAAGACCGAGCTGACCAAGGCTGTCGCCGAATACCTGTTCGACGATGACAGTGCGATGGTCCGCATCGACATGTCCGAGTTCATGGAGAAACACGCCGTTGCCCGTCTGATCGGCGCGCCCCCCGGCTATGTCGGCTATGACGAGGGCGGGGTGTTGACCGAGGCCGTGCGCCGGCGCCCCTATCAGGTGGTGCTGTTCGACGAGGTGGAGAAAGCCCATCCCGACGTGTTCAACGTGCTGTTGCAGGTGCTGGACGATGGCGTTCTGACCGACGGGCAGGGCCGCCGGGTGGACTTCAAGCAGACGTTGATCGTGCTGACCTCGAACCTTGGCGCGCATGGCTTGAGCGTGTTGCCGGACGGGGCGGACCCTGCGGCGGCGCGGGCAGCGGTGATGGAGGCGGTGCGCGGACATTTCCGCCCCGAGTTCCTGAACCGTCTGGACGAGACGATCATCTTCGACCGTCTGGGCCGGGGCGACATGTCGGGGATCGTCGATATCCAGCTTCGCCGGTTGGAGAAGCGGCTGGCCGGACGCAAGATCGCGTTGGATCTGGACCAGTCGGCCCGCGATTGGCTGGCCGAGGAAGGCTACGATCCGGTCTTCGGGGCGCGCCCGCTGAAACGGGTGATCCAGCGCCACATTCAGGACCCGCTGGCCGAGATGATTCTGGCCGGGGATGTGCTGGATGGGACAACGGTTCACCTGACGGCGGGGGCGGACGGTTTGATCGTGGGCGACCGCGTGCAACCGTCGCGGCGCGAGAAACCGCAGGACGCCGTCGTGCATTGACGAAAGGCCGGGAGCGATCCCGGCCTTTTTCTTTTGAAAACGCCTTCGTGATGCGCTGATTGTCATCGGGCATCCTATCTTGATGCGGAAGAAGGAGGCCGCCATGTCCAGCCGCAACGATCTGAAATGGTCCGATGTCACGCCCGAACATGTCTGGCTGAATCGCCGCGCCGTGCTGGGCGGTATGGCAGGGCTGATCGCGACCCCTGCACTGGCGCGGGGGTATTCGACCGACGAAGCGCCGAATACCTTCGAGGAAATCACCACCTACAACAATTTCTATGAGTTCGGTCTCGATAAGGGCGATCCTGCGCGATATGCGGGGCAGATGACGACCGACCCTTGGGCGATCGAGATTGGCGGGCTGGTGGACCGGCCCGGCAGTTATGACCTTGCCGACGTGATGGCGATGGGCCCGATAGAGGAGCGGATCTATCGCTTCCGCTGCGTCGAGGCGTGGTCGATGGTGATTCCGTGGAACGGGTTCCAGCTGTCGCACTTGCTGGAAAAGGTGGGGATGCAGCCCTCGGCCCGCTATGTCGCGTTCGAGACGCTCTTGCGCCCCGAGGAGATGCCGGGTCAACGCTCGCGGATTCTGGACTGGCCGTATCGCGAGGGGCTGCGGCTGGACGAGGCCATGCACCCGCTGACCCTGATGGCGACGGGGCTGTATGGTCGGGACATGCCCAAGCAGAACGGCGCGCCGATCCGGCTGGTCGTGCCGTGGAAATACGGGTTCAAATCGATCAAGAGCATCGTGAAAATCACCCTGACCGCCGATCAGCCGTTGAACACGTGGAAGCAGTCGAACACGCGGGAATACGGATTCTATTCCAACGTGAACCCGCAGGTGAACCATCCGCGCTGGTCGCAGGCCAGCGAGCGCCGGATCGGTGGAGGCTTCTTTTCCAGTCGGCAGGACACGGTGATCTTCAACGGCTATGGCGATCAGGTCGCGCAGATGTATGCGGGGCAGGACCTGACCAAGGACTTCTGAGGTGCAACGGGTCAATCAGGCGCTGAAGCCGATTCCGGGCTGGGTGGTATATCCGCTGGGACTGCTGCCGCTGGCGTGGTTGGTGGTCCGGGGTGGGATGGGGGATCTGGGGGTCGATCCGGTCAAGGAGGTCGAGCACTCGCTGGGGCTGACCGCATTGCAGTTTCTGGTGGGCGGCCTGGCGATCACACCGTTGCGGCGAGTCACCGGCGTGAACCTGATCCGTTATCGCCGTGCCGTGGGGCTTGTCGCATTCTTTTACGTGGTGCTGCATCTGGCGGTCTGGCTGCTGTTGGATATCCAGCTGCGATGGGGCGAGATCTGGGCGGACATCCTGCGGCGACCTTACATTACCATCGGCATGCTTGGATTCGCCATGATGATCCCCCTGGCGATCACATCCAACAACGCGTCGATCCGGAGACTGGGGAGCAAATGGCGGGTGCTTCACAGGTTGACCTATGTGGCCGCGATCGCCGGTGCGGTGCATTTCATGCTGGTGGTGAAGGCATGGCCGACGGAGCCGCTTCTGTATCTGGGCGCGGTGGTGCTTCTGCTGGCGTTTCGGCTGCTTCCTCGGATGCGGGCTACCACATAGTGTTTTGAAGCGCCCGTGATACCATATCTGGTGTTCGCAAAACTATTTTGGTTTTGCCACCGGGTTTTCGCATTTTTCCTCTTGCGACCTTTGCGTGCTATCCGTAGATACCGCTTCACCGCAG
>NZ_SMYN01000029.1 GCF_004959935.1 Falsirhodobacter xinxiangensis | reverse complement strand
TGGCTCTGAAACTCAATGAGTCTGGACCCTAGAAAAGTCCGCTGTGGTGACGAAGACACCTTTTGTTGCGCCCTCTCCCGTCAGTGAGCCTATGAATTGCTGAATATCAGGCCGACCGACCTTCCTGTCAGCAGCATACCGTTTTGCCTGTATATAAACGGCATCCAACCCCAGCGCGTCCTCGTGAATGATACCATCTATGCCACCATCACCAGTCGCTTTCGTAGTCATACCACGCGCAGCGTCTCCGCCACCGTAACCCATAGACGTGAGCAATTCGAGAATGAGCCTTTCAAAACGCTGAGGCGTTACCTGATAGAGCAATGCTAAAAGTTCATCTCTGAGGGCCGCACTTAGTAGCGAAGAGGCTGCTTCCATGGCGTCTTCTGGGGTCTGACGCTCATCAATCGGAGTAATATCGGGTCTCAATTCTTTAGGCGCACCTTCCAGCGCACCAGCATTGCCTGTCGCAACATTTCCTGCCCGAGATTGGTCTATCCAATCATTAAAGCCGTCGAAGTTAGCCAAATAAGCGTTGTCAATTTTCGTCGGCATTCGCGCAAGAACTGCTCGCCCCGTGTCAGTGATGACGTGCAGGTTTCTTTTTGGTGACGAGAGCAGACCAGCCTTTGCTAGATAGGTCCGAGCCCAGTGAGCGCGACTTTGTAGAATGGTGGTTGTTCCGCTGGGTATCAGTTCAGCAGCTTCCTCGTCAGAGATATTGAATTGTTCTTTCAAGCGGGGGACACAGGCTGCCACATTTGAAACCCCATCAGCGAATAGACGGAGGACAGGCAACATAAGCGTTTCATAATCAGGGACAGACATCTACACTTTCCAAAGGTCATTTTTTCGACAATGATGTCGCTCTGCTAATCTCTGTCAAAATACCAATAGAAACACCAATCACGATAAAAAAGACGGCTTCATTTATCGTTTCTCCAGAGGGTGTCCCTCCAAGATAACGCTGGGTCGCTGCAACCACCGCAGCAGGATCTTCAGAACCAGCCAACATGAAGCCGACAATAAATCCCGTCGCTAGTTGGATCACACCAAGGATGACCGCGCCCCATGCAATTATTCGGCCAACTCTAGAAAAAAACATATCGACTCCTTGCCTTTGCTGGTCACTTATAGCGACGAATCAAGAATTTGGCCAAAATATTCGAAGGGCCGAACTAAACTGTTCTCGCTCCCCACAGCCCCCCGAGCCACCCCATTTCCTGCACCCTACAGTTGCGGTAAGGGCACCCACCATAGGACTAGTTGCGACAGCCGAGCCAAGGCTTTGTCTTCCGCGTGACGATCTTGTTCATCCCGCAATACTCTAGCATCATGCCCACAGGGTATGCCCACGTGGGCAGCCCAGAAGGTGCCAATATAGGTGCCCATAAGGGTTGACATGGTAATGTTGGCACGCATCTATGCTGGCATAACCCATTCTGGCAGGAGTCACTATGTCCCGCATTGTCCTTTATGCCCGCGTCTCCACAGCGGACCAGACTACCGCACACCAGCGCCAACAGGCCGAGGCTGCGGGCTTCACCATTGACGAGGTGATCGCTGACGAGGGCGTCTCCGGCATCAGCATCCCGCTGCGGGATCGCCCCGAGGGTCGGCGGTTGTTCGACAAGCTCCGTCACGGGGACGTGCTGGTCGTCCGGTGGGTTGATCGGCTGGGCCGGAACTATCAGGACGTGACAGACACGATCCGGCATTTCATGCGACAGGGCGTCGTCATCCGCACCGTCATCAACTCCATGACGTTCGACGGGGCCACCAAAGACCCCATGCAGGAGGCCGTCAGGGACGCGCTGATCGGCTTCATGGCTGCAACTGCACAGGCACAGGCCGAGGCGACGAAAGAGGCCCAGAAGGCAGGGATCGCGCACCACAAGGCCACCAGCCCGCAGAAGTACCGAGGCCGCAAGCCGAGTTACACGCGGGACCAGCTCGACCTCATGCGGGATATGCTTACGCAGGGCGCAGGAGCATCCGAGATTGCCAAGGCAACGGGCCTGACGCGGCCCACCGTCCAGCGCCTTCGGGATGACATGGAAGGGGCCGAGGCGGTGCTGGTGAAGTGGTCGGAGGCCGCAGCATGATGCTGGTCGTGGAAGTGCTGGTCTGGGTCTTTCATATCGGGCTGTTCGCAGGGGGCGTGGTGTCGGTCTGGGCGGCACTCTAGCCCCGCACTGCGGGACCACGTGGTCGTCTCCCTATCTGTTTTTGCACTGAATCGGGGGACGGACAGCCGCTGAACTTCAAGGTCTGTGCGTGGCAGATGAGTCACAGGAAAACTTAATCGTCAAAGTAGTTTCCGTATGGAGACCATCTCCTTACGCGGCTGCGCCGGACATGAGATTCTACGGCATCGACCACGCATTGCAGAGGGAACGCCATGCACACCGAGACCACCACGCCGGACCCCATCACCATCGCCTCCGACCTGATCCTATCCACCGCACGGGACACCGTTCGGGCCACCAGAAAGGCCCACGGCAGAAAAGCCGCCCGCAAAGCCGCTGCCCGCATGGAAGCCGCCAACGCCTTGCGCCTTGCCGCAGAGGAACTCTATGAGGTTGCGGGCAGGATCGCGGCAGGGGAACCCGTGAAGCCCAGCAAGCGGGGCGCACAAATGACGCTCTCGCTTCGGGGCGCGGAAGCCAAGATGCGCGAAGGCCAGATGCGTATGGCCGGAACGTGGACAGACCTGCCGCTGTTCTGATCGGGCCACGGGATTATGCCGTAGCATCGGACCAGTCGATTGCGGCATAGCACTGGACCAGCGCAAGGCCCTCGGGGACCACCTCGGGGGCTTTCTGCTGTCCGGCAGGACACAACACCTAGCGCCCTAGGCCACCCTAATACGAAAGGCAGGACGCCCGCACGGGCCACAGGAGGCACCGTAGGGCGGCATTTCGCGATGAGCTAGTCGCTGAACAGTGAAAATCAGCGGGGACGCTGGGCTGCTCTCCACAGCTCTCCGAGGGTCGGCAATTACCCCTCACCATCGGAGGAACGCATACCCTCTTCGGACCTCTCGCGGCAGTCCGAACCACGATCCACAAAATCTAGTGTTTGGCGACCGAGCGCCCCCCAGCGCGACCCAAACCTTCCCCTTCATTCCTTCGCACGACACCGCTGGCACCCCCTCTGGCTGTCTCTCCGCAGCCCTTCGGGCGCTCGTGGTGGGGCCGCTGGCGGTGCCGTGCCGAGGGATGACCTCGACTTGATCCACCACCACAACATCAACGGAGATTACCATGACGACGACCACGACCCCAGCGACCAGCTTCACCCGCACGAAAGCCACGATCCGGCGCGACAAGATCGAGACGCACCCCGACTTTATCACCCGCCAAGGTGAAGTTGACCCCTTCCACCTCCGAGGCATCACACGGGCCATTGCCGAGGGCGAAACACTGCCCCGCCTTCTGGTCTGGAAGGACCCGAACGGGGACCCCGAGGGACCGCTGTTCCTGATCGAAGGACATTACCGCCTCTGGGGCCACGATGACGCAGGGGTCGCCCGCATCCCTGTTGAGGTCATCTCATGCCCCCGCAAGGAGGCGATGATCCTGGCCTCCGAGGACGGACGTAAGGACCGGAAGAACCTGACGCCGACAGAGAAAACCGACCGTGCTTGGCGTCTGGTCTGCGATGACCGCGACACGTTCAGCCGGACTGACATTATGCGGGCCACAGGGGCGTCACGTTCCACCGTGCGACGGATGCGGCTGCGCCGAAAGGAGATGCGCGAACGGGAAATGGAACCTACTGGCTACTGGTGGCGGGACATGAAGGACACGGACGAGGACGGGCAGCGACCAGAAGGCGAGATGACGGAGGCCCAGCGGCGCAAGATCGTCAAGGCGCTGACACCCGCCATCAGAGACATCCTCGACTGGCGTAAATGGGTCCCAGCCATCCCCGACGATGAAGCCCAGTTCACAGCCATTGCAGATGCTCTCGGCCCGCAACGGTGCATGGAGATGCTGATGTTCGCCCTTGGAGGCGATGCGGATGAAGCTGACCGCAGATTGGCAGAAGCGCGAGCAGGGAATGCGATGGACGACGACACCAGCGAAGACGACCACGAACCGAACTTCTAAGCACCAGAGGGTTCACCCGTAAGGTGGGTTCATGGACCCCCTTGGCTCCGCGCCCATTGCGCCTCAATCAGCCCTTTATCTACCGGGATACCCACGGGGGGAGGCGGTCTCACTGCCTCATCCTGCCGTGATCTCAAATCGAGGCAACCGCTGAATTGCATTCCACATCGCGCGAATGCTCACCTCTCCATAATTGCTGGCGGCGCGTCCGTCTTCGTGGCCTTGGATCGCGTCTCGAACTTCCATGTCGATGCCGTAATCGCGGGCCATGGTTTTAAAGCGATGCCGCCAAGCATGGTTGGGTTGCAATGCGGGGTCGGTAATCCCCGCGATCTCACGCACCCATGTCCCGACCTTCGCCCCAACACTTTGGGCGCGTTCGACAGGATCGGCGATTTTGCCACGGATTGGCTTCATGTTACAGAAGACGGGACCGTTTTCCAAAGAACGGATCATCCGGGGTAGGCCCATTTCGAGCAACTGCGGATGGATCGGCACCATTCGGTAGTTGCCGGACTTAACAGAACCAGCCTCGGGAGTTATGCGAAGACAAAGGACGCCGTGTTCCTCGATCAAATCCTCGGTCCGCAACTGCATCAACTCGACAATACGCGCTCCGGTGAACGCGCATATCCAAGGGGCCCACCGAATTGCCCGCTTGTTACCTGCGGCACGACGACCAAGGGTATCAGGGTCTGCCAATGCAGCCTTGAGGATCACGTTAGCTTCCGCATCGGTGAACCCGGCGGGCCGAGTCTTGATTGGCTTACTATAGCGGACCTTGTTTTCTTTGGCGGGGTTGACCTTTAGCTTTCGCTTCTCGACTGCGAGAGCAAACACGACCTTGACCACCGCCAAGTATTTTTGGCCCACGGTCTTCGCCGCAAGTTTCTTTTCGTGCCGCAGATGGTCGCACCAGTCGGCGATGTTCTCCGGCGTCACGCGCTGGGGATCATCGTGGCCGAGGTAATCTATCAGCGCTTCGACTTTATGCCGGAAGTCCCCAACCGTTCGGGCAGACTTTCCTTCCGCTAGATGGTCCCGCTCCCACAGCTTGAACAAAGCGCGAATGCTTATGCCCTCCCCGGCCACCGCAGCGGGCACCGGAAGGGCACCCAGCGCGGGAAAGCGGGCAGCCTTAGGATCGGGGCTATAGTCGCCCTCTGCGCGCTTCTGGTGCTGCTCTGCGGCCTGACGAAAAGCCCGCTCTACCTCGACTATCAGGCGCTGGCGGCTGGCAGCGTCGGTGACAATGCCATTCTCCAGAAGCAAGTTATCCACGGTTGGACCATACCATGGTTCCGCTGCGGTCGGATCGTTTTTCACGCGATCCAGAAGCGCCAGCACCTCCGTCCAGATACCCGCGTCCCCCGGCTCCGCGTCCAGCATCGCCATGTAGTCCTGATAGACGACACCCGAGAGAGCCACGATTTGTTTGTGCGGGATCGGCTCGGGGGACTTTCGGTGCCGCTCCCAGATGAGAGCTTGCTTTCGCACCTCCTCCACGTTTCGCAACTTGGCCGTCGCAGGGTCTTTGGTGCGGAGGGATCGTGAGACGATCTTGTTGCCGAGTATATGCCGAAGATCGGCGGGAACCTTCTGACGAAAATAGAAGACCCCGGTGCGCGGGTGGGGGAAAGGTCGAGCCATCTGCAATACCAAGGTGTAGCACTCCGGTGTAGCACCGAAGTCAATCCAAGCCCTTGTTAGCTTGCATCTTTTTGATCCGAAAGGAGAAAAGATGGTGCTGCAAGAGAGGATTGAACTCTCGACCTCACCCTTACCAAGGGTGTGCTCTACCACTGAGCTACTGCAGCGCCGGTGCAGGGGTTTCCTGCGGTGTGGCGGCTGATTAGAACTAATTTCGGGGCCTTGCAACCCCCAACTGGACGGTTTTTTCGCCTCGGGGTAAAGAAGCTGCATGAGCAGCGAAAATGACGAAACTCCGCAGGACGGGAAAGCGCCCAAGCGCGTGAAACCTGTGCCGGAAACCCGTGAAGACAGGTTGAAGGCGGCGCTGAAGGCCAATATGGCCCGGCGCAAGGCGCAGGCGCGCGCGCGGGCCGATAACGAAGAATAAGGGGCAGGCATGGATTCGATTCTGGTTCGGGGCAACGGCCCCTTGAAGGGGCAAATCCCCATTGCGGGCGCAAAGAATGCCTGTCTGACGCTGATGCCGGCGACGCTTCTGACCGAGGAGCCGCTGACGCTGACCAATGCGCCGCGCCTGTCGGACATCCGCACGATGACACAGTTGCTGGGCTCGCTGGGGGCCGAGGTGGCGGCGCTTCAGGGCGGTCAGGTGCTGGCGATGTCCTCGCACAACCTGACCAGCCAGCATGCCGATTATGACATCGTGCGGAAGATGCGCGCGTCGATCCTGGTGCTGGGCCCGCTGCTGGCGCGGTTCGGGCAGGCCGAGGTGTCCCTGCCCGGCGGCTGCGCCATCGGCGCGCGGCCCGTCGACCTGCACCTGAAGGCGTTGGAGGCGATGGGGGCGGAGCTGGACCTGCGCGACGGCTATGTGCGGGCGAAGACCTCGGGGCTGCGTGGTGCGGTGTTCGTGTTTCCGATCGTGTCGGTTGGCGCGACGGAGAATGCGCTGATGGCGGCAACGCTGGCGAAAGGCACGACCGTGCTGAAGAACGCCGCGCGCGAGCCCGAGATCGTCGATCTGGCGCAATGCCTGCGCCGCATGGGCGCGCAGATCGAAGGTGAAGGCACCTCGACCATCACCATTCAGGGCGTGGACCGTCTGGGCGGCGCGACGCACCCCGTCGTGACCGACCGGATCGAGCTTGGCACCTACATGCTGGCCCCCGCGATCTGCGGCGGCGAGGTGGAATTGCTGGGCGGCCGGATCGACCTGCTGGCGGCGTTCTGCGAAAAGCTGGACGCGGCGGGCGTGTCGGTGACCGAGACGGATCGCGGGCTGACCGTGTCGCGCAAGAACGGGCGCATCCGTGCGGTGGACGTGGTGACGGAGCCCTTCCCCGGCTTTCCCACCGACCTTCAGGCGCAGATGATGGCGCTGCTTTGCACCGCCGAAGGCACCTCGGTGCTGGAGGAGAAGATCTTCGAAAACCGCTTCATGCACGCCCCCGAACTGACCCGTATGGGCGCGAAGATCGAAGTGCATGGCGGCCACGCGACCGTTCACGGCGTCGAAAAGCTGCGCGGCGCTCCGGTCATGGCGACGGACCTGCGGGCCTCGGTCTCGTTGATCCTTGCGGCACTGGCGGCCGAAGGGGAAACGGTGGTCAGCCGCGTCTATCACCTCGACCGCGGATACGAGAAGGTCGAAGAAAAGCTGTCGGCCTGCGGTGCGCTGATCGAGCGTATCGCCGGATGAGCTTGCCCTTCGCGCCCCGTTCCATATGTTTGCGTGAAACATCGTAAGGGGCGCGAAGATGGCTGATGCACGGTTCGAGGATGGCGACGAACGCCCGCTTTATCTTGGGGCCGAGGATGCGGACGATCTGCGCGTGATCTCGACGCTGGTGCAGGACGCGGTGCTGCCGATTTCCGAGATGAAATATCGCCCCGCGAAGCGTCAGTTCGCGCTGCTGCTGAACCGCTTTCGCTGGGAAGACCGCGAGGCCGCCGAACGCGCGGGGCGCGGTGTGGAACGGGTGCAGTCGCTGTTGTCCTTCGACGGGGTGCTGGCGGTGCGCAGTCACGGGATCGACCGCAGCGATGCCGACACGGTGCTGTCAGTGCTGTCGGTCGAATGGAAAGCCGGCGAGGATGGCGCGGGCGCGGTTGAGATCACGCTGGCCGGGGACGGTGCCGTTGCGCTGGACATGGAAGCCTGCGATGCGACACTGCGGGACGTGACGCGGCCCTATCTGGCGCCGTCGCGAAAGGCGCCGCAGCACTAGTAGCGCTCCCGCCACTCCTCGACGGCTGCGCCATCTCGTCGATGTTGGGCCGAGCCGGGGCTTGCGCCCCGGCAGGTCAGGCGGAGATGAACTCGCGCACGAAATCGGTAGCCGGGCGGGCACGGATGTCGGACGGTTTGCCGATCTGTTCGATCCGGCCCATCGACATGACGACCACCAGATCGGCAAGCTCCATCGCTTCCTCCTGGTCATGGGTCACGAAGACCGTCGTCAGGCCGGTGGCGTCGTGGATCTCGCGCAGGCCAGTCCGCAGTTCCTTGCGCACGCGGGCGTCCAGTGCACCGAACGGCTCGTCCAACAGCAGCATCCGCGGCTCGATCGCCAAGGCGCGGGCCAAGGCCACGCGTTGCCGCTGGCCGCCCGAAAGCTGCGTCGGGAAGCGTTTGCCGATGTCCGGCAGCTGGATCAGCTCCAGCAACTTGGTCACGCGGCGGGTGATCTCGGCATTCGGCGGGCGGGAGGCTCGGGGCCGCGCGCGCAGACCGTAGGCAATATTCTCGAACACAGTCATATGCCGGAACAGCGCATAGCTTTGGAACACGAAGCCCGCGCGGCGTTCTTGCACCGTCAGGCCGGTCGCATCCTTGCCGTCGAAAAGCACGCGACCAGAACTGGGAAACTCCAGCCCCCCCAAAATCCGCAGCAGCGTCGTCTTGCCCGACCCGGACGGCCCGAGCAAAGCCACCAACGCGCCCGAAGGGATCGGCAGGCTGACCGGATGCAGAGCGGTGGTGTCCCCGAAGGATTTGGCGATCTCGTCGATCTCGATATGCATCTCAGTGGCCTCCGGTGGCAGAAAGGGCGTCGGCGTGACGCCATTCCAGCAGGGTCTTCAGCGCCAGCGTCAGCAGCGCCAGCAAGGCAAGCACAGCCGCGAGCGAGAAGGCCGCGACGGACAGGTATTCGTTATACATCATCTCGATGGTGATGGGCATGGTCGCCGTCTCGCCCCGGATCTTGCCGGACACGACTGCCACGGCGCCGAATTCACCCATCGCGCGGGCGTTGCACAGCAGAACGCCATACAGCAGCGCCCAGCGGATGTTCGGCAAAGTCACGGTGCGGAAGACCCGCCAGCCCGAAGCGCCCAGCGTCAGGGCGGCTTCTTCCTCGGCCTTGCCCTGTTCGATCATCACCGGGATCAACTCGCGCGCGATGAACGGGAAGGTCACGAAGACGGTGGCCAGCACGATCCCCGGCAGCGCGAAGATGATGGGATAGCCGTTCGCGACCAGCAGCCCGCCCAGCGTCGAATTGGTGCCCAACAGCAAGACGAGGCACAACCCCGCCACGACCGGAGAGACCGAGAACGGCAGGTCGATCAGCGTGATCAGGAAGGCCTTGCCTTTGAAATCGAACTTGGTGATCGCCCATGCCGCGGCCACCCCGAAGATCGCATTCAACGGCACCGAGATGGCGGCGACGGTCAGCGTCAGCCGGATCGCCGCCAGCGCATCGCGCGAGCCGAGGGACTTCACCGCCTCGCCCACGCCGCGCGACAGGGCTTCGGCAAAGACGACGATCAACGGGGCCAGCACCAGCACGGCCAGAAGCACCACGACGACGCCGATCAGGATGCGGCGGACGATGGGCGCCTCTTCGGTCGGGGCGCGGAAGGTGGTTGCATCAGACATGACGGCGGCTCCACATCTGGATCAGGTTGATGACCAGCAGCATCGCGAACGAGATCAGCAGCATCGCGATCCCGATGGCGGCAGCGGCGTCATAGTTGAACTCCTCCAACCGGATGACGATCAGCAGGGGCGCTATCTCGGTCAGGTTGGGGATGTTGCCGGCGATGAAGATGACCGACCCGTATTCGCCCACCGACCGCGCCAGCGACAGCGCAAAGCCGGTCAGCGCGGCGGGCGTCAGCATCGGCAGGATCACCCGGCGCAGCGTATAGAGGCGCGTGGCCCCCAGCGTCGCGGAAGCCTCCTCGACCTCCTTCTCGATCTCGGCGATCACCGGCTGGACGGTGCGGACCACGAAGGGCAGCCCGACGAAGACCAGCGCGATGAAGATGCCGATCTGGGTATAGGCGATGCGGAACGGGAACAGCGATCCGAACACCCCGTTCGGCGCATAGAGCGCGGTCAGCGCGATGCCCGCCACGGCTGTCGGCAGCGCGAAAGGCAGGTCCACGCAGGCGTCGATGAACCGCCGGCCCGGAAAGGCATAGCGCGCCAGCACCCATGCCAGCGCCACCCCGAAGACAAGGTTGAACAGCGCCGCAAAGAAGGACAGCTTGAACGACAGAAACAGCGCGTTCAGCACGCGCTGCGACGAGACGATGTTCCAGACCTCGGCCGGGCCCCATGCGATGCCCCGTGCGACCAGCATCGCGATGGGCAGGATCACGATGACCGAAAGCATGGTCAGCGTGATCCCCATGGACAGGCCGAAGCCCGGCATCGCGGACTTCTGGCGATGGATCAAATCAGTTCCCCGAATAGATCTGGTCGAAGACGCCGCCGTCGCCGAAATGTTCCGGCTGCGCTTTGGCCCAGCCGCCGAAATCTGCGATGGTCACGAGGTCAAGCTCCGGGAACCGCGCCACGTCTTCGGGTGCGGCGGCCGAGGTGTCCCATGCGCGATAGTAATGCTTCAGCGCCAGCGCCTGTGCTTCGGGGCTGTAAAGCTGCTGAAGATAGGCCGTCGCAAGTTCGCGCTGCGCATCATTGGCGATGTTGCCTTCGACCAGCGCGACGGGCGGTTCGGCAAGGATCGACACCGACGGCACCACGATGTCGAACTGATCTTCGCCCAATTCGTCCAGCGCCAGCCACGCCTCGTTCTCCCATGCCAGCAGCACGTCACCGATGCCGCGTTGCGTGAAGGTGGTGGTCGAACCGCGCGCGCCCGTATCCAGCACCGGCACGTTCTTATACAGGCTGCTGACGAATTGCTGCGGGTCCTGCCCGTTCTTTTCCGCCCAGGCCCATGCCGCCAGATAGTTCCAGCGTGCCCCGCCCGAGGTTTTCGGGTTCGGCGTGATGACCTGCGTGCCTTCCTTCACCAGATCGCCCCAGTCGGCGATGCCCTTCGGGTTCCCCTCCCGCACCAGGAACACGATGGTCGAGGTATAGGGCGAGGACTGATGCTCCAGCTTCGACTGCCAGTCGGCGGGGATCTTCTGGGTGTTGGTCGCGATGGCGTCGATATCGGCGGCCAGCGCCAGCGTCACGACCTGCGCGTTCAGCCCGTCGATCACGGCGCGGGCCTGCGCACCCGATCCGCCATGCGAGGTGTCGATGCTCGCGGCCTCGTGCCCCTGCCCTTCCCACCAGTCCGAAAAGTATTCGTTATACTCGCGATAGAATTCGCGCGTCGGATCGTATGACACGTTCAACAGCGTCTCGGCCGAGGCGGGAACCGCCAGGGCAAGCGCGGCGATCAGCGATAGCGTGGTTTTCATGGCTGTCTCCCTGAAGATCAGACGGGCCGCTCGCCGGTGGCGAGGGCGCGTATCGTTACATCCCATTGGCCCGGATCGCGGCCCTGCATCAGCTCGTCCGCGACCAGCAACGGGTCATTGGTGAAAATGGACAGCGGCATCCCCACGGGGCTGCAATCCACGAGCCGAACCTCGAACATCGGGTTCAGCGGCGGAATGCCTGCCTTTGGCGGAGATCGACGGAACGCTGCGAACATGACGGCCTCCTTTCCTGAAATGACCGCGTCTTCCCGCTAATAACGACAAGGTTGGTCGTTTTTTACAATGAAAGAAATCAGTCATTTTATCCTACCGAAGTAGGATATTATTCTCCGACCGAGGCGATGGGAGAGGCCAGACGCTCGATCACGTCAGATTTTTCCGTCAGGTCGGCCAATGTCAGGGATTCGATCAGCAGCAGATAAGCCCAGAAGACCTGCCCGAACATCTGCCGGATGCGGCAGGATTCCTCGTCCACGCAATCCTCGCACGGCTGATAGGCGCGGCGCGAAAGGCAGGGCAGCGGGGCGATGGGTCCATCCATCTGGCGCAGCAGCTCGCCGATGGAGATGGTGTTCGGCTCCTTGATCAGCACATAGCCGCCCGCCCTGCCCCGGCGGCTGCGAATCAGCCCCACGTTGCGCAGGTCGATCAGGATGTGTTCCAGAAACCTTTTGGGCGTGCCCGACCTGCGCGCGATCTCCTCGATCGTCAGCGCGCCGTCGTCATGGACGGCGGCTTCGGCCAAGGTCATCAGCGCCTTCAGCGCATATTTCGTTCGCTGCGAGATCATGTTCCCTGCCTATCCTGCCCTGCGATCCACATCAATCTGCCGCGCAAAAATTAAATCCTTAATACACGATCAAGGTAGTAGACTTTTATTTTGGATGTGGCAGAGTGCCCGCACATTCGGGAAGGACCAGATCATGCAGACACTCGACCTCATCGACCGTAAGATCCTCGCCGAACTCATGCGCGATGCAACCGTGCCGATCGCGCGCCTGGCGGACCGCGTGGGCCTGTCGCAGACGCCCTGCTGGAAACGGGTCCAGAAGCTTCAGGCGGCGGGCATCATCACGGGCCGCGTCGCGCTGGTGAACCAAGCCAGCCTCGGCCTTGGCCTGACCGTCTTCGTCGGCGTAGAAGCGCCCGAACACAGCGCCGAATGGCGCACCCAATTCACCCGCGTCATCGCCTCGCTTCCGCAGGTGATGGAGGTGAACCGCATGGCGGGCGATCTGGATTACCTGCTGCGCGTCGTGCTGCCGGACATGGCGGCCTATGACGGCTTCTACAACGATCTGACCGACGGGCTGGCGATCAAGCGCGTCACCGCCCATTTCGTGATGGAGCAGGTGAAGGCGCAGACAGTCTATCCGATCAACACCACCAGCCATTGAACCATGCACCGGCCCGCGCGATAAGCGGGCCATGCGAATGCCCCTTCCCATAGACGAGGCGCTGCCCGCCCTTCGCGATGCCGTGGACACGCAGGGGATGGCCGTGCTTCAGGCCCCGCCCGGCGCGGGCAAGACGACCCGCGTGCCGCTGGCGCTGCTGCACCTGCCCGGCCGCATCGTCATGCTGGAGCCGCGCCGCCTTGCCGCCCGCGCCGCCGCCGAACGGCTGGCCGAGGAAATGGGCGAGCCGGTGGGAGGGTCCGTCGGCTATCGCATCCGCGGCGAATCCCGCCCCGGCACCCGGATCGAGGTGGTGACCGAAGGCATCCTGACGCGGATGATCCAGAACGATCCGTCGCTGGACGGAATCGCGGCGGTCATCTTCGACGAATTCCACGAACGGTCCCTGAACGCGGACCTTGGGCTGGCGCTGGTGCTGGAATCGCGCGCGGCTTTGCGCGAGGATCTCGTGGTGGTCGTCATGTCCGCCACGCTGGATGCCGAACCCGTGGCCGCGCTGATGGCGGCGCCGGTGATCACCTCGGCGGGCCGCGCATTCCCGGTCAAAACCCGCTGGCTGCCCCGCCCCACCGACCGGCTGGAGCCGGAGATGGCCGCCACGATCCGTCAGGCGATCGAGGAGACGGAGGGCGACATCCTCGCGTTCCTGCCGGGCGAGGGAGAGATTCGCCGGGTGCAATCGCTGCTGGACGGCGACGTGCGCGCCCTGTTCGGCGCGATGGATTTCGCGGCTCAGCGGGCAGCGCTGGCCCCGTCCTCGGGCCGCCGGATCATCCTTGCCACCTCCATCGCCGAAACCTCGCTGACCATTCCCGGCATCCGCGTCGTGGTGGACGGGGGCCGCGCCCGCCGCGCACGGTTCGATCCGGCATCCGGCATGTCGCGGCTGGTCACAGAACGCGTGACGCGGGCCGAGGCGGAACAGCGCCGCGGCCGCGCCGGACGGACCGCCCCCGGCATCTGCTATCGCCTCTGGACCCGCGGCGAGGAAGGCGCGCTGGCCGCTTTCCCCCCGGCCGAGATCGAGGTCGCGGACCTGACCGGCCTTGCGCTGGAACTGGCGGTCTGGGGCTCGGGCGATCTGCCCTTCCTGACCCCGCCCCCCGAAGGCGCGCTGACCGAGGCGCGGACGCTGCTGCACGACCTTGGCGCGCTGCGGGGCGGGCGCATCACCGATCACGGGCGAAAGCTGGCGCTGGCCCCGCTGCATCCGCGTCTTGCGCATATGCTGGCGCTGGCGGGGGGTGACAGCCCGACGCTGGCCGCCCTGCTGGCCGAACGCGACCCGCTGCGCGGCCAGCCCGCCGACCTTGCCCGCCGCATGGACGCCGTCCGCACCCCCCAGCGATTCGCAGAAACGCACCGCCCCACGGTCGAACGCATCCGGGCCGAGGCGAAACGCCTGTCGCGCATGGCCGGGACGGGCGATTACAGCCTTGGCCAGATGGCGGCGCTTGCCTATCCCGACCGCATCGGGTTGCGCCGCAAGGGCGATGCGCCGCGCTGGCTGCTGTCTGGCGGCAAGGGCGCGGCGATGGAGCCGGGGCAACCCCTGTCCGGCCAGCGCCTGATCGTGGCGACCGACCTTGACGGCGACCCGCGCGAGGCGAAGGTGCGCCAAGCCGTTCCCCTGACCGAAGCCGAGGCCCGCGCCGTCCACCCCACCCGCTGGGAAGACGTTTGCGAATGGTCCCGCCGCGAAGGCCGCATCATCGCTCGGCGGCGCGAGATGATGGGCGCGCTGGTGCTGGAGGATCGCATCTGGGACGCCCCGCCCGAGGCGATGGCCCGCGCCGCCTTCGACGGACTGCGCCAGATCGGCCTGCCATGGACGCCCGCCGCCGCCCGCCTGCGCGCCCGCATCCGGCTGTGCGATCTGATGGACGTCTCGGACGAGGCGCTTCTGGCGGACCCGGATTGGCTGCTGCCCTATCTGTCCGGCAAACGCAGCGAATCGGACCTGCGCGGGCTGGACCTGACCGAGGCCCTGCGCGCGCATCTGGGCTGGGACGGGGTGCAGACCATCGACCGCATGACACCGCCCCACTTCACCACGCCTTTGGGCAACCGCGTTCCCATCGACTATGATGATGTGCCCGCGATCGAGGTGCGCCTGCAGGAGCTGTTCGGCCTTTCCGCCCATCCGACCGTTGCGAACCGACCTTTGCGCGTTACGCTTTTGTCCCCTGCCCGCCGTCCGGTGCAAGTTACAATGGACCTGCCCGGATTCTGGGCCAATTCCTATGCCGACGTCCGCAAGGACATGCGCGGCCAGTATCCGCGCCACCCCTGGCCGGAAAACCCGCTGGAGGCCGCCCCAACCCTGCGCGCCAAGCCGCGCGGAACCTGAGAAGGAGACGAGGATGAAACGCAGACTTGGCCAGACCGACCTTCTGATCGAGCCGTGGGTGCTGGGCACCAACACCGCAGGCTGGACGGCGGACGAGGCAACATCCTTCGCAACCTTCGACGCCTTCGTGGATGCGGGCTTCACCGCCTTCGACACCGCCGACGTCTATTCCCGCTGGGTGCCCGGCAATGACAGCGAAAGCGAAAAGATCATCGGCCGCTGGATGAAATCTCGCGGCAACCGGGGCCGCGTCCAGATATTCACCAAGACCGGCATGGACATGGGCGATGGGCGCAAGGGCCTGTCGGCAAAGCGGATCGTCGAGGCGGTAGAGGAATCGCTGACCCGTCTGCAGACCGACCATATCGACCTGTATCAAAGCCACCAGCCCGACCCTCACACCCCCGAGGAGGAGACGCTGGAAGCCTATGCCCGGCTGGTCGAGGCGGGAAAGATCCGCTGGATCGGCTGTTCCAACTACAACGTCGCGCAGCTTGACCGGGCGATCCGCCATGCCAAGGAAGGCGCGTTGCCGATGTATCAATCGGTGCAGAACGAATTCAACCTCTATACCCGCGAGCATTACGCCACCGACATGGCCGAGCTTATGCAGGGCAACGGGCTGTCGCTGCTGCCTTGGTATTCGCTGGGCGCGGGGTTTCTGACCGGCAAATACCGCACCGAGGATGACGTGAAGAACTCGCGCCGGGGCGAGAGCATCGCGAAACGCTATCTCAACCCCCGCGGCAAGGCGGTACTGCACGCGATGGACCGCGCCGCCGAACGCGAAGGCGCCAGCCTGACCGAGATCGCGCTGGCATGGACCGTGGCGCAGCCGGGCGTGGTGGGCGCGCTGTGTTCTGCCAGCTCCCCCGCGCAGGTGGAGGAACTGGCACGCGGCGTCACGCTGGACTTGTCAGCGCAAAGCCTGCGGGAACTGGACGCGGCCTAGACCCCGAGGCACCAGCGCAGGACCGCCTTTTGTGCATGAAGGCGGTTTTCGGCCTCGTCGAAGATGACCGAATGCGGGCCGTCCATGACCGCGCTGGTCGCCTCGTCGTTCCGGTGGGCGGGCAAGCAATGCATGAACAGCGCGTCGGGTTTCGCCAGCCCCATCAGCCTTTCGTTGATCTGATAGGGGCGAAGCTGGTTGTGCCGCCGTTCCTTGGCCGATTCCGGGTCGTGCATCGACACCCATGTGTCGGTCACGACCAGATCGGCGCCGGTGACCGCCGCCTCGGGGTTCCGCTCCACCGCAACGGTCACGCCCTTTTCGCGGGCGAAGTCGATCCATTCGCGTTCCGGGTCCAGCGTCTGCGGGCCGGTGAAGGTGAAGTCGAAGCCGAACTGCCCCGCCGCGTGGATGAAGCTGGCGCAGACATTGTTGCCGTCGCCCGCCCAGACCACCTTCTTGCCGGCGATGGGCCCGCGATGTTCCTCGTATGTCATCACGTCGGCCATGATCTGACACGGATGCGTGCGGTTGGTCAGCCCGTTGATGACCGGCACCGTCGCATGTTCGGCCATCTCCAGCAGCGTCGCTTCCTCGAAAGTGCGGATCATGATGAGGTCGACATAACGCGACAGCACGCGGGCGGTGTCGGCGATGGTCTCGCCATGGCCCAGCTGCATCTCCTTGCCGGACAGCACCATGGTCTGCCCGCCAAGCTGGCGCACGCCCACATCGAAGGACACACGCGTGCGGGTGGACGGCTTTTCGAAGATCAGCGCGACCATGCGCCCGTCCAGCACGCGGTCATCGTCGGGCGTGCCCTTGGGGCGGCCGTTCCGCGCCTGTTTCATGGCGATGGCGCTGTCGATCATCCCCCGCAGCGCGGTCGGATCGGTGGTGTGGATATCAAGGAAGTGGTTCATTTTCAGGCTCTTGTTGATGACAGGGGAAGGCGGCGCCCTCCCTGTCGTCGCGATGCGCGCGTGGCCCGGTCTTCGGTCTCAGACACTTGCGGCGGCCTTGTCCAGCCGGGCGATGGCCTCGGCGATGTCCTCGTCCGGGATGTTCAGCGCGGGCAGAAGGCGCAGCACGTTATCCGCCGCCGGAACGGTCAGCAGGTTCTGCGCGTAAGCCGCCTTGACCACATCCGCCACCTGCGCCTTGCATTTCAGACCCAGCAGCAGCCCCTGCCCGCGCACGCCCTCGAACACCTCGGGGTAGGATGCGACCAGACCTTCCAGCCCCTGCCGGAACAGCGCGGCCTTGCGTGCGACCTCGGCCAGAAAGGACGGATCGTTCACGACATCCATCACCTTGCCGCCGATGGCACAGCCCAGCGGGTTGCCGCCATAGGTCGATCCATGCGTGCCCGCAACCATGCCCGCAGCCGCCGCCTCGGTCGCCAGCACCGCGCCAAGGGGGAAGCCGCCGCCGATGCCCTTGGCGACCATCATGATATCGGGCGTGACACCTGCCCATTCATGCGCGAACAGCTTGCCGGTCCGGCCCATGCCGCACTGCACCTCGTCAAAGATCAGCAGCGCGCCCGTGGCATCGCATTTCGCCCGCAGCGCGCGCAGGAACGCGTCCGAGGCGACGCGGATGCCGCCCTCGCCCTGCATTGGCTCGATGATGACAGCCGCAGTGGTGTCGGTGATGGCATCCAGGGATGCGGGATCGTCGAATGGCACCTGGCGGAAGCCGGGCAGCAGCGGGCCGAACCCCTTGACCATCTTCTCCGAACCGGACGCTGCGATCGCGGCGCTGGACCGGCCGTGGAAAGCGCCTTCGAACGCGACGATGTCGCTGCGCCCACCTTTTTCATACCAGTATTTCCGGGCCATCTTCACGGCCAGCTCCGCCGCCTCGGTCCCCGAATTGGTGAAGAAGACGGTGTCGGCGAAGGTCGCATCGACCAGCGCCCGCGCCAGCTTTTCCTGTTCCGGGATCGTATAGAGGTTCGAGACATGCCACAGCTTGTTCGCCTGCGCCGTCAGAACCTCGACCAGTTCCGGTGCGGCATGACCCAGCACGTTCACCGCAATCCCCGCGCCCAGATCGAGGAAACGTTCCCCATCTGTCGTGGTCAGCCAGCTTCCACGCCCTTCGGCAAAGGACAGCGGCGCGCGGTTGTAGGTCGGCAGGACAGGCGTGATCATGGGATTGGTCCTTGGAACTTCGGCGACCAAGGGGTGCCAAAGCACTGCCCTCAAGTCAATCGTGGATAGGGAAAATGCGTGCGCGCACGCGGGATCGACACGTCAGAAGCGACGTCGGGGACGGGCGGAAAGGGCGGTCCATGCGATCATCCGGAATTGCTAGCGCCCCGCCCCCGCCCATGCAAGCGTTTTGCGCCGCGCGCCCTTGAAAATCACGCGCGCGGCTTGTATCTCCGCCCCTCGCGCCGCTAATATGCGCCGATACCCAGATCCCATCGCGCGCGGGCGGCGTGCGGGAAACCAGCGGAAAGACCGATATGTCCTGGACCGATGAACGCGTCGAAACCCTCAAGCGGATGTGGATCGAAGGCCAGTCCGCCAGCCAGATCGCCAAGGAACTGGGCGGGGTCACGCGCAATGCCGTGATCGGCAAGGTCCATCGTCTGGGCCTGTCCAACCGCGCCGGGTCCGAGGCAGACGAGCCGGAAGCCACGGCCGCCCCTGAACCCGCCCCCGCCCCCCGCCCCGAGCCGGTGCGCGCCGAACCCGTGCGCGAGGCCGAGCCCGCCCCCGCACCCCGTGCGGCCCCCGCCCCGATCCCCGTCCGCAAGGCGATCATCCCTGCCGGGCAGCCGCTGCCGCCGCAGCCCTCGGCGAACGAGATCAGCCCCGAAGCCCTGGCCTCGGTGCGCGAGGTCGAAAAGCGCGCCCGCCGTCTGACGCTGATGGAATTGACCGAACGGACCTGCAAGTGGCCCATCGGCGATCCCGCCACCGAAGATTTCTGGTTCTGCGGCCTGCCCTCCACCGCCGGAAAACCCTATTGCGAGGCCCATGTCGGCGTCGCCTTCCAACCGATGAGCGCGCGGCGCGACCGTCGCCGCTGAAGTTTTCGCACGGATTTTAGGCGCGCGGGGGAAACCTCGCGCGTTTTCGCGTTTTTCCGGGAACCTTTTCCGACATCCCGCGTTTCTGCGCCAAGAAGCTGCGCGCGCAGTCACGGGTTTTCAGGGAGACATGCGATGACGAGACAGGACCCGGAGAGCTTCGGCTCCCGTGGAGGTGCCAGCGCCGCGATCCCCGCAGGCCTGCCCCGGCTTCCCGGTCTCGATCACACACTTCGCGTCCTGAAAACCGGCTATCCCTTCATCGGCCAGACCTGCGACACGCTTGGCGTGGACGGCTTCCGCGCCCGACTGATGCTGCGCGAGGCGTTCTGTCTGCGCGGCCCCGAAGCGGCGGCCCTGCTTTACGGACGATCCGGCGTGATCCGCCCGATGCGCAACAAACATGGCGTCCGGCATCTGGAGGGCGAGGCGCACCGCCGCCGCAAGGCGCTTTTCATCCGCCTCGTGATGGACCCCGCCCGCGTCGAAGACCTGACCCGCAGGTTCGAGGATGCGTGGATGCGCGGCCTGACCCCCGACCGCGAGATCACGGTGCTGGATCACGCCAATACCGCCCTGACCCGCGCCGTCTGCGGTTGGGCCGGGCTGGACCTGCCCGATCGCGACATCGCGCGGATGACGCATATCCTGTTCCGCATGAGTGATCGCAGCGGCCATTTCGGTCGCGGAACACTGGCGACGTTCGTGCAGCGGCGGCAGCTGGAACGTCAGCTTCGCGTCGCGCTGCGGAACGCGCAGGGCGATACCCCACTTGCCATTCTCGCCCGCGAATTGCCGCCCGAAACGGCGGCGGTGGAGCTTTTGAACATCCTGCGCCCCGTCGTTGCCATCGGTCGCTACATCGCCTTCGCGGCCAAGGCGCTGCACGAACATCCGATGTGGTGCGATCTGTTCCGCAGCGGCAACGAGGACTACATCGCCGACTTCTGCGAGGAGGTGCGCCGCACTGCCCCCTTCGTTCCCTTCACCGCCGCCATCGCAACCGAGGAACTGGTCTGGCAGGGCGCGATCATTCCCAAGGGAAGCTGGCTGTTGCTGGACCTGTTCGGCACGAACCGCGATGCGCGTCATTTCCCGATGCCGGACCGCTTCCGGCCCGAACGGATGCTGGACTGGAAGGCGCAGGACGACTGCTTCATCCCGCAAGGCGCCGGCAAGGTCGAACGCTCGCATCGCTGCCCCGGAGAGATGGCGACGCTGGCGCTGATGACCTCCGCCGTGCGGATGCTGTGCTGCCGGATGGAATACACCCTGCCCCCGCAGGATCTGAGCGTCGCGCTGAACCGCGTGCCCGCCCAGCCCGCATCGGGCGTGCGTATCCGGGTTCAGCGCACCAGCCGCGCGACGATCTGCGGCAGCTCGGCGTAATCGTCGAAGCGGAACCGGTGGATCATCGCCTCCGGCTCGGTATGGCGATAACCACCGGTGAACAGCGCGAAATCGATGCCCGCCGTCTTGGCGGTCGCCTCGTCCACCTCACTGTCGCCGACATAAAGCACCGGTCCCTCGCCCAGCCGCCGCGCCGCCTCCAGAAGCGGCTCGGGATGCGGCTTGCGGAACGGCAGGCTGTCGCCGCCCAAAACCACGTCGAACGGCCCCAGATCCAGCGCCTTCAGCACCGCCAGCGCCAGCACCTCGGGCTTGTTGGTGCAGACAGCCAGCCGATGCCCCGACAAGGCGGCAAGCGCCTCGGGCACGCCGTCGAAGGCCCGCGTCAACGTCGCACTGTCCGCGCCATAATGCCGCCCGAAGCACTCCACCCAAACGGCCTTGTTATCGGCGGTGCCGACAGCCTCCATCACCCGAACCACCAGCGCCTCGACCCCATTCCCGATGAAGCCCCGGATCGTCGCCAGATCCAGCGGCGCATACCCCCGCTCCACCAGCATCGCACCCGCTGCGGCGTGAATGTCGGGCAGGCTGTCCACCAGCGTCCCATCCAGATCGAATATGATGTTCATTCCGCCCTCTCCCCAAGCGCGCGGCAGCGGCGTCCGGCGATGGCCCGCTGGGCCTGAGCCGGACGCCACCCCCCGTCAGTAAACCACGACCGAGCGAATGGACTCGCCGCGATGCATCATGTCGAAGCCCTTGTTGATGTCTTCGAGCCTGAGGGTGTGG
>NZ_SMYN01000028.1 GCF_004959935.1 Falsirhodobacter xinxiangensis | reverse complement strand
AGCGAAGCGGAAATCAATGCATCCTGACCCTAGGATGGGCGAGGCGTTACTGAGGATCTAGATTCAAATCAGTCTTTGCCGGTCTGGAGGTGCTCTGTCGTTCGGCGAACAGCAGTGTCAACTTTTGAGATTTTGCCTGTCGCCCCGCAAGCTGGTCAAGCAGGCACTCTGCCGCGAGACTTCCCATTAGCGTATTGTCTGTCCTGGCAGAGGTGAGGGATGGAAAAATGTGCTCGGATACCGGGTCGTCATCAAAGCCCGTCACGGAAAGGTCTCCCGGAACGTGGAAGCCGCGCGCTCGCGCCGCCGCCAGAACGCCAATTGCTATCTGGTCGTTACCGCAAATGATTGCCGTCGGCGGCATCCTATTCAAAATTCCGACCGCTGCATCGTAGCCCATTTGCGGGCTCCACTCGCCAGTGATCTGATGTTCAGCGTTGATCGCGATACCATGATCCGACAGCGTTTCGAGCACACCGCCAATACGCTCGGCAACCCGATTATTGTTCTTGGGGTCAGGCATGATCAGCCCGAACTTTCGATGGCCCAGTGCCAGCAGATGCTGCGTTACGGTTACGAATGCCTCGCGGTTGTCCAGGCCGACGCTTGGATGCTTCCCATCGCCACAAAACTCATGCGTGATTACATGTGGCACAGATCTTGCACTGAGTAGATCGAACAGTTCTTCGGGATAGGCCTGACCGACAAGGCTTAGCGCTTCGGCACCGCGCGATAGCATAACCCGCGCCTCGGCCAAGGCCTTCGAGGGATCGTTGCCCGAAACGGAGACGAGCAGCGTGATCCCCTCTTCGCCCAGTCGCTCTTGAAGACCCGCTACGAAGTTCGCGAAGATACCGCTTCGCAACGTCGGAATGATGGTGCCCACCAGAAGCGTGCGCTGGCGGGCCAGCGCGCTACCAGCAGCATGAGGGAGCCAACCGACCTTGCGCGCGGCTTCCATCACCCGTTCGCGGACTTTCGGCAACACCTTATCCGGCTCGTTAAAACTGCGCGAGACCGTTGCAGTGGACACGCCCGCCTCGCGCGCGACATCGACAGCACGCGATTTGCGAGGGGAGACTATGGGCAGGTCATCGTGCGGTGCCATAGCCGTTCCTTCCCATTTCGTTGCCCCGCATGCAAGACGGCGAATGCGTCCCCCCGCGAAGGATAGCATTGACGAGGTGATTATGTAAGCGCATACATCAGGGCGGGGAGTGATTGCGTCTGATTAATTCTGGACAGCAAGTGGGAGGAAAATGATGCGGGAATTTATAATTACGCGGCGAAAGATGCTTGTCTGCGGCAGCGCGACGGCGCTGACGATGACCATCGGCCCGACGCGAGCGGTGGCCCAGAGCTACCCATCCGGGGATATCGCGTTCATGGTCGGGTATGGTCCGGGTGGACATAGCGACCTGATTGCACGCAGCATCGGAGAGCAGATCCAGGCACGGATCGGCAACTCAGTCATCGTTGATTACCGGCCAGGCGGCGGTGGTGGGATCGCGGGTGATCTGGTATCGCGGGCAAAGCCCGACGGGCGCACCCTTCTGGCCATTAGCAACACCTTTTATGCCGTGACGCCGTTTCTTGGTCACGTCCAATACGATCCGCTGACCGACCTAACGCCCGTGGGTTTTGCGGGCGACGGTTACCTGATCGCTGGGGTTCATCCATCTATCCCCGTGAACTCCATGCAGGAGCTTGTGGATTACGCGCTCGCCAATCCCGGGACGCTGAACTACGCGTCTAACGGGCAGGGATCGCTGACCCATCTTTGCGGCGAGTATTTCAAAAGCCGCACGGGTGCGGACATCCAGCATATTGCGTATCGCGGCGCAGCGGATGCTGTGCAGGCAACCATCCGCAACGAAACGCAGGTCAACTTCTCTATCGGGGATGCGTCGCATCACGATCGGGGCGAACTACGCGCCATCGCCAGCCTTGGCAAATCGCGGTGGGACCGGCTGCCGGATGTCATGTCGACTGATGAAAGCGGCCTTCCGGGCTGGGCAATCCGGTCGTGGCACGGCGTGGCGGTGCCCAAGGACACACCGGCCGAGCTTTGCCAGCAGTTGAATGACATGGTGAACGAGATCGTGGCAATGCCCGAGGTTGCCGAACGCCTTGCGATGCTGGGGTTGCATGCCGAACCGCAAACGCTGGCCCAACTCGACGCAAGGCGGCGCGAGGATCATGCCGCCTTTGGCGCAGTGATCGAGGCGGCGGGCCTGAAGGCGGAATGACGCCACAAGACGGACACCGGAATGACCGGCGCGGTCCGCGCGCCGGATGAAGGGGCAGCGCGCCCGAAAGAGGGACAATATGACCTATCGTGACAACGCCGCGAAGCAGCGACTGAAGGCAGGCGAGAAAATCCTAGGCTGCTGGATCAATACGGGGTCCGAGATCGTGACCGAGCTTACCGCAAACGTGGGCTTCGATTATCTGCTGATCGATCAGGAACACGGTGTCGGTGACAATCTGGAATTGATCCACCAGCTTCAGGCCGCTCGCCATACCCCCGCCACGGCCATTGTGCGCGTGGCCGGCAAGGATCCCGTGATGATCAAGCGCGCGCTGGATGCAGGTGCCGAAGGGATCATGATCCCCTTGGTGGAAACCGCCGAGGAAGCCCGCCAAATGGTCGCCGCCTGCCGTTTTCCGTCCGAGGGGTTTCGCGGTGCGGGCTGGGGCGGGGCGCGCTGTTCGCTGTTCGCGCTGATCCCCGATTATGTCGAAAAGGCGACCGAACGCCTTTTGATCGTCATTCAGGTCGAAACGCGGCTGGCGATCGAGAATATCGACGAGTTGGTCGCAGTCGAAGGGGTCGACGTGATCTTCATCGGGCCGACGGATCTGAGCGGGTCCTATGGCAAACTTGGAAATCCGTTCCAGCCGGAAATGCGCGAGGGCCTTGCCCGTGCAGAGGCGAAGATCCGCGCGTCGGGCAAGGCCTTGGGCACGGTGCCGTTCAAACGCACATGGGTCGAGCTGTTCGAGGCGGGCTATGCGATGGTGAACTCTGCCTCGGACACGGCGATGCTGCGCGACCGCTCGTTGGCCGATGTGGCCGAATTCCGCACGCGCTTCCGCACCGGCTGAACATCGCAAAGCGGAGGGAGGAACATGATGCGCATCCGCAATCCAAAGGACTTCTGGCTGGGCCTGTTCTACGTCACGCTGGGGCTGGGGGCAGCCTTTGTCGCCCGTGGTTACCGGATGGGCAGCGGAAGCAGCATGGGCCCCGGGTATTTCCCGTTCTATATCGCATGCCTGCTTGTCCTTGTCGGGGCCATTTCGATAGGGCGCAGCGCGGTGCGGGTCGGTCTGGCCGTCCCGCAGATCGACATTCGGTCAACGGTGCTGGTCACCGCGTCCATCGTCTTGTTCGGAGTGCTTCTGGAACGCGCGGGACTTTTGATCGCGCTCGTGGTGTGCCTGCTGACGGCTGCCTCAGCCAGCCATCGTTTCAGGGTGGAACCGATCCCCGCATTGGGTCTGGTGGCCTTTGTCGCAATGGCCGCGGTGGTCTTTGTAAAAGGGCTGGGCTTGTCGATGCCGCTTGTCGGAAACTGGTTCGGATAAGGCAGGAACATGGAAATCTTTGCCAACCTATCGCTTGGTTTTGAAACTGCACTGAACCTTCAGAATGTCATCTACTGCCTTCTGGGCGTGTTGATCGGAACGGCCATCGGCGTTCTGCCGGGCCTTGGTCCGGTGCCGACAATCGCGATGCTGCTGCCGATCACCTTTGGCCTGCCGGCGGATACCGCGATGATCATGCTGGCAGGCATTTTCTATGGTGCGCAATATGGCGGCTCGACCACTGCGATCCTGCTAAATATCCCGGGCGAGACAAGTTCGGTCGTAACGACCATCGACGGCCACCAGATGGCACGGCAGGGTAAGGGCGGACGAGCACTTGCCACGGCGGCTATCGGGTCATTCGTTGCGGGTACCATCGCCACCATGGCCATCGCGTGGTTCGCGCCCCCGCTGGCCGGGTTGGCCAACAGCTTCGTTCCGGCGGATTATTTCGCGCTGATGGTGCTGGGCCTTGTCGCATCGGTTGTGCTGGCCAGTGGCTCGCTGCTACACGCGGTCGCGATGATCCTGATCGGCCTGCTGCTGTCGATGATCGGGTCGGACATCAACTCGGGCGTGCCGCGGTTCACCTTCGGGCAGGTGGAACTGTACGACGGCATCGAATTCGTCGCCATCGCGATGGGCATGTTCGGCATCGGCGAAATCCTGTCCAATCTCGATAACCGCGATGTCGAACGCGGCACCGTCAACAAGGTCAGCAGCCTGATGCCGACGCGCGAAGATTTGCGGTCGATGCGCGCGCCGATTTTGCGCGGCACGCTGCTGGGGACGATCCTTGGCGTCTTGCCGGGGGGCGGGGCAAACCTTGCGTCCTTTGCGTCATATGCGATGGAAAAGCGCATGTCGCGCCACCCCGAACGCTTCGGCAAGGGTGCGATTGAAGGCGTGGCCGGTCCCGAGGCAGCAAACAACGCGGGCGCGCAGTCGGCGTTCATCCCTATGCTGACGCTGGGCATTCCCTCTAATCCGGTAATGGCGTTGATGATCGGCGCAATGATGATCCAAGGCATCCAGCCTGGGCCAAGCATGCTGACCGAACAGCCGGAGCTGTTCTGGGGCCTTGTCGCGTCAATGTGGATCGGCAACCTGATGCTGGTCATCCTGAACCTGCCGCTGGTCGGGCTGTGGGTGAAGCTGCTTTCGGTTCCATACCATCTGCTGTTCCCGATGATCGTCGGGTTCTGCGCGATCGGTGTATTCACGGTTGCAAACTCTACCTTCGATGTATGGCTGATGGCAGGGTTCGGGGTGGCAGGATACGTCGCGCGGAAACTGGATGCCGAACCCGCACCGTTGATGCTGGCGCTGGTTCTGGGCGGGCTGATGGAGGAATACCTGCGCCGCGCGTTGCTGCTTTCGCGGGGGGATGCGGTGGCGGTCCTTACGCAGCCCATCGCGGCGATCCTGCTGTCGTTGTCGGGGCTTTTGCTGCTGTCGGTCGTAATCCCGTCAATCAAGGGCCGCCGTGCGGAAACCTTCCGCGAGGAATGAATGGCATATTGACGCATTTCTGATGTAAGCGCATACATACTTGATGAAAGAAGCCACGGCCGAGTTCTGGGAGGAGCTGCCATGCGTGAAGTTCATAGAAGATCGTTCCTGAAAAAAGGAATTGCCGCCGCAGTGGCCACCTCGATCCCGACGCGGCACTTGTGGGCGCAAGAAATGCGGCTGCGCCTAAGCTGGTGGGGCAATGCCGACCGCGCAGCCCGCACGCAAGAAGTCATCGCGGCGTTCCTTGCGGCCAATCCGAGCGTGCAGATCGACGGTCAGTCGCTGCCCGGCGGGGGCGATTACTGGACATGGCTGGCGACCCAGTCCTCGGGGGGCAATCCGCCGGACGTGATCCAGATGGATTACCGCTACATCTCGGAATACGCCACGCGCGGAGTGCTTCTGCCGCTGGACGATCTGATCGGCGGAACCATCGATCTTTCGTCGTGGCCACAGGACCGGATCGATGTCGGCAAGGTGGACGGCAAGGTCTATGGCGTCAGCCTCGGGTCCAACACCGGCGCGGCCATCCTGAACCTGTCGGCCTGGGAGGAAGCGGGCGTTGCCGCCCCCACCATCGGCACCACGTGGGAGGAGTTCGCCACCCTTTGCGCCGATTTCGCCAACAAGACCGAACGGCGGCGTTTCTACGCCAGTCAGGACGCCAGCGGCCATGACTTTTCGTTTGAGGCGTTCCTCCGCCAGCGGGGGAAAGAGATGTATGCCGAAGGCGGCACACTAGGCTTCACGGCCGAGGATGCTCTGGTGTGGTTCACCTATTGGAACGACATGCGCGCGGCGGGAGCCTGCGTTCCCGCCGATGTGCAAGCCTTGTCCGAGGGCAACGTCGATACCAGCGTGATCACCACCGGCAAGGCCGCGACCGGCTTTGCGCAATCGAACCAGCTTGTCAGCTATCAGAACGCGAACAAGGATCGTCTGGGCATGACCGCGTTTCCCGTCGTCGGCGGCGGTGCGCCGGGCCAGTACCTGAAACCCTCGCAGTATTTCAGCGTCAGCGCCCGCACCGCCAACCCCGAGCTGGCGGGCCGCTTCCTGAACCATTTCCTGAACGATCCCGCCGCGATGCGCATTCTTGGCGTGGAACGCGGCGCGCCGGAATCCCCCGACACGCGGGCGACGATCATGCCGACGCTGGATGCGCCGTCGCAAGCTGCGCTCGAATATCTGGAGGCCATCGCCGACTTGATCGGCCCTCTACCACCCGCGCCGCCCCAGGGCGCCGGCGAGGCGACGATGATCATGAAATCGGTGGCAGAAGAAGTGGCGTTCGAGGTCAAATCCGCCGAACAGGGGGCCGAGGATCTTGTCAGCGGCATGGGTGGTGCCATCCGTGCGAGCTGACCGATGATACAGTCACATCTGCGGCGGCTTGTCGGCAGTCATGCGGTGGCAGGATACGGTTTCCTGCTGCCGTGGCTGATCGGGTTCTTCTTTCTGGCGGTCGGTCCGTCGCTGATCTCGCTCTATCTGGCTTTCACGGATTTCGATCTGCTGACATCGCCGGAATGGGTTGGAATGGCGAATTTCGAGCGTATCCTTACGGCTGACGCGAAGTTCATGGCCTCGATGCGGGTGACGTTCATGTTCGTGATCCTGTCGGTGCCGCTGAAGCTGGCGCTGGCGCTGATCGTGGCGGTGGCGCTGAACAAGGGGCTGGGCGGGCTGTCGATCTACCGCGCCATCTTTTACCTGCCCTCGCTTCTGGGTGCCAGCGTCGCGATCGCGATCCTGTGGCGGCAGCTGTTTTCCGGCGACGGTTTGGTGAACATGGCGCTGGAGCCGTTCGGGATTATCGGCCCAAGCTGGATTTCCAACCCGAACTATTCGCTCTGGACGCTGGTCGCGCTCAGCGTATGGCAGTTCGGCGCGCCGATGATCATCTTCCTCGCCGGTCTGCGCCAAATCCCCGCCGACCTTTACGAGGCCGCCAGCCTTGACGGCGCGGGCCCGTGGCGGCAGTTCCGCCGGATCACGGTGCCGATGATCACGCCGGTGATCTTCTTCAACCTGATCATCCAGACGATCGACGCCTTCAAATCCTTTACGCCCAGCTTCGTAATTTCGGGCGGCACGGGCGGGCCGATCAATTCGACCCTGTTCTACACGCTGTATCTTTACCAGGAGGCGTTCGGCTTTTTCCGCATGGGCTATGCCTCGGCCCTGGCATGGATTTTGCTGATCATCATCGCGGTGTTTACGGCGCTGTCCTTCCTCAGCTCCAGATACTGGGTGCATTACGATGAATGACCGATCGCTCTGGCGCATCGCCATCCACGCGGCATTGATCGCATCCTCGGTTCTGATGCTGTATCCGCTGCTGTGGATGATGGCCGCATCCGTCAGGCCGGAGGCCGAGATTTTCAGCTCCGGCAGTCTTTGGCCGTCGGACTGGAGCTTCCAGGCGTATTCCCGCGGCTGGACCCTGCTGGGTGTCGGCTTCGGCACATTCTTCAGCAATTCGTTCATCATCGCGGCGCTAAGCGTGGCGGGCAACCTGTTCAGCTGTTCGCTTGCCGCCTTCGCCTTCGCGCGGCTGGAGTTTCCGGGCAAACGCATCTGGTTCGCGCTGATGCTGGTCACGTTGATGCTGCCCAGTCAGGTCACGCTGATCCCGCAATATGCGATGTTCTTCAACCTTGGCTGGGTGAACACCTTCCTGCCGCTGGTGGTACCGAAGTTCCTTGCAGCCGATGCGTTCTTCATCTTCCTGATGGTGCAGTTCTTTCGCGGCTTGCCCAAGGAATTGGACGAGGCTGCAATCATGGACGGCTGTTCGCCGTGGGGCATCTACTGGCGCATCCTGCTGCCGCTTTCCACGCCGGTTCTGGCGACGGCGGCGATCTTCACCTTTATCTGGACGTGGGACGATTTCTTTGCCCCGTTGGTCTACCTCAGCGACATCCGCAATTTCACCGTCACGCTGGGCCTGCGCAGCTTCGTCGATGCGGCGGGGGAAAGCGATTGGGGCGCAATGTTCGCCATGTCGATCCTGAGCCTTCTGCCGGTGATGATCTTCTTCCTGCTGTTCCAGAAGATGCTGATCGAGGGCATCGCCACGACGGGGATGAAGCGATGAGGCTGCGCGTCGGCATCGTCGGCTGCAACGCGGGCCGCACGCATCTGGCCGAAGGGTATTGCCCCAATGCCGATCTGTTCGATGTGCGAACCGTCTGTGATCTGGACGCGGCGAGGATGGACGCGGTTGCCGATGAATTCGCCATCCCGAACCGCACTGCCAGCTTCGATGATCTGCTGCGCGATCCAGACATCGACGTGATCGACATCTGCACCCCGCCCGCGCTGCATCTTTCGCAGGTTCTGGCGGCGCTGGCGGCGGGCAAGCAAGTGGTATGCGAAAAGCCCTTGGCCGGGTCGCTGGCCGATGCCGACCGCATGATCGCCGCCGAAGCTGCCGCCACGGGCCGTCTGATGCCGGTGTTCCAGTATCGCTACGGCAACGGGATCGCCGAGGCCAAGGCCGTGATCGACGCGGGCATCGCGGGCCGCGCCTTCGTCGGCACGGTCGAAACGTTCTGGTCGCGCGGTGCCGACTATTACGCCGTGCCGTGGCGCGGGCGCTGGCAGACCGAAATGGGCGGCGTGCTGATGGCCCATGCGATCCATCCCCATGACATGCTGACCTTTCTGCTGGGTCCGGTGGTCCGCGTCTTCGGGCGGATCGACACCCGTGTGAACCGGATCGAGGTGGAGGATTGCATGACGGCCTCGCTTCGGATGCAGAACGGCGCGCTGGTGTCTTTGGCCGCGACGCTGGGATCGGTCGACCAGATCACCCGCATCCGGCTGGCGTTCGAGAATCTGACCATCGAGAGCGACCATTCCCCCTTCCGTCCGGGCGAGGCGGAGTGGAAGATCCTGCCCCGCACGCCCGACATCGCCGCGCGGATCAACGCGGCGCTGGCGGGCTGGATCCACGTTCCGCCCCGCCACACGCAGATGATGCGTCTGTTCTACCACGCCGTCGTCACCGGCGGCCCGCTTCCCGTCACCACGGCCGAGGCGCGCCGCGCGCTGGAGCTGGTGACGGCAATCTACACCTCGGCAGAGACGGGGGTCGATGTCGCCCTGCCCATCCTTGCCGACCATCCGAAATACCAAAGCTGGGTCCCCGCCCGCTTTGCCGCAGCATAGGAAGCCCGATGGCCACCAGCGTCGCCCTCAATTCAGTCGCCAAGGCCTACGGCGCGGTCAGCGTGATCGAAAACCTGAACCTGAACATCGAACCGGGGGAATTCACCGTCTTCGTCGGTCCCTCGGGGTGCGGCAAGTCGACCCTGCTGCGCATGATCGCGGGGCTGGAGCCGATCAGCGGCGGCGATCTTGTCATCGACGGCCAGCGGATGAACGACGTGCCCGCCGCACAGCGGGGCATCGCGATGGTGTTCCAAAGCTATGCCCTCTATCCACATATGAACGTGCAGCAGAACCTTGCCTTCGGGCTAGAGACCGCGCGGATGCCAAAGGATGTGATCGCCCAAAGGGTGCAGCATGCGGCGGACATCCTGAAGATCGAGCCGCTGCTGAAACGCAAGCCAAAGCAGCTTTCGGGGGGCCAGCGCCAGCGCGTTGCCATCGGCCGCGCCATCGTGCGCGAACCGAAGATCTTTCTGTTCGACGAACCGCTGTCCAACCTCGACGCCGAACTTCGCGTCGCCATGCGGGTGGAAATCGCCAAACTGCACCGCGATCTGGGCAACACGATGATCTATGTCACCCACGATCAGGTTGAGGCCATGACGATGGCCGACAAGATCGTCGTCCTGCGCGCGGGCGTGATCGAACAGGTCGGCGCCCCGCTGGAGCTGTACAATCGCCCGCGCAACCTGTTCGTCGCGGGGTTCATCGGCAGCCCCAAGATGAACTTCCTGCCCGACGGCAACGGCACGCTGGGCATCCGGCCCGAACATGTCTCGCTTTCCAGCGGCGTTCCCCTAGGCGACATGCGGGTCGAGGTGGTCGAGAACCTTGGTGGTCAGACGGTGGTCCATGCCACTGCGGCGGGCGGCACGCCCTTCACCCTTTTGCTAGACGGACAGCAGCGGATCGATGTGGGCACCAGCCTTCCGGTCTTCATGGACCCCGACCATGCCCACCGCTTCGACGCCAAAGGCGAACGGATCGGGGGTGCAGCATGAGATATGCCATCGTCGGTACCGGCGGGCGCCATCGCATGTTCCGCAAGGCCATCGTCGAAACCCATGCCGAGGGGAATGAGCTTGTCGCCCTGTGCGACATGGACCCCCACCGGCTGAACCTGTCCGCAGCATCGCTGCCCGAGGGGACCGCCCCCGCGCTTTATGCCGCCGAAGACTTCGGGCGCATGCTGCGCGAGATGCAGCCCGATTGCGTCGTCGTCACCACGCCCGACCACCTGCACCACATCTTCATCGATGCGGCCCTGCGCGCGGGCAGTGACGTCATTACCGAAAAGCCGATGACGACGGATCTGTCGCGGCTGAAGACGATCCTCGATGCGCAAGGTGCGTCGAACCGTTCGGTCGCGGTGTCGTTCAACTATCGCTATTCTCCCGCGCGCACGCAGATCAAGGATCTGCTGATGTCCGGCGCGATCGGCGACATCACCGCCGTCGATTTCCGCTGGGCGCTGGACCGCGTGCATGGGGCAGATTATTTCCGCCGCTGGCACCGGCAAAAGGACAACTCCGGCGGGCTACTGGTGCATAAATCCACGCACCATTTCGACCTAATGAACTGGTGGGTGGAATCCCGTCCGCGCAAGGTCCATGCCCTTGGCCGCCGCGTGTTCTACACTCCGCAGACCGGCGACGCGCTTGGCCTGACCGATCGCGGTACCCGCTGCCGCACGTGCCCCGCATTCGACCGCTGCGACTATCGTCTGGACATTGCGGCGGACGAGGCGCTGGACGCGCTTTACCTGCAGGGCGAAGAGTCCAGCGGCTATATCCGCGACGCCTGCGTGTTTTCTGACGACATCAGCATCGAAGACACGATGCAGGTCCAGATCGAATACGAGAACGAGGTGACCTGCAACTATACCCTGACCGCCTATAGCCCGTGGGAGGGGCTGGAGATCACGTTCCACGGCACCAAGGGCGAGCTGACCCACCGCCATATCGAAGTTCACGGCGTCTTCGCGGGCGAGCGGAACCGCGCGGTGGACGACAACGTGTTCACCGAACTGCATCTGTTCGGCGAGCATCCCCGCCAGATCGACGTGTGGGAGGGCAAGGGCATCCACGGCGGTGCTGACCCCATCATGCTGGGCTATCTGTTTGCGCCGGAAACCATGCCGGAGGATCTTTATAAGCGCCGCTCGGATCACGTATCGGGCGCATGGTCGATCCTGACGGGGATCGCGGCAAACGAAAGCATCGCCTCGGGACGAGCGGTGGATGTGGGCGAAATGCTGGATCACGCCGGCATCGCAATCTGAGGGTAAAACGGACTTTGCAGTCTTGTACTGATTTCCGCGCAGAGGTGAGCCGGCTTTTGATTGCATTCAGTTACTTAACATAGGCCACGGCCGCGGACTCGAAATTCTATCTATACGCGAGAAGTTAGCCTTTCTGGTCGAAGCAAAGTCTCCAATGATAGCTTCACTGCGACGGGTAGGTGAAAGCCTTCACGCTCTCCCAGACACTTCTGCGGCGTGGTTGCATTGCCGGCCCATAGCTGATGGTGTGGATAGCTCCCCCACCTCGGGCCCGAGGGTTCATAGTGGGACCGCTGTTAGTCTTGTGAAGGGAGCTTCCGATGAAAGTGCAAACGATCGGCCTCGACCTGGCCAAGAACGTGTTTCAGGTCCACGGCGTCTCCGCCTGCGGTAAGGTTGTCTTCAACCGCCCACTGAGACGCGTTCAGGTGCTGGCCTTTTTCGAGGGTATTGAGCCCTGCCTTGTGGGAATGGAGACCTGCTGTTCCAGCCACCACTGGGCGCGTGAGTTGCGCAAACTTGGCCACGACGTCCGCCTAATCCCGGCGATGTATGTGAAGCCCTATGTGAAGCGCGGCAAATCCGAAGCCGTTGACGCCGAGGCGATCTGCGAGGCGGTGTCGCGGCCAACCATGCGCTTCGCGGAGGTAAAGACCCGCGAGCAGCAGGGCATCCTTGCCTTGCATCGCGCTCGCGATCTGATCGTCCGCCAGCGTACGCAGATCATTAACATGCTGCGCGGTATCCTGGCCGACTTCGGCATCGTCATCGCGCAAGGTATCGAGCGGGCGCGTCGCTTTGCCGATGAGGCACTCGGCGGAGCGGTCCCGGATCTGCCGGAGGTGGCCCGCGATGTCGTGCTGAACCTCTGCCATCAGGTCGCCGCTCTCCATGCTCGCGTCCGCTGGTATGAGGCGCGTATGGAAATGGAGGCGCGGAAGGACCCGCGGATCCTGCTGCTGCGCTCGATCCCCGGCATCGGGCCGATCACCGCCTCGGCCATCGTCGCGACGGCGGGGAATGCTGCGCAGTTCCGCAGCGGTCGGGAGTTTGCAGCGTGGCTCGGGCTGACACCGTTGAACAAATCCAGCGGCGGCAAGGAGCGGCTCGGCCGGATCTCGAAGATGGGAGACGGCTACTTGCGACGACTGTTGGTCACCGGCATGACGTCGCGGGTGCGGCAGGTGAAGTCCCACCCCGAGCGATCAGAGCCTTGGATCGACGCCCTGATCATACGCAAGCCGTTCCGGGTCGCCACCGTCGCAATGGCCAACAAGACAGCGCGGATCATCTGGGCCATGCGAACGAGGGAGAGGTTTACCGGCCCGCCACAGCCTGAGACCGCACAATAATTATCGAGTTAGCAAGACGATCGAAGTGATGGCGCAGCATCAGCCCGCAGGCCGGAACACCCCGTCGAACGTCTAGGACGTCATAGTCCGCATAGCCGATCGGGATCCGGTTCGCGAAAACCATCAGGGCCAGCGGTCATGTGCGCCGCGAAAACAGGCCGGACACACGACTGCATCTGATCAAACGCCGGCACCAAGAAAAGGCTTGCTATACGGAGCTATCCACACAGGGCGGTCGCCGAAAGCGAACGCTGCGTGGCAGCTTCCCCAATACGGACGGTCGTTGAAGGTGCAGCATAGCTGCAAATTCGGACAACTCAGGTTGGAACAACTCGAACAGTACCTCAATCTAGAGGCAAACCTGTATGGCGGCCGTCGAAAACCTCCTAGGGCGACCCGCCTTGCCGCTCGGGCCGCGAACCAGACCAACTCCGGGTCAAACCGCACCATCAGCGAGCCACACCGCTTCAGGGACCGGCTGTAGCTGGGCCAGTTCGTCGTACGGTAAAGGGGGGACGCCCTTGCTCATAGCCCCATCCTAACCCGCTGATTCACACACATTAATGCGTCCGCCAAGAGATTAGCGCAACAAAGCCTTCAGAAAGAAAATTCGTGCCGTTCTATTCGTCATAGGTTTTGCCTTCGTCAGACAAAGAAAGGGAGTTTTTGAGCTTCTCGTCGTTGTGCGCTTATATCGAATGATACCGCAATGGAGGGAGCCTTGCGGCGCAGCGACTGGGAGGACGCTTTGACTTCATCAAATTTGAGCCGCCGTAGCTTTATCGCATGCACTGCCGCGGCAGGTGGCATTCTCACAGCACCGGGCATCGTGCGCGCACAGTCCTATCCGTCGCGCACGGTGACGATAGTTTGCGGGTTCTCGGCCGGGGGAACCACCGATGCGTTGGCCCGTTTGCTTGCAGCCGAACTGAGCGAAAACCTCGGGCAGCCTTTCGTCGTGGAAAACCGCACCGGCGCCGCAGGTGCGATCGGAATGACAGCCGCTGCCCGTGCAAGACCCGACGGGCTGACGCTGCTGTTTTCCGCAGTCGGACAATTGGCAGTCGTGCCCCACACCTCCAACAGCCTGACCATCGATCCAAGGAGCGACCTGCGCCATATCTCTATGTTGGCCGAGGGGGACTTCATCCTGACGGCAAATTCGCAAGTGCCTGCGGCAAATATCGAAGAATTCATCGCGATGGCCAAGGCGCGGCCCAACGAGCTTTTCTACGGCACGTCCGGCGCGGGAGGTAACCTGCATCTGTTCGTCGAGGCATTCAACCTTGCGGCGGGTATCCAGATGCGTGGGGTGCACTACTCCGGTGGGGCCACCTTGATGCCCGACGTGCTGAGCAATCAGGTTCAGGTCGCCCTCAATTCCTATCCGGTTGCGGCGCCATATGTGGCGGAAAGTCAGCTCAAGCCCCTGCTGGTGGTCGGGAAAGAGCGGAATGCGAACCTTCCGGACGTGCCGATCGGGCCGGATATCGGGTTGGACGATCTGGCGCGCTGTATGGACTGGTTCGGCCTTCACGCGCCCGCCGGTACGCCAGACGAGATCGTGGCAGTGCTTGCCGATGCGACGGCCAAGGCGGCTAAAAGCCCTGCAATGGCCGATCGCCTTAAGGCAAGCAGCCTACGGACGGTGGCGAGCTCTCCGCAGGATTTCGAAGCGCGTATCCGCGAGGATTACGACCTTTTCGGGCAGATTGCCGAACGCGCGGGCATGAAGACCGCCTGAACCCTTGGACAACAATCTGGAGATTCGAGTGAAGCCTGACGCATCCATGCAAATCAGGGTCGAAGACCTGCATGCCTTTACCGCAGCGCTGTTCAATGCGGCGGGTCAGCCGTTGGAACATGGCGCGATAATGGCGGATGCCTTGGTCGGCGCTGATGTGCGGGGCGCGTCCTCGCACGGGATAATCCGGTTGCCGCAGCTTCTTTCGCGACTTCGCGACGGAGGCGCGAACCCATTCCCGCAGATCACCACCATTTCCGAGGCGTGCGCGACCGCGCTGCTGGATGCAGATGCTGCGCTTGGACCGATAGGGGCGCATTCGGGCATGACGATGGCGGTCAGCAAAGCCGAAGCTTGCGGTGTAGGCTTCGTCGCCGTCCGCAACAGCGACTTCATCGGGACGTGCGCACATTCCGCCATGCTCGCGCTGGATCGGGGAATGATCGGCATGACCTGGACCAACGGTTTTCCCGGAATGGCACCGTGGGGTGGCCGGACGAATGCGATCGGCAACAATCCCATCGGGTTCGCGGTTCCCGGCGGCGCGGGCGGGCCGGTCGTGCTGGACTTCGCGATGAGCGTGACGGCAGGAGGCTGGGTGCGGCACGCCGCCAAGGAAGGCCGCCCGATTCCCGACGGTTGGGTAATCGATGCCGACGGGAACGACACGAACGATCCTGCAGATCTGCCCAAGGGCGGGGCCTTGTTGGCGCTTGGGCACAAGGGCTACGGGCTTGCGGTGATCGGCGAAGTGCTTGCCGGCGTTCTGGCGGGTGCGAAAATGTTGGGCCAGATCCCGCATTGGTTCAACGCAACCGACCAGCGGGTCGGGAACGGCCACGTCCATCTGGCAATCGACATCCGCCGTTTCATCGATCCTGCGGATTTCGCCGACCGCATGGACGAAATGGCGTTAGCGCTGAAAAAGACGCCGCTGCGTCCCGGCGTAGACCAGATCGTCCTGCCCGGCGAAGCGGCAACACGGCGCACGGCAGCGCATATTGCAACCGGCCTGCGGTTCAACGCCGCCATCGCAGCCGATCTTCGTGGTCTTGCCGAAACCTACGGCATCCCCATGAACGAGATGGAGAATCAGGATGCGTAAGACGCTTGCTCATCTGACACTCAGCACGACACCGTTCGAGATGGTATCGGCCGCCGCTGCCGCAGGTTTCGACGGTGCGGGCGTACGGATCTGTGGACGTCATGTCGGCGATACCTCGTTCGTGGACGTCATCGGCGACAAGGCGGCGATACGCGATCTGCGGATGCGGGCGGACGATGGCGGGATCGAGATTTCCAACGTGTCCGCCTTTCAGTTCTATCCCGGCCTGACGCTGGATCATCTTCGGGGTGTGGTAGAGACGACCGCCGCATTGGAGGTGAAGACTCTTGTCGTCAACGTCTTCATGCAGGGCGATCAGGGGTTCGATCTGTTTACCCAATATGGCGAGTTGGCCAAATCCGCGGGACTTCGGCTAGCGCTGGAATTTCTGCCCTACAGCGCGATCCGCACCATGACGGACGCTGCCGCTTTCATCCGCAACAGCAGTCTGGACAACGCGGGAATCCTGCTCGACTCGTTGCATCTGGATAGATCGGGGGGCACCGCAGGCGATATTCGCGCGCTGGACAAGTCAATGATCGCATTTGCACAGATTTGCGACGCGAAAAGGCTGGCATCGCCAAAGAGCGACGAAGAATTGAAGCAGGAGGCGCGGACTGCGCGCCTGAAGCTCGGGGAAGGCGACCTTCCGCTCGGGGCATTCATGGATGCGCTGCCCGACGGCATGGAGCTGGAGTACGAGGTCGCCGATGCGGCCATCAAACATCTGCCGGCCATAGACCGCGCCAAGGCGGCTATGGCGGATCTGAATGCCTTTCTTGCGGCGCGGGCCGACGCGAAAAGCTTGGCCTGATGACACGTCGGGACGCTATGGGTGCGGCTGGTCTGCCTGTGATGGGCGATCTGCTGCTGGATTGGTTCGCACAGCTGGGGGTGGGGTGCATTCTGGTTCCCGACGCCCCGGGGTTTGCCCCTCTGCTGCACAGCCTCAGGATGTTCGGCCCCGATGATCGGATGCAGGTCCTGACCGTCAGCGAGGAACGGCATTGTCTGCCCGCTGCGCGTGGTTTCGCCCGTGCAACGGGCCTGCCGGTCGTCGCTATGGTCAGTTCGCTTCTGCTTCCCCATCTGGCGGACGAACTGGAAAAGATCGCGCAGGAACAGGTTCCTGTGGTCCTGTTCGTCGCCGGAGCGGACACGAAAGACAACTCGTCCCTGCCTTCTTGCGACATAAGCTGGATAGAACGCGCAGACGACCTTCCGGAAATGCTTGGCCATGCGGTCTCACGGGCATGTCTTCCTCCGGCGGGTGCGGTATGCGTGATATGTTCCGCTCTCTTCGACGAGCCGGCCAAAGGAGGCCAAAAGAGCCGGAACTTGCAGCGTTATGTCTCGGTCGGCGATGTGCACGCCGAAGGACCGTTGGTCAACGAAATCTGCGCGGCGTTGCATGATGCCGAAAGACTGGTGATCCTGATGGGCAGGGTGGGGCTGGACGAAGCGTCTTGGCACGCACGGCTTGCCTTGGCCGATACGACCGGCGCATCCATCATAACCGACATCGGAGGGGCAGGAGTATTCCCCGAAGATCACCCGGGGCATCTGGACAACAGACAAGCCGGGTCCGTCGAAAGGGTGCTGAACGAGGCGGATGTCATCCTCAGCCTTGGTTGGGGCAATCTTGCACAGACGCTGGAACGGGCCTTTGGCGCAAACGAACCGGAGGCGCTGGTCATCCATGTTGCGCCGCAGCCCCCTCAACCGGAGGTGACCGATAGCGGGCGCAGGCGCGTTGCACCGGTGGACATATTTGCCCAGTCACGCCCCGAGGATCTGGTGACGGCCTTCCTCGGTGACCTTTCGGGTGTCGCACACGACCCTGCCCCGTGCGAACCGAACTCCTCCATGGGGGTGCGTCGTGCGATAGAGACCAGTCTTGGCCACGACCGGCTGATCCTGATGAATGAAATTGCGCCGGATACGGCGATGGCGACCAAGGAACGCCTCGACCGGGTTTTGACCGGGGCAGAAGGGCGCAACGGCGCGTTGGCAGTTGCCGTCGGCATCGCCGCCGCAACCGTCGGCGATGGCCGCTTGCCGGTCGTTTTCGTTGACGGGAACGAGTTCCGCAGCGGCCTGTCGGCCTTGGCCACAGCCAAGAACGTGAATGCGGCACTGGCGGTCGTGCTGCGGTCCGGCACTCCGGGCAGGGCGGCACCCAATGCCGCCATGATGGCTGCAGCTTACGGAATTCCGTTCATCGGCCCGTCCACGGCCGCGCCCGTGCCCACCGATACCGTCGTCATCATTCCGCAAATGCGTCTGTCATCCGGACGAGTGCAAAAGAAAGAATCCGACAATGAAAAACAAGCTTAAGATCGGCGTTTTGGGCTGCGGCCATATCAGCGGCGATCACCTTCTGGCATGGCAAAGGTATGCGGATGCCGAGGTGGTGGCGCTCTGCGATCCTCAGATCGAACGTGCGAGGTCCAAAGCCGTGGAGTTCGGCATCGCCCAGACCTTCGACGACCCCTCCAAGATGTTCGAGCAGGGCGGACTCGACGCGGTAGACATCATTACCCCGCGACAAACCCATGCTGCGATGATCCGGCTGGCCGCCGACCACGGCCTTGCCGCCCTGTGTGAGAAGCCGCTGTGCCCGACGCATGCCGAGGCGATGGATTTGCTGCGTTCCGTCGGGGATCGCGTCCGCGTCATGGTGAACGAGAACTGGCGCTATCGGGCCTATTTTCTGAAAATCCACGAATGGCTAAAGACAGGTCGGCTTGGCACCGTCACCCAAGCCCGCATCGCGCTATGGCGCTCCAATATGCTGCCGGATTCGGATGGCTCCATCCCTGCGCTGCGCCGCCAGCCGTTCGTCGCCAAAGAAGAGCGTCTTCTGATCGCGGAATCCCTTATCCACGAACTTGACACCATGCGCGCGCTTTTCGGCGAAATGAACGTGGTTGCCGCCCGCCTTGGGCGCAACAGCGACCGCATCTTGGGCGAAGATGCCGCGATGATCATGCTCGAAGCCGACGCAGGCCACAACGTCATCGTCGAGGGGGTAATGACTGCCGCAGGCTATCCGTTCCGTGCGCCCAACCGTCTGGAGATTGCGGGAACGCGGTGCAGCGTCGTTCTTGATGGCGCGGTCCTGCGCCTTATGGGCGCGGAACACGAAGAGCACGTCTTCGACGAAGACGAGGTGCGTCAGGGCTGCTTCGATCGGGCGATCGCCCATTTCGCCGACAGCTTGCGCGATGGGACGCCGTTTTGGACTTCGGCTGCCGATCAGGCCCGCACGCTCAGGCTGGTGGAGGACGCCTACATAATGGCGGGCGCGCCACGGCGACCGGGCATTGCAGCCTAGGCCGCAGAAGAGGGAGGAAATCATGTTCAAGAATACGGAACTGACCGGCGGCCTTTTGCTGCTGGCCTTCGGGCTTTGGGTCGGCATCATAGCTGTCGGCTATCCGCTGGGGAGTTTTGCGGATATGGGACCGGGGATTTTTCCGCTGATGGTTGCGGCGGCAATCACTCTTTGCGCGGTCCCCATCGTGGTGTCGGCCCTAAAACCGTCCGGAGAGACGGCAGAGCCAATCCCATTCCACACCCTTCTGGTGGTTGTTGGCGCACTTGCGACCTTTGCGGTATTCGTCGTCTTCCTCGGGCTGGTGCCAGCGGTTCTGGCGCTGGTGGTCGTGGTGTCCTATCCCGACCAGCCGCGTAACTGGGTGCACATCGCGCTGATCGCGGCGGGTCTTGCAGCGCTGGCCTATGCGATCTTCATCCTTGGCCTGAACATGAACATCGCCGCGTTCAAATGGGGGCTATGATGGAAGGATTTTTCGGCAACCTGCTGTTCGGTTTGGAGACGGCATTCGTCCCCATGAACCTTCTGTACTGCTTCATCGGGGTTTTCCTTGGCACGCTGGTCGGGGTGCTGCCGGGGATTGGTGCGCTTGCAGCCATATCCATGCTGATGCCGCTGACGTTCTATGTCCCGCCCGAGACGGCGCTGATCATGTTGGCCGGTATCTATTACGGCACGCAATACGGCGGTTCGACTGCATCGATCCTGCTGAACCTGCCGGGAACGCCATCGTCGGCGGTCGCCTGCCTTGACGGTTATCCGATGTCCAAACAGGGCCGTTCGGGCGTTGCGCTGGCGATGACGACGGTGTCTTCGTTTATCGGCGCGACGTTCGGCATTCTGGTGCTGATGCTTTTCGCCCAGATTCTCGCAAGGGTCGGCACCTCTTTTGCGGCGGCGGACTATTTCTCTCTAATGTTGCTTGGTCTGGTCGCCTCGTCGACGATGGCAAGCGGTTCGGCGATCAAGGGGATCGCGATGGTCCTTGTCGGGCTGGCGCTCGGGCTGGTGGGGACAGATGTGCAGACTGGGGCGCAACGTTTCACCTTCGGCAGCATCCAGCTTGCGGACGGGATCAATCTCATCGCGCTGTCGATGGGCCTGTTCGGCGTGACCGAGGTCATCTCCAACCTCGCCAAGCGCGAACACAGCCACACGGTGCAGAATGTGTCGATGCGGTCCTTGATTCCGACACGGCAGGATGTCCGCCAATCCATCATGCCAATCGCAAGAGGCACCGGCCTTGGTGCGTTTCTGGGGGCGTTGCCCGGCACGGGAACGAACCTTGCCTCCTTTCTGGCCTATGTCGCCGAAAAGCGGGTCGCCAAGGATCCCTCCCGCTTTGGCAAGGGTGCGATCGAGGGGGTCGTGGCTCCCGAGGCCGCCAATAATACCGCGGCACAGACGGCCTTCGTACCCACGCTGACGCTGGGCATTCCGGGGGATGCGGTGATGGCCCTGTTGCTTGGCGTTCTGATCATGCATGGAATCCAGCCGGGACCGCGTCTGATCTCCGAACAGCCAGAGCTTTTCTGGGGTCTGGTCGCCAGCTTCTGGATCGGCAACCTCATTCTGCTGGTGCTGAACTTGCCGCTGATCGGAATCTGGGTGCGGATGCTGATGATCCCACGCAAGATCCTGATGCCTGCGATCCTGATGTTCATGTGCATCGGCGTCTACAGCGTCAACAACAACGTCTTCGATATTGGCGTGATGATCGCCTTCGGCGTGATCGGGTGTTTCATGGCGCGGTTCGGGTTCGAGGCGGCGCCCCTGATCCTCGGGTTCATTCTTGGACCGTTGGTAGAGCAATACATGAAACGCGCGCTCCTGCTCTCCTCCGGCGATCCGATGGTCTTTCTCGAGCGCCCGATCAGCGCAGGGTTCCTGACGGCCACCGCACTGATTCTGATCTGGATGCTGTTCGGGGCGATACGCGGCAAAAAGCAAGGGATCACGATATGACCAGGCTATTTCTATCGCATGGCACGACCGCCCGCACCTATTGGTACGGAGAGAAGGCGCTGGCAGGACTACGCGCGCTTGGTGAAGTCGTCATAAACCCCGTCGATACCGAGCTTGAGGGAAAGCACCTTACACAGGTCGCGCAGGGGTGCCAGATCATGGTGCTCGACCGCTCCACCCGCGTCGGTGCGGAAGAGATCGCGGCCCTGCCCGATCTGGTGGCGATTCTTCGTAGCGGGGTGGAAACGCGATATGTGGATGTCGATGCCGCGTCGGCTGCCGGCGTTCTCGTGACGCGCAGCAACCCCGGCTACATCGCATCGACGGCGGAACTGGTGCTGGCGCATATGCTCAACGCCGCGCGCAATGTTCCCGACTATGTCGCAGCTTATCGCACAGGCGATGTCCGCCAGCCATCGCAGGGCCGGGAGATGAGCGGGCGCGTCGCTGGGCTGATCGGTTACGGCCGCATCGCGCGAAATCTTGCGCGAATACTGGATGCGATGGGAATGACGGTGCTTGCCAACGATCCATACGGTCCGATCGAGGCACCGGCTGTCGCGACGAACATGGACGATCTGTTGCGACGTTCGGATTTCGTCATCCCGCTTCTGGCGGCAAGCGAAGAGACGCGCAACCTTGTCGGGGCCGGGGCATTCGCGCTTATGAAACAGGATGCGTGGCTGGTGAACTGTTCCCGCGGCGATGTCGTCGACGAGGTCGCGCTGCGGCAAGCGTTGGATGCGCGCGCCATCTCGGGTGCCGCGATGGACGTTGGATGGGCGGCCGACAACACGCCGTCACCCGAACTTGCACTGCGCCCCGACGTGCAGGCGACCCCCCACATCGGCAACCTGACGATCGAGGCGTCAAGCAGGCACCCGATGGATACGGTGGAACAGGCTTCACAAATCCTGCGCGGCAATATCCCGTTCGGGGCGCTAAATGCAGGTTCTGCAAGCCGGATTTCCCGGCTCTCCCCCGCGAACACGAACTGAAAGGAACGCCCATGCCCTTGGTTGGAAATGGTATCGTAGCAATCTGGAACGACATCCTGCCCGAAACCCGCGACAGCTTCTTCGAATGGCACCCACGCGAACATATGCAGGAACGTATGGGGGTCCCCGGTTTCCTGCGTGGCCGCCGCTATATCGCCGTCGATGGCGGAATCGAGTTCCTGACGCTTTACGAAGCAGTGGAACCCGAGCTTTTGACCAGCGAGGCCTATCGGCAGCGGCTTGCGAATCCGACCGAATGGTCGCTCTCGGTGTTGCCGTCGTTTCGCAGCAACCTGCGGGGCGTGTGCCGGATCGTTGAAAGCCATGGCTATGCCGACGGGGGATTCATGCTGACCGTCCGTTTCACCGCCGGACCAGACAGCGATGCCGGAATCTCCGCCGCGATTGCCGATCTTGTGGAACAGCCACGGATCGTCGGGGTGCACTTCATCCGCTGCGACAAGGACTTGAGTGGCGGGAACCAATCCCTGCAGCGCGGGCGCACGATCTCGGTTCCGGACTGCGTTCTGATGATCGAAGCCTCTACCCGAGAAGAGCTGGCGGAACTGGTGGACGCTATCGAATCCAGAATGCCTTCGGAATGCGAGTCCGCGATCTATCGGCTGGAATATCAGGTGATGAACTACGCCAAAGCCGCGGAGTAGCGGTCGTCGCGGTTGCGCTGATCCTCGCCGCGCCTTAGCGTTGCGTAACCGCAGTTTTCTTCGCAGGGACAGACCATTAATCTCCGGCAACTCCGCTATTTTACCCAGACTATCGAGGCGGGAAATATCACGCGCGCAGCCGAGATGTTGCGCGTGGCCCAACCGTCGCTAGGGTTGCAGATACGCGTGCTTGAACGCGAATTGGGAATTCCCCTGCTTATCCGTCATTCGCGTGGTGTTTCGCCGACCGAGGCAGGAACACTGCTGTACGAGCGCTCCATCGAAATTCTTGGCCTGGTGGAGGCAACCCGCCAAGAGGTAATCTCTCAAGGTCAGAAGACGCGCGAAACGGTGATTTTGGGGTTGACCAATGGAACGGCTGCCTTGCTGGGTCGGGATATTCTGCGGAACGTGTCAGAAACGATCCCCACGCTTCAGCTGAGCGTCGTCGAGGAAATGAGCCCAGTGCTGGTCGACGCGCTGGAGCGGAACGAGGTCGATATCGCCTTAGCCTACGATGTTGCAGAACGCTCTGGACTAATGCGTATACCTCTGATGTCAGAAGAAGTTCTGTTCGTCCGGTCGGCAGGGGACGGGTCTGAAGAAGTGCCGATTTCTTTCGCCGACATGTTGCGACAGCCGCTCGTGCTACCGAACGAGCGTGACGTCATTCGCCAACAGTTACAGAAGATTGCCGACAGCATGACGTTGCCGCTTCGGATCGGGTTCGAGGTATCTTCGATCTCGATGCTTAAGCAAATGGTTGCGGACGGCGGCATGGCTTCTGTCATGCCCTACGCGAGTGTAGTGGAGGAAGTGCGCCGCGGTCTGCTGCACGCGCGTCGGATCGTCGATCCCGCGCCCAGCAGGACACTTTATCTGATAAGGTCGTTGCGCCGCGCCCATTTCAAGCACGACGGCGATTTGATCGATTACCTGAACACCGCTCTTTGGGGTTTTTGCGAGGCATTGGGCGACCTGGCAGAGCCGTTACCCGCAATGCGGACAAAGCTGTCGACCGTTGCTAGCGACTACGTTTCCGAGGCATTCGTGATAAAACGTTAGTTTGCGACGGAGATTCGATCCTAGGCTCCGAGCGGCGGTCCGTAAGACTCTTCTTCATGAGAAGCGAATCTAGGGGGCCTCGGCCCATAGCCGCCGGCTAGGCCTTTTTAATGCTGCACGACAGCATTCCCCGAAGCAGCCCCTCGGCACAGGGTGCAACATTTTCATCGCATGAGAGTTTGCGCGCGGGCGAAACGGCCACTGGTTGCGACGGCCACCGCGGCTGCTCCTGTGAGCTACTCCCCGATCCTTGGACAGATTT
>NZ_SMYN01000027.1 GCF_004959935.1 Falsirhodobacter xinxiangensis | reverse complement strand
CGTCACTGTCCGATTTCAGGGGAGTAGCTCACTGTTGGAGCTGCTGCCCTTTGTCCCCCCGGACGTTTCGCTTTTCAAACGCGACTCCATGCTGCGGCTTCTGGAACGCAGCATCGACTTCGAAAGGCTGAACGATTGCCCCATCGAGATCACGTTCACGGCCCTTGATGCCGAGACGGGGAAGTGGTCGCATTCCGCAATCGCAACGAGCGGCTGACAGTGGATCACATCATGGCCAGCACTGCCCTGCCGGGCCTGTTCCGCCCCATTACCATTGCGGGGCGAACCTACTTCGATCCAGGCCTTTGCGAAAACCTACCTCTTCCCGCCATGCTGGACCGCGGCGGAGAGGCTGCGATCCTCGCGCTGGATTTGTTTCCACTGGCGCGAAACCTGAAGCCCACGCTGAATGGCGTCGCAGGACGCGCGCAGAACCTTGCGTTTGCCGCGCAATCAGCCCGCGTCATCGAGCAATTTGATGTGGAAAGACGGCGTTTCACGCATCTTGTCCTCGACGATCCCCAGGATGATTTCGCCGGAAAGGCGTTCGACTTCAGCGTCAAGTCCCTCAAGCGGCGCAGACAGTTGGGTGAAGACCTGACTGAGGCGCATCTGCAGGAGTGGCTTCAGGAAGGTGCCAAATGATCGGTGTTACGATCAATCGCCCCGCACTAATTCTTGGTATCGCCATCGGAGGGTTTTTCGATGGCATTATTCTGCATCAATTGCTGCAATGGCACCATCTGGTTAGCGGCGTCGATGCTTGGAGCGGGGATCTATCTTTCCAGATTACCATGGATGGGCTGTTTCACTTTGCCATGTTTGCAGCACTTCTGATCGGGTTATGGCTCATGCGGGGAAAGGGCCAGTCCCGTCCAGATGCCCTTGGCGCGGCGCTTGTCGGGTTCGGGCTTTGGCATGTCCTTGATGGAGTCGTGTCGCATTGGCTGCTCGGCATTCACCGCGTCCGGGACGCGGCCGAGATGCCTCTTCTCTGGGACGTCGGTTGGCTTCTGATCTTTGGGCTTTTTTCCATCGCGCTTGGCTGGCGCCGAGCACAGCGACCCATGCCCACAATGCGCGGAACCACGTCAATGATTGCTCTGGTTGCGATCGGGATGGGGGCGATCACTGCGTTTCCAGTCGTCTCGCCGGGAGGGCCCACGATCGTCGCCTTCGCACCCGGCACAAACTTTGGCTCGATCGTGGCCGCCGCGGATGCCGTTGATGCCAACCTGATGCAAACAGATGCCAGCGGACTGGTCTGGGCGTTCGATATGCCGGCGGAGGCGGCCTGGTGGCGGCTCTACCTGCACAGAGCTGTCGCAGTTGGGCGCGGCCCGGCGGCGGGGTGTGTAAGCTGGACGCAGATCTAAACGCTAAAGCGTCTCCGCGAGACACCGCCTCTCGCTCAGTCGCAGCGAATTGTGGATACGCGTCGCCGCAATCTCTCCCTGAGCCATTGCAACGGCCAGCTGGTTCAATCCCGTCACGACGTCCCCTGCCGCAAAGATACCATCAACAGAAGTTTTCTGATGCGGGTCGGTTAGAATACGCCCGTCTTCAGAAAGCTCGACACCGACCTGAATGGCCAAGCTCGTGCGCGGCTCGTTCCCCAGGCCCGAATACACAGCCGCAAACACTATCGATGAGAGATTATTCAGACGGACAACAACGCGATCCTCGTCGAAGTCCCACCCCTCTACATCGTTCGTGACAATCTGCACCTGTGCTTCGTGAAGCTTAGTAAGCACTCTTTCCGAGATATCCAAAGGCTGGCCAAGAGTAAGTAACACGACGTTTTGCGTGTAATGGCTCAGGAAAAGCGCTTCGCCGGCTGCACAGTCGCCAGTGCCAATGACGCCTATCACCTTACCCGTCAATTCATAGGCGTCGCAGACCGGGCACTGTCGAATGAGTCCTTTACGCACCTGAGACAACGGACTTGAGACCGGCGGCACCCGGTCGAGGACACCGGTTGCGAGGATCACATGGCGCGCTTGAAACGTCCCACCGGCATCGATCTGGAAGCCGCCATCCGCTAAAGCTGCCACGCACTGAACATCTGCCGCGACCGTGACAATGTCGAGATGGCGCAGCTGATCACGCATCGTGCCGAGAAGCGTCTCGCCGCGAATGCCATCGGAGTATCCAGGGTGGTTGTGCGATCGCGGTATGAGCGCCGCGCGGCTTTCATTGGCATCGATGACTACGACGCTACGGTGAAAGCGGGCTAGGTAAATGGCTGCTGTCATTCCGGCCGGACCTCCGCCAACTATCACGCAGTCGAAGTTCACAGGGGAAGATTGGATATCGTCCGGACGTCTGTTCGAGGATTGCATTCATATCCTGAAGGCGGACGAGCCGCGATGTGCCCATCCATCGTTGAGGGGTTTAGTTTACGGGAGAGGGAAGCATTTGAAAAAGCGGCGCAAGTGTGCGCCGCCGCCGCATTACCGAGATTTCTTGTAGAGCTTCTCGGCAATCTCGAACATTTCTTCGGGCGCGTAATCTGGCGTGAAGGCCGAGGGCACGCCGGTCAGGTCATGGATCTTGCCGCCCTCGGGCATCCCGTCGACAACCTCCAGCTCGCCCGGCGGATCGTCCGGCAGCGCAACCTCGCCATTGCCCCAGATGCCTTTCATCTCCTGATAATCCTCGCCGCTGAACGTATAGAGACGGCGGTGGGAGCCTTCTTCCAGATACTTCTGGCATTCGGGAATGTTGCCCAGCGGGATATTCGGCGTCGGCAGGAACTTGTCCAGATCGACGCCGGTGATCTTCTTCAGGGCCAGCGCGTAGGCATGGGCATGGACCGAACCACGAACGAGGAGATAGCCACACACCTCGCGTCCCGTGGGATCGGTCAGCGATTCATAGACCCGCAGCTTGTGAAGCCGCGCACCGCATTCCAGATGGAAGTTGTGCAGCAGGTCGACGACGAGGTTGCCGGTCGTCGTTATGAAATCGTTGTTCCAGGACGCGCCGTTGCTGTTGACCGGCATGGCGCCGCCGCCTGCCGAATAGAAGGCGTTGGCAAGACGGATGTCCTTCATCGCCTCATAGGGCGCGCCGGAGATGTCGCCGCCCATCTCGCTGTCGTCTTTGTCGGCGTCCGGCCCGTTCGCCAGCATGGATACGCCGTTGCTGACCAGCTCCACATGGCCAAGTTCTTCGGCAGTGATCGCCGCTACGAGGCTGTAGAAAGGACGCAGCTTTGACTTGCTGCGGAAATTGAAGCTCTGGAACATATAGTTCCCGAGGGTGGACATCTCGCCGTATTTGCCACCGAGCAATTCTTGCAAGGCAGCAGCGGCGTTTGGATCTTGGCGCTTGGGCGGGGGTATATCTATCTGAAGCTTGTCGACACGCAGGAACATTGGAATCTCCAAATTGTCCGGATGTGGTCGTGTGTGGGTCAGATCATCCGACCCGTCCCGTAAGTAGCCCATGCAGGCACGACTACAACGGGCGGTTTCCATCTCGATAGGCTGCAAGCCGCCGAAGATGCGTTATGCCTCCTGTTTCCGTAACCTGCGTTCGAAATTCAGACATCAAGAACAGCTCGGTCGCCGGGCGAATCAATAACCTGAGAGGGAAACGGCGCCCCATTTATAAAAAGGATATCTCGCCGCCAAACCGTTCGCGTTAATCAAAAGCTTATTCTTGCTGGTAGGCTCGCACGTGTTTGTTTCATATGGCTCAAAAAATTTTTTCGCCTGCCGGAATCGGAAGTGGAGTGCAGGTTGAGCACTAATACCTATCATCGGAAAGAGTGTCTCCAACTTGGGCTTTAGGGCTTTCAGGTAGCTGCCGAGGCGCACCGCAGCTCTTCCGACGAACGGGAGGTATGGGCTTAAACGCCAATACTGCTCCTAGTGCCAACGGGCTGTCTAAGATGGGCTCGCACCACCGAAATTTGGCGAGCAGAGCCCATGTAGCCTCAGCCTTTCCTGAACAGCTCCTTCAGGTTTGACGGCTGGCTGCGCAGGTATTGCGGCGGCACCGTCACACTGGCCTGAAGCGCAGCGGCGGCGTGCCATGGCCAGCGGGCGTCATAGGTGATGGTGCGGGCAACGCCGATCATGTCCGCATCGCCGGTGGCGACGATGGCCTCGGCCTGTTCGGGTTCGGTGATCAGGCCGACCGCGACGACGGGGATGCCAACTGCCTGCTTCACCGCCCGTGCCAGAGGCACCTGATAGTTCGGGCCGACCGGGATCTTCTGCCCGGCATCCAGCCCACCGCTGGAGACGTGGATCGCGGCGCAGCCCCGCGCCTCCAGGGCCTTGGCGAAGGCGATGGTCTGCTCAGTGTCCCAGCCGCCCTCGACCCAGTCGGTGGCCGAAACACGGACCGTCACGGGACGCTCGGACGGATAGGCGGCGCGAACGGCGTCGAACACCTCCAGCGGAAAGCGCATGCGGTTCTCGAGGCTGCCGCCGTATTCGTCGGTGCGCCGGTTCGACAGCGGCGACAGGAAGCTGTGCAGCAGATAGCCATGCGCGGCGTGGATCTGGATCGCGTCGATGCCAAGGCGGGCAGACCGGCGCGCAGCCTCGGCAAAGGCGTCGCGGATACGGTCCATGCCGGCGCGGTCAAGCTCGGTCGGCGGGTTCTCGTGCGGCTCAAACGGCACTGGCGAAGGCGCGACGGTTTGCCAGCCATTCGTGTGATCGGACGCGATCTGCGCGCCACCCTGCCACGGCAGATCGGTCGAGGCCTTGCGCCCCGCATGGGCCAGCTGGATCGCGATGGGCATCGGCGACCAGCGGCGAACGCCTTCCAGCACACGGCGCATGGCAGCTTCGGTCGCGTCGTTCCACAGGCCGACATCGGCATAGGTGATGCGGCCCTCGGGGGCGACGGCGGTCGCCTCGATGGTCAGGATGCCCGCGCCGGAATGCGACAGGTGGCCAAGGTGCATCAGATGCCAGTCGGTCATTTGGCCAGCTTCGGCGGAATACTGGCACATGGGGGCGATGACGATGCGGTTGTTTACCGTCAGCCCGCCGATGGTGATGGGCTCGAACAGTTTCGATTTCGGCATGATTGTCTCCGATGGTTCAGGGGATCAGGCGGGCGGCGCGAAGGTCTGCGAACAGATCGAAGAAAGCGTCGTCGGTGGGTTGGTAGCCGGTGAAGCCGAGGCGGCGGCTTTTGGACATGTCGGTCACGACCTCGATCGGGCGGCCAAGGTCGGCATCGGTGTGCCACGGGGAGGCAAGGCGGGACAGGTCCGGTTCGACCAGCCCATGACGCGCGGCGATCTCGGACCATACAGCGGCATCACCTGCCATCTGCGCCTCTAGCGGGCGGACGGTGCTGTCGAAGGGCACCGCCTCGATCCCGAACCATTCGGCGATCCGGCCCCACATCCATGACCAGCGGAAGACATCGCCGTTGACGATGTTGAACGCCTCGTTCGCCGCGGCATCGGTTGTGGCGGCCCAGAGCATCTGCGCCGCCAACTGGCGCGCATCGGTCATGTCGGTCAGGCCAGACCATTGCGCCGCGCTGCCGGGGAAGACGAAGGGGCGTCCCGTCTCGCGGCAGATCGTGGCATAAACCGCCAGCGTGGTCCCCATGTTCATCGCATTGCCGACCGCCTTGCCGATCACGGTATGGGGGCGATGGACGCTCCAGTTGAAGCCGTCGCGCTTCGCGGCGGCAAAGACCGCGTCCTCCTGCGCGTAGTAGAAGTTTTCGATATCCAGCCGCCCTTGGGTTTCGCGGAACGGCGTGTCCGGCAGCGCGCCCTTGCCGTAAGCCTCGAACGGGCCGAGGTAATGCTTCAACCCCGTGACCAGCGCGACATGTCGCAGCGATCCTGCGGGCCGCAGCGCGTCCAGAAGGTTGCGCACCATCGCGGCGTTGACGCGAATGTTCTCCGCCTCCGTCGCCTGCCGGGACCATGTGGTGATGAACAAATGCGTGGGCCGGACATCCCTCAGCGCCGCACCGAGGGTCTGAGGATCGAGCAGATCGCCCGCGATCGCTCGCACGCCATCTTGCGGCATGGGGCTGCGCGACAAACCAGCCACCTCCCACCCTTGTTCAAGAAGAAGGCGGGTGATCGCGCTGCCTGCGATTCCGGTGGCGCCGACGACAAGCGCGGACTGTGTCATGGTTGTCTCCAAATAGTGTTCACCGCGATCTAGGATCGTTGCGGGCGATGCGCCAGACGGAACCAAACCGTTCCCTAGAGACCCTTAGGTGCCCACCCTCATGAGTTCCGACGAAGACTGGCGCGAAGATTGCGCGCCCCGCCGTATCCTCGAACTGTTCTCGACCAAATGGACGAGCATGGTTCTGCATGTCCTGCACGCGCGCCTTGGCGGATCAGCGCGGGCGGGCGTGTTGCTGCGCGCGGTGCCGGGCGTGTCCAAAAAGATGCTGACGCAGACCCTGCGTGACATGGAGCATGCGGGGCTTGTTCATCGCCATGTCGAAGGCACGATCCCCCCGGCGGTGGAATACTCCCTGACCGAGTTGGGTCGCCGTTTCGTCGAACCGATCGAGCTGATCTACGGCTGGGCCCGCGACAACGACGATGCGCTGGATGCCCTGCGCGGGCGGGAGACGTCGCGTAGAAACAGGTGATGACGTTGGATTGCCTTAGCGCCAAGGGCGTCGTTCGTGGGACATAGCCGCCGTTCGCTGCATCGCAGCAGCCATGCTGCGACTAATCTCCTTACATCGCGATGCGCATCCGGGCGCGCGGGATATACTGTCAGATCACTCTGGGTCAGCGCATGACTGCAACGGGTCCGCGAGCGCGCCGCATGCCGCGGCGGGCAGTCGATGATTGGATACCGATATACCCGGCTATATTGACCCCGCCCACCTTTGGAAGAGGCAAACTGAAACCAGACACAAATGCCATCTAGTCGACCGGGATGCCTACCTGCTTCAACGCGAAGACGACGGCAGCGCGTGCATTCTCAGGGTCATCGAACTCGTCCATAACCATCATGCAAGCCCGTGCAGCAGCGAAAAAGTCGACACCTTCATCCCACTTCCAGCGTGTCGATAAAAACATCACAGCGCTGCTGGTATCCGTCAGCACAACGGATCCGCCAGTGGCGGGGTTACGGAATTGGATAGGCTTCGAGAAGGCGCGATGCATCGCGTGGCGTTATATGCCATCGCAGGGTTTCGGAACCTCGAAACTGAAGCGGCATTGTCTGCGAGCAATCACAAGCATGATCCTGCTCAGAGCCTACTCGACATCAATGCCGACGGAGCGAAGCGCATTCCTTACCTTGGTGCGCACGTCCCCCACATAGGGGATCGAACGGTGCGGCCTCGCAGGCCCAGACTGCCTCGTAAAACTCCGGGGTCAAAGCCCAGGCCCAATAGGACGTGAAGAAAATGTTGGCGGCCTCGGAGTTCTGAATAACGGTGGCCACTCCGGTTTCCGGATGTGCGAAGACAAGATCTTTCGTCCAACTCTCAGCCACGGTTATCCCCCTGGGAAATCACTCCCTATCGGCACGGCAACGGTAGACCCGATTTGAAGATGAATTACTGGCAAAGCCGAGCGGATCACACATACCGCAAATGGGGTATAAATATTATCCGCGCGGGGGTAAAAAAAGCCGCTCTAGCGAGCGGCGAGTCTGGGACAAAAAATGATCTGAACTGCTATGGGGAGCAGGTCTTATGCAGCGCGTTTCTTACGCGCCGCGGCGACACCAAGTCCGGCAAGGGCGATTGCGAGCAGACCGCCGGCAGCGGGCAGGGGGACGGGCGCAGGCGCCTCGATTTCGATAGTCGCGAAAGAGATGGCCATGTTGGCATCGAAAAAGCCCCAGTTCTTTTCGAAGAACAGGGAGAAGGTCTCACCTACATCCAGCGTGAAGCCTTCGATAAAGCCGATCGCGGCCCACGTGTCCGGATCGCTTCCGGACTCGATCATGTCGAAGGAATGGATAACGCCAGTTCTCACCCGGCCGAACTGAACACTGTCGAGACCGGCATTGGAAAAGCCGGTTCCGGCCACGGCGATTTCGCTGACCGTGAGAGCTTCGGATGCCGTAAAGGCGTAGCTGACATAGCCGCCAGTGGTCAGCGTAAAGGCGTTTCCATAATTATCGCCAACGGAGATCGTCGACGCGTTGGCGAAGGTCGGGGCAATCAAGACGGCGAGTGCGGTCGCAAATGCTTTCATTTGTGCCTCCCGGGCTAAAGAGCCGAATCAACCGGCGGTAGTGCCGGCCCCCTTTCGGTAGGTTACGAAACCGTTATCGACAACGGGAAGTTGTGCAGCCGCAGCGAAAGTCGCAAATCGCTAAACGGAAAGAAACTGGGAGGGCACTTTCTCGAAAAAACATGAGCTTACGAAAAGCGCTGAGCCTGGAAATAATGGAAACACATTTCATATGATGCTCCCAAAACTAGCATGCTGCGACGTCAGAACTGTCAAGCGCCTGAATTGTCTGGCTTTCAGCGCCTTTTACCGCCTTTGGAATAGAAAGCTCTCTCACTCGCCCGGCGTTAATTTTGATGATGTTATTTTGTAGGAGAACGGCGATACGGCACCGACCACCGTTTAAGTGCTCGACAGATAGGCAGGTTTGCTCGCATTGACCTTTGTCGTGGATGTGAAACCCGGCACGCTGACTGGCAGACATAATGTGCTGATCGCTCATGTGGCCGATCACGTCGCCGCGCTTACACCGGGATGGTGCCTAGCACCTTCGGCGTGGCCGAAATGGTCAATCTGGGCGGCGGCAGGGAACGCCATCGAGGCGGCGATCGTCGCGATCAGGAGAGGGCAGTGGGTTTGCATGATGGTCTCCGTTATCGGTGAGGCGGCTCGGGATGAGCGCTCAACTAAATGGTCGCGATCACTGCAACGGCAATGTGGCGCCCACCAACGGCAATCGTGACCAGCAGGAGAAAGCACAAATCTTCTCGCATGGAACGCCCGCGAGCGACCTCGGGGATCGCTAATGACAGGTAGCTGACTTGTGCGCAAAATGCACCGGCCCCACCGTGCATAGAAAGCTTCAGCCCTGTCCACCTGGTGATCATGCAGATCGACCCGGCAGAACCCAAGGGCCTGCCGGGCCAAAGTTGTTAGCTCGCGCGGCGGCGGCGAAGGAGGCCGAGCGCGATCATACCTGCAGCCATCAACCCGCCCGCGGCAGGAAGAGGAACCGGGGCGGGCGGGGTGGCCATTCCGAATTCCGAAACATGGCTCAGGCCGGATCGCTTTCCGCCCTCATAGGTGAAGCTCAACAGTCCACCCGACGTGTTCTTGATCAGGGCAACGTTGAACGTGTTGCCGCCTCCGATCTTGAGCAGGATATAGGCGGCAGCGGATGTGAAGCTATTACCCGGGTCTTCGTCCTTGACCAGATCTTCAAACATAGATCCCGTCTTGCCGTTGACGAAAGCCAACTCGCTCGCCTTGCTGGGATGAGCGGTGAAGACGTCGGCGCGCGTCATGGAGTATGCGCCGCTCGTCAGGAGGCCCTCGCAGGACGGCGCGCAAGTCAGGGTGCCGCGAAGCATATCTGGGCCGGTAGCAGAGCCTTGAAGGAGGACAGTGCCTGCAGAGGCGCCGAAGGACGACAACGCAAGGAATGCTGCCGCGAATACGGCGCCGATGGTGAATTTTTGGGACATGACTAATTACTCACAATACAGTTTTAACGGTTCCGAGAGTAATCCTTCTCCCATTGTCCGTCACGCTTGATGATCGCTTCGTCGGATCGGGCGCCGTTTTTGCAGCCTGAGGTGGCATGCAGCGTGGCGGGAGCCCTGCGGCGATTGCAGAAAACTTTGCAGATACCGGTTTCGCGATTTGGTAAGGCGAATCGCCCTCTGAATCTTGTCGCCGCCGGACGGTTCTGTTGCATAAATCGGTTTGGCTCGGGACGGCCCCAGTTCCCGAACGGATTTTCGAGGTGAGTGCCGTGCGTAGTGAAGCCGTTCTGCACCTCAATACGGACCTGGAATTCCACCACCTGTCCGTCGAAGTCTTGCGCCATAAGACGCTGGCCCAGCAGTGTCGCACGGTGCATCTTGGTTTCGATGCGGCTTCGGCGGTGATCTCCGCTCCATCGTCGCCAGAGCGCGCAGCCTAGGTATTTCGGTGCTCGCAGAGTTCGTTGCGCGAAACCGCGCTTGCCGTGATCGCCTTCCATGGCCTGATGTTCTTGCGGGTCAGTATGGCTGTCTTGGCCCCACAATTGGCAATGGCGTCGTGGCATTTTCGGGTGTCATAGCCCCAGTCAGCCGTGACAATGGCGATGTCCTGATCGGCGGGGATCTGGACTAACAATTCGGGCAGCTTGGGCACATCCCCGATATCGCTGCTGATGTCCTTGACGGCCCGAACCTTCAAGGTTTTCTCGTCGCCGATGTGGATATTGCGCCACACACGCTGCCTAGACCGCAGTGCTTGCGGATGTTCCACTCGCCTTCCCCCTCGACCTAAATTCCAAGGCTGTCGATCAGAAGGTGTAACGGACGCTGCGCCCCCGATACGGGATGTTCTCGGCCAGCGTATTCTCGCGGCGGCTCAGGGTGCTGAAGTCACGAACATGCCAATCGAGGCCGATCGACCGCTACAGGCTCTCCACGCAGCCCGTCGTGCGCTGCGACGTCATGCCGAAAAGGACTTTCATGGGCAGGCGGGTCTGCACGGCAGTATCGCTGTAGACGGGCTGTCGCCCACGTGTTCCGGCGAGCGTGCCGCCCACGCCATTTCAGGGTCAAACCAGATCGGGGGCGATCCCGGTGCTTGCGAGCTTCGTTGCTGGGCGGCCAGTTCAGCGTCTTCCAAGTTGGTGTGTTCGGTCTGGTCATGACATCCAGCTATCAGGCTGGATGCTTTTGATGAATCCCACACCGGTTTTGTGCAACAGAGCTTCGGCGGCCCAATCAACAATCATCGGAACAAGATTCCGGTTTGATTGTCGTTCTTGGATAGCCCCTAACCTGCGATGCCGCGACATGCTTATGAACCGCCCGGCCATCCTCATCGGAATCTCCATTGGCGGTTTCTTCGACGGCATCCTGCTTCATCAGATCTTGCAATGGCATCACCTGTTCAGCGGCGTTGAGGACTGGAACGACAACGTCGCGCTTCTGATCGCGACGGACGGACTGTTTCACCTTGCGATGTTTATCGCCCTGATCGCGGGCCTTTGGCTGTTGTGGCGCGATCCGAAGCACGACGCGTTGCTGGGTAGTGCCTGCATCGGGTTCGGCCTCTGGCATGTGATCGACGCGGTTCTGTCGCACTGGCTTCTGGGCATCCATCGCATCAGGGACTTGGCCGAGCAGCCGCTGCTCTGGGATCTGGGCTGGCTGCTTGCCTTTGGAATCCTTCCGATTGCGGCAGGATATGCTCTGCTGCGGCGGAAGGAGCAACCGAGCCGTGCGATCTACTTTGTCCCGCTGCTGGCCATTGGGCTGGGTGCGCTGAACGCCGTGCCGCCGGTTCGCCCGCCCGGTCCGACCCTTGTCGCCTTCGCGCCCGGAACCGGCTTTGCCTCCGTTGCCGGCGCGGCAGAGGCGGTCGGGGCCAGCCTTATCACTACCGACAATACCGGCAAGGTCTGGGCCATGGACGTGCCCGAAGGCGCCCCGTGGTGGCGGCTCTATCTGCACGGCGCGGTGATGGTCGGAAAAGGCCCGGCGGCAGGTTGCCTCGGCTGGACACAGATCAAAACCTGAAGGAGAGAAGACATGATCGACCATCCGACACCACCGCAGCCTGCACAGCAACAGGCCATGCCCGGCACCACAGACGCGATGGACCCGCGCCCCGACCACGGAGAGGAAAGCTATATCGGCTCTGGACGCCTTGCCGGACTGAAGGCGATCATCACCGGCGGAGACAGCGGTATCGGGCGAGCCGTCGCCATCGCTTATGCCCGCGAGGGGGCGGACGTTCTGATCTCCTACCTGAGCGAGGACGCCGATGCCGAGGAAACGGCAGCCCTTGTGCGCGAAGCAGGGCAGAAGGCGGTGCTGGTGGCGGGCGACATTCAAGACGCTTCGCATTGCCGCCATATCGTCGAGAAAGCGGTGACGGACCTTGGCGGCATCGACATCCTTGTAAACAACGCCGCCCATCAGGCGACGTTCGACAGCATCACGGACATCTCCGATCATGAATGGGAGCTGACCTTTGCGGTGAATATCCATGCGATGTTCTATCTGACAAAGGCTGCTGTGCCCCACATGAAACCGGGCTCGTCGATCATCAACACCACCTCGATCAACGCTGACAAACCGAACCCCGGTCTGCTCGCCTATGCAACCACCAAGGGCGCGATCCAGAACTTCACCGCCGGATTGGCGCAGGGTCTCGCCGAACAGGGTATCCGCGCGAACTGCGTCGCGCCGGGGCCGATCTGGACGCCGCTGATCCCCTCGACCATGCCCGCGGACAGCGTGGCGAACTTCGGCAAGCAGGTGCCGTTCAAGCGTGCGGGCCAACCGGCGGAACTGGCCTCGGCCTATGTCATGCTGGCCGATCCGCGCTCCAGCTACACCTCCGGCGCGACCATCGCGATCACCGGCGGCCAACCCATTATCTGAGGAGACGACGATGAAGGCACTCACCTGGCACGGCAAAGGCGATATGCGGCACGAGACGGTGCCCGATCCGAAGATCGAGGAAGCAACCGACGCCATCATCAAGGTCACGTCCTGCGCCATCTGCGGATCGGACCTTCACATCTATGACGGCGTCATCCCCTGCATGGAACATGGCGACGTCATCGGCCACGAGACGATGGGCGAAGTCGTCGAGGTCGGATCGGAAACCAGCAAGCTGAAGGTCGGCGACCGGATCGTCGTGCCCTTCACCATCGCCTGCGGCGAGTGTTTCTTCTGCAAACGCGGCTTCTTCTCGGGCTGCGAGCGATCCAACCGCAGCTTCGACAAGGCAAAGAAGATGTGGGGCAACTCGCCCGCGGGCCTTTTCGGCTATTCTCACCTTCTGGGCGGCTATTCAGGTGGTCAGGCGGAATATCTGCGGGTGCCATACGCCGATGTCGGCCATATCAAGGTGCCGTCCAACCTGAACGACGATCAGGCGCTGTTCCTGTCGGATATCTTTCCGACCGGATACATGGCGGCCGAATTCTGCGACATCAAACCCGGCGACACGATTGCAATCTGGGGCTGCGGTCCGGTCGGGCAGATGGCGATCCGGTCCGCCTTCATCCTCGGGGCGGAACGGGTGATCGCCATCGATACGGTGCCCGAGCGTCTGGCGCTTGCAGCAAGGGCGGGCGCCGAAGTGCTCGATTTCCGCGATGTGGATGTCTACGAGGAGATCATGGTCCGCACCGAGGGGCGCGGCGCGGATGCGTGCATCGACGCGGTGGGGACCGAACCCGATACGGCGTCCGGCTTCATGGCCGTGGTCGACCGCATCAAGGTCGCGACCTTCATGGGCACCGACCGCCCGTTCGTCCTGCGCCAAGCCATCATGTGCTGCCGCAACTTCGGCACCGTGTCGATCGTCGGCGTCTATGGAGGCTATGTCGACAAGATCCCGATGGGCTCGGCCATCAATCGCGGGCTAACCTTCCGCATGGCTCAGACGCCGGTGCAGCGCTACCTGCCCAAGCTGCTGGGCCTGATCGAGGAAGGGCGGATCGATCCCTCTTTCGTCATCACCCACAAGGGGCGGCTGGAGGACGGTCCGGAGCTCTACAAGACGTTCCGTGACAAGGCCGACGGCTGCATCAAGGTGGTGCTGAACCCATGACCCTTGCTGTCATCACCGGCGCGTCGACAGGGATCGGCTTAGAACTCGCGCGCGTCTGCGCAGCCGAAGGTCATCACGTCATCGTCGCAGCAAACGAGCCTGCGATCCATCCCGTCGCCATCGCGCTGGATGGCGAGGCGGCCAATGTCGACCTTGCAACGCCCGACGGCGTGGACGCGTTGACCGCCATCATTGCGGGGCGGGAGGTGGACCTGCTGGTCCTGAACGCGGGAACCGGCCTTGGCCACAGCTTTCTGGAACAACCGCTGGACGGGATTGAGCGCACTGTCCTGACGAACGTGATGGGCACCCTGCACCTGCTGCACCCGATCGCGCGCCGGATGGCGGCACGCGGTCAGGGGCGCATCCTGGTGACCGGATCCATTGCAGGGTTCATGCCTGGGACATTCCAAGCCGTCTATAACGCCACGAAGGCGTTCATTAACACGTTCTCGGTTGCCTTGGCGCATGAGTTGCAGGGAACGGGCGTCACCGTGACCTGCCTGATGCCGGGCGCGACGGATACGGAGTTCTTCCGGCGCGCGGGAATGGAGGACACGTGCGTCGGGACCATGAAGAAAGACGATCCCGCCTGGGTTGCCCGCGAGGCCTATGACGCCATGATGGCCGGGCGCGAACAGGTGACCCCCGGTCTGCTGAACAAGCTGCAAGCCACTGCCGCGGAGATACTGCCCGCAGGCGTGGTGGCCGAGGCGCACCGCCGCATGTCCAGACCCGGTGATGGTCATGGCTGACGGAATCCGGCACGGCCCGCTGGGGGCAAACTGCGTCCATCTTTGCATCGACATGCAGCGCATGTTCGGGCCCGGCCTCCCATGGGCCGTGCCATGGATGCAAACGGTCCTGCCGGACGTTGTAGCGTTGGCACGGCACCATGCGGACAGAACGATCTTCACGCGCTTCATCCCGCCCCAACGTCCATCGGACGCCCGTGGCTCGTGGCGACGCTATTACGAGCGGTGGAATGGAATGACCCGCCAGGCGCTTGCCCCCGAGTATCTGCGTATCGTTCCCGAACTGGAGGACTTTTGTCCGCCTGCGAAAGTGCTGGACAAGATGGTTTACTCGCCGTGGACAGAAGGCAAGCTCGACGAGATGCTTGCAAATTCCGGCGTAGACACGATCGTGGTGTCCGGAGGGGAAACCGATGTCTGCGTGCTTGGCACTGTGGTCGGAGCGGTTGACCGCGGCTTCCGCGTTGTTCTTGCCGAGGATGCGACATGCAGTTCTGCCGACGCCACGCATGATGCCTTGATGGCCCTCTATCGGTCCCGGTTCTCCGAGCAGATCGAAACCGCGGGTGTCGAAGAAATCCTCGCAGCGTGGCCGTGATGCCCCTCATACTCACACATCTCAGCCGGTCCCGCTCTACCCGTATCCTGTGGCTGCTCGAAGAGATCGGCTGCGAGTATGAGCTGGTGTTGGCGGGAGAAGGTGAGACGTTTTCCCTGCGCGATGGGCAGACGACAATCCACGAGACGGGAGCCATGAACGAATGGCTGTGCGAGACGTGGGGCCAATCTCTCTGGCGCGCGCCGACGCACCCGTCCCGCCTTGCTTGGCTGGACTGGTTGCATTTCGGCGAAACTCTCCTGGCGGGACCGACGGACGGGGTCTCCAGTAAACTCAACTTGCTCTCGGATTGGCTGGAGGCTTCCGAGTGGCTGCTCGACGAGTTCTCGGGTGTCGATTGCCAGGTAGGATATTCGCTCTGGGCACTTTCCCAAAAGACAGACCTCAAGGACCGCCCCCCTCTGACCTCCTATCTCAAGAGATGTCAATCACGCCCGGCGTTTGGGTTTGCGACGGGGCGCTAGCGCAGGTTCTTGAGCGAAACGACGATCTCGCAGCGCAGAGCGAGTGTCGGGTAACGTGTTAAATCTCGGCGCCGATGTGGAGCGGATCGCCCGCGACGTCACCCTTGATCTCTCGTGCTGCGATGGTGATCCGATGACCGCATGTGATGAAACTGCGCGCCAAATTGCAGTTTGCACGAAGGTGGTTGAGATATGGCGCTCAGACACAGGCGAAACGAATGCCTAGTCGAAACGGTCGATACGGAAGCAGTCATGCGTCACTGTTCGCGGCGCGCCAAGCACGGTCGAGAGCACTCTGATCGCTGCGTCGCCGTCCAGATCCTCGTCCGTTGGACCAGTCCAGTTGACGGCGATCACCGGCCCCTGCGCGTTTCGCCGTAGCCATTGGCCCAACGTCACGACCCCGTCTTCGGTCATGAAATACAGGACTTCGGAAAGCAGGACGAGGTCGGGTCGCATGTCGGGTAGATCGGCGGGCGCGGTGCCTTGAAGGACGGTGGCCTGCGGGACTGCAGCGCGAGCCGAAGCAACGGCAGCCGGAATGCACTCAACGAGCGTGAGCTTGTCGCAATGCGGGGCCAGACGGGCGGCCAAAGTCCCATTGCCGCACCCTATTTCAAGCGCGTCGTGGAAACGGTCGGGGCCGAGCGCTGCGATGGTCGCGTCGAATTTGGCGGCTTCGTAACGGCTGGTGCGATGGCCCCACGGATCGTCGCTGGCGGCATAGAGGCGGGACAGGTGTTCAAAGGTGCGGCTATGGGGCAATGACAATCTCCTCGGTCTCAAGGAAATGCTGCTGGCGCCAGTCCTCCATGACGAAGCCCTCGGGGTCATCCTGAATCAACGAAGTCATCTGGCTGCGGTGACAGGCCAATGCGGCGCGTTTGGCATGGCGGGCAGCGGGCGAGGCGTGCAGGTGAAAGACCGGGACGCAGCGATCGGTGAAGCGGCCCCAGACGGGATAGAGCATCAGCGCGATGTCGGGCCGTTTCGCTGCCGCGCGGGCAGCGAGCCGTGCCGTCATCTCGTGATCGATATGCGGATCGCCCTCCCATGTGGCGAGCAGCAGGGCATTTGGCGGTAGAAGGTCAACGATGCCTGCGTCCGGCGGAATGCCGCAATCGGGAAGGCCAAGCCAGTGGGTGCGGGCATAGGGCGCGAGCATTGACACAGCGGCTTCGAATTCGCCCCTCCGCAGGTCCGCCAGCGCCATTGCGGGATAGGCGCGGGAATTGGGATGCGACCGGCTGCCGTCTGTCACGCAGATCACCGTGCAGGGCACGCCTGCGGCGGCGCAATCGAACAAAAGCGCCCCGCAGCCCAAGGTTTCGTCATCGGGGTGCGGCGCTAGGATGACCAGCGGGCGCGCTCCGACCAGATCGGTAGGGTGGATTATCGGCGCGGCGGCGGCGGCTTCCAGAAATCCGCTCATGGAATCCAGCGCTCCATCCGCGCGGAGTTGGAAAGGATGCGGTCCATCGCGCTTTGACCGAGCGCGTCTGGATTGGCCTGACGGATGTAGAAGGTCAGATCGCGACGAATGCGGTCGGCGGGATGAGCGGTTGCGAAAGACGCCGCGCCAAGCGCCTGATCCATCGCGGCCATCAAAGCGGTGGCCTCGTCGGCTGTGACCAGTCTGGCAAGAATTGCGGCCTCGGCATCGGCGGGGGTCGCCGCGGGGCGTTCGACCGCGCGGGCGGCTTGCAGCAGCCACAGTCGCGCCGTCTCGCAGGCCGTCACCATCCGGCGCAGGCGAAGCGATTGCAGCGGCGCGTTCTGCTGACCACGCTTTGCAAGTTGGGCGGCGGTAATTGCGGTCAGCGCCTGCATCGCGCCGAGCTGGACGGCGGCATAACGCCAGACGCCGCCTTGGAAATGCGGCTCGGTGAGGTAATCGCCTGGGGTGCCCAGCGGGACGGCTTCGGACAGCGACAACCCCTCCAGATTGCAGCGCCCCGAGGCGGTAGCCTTCATTCCCGACACGTCCCATTCCTTTGGAAACAGGCGGCCTTCAAGCTGGTCGCGGCGCAGCAGCAGAAGCTGCGGTTGATTGTCCAGCCGCACGGTCACGATCATGCGGTCCAGCACGTCCGCACCGCTGGCAAACAGTTTCGCGCCGCGCAGGCGGTCCCCTTCGATCCGTGCGGGGTCGGGCCCATCCGCGCCCCAAATGCCAAACAGCAGGCCGGCGCGGACATCATCCAGCGGTGCGCCGAACAGATGCAGCAGTTTCACCGCATTGACATGTCCTTCAAAGATCCGCCCGGCGGACATGTTCGCACGGCCGATTGCGACCAGCGCCCGCATCAGACGCGCGGGGTCTTGGGCATGATGGGCAAGCGTCGCGCATTCCGGCAGAAGGCCACCGGCACGCAGAGCGTCGGCGAGGGCGAGACCGGATTCCGGTGCCGCAGCCGCCACGAGTTCTGCTGCCCCGCGGATCATGCGGCGGTGCCCTCCCGCCATTGGGCGAAGGCTGGGCGGGCGGCTCCAGAAAGCAGACGCTCCAGGTTCGGCAAGTCCCTTTCCAGATCCGATGCGCGCAATTGCCGCCCGAATGCGACGGCGCGGCTGGGAAAGGGCAAGGCGAGGCCGGAAACTGCGGTGCGCCAAAGACGTGCGAGCGTATCGACCGGCAGCATGGCCTGATCGGCCAACGGATCGGGATCGACCATCCGCGCCTGCAGCGTCTCGGCCATACCGCCGCGCGCGCGGCCGTGCAGGCGGGCGGAGACATGGGCTCGCATGGCGCCGTCGTAACGAATGGTCAGGCCGGCTTCCTCGGCACGGTGGACAAGCGCGCGATCCTCGCTTGATCCGACATCCGGAAGCCCGCCAATCATCCGGAGGCGATCCGCGCGGATCGCCATTGAGGCGCCGGACTCGATATAGTGGGGCCGAGATGTGCCCTGCCGCCCCGCCATGATGTCGATTGCGTGCCTGAGTTCGTGCTGCAAATCTGCGTAGGCAATCTCGACGGAGGTGATGCGGCGGCCCGAGGGCGTGGCAAGGACATGGCTGCAATCGCAACCAATGGTCCCGCAGACCAGATCGGCACCGGAAAGCGTTGCACGCAGGGCGGCTGCAATCCAGTCCGCATCCGGCTCCGCATCGCCATCAGTCGTCATCAGTAGCGCCCCGTCCCGCATGGCGAGTTCCATGGCAAGGCCGCGCGCGCGACCTGCGCTGGCATCGGTCAGGCTGACCTCGTGGAGTTCGATCGCAAGAAATGGATCGGAGAATGCGCGGGCGCGGGCGGCGCTGTGATCGATGCAATTGTTGGCGAAGACGAGCGCGGTCACAGGCAGCGGCGACCGGCGCGCAGCGCGTGCTAAGGCTTCGAGAAGCAGCCCAATGGTCGCTTCCTCGTCTCGGATCGGAATGGCCACTATGATTTCGGTCAGTCGAGCAGCTTTAATAAACTTATCCATTCGCGACCCAGTTTTTGATATGCCTATTCGCTGCTGTCTGCGGTTCCCAGCCAGATAGCTTAGCCTCTCCGCCCAAATCAGGTGGGGGCGCTCCAGTCAATTTCAGGGCGGCCGAGTATTTCGCCGGCAGCACAGTCACGATTTGCGCGTCCGGCATGGTGGAGGCCAGTATCACGCGCAAGGGATGAAACATGATTGGGCTGCCCAGCTTGTCGAACCGCCCGCGACTTGTAATGGCCGCGCGCGCAAAGGCGTTTTCGATCTCCACCGGGTGGGATCACCGCGAAAGCGGCGGCGAGACGCTGCGGGAGAGGTTCTGTTCGCGGCTCCCCGGCTCGGGCGACTGGCCTCCGAGCATACCGCCGACTTCCTTTTCTTGAGGCTCATCCGTGCCGAGCTCTTCCTTTGCGCGTCGCCAGTGATCCTCGTGGGCGCCGTCGGGCCGGCCCTCCCGCTCCCATATCTCGTATGCGCGTTTTTCGACCTCGTCGATGCGGCTCATAGCGTCCTCCCCAGAAACTGTCTCGAGCAACCGCTAGAGATCGGGAAAGTTCCTATGGGCCGAAAGCTTCGTAGTCGTTTTATATTCTGCCCTTGGCCGCTTTGCGTTGATCAGAAGATCAGCGACAGCAGCCCGATGACAACCAAAAGGCCGTATCAAGTTTGCGGACCGACCGCGCCTAACTCAAATGTCCGTAAAAGCTCGCTAAATTCAAAGCGATGAGCATACTGATTTGATCGGATACGCGTCGCCAACTAGGATGGCCGAAACTTTAGAAACTCTCGGCGTCCCAGCGGGTTTTGAACTCACCAAGATTTCGCCTATTGCCTACCCACGCCGTATCATCCCCCTCAACCCCGATGGTTTCATAAATAGCGAAGCATCTGATTTCCTCCCATGCCACGTTCCTGATTGCCGCGAGATCGCCTAAGCAACAGGATGCGGGCTCAAGCGTTGGCGCCTTCCAGCCAAAAAATCGAAAAATGCGATGCCCGCACGGCACCGCCGTAAGCGTTAAGCGCGAGGTATCCTACTGAATTCTGTTCGCCTGCTTTCCGGCAGACGTGGAACATCCGTCGCTTCTTACTCTTGATATGACGGCGTGGCGCGGCACCCGTCCCGCTCCTGCAGCCAGCAATCATTCCAAGCAAGCGAGCATCAGCATGTCAGCCAAGGACAACACCACGGTCACTGGAAGCGGCGGTGAGACCCATCAGCAAGCAGGCGGCGACGTTCCTGCCTTGACCACGCAGGTCGGCGCTCCGGTTTCCGATGACCAGAACAGCCTGAAAGCAGGACGGCGCGGCCCGACACTGATCGAGGATCAGGCGTTTCGTGAAAAGATCTTTCACTTCGACCACGAGCGAATTCCGGAGCGTGTCGTCCACGCCCGCGGCTATGGCGCACATGGCTATTTCGAGACCTACGAGGATCTGAGCGACCTGACCGCTGCCGACATCTTCCGGCGCCCCGGCGAAAAAACCGAGGTGTTCGTGCGCTTTTCGACCGTGGCGGGCAGCAAGGGGTCGATGGACATAGCACGCGACGTGCGCGGCTTCGCCGTCAAGTTCTATACCAAAGAAGGCAACTGGGATCTGGTCGGCAACAATATTCCCGTATTCTTCATTCAGGATGCGATCAAGTTCCCCGACCTGATCCATGCGGCGAAGCCCGAACCGGACAGCGCATTTCCGCAAGCCCAGACGGCACATGACAATTTCTGGGACTTTATCTCGCTGATGCCGGAATCCATGCATATGATCATGTGGACCATGTCGGACCGCGCCATCCCGCGGTCCTTCCGGTTCATGGAGGGGTTCGGCGTCCACTCGTTTCGCTTCATCAATGCCGAGGGCAAGGCGAGCTTCGTCAAGTTCCACTGGAAGCCCAAGCTGGGTCTGCAATCGGTGATCTGGGACGAGGCTGTGCGGATCAATGGTGCCGACCCCGATTTCCACCGCCGCGACCTTTGGACCGCAATCCAGTCAGGCGACTTTCCCGAATGGGAGCTGGGTGTGCAGGTCTTCGACGATGCTTTTGCAGAGCAGTTCGACTTCGACATTCTGGACGCGACCAAGATCATCCCCGAGGAGATCCTGCCCGTCCGCCCGATCGGCAGAATGATTCTGAATCGGATGCCCGACAACTTCTTCGCCGAGACGGAGCAGGTCGCCTTCCAGACCGGCAATATCGTCCCCGGCATCGACTTTTCCGAGGATCCGCTGCTGCAAGGGCGCAACTTCAGCTATCTCGACACGCAGTTGAAACGGCTGGGCGGCCCGAACTTCAACCATATCCCGATCAACGCTCCGCGCTGCCCGTTCCACCATTTCCAGCAAGACGGCCATATGGCGATGCACAATCCGCGCGGCCGCGCGAATTACGAACCCAATGGCTGGGGCGGCACCGCTGGTGGCCCGCGCGAGACAGCCGCCGGCCTGAAGACCCATCCCGTGCCGGTCGAAGGCACCAAGTTGCGCGAACGCTCGGAGACCTTTGCCGACCATTATTCGCAGGCGCGCCAGTTCTACATAAGCCAGACTGCGGTCGAACAGGACCACATCACTGCCGCGCTGGTGTTCGAGCTGTCCAAGGTCAAGATGGCCGAGATCCGCGAGCGTATGGTTTCGCACCTGCTGAACATTCACGAAGATCTGGCAAAGGGAGTGGCCGAGGGGCTGGGCATCAAGGAACTCCCCCAACCCGCCGTGGCTGCGGTGCCGACCCGCACGGACCTTGCCGAAAGCCCCGCCCTGTCGATCCTAAAGAACGGGCCGGACAGCTTCGCCGGTCGCAAGATCGGCGTCCTGGTTACGGACGGCAGCGATGCTCTCACCCTGAATGCGCTGTCCAAGGCTGCGAAAGCCGAGGGCGCAATGCTGATGTTCGTCGGGCCTATGGCGGGCAGCGTGACTCTGTCCGACGGGTCCGACCTACCGCTGGACGAGATGGTCGCGGGTGCGCCCTCCGCCATCTTCGACGCCGTCGCGATCCTGCCATCCAAGGACCAAGTGAAGATGCTGGCCAGAATCCCCGCCGCTCGCGACTTCGCCGCGACGACATGGGCGCATTACAAGTTTGCGGCATACAACGAAGCAGCGAAGGTGTTGTTCACCGAAGCTGGTCTGCCCGAGGAACTCGACGACGGGTTCATCGATGCGAGCGACGCAAAAGGCTTTATTGCGGCCTGCCGGACGCTTCGATTCTGGAAACGTCATATGGCTGCATGAACAAAAGGGGGGGGGCAAATGCCCCCTTCATAAACTCGTGTAAGCGAAATAAGCTATTCCGCGTGCAGCGCGACCTGCGCATACTATATTGCAGTCCCCTCTTCATGGGCCTTGCGCCGGTAGACTGAGATGCAAACAACCTCTGCCTTGCCCTTGTCCACGCGCACGGTAACGAAATTACGCAATCTGACGGCGTAGCCCCGTCCACTCCGGCGTGCCATTGGCGGCCTCGATCGCGTCTTTTCCGCTGACAAAATACAGCGCATGGCTCAGCCCCATCCCCGAGGCGCGCCATAGGGAGAGTTAAGCTGCAGGACTGGGATGATAAATGGTGCTCGTCCCCTTCGTGATCTCAGCGGATATCCGAGTCCAACGCACCCGCTTCCGTGAAGGCTTTTCGAACGGCGGGAACGTCGCCCTTCGCCACGACAACGGAGACACGGATGAGCCCCGCCACCGCGCCGTCCGATCGGCCGTCGTCGCCAATCGCTGACTCGGCATCGCCGCCCGACTCGGCAGTGCCGATCGAATTCCGTTCACCCGCAGCCTCCACGAAGACATCGGCGCGGCTCAGTCCGTGTTGTTGCACCAGATGCTCTACCACGCGATCCGCCGCTTCCCGTTTGTCGAAACTGGCAGTGATGGTTTTTGTCTTGTCTTCAAGCATAAATAACTCCTTCTGGGCGAGACGGCGTCAGCAGGGGTTCCGCCAAGCTCCCGTCGGCTCTTGGAACGGGAGTTTGGCCCCATTGTTCCGAACCTCGGCCCACACTCCGGCAAGGAGGGTTCGGTCGTGGACTAGATCGGCGCGCACGGACGCAACGTTCTTCTGAACGGCCGTCGACCAGGCACGCGCCTTGCAGTGACACGCAGCGATTTGTGCAAGCATCTCCTTGAACCGCTCCGAGTATGCCGGAGCAGCCAAGCGCGAGATACCGAGCGATACGGCCGCACTGTCACTACCTGCAACGCAGGCGGCGTCAGCGTTAACACCCTGAATGGCGCATAATGGATGGGCGGTAACCTACCGCCGATCCGAAGGGGCGATCTATGGCTCGAAAGACGATGCCGCACGGCAGTGCCGACTCAGTCTCTGAGCGGGCGAGGTTGTCAAGCCGTGGGAGTGGCGGGCAGCCGATTGAAGCTGCTTATGCGACCTTCACGATCAGCTTGCCGAAATTCTTCCCCTCCAGCATTCCGATGAACGCTTCGGGTGCGGCGTCGAGGCCGTCCACCACATCCTCGCGCCAGCGCAACTTGCCATCCGCGACCCAGCCTGAGGCTTCGGTCAGGAACTCCGACATCTGGGCCTCCATGAACTCGGCCATGATGAACCCGCGCAGGGTCAGGCTTTTCGTCAGCACTGCCTTCATGGTGGCGGGAAGCAGGTCCGGGCCCTCGGCATCGCCGTGATCATTGTAATGCGCGACCAGCCCGCAAACTGGCACGCGGGCGAACTTGTTCAACAGCGGCAAGACGGCTTGCCACACCGCCCCGCCGACATTCTCGAAATAGACGTCGATGCCGTTCGGGCAGGCCTCGGCCAGACGCTCGGGGAAATCCTCGGCGCGGTGGTCGATGGCGGCGTCGAAGCCCAGATCGTCCACCAGATAGGCGCATTTGTCCGCACCACCGGCGATACCGACCGCACGGGCACCGCGCAGCTTGGCGATCTGCCCGACCATCGACCCGACCGGGCCACTGGACGCCGCGACCACAACCGTCTCGTTTGGCTTCGGCTTTCCGATGTTGCCAAGACCCGCCCATGCGGTAAAGCCGGTCATTCCCAGAACATGCAGCGCCGTCGCATCCGCCGTATCCAGCTTCCGCAGCCCGCTGCCATCCGAGATCGCATGGCTTTGCCATCCATTGCCCGACAGCGCGATGTCGCCTACGGCCCACCCCTCACGGTGCGACTGGACGACGCGAGAGACGGTGCCGCCCACCATCACCTCTCCA
>NZ_SMYN01000026.1 GCF_004959935.1 Falsirhodobacter xinxiangensis | reverse complement strand
CCGTTCCTCATGCCGACCTTCTTCAGCACCCTGTTAGGGGCGAACTGCCCAAATAAGCTTGCATAGTCTTGTCAGAGCAGAGGGGAGCAGCTACCTATAAGGTGGGCGGCAGCCACAAGCTGCCAACGATAAACGCCCTCGGGGACGTCCCGATAAGGAACCTGGATCAAACCCGGGCCTGCATCATCGCTTCGGCGATATGTTGGCCCAAGCGTTAGATCCAGGGCACGAGATGCAGGTCCTCATATTGAAATGGAGACAGCATCAATGACAAAGATTATCCGTTTTCCCAGCACTCCTCGCGTCGAGCGATCAAGAAACAGAGGATGTCAACGCTACAACGTCTCGGTTCGAATCGAACTGCCCAAGAATGGCAGACGCGCCGCCGAGGACTTGCTTTACGGTCATCTCTTCCGCCTTCTACAAAAACTGCATGGTTTTGATCAGACGAGGGGATTTACTATAGAAGCTCTGCGAGCCGGAGGATGGCACAAGCTGCCTCACGCGGTGCGTCCCGATCTTCTTGATGACTTTCTGATCGCCATTGATGGCTACTGCAACCGCGGTTGGCTCAAAGTCAAAGTAAACGGCGCTCGCCTCGCCATGTCGAAGCGAGCCTGACTAAGCAGGAGGGCCTCGGTGTGAGCATTCGGCCCTCCCGCCCCCCCCCGCGCAGGCTAGGACCAATGCCTGGTCGCTGTGCGGCGAGCCGTGGCCTGTGAGCATCACGTCGTGCTGGAGTTGTTCGAACGAGTGCGGAAGCGCTTCTGATAGCGCACGGCTTTCGCGTGTATCGACGTATTGGAAAATAATACCTGACTTGACCGAGATCTGCTTACTCCCCATGGTGTTATTCGACAACCGGTTCGTTGTGGCTTCGCGCTCGCTTGACGTGTATCCCGAAGGTGAAAGGAAAATCTGATTGCAGTATAGCTGCGATCTTGCAACCGGATACCAAGCAAACCCGCAGAGGCCGAATAAGCATCTCGGATGCAATCATCAAAAAATTTCGAGGGGACTGTATGTCATCGATAGATAGAGATATAAATGGCGGACCGACAAAGCTGTTTTTTGTCGAGATGTTAACAAAAGATATCTCACTTAAAGATGCAATTTTGGATCTCATCGACAATAGCGTCGATGGAGCTATGAGATCAATCGGAGACGTCTCAAATTCAGGGCGAATCTTTGAAGGATACAAGTGCCGACTGAACGTCGACAAAGGGCAATTTGAAATAAGCGATAATTGCGGTGGAATACCTGATGATCTACTTGATACGGCATTCCAGCTTGGTCGACCCCGCCTAAATGCCGACAAAAACATTCCCACGATTGGGATGTATGGTATCGGGATGAAGAGGGCAATTTTCAAGATATGCGAGTCTGCGGATGTTGTATCTTCATCCGCGACGAAGCGGGCTTCTATTAACTACTCTCGGGAATGGCTCGAACCTACTAATAACACGTGGGAACTTCGGATTCACGAGTCCCCGCCTGTTGAAGGAGACGAGCTTGGTTTCAAAATCTCTTCAGTCGAAATTCGTCCCGAAATAGCTGAAAGATTTGCATCATCTGTATTCGTCAACGATCTGCGCTACGCAGTCGGCGAGCATTTCGGTTACCTTATACAACGGGGTTTCGACGTGATCCTAAATGGGATTTCGGTCGAACCCAGAGTATCCAAGTTGATTTTTTCTCCTGATAAAAAAGTCTTGCCATTTGATTCCCAGGCAAGCATCAACGGTGTTGACGTAAGGGTCACCATCGGATTTTTCAGGCAGCTTACTAGAGAGGCGGAGCTCGAAGAAGCTACGGAACTGGGAGCGGATAATGATCTTGATCGCCCTGGTATTACCGTTCTCTGCAATGATCGTGTAATTATATCGTCTGATACATCAGCTCTTACCGGATGGGGAGTGGGTGCGACACCAAAGTATCACCCGCAATTCCGAGCGATCGCAGGTGTGATATCATTTTTCAGCCTCGATGCAACAAAGCTACCCGTGGCGACAACCAAACATGACCTAGATCAATCGAGCGAAGTTTTTCGGGCCGCTCGGAACCTGGCTATGGAGGGCATTGTAACGTTTACCTCTTTCACGAATAGATGGAAGGGACGCGAGTCCGACACCGATGATATGCTGGATCGGCAAGCAGCTCGATCAGTGAAAGAAATCGTTCTGGCGGCGGATTTGAATCACGGGAAGACGATTAAGGTCTATGATAACGGCATGAAATATACACCCGACCTGCCGAAGCCCGAAAAATCAAGCAAGGTTCGGCGCATCGCGTTCTCTCGTGATTCTGAAGAGGTGAAACAAGTAGCCGACTTTCTGCTCGGCGATAAAAATGCATCGCCGGGTGACGTGGGTGTCGCAGCTTGGTTGGATGTCAAAGCGAGGATGTCCGAGAAATGAGTGCGAGCGGACTTCCTTATCATCTCAGACCACGAAAGTTTGTTGATCGGGAGCTATTTTCAGAATTTGTTGCACAATTTGTCGCAGTTAACGATCCGAATGAATACATCTACATCTCAATGGGCGGCATGCACCTCACCGACCACAAGGCTATTTATAAGAAGACATCTATTAATTGCCTTCTGTCGTTCGATGGGGACGATGAAGTCGTCCAATATCAAAACTATTTCAAGCCTTTCCATAATATACATTGCGAAAACTGGATGTCGCACGAGCTTCCAGGTCGGATTGATGGAATTATGCAGGAGCACAAAAAGAGCCGTAAAGTGATCTGGCTTGATTATACCGCCTCGATCACTGGCCGACAACTAGATGAAGTATCTGCGGTTGTAGGCAAGATGGGCCCGCTGGATATCATTCGAGTCACCGTAAATCTCCAGACGTTGACTCGAGATGTGATGGAAAAAAGCCTTCCTCTTGAGCAACGCACCATGGCGAAACTTCAAGCAGATTACCTGAGGAGCATGGTGGGAAGTTATTTGCCAGCCGGCACGAAAGAGGTATCCCCAGGGGCAATTGAAGTTGGCCTATCTGAGTGTGTTGAAAGCGCATTTGCGAAAGGTCTGGATGGGACTGGATATGTTGCAAAACCAGTGTTACTTACGCAGTATTCCGATACCACTAATATGTTTGTCGCAACCGCGGTAATTTCCGATGCAAATAGTGAAGTAGTTCCGAGCGGATGGAAGATGAGTCCTGCTGATTGGCATGATATAACGCCAATCAATTTACCTGATTTCACTGTTTCTGAAAGATATCGCTTTGACAGAGTAATGCATATGTCAGAGGCGGAAATTAGCGCCGAAGTCGGCTACAGTCTGATGAACGACGCGCAACTTAAATCATACAGAGCATTGCATAGGTTTTATCCAACATTTGATAGCGTTGGTGGATGAACATATCCAGCGGGGGGGGGAATCCTCGCTGGGGCAACCCTGGAAATGTGCAGTTGATGGATTGTGTTGAAAAACACCTGTTGATCGCTGCGCCAGACGCTGATTCACTTTCTTTACGGGATGGTGAGGGTGATCAGGATGATGGGATCGCGGCAGGTGGCGCAGGGCGCTCTGTTCTACGAGTTCTCGCTTGAGGATCACGTTCCGCAGGACCATCTTATCCGCGCCATCGACCGCTTCGTGGATCTCGGCCACATCCGTCAGCACCTCGCCCCGTTCTACAGCAGCACAGGCCGTCCCTCCGTCGACCCTGAACTGATGATCCGTATGCTACTGATCGGTTATTGCTTCGGCATCCGGTCGGAGCGGCGGATCTGCGAGGAAGTCCATCTGAACCTTGCCTATNTCTGCGAGGAAGTCCATCTGAACCTTGCCTATCGCTGGTTCTGCCGGCTGGATCTGAACACGGCGGTGCCGGACCATTCGACCTTCTCCAAGAACCGCCACGGTCGCTTCCGCGACAGCGATCTGCTGCGCCAAGTCTTCGAGACGGTTGTCCGCCGCTGCATTGCCGAGGGACTGGTCGGCGGCCGCGATTTCGCCACCGACGCTAGCCTGATCCGCGCCGATGCCGGCAAGATGTATTCCATGTCGCAGGAACTGTGGCAGGGCGGGCAGATCAACGAAGAGTCTGCACCCCGCGCCGTGCGCGAATATCTGGAAACTCTGGACGATGCCGCCTTCGGCGCCGCCAGCGAGGTGCGTCCGAAGTTCGTGTCCTGCAGCGATCCGGCGAGCCAGTGGACCGCAGCCATGAATGCGCCCGCGATCTTTGCCTATTCCACCAACTACCTGATCGACACGGACAATGCCGTGATCGTGGACGTCGAAGCCAGCCGGTCCATCCGGCAGGCCGAGGTCGGTGCGACGCGGACCATGATTGCGCGCGCCAAGGATCGCTTCGATCTTCAGCCGGAACGTCTGGCCGCCGATACGGCTTATGGCTCGGCCGATATGCTGGCATGGCTGGACGAGCGCGAGATCACCCAGCACATTCCCGTCTTCGACAAGACCGAGCGCGCCGACGGCACCTTCCCGAACACGGCCTTCAGATTCGATCCAGACGCCGACGAATACACATGTCCCGGTGGCAACAAGCTCAAGAAATACTGGCGCGATATCGGCAAGGCGCGCCCGGCTTACGGCAAAGACGGATGGCGCAAATACTATGCCAGCACGAACGACTGTGGAGGCTGCGATCTCAAAGCCCGCTGCACGCCAAACCAGGCCACCCGCAAGATCTCCCGCCATCGCCATGAAGCTGTCCGCGACAAGGTTCGCGCCTTTCGCTGGAACCGATGCCTATCTCGAAAGCATGCGACGGCGGAAGAAGGTCGAGATGCTCTTCGCCCACCTCAAGCGCATCCTGCGACTCGGCCGCTTGCGCCTGCGCGGCCCGAACGGTGTCAAGGACGAGTTCCACCTCGCCGCAACCGCCCAGAACCTCCGCAAACTCGCGAAACTGATCCCGATCGCGCAGCAGGTGGCGTGACAGGAGCACGCAGGCCAGTATCAGCGCGACGTCATAGCAAGATCTAAAGCGAGTTTTTCAACATAATCGATGATTAGCTGACGTTGAGTAGGTAGCGAAAAAAAATAGATTGTCCTAATTTTCTCAAGCTATGGAGATATAGCAACCTGTCCCCATCATAATTTTCAGTTTTGACGGAGAAAATCAGATAGGAGCAATCAGTCAATATAATTAGTCATCTTTGACTTATCAAGGCCGGTATGCGGAACGAGTTTGTAATGGCGCTCTTCAACTATCATGAGTTCGTCGCCCTCAATGGTCAAATGAAACATCGCGACGACATCTCCGGGCATGAACTGAACAGCTACAGCTTTACATCTCATGTCTGGAAAACGATCAGCGGCGTAGCTAATGTCCTGCGTCACTTGAACAATTCCAGTCTCGTCTTTTCCGCCTTTAGCTTGGACAGGAATAAGATAATGGCAGCCACGCTTATCTACGCCAACATATAGTTCGTCAATTTCAATCTGGCCGATACCCGTGACGCTGGTGCGAAGGTGGTTCTGCAGACTGTAAGTCGCGATGCCAAGGAATATATCAAGCAGCCTATTATACCTAATAATCGCCAGCAGAGCCTGCTCATCAGTTAGGGCATACGCACGAATAATCTCCGGCGTCGAGTCCGGTATTAGTATTGGCATCATTCTTGGATTAGGGACAATCCTCGCGGAGCTGACAAGTTTGAACTTGTATTTTGCCCTTCCCGCACCGAAGATTACCCACTTTTTTCCTGAAGGCTGAGTTTGCTGAATCTCTTGAGGGAACGATCCGCGATTATTGAAGTGATAGTTGACGTCGCCCGCATTGAGACGTTGGAGGTGCTTCGCATAAAGGTCTCTACCTTCAAGGATATCATCGCGATTGAAGCTGAACTCTACGTCGCCTGGAGTATGCCGCTTTGAGAAAACGTGATTAATAATAAGATTATACGCCGCACTGTCAGATTTCGCCATTAAATCGCCCGGAGTTTCATATACTCGGCTTCTATATCAAGCTGCTTACGTTTCTTGGATCCGCTCTTCATCGTCCGTTTACTTGGAGGAGGCGCAATTCCGAAGTGCGATGACGCGGAGGACAAATCCATTTGTAAAAGTAGCTCAGAACCGAGTCCAATTGCTTCCGATTGCATTTGAGGTATAGCATTCAGTGCAGCCATCATTCGATAGGCAACCTCGCGCGCCAGCGGCGGCGGAACACTATTTCCAATCTGGCGAGCACCGTGCCATTTAGTCACGTTAAATCTGAACCAGTCAGGATATCCATGGAGTCGGGCCATCTCCCGGACCGTTACGCAACGATTGAAAGAATAATGGATTGGCCTTGGGCTCGTGAACGCTCCACGCGCGCCGTCGGTGCCCGCGCGAAGTGTATTGCAAACTCCATTCGGATGCAGCTTAAGGAACCGGCTTATGGGTTCCACATAACCTTCCGGCGTTTCTTTGAACCTGCGCTTTGAAATGTCAGAGTGCTTGGTCCTAGCACTGGACGTCATTATGCTCGGATCCCATACGCGTGGGTGCCCGTGATGCCAGCAGTCATTGGTCTGACACCTCATCTCACGCGCGTATTCAGAACCAACGCCATATCTACCAGTCCTGACGCTGTCCGTGGCAAGCAATGTAGAAAAATCTTCTGCGTTCGGTAGGTCACCGAGCGCGTCCTTGCAGGTAGGCCCGGCTTTGAGGTCTGTTCCGTCTGCACCCTTCCGAGGAATGGCAAAGCGTGGATGCGGGTAGTCGAAAGTGCCAATGTTCTTGCGCACACCTGCTAGAATCAAACGCTCCCGGCTCTGGGGAACCCCAAAGTTGGCAGCGTTCAGCACTTGATAAGGCTCGGTCACCTCGTATCCTGCCGCTTTGAACTCCTCAACCAGTTCACGCAGGAACTGCCGATGACGGCCCACGGTAAGTCCTTTAACGTTCTCGAAAACGAAGCTGTTTGCCTTCAAGTCACGAACGATACGGACAAACTCCTTAACCAGATCGTTTCTCGGGTCGTCGAAAGCTCTCTTCCCTATCATGGAGAAACCTTGGCATGGCGGCCCGCCAAAAACGCAATCGACCTCTCTGTCGCCGATGCCTGCGGCCAGCCGAATTTCGGCTGCTGTAAGTCCAACCACGCTTCGCGGAATTACGGCGCATTTCGGGAAATTGAATAAGTGGGCAGCGCAATGGACTGGGTCAATTTCCACGGCGGCGACGACGTCGAACCCGGCCTGCTCGAAACCGAGGCTCATGCCGCCAACGCCTGCAAACAGGTCGACTGCAATAGGTCTGTTTTTCATGAGGTTCTCGCCGTCTGTCATCTGCAGGTTCGCTATTCGCAGCGCTGTGTGCAATCAAGGATTCTATCCTAACAGCACTCCACGAGAAACCCCGAACCGTCCGAGTTTGAAAGCTTTACGGGGGAGGTCGCCGGCCAGGCTTGCACCTTCGCAGAATCACATTCTGTGTTGAGAGGTGGATGCCGCCGCTCCCACGCGAGAAGGCTCTTAGCCAACTGCATGTGAACCGCACGCGAGATGTAGGCTCGTCACCAAACATCGGGATGCTCTTATGGGATGCTGACGCATTCAGACACACTTTGACACCAACAGTCGCGCGCCCTATGGCGGGTAGGATGCCCGCGGAGCATCGCCTGCACATTATATGCTATCAAATTCAATAACTTACGGGAAATGTTGGAGGCGGGTACCGGAATCGAACCGGTCTTCACGGATTTGCAATCCGCTGCGTAACCTCTCCGCCAACCCGCCAGCCTTCAAGGTAGGCAGGTGTCTAACCGAGCAGCGCAGCGGGCGCAAGAGGTGTCCGTGCCGGAACGTTGCCGTGCCTTGCCGGTTGCACATCGCACCCCATGGAAGGAACGGATCATGGAACAGCCAAGAAAACCCCGGCGGGCAGGATTTACGATCGCCGCCATCATAGCGGCGATCATTGTCGCGATCTTCGTCGGTATGAATCTGTGGCACGCGGACGAATCCGGCGCGATCGATGTGAATTCCTCGACCCCGAACGCGCCCCCGCAGTAACGTCAGGCAGGGATCATCATGCCCTTGCCCAGCGCAAGCTCGCGCATCCGGTTCTGCAACTTCTCGAATGCGCGAACCTCGATCTGGCGGATGCGCTCACGGCTGACGCCGTAGGTGTCCGACAGGTCCTCCAGCGTCACCGGCTCGTCCGAAAGGCGGCGCTGCACGAGGATGTCGCGCTCGCGCTCGTTCAGAACCTCCATCGACTGCTCCAGGAGCTCGCGGCGGGTTTCCAGCTCGTTGCGTTCGGCATAGTCGGCGGCCTGGTCGCTATCCTCGTCTTCCAGCCAATCCTGCCACTGCGCCCCGCCATCTTCCGACCCGACCGTCGCGTTCAAGGACGCATCGCCCCCCGACAGACGGCGGTTCATGCTGATGACCTCGTCCTCGGACACGTTCAGGTCGGTGGCGATGCGGGCGACGTTTTCGGGGCGCAGATCGCCCTCCTCCAACGCGCCGACCTTGGCCTTGGCTTTGCGGAGGTTGAAGAACAGCTTCTTCTGCGCCGAGGTGGTGCCAAGCTTCACGAGGCTCCAAGACCGCAGGATGTATTCCTGAATCGACGCCCGAATCCACCACATCGCATAGGTCGCCAGACGGAAGCCCTTCTCGGGGTCGAAGCGTTTGACTGCCTGCATCAGACCCACGTTCGCTTCGGAAATCACCTCGGCTTGCGGCAGGCCGTAACCGCGATAGCCCATGGCGATCTTCGCGGCCAATCGCAGGTGCGAGGTGACAAGCTGGTGCGCGGCCCCGGCATCCTGATGGTCCACCCAACGCTTGGCCAGCATGTATTCCTGCTCCGGCTCCAGCAGGGGAAACTTGCGGATTTCCTGCATGTAGCGGTTCAGACCCTGTTCCGGGCTTGGTGCGGGAAGATTGGTATAGCTTGCCATCGTCGGACCTCCTGATGCCCGCCGGATTGCGGGGACATGACTTATGCAGCGTGCCCAGACGGTGCAAGGGCGCTGCTTTCATATGCGTTTAACGCAGGATGCCGGGGAAACCGTCGCAAAAGCGCTTTTGTTGCGCGCACTCACGCGGAAGTTCCCGATGTGGGCGCTTTGTTGCAGAATTCAACAGTTCCGCAGCAGGTCCAGCAGGTGCTGCATGTCTTCCGGCAGGGGCGACTCGAAGGAAAACTCCTCTGCGGTGACGGGATGGATGAAGCCGAGCGTCGCCGCGTGCAGCGCCTGCCGGGGGAACTCCGCAGCGGCGCGGGCGGCTTCCTCGCCCACGACCTTGGCGGCGACGCGGCGTTTGCCGCCATAGGTCTGATCGCCCAAAAGCCCGTGGCCGACATGGCTCAAATGCACGCGGATCTGGTGGGTGCGGCCCGTCTCCAGCCAGCATTCGACCAAAGATGCCGCGCCCATATCCTCGACCACGCGGGCGCGGGTGATGGCATGGCGGCCGCCCTGCACGGTCACGGCCTGTTTCTGCCGGTCGGTGCGGTGGCGATCCAGATAGGTCGCGATCTTGAGGATCCCTCCCGGCTCGAAGCTGACACCCTTGATGCCGCGCAGACGCGGATCGGCGGCGTCCGGCACGCCGTGGATCAGTGCGAGGTAATGGCGGTTGACGGTATGCGCCTCGAACTGGGCAGCAAGCGCGTGATGGGCGCGGTCGGTCTTGGCGACGACCAGCAGGCCCGACGTGTCCTTGTCGATCCGGTGGACGATGCCGGGACGTTTTTCACCGCCGATCCCCGACAGCGTATCGCCGCAATGATGCAGCAACGCGTTGACCAGCGTTCCCGATGGCGTGCCCGGCGCGGGATGGACGACCATCCCCACCGGCTTGTCCACCACGATCAGGTCATTGTCCTCATACACCACCACAAGCGGGATATCCTCGGGCAGCGCGGCGTAATCCACGGCGGGGGCAAGGCGCAAAGCGAAGACCTGCCCTTCGTCGGGCCGGAACTTGGGGTCGGTGATCGCGGCGCCGTCCAGCGTCACGTCGCCTTCCGCGATCATCTTCATCAGGCGCGAACGCGAAAGCGCGGCATCCTCTGGCACCTCGCGCGCCAGCGCCTTATCAAGACGCTCGGGCGGCTCCGCCCCGATGGTAATCAGAAGTTGGCCCGCATCGGCGCCGGAAGGATTGGTCATGGATCAGGCTCCGCAGGAACTGCCGCCGGGATTGCGGCTTTTGAAAGGTCTCGTGACCGTGCTTACGGTCGCGATGATCGCGGGGGTCATAGCGGTGGTTTGGCTGCTTGTCACGCAACTGCCGCGGGCGATGCGCGCCGGGCCGGAGTTGCCGGAGACGATTTCGCTGCCGGACGGCGCGACGGCACAGGCGATCACCTTCGGGCAAGGGTTCGTCGCCGTCGTCACGGATGACCGCCGCATCCTGATCTTCGCCCCCGACGGCACGCTGCGCCAAGAGGTCGCCATCACCGACTGATCGCCGCGATCGCCCGCAGCACATGGGGCGTGCCGCAGATCCAATCCGCGCCCGACCGCGCCGTGCGGGCATCCAACGCGGCCAGCGCGGGGTGGCGCAGCATCTCCTCGGATCGCGAGGTGCCGGGATAGGTCTGCGCAAGGATCAGCAGCTCCGGGTCGGCCAGCAGCAACTCCTCCAGCGGCAGGACGCTTCCGGTCGCGACGTTCCCCCAGCCCGCATGCGCCATGATCCCGTCGCCCATCGTTCCGGGCGCGGCGGTGTGGCCGTTCGGCTGATAGCTGGCCGCCCTGCCCTGCGCCTGCGGGATCGTGGGCAGGTTCGCGCTGTATTCGGCCACCAGTGCCTCCGCCTCCGCCACGCGCCCCATCGCGCGGCCCGTGGCCATGATCTGCGCGGGCACGTCGTCCAAGGTCATCGCGGGCGGGATTTCCTCGACCCGCAGGCCCAGACGGCGCAGCAGCTCGATCACGGGGCGCGAGCTGTAGGGGCTGGCCAGCACCACATCGGGCCGCATCAGGAACACCTGTTCCGCCTGCCCCCGGTTCGCGGGATAGGCCTGCGCCTCGTCCGCCATCGAGGACAGCATCGGATCGCGCGCCAGCCACGACACCGACAGAAGCTGCCCCGGCGCGGCCAGCATCATCGCGATCTGGTCGGTGCACAGGTTGATCGAAACCGCCCGGGGTTCGGCATGGCCAAGACACGGGATCAGCGCAAGGAAAAGGGCGGCAAGTCGCATCCCCCGATCATAGCGGTTGGCGCATCCCGTGTCATTGCGCTAAGCGGTTGGGCATGATCCTCTATCGCCTCGTCCTGCTGTTCGCCCTGCCGTTCCTTTGCCTGCACGCATGGCGGCGCGGGGCGCTTCGCGACCGTCTGGCGCTTGGTCCCGCCATCCCCGGCGCGATCTGGGTCCACGGTGCCAGCAATGGCGAGATCACATCCGCCCGCCGCGTGATCGAGGCGCTGGCCGCGCGAGGCGATGCGGTGCTGGTCACCTGCAACAACCCCACCGCCAAGGCGATGGTCGAAGGCTGGAACATCGGCGTCACCGCCCGCCTTGCCCCGTTCGACGACCTGCTGACGGTGCGCCGTTTCCTGCGCCGCTGGCAGCCTCGCGCGCTGGTGGTGATCGAGAACGAGCTTTGGCCCGAACGCATCATCGCCGCCGCCCGCCGGATGCCGGTGCTGGCCATCGGGGCGCGCATGTCGGAACGCTCGGCCCGCCGCTGGCAAAAGGTGCCGCTGATGCGCCGGATGCTGGGGGCGCCGTCATGGGTCAGCGCGCAGGACGCCCAAAGCGAGGCGCGGCTGGTCGCGCTGGGCCTGCCGGCAGACCGTCTTGGCCCCCGGCTGATGCTGAAGACCGCCGAAGCAGCGATGGCAACCCCCGGCCCGGTGCCGCGGGTGGAAACGCTTCTGGCGGCATCGACGCATGAAGGCGAGGACGCGCCGATCCTTGCCGCCTTTGCCGCACAATCGCGGTTCCGCTGGCTGATCCTTGCGCCGCGCCATCCGAAACGAGGGCCGCAGATCGCACAACTGGCGCGCGCGATGGGACTGGACGTGCGGCTGCGCTCCGCCGGGGATGCACCGGGGGGGCAGGTCTACATCGCCGATACGCTGGGCGAGATGGCAACGTGGTATGGCATGGCGGGCGCGACCTTCATCGGCGCGACCTTCGTGGAAAAGGGCGGCCACACCCCGTTCGAGCCTGTCGCCGCCGGATCGGCCGTCCTTCACGGCCCCTCGCTGTTCAACTTCACCGAGGTCTTCGCCGCGTTGAACGATGCCGTCCTGCCCGTCACGCCGGAAACGCTGGCAGCGGCGCTGGATACGCTGACCCCGACCCGCCAGCGCCAGCTTGCAGATGCCGCGCGCGCCGCCCTGCCCCGGTCCGACGTGACCCCGGCGATCGAGGCGCTGGACCGCCTAATCCAGCGGATAGCGCGCTAGCACCTCGTATCCCGACGGGCGGGATTGGAACAGCACCACATCCGGTGCCGTGAAGGTCCGAGAGGTCAGCGGCGTCACGGCGACCAGCCGCTCGATCCGCATGGCGACCTCGGCTGCGGGCGGCGAAAAGCGCCCGAGCGTCACATGCGGGATGAAACGCCGGTGCTCCAGCGCAAAGCCGGCCATCCGGGCGGCCTGTTCGACCTTGGCCTGAAGATGCTCCAGCCCGTCGGATTTCGCGATCAGCGCGTGGACCGACCGTGGCTTGCCGCCACCGAACAGGCCAAGCCCGTCTAGGCGCAATTCAGGCGGCGGCAGACGCAGGCGCTCCAGCCTGTCATGCAACTCCTCCAGCCGGGCGGGGTCCGCGTCGCCAAGAAAGGCCAGCGTCAGGTGGAAATCCTCGGGCGGGACCTTTCGCGGCAGCGGCAGAAGGAACTGCTGCACCGTCAGCGCGGATCGGATGTCGTCGGGCAGCGTCAGGGCAAGAAAACAGCGCATCGTCTTTCCAGAAAGTGCAGCCGCTCGCGCAGCGCGGGGTCCACGATCCCCGGCCTTGGATCGTCGCGCAAGGTGACAAGCAAACCCGGGTCCGGCGGCGGGCGCGCGCCGCCGCCCCAATCCAGAGCCGCCAGCACCGCCGACGCATCCTCGGGCAGCCGGTCCGGCACCTCGTGGCCCGCCAGCACAGCCCAGATGCCGGACCAGAGCCGCCCCACCGTCCACGGATTATACCCCCCGCCCCCCAGCACGATATACCGCGGCGCGATCCCGCGCAGCGCCGCCACCACCGACCAATGCGCGTTGTTGGACATGGACAGGCGCGACAGCGGGTCCTCCTCGACCCCGTCTGCGCCGCATTGCAGGATCACAGCCTCGGGTGCGAATTCGGCAAGGCGCGGCAGGATCAGCCGCTCCAGCACCATCGCCATTCCCGCATCGCCAAACCCGCGCGGCACCGGCAGGTTGTAGCAGTTGCCGCCCCCCTCGTCGGCCAGCAGCCCGGTGAAGGGCCAGCGCCCCTCCTCGTGGGTCGAGATCAAAAGCGCCTCGGGATCGCCCGCGAAGGCGTGCTGCACCCCGTCGCAGTGATGCGCGTCGATATCGACATAGGCGATGCGCCGGATGCCCAGTCGCCGCAGCGCCAGCATACCCAGAACGCAGTCGTTCAGGTAACAGAAGCCATTGGCGCGGTCGGGCATTCCATGATGCGTCCCGCCCCCCGGCACGTGCACGACGCCCCCATCCCGCACCAGCTCCGCCGCCAGCATCACCCCGCCGGCGCCGGTGGCGGGGCGCCGAAACATCTCGGGGAACATCGGGTTCGACAGGGTGCCAAGGTGGTGGCGGTCGTGCATCTCGGGCGTCGGCTCCGACATCCCCTCGGCCCGTTCCAGCGCGGCGATGTAGTCGGTCGTGTGCCATGTCGCCAGCGCGGCGGGGCGGGCGCGGGGGCTGGTGCGATATTGCCCCGGCGCGAACCAGCTCATCGCGCGGCACAGATCCATCACCGTGGACACGCGCGGCACGCGCAGGGGATGCGCCCGGCCATAGCTGGAATGGCGATAGATCTCGGACCCGATGAAGACGGGTGTCACGGCAGCAGCGCCTCGATCCGGCGGATGATCTCGGGGCTGCGGGGCGATACCGCGGGACCCCACGTCGCGTCCAATTCCCCATCCGGCGCGATCAGGACCTTGTTGAAATTCCAGGTCGGCGTGAACCCATGGTCCCGGCGCAACCAAGCATAAAGCGGATGCGCCGATGTGCCGGTCACGGCGGTGATATCGGTCATCGGGATCGTCAGATCGAAATTCATCGCGCAGAATTCTGCCACTTCGGCCCCGCTTGCAAGCTCCTGCCGGAAATCGCCCGAGGGGACCGCCAGCACGACCAGATCGCGATAGCGGTCCGCCAGCGCCTGAAGATCGTCATATTGCCCGGTGAACGCACAGCGCGAGGCGGTGTTCACCACAAGAATCGGCTGCCCCCGCAGATCGTCCAGAGCGATCTCTCCGCCATCGACGGATGCGAAATGCAGCCCGTGCGGCATTCCGGCGAAAACCGCGCCCGGAAAGAACAGAAGAAGGAAAAGCATCCGCATCACGAAACATCCTGCCATTTCGGCAGTCAGGAACATAGATCGGGCAAGTTCCGGATCAATTCACGCCGCGGGATGGAAAAAATGTCGCACCGTCTTGAAAGCTTCACAGAACGCGCGACACTTTACGCAGAACAAACAAGAACCGCGGACCAAAGCACCGGGCCACGCGCCGGAGACAGTGGATTGAAACTCGACCGAATTGATTTTGGGCTGGATATGCATCGCCAGCTTGGCACTCTTTGTTGGAAGCGGAAGAACGACCGGCTTCGCATTCTCCTTATCACGAGCCGCGAAACGGGTCGCTGGGTCATCCCCAAGGGATGGCCGAAACAGCACGTGCCCGATGCCGATATGGCCATGCGCGAGGCGTGGGAAGAAGCGGGCGTCACCGGAAAGATCGCGCCGCGTGCCATCGGGACCTTCGATTATGCCAAGGTCATGTCGCGCGAGGCGGATATCGAAGTGGCGCTGCCCTGCCGGGTCGAGGTATATCCGATGGAGGTGCTGGACCTGTCGCGCAGGTTCCCCGAGGCGAAGCAGCGCAAACGCGGGTGGTTCTCGCCCGCCAAAGCCGCCGCGCTGGTTGACGAGCCGCAACTGGCCCAGCTGATCGCAGAGTTCGAGCCTGCTTGATCTTTTCGCCCGTTTGCTTATCTGACGGGCGATCGACGGGACGGGACGCATGATCCGCTACACTCTGAAATGCGCGAACGGGCATGCGTTCGACAGCTGGTTCGCGTCGGGCGAGGCTTTCGACCGTCTGAGTGCGGCAAAGCATGTGATCTGCCCCGATTGCGGCAGTGCCGATGTCGAAAAGGCGCTGATGGCCCCCGCCGTCCGCCACGCCCTGACGGAACCCGTGACAGACCGCGAAAAGGCACTGGCCGATCTGCGTGCCAAGGTCGAGGCGAATTCGGAATATGTCGGGACCGATTTCGCCACCGAGGCGCGCCGCATCCATGATGGCGACGCGCCCGGTCGTTCGATCTATGGCGAGGCGAAGATCGAGGATGCAAAGGCGCTGATCGAGGACGGCATCCCCGTCGCACCCCTGCCCTTCATGCCGCCCCGCCGCACGAATTAAAGCCAGTAAGGCGCGACACCATAATAGCCATAGACGGACGTCGCCCAGTTGCGGTCGTCCTGCCAGTTCTCGGGGCGTGCGGGCGCACCTTCCAGCTGTTCCTTGGTGATGTCGGTGACATAGCCGTTCAGCGAGGTGTCATAGCGCAGTTTGCGCCACGGCACCGGATGGTGCGCTTCGCCAAGGCCAAGGAAACCGCCGAACCCCATCACCGCATAGGCGACATTGCCCGATTGCTTGTCGATCATCAGATGGTCGATGCTGCCCAGATGTTCGCCCGTGGGGCTGTAGACGGTGGTGCCGTTGACATCGGTGCTCGAAATGACGCTGCTCATCGTTTCCTCCGTTCGATGGTTCGTCAAATCAACACTTTCGATGGGTCAGGGTTCCAAGGCCGCCAGATACTGACGCACACATTCGGTCACATGGCGGAACCGGTCACCGCCCAGTTGAACCCCGCCATACCAGCGCGTGACGACGACGATATGGCCCGCCCGACCCTCGCGTTCCAGCATCCGCAGGATGGCCGCGCCCGCCCCTGCCTCGCCATCGTCGGCGCGGGTTCCGCCATCGGGCAGGATCGCAGCCCAGCTGTTATGCGTGGCCTTGGCGTATTTCTTGACCCGGCGCAGTTCGGTCAGAAACGCGTCGCAATCGGCGCGGCTGGTCACGGGGCCGCCCGAGACCGAATATTTCGATCCCCGGTCGCTGATGATCCCTTCCAGTTGCAGCATCAGTATCCGCGGATCTGCTGCGCCCGGCGGCGCACTACGTCGATCCGCTGGCCGCTGGCGGGGTGGGTGCCAAGGAAACGGTCGCCCGGATCGGGCAGACGGCTGAAGAAGGCAGCGCCCCGCACCGGATCGTATCCTGCCGCAATGGCAATGTCGGTGCCCAGCGCGTCCGCCTCAAGCTCGTGGCTTTTGGAATAGGTGCGCTGGCCAAGGCCCGCCCCGGCCTGTTGCAGCGATTCGATGGTCCCGGCATCCAGACCGCCGATGGTGCCGATCAATCCGCCCAAAACCGCGCCAGCCATGGCGCTGTTCTGCTGGCGGTTCAGGTGGCCCGCGATATGGTGCGCCGTCTCGTGACCCAGCACGAATGCCAGCTCGTCCGCATTGCGCGCATCGGCGATCAGCGCCTGTGTGAAGCCGATCACGGGCCGCCCTTGCGCATCCACGGTCTGATACGCGTTCGCAGGCTGGCCCGGCTTGGGATCGATGGAAATCTGGAAATCGCAGGATGCCCCTTGGGTCCGCTCGCGGCACATCCGTTCGGCAACAGGCTGCACGCGGCGCACGACCGTATTGAAGGTGGACCGGGCAACTGCTGCGCCCATCGGGGGACCGCTGTCCACGGCCTCGTAAACCGGCACCTGCTCGCTGCCATATTGCGCCGGGATCGGCGCGCAGGCCCCCAGCAGGGCAAATCCACAAACCAGTCCGATCCAGCGCATCCATACCTCCATCGCGGGCTGTGCAAATCTATCACTTCGGTCGCGAGGGGAAACACACATTCCGGTGGCCTTTCGCGGCGCTGCGGCGTAACCTTGCCGCATGTTCACCATCGAGCACGATTTCGACGCGACCGTCATCACCCTCATCGACGAGGGGAGCGCCTCGCTTGAAGAAGACGTCACCATCTGCGCCTTCGAGGAATGCATCACGCTGGAACAGCTGGATGCCATCACCGGAGAGCCGATGCGCCTGACCCTGTCCATGGCGCAGGCGCGCGATCTTGCCGCCGCGCTGAACCTTCCCGAAGGCAGCTACCGGATCGCGAAATGAAATTGGCCGCCCTGCTTCTGCTGCTGCCGACGATGGCGCTGGCTGAACCGCGCACCTGCACGACCTCGGTCAGCGGGCTGCGGATGGACCTGTTCTATGAACCGAATGACGAGGAACTGTCGGCCAACCGCAGCTACCGCGAGGCGTTGACGGGCCGCTTCGGCGACGGCTGCCCCGGATACGTGACGCTGCGGCACCTGACGCCGGATCTGACGGATGCCCAGCGCAGCCCGTTCTGCCTGCAATGGGACGAAGGTGCGCAGACCTATGCCGGCTATGCCGAAGGCCCGCGCGACGCCTATCTGTCGTGCCGGAAGCCCAGCCGCAGCTTCTGCGAAAGGGTGAACGCCTCGGTGGGCGCCTCGCGGCAGGTGGCGGGGCTTGCGGCACAGACAGCCGACACGGTGGCGACGATCAACGGCGCCACGGCAGCGGTACATCCGGGCGGCGCGGTGGTGCTGTCGGGCGCAACCTCGGCCGTGTCGGGGGCGATCGGCACGGCGGGCACGGCGGCCAGCGCGGCACTGGCCACCCCGGTCGGGCTGGCGGCGGCTGCGGTTTCGGTCGTGGCGGTCGGCGGCGCGCTTTACGTTTGCAGCGAATGACTTGACCCCTCGGCCCCGCTCGCCCACATCTGCGGGCGAAGGAGACACCGATGCCCCAAGCCAAGCCTGCCGTCACCGAGTTCCTGCTGTCCCGGCGTTCCCGCCCCGCCAAGACGCTGGCGCTGCCCATCCCCTCGCGGGAGGAGCTTGGCCCGATCCTGACCGCCGCCGCCCGCAGCCCCGATCACGGCAAGCTGGAGCCGTGGCGCTTCGTCGTCATCGGCCCCGGCGCGATGGCGCGGCTTGCGGCACTGGCTGAAGAACGCGCCACAACCCTCGGTCTGGACGAGGAAAAGCGCGCGAAGGGCCGGCAACAGTTCGATCAGGGCAACCTTGCCGTCATGGTCGTCGCCAGCCCCAAGGAGTCGGACAAGATCCCACAGATCGAGCAGACGCTTTCGGCCGGTGCCGTCTGCCTTTCGCTGCTGAACGCAGCCGAGGCTGCGGGTTGGGGCGCGAACTGGCTGACCGGCTGGCCCGCCCATGACCGCGGCTTCATCGAGGCGCAGGGCCTTGGTCCGGATGAATGGGTGGCCGGGATCGTCCATATCGGGACCGAAACCTCGGTGCCGCCGGACCGCCCGCGCCCGGATATTGCCGCGATCACGACCTGGATCGACGCATGATCCTCGGCGATTTCCTGAAGGCGCTGGGCCAGATCGGTGACCGCCGCTTTCGCCGCGTCGTGATGATCGGCGTCGCGTTGACGCTGGCGCTGCTGGTCGGGCTCGGCTGGGTGGCGAACTGGGCCGTGGTCTGGCTGGTGCCGGATCAGGTGGTTCTACCGTGGATCGGCCCGGTCGGCGGGCTGGACACGGTGGCGGGCTGGGGCTCGGTGCTGCTGATGCTGGTGGCGTCGGTGTTCCTGATGGTCCCGGTGGCCTCCGCCTTCACGGGGCTTTTCCTCGAAGACGTCGCAGCGGCGGTCGAAGATCGGCATTACACCCTCCCCCCCGCCGATCCCCTGCCCATGTCGGAACAGTTGCGCGAGGCTGCAGGTGCGTTCGGCATCCTGCTGGTCGCCAACATCATCGGCCTGTTCGTGTTCCTGTTCGCCGGGCCGCTGGCGCCGCTGCTGTTCATCGCGATGAACGGGTTTCTGCTGGGGCGCGAATATTTCGTGCTGGTTGCCATGCGGCGGATCGGGCGGCAGGCGGCCTATGCCATGCGCCGTCGCCACGCCGCGCAGGTCTGGCTGGCCGGGGCGCTGATGGCGATCCCGCTGTCGGTGCCGATCCTGAACCTGATCGTGCCGGTGCTGGGGGTCGCGACCTTCACGCACCTGTTCCACCGCCTGTCGCGCTAGCGGTCCATCACGCCCGAGATATCCAGATCACGGATCGTGATCCCGCCGAAGACGATCACCCCCGCCATCAGGCACCACAGGATCACCGCCACGATCGTGGTGATCTTGATCTTGCGCCCCACCACTTCGGTCGAAGGGGCGGAGGGCGGCGTTCCCGGCACGACATGCCCCGCATCCGCCTGCGACGTGAAGCGCAGCGGCAGGACGATGAACAGGGTCAGGAACCATGTGACGGCGAAAAGGACGATGGCGGCTGTAATGGTCATCCGTGCAGCCTAGCCAAGAGCGGGATCGCGCGCCACGAGAATCGGCGCGGTCAGATCGGACAGCGACCGACGCTGCCCGCCGTCCAGATTGGCGGGCGACAGCCACTCGCGGAAAGCAGCCTCCAGCGCGGGCCATTCGCGGTCGATGGCCGCAAACCACGCGGTATCGCGATTGCGCTGCTTGTAGACCGTCGCCTGCCGGAACGTGCCCTCATAGGACAGCCCGAGCCGCTGCGCCGCCCGACGCGAGGGCAGGTTCAGCGCGTCGCATTTCCATTCATACCGGCGATACCCCGCCCGGAACGCCCATTCCATCATCAGGAACATCGCCTCGGTCGTCTTGGGGCTGCGCGCGATACTGGGTGCGAAAGTCAGCCAGCCGACTTCGATGGACCCAGCCTCGGGCGCAATCCGCAGATAGGCGGCGATCCCGGCGAAGCGGTCCGTTTCCAGATCGCGAATGGCATAGAAGCAAGGATCGGCGCTACCTGCCATCTTGCGCATCCAGGCATGGAAACAACCGCGCTGGAACGGGCCGTGAGGCATGTAGGTCCAAAGGTCATCGCCCCCTTCGGCGAATGCGTCAAACAGCTGATCCGCCTGCGAGATGTCGAGCTTTTCAAGCCGCACGAAGCGGCCCGCCAGCGGTGCGCCCGTCGGGGCGGGCGGTGCAGTCCAGTCGGGCAGCGGGAAACCAATCCTCATCAATCCTCCAGACGGCGGGGCGCTCCCGCCACTCGTCGACGCCCTGCGGGCATCTCCTCGACGTTGGGCCGGGCCGCCGCTGTCGCGGCGGCTCAAGAGGCGCATGTCATCCCCTTCGGGATGACATTCCGCCAGATCACTCCTTGGGAATGACGCGCAGGTGCAGTTCGCGAAGTTGCTCGTTCGTCGCCTCGGACGGGGCGTTCATCAGCATGTCTTCGGCGCGCTGGTTCATCGGGAACATGATGACCTCGCGGATGTTCGGCTCGTCGGCCAGCAGCATCACGATCCGGTCGATGCCCGCCGCGCATCCGCCGTGAGGCGGTGCGCCGTATTTGAATGCCTTGACCATCCCGCCGAACCGCTTCTCGACTTCCGAGTTCGGATAGCCCGCCAGCTCGAACGCCTTGAACATGATCTCCGGCTTGTGGTTGCGGATGCCGCCCGAGATCAGCTCATACCCGTTGCACGCAAGGTCATACTGATAGGCATGAACCTTCAGCGGATCGCCCATCAGCGCCTCCATCCCGCCCTGCGGCATCGAGAACGGGTTGTGGCTGAAGTCGATTTTCCCTTCGTCATCCGCCTCATACATCGGGAAATCGACGATCCATGCGAATTTGAAGCAGTCCTTTTCGGTCAGCCCCAGTTCCTCGCCGATGACGTTCCGCGCACGGCCCGCGACGGCCTCGAACTGCGACGGCTTGCCGCCGAGGAAGAAGGCCGCGTCGCCTTCGCCCAGCCCCAGCTGCTGACGGATTGCCTCGGTGCGCTCCGGGCCGATGTTCTTGGCCAGCGGACCCGCCGCTTCCAGACCTGCATCGCCCGCACGCCAGAAAATATAGCCCATCCCCGGCAGCCCCTGCGACTGGGCATAGGCGTTCATCCGATCGCAGAACTTGCGCCCGCCGCCGGTCGGTGCGGGGATGGCACGAACCTCGGTGCCCTCCTGCTCCAGCAGCTTGGCGAAGATCGCGAAGCCCGAGCCTGCGAAATGTTCGGACACGACCTGCATCTTGATCGGGTTGCGCAAGTCCGGCTTGTCCGAGCCATACCAGGCCAGCGCGTCCTTGTAGGCGATGCGTTCCCAGTCGGCATAGACCTTCTTGGTCGGTGCGAATTCCTCGAACAGCCCTTGGATCACCGGCTGGACGGCGGCGAAGACGTCGTCCTGTTCGACGAACGACATCTCGATATCCAGCTGATAGAAGTCGGTGGGCGAGCGGTCGGCACGCGGGTCTTCGTCGCGGAAGCAGGGCGCGATCTGGAAGTAGCGGTCGAAGCCCGCCACCATGATCAGCTGCTTGAACTGCTGCGGTGCTTGGGGAAGCGCATAGAACTTGCCCGGATGCAGCCGCGACGGCACGAGGAAGTCGCGCGCGCCTTCGGGCGAGGATGCCGTGATGATCGGCGTCTGGAATTCGTTGAAGCCCTGATCCCACATCCGGTTGCGGATCGAGCGCACCACATTCGACCGCATCATCATGTTGCGGTGCAGCTTTTCCCGGCGCAGGTCGAGGAAGCGATAGGTCAGGCGGGTTTCCTCGGGATAGTCCACCTCGCCGAAGACCGGCATCGGCAGCTCGTCCGCCGCGCCCAGAACCGTCACGCCGCGGGCATAGACCTCGATCTCGCCCGTCGGCAGCTTGGGGTTCACCAGCGACGCGTCGCGCGCCTTGACCGACCCGTCGATGCGGATCACCCATTCGGCGCGGACCTTTTCCAGATCGGCAAAGGCCGCGCTGTCGCTGTCGCAGATCACTTGGGTGATGCCGTAATGGTCGCGCAGGTCGATGAACAGGACGCCCCCGTGGTCGCGCACGCGGTGCACCCAACCCGACAGGCGGACATCCTGCCCGGTGGCAGCAGCGGTCAGTTCGGCGCAGGTATGGCTGCGATAGGCGTGCATGGACGGGCTCCCGGCTTCGGACATTCGCTCTTGCGTGAATACCGACAGGCCCGCGAAGTCAACCCTTTCAGAAAGGACGCACCACGTTGCCGGAATAGAAGTAGATGCCCAGACCGCAGGCGAAGACGATCAACCCGGCGACCGAATGCATCACCCATGCCATCGGGAAACTGCGCCGCACGATATGTGCCCATGCAAAGACGAAGCCGCCCGCAAAGGTCATCACCATGACGATGCTGTTCCAATACATCAGATGCGCCAGCGAAAAGAGCCCGGCGTTCAGCAGCAGGCCCGGAATCCCCTCGGGCACGATGTCGCGGTATCGCCGGAAATACAGCGCACGGAACACCACCTCTTGCGGCAGCGCGGACAGCAGCGGATAGAACACGGCGATGGTCAGCAACATCTGCGGACGGTCCAGCAGCGAGAACATCCGCGCGGGCGCCGCCATCTGCATCACGATGACCCCCGCCAGCAGCGTCACGACCGAAAGCACCCCGACACGCGGCCAATCGATGGCGCGCCAGCCGCGCAGAAGTTCGCGCCATTCGAACCCCGGCGTGAAGGCAAGCAGCGCCAGCCCGGCCAGCATGAACACGAACAGGGCCTCGAACAACCGGCCCGGGGGAAGGAAGACCGCGACCAGAACGGGAATGACGACATAGAAGCCAACAAACTCCGCCCAAAGCAGCGTCCGTGAAACCCCGATCTGGCGTATGTCCGACATGATGGCTCCCTACTCGCACGGGATTAAAGGTAGGATCGGGCCGAACGGTTCCAAGGCGGGGGTTGCGCCGAAGCGCGGCATGTCTATAACCGCGCCAATTTGCTTGAAACCTGCCGACCCGAATCCGACCGCAGTGCGGCCTCGGGGGCAGCCATATGGGGCCGAAAATGCCGAAAAGAACCGATATCTCCTCCATCATGATCATCGGCGCCGGCCCCATCGTCATCGGGCAAGCATGCGAGTTCGACTATTCCGGCGCACAGGCCTGCAAGGCTCTGCGCGAAGAAGGCTATCGCGTGGTGCTGGTCAACTCCAACCCAGCGACGATCATGACCGACCCGCAACTTGCGGACGCGACCTATATCGAGCCGATCACCCCCGAAGTCGTCGCCAAGATCATCGAGGCCGAACGTCCCGACGCCCTGCTGCCGACGATGGGCGGGCAGACGGGCCTGAACACCGCGCTGGCACTGGCCGACATGGGCGTGCTGGAAAAGTTCAACGTCCAGCTGATCGGCGCCAACCGCGAAGCCATTGAGATGGCCGAGGACCGCAAGCTGTTCCGCGAGGCGATGGACCGCTTGGGCATCGAAAACCCCCGCGCCACCATCGTCGCCGCGCCGAAGCTGGCGAACGGCAAATACGACATCAACGCCGGCGTCGCCGAGGCGATGACCGCCATCGAAGACATCGGCCTTCCGGCCATCATCCGCCCCGCATTCACCCTTGGCGGCACCGGCGGCGGCGTCGCCTATAACCGCGACGATTACGAACGCATCGTGCGCTCGGGTCTGGACGCGTCCCCGGTCGCGCAGGTTCTGGTCGATGAATCGCTGCTGGGCTGGAAAGAATACGAGATGGAGGTCGTCCGCGACCGCAAGGACAACGCCATCATCGTCTGCGCCATCGAAAACGTCGATCCGATGGGCGTGCACACCGGCGATTCCATCACCGTCGCCCCTGCCCTGACGCTGACGGACAAGGAATACCAGATCATGCGGAACGGCTCCATCGCCGTGCTGCGCGAGATCGGGGTGGAGACCGGCGGTTCGAACGTCCAATGGGCGATCAACCCCGTCGATGGCCGCATGGTCGTGATCGAGATGAACCCCCGCGTGTCGCGCTCGTCCGCGCTGGCATCGAAGGCCACCGGCTTCCCGATTGCCAAGATCGCCGCGAAACTGGCCGTCGGCTACACGCTGGACGAGCTGGACAACGACATCACCAAAGTGACCCCGGCATCGTTCGAGCCGTCCATCGACTATGTCGTGACCAAGATCCCGCGCTTTGCGTTCGAGAAGTTTCCGGGTTCCAAACCCGAACTGACCACCGCGATGAAATCCGTGGGCGAGGTCATGGCCATCGGCCGGACCTTCCACGAATCCATGCAGAAGGCGCTCGCCTCGCTTGAAACCGGCCTGACCGGCTTCGACGAGATCGCCATCGAAGGCGCGCCGGAAAAATCGGCCATCGTCAAGGCGATCAGCGCCCAGACCCCCGACCGCATCCGCCTGATCGCGCAAGCCATGCGCCACGGCCTGACGGATGACGAGATCGTGGCTGCCACGAGCTTCGATCCGTGGTTCCTTGCCCGCATCCGCGAGATCGTCGAGGAAGAAGCCAGGATCGTCGCAAACGGCCTGCCCACCACTGCCGAAGGCTTGCGCCGCCTGAAGATGTTCGGCTTCACCGATGCGCGTCTGGCGAACCTGACCGCGCAGACCGAGGGTGCCATCCGCAAGGCCCGTCGCAACCTTGGCGTCACCGCCGTTTTCAAGCGCATCGACACCTGCGCCGCAGAATTCGAGGCGCAGACCCCCTATATGTATTCGACCTACGAGACGCCCGTGATGGGCGAGGTCGAGGACGAGGCGCGTCCCTCGAACGCGAAGAAGGTGGTCATCCTCGGCGGCGGTCCGAACCGGATCGGCCAAGGGATCGAGTTCGACTATTGCTGCTGCCACGCCTGTTTCGCGCTGACCGAGGCCGGGTATGAGACCATCATGGTCAACTGCAACCCGGAAACGGTCTCGACCGACTATGACACCTCGGACCGTCTGTATTTCGAGCCGCTGACGCTGGAGCATGTGCTGGAAATCCTGCGGGTGGAGCAGGAGAACGGCACCCTTCACGGCGTGATCGTGCAGTTCGGCGGCCAGACCCCGCTGAAACTGGCGAACGCCTTGGAGGAAGAGGGCATCCCGATCCTCGGCACCACGCCCGACGCCATCGATCTGGCAGAGGACCGCGAGCGGTTCCAGAAGCTGCTGGTCGATCTGGATCTGAAACAGCCGATCAACGGCATCGCCTCGTCCGACGAACAGGCGCTGGAGATCGCGACCCGCGTGGGCTTCCCGCTGGTGATCCGCCCGTCCTATGTCCTTGGCGGCCGCGCGATGGAAATCGTGCGCGACATGGACCAGCTGAAACGCTACATCACCACCGCCGTGAACGTGTCGGGCAAGAACCCGGTCCTGCTGGACAGCTATCTTGCCGGCGCGATCGAGGTGGACGTGGACTGCCTTTCCGACGGCACCAATGTCCATGTCGCGGGCATCATGGAGCATATCGAGGAAGCGGGCGTGCATTCGGGCGACTCCGCCTGCTGCCTGCCGCCGCATTCGCTGTCGGCGGAAACGATTGCCGAGTTGAAGCGCCAGTCGGTCGAAATGGCCAAGGCGCTGAACGTGGTCGGCCTGATGAACGTGCAGTTCGCGATCAAGGACGGCACCATCTACGTTCTGGAAGTGAACCCCCGCGCCTCGCGCACCGTGCCGTTCGTGGCGAAGGCCACCGACAGCGCCATCGCCTCCATCGCCGCGCGCCTGATGGCGGGCGAGCCGCTGGCGAACTTCCCGCAGCGTGCGCCCTACCCCGCAGGCGTCGGCCCGGACAGCGCGCTGCCGCTGGCCGATGCGATGACGTTGGCCGATCCGATCACGCCGTGGTTCTCGGTCAAGGAATCGGTGCTGCCCTTCGCCCGTTTCCCCGGCGTCGATACGCTGCTTGGCCCGGAAATGCGTTCGACCGGCGAGGTGATGGGCTGGGACCGCAACTTCGCCCTTGCCTTCCTGAAGGCGCAGATGGGCGCAGGCACGCATCTGCCCGAGACCGGCCGCGTCTTCCTGTCCGTCAAGGACGCCGACAAGACCGAGGCGCTGGCCACCGCCGCACGCGATCTGCTGACCCTAGGGTTCGAGATCGTCGCGACGCGCGGCACGGCAAGCTGGCTGACCGCCCAAGGCATCAAATCGACGCAGGTGAACAAGGTCTATGAGGGCCGCCCGAACATCGTGGACATGCTCAAGAACGGCGATATCGCGCTGGTGCTGAACACGACCGAAGGCTCGCAGGCGATCAGCGACAGCCGAGACATCCGCGCCGTCGCGCTTTACGACAAGATCCCCTACTTCACCACCGCCGCCGCCAGTATCGCCGCCGTCGAAGCGATGAAGGCCCGCGGCGAGGGCATCGGCGTCCGCACGCTTCAGGGTTGAGACAAAAAGGCCGATCCCAAGGGGTCGGCCTTTGCCTTGATACCGCAAGCCGGTGCCGCCTGTTCACTCCATCGCGGCCAAGCGATCCCGAACAGGCTGGACGAGCCGAAGCAATGGGTGCGGCGCATTCCGGCATCAACCGGCGGGCACTTCCGTCACGGCGGTGGGGCCGCGGCGGGGGCAGATTTCCGATCCGGCCTCGGGCGGTCGGATCGGCATGTGGCACTGCTGGAAGAAGCCTCTGCGTTCAGGGGTATCGACCTTCGCCGCAGGAACTTGTGTGCGACACCTCGCAGATGCCTCGGCTATCGAATTCTCGCCGAGGCCTTCCGTTCGAACATCATCGGCAAAGATATCGAACAGAGCAGCCGCCATGCCGCCCAAGGTCGCGTTCAGGTTAGCGCGTCCAGCTTTTCCCAGACCATCATTTGCGTGCGGACTTCGATCGAATGGCGAAGCTCTGCCTCCGCTGGGTTTTCAGTGCCGGGCATTCGGCTAGCCCCTCACCCGCCGAAAGCTATCAGATCAACGGCTGCCTTTTGCCGGAAATGGTAGACACCAGTTTCTTGTTCTTCCGCAGGTAGGTCGTCTGCAAACTATTGGGGTAGAACCCAAGTCAGCCAAAGCTTTCGCTGGCCTGTATCTTTTTAGTCAGAATGGGGAAAGATGGTGCTGCAAGAGAGGATTGAATTCGGCAAGAATATCCACTTCTCTTTGATTCATAGAGGTTTTTTAGCCATTCTGTCAACGGTGGTGTAGCACTTCGGTGCGACACCTGCGCCGAGGCAAATCAGGTTGCGATGTCAGAGAAATAGTCCTCGTCAACGGATCGGATCAGGTAAGTCTGCCTTACGCGAACACCGACTCCGTGAGCTATCATTAGCTGCGCCAACCTCTGGCCATTAATCAGAACTACCCTTTGCTGGACGCGGTGTAAAAAATCGTGTGCATCCCTAGGCTCCAGACCCATTGATTTCAGGCCTCT
>NZ_SMYN01000025.1 GCF_004959935.1 Falsirhodobacter xinxiangensis | reverse complement strand
CAACGTCACGACCATGATCGAGGACAGCAGCGGCAAGGCCACGATTGCCCCCGACAACTTCACGTTTGGCACCAGTCTGAACGGGCTGTTCGCAGGCATCTCCGACGCGGATGGCACCGGGGGCGACGAGCCGGAGGATTACCGCTTGGCGCCGGGATCGAGCGTGCCGGCCGCGCTGGTCGCGCCATGGCTGGAGGATACGATTGCCGTCCTCCGGGCGACACTGGATGAGGTCGGGCGCTGATGTAGGTGAGGGGCGGGAATACCGCCCCCCCTCCCGTCAGTTCACCGGCGGCGAAGGCGCATCGCGCCGAACCCGGCCAGACCTGTCAGCATCAGCAGTGCCGACGCGGGAAGCGGAACAGGTGCTGGCGCGTCTACCTCTTTGGCCGTCCAATAGCCGGACGCGATCACGTCGCTATCCCACTCCAGGTTGATGTAATAGCCGACCAGATCGATGTCGAAGTAGTGCGTGTAACCTGCGTCATCGAGGCTGCCGAAAATCTCGACAATTTGACCGTACTCGTCCGTCGTCAAGGAGACCTGAGCGCCTGCATTGACGGCCGTCGGAAAAGGTTCGGAGAGCAGGGGTGCGGGTAGCTCGGTAGAGTCGGACCACATCACGTTGAAGGACTGATTGATGAGCGAGGGGAGATCAACGGTGAACCCGGCTCCCAAGATACCGCAGTTGACGGTGACGCATCCTGTCTGAACAAAAGAGAAGTCATATACTGCGGCATCAGCCGCGCCCGCCGCTAGCGCCATCGCGCTCGCCGCCAAAAGCGTCTTCATCGTCAATCTCCAAAAATAGTTAACGGCGGCACGATGGCCGCCGATCACGATTCTGACAATAGAGGTATGGCGCTTAGTTTGTCGCGCCGGCAGGGGGATCGGTTGGGTCCACATCGATCGCGCCAGAGTCGTCGGCATTTCGAAGGTTCAGCCCGACAAAGATGACAAGGAAGATAGCGGCGGCGATCGCAACGATGACGATGCCAGCTTTCTTAGGGTTCTTCGGTTTTTGATAGTCGCTCATGGGCTTGTCCTGTCTGTGTGGCGTACGCGGCGAAGGTGACCGGGAAGGCCCTTCGCCGCGCTCGCCACCGACATGGGGTCTTTCGGCACGCGAGACCCATTCAACCGCCCAATCCGCGTTCCGTTCCGACAACTCGGCAGGGTGTCTAGAGCGCGGTGCACCCGGCAATCGCTTCGCGGTTGGGACGACCTAGGACGAAGCGGCACTCATACGGCAACTACCCCGGGCACCGGGGGTAATTGGACATCATCCGTCAGCAAACAAGCTTTCCACGCCGCACAAGCGCACGCCCGCCGATGGCGGGCTTTTTCATGAGAGGAACTATGAGCATCAACCTCACGCTGGGGCACACCCAGCTGATCCGAAACGAATGCGCGCTGCGCGGGCTGACCCGGCAGCAGACGGCCTATGTGCTGGCCACCGCCTTCTGGGAGGGCGGGCGCAAGATGGTGCCGGTGGAGGAGAACCTGCGTTATACCGCCGAGCGCATCCGGCAGGTCTGGCCGACGCGGTTCGCATCGGTGGCCGAGGCGCGGCCCTACGCCAGCAATCCGCAGGGGCTGGCAAACAGGGTCTATGGCGGGCGCATGGGGAACACCCTCGCGAACGATGGTTGGACCTATCGTGGCCGGGGGCACGTCCAGATCACGGGCCGGGACAACTACGTCCGCGCCGGGGCCGCGCTGGGCATTGACCTGATCACGAAGCCCGACCGCGCGCTGGAGCCGGATATTGCCGCGCAGATCCTCGTGCTTGGCATGCAGAAGGGCTGGTTCACCGGCAAGAAGCTGTCCGATTTCATCGGGTCAACTGTCGATTACCGCGGGGCGCGCCGGATCGTGAATGGCACCGACAGCGCGGACGAGATCGCCTCGCTGGCCCGCCAGTATGAGACGGCGCTGTCCGTCCAACCTGAGCCGGTGCGCCCGCCCAAGCCCGCGCCGAAACCCACCCTGTGGGATGCGCTGGCCTCCATCTTCAACCGCATCTTCAAAGGAGCCTGACATGCACATCAACCCGGCAATCGTGAGGGTGATCCTGAGGTATCTCGCTGGCGCGCTCGTCAGCTATGGCGTCGTCTCGGCGGGGGCGGCCGATACCCTGTCGAACGATCCCGTCGTCATCGAGGCGGCGACGGCCGTGGCGGGCCTGATCCTCGGCGCGGCGACCGAATGGTATTACGCGCGTGCCAAGCGCACTGGCGATGCGAGGAAGCTGTGATGCTGGGCGGGCTTGAGGCGCTGCTGGGCGGCGCTGTCGTGGCGCTGGCCAGCGTGATCATTGCCTATTTCCGCGGCAAGAGTGCTGGGAAGCGGTCCCAGAAGGACCGTGCCGCCCATGACTATCAACGAACGATGGAGGGAGCCGCCAATGCGGATGTTGCTCGTGATGCTGATGATGCTCGCACTTGGCTAGGCAAGAGGCCCCCGAGAAGCAGATAGAGAAAAATCCCCTTGAATCCTCTCTGCTGCGACGTTGTAGGCACGGCCTGCTTCCTCCGCAGTATCAAAATATCCAAGATGGATTTTTTTTCCTTCGGTGCAGATGGATGCGATGAATCGACGGTTCCGCCTGTGGAATGAGACACCCTTTATGCCAAGCGCCGAGCTGACGCGAGATTTCGTATTCATCTGGCTTTGAACAGCGCTTGCTAGGCGAAGGTTCGAAAGACGGTTGTCGTGCCCGTCACCGTTGATGTGGTCGATGTATAAATCAGGCCACTCTCCATAGCTCCATGCCCATGCAACTCGATGCTTCATATATTTCCGGCCAAACACCGCGCCTTGTAGGTGGCCTTTGCCATTCGAAATGTTGAAGCATTCGGAGCCAGCAAACCGCTTGTTCCACTTGTCCGCGTTAGCCTTGCGGTAGCTATCAAAGCGTCCATTGCGACCGGCATCGCTGAAAAGGGATGCATCTCGGGCCTTCCAATACATCCTTCCGGTATCCGGTTCGTAATCGATTAGAACTCTGAATGCGTCGATAATCTTCGGATCTAGCTTCATGATCACAACCCCTTAAACACTAAGGAAATCTAGTGGATGCGAGTATGTATATCAATAGCAGCACTGTATATACTTTCAAGCTGCGCGCCCGTGAACCTAACCGCCGGTGACGCGCTCTGCGATGCAACCCGCGCGGACCGGGCGGCACATGCAGCGGCGCTGGCAGATGAGGGCAGCGATCGCGTGGTTCTCACGGGTCAGGCGCTGATTGCGCGGATCGATGCAGGATGTGGTGCTTAGATCAGTCGAGCTTGCACCGCGTGGGCGTGAAGCAGGTGGCTCGCGAGTGGCCTTTGCAGTTGACGGGCATCGGCCCATGGCTCGCTCAGCCATGTCTCCCACTCTGCGGGTTCCGTTAGAATGACGGGCATGGCCTTGGGGTGGATCGGCGCGACGACTTCGTTCGGCTCCGTCGTCAGGAATGCATAAAGGTCGTCGGTTGTCTCGCCATCCTTCAGCTTGCGGGTCGAGGTCCAGCGCGGGACGTGGATGCCGGCGAAGAAGGCGGGGCGGTCATCGGTTATCTCGAACCACGCGTTGCCCAGCCCTTTCCCTGCGGGTTCGGCGAAGCGGGTCAAGGGGACGAGGCATCTGTTCACGGGGCCGAGCCAGCGTCTCCAATGCGGCGATGAGGCGTTTCGGACATTCGTCACGCCGCGATCGATGCCGCTCTTGCTGTGAAACTGCGGCGGGGAGGGCAGACCCCACCGGGCCATGACAAACTCCAGCACGCCGCCCTCGGCGTTTCGCACTATGGGCGCTTGCTGGTCAGGGTAAATCTCAGGCAGGGGCGGCAGGTTGCCCAGCCGATCAATGACCTCGCGCGACGGGAAGAGGGCGCGCATCGCCTCTTGCCCCCGGGTGCTGCTGTATAGGTTGCACATGAGTTATCCCCTGATTCCTTGCAGCCTAGCACAATGGGCCGGGTTTCAGAATCATCAGGTGTTCTGTAAATGTTCTCATTCTGCGGAATGGAGAACGCGTCATGGCCTTTTTCACCTTCACCTGTCGAAACCCCGGCTGCCGCTGTGCAAAGCGCGTGGCGCTGGAGGATATCCCGGACACATTCTGGCAGGGTGGCTATCGCAATCCCGGCTTCTTCGACCGGACCTTGTGCAAGCGGTGCGGCGTCGATCGCCCGGAGGTTCTGGTGATGGAAGGCGACGGGCACGCAGCGGTGCTCCAGTTCGCTTAAGCCGATCCAATGCCGGAAGTCCCGTCCCGAAACCGTTTCAACAACCGGAATATCGGCACCTGCGCCGGAGACGGCATGATGATGGTCATGCGTTGCAACGGGTGTCGCCGCGAGGTGCGGTATTGGGCTGCGGATCTTCTGAAGGTGCTGGACTTTTTCCACGAGGCCCATGTCCCACCTTGGCCGTGCAGCCGGTGCCGGACGATCGAATTCATGACGATGCGATGGCTGCTGCCGTCAGCCGCGGATCTGCAAGCGGGGATCATCGTCCGGCGCCCGGTTCGGCAGGTGACGAAGTGGGTCTGGCAGAATGAGAAGACGTGACGCGGAGGCCAAGTGCCCCACGCCCTATCTTCGTGGGGCATGCCGATCAACAATCACTGGTATCTCGATGTGCTTTGGTGCCCGCGGCCGGACTCGAACCGGCATGGCCGAAGCCGAAGGATTTTAAGTCCTCTGTGTCTACCATTTCACCACGCGGGCACGCTGCCTGTTTGCCGCTTGCCGCCGGGTAATTCAAGCGGCGACAGATTGACAGGGCGGGGCGCGCCGCCCCTAATGCTGCAACTGCATCGTAAACGGGGGGGAGAGATGAAGAAGATCTACGGCTCGGCATCCGAGGCGCTGGACGGGGCGCTGTTCGACGGGATGCTGATCGCGGCGGGCGGCTTCGGGCTTTGCGGCATCCCGGAACTGCTGATTGATGCGATCCGGGCGGCGGGGACGAAGGATCTGACCATCGCGTCCAACAATGCGGGCGTGGACGGCTTCGGTCTGGGCGTTCTGCTGGGCACGCGGCAGGTGAAGAAGATGATCTCCTCCTATGTCGGTGAGAATGCCGAGTTCATGCGGCAATATCTGTCGGGCGAGCTGGAGCTGGAATTCAACCCGCAGGGCACCTTGGCCGAACGGATGCGGGCGGGGGGCGCGGGCATTCCGGGGTTCTATACCAAGACCGGCGTCGGCACCGTCATTGCGGAGGGCAAGGACCACAAGGAGTTCGACGGACAGACCTATATCCTCGAACGCGGGATCGTGGCGGACCTGTCGATCGTCAAGGCGTGGAAGGCGGACGAGACAGGCAACCTCATCTTCCGCAAGACGGCGCGCAATTTCAATCCGCCCGCGGCGATGTGCGGCAAGCTCTGCGTCGCCGAGGTGGAGGAGATCGTGCCGGTCGGCAGCCTCGACCCGGATCACATCCATTTGCCGGGCATCTATGTCCATCGCATCGTGCAGGGCCAGCACGAGAAACGCATCGAACAGCGCACCGTTCGTCAGAGGGAGGCGTAACATGTGGGACCGCAACCAGATCGCCGCCCGCGCCGCGCAGGAATTGCAGGACGGCTGGTATGTGAACCTTGGCATCGGCATTCCGACACTGGTCGCCAACTACATCCCCGAAGGGGTGGAGGTGACGCTGCAATCGGAAAACGGGATGCTGGGCATGGGGCCGTTCCCCTATGAGGGCGAGGAAGACCCCGACCTGATCAACGCGGGCAAGCAGACCATTACCGAACTGCCGAAGACCGCCTATTTCGATTCGGCCACCAGCTTCGGCATGATCCGCGGCGGCAAGATCGCGATGGCGATCCTTGGCGCGATGGAAGTGTCGGAACAGGGGGATCTGGCCAACTGGATGATCCCCGGCAAGCTGGTGAAGGGCATGGGCGGGGCGATGGACCTCGTGGCCGGGGTGGGGCGCGTCGTTGTCGTGATGGACCATACGAACAAGGCAGGCGAGTCCAAGGTCCTGCGCGAATGCACCCTCCCGCTGACCGGCAAGGCGGTGGTGGACCGCATCATCACGAACCTTGGCGTGCTTGACGTGACCCCCGGCGGGCTGCGGATCGTCGAACTGGCCGATGGCGTCACCGAAGACGAGCTTCGGGCCGCGACCGAGGCGACCATCGTCTGACAACCGATTGGGCGCGCGCGGAAATTTTGCCGTGCGCGCTGTTTTGACGCAGCGTCATATCTCGCATTCATACCCGCGCAGATTGACCACCGGAACCAAATGCCGTTCGGTTGGGGAAAAATTCCAACAGGAGGAAATGGCATGGCAACTGGATTCGGGATTGCCGCCGCAGCGTTGATGCTGTCGGCGGGCTTCGCATCGGCACAGGTCACGCTGAACCGTGGCAACGACACCGACCCCGCGACGCTGGACCATCATCGCACGTCCAGCGTGGCCGAGGGGCGCATCATGAAGGACCTGTATGACGGTCTGGTGATCCAGGACGCCAAGGGCGATGCGATCCCCGGCACCGCCGAATCGTGGGAGGTGTCCGAGGACGGGCTGACCTATACCTTCAAGCTGCGCGAGGATGCGAAGTGGTCGAACGGCGATCCGGTCACGGCACAGGATTTCGACTTCGCCTTCCGCCGGATCATGAACCCGGAAACGGCGGCGGGATATGCGTCGATGCTGTTCCCGATCAAGAATGCCGAGGCGGTGGCGACGGGCCAGATGCCGCTGGATGATCTGGGCGTGCGTGCCATCGACGATCGCACGCTGGAGATCACGCTGGGTGCGCCGACGCCCTATTTCATCGAACTTCTGACTCATCAGACCGGCCTGCCGCTGCACCGCGCGAGTGTCGAGGCGAATGGCGACCGTTACACCCAGCCCGGCACGATGGTCACGAACGGGGCCTACAAGCTGATCTCGTTCCAGCCCAACGACCGCATCGTGATGGAGAAGAACGAGCACTACTATGACGCGGAAAACGTCCAGATCGACACGATCAACTGGATTCCCTTCGAGGATCGCGCCACCTGTCTGCGCCGGTTCGAGGCGGGCGAAGTGCAGATCTGCTCCGACGTTCCGGGCGAACAGATGGATTACGTGCAGCAGAACCTGCCGGATCAGCTTCGCATCGCTCCGTATCTTGGCACCTATTACCTGCCCATCAAGGGGGCCGATGGCAGCCCGCTGAAGGACGCGCGGGTGCGGCAGGCGATTTCGCTGGTGATCGACCGGGAGTTTCTGGCGTCCGAGGTCTGGTCGGAAACCATGCTGCCGGGCTATTCGGTCGTGCCGCCGGGCATCGTGAACTATGTCGAAGGGGGCGTCACGCTGGATTACCCCGAAGACATGCTGGACCGCGAGGATCAGGCGCTGGCACTGCTGGAAGAAGCCGGCGTGACCGAGGGCAGCCTGTCGGTCGAGCTGCTGTATAACACGTCCGAAAACAACAAGAACACGATGGCGGCGGTGGCCGACATGCTGGGCAATATCGGCATAAACGCGACGCTGAACGAAACCGAGGGCGCGACCTACTTCAACTATCTGCGCGAGGGCGGGCCGTTCGACATCTCGCGCGCGGGATGGATCGGGGATTACAACGATCCGCAGAACTTCCTGTTCCTGTTCGGGTCCGAGGTGCGCTTCAACTATTCCCGCTGGGTCAGCCCGGAATATGACGCGATCATGGTTCGCGCAGCCGCGGAAACCGACCTTGCCGAACGCGCCAAGGTGCTGGCCGAGGCGGAGGCGCTGCTGCTTCAGGAAATGCCCATCGTGCCGATCCTCTATTATTCGTCGCGCGCGCTGGTGGCAGACAGCATCGGCGGATACGAGGACAACCTTATGGACGCGCACGCGACGCGTTGGCTGTCCGTCAACTGATATGCTGGGATACACATTGCGAAGGTTGGCCGGGGCGATCCCGACCATCTTCATCATCGTCACGCTGACCTTCTTTGCGATCAGGTTGGCGCCGGGCGGGCCGTTCGATCTGGAACGCCCGCTGGACCCGCTCATCATGGCGAACCTCGAACGTGCCTATAACCTCGATGCGCCTTTGTGGAAGCAATACCTGATCTACTTGGGCAACCTGATCCGCGGCGATCTGGGGCCAAGCTTCGCGCGGCGCGACTTTTCGGTGAACGATCTGTTTGCGGCGGGGTTGCCGGTGTCGATCATGCTGGGCGGCATGGCGCTTGGGCTGGCGGCGGTGCTGGGCACGTTCTTTGGCGCCATCGCGGCGCTACGGCAGAATTCGTGGATCGACACGGCCATCGTCGCGGTGGCGACGCTGGGGATCACGACGCCCAATTTCGTGATCGCGCCGCTGCTGAGCCTGTTCTTCGGCGTCGTGCTGGGCATCCTGCCCGCGGGCGGGTGGAGCAATGCCGACCCGAGTTTCTGGGTGCTGCCCATCGTGACGCTGGCGCTGCCGCAGGTGGCGGTCATCGCGCGGCTGGTGCGCGGCGCCACGGTCGAGGCGCTGCGGGCGAACCATGTCCGCACGGCGCGCGCCTATGGCCTTCCCGCACGGGTGGTCGTGGGCGTTCACGCGCTGCGGGCGGCGATGCTTCCGGCGGTGTCCTATCTGGGGCCGACAGCGGCGGCGTTGCTGACCGGATCGGTGGTGGTCGAGACGATCTTCGGCATCCCCGGCATCGGTCGGTATTTCGTGCAGGGCGCGCTGGGCCGCGATTACACGCTGGTCATGGGCACGGTCGTGGTGATCGCGGTCTTCGTCGTGCTGTTCAATCTGTTGGTGGACCTCTGTTACGCCTGGCTCGACCCGAGGGTCCGCTATGACTAGTCGTTCGCTTTGGCAGGATGCGTGGCTGCGGCTGCGCAAGAACCGCGCGGCGGTGGTCAGCGCCTTCGTGCTGGTCTTTCTGGGGCTGGTCGGAATCTTCGGGCCGATGCTGTCGCCGCACCCTTACGACCGAATCTATCAGCAATATGTGCGTGTTGCCCCCAGTCTGGAGGCCTATCCCCGGGCGGACGACATCCTTCCGGGGCTGGAGCGGGAGATGCGACGCGCCCGATTGACAGGGGGCGAGCCGGAGCTGTCCGGCAGCACGCTGTCGGTCGATCTCACCTCGGACGAGCCGATCGACGAACGGGTGCTGCGGTATTTCCAGCGGTCGGACCTGTTCTATGCGCCGAAGCTGGAACTGGCAGAAGGCGGGCTGACCGGCACGCTTTCGATGAATGTCGAGCGCAGCTATTTCCTTTTGGGGACCGACAACCTTGGGCGGGACATGCTGTCGCGCATCATGATCGGGGTGCGGATCTCGCTTGCCATCGGGCTTCTGGCCTCGGCGATGGCGCTGGTGCTGGGCGTCGCCTATGGCGCGATCTCGGGCTATCTGGGCGGGCGGGTGGACAGCGTGATGATGCGGATCGTGGATATCCTCTATTCGCTGCCGTTCATCTTCTTCGTGATCTTGCTGCTGGTGTTCTTTGGCCGAAGTCTGGTCATCATCTTCATCGCCATCGGCGCGACGGAGTGGCTGGACATGGCGCGGATCGTGCGCGGGCAGACGCTGTCGCTGAAACGCCGCGAATTCGTGCAGGCGGCCGAGGCTTTGGGCGCGACGCAGACCGGCATTCTGCGGCGGCACATCATCCCCAACGCGCTTGGGCCGGTGATCGTGTTCGTGACGCTGCTGGTACCCAAGGCGATCCTGCTGGAAAGCCTGCTGTCCTTCCTTGGCCTTGGGGTGGCGGACCCGATGACATCGCTTGGGCTGCTGATCTCGGAAGGGGCGGCGAACATGCGGGGGGCGACGTGGCAGTTGATCGGCCCTGCGGCGGTGCTGACGGTGATCCTGTTCGCGCTGAATTTTCTGGGTGACGGGCTGCGCGACAGCCTCGACCCGAAGGAGCGATAGATGGACCCCATTCTTTCCGTCCGCGATCTGCGGGTGACGTTCCAGACCAACGATGGTCCGGTGGATGCGGTGCGCGGCGTGGACTTCGATCTTCACGCCGGGCAGACGCTGGCTATCGTGGGCGAATCCGGGTCCGGCAAAAGCCAGACGACGATGGCGATGATGGGGCTTTTGGCCGCCAACGGTCAGGCCACGGGCAGCGTCCGGTATCGCGGGGCCGAGATTCTGGGGATCGGGGAACGCGCGCTCAACAAGGTGCGCGGCGACCGGATCACCATGATCTTTCAGGAACCGATGACCTCGCTCGATCCACTTTACAAGATTGGGCGACAGTTGGCGGAACCCCTGCGATACCATCGCGGCATGTCCGCCCGCACGGCGCGGCCCCGGATACTGGAACTGCTGCGGCTGGTGGGCATCCCAGATCCCGAACGGCGCATCGACAGCTATCCGCATGAGCTTTCGGGCGGGCAGCGCCAGCGGGTGATGATCGCCATGGCGCTGGCCTGCGACCCCGACATCCTGATCGCGGACGAGCCGACGACCGCACTGGACGTGACCATTCAGGCGCAGATCCTTGAACTGCTGGCCGATCTGCAAAAAAGGCTGGGGATGGCGATCGTGTTCATCACCCACGACCTTGGCATCGTGAAGCGGTTTGCCGACCATGTCGCCGTCATGCGCGGCGGCGAGGTGGTGGAGCAGGGGACGGCAGAGCGTGTCTTCGCGGCACCGGAGCATCCCTATACCCGGATGCTGCTGGATGCCGAGCCGGGGGGCACCAAGACACCCGTGCCGCAGGGGGCGCCCGAACTCCTGCGGGCCGAAGATCTGCGCGTGACCTTCGATCTAGGGCGGCGGCACCTGCTTCATGCGGTGGACGGCGTTTCGGTCGCGCTGCGCGAAGGGCAGACGGTCGGCATCGTGGGCGAAAGCGGATCGGGCAAATCGACGCTGGGTCGGGCGCTTCTGCGGCTTCAACCCTCGGAAGGGCGGGTGGTGTGGCTGGGCCGCGATCTGCCGACGGCGCGCGAGGCGATGCGCCCGCTGCGCCGCCAGATGCAGCTGGTGTTCCAGGACCCGTTCGGATCGCTGTCGCCGCGCATGACCGTGGGGCGCATCCTGTCCGAAGGTCTGCTGATCCACGAGCCGGGGCTGTCCGCCACCGAGCGCGCCGCCCGTGCCAGATCCGCGCTGGAGGAGGTGGGGCTGGGGCCGGAGATGCAGAACCGTTACCCGCACGAGTTTTCCGGCGGGCAAAGGCAACGCATCGCCATCGCCCGGACCATGATCCTGCGCCCGCGCCTGATCGTGCTGGACGAGCCGACGAGCGCCCTGGATCGTTCTGTGCAGAAACAGATCGTGACGCTGCTGCGCGATCTGCAACAGAAACACGGGCTGTCCTATCTGTTCATCAGTCACGATCTGGCGGTGGTGCGGGCGCTGTCGGATCATATCGTGGTGATGAAGGGCGGGCGTATCGTTGAACAGGGGGCGACGGCGGATGTGTTCGACCATCCGGCGCAGGATTATACCAGACGCCTGATGGCCGCCGCGCTGAACACCGAGCGGTTTCGCGCCTGACCTCCGAACGCATGGTTAACGCGTTGGACACGCGCCTTGACGTATTCCCGAACGCCAAGGCGCAAAGGAGGCCATCATGCCCGACCGTTTTCACACGCATTCCAAAGGCGTCACCGCCCCCGCGCTTGGCGCGATCGCGGTGACGCCATCCGACAGCACCGACCTGCCCGAAATGGTCCGCGCGGTGACGCTGGGCGGCGGTGGGACGCTGGGCTTCGTCGGCGGCGACGGGCAGACCTATGTGACCGGCGTCCTGCCCGCGGGAACCTATGCGGTCTTTGCGCGGCGCATCCGGGCCACCGGAACGACGGCCAGCGACATCACGGGCTGGATCTGATGCTGGGCATCGGGATCGGTGTGGGCCGGGGCGGCTTGCCGGTTGCGGCATATCTGCCGATGCCGGGGCTTTGGGCCGCGCCGACGATCACCTTCATCGGCGCCTCGCTGGAGGCGCAGGGCGCGGGCAACGGGCCGGAGGCGACGCCGCGAACCGCCCAATACGCCGCCGCGCTTGGGTTTGCCGGGGCGATCCGCAGCTATGCCGTGTCGGGCCAGCAGAATGACGGCATCCTTTCGCGCTATTACGCGGCGCGGGAGGGGAATGCCGGAACGGCGGGGCGGAACGTCTATATTGTCCATGCCAACGGCAACGACATCACCGCCAGCCGCCCGTTCCCGAATGCCGAAACCACGATCCGAGACAGCCAGCGCGCGATCTTTCAGGCCGTGGGCGGCGTGCCGGGGGATGTGCTGGCCCCGGTGCTGACCTCGAAACGGCTGTATGTCAGCGATCCGGTGGTGGCGCAGGGCGATTCTTCGACGGATGGCTTCGGATCGAAGCCCTATAACGACGCCGTGGCGTTGCCGTTGATGCGGCAGTATGCCCCCGCCTTTGTGCTGCCGAACGGCGAGGCGGCGCTGGACGGATACCGCGTGATCGAGCGGCACCCGTTTCTGCTGTCATCCGACGGCATCCATCTGGAGCCGAACCTGCGGTCGCGCTGGACGGAGATCCTGCTGGCGCTTTTGGCGGCGCGGGCCTTGGGGCGGCGCTATGACGACAGCCGGGCAGGGCGCTCGCTCGTGTTCCGCATGTTGGGCGGCAGCTGGAACCACCTTCCGGCGGCCGGCAAGCTGCGGAACGAGATCGTGGGCAGCGGCAACAGCTTTGCCGCGCGGTTCTGGGACGGGGATCTGGACCCGTTCGTGTCGGTCGGCCTTTCTTCGCCCGCCTTCGCGACCACGGGCAACGGGTCAGGCACCTTCGGGCGGCTGTCCGATCCGAGGTTCCGCGATGCGGCGACGATGACGGCGATGGCCTATGCCGAAGGGGGCGCGACGATCACGATGATCGTGCGCAACCTGACGCCGGGCGACCGGGTGCGGGTCAGTCTCGCTGCCTCGCGCGCGGCGAACGATACGATGCGGCGCGGACGCTATGTGCTGAACGGGGGCGAGGCGATCACCGTCAACGCCGCCAACAACGCGCCGACCAACCAAGGCAGCTTCGCCGCCGTCACCGTCCCGCCCAGTGGCGAGCTTGTGCTGACCGCGACGGGGGATGGGGCGGGGCAGATCGCCTATCTGAACGCCGTCGCGCTTGATTTCGAAAAGACGGCCTGACGGGCGCATCCGGGGCGGGGAGCGTCGCAAACGGACACGTCGCGACCCTTGCCCCGGTTACCCTTTCCCCATCTGCGCGTGGAGGCGCGGCAAGGGGAGGAATGCGATGAGCAACCGTGGCGTCGTCTATCTGGGGCCGGGCAAGGTCGAGGTCCAGACCATCGAGGATGCGAAGCTTCAGGCGCCCGACGGGCGGCGGATCGAACATGGGGTGATCCTGAAGGTCATCTCGACCAACATCTGCGGATCGGATCAGCACATGGTCCGTGGGCGCACAACGGCCGAGCCGGGCCTGATCCTTGGCCACGAGATCACCGGCGAGGTGATCGAGAAAGGCCGCGACGTCGAAATGCTGGAGGTGGGCGACATCGTCTCGGTCCCGTTCAACGTGGCCTGCGGGCGCTGCCGTTGCTGCCGCGAACAGGATACGGGCGTGTGCCTGACCGTGAACCCCGCCCGTGCCGGCGGGGCTTATGGCTATGTGGACATGGGCGGCTGGATCGGCGGGCAGGCGAGATACGTCACCGTGCCCTATGCCGATTTCAACCTGCTGAAATTTCCGGATCGCGACCGGGCGATGTCCAAGATCCGCGATCTGACCATGCTGTCGGACATCCTGCCGACCGGGTTCCACGGTGCCGTCAATGCCAAGGTCGGCGTGGGGTCGGTCGTCTATGTCGCGGGGGCGGGTCCGGTCGGGCTGGCGGCGGCGGCTTCGGCGCGCATCCTTGGCGCGGCCGTGGTGATGGTGGGCGATTTCAACAAGGACCGCCTTGAACATGCCCGCAAGGTCGGGTTCGAGCCGGTGGACCTGTCCAAGAGCGACCGTCTTGGCGACATGATCGCCGAAATCACCGGATCGCCCGAGGTGGACGGTGCCATCGACGCCGTGGGGTTCGAGGCGCGCGGCCATGCCGGGGGCGAACAGCCCGCCATCGTGCTGAACCAGATGATGGAGATCACCCGCGCCGCAGGTTCCGTTGGCATCCCCGGCCTTTACGTGACCGAAGATCCCGGTGCGGTGGACGATGCGGCCAAGCAGGGCAGCCTGTCGATGCGCTTCGGTCTGGGCTGGGCCAAGGCGCAAAGCTTCCACACCGGCCAGACGCCGGTGCTGAAATACAACCGCAGCCTGATGCAGGCGATCCTGCACGACCGTCTGCCCATCGCCGACATCGTGAACGCGCAGATCATCTCGCTGGAGGATGCGGCGCAGGGATATGAGAGCTTCGATCAGGGCGTCGCCAAGAAGTTCGTGCTCGATCCGCATGGTGGCCTCGCCGCCTGATCTTTTCCACCGGCGGGTCGTCCCGCCGGTGGTTTTTTGGTTTTCCCCGAAGGCGCCAGCCGCTATAGGACAGACGGTTTTTGCAGAAAGGACCGCCATATGGCCAATGTCGTCGTCGTAGGCGCCCAGTGGGGCGACGAGGGGAAGGGCAAGATCGTTGACTGGCTCAGCGAACGTGCCGATGTCATCGCCCGCTTTCAAGGCGGCCATAATGCGGGCCATACGCTGGTCATCGGCAATACGGTCTACAAGCTTTCGCTGCTGCCCTCGGGGATCGTGCGCGCGGGCAAGATCTCGGTCATCGGCAACGGTGTCGTGCTGGACCCGTGGCATCTGGTGTCGGAAATCGCCAAGCTGCGCGAGCAGGGCGTCGAGATCAGCCCCGAAAACCTTCTGATCGCGGAAAACGCACCGCTGATCCTGCCGCTGCATGGCGAACTGGACCGTGCGCGGGAATCGCAGGCCTCGGTCGCCAAGATCGGCACCACGGGCCGCGGCATCGGTCCGGCATACGAAGACAAGGTGGGACGCCGCGCGATCCGCGTGGCCGATCTGGCCGACGACGCCACGCTCGAGTTGCGGGTCGACCGCGCGCTGGTCCACCATGACGCGCTGCGCCGCGGTCTGGGCATGGAGCCGGTGAACCGCGAGGAACTGCTGGCCAAGCTGCGCGAGATCGCGCCGCAGGTGCTGCCCTATGCCGCCCCCGTGTGGAAGGTGCTGACCGAGGCGCGCCGCGCCGGCAAGCGCATTCTGTTCGAAGGGGCGCAGGGCGCGCTTCTGGACATCGACTTCGGCACCTATCCCTACGTCACGTCCTCGAACGTGATCGCGGGGCAGGCGGCGACGGGCACGGGCATCGGTCCGGGCGCCATCGGCTTCGTTCTGGGCATCGTCAAAGCCTATACCACCCGCGTGGGCGAGGGTCCGTTCCCGGCGGAACTGCACGATGCCGACGGCCAGCGCCTGGGCGAGCGCGGGCATGAATTCGGCACCGTCACGGGCCGCAAGCGTCGCTGCGGCTGGTTCGATGCGGTTCTGGTGCGCCAGACCTGCGCGACCTCGGGCGTGTCGGGCATCGCGCTGACCAAGCTGGACGTGCTGGACGGGTTCGAGACGCTGAAGATTTGCGTCGGTTACGATCTGGACGGCAAGACGCTGGATCACCTGCCAATCGCTGCCGACCAGCAGGCCCGCTGCACCCCGATCTATGAGGAAATGGAAGGCTGGAGCGAATCCACCGCCGGTGCGCGGTCGTGGAACGAGCTGCCCGCAGCCGCGATCAAATACGTCCGCCGGATCGAGGAACTGATCCAGTGCCCCGTCGCGCTGCTCTCGACCTCGCCCGAGCGGGACGACACGATCCTCGTCACCGATCCGTTCGCCGACTAATGAAACTCCGGACCCGCAAGCGGCTGTCTCTCTTGATCCTGCTTGTCGGGTTGCCGGTCTATATCTTCGTGGCGGTCACGGTTGTCAGCATCCTTGACCGCCCGCCGATCTGGGTCGAATTCCTGATCTATGTCGCGCTTGGCATCGTCTGGGCGCTGCCGTTCAAGGCGGTGTTCAAGGGCGTCGGGCGCGACGACCCGGATGCCTAGCTCTTCTGCGCCTCGCGCAGATAGGGCGACAGCGGGGTGACGACGAATTGGCCGCGTTTCAGCTTTTCGATCCGGCCATCGCGCAGCAAGGCGCCGAAGCCGCGCAGCGCATCCTCGCGCACGATGTCCGACACGCTGGACACATGACGCAGCAGTTGCGGGCGCGAGAAATGCGGCCGCCCTTCGATGCAGACGGTCCAGACGGCGGCCGCTTCCATCAATTCGGTCGGCGTGGACGCGCCCAGCCGCGTTGCGAAACTGGCGAATCCGGTGGAGGAAGGCCGATCGACACGCTGCGACAGCACCAGCGGCGGCGGCTCTATCGCCTCGGCCAGATCGGTGCGGTAGGGGTCGGCGCGGTCGGGTTCCGCCTTGGCATTCCCCGCCAGCCGTTCGGCCACGGTCGCGGCAACGGCGGCGCGCAGATGCTGAAGCGCGGACAGGCGGCGGCGGTTCTCGGGTTCTTCCATCTGGCTGTCGGTCTCGCGGATCAGGCGATCGACCGAGTCCTCCTCGGGTTCGGGCTCTGCGGCGGGCGGGGGCTGGGGAACGGAAAGGATGCCGAAGCTGCGATCCCTGGCTGCGATCTCGCGGAACTGTCCGGCGACCTCGCGCAGCGTGGCCAAGGGGTCGTCGAACCCTTCCAGCGTGCAGGAAAACGCGCCATAGGATACGCTCAAAACGGTCTTCTTCTCGTTCATCCCCGCTCCTTCGCAGCGATCCGGGTCCGTTGAGGTGGTAAACAGATCGTGGTCATTTCAGGGATGGAATATGTCGAACGGGATGAAAACTTGCCGCAATCCTACGCTCCTCGCATGAAAGCGCATCTTGTTCAATCGTCAGTCCCGGTGACGCTGGTTGCGGGCGGCCCGGTGGGGCGGCGCGATCTGGCATTGGCGCTGCGTCGGGCGCCCTGTCTGGTGGCGGCGGATGGCGGTGCGGACCGGGCGCTGGCGGCGGGGCGGGTGCCCGATGCGGTGATCGGCGATCTGGATTCCATTTCCGCCGAGGCACGGGACCGGCTTGGCGACCGGCTGCACCGCGTCGCCGAACAGGACAGCACAGATTTCGACAAGGCGCTGCGGAACATCGACGCGCCGTTCATTCTGGCGCTTGGCGTCGCAGGGGCGCGGATTGATCACGGGCTGGCGGTGATGAATGCGCTGGTGCGCCATGACGGCCCGCCCTGTTTCCTGATCGGGCCGGAGGATGTGGTGTTCCACGCAACCTCGGTCCGGCTGCGGATGAAGCCCGGCGACCGGCTGTCCTTGTTTCCGATGGCGCGCGTCACGGGCCGATCAGACGGGCTGCGCTGGCCCGTCGACGGGCTGGACTTTGCGCCCGATGGCCGGGTCGGCACCTCGAACGAGGTGTCCGACCGCGATGTCGGCTTGGATTTCGACGGGCCGGGAATGCTGGTCATGCTGCCCCGCGCCCGTCTGGATGCCGCGATCAGCAGTTCGGCACGTTGACCGCCAGTCCGCCCAACGAGGTTTCCTTGTATTTCTCGTGCATATCGCGGCCCGTCTGGCGCATCGTTTCGACGCAGACGTCAAGGCTGACCAGATGCTGCCCGTCGCCCCGCAGCGACAGGCTGGCTGCCGACACCGCCTTGATCGCGCCCAGACCGTTGCGTTCGATGCAAGGCACCTGAACCAGCCCCTTCACCGGATCGCAGGTCATGCCAAGGTGATGCTCCAGCGCGATCTCGGCGGCGTTTTCCACCTGTTCGGGCGTGCCGCCCATCACCGCGCACAGCCCCGCAGCCGCCATCGCCGCTGCCGATCCGACCTCGGCCTGACAACCGCATTCCGCGCCGGAGATCGAGGCGTTGTGCTTCACCAGCCCGCCGATTGCCGCCGCTGTCAGCAGGAAATCGTCCAGCTTGGCACGCGACGCCCCCGGCACATGGTCCAGCCAGTAACGGATGACCGCGGGCACCACGCCCGCCGCGCCATTGGTCGGCGCGGTCACGACCTGTCCGCCGGCGGCGTTCTCCTCGTTCACCGCCATGGCGTAAAGGCTCATCCAGTCGTTGATCGTGTGGGGCGGGGTCATGTTCATGCCCCGCTCGGCCATCAAGGATGCGTGGATGCCATGCGCGCGGCGGCGCACGTTCAGCCCGCCCGGAAGAATACCGGTCCCGGCGATCCCCCGGTCGATGCAATCATTCATCACCTGCCAGATCCGGTCGATGCCGCGCTTCAGATCGGCTTCGGAGCGAAAGCGCAGCTCGTTCGCGCGTTTCATCTGCGCGATGGTCTTGCCCGATGCCTTGGCCATCGCCAGCATCTCGTCCGCGCGGCGGAAGGGGTGGGGGATGTCGAAACTGGCTGCCGCCTCGGTTTGCGTCATCTGTGCCGCGGTCTTCACGAAGCCGCCGCCGATGGAATAATACGTCTCCTCCAGAATGACGTCGCCTTGCGCGTCGGTCGCGCGCAGGATCATCCCGTTGGCATGGCCGGGCAGGGGCGGGCCGAACTCGAACTGCAGATCGGTGCTTGGGTTGAAGGCCAGCGGGGGCAGGCCCGGCACCTCGATCCGGTGCGTCTCTCGGATGCGGGCAAGGGCAGCCTCGGCGGCTTCGGCGTCATAGGTCGCAGGCTCGAACCCCGCGAGCCCCAGCACCGTGGCCCGGTCGGTCGCATGTCCGACCCCGGTGAAGGCCAGCGATCCGTGCAGCGACGCGCGCAGCCCATGCGGCTGGAACGGGCTTGCCCGCAGCAGGTCGAGGAACTGCGCAGCGGCCACCATCGGCCCCATCGTGTGCGAGGAGGACGGGCCGATCCCGACCTTGAACATGTCGAACACGGAAAGAAACATCTCGGCACCCCTTTGCACCATTGTCGCGCCGCGCCAGACGCGCGGCGGTGCGAAAACCGACATAAGGATGCAGGAAGCGACCGTCTAGGGCTTGCCCAGCCGGTCGGCCTTCTTGCGCACCAGCACGCTGCGCAGATCGTGCATTGCCAGAAGCAGCGCATCCGTGACCTGTTCCAACTGATCGTCGCTGGCGCGGGTCTGCGCCCAATGGGCGGTCAGGTTCATGTGATCGACGGCGCGCAGGATGTCGTCCACGTCGCGCCGCGCCAGCACCTCCTGCCGCGCGGCGATCCAGGCGCGGATCTCCTCCTCGTCGCGCGGGGAAAGTGTCAGTTCGCCATGCGGCTTGAAGTCGCCGTTGCGGATGTTGATCGTGGCGATCTGGTCCATGTCGATCCGGCGCTGGCGGTTTTCCACATCGATGCGAAAGACCGCCGCGCCATTCTCGCGCACCCGGAAGAAATAGTCGGGAAGCTCGCCCGCCATCAGCGCAGCGCGGCGCAGAAGGTCTGGATGCGGCGGCAGGCCTCCTCCAGCAGCTTGTCCGAGGTGGCATAGCTGACGCGGAAGTTCGGCGACAGCCCGAAGGCGGCGCCGAACACGACGGCAACGCCGTTCTCCTCCAGCAGCGCCGTGGCGAAGGTTTCGTCATCCGCGATCAACGTGCCCCCGGCCGAGGTCTTGCCGATGCAGCCCGAAATGTCGGGATAGACGTAGAAGGCGCCTTCAGGCGTCGGGCAGGTGATGCCGGCGGCCTCGTTCAGCATGCCGACCACCAGATCGCGGCGGCGCTGAAACAGGGCCTTGTTCTCGGTCAGGAATTCCTGCGGGCCGGTCAGCCCTTCCAGCGCGGCATATTGCGACACCGAACAGGGGTTCGACGTCGATTGCGACTGGATCGTGCCCATCGCCTTGATCAGCGCCGCCGGACCCGCGGCATAGCCGATGCGCCAGCCGGTCATGGCATAGGCCTTGGACACGCCGTTGCAGGTCAGCGTGCGGTCATACAGGCCCGGCTCGACCTGCGCGGGGGTGACGAATTCGAAGTCGTCGAAGACCAGATGCTCATACATGTCGTCCGACATGACCCAGACATGCGGGTGCTTCATCAGCACGTCGGTCAGCGCCTTCAACTCGGCCCGCGTATATCCCGCGCCGGTCGGGTTCGAGGGCGAGTTGAAGATGAACCACTTGGTCTTCGGCGTGATGGCGGCGTCCAGCGCCTCGGGGGTCAGCTTGAAGTTCGATTCGATCCCGGCCGCCACCGGAACCGGCGTGCCGCCCGCCAGCAGCACCATGTCGGGATAGGAGACCCAATAGGGCGCGGGGATCACCACCTCGTCGCCGGGATTCAGCGTGGCAACGAAGGCGTTATACAGGATCTGCTTGCCGCCCGTGCCGACCGACACCTGCGCGGGGGTGTATTTCAGCCCGTTCTCGCGTTCGAATTTCTCGCAGATGGCCTTCTTCAACTCCGGAATGCCGTCCACGGCGGTATATTTCGTCTTCCCCGCATCGATGGCGCGCTTGGCGGCGTCCTTGATGTTCTGGGGCGTGTCGAAATCCGGCTCGCCCGCGCCAAGGCCGATCACGTCGCGGCCCGCGGCCTGAAGCTCGCGCGCCTTGTTGGTCACGGCGATGGTGGGGGACGGCTTCACACGGGACAGCGTGTCGGAAAGGAAGGCCATGTCGGCTCCGTTGATTTGAACTTCGCGCCGCACTGTCTTAGGGTGAGGCTCAACTGCGTTCAAGCGAAGAAGGAGAGCGGCATGACCGTTGTGGACGACTGGTTCAGTGCGGACCGGGCGACCTTCGGCGACCGGCTGGCTGCGGCACGCGAGGCGAAGGGGTTCACGACCGAGGCGCTGGCCGAACGCATCGGTGTGCGCCCCGAAGTTCTGGACGGCTGGGAGAATGACCTGGCCGAACCGCCGTCCGCGCTTCTGGCGGTGCTGGAGCAGGTGCTTGACCAGCCCGGCGAATGGATGGTCACGGGCGAGGGCAACGGGCTTTCCGGCCCCGTGGCGGCCCCCGATACGCTGGCTTCGGTGCTGGACGATCTGACGCGGTTGCGCGGGCAGCTTGACGGGCTGGTGGCCGAAGTTGCCAAGGTGGAAGCACGTCTGCGGGGATTGATTCATGGATGACCGTCTGAAACGCCTGTCGATGCGGTCGTGGCGGCGCGGCATGAAGGAGATGGACCTGATTCTCGGCCCGTGGTCCGACCTGCATCTGTCGGGCTTGTCCGAGGCCGAGATCGCGGATTACGAGCGGCTGCTGGAAGAAAACGATCAGGACCTGTTCGCTGTCGTTCTTGGCCAGCAGGAGGCGCCCGCCGCCATCGCGCCGATGATGACCCGCATCTCTGCCTTCGCGCGGGAGCGTTTCGCGAAAAATTCCTGAAAGTTTACCTTATGTTTTCGTTTCGTCCCGATTCTGCCTTCAAGCAAGGATCGGAGACGACACATGAGTATTCACGCGCCTGTTCTGGATGGGTCCCGCAAGGCCCTGATGATGAGCTATCTGGAAACGCTGGTGATGGTCGAACGCCTGCACCGGCTGCTTCTGGACGTGGTGAAGGACGAATTCGAGCGGTTGAACCTGCTGGAGATCAACCCCGTGCAGGCGCTGCTGCTGTTCAACGTCGGCGAAAACGAAGTGACGGCGGGCGAGCTGAAGACCCGCGGCTACTATCAGGGTTCCAACGTCAGCTATAACCTGAAGAAGCTGGTGGAGCTTGGGTATATGCACCACCAGCGGTCCGAGATCGACCGCCGGTCCGTCCGCGTGCGCCTGACGGAAAAGGGGCGCGACGTGCGTGACATCATGACCCGCCTGTTCGCCCGCCATGCCGAGGGGCTGGAGGTGCGCGGCATGGTCGGGGCCGAGGGAATGGAAGACATCAACCAGTCGCTCAAACGCATGGAGCGTTACTGGACGGAACAGATCCGCTATATCTACTGACGCCACAGATGGGCGCGGCTGGCCAGAAGGCCCTGCGCCTTGGCCAGAAGACGGAGCGCACGCCCCGGATGCGGGATGCGCCCATGCGCCAGACGGTCGAGGATCACTTCGGGCGGGCAGGGCAGCCCGCTGACCGGATCGTGATAGCGCGGATAGGCGATCAGCGCGGCATGGGCCAGCGCCATGACCGTCATCGTCTGGCGTTCCGGCACCGGGCCCAGATCGCGCGTCAGCCCCCGCCCGGCATAGAAGGGGGCGCCAAGGCAGGTCACGGGCTTGCCGCGCAAAAGCGCTTCGAACCCTAGAAGCGAGGTCATCGTCCAGACCTCGTCGCAGGCGCGGATCAGCGCGATCGGGTCGGCATTGCGGGCGATCACGTCGGCATCGGCGTCGATGGCACCGGGGCGCAGACCCGCCTCCACATCCGGGTGGGGTTTGTAGACGATGACCGCATCGGGGTTCTCGCGCCGCACGATCGCCAGCAGATCCGCATTCCGCCGCACCGTACCGCCGCCCAGCCGGATCGACGCGTCATCCTCCACCTGTCCCGGCACCAGAATGCGCCGCCCCGGCGGCAGATCCGGCAGCGCCCCGCCCAGATTGTATTTGCTGAGACCGGTCGCAATCAGCCGCTCCACCAGCCGCCGCGTGCGCGGCAGGTCGGCATCGCCCGCCCGGTCGATCCCGCTGGGGCGCGAGGGGTCGTAATAGATGCCCGTCAGGTCCGTCACCAGCGACAAGGGCGGCACCAGCTCCGCACCAAGGCCGCGCGAGCGCAGGAACCCGTCCTCCACCCGCCGGATCGGCTGCTTTGACGCAAACCCCTCCGGCTCCCGCCCCGCCCAGAGGAGTATGCCGCGCCCCTGCGCCTCGGCCAGTGTCTTCGCGCGCGCGGGATCGTCGGTGAAGACCAGCGGCCTTTCGCGCCCGAAGACCTGCTGCATGTGCCGCCGTTTCCACAGCCGCATGCCCAGCGCGACGTGACCATGGCGATCTTCGCGAAAGGCGCGGGTTTCGGCTTCAAGCTGGTCCACCGCCTCCTCGAAGCTGCACAGGCGGTCGCGGCAGGGGTCATACCAGATCGGCGCAAGGATCATCGCGGCGGCGAACAGCGCCTCGGCACTGGCGGGGGGGCGGTGCAGGGGGCGCTCATCCGCCGTCAGCCCCCAACCGGCATAGAAGGGCGTGCCGAAGATGCGCGGGCGATGCCCCGCCAGCACCGCCTCGAACCCCATCTGCGACGACACTGCATAGACCGCATCCGCCCCCTCCAGCAGCTTCCAGGGCGAGGTGTCGGCATATCCGCCCTCCAGATGACCGGGGCGGGCGGGGTGCCCCTTCACGACGATGCGCTTGCCGGGGTTTTCGTCCCGCGCCGCCTGCAACATCCGCGCAAAGGCCGCCGGATCAGGGGCCGAGGCATCGTCCCGCACCTGATCGATCACCAGCACATAACCCGGCGCGGGCAGCGGCGCGTCAGGATCGAAGGCGTTGTATTTGGACAGCCCGATGCGCCGCAGCCGCGCGATCCCATCCCGCGCACGGGCCAGAAGCGCGTCGCCCATCGGTGCCGAAATCAGCCGTTCCAGCGTCGAAGGGGTGGAGGCGTCGAAATGAACCCCTTCGCCGATCATCAGCCCAAGCGGCGGATGCGCGGCGCCGGGGTGGACGGATCGCAGAAAAGCATCCTCGGCCCGGATCAGGGGAACGGCGCGGCGGGCCGCAACCGCCTCGCCCCGCTTGGCATAGGGGCTTTGGCCCCAGACGATCACGCCATCCTGCGGGCCGGGCAGGCCCAGATGCAACGAATGCCCGGCAAGTTCCAGAATGCGCCGGACGCGCCTCTGCCGCAGAAAACCGAGGTTGTAATGAAAAAGCCGCCGGGGAATCCCCCCGGCGGCGGTGTCTTGGCTCACTGGCCGACGTCGGTGATCGTGTTCGCCGCGCTGGCGGTGCCGGTGATGGCCTGAATGGTCTTGGTCCATTGGACGAAGGGCGCCTCGGTGACATAGATCGTGTCGCCGTCGCGCACGAGGAAGTCGCGCGCCTGGAACATGCCCGACGGTTCCGTCAGGTCCAGCACATAGACCATGCGCTGATCGCCCACGAGGTCATTGCGCCCGAGGATCTTGCGCGACAGCGTCTGCGTTTCGTCCCGGAATACGAAGACGCCGGTCGGATCGGCAAGGTTGGTCGAAAGCCCGCCGACGGTCGCAAGGGCTTCCAGCGCCGACATGTCCTGCCGCTCGAACGGAACGACGGTCTGGCCGGTGGCGCCCAGCGCAATGAAGTTGCGGCGGTCGCGTTCCACGACGATCTGGTCGCCGGGGCGCAGGGCGATGTCCAGCCCCGGATCGTCATAAAGGTCCTGAAGCCAGATCTGCCCCGTCTGCCCGCCGCGCGTCACGCGGATCAGGGCGGTCGTCGGCTCGATATTCACGCCGCCCGCTGCGGCCAGCATCGAGGTCAGCGTCCGCGTCGGCTGCGTGATGGGATAGACGCCCTGCACGTTGGCCGAACCCGTGACCGAAACGGTGGACCCGTCGCCCGCCAGCCGCTGCACGGTGACCTGCGGATCGGGGGTCTGGCTGTCGAGGTTGCGCGTGATCTCCTCGCGCAGCCCCTCGGGCGTCAGGCCCGCGGCGCGGATGCGGCCCGCATAGGGCACGAAGATGAAGCCCTGCCCATCCACCTGCACCTGATCCAGCGCCGAGACGCGCTGCCCGGTATTGCCCAGTAGCGGATCGTCACGGACGTTCTCGAACACGGTCAGGCCCAGCGTGTCGCCCGCCGCGATCGTGTCGGACCCCACCAGCCCCGCGCTGCGGAAGGCCGAACTGAACCCATAGGTCGGCGAGACCGAAACCGCCCGCGCGACGGCGGCGGTGACGGACACGATATGCGCGTCGCCCCCGTTGAGGACCGAGCTTTCGAAAATCTCTTTCTTGTTGGGGCCGGACCGGGGAAGGCCGCAGGCACCCACGGCCGTCACAATCATCGTCAGCGTCGCAAGACGCGCGCCTCGTGCTGCTGTCCTGATCACGTCGCCTGTCCCTCTCGGCTTTTTTCACTTTTCTGGCACTGCTGCGTTCTTATACGGATTCGCGCGGTGCAGAAGCCAGAAAAACCGTTCAAACCTTCATTTTACGATCCGAAGCTGTTGCCGCGGTGCTGCGCTGCCCATGACCAGCGCGTCATAGGGGTCCTCGGGGGCCAGCATCATGTCCACCACCTGCCGCAAAAGCGCCCGCCGCCCGCGCGTGGAATAAAAGCCCCCCGGCACCTGCGAGGTTTCCAGCAGATAGTGGCGATAGTCGCGATAGGCGCGGCTGTCGGGGCGCAGGGGGCGGGCGAAGAAATCCGCGATGGGCTGGGGCGACACGAACTCCGGCTTGCCATAGACCGCCGATCCAAGCGCCTTCAGCGGAAGCCCGCGCCAGAGCACCTGCTGCGCCGCCGTGGAATTGACCGTCACCGCCCCGCGCGCATCGTTCAACAGACCTGCCAGCTTGCCGCCCTGCACGAAATGGACCCGCGCCTCGACGTCATGCGCCTTCGCCAGTCGCGCGATGTCGGCCGCGACGGGGGCGCGCCCATCCTCCAGCGGGTGGGCCTTGAACACCAGATGGTGGTGCTGCGCCGCCCCTTTTGCAAAGCCGGCGATCACGACCTCCAGAAACTCGGCCATGGTGGCGAAGGGGGAATGCATCCGAAAGCTCGAATCATGTTCAAGCTGCAGCAGCACCAGATGATAGGGGAAGCCGCCCCGCATGATCCGCCGCGTCGCCAGAACCCGCGCCAGACGGTGCCACGGCATCAGCGCAAGGCGGCGCAGATAGAGCCGGAACTCCTGCCGCACGGTCAGCGCGCGGTGGGGGCGGAAATTGCCATAGCCGCGCCCCGTCATCACGAACCAATGATACAGCGCGCCCCAGAAGACATGCTCCTTCATGTCGCCCCAGCGTGCGGGGGCGTCGGGCAGGTCCATGTCCGATTGCCCCAGCGCCGCCTGCATTTGCGCGATGCCCAGCGACATCAGCCGCGAATTGCCGTTCGACCCGCCGCGTTCATAGGTGACCCAGTGCGGGCGAAGGTAGCCTTCCTCGAACACGTGAACGGTCAGGCCGCGCCGCTTGGCGATGCGGACGGCTTCGGCGTGGATGGGGCGGGTGTCGCCGTAAAGCACGATGTCGGTGATCTGCCGCTCGTCCAGCAATTCCTCCAGCCGTCCGGGCCAAGCCTCGGGCGCGTCGCGGAAGGGGATGTAGCTGGCGGCGGGCCAGAAGAACTGATCACCGCGGTTGAAGCCGACGCGCCAGACCTTCGCCCCCGACGCCTCCAGCCCCCGGCCAAGCAGGCGGAACCACGGCCCGTGCGGGCCTTGCAGGAATAGAAATGCCCGATCCCCACCGCTCATGAAAGGAAATACCTGTCTGGGTTGTGATTAACGAAACGCTACAACATGTGCGTGTTTGCGGCAAGCGGCGGGCTTGTGATCGGCTTGGGCTGGCGTTACCTCGGTTGCCAAACACCGGGGAATTGGCATGTTCACAGGCATCATCACCGATATCGGCACCGTCATCGAGACCGAGCAGCGGGGCGATCTGCGCGCCCGCATCCGCACTGCCTATGACACGGGCCGCATCGACATCGGCGCGTCGATCGGCTGCGACGGGGTCTGCCTGACGGTCATCACGCTGGGCGACGACTGGTTCGATGTCGAAATTTCCGCCGAGACGGTGTCGGCGACCAATGTCGGCGGCTGGGCGCCGGGCAAACGGCTGAACCTTGAGCGCGCGCTGAAGGTCGGGGACGAACTGGGCGGGCATATCGTGTCGGGCCATGTGGACGGCGTGGCCGAAGTGGTGCGCGTCGCCCCCGAGGGCGACAGCCTGCGCGTGACCTTCCGCGCGCCGGAGGAGTTGGCGAAGTTCATAGCGCAAAAAGGCTCGGTCACGCTGAACGGCACGTCGCTGACGGTGAACGAGGTCGAAGGGCGCGATTTCGGCATCAACTTCATCCCGCACACGCAAAAGGCGACGACCTGGGGCGATGTGGCCGTGGGGCAGCCGGTCAATCTGGAAGTGGACACGATGGCCCGTTACGTCGCGCGTTTGCGCGATTGGGCTTAAGATATGGCAATCGCCGCCCGCCCGCGTTAAGGGCAGGGCAGGCTGCTGGGGACAAGCGATGAGCGACAAGACCGAATTTTCCGATGCCATCTCCTCGGTCGAGGAGATCATCGACGACGCCCGCAACGGGCGTATGTTCATCCTCGTCGATCACGAGGATCGCGAGAACGAGGGCGATCTGGTGATCCCCGCGCAGATGTGCACCCCGGCGGCGATCAACTTCATGGCCACCCACGGGCGCGGTCTGATCTGTCTTGCCATGACCGGCGCGCGGATCGAGGCGCTGGGCCTGCCGCTGATGAGCCCCAAGAACGGCTCGCGGCACGAAACCGCCTTCACCCTGTCGATCGAGGCGCGCGAGGGCGTGACGACCGGCATTTCCGCGCATGACCGGGCGCGCACCGTGTCCGTCGCGATCGATCCCACGAAGGACGGCGATGACATCCATTCGCCGGGCCACGTCTTCCCGCTGCGCGCCAAGGATGGCGGCGTTCTGGTCCGCGCGGGCCATACCGAAGCTGCCGTCGATGTCAGCCGTCTGGCCGGGCTGAACCCTTCGGGCGTGATTTGCGAGATCATGAACGAAGACGGCACGATGGCGCGTCTGCCGGATCTGGTCGCCTTCGCCCAGCGTCACGGGCTGAAGATCGGCACGATCTCCGACCTGATCGCCTATCGCCGTCGCTATGACAATCTGGTGTCCGAGCGGGAGGTGAAGCACGTCCATTCCACCTTCGGCGGCGACTGGATGCTGCGCCTTTACGCGGATGAACCCACGGGGGCCGAGCATATCGTGCTGACCAAGGGCGACATCACCACCCCCGAGCCGGTTCTGGTGCGGATGCACGCGTTGAACCCGCTGGAGGATGTGCTGGGCCTGTCCGACCGGGGCGGAGAGCTTCCGGCGGCGATGCAGCAGATCGCCAACGAAGGGCGCGGCGTCATCGTGCTTTTGCGCGACACCAGCCTGAAACTGCCGCAAGCCGGCGAGGCGTCGCCGCAGACGCTGCGCCAATACGGGGTGGGGGCACAGATCCTCGCCTCGCTGGGGCTGCACAGCCTGACGCTGCTTTCCAATTCCGCGTTGCCCCGCGTCGTCGGGCTGGAGGCTTATGGCCTGGCCATCGCCGGCACGCGCCCGCTTACCAAGGACTGAATCATGGCTGCTTCGGAACAGCACTACACCCTGCCGCTGCCAAGCTTCGACAAGCCTGTGCGCCTGGCGATCATCGTTGCGCCCTATTACCGCGACATCTGCGACAGCCTGATCGAAGGCGCCAAGGGCATCGCCGCCGATTGCGGTGCCGAGGCCGAGGTGATCGAAGTCCCCGGCGCGCTTGAGGTGCCGACGGCCATCGTCATCGCCGACCGTCAGGGGGGCTTTGACGGCTATGTCGCGCTGGGCTGCGTGATCCGGGGCGAGACGACGCATTACGAGACCGTCTGCAACGACAGCAGCCGCGCGATCACGCTGCTTGGGCTTCAGGGACTGTGCATCGGCAACGGCATCCTGACCGTGGAGAACCGCGAACAGGCACTGGTCCGGGCCGAGGTGGCGGGCCAGAACAAGGGCGGCGGCGCGGCTGCTGCGGCGCTGCACCTGATCGCGCTGTCGCGCCGGATGAAGGCGCCCAGCCGCGGCATCGGCTTCCGCCCCGAGGTGCAGGCATGACCGACAAACGCCAGATGAAGTCCGCCGCGCGGCTTTATGCCGTGCAGGCGCTGTTCCAGATGGAGCAGCGCGGCCAGACGGTGGAAACCGTGGTGCGCGAATTTACCACGCATCGTTTCGGCGCCGTCTATGACGGCGAGGAGATGGCAGACGGCGATCCGACGCATTTCAAGCATCTGGTCGATGTTGCAGTGAACCGTCAGGCGCTGATCGACCAGATGACCGACCGTGCGCTGGTGGCGAAATGGCCGATCGACCGCATCGACTCGGTGCTGCGGGCACTGTTCCGCGCCGCGGGGGCCGAGATGGTGGAGGGCAATACGCCCCCCAAGGTGGTGATCAACGAATTCGTCGATATCGCCAAGGCCTTCTTCCCCGATGGCAAGGAGCCGAAATTCGTGAATGCCGTGCTGGATCACATGGCGCGCGAGGCAAAGCCCGAAGCGTTCTGAGCCCAGGTCTTCGAAAGCGATCCGTTTTGCACCCGCGACAATCGTCGCGGGTGTTTTTTTGTGTGCCATTTGGGCAACAAGGCGCTTCACGAAATCCTACCGCGGCCCGGATTTGGCACGAAATTTGCAACAGAGGCGGGGGAGAATTGATCCCTCGCAGCCTTTGAATAACGGAGCGTGCGCAGCACAACCGTTACGTTACGTTGCGTCATATTGATGATTTTTCTTCAAAATGCGCCAAAATTGGCCTGTTCTGCCGCTTAAACGCTTCAGGTTCCCGCCGATTGTAAAAAAATCCATCGGAGGCGGCGGGGTGGATTGACCGGCCCTAGCGTCTACTTTCGTTCACGGCACGAGGTAAACGGCCATCCCTTGCAAGAAGGCTCGGGATAATCCGGTTTGAAAGGACAGGAAGATGAAGAAGAACCTCAAGATCGCGGGCGTTTCCGCACTGGCTCTGATGCTGGCGGTTCCGGCATTCGCTCAGTCGGCAGCGGACACGATCGTGAACCCGAATGCGATCGACGACCAGATCGACCTGCAGAACTTCCAAGTCCAGCAGCAGTTCGACCGCGCCAATGATGAATACCGCTTCGGCTCGCCTAACTATCGCGAAGGTCTGTCGGGCAGTGCGTCGCTTGGCTATGCCGGACAATCGGGCAACAGCGAAGGGCAGAACCTGAACATCGGCGCGCGCCTGACGCACTCTTATGGTCAGTTCTCGCAGAACCTGTCGTTCCTGATGAACTTCTCCGAGGATGACGACGGTCAAGCGTCGCGTGAAGACGTCTTCGGCGTGTATGATGGTATCTACAACATCAACGACCGCTTCTATGGCTTCGTGATGGGCCGTGTGCGGACCGACGGTCTGGCAGACGAGGTCACCAACTCCGAAGCTCGCGATTTCGCCAGCGACAACGGCCTGACCGGCATCGGCGTCGCGGACGACCTGACGCAGGCCCAGCGCGACCAGATCATCTCGGATTCGGTCGAACAGGACGCCTTCATCGGCGTGGGCCCGGGTATCCGCATTTTCGATACCCCGGATCTGGCATGGCGCGTTCAGGCCGGTGTCGGTCAGTCCTACCTGAAGTTCGGTGACGGGCGTTCGGAAAGCGAAGTCGGCTATGTCGCGTCGTCGCGCCTGTATTGGAAGATCAACGACAACGTGTTCATCACCAACGATACTGACGTTCTGGACTCGGACGAAGCGCTGCGCGCCAACAACGATCTGGGTGTGAACTTCCGCATCACCGAAGCGTTCTCGACCCGCGTCAGCTATCTGTCGGACTACAACGAAGCGCGCACCGGCACGCAAAAGCGCACCAACAACACGCTGGGCGTGTCGCTGGTCTACGGGTTCTAAGGAACCCGTTCTACGCAAGAAGACTGACTTGGGGGTGGCGAAAGCCGCCCCTTTTTTATGGGGCGTGGGTGGCGGGAACCGCAGCAACCGTGAAGGTTTGAATTTCCCGAGAGCCTGAAAAATCAGGTGGGAGCCAGGTATCAGGACCAGGATCCTGACAGAGCCAGCCCCCTCGGAAATGCTTATCGGCCACTGGAAAAGGACCTCGCACGCGAAGAGCAGAAACCCGCCACCCCGTCAGATAGGGCGCGGCGGGGCGGCCCGCAAGGGGTCAGGCGTCCTGGAACACCGTGGGCAGCGGTTCGGGCGCGCGGTCCAGCCATTCGGGCACTGGCAGGCCCTTGGCCTTCAGGAAATCCGGATTGAACAGCTTGGACTGATACCGGTTGCCATAATCGCACAGGATGGTGACGATGGTGTGGCCCGGTCCCATCTCCTGCGCCATGCGGATGGCTCCGGCAATGTTGATGCCCGACGATCCGCCCACGCACAGGCCTTCGTCCTGAAGCAGGTCGAAGACGATGGGCAGCGCCTCGGCATCGGGGATGCGCCAGCTGTAATCGGGGGTGAAGCCTTCGAGGTTCGCTGTGATGCGTCCCTGACCGATCCCTTCGGTGATCGAGGTGCCGGGGGCATCGAATGCGCCGGTGGTGTAATAGGCATGGAGGGCCGCGCCCTCGGGGTCGGCAAGGCCGATCTTGACGCCCTTGGGTTGCAGTGCAAGCCCGACGCCCGCCAGCGTTCCGCCCGATCCGACCGCCGAGACGAAGCCGTTCACGCGGCCCTCGGTCTGCTCCCATATCTCCGGCCCGGTGGTCTCGATATGGGCGAGGCGGTTGGCGGTGTTGTCGAACTGGTTGGCCCAGATCGCGCCGTTCGGCTCGGTCTTCGCCATCGCCTCGGCCAACCGTTGGGAATACCGGACATAGTTGTTGGGGTTCTTGTAGGGCGCCGCGGGAACCTGGACCAGTTCCGCCCCGGCAAGGCGGATCATGTCCTTTTTCTCTTGGCTCTGGGTTTCAGGGATCACGATGACCGTGCGAAAGCCCATCGAGGCGCCAACCAGCGCGAGGCCGATTCCCGTATTGCCGGCAGTGCCTTCGACGATGGTGCCGCCGGGCTTCAGCGCCCCGCGTGCGATCGCGTCGCGGATGATGTAGAGCGCGGCGCGGTCCTTGACCGATTGGCCGGGATTGAGGAACTCCGCCTTGCCCAGGATCTCGCATCCGGTGATCTCCGAAGCTTTGTTCAGCCTGATCAGGGGCGTGTTGCCGATCGTGTCGGCAAGGTTCTTCTGGATGCGCATTGGGACCTCCGTTTCGTCAAGGTGTAGGCAGCGGGGGGCGGAAACTCAAGCATTGGCGTCGCATCGGGGGTTGCGCCCGCGTGTCGGGCGGGAAACAAAGTTCCGTGACGAAAAGGAGAACTGGAATGCGCACCCGTGCCGC
>NZ_SMYN01000024.1 GCF_004959935.1 Falsirhodobacter xinxiangensis | reverse complement strand
GCGTCGAGGCAGGAGTTTTTCAGCAGCCTGCTAGAGGCCGCTTCAACGGCTTCCATCCCAGAAGCGAACTGTGATCATCGTCCGATACCGCAGGAGCCCGAGGGGATGTCGGGAAATGACGGGAGGGACAGTCTCGAAACCGACAAGGGTTCGTACTGGGCCAAGACTCGGCAGGAGTGTCGAGCCTTCAGAGCTAAAAACTACACCAAGCCTGCGCGCATTTTGATGACCCTCCGCGACCATGTCTACATGACCGCGACGTTCTATTTTGCCCTGAAAACGGTTGCCGTTGCCCTGAGCGTCCCATTCGGTGTAGAAATCGGAGGCATAGACTATGCCTTTGTCGGTTCCTTTGTTCTGATTTGCGTTCTGTTCGTCTCAGTCCTTCAGGACCTACCCTTGGTAAAGATGGCCGGGCACTTGGTACAGCGCGGCTGATACATGGTGGCAGGGCAAACGTCCGCTTCGACCGCTTAGCAAAGTCATACACGTGCTCTGCCCCCTGAGAACTGGACCGTTTGAAGCTGGAGTTTTCGGCTAATCTTTCCTGGCTGGGAGAGGAGCTGAACGATGAAGGCATCGAAGTTCACGGAGGCGCAGAAGGCGTTCATCCTGAAGCAGGGCGAGGAGGGAACGCCGGTCGCGGAGATCTGCCGCAAGGCCGGGATCAGCCAGGCGACCTACTTCAACTGGAAGAAGCGCTATGGCGGGCTGCTGCCGGACGAGATGCGGCGGCTGAAGGCGCTGGAAGACGAGAACAGCCGGCTGAAGAAGATCGTGGCTGACCTGACGCTGGACCGGGAGATGGTGAGCATGTGAACGCCATCGGTTCGAGAGAACATGCGAACGGACGTCATCCGCCGAAAGCTTTGAGGCCTGCCCGCACACGGGAACTGGTTGATGGGATGTTGGTGGACTGGGGTGTGTCGATCCGCCGGGCGTGTGGGGCCCTGCGCTTCGACCCATCGAGCTACCATTACAAATCCCGCCGAACCGGGCAGGCCGCCTTGGAACTGAGGATCAGGGAGATCTGCCAAACGCGGGTGCGATACGGATACCGGCGCATCCACGTCTTGCTGCGACGGGAGGGTTGGCAGGTGAACATCAAGAAGACCCGAAGGATTTACAACGAGTTGGGTCTCCAGTTGCGCAACAAGCATCCGAAGCGGCGGGTCAAGGCGACGCTGCGCGAGGATCGCGCCGAGGCCCTCGGGCCGAACGATGTCTGGGCCAAGGATTTTGTCCATGACCAGCTGGCCCTGGGCAACAAGCTGCGCATCCTGACGATCATCGATACGCATTCCCGCTTCTGTCCGGCTGCCGATCCGCGCTTCACCTACCGCGGCAAAGATGTGGTCCAGACATTGGAACGGGTCTGCGCCCAACTCGGCTATCCCAGGACGATCCGGGTCGAGAACGGCAGTGAATTCATTTCCCGAGACCTCGATCTGTGGGCCTATGCCAACGACGTCACCCTGGACTTCTCACGCCCCGGCAAGCCAACGGATAACGGCTTCATCGAGGCGTTCAACAGCAAGCTCCGGTCCGAATGCCTGAACGTGCACTGGTTCATGAGCCTTGCGGATGCACGGGAAAAGCAGGAGGATTGGCGTCGACACTACAATGAAGACCGACCCTACAGCGCGATCGGATATAACGTCCTGATCGCGATGCACTATCCCGGCGACGCAGCCAGCCCGTCGCCATGACCAAGCCGGAAAACTCCAGTATCCGGCGGTCCAAGGTTGGGGAGCAGCGCAGTGGTGAAGCAAACTCTACATCAAACCGAGGGACGTTCCGGGGGGCAAGTCACCAGCCTTTATTCGATTTACTTATCTTTGCTCAACAACTTAATTTGGTCCTCGAGCACACCTACAATCAACGCTTCTATATCGTCGAGCCGCATCCCGCCATCGTGTGCAAGCCGGCTTACCATCATCGCAATCCGTTCATCCTGCGGACCGTAAAGGGGCCAATCGTCCAAGGCATGACTATCGGGATGAACAAACGAGTTATCTGCCACCTTTCAATCCCACCTCTTCGTTGGCACTCCCAACGTTCTGGGCACGGGCCTGACTCCTTGCTTGCAAGCGATGGTCTTAGAAAACTAGCGCAACGGCAACACTATCCGAGCTTACCTCGCAAGCATAAGCCGTCTAGCCACGATTGCGCTACGGCCGATCTATGTCGGCTCAGTCCCATCCTCACCGGTTCAGAGTAGCACCCGACACGCAACCGGCGCGGAGTCTGCTCGTGGGGCGGAGCTGCCGGTCAGCCTTTCCCGAGAAGATGCGCTTTCAGTCCTGAAGGATAAAGCTGCGGGCCATCTGGAAGATCTAAGCTATCCAGCGAGAACCATTCCGCGAAGCATATGGTCCCACTGTCTTCAGTGAATTGGATGCGCTCTTCTGCGACAAGGGTGTTGGGCGGAAAAGACACGTCGAAGATTGCAACAATCTCATGTCCAAGACTGCCTTCATGAACGAAAATGTTCTCCATGAACGTAGGGGGTGAAACAGCTTTCACCGTGATCCCTAGTTCCTCTTGGAACTCTCGAACGACAGCAACCTCTACCGTTTCGCCAAACTCGACTGTTCCACCGAGAGGCAGCACGCCTTTCACGCGCCCCGCGTCATCGAGAACTTCAGCCGCAAGCAGCCGACCGTCGCGCCAATGCAGGCCCAACGCCTTGAGCCGTATTCTAGATGCAGGACGCCATGTGCTCATGCAGAAGGATTACAGCAAAGCGCGAACGACCGCAAATTGGGCTCTTTTCCACCTTAACCCCCTGCCCTGCAACGACGGAAGCTGATGCGGAGATCGCGGTAGAGNTAACCCCCTGCCCTGCAACGACGGAAGCTGATGCGGAGATCGCGGTAGAGGCCGCGATCGCTGATCCGAAGGACAGCCGCGCCTCCGCTCCGCTCTGGCGCGCCTGACACCTTTTCTGTTCGCTTGGTCCGCCTGCCATCCGGCCGACGCTCTGAACACGGGCTCTGGTGCCGCTCCGCGTCAGCCTCCACGGAGAAATCCGGTTCCTCCCGCGCCACGGCGCGGGTCCCTCCCAATTTCACCGCTCCGGCCCCGTGTGTCAGATCACCGTCCGGCCGCAGGTCGGGCTGCGCCCACCCTGCTTTGCCCTTCGGATGACATGAGGTCATCCAAAGTGAAAAGCACGGATGGCTTCGCCACTGGCGGAGCAGAGGGGCGCAAACGGGAATGTCGGAACACGCACGAGGTAGTTTCGTGACGCAAAAGGTAGTTTTGCGCGGTGTTCACAAAGATTGTAGATTCGCAGACGGATCTGCCTCGGCACGATGCAAGGACTTCGGAAAGCACCGACAGTGTGTCAGACGTCTCTGCCTCGTTCGTCACGCAAAACTACCGCAAAGAGCCCATAGATGACGGTCAGGTTGATCTAGAGTCCTGTAAGTGCAGCGGACCGCTTCCAACCTCCCCTCGGACATTCGTGCGCGGCGCAACATTAAGCTCGGACAGAAAGTAGCCCGACGGCCTGAACACGGTACCCGCACAACCGTAAAAGCCATTCGCTACTTATGCCGCCTCCAAACCATCACGTTTTTCTTGCTAGAAATGAAATTCTGTGGCTCAATCGGCTGGTCGATCTTTACCTGCAGCTCTCGTTTGCCCTCTGCAGAAACTGATCGCATTGTTTGCTCGTTTTTATTTAATTGGAGCTAACGCCATGACCGCACCTGACAGCAGTGAAGACCTCGTCCGGATCCGTCGCGACAGTGAGAAAAGCGATATATTCATTATCGAGGTACTTGGGGAGCCAATTTCTGCTCTCAAGCAAATGAAAGCCGAACCGTGGACTCTAAGGGAGCAAGCCAAAGACGAATCAGATGCTTCTGAATAAAGTCGTCGGTGGAATTCTCAGTGAGAATGAACTGGAGCACCGATGAGCTGGTAACCCACAGCGGGTTGCGGCTCTATCCTAGCGCGGGCGACGGCTCAGGATGGCTCGCGATTGACTTGGTAAGCTGCGTACGGTTTCGATGCTCGCAAGTTGCAACTGCAGTTCTGATTGCATTTATGGACGGCGGCAACGTAGAGGCTATCTGCGCCGCACTCGCTAATCGGTATGCCTTGGATCGGTCTCTCCTGGATGAGACAGTTGCGCAACTCAGTCAGCTCCGTCTTCTAGTGCCGCCAGACGATACAGACCATTGTCGATATTCTGCGCTGTTTAAGGCTTGGGCCGAATATGGCTGGGTTGACTCTGCTGACTACCACGTCGCGACATTAAATTACCCGTTTGCGGATTATTCGGTAGACGGAAGAGAAATTGATTACCAAAGGATGGTTCAGTATGTCCAAACAGAACCAGACTTGGAGCGAGCGAAGTACTTTGCTGATGCGCCAAATCGCATTCCTGCGCCATTAGCCGCTGACGTGCTCCAAGACCTCAAAGAGCCTTTCGTAGACTTGTGGAACGGCGACCCTGGTCTAGAGCGCTTAGACCGCTCGCGATGCCTTGCACTTCTATCTGTAGTTTTTGGAAAACTGAGATCTCGCCAACTCGCGACCAATTCCCGCCTAATGGCCGATGCTATAGGCAAGACTAGTCCTTCTGGAGGGTCGCGGCATCCAACCGAAGCCTATCTTTTTGCCGCATCCATTGAGGGACTTAATCCCGGCATTTACCACTATAACGTTCTCGATGTTTCGCTTGATAGGATCGCAGAATTCGAAGACTCTCACGATCAAATGATGAAACTATTTTCGGGGCCGTTGCGAGCATCGTTTGCTGTCGACGGCGTCGTCGTGATGACAAGCGTCTTTGAGCGAAGCATGTATCGGTATCGGGAACCACGAAGCTTCCGGGCGATCTACATGGACGTTGGGCACATATGCGGGACCATGGATATCTCTGCAAAAGCTCTTCGCGTGAACTGTTTAGTGCAACATGGGCTCAATGACCGAAAAGTTGGAGAACTTCTCAGATTGGATCCACTTGTTGAAGGCGTAATCTACGGCGCTGCGATCGGAGGTTCTGGAAACCAACGCACTAGAAATTCAAAAGTCTTCGTTTATGAGGCTGATTGATGAGCTATTGGAATCCACTTGTTACGATAAGGCCCAACAAAGTTGAGCCGCTCGGAGAGGTTCAAATTAGTGACGCATCTGAGCAAAAGCGTTATCGTATGCGGAAGCAAGATCTACTCGACGCACTTTTTTCGGATAAAGGCCTTGGTAAGAAACAGCTTGAGGCTTTGACGGCACTCGACCTCATCGGACCTACAGCAGAATCAAAGACAGCAAGCGCTACTGGGAGTCTAAACCACTGGAAAGAGCGAAACTGGGCCTTGGCCTTGAGCTACTATCATTGGTCTATTAGGGACACGTTTCTTGATGAAGGCGAGAACTACGAAGATCTTCGGTGCAATGCGCTTAAGCAGATGCTGGTAGACAAGGAACTTCCCTTGCCCGAGCTCGTGGACGCCAGTGAGAACAGCTTCATAGGGGCGCCGGCACCAATCCCACCAAAGTGTAATGTAGGAGATGTTCTCGCGTCGCGAAAAACAACACTTTCGATGACTTCTAACGGCGAGCTAACATCGGAAATACTCCATGGTTTGTTGGCCAACGGCTTCTCAGTATCTCGCCGCTATCATGTGCCGGATGTTGAAGAGCATATTCATAATATTCTTCACGGTGTGGGTTTTGCGTTCGACCCGTACATTGCTATTTTTGATGTGCCTGGTCTTGAAGCCGGTATCTATTTTTACAGTATCAGCCAAGATCGGCTTCGCCTAAATCGGTCTGGACTATTTCGGCAAGAAATTTGTAAGGGGCTAATAGGCCATGAGCAGGCGCTGACCGCAGCTTGCACTATTCTATTAACCGCTGATTTTCGGCGTTTCCAGTGGCGCTACCGACACGAACGTGCTTTGCGCAACCTTTACTTCGACGTAGGCAGAATGGCGCAGTATCTCCTCGTCATTGCAACAGCGTATGGCGTCAAAACTCATATAACACCAGCGACTGTCGATGACTATCTTGCTGACATACTGGGTTTAGATCGCGACGCTCAACAGGTATTTCATACAGTAACACTTGGCTTCTAGGTGTAATTTCCCTACTTAACGCGATTGGCGCATCAATTTCTGGGGCGTCACGGCGCTGCATCAGTATGTTGTCATATGACGGAACTTGTGTCGGTAACGACAATCGGCGAAACCGAGTAGTGCTGGGGAAGCTATGTCCGCTTCGAGCACATAGCGGCCTCAGGAGGCTTACTATGGTGCCAATGCAGCGAAGGGCAGCTTGGTCCCACGAGCAGACCCCGCACCCGTGGCGGGCCTGTGGCCCGCAGGAATGGCATGGGATGGGACATTCCTGCCATTCAGCAAGCATGAACCTTCGCCTCATCCGCGTTTTTCCCAAAGCGTGGAAGAACGCGGATGTAAACCAACTCGGCTATCAGCTCGACCAAAGTCTGCGTCACGATCACAGCCGGAAGCACGGGGATCGCACCCGGAACAGCAAGGGCCAACGGCAGCACGACAAGGGAGTTTCGGGTTGCTGTCGAGAAGGACACAGCCCGTCCTGCAACAGGTTGAAGCCCGAAGGCCCGTGCAACGCCCCAGCCGATGAATGGAGCGATGACGGCAAACGCGATGTAGATGGGCAGGGCGGATAGTGCATGACGGCTGGCGGCTCCCAGAACCGGAACCGTGGCGGCCACGACGAGGAACAGGACCACAGCCGTCGCGGGGACCGGAAGAAGCCCCAGAATGTCGCTGACGCGCTGTCCTGTCGTATGTCGCGCGGCCCAAAGCTGGACAGTGCCCGCGCAGATCAGCGGCACGGCGATCAGCCACACAAACGCATGCACGAACGGGCCGACACGCACGAGGTCGGCAGCTTCGTCGCCAAGGAATACGCCCAGGTAAATCGGCAGCAGGGCCATCTGCACCAGCAGCAGGATCGGCGTTGATGACAGCAGCAGTCGTGCATCCGCCCGCCCCAAATGGGCAAAGGTGATCACGTAATCGATGCAGGGTGTGAGCAGCACCATGAGGATGCCAAGGCGCAGCAATGCGTCGTCTATGGCAAGGCGGGACAGCAGGAAGGCAAGGATCGGAACGCAGATGAAGTTGCTGACGAGAAGGGCACCCAGAAACCGTGTTTCTCGGAATCCTCGGCCAATCTCTGGCAACGGCACCTGCAGAAAGGTGACGAACAGCATAAAGGCGAGTGCGGGATTGATCGCGCCTTCCAGTTCGCCTGTGCCTGACACGGCAAATCCAACGATCGCGGCAAGGGCGACAGCCGCAAAGTAGATCCACACCTGTTGCCGTTCGAGAATATCGCGCATGTCATTTCCTTGCCGTGGTCCAGACGCCAGCCACAGTCATTATGGGAAGGGTAAGATCAGTGGATCGGGCCTGTTGGCCGTCCTTCACATTTTGCAAACAGCGCGATGGCGTCATCGCAGTGTTTGCAGTGGCCGTGGCAACAGTCGTGCATGAGGAATGCCACCAAGGACGATAGCGCCGAGAACTTTGCACTGTAGATGATGGATTTGCCTTCGCGGCGGCTCTGGATCAGCCCGGCATTCTCCAACTCCTTCAGATGGAAGGACGTTCGTTGAGGCGAGCCGTCGAGGCTGTCGGCAATGGCTCCAGACGCAAGCCCATCCGCTCCGGCCGTCACCAGCGCCCGGATGATCCTCAGGCGCGTTTCCTGTGCAATCGCTGCAAACCCACGGAGAGCTTCATCCTGATTCATTACAACCATCCTTTTGGTGTTGTAATGATGGTGTTGAACAAGAATGGCAAGCTTTATGCCGAACCAGCTATCAATCTCTCTTGCACAGATGACCTTCACCAATCATTGTATCAATAATCGTTGAGAGGTTGATTCGATGGAAGAAGACCGCGCACTTGTCGCCTTTGCTGCTCTGTCCCAGGAAACCCGCCTTCGTATCGTGCGTCTGCTCGTCCAAGCCGGACCGGACGGCATGGCCGCGGGCTCTATCGGTGAAGTCATAGGCGCAACCACTTCGCGTCTGTCGTTTCACCTGACCCATCTGGAACATGCTGGCCTTGTTCAGTCCCGCCGTGACGGGCGTTTCATCATCTACAGCGCCGTCTATCCGGCCTTCACAGGTTTGATCCAATTCCTGCTGCATGACTGCTGCCAAGGCCATCCGGAAATCTGTGCCCCCGCTTTGGATGCTTCCCCCTGCTTTCCCTCGAAGGAGAGAGAAAATGTCTGATCCCATCTACAATGTCCTGTTCCTCTGCACGGGGAACTCTGCCCGGTCCATCATCGCGGAAAGTGTGTTGAACAAGGACGGCGAGGGTCGCTTCCGTGCCTTTTCGGCTGGAAGCCAACCGAAAGGCGATGTGCATCCCATGGCCCTAAACCTGCTGCGCAATTACCACTATCCGACCGATGGATTGCGCTCGAAAAGCTGGGATGAATTTGCCGGTCCCGATGCGCCGAAGATGGATTTCATCTTCACGGTCTGCGACGACGCGGCAGGAGAAGTCTGCCCGTTCTGGCCCGGCCAGCCTGTCTCGGCCCATTGGGGCATCACGGACCCGGCTGCTGCCCAAGGGACAGAGTTGGAGCGTGAACTGGCCTTCATCGAAGCCCTTCGTTACGTCAAAACACGCATTGGCCTTTTTAAGGAACTGCCGGTGTCCAGCCTCGATTCTGCCAGCCTGACCTCGCATCTTCACCAAATCGGTCGTTCCGAAGGCTCGACCAGCGCAAAGCCCGAGGCTGTATGACCATGGACATCGTGATCTATCACAACCCTGCCTGCGGCACGTCGCGCAATACGCTGGCGATGATCCGCAACGCGGGCATTGAGCCGCATGTGGTCGAGTATCTGAAGACGCCGCCGTCGCGGGCGTTGCTGGTGCAGCTTATCGAACGGATGGGGATCACACCCCGCGCCCTGTTGCGCGCAAAGGGCATACCCTATGCCGACCTTGGTCTGGATGATCCCGCGCTGCCTGATGATGCCCTGATCGACGCGATGATGGCGCATCCGATCCTCATCAATCGGCCCATCGTCGTCAGCCCGCAGGGCGTCCGGCTGTGCCGTCCGTCCGAAGCCGTGCTGGACCTTCTGCCCGCACAGCAAGCCGCCTTCAGCAAGGAAGATGGCGAGCAAGTCGTGGACGAGCAGGGCAATCGCGTGCGGAGCGCATGATGCAGCGCCTGTCTTTCCTCGACCGCTATCTGACACTGTGGATCTTCGCGGCGATGGCGCTTGGCATCTTGCTCGGCTCTGTGTTCACGGGCCTGCCGGATGCGCTGAACGCCATGTCGGTCGGCTCCACCAACATTCCCATCGCCATCGGCCTGATCCTGATGATGTATCCGCCGCTGGCGAAGGTGCGCTACGAAGAACTGCCACAGGTCTTTGCCGACAAGCGCGTTCTGGTGTTGTCGCTGGTGCAAAACTGGATCATTGGGCCGGTGCTGATGTTCGTGCTGGCGGTGATCTTCCTGCGCGACCAGCCGGAATACATGACGGGCCTGATCCTGATCGGGCTTGCCCGCTGCATCGCCATGGTGCTGGTCTGGAACCAGCTTGCACGGGGCGACAACCAGTATGTCGCGGGGCTGGTGGCCTTCAACTCGATCTTCCAGATCCTGTTCTTCTCAGCCTACGCATGGTTCTTCCTAACTGTCCTGCCGCCCCTGTTCGGGCTGGAAGGCAGCGTGATCGACGTAGGATTCTGGACGGTGACCGAGGCCGTGCTGATCTATCTCGGCCTGCCCTTCCTCGCGGGCTTCGTGACGCGCCGCGTCCTGATCGCCCGCAAGGGCGAGCGCTGGTATCAGGACACATTCTTGCCGAAGATCGGCCCGCTGACGCTGGTCGCTCTGCTGTTCACCATCGTCGCCATGTTCAGCCTCAAAGGCGGCGACGTGTTGCGCCTGCCGCTGGACGCGCTGCGGATTGCGGTTCCGCTGGTGATCTACTTCGCCGTGCAGTTCCTCGTCAGCTTTGCGATGGGTCGCTGGATCGCCAAGGACTATCCGCGCACCACGGCCATCGCCTTCACGGCGGCGGGCAACAACTTCGAACTGGCGATTGCCGTCGCCATCGCGGCCTACGGTCTGGCCTCGCCCGTCGCCTTTGCCGCCGTCATCGGCCCGCTGGTGGAGGTGCCGGTGCTGATCCTTCTTGTCAGCGTTGCCCTGCGCCTCGGCAGGCACTGGTTCCCGGATGATGCCGCGTTGAAGGAAGCCCGCCCATGATCCCCGACCTGCCGAACCTGTCACCTGATGCCCTGCGTCTGCCGCAGATCGACGGTCCCCCTCCGCGCATCCTCCTGCTCTATGGCTCGTTGCGCGAAAGGTCCTACAGCCGCCTTGCTACGCTTGAGGCCGAGCGGTTGCTGCGCCACTTCGGCTGCGAGACGCGCATTTTCCACGCCGATGGCTTGCCGTTGCCGGATGACGCCGGGGCCGACCATCCCAAGGTGCAGGAGTTGCGCGATCTGTGCCTCTGGTCCGAGGGGCAGGTCTGGACCAGCCCCGAACGGCACGGTGCGATGACCGGCGTGATGAAGTCGCAGATCGACTGGATCCCTCTGACACTCGGATCTGTCCGCCCCACTCAGGGTCGGACGCTGGCGCTGATGCAGGTGTCGGGCGGCTCGCAAAGCTTCAACGCGTTGAACCAGATGCGCATCTTGGGGCGCTGGATGCGGATGGTGACGATCCCGAACCAGTCCTCCGTTCCGAAAGCGTTTCAGGAGTTCGATGAAGCGGGGCGCATGCACGCAACCCCCTTCTATGACCGGATCGTGGACGTGATGGAGGAACTCGTGCGCTTTACCCTCCTGACCCGTGACCGTCCCGACCTGACCGACCGTTACAGCGAGCGGAAAGAGACGGCGGCGGAACTGTCCGCGCGTGTCAATCAGACGTCCGCGACGTGACGACACGACGCTGGCCGGTCATTTCCGCCCTTGGCATCGTGCAGATATTCGCCTGGGGCAGCAGCTACTACCTGATGGCGGTGCTCGCGGCGCCCATCGTGGCAGATACGGGCTGGTCATTGCCGTGGGTGGTGGGTGCAATCTCGGCGGCACTGGCCTGCGCCGGAATGGTGTCGCCACAGGTGGGTGGAGCCATCGCGCGCTTTGGCGGACGACCCGTGCTGGCCGCAGGGTGCGCCCTTTTGGCATTGGGCCTCATCATCTGTCAACGCCGGAGTAAAAACCGGCCATTCGGCGGAGTAAAACCAGGCCACCTTCGGCGCATGTATGAGACCTCCGGGAGGGCGGAGCCCGAGCGGGGGTCTCATACATGCGTTGCGATTTCGGGGAAGGGTTTCAGCCTGGCTTTCGGGCACGGCTTTGGGCGAGACGATAGCTGTCGCCGTTCATCTCGAGGATGCTGACGTGATGGGTGATACGGTCCAGCAGGGCACCCGTCAGACGTTCGGAGCCCAGGGTTTCCGTCCACTCGTCAAACGGAAGATTGCTGGTGATCAGGGTGGCGCCCCGCTCGTAGCGCTGCGATATCAGCTCGAACAGCAACTCTGCGCCGGTCTTGGAGAGCGGCACGAAGCCCAACTCGTCGATGATGAGTAGCTGGTAGGCGGCCATCTGCTTCTGGAAGCGGAGGAGTCGCCGCTCGTCACGCGCCTCCATCATCTCGCTGACCAGAGCGGCGGCCGTGGTGAAGCCAACGGACAGGCCTTTCTGACAGGCGGCCAAGCCGAGACCGAGTGCGACATGCGTCTTGCCCGTTCCACTGGGGCCGAGAGCGATGACGTTCTCGCGTCGCTCTATCCACTCACATCGGGCCAGTTCCAGCACCTGCATCTTGTTGAGCTTCGGGATGGCGGTGAAGTCAAAACTATCCAGGCTTTTGACGACCGGGAATTTGGCCGCCTTGATCCGACGTTCGACCTTGCGGCGATCGCGTTCGATCATTTCCCTTTCGGAGAGCCGAGGTATCCGACGTGACCTGCGCCTTCGGTGGCGCATAGCCGGGCCAGTTTCTGGTGCTCGCGCTGGAATGTCGGCAACTTCAGGGTCTTGAGGTAGTGGGCAAGCAGGATCTCGGGTGCTTCGGCGGTCATGCTGCTTCTCCTGCATCCGACGACAGAAGGCGCATATAGGCTTTCGCCGATGTCGTTTCGACTGTTGCCCTCGGCAGATAGGGATAGATCGACAGGTCCAGTTTAGGCGGTCGGCGCTCAACACGGCACAAGATCAGATGTTTGACGGCGTCGAATCCGATAGCTCCGAGCTGCAGGGCCTGCTTCACTGCCGCATGCAGGTCAGCGAGATCGAAGCTTTCCAGCAAGCGCAGGACCTGCACATACTCACGCCGGCCATGCTTGGCCATGCGACCTTCCATCAGCCGGCGCAGCGTGGCGAACTCTTCCGGCAAATCCCAGCCCTGCAAAGGTGCGGCCTGATCCAGCGAGTTGATCTTCTGCTCGATCAGCGGCAGGTAATGCACAGGATCGAAGACGACGTCCTCCCGTTCCCAGCTCCGGGGATGACGGGCGATGATCTCGCCACGGCAGCCAATCACCACCTCATCAACGTAGCCCCGAACCCAGACATCCTGATGGCCGTAGGCCACAGGCACGGAATAATCGTTAGTCTTGTAGCGCACCAGTGACTGGGCCGTGACCTTGACGCCGGCCTGATCGCAGGCATCAAAAGGCGACGCCGGTAACATACGCATTATAGCAAGATCGCGCTGCAGCCGTTCTGCGATCGTCTCGTTCTCCCCGCGTAGTTTATCGCGCTGGCGCTTGCGGCATTGCTCCTCCAGCCAGACGTTGAACGTCTCCCATGTTGGAAACTGCGGGATCGGTACCATGAAGTTGCGTCTGGCATAACCAACGAGCCCCTCGACATTGCCCTTGTCGTTGCCCTTGCCTGGCCGGCCATAACGATCCCGGATCAGGTAGTGGGACAAAAACCCGCTGAACAGCGCCGCACGCTTGCGCGTGCCGTCGGGCAGGATCTTGGCGACAAGGCAGCGGTCGTTGTCGTAGACGATCGATTGCGGCACGCCCCCGAAGAACCGGAACGCGTGGATGTGGCCATCTATCCAGGCTTCCGATACCGCCGCCGGATAGGCCCGCACATAGCAGCCATCGCTATGCGGCAGATCCAACACGAAGAAATGCGCTTTCCGCTTCACACCGCCGATGACCACCATCGCTTCGCCAAAATCGGCCTGCCCATGGCCCGGCGGATGCGCCAGCGGCACGAACACCTCCTGGCGGCGCTGATCCCGCTCACGCATGTAATCCTTGATGATCGTATAGCCGCCGGTGAACCCGCGCTCGTCACGAAGGCGGTCGAATACCCGCTTGGCCGTGTGGCGCTGCTTGCGCGGCACCTTCACATCCTCATTGAGCCAATGATCGATCGTCGAGACGAACGCATCCAGCTTCGGCCGCCGGATCGGCAGCTGCCGCTGATAGCCAGGCGGCGTCGAATACGACACCATCTTGGCGACACTGTCGCGCGATATGTTGAAATGCTTCGCAGCCTGACGCCGGCTCATTCCTTCAGAACAAGCCAGACGAACTCTCAGATAAAGTTCCACGGTGTAGATCCCCAGGCCCTCCGGCATTCAATGCAGAAGGAAGATAGGTGGCCGGATTTTACTCCGCCCGCGGCCGGATTATTCCGCCGCTACCGTGGCCGACTTTTGCACCGCCGATCTCAATGGCCCGCGGGGCAGCCATCGCGGTGTCTCTGCCGCCCACCGGTTGTAGGTCTCGTTCGCCGCAAGGAGGCGTTCCTCGCTGCGAACTTGAATCGACGCGGAGGCGAGGAATAGGAGCACTGCAAGGACAGTCGGGATGGAAGGGATCGACGTCGCAACCCCTGCCAGCAGCAACGCCTGACCGAGAAAGGTAGGATTCCGGCTGTGGCGGAACATGCCACCCGTGACCAGCTCACCCGTCTCTCCCGCGACGGCTCCGACACGCCAGGAGCTTCCCATCGACATTTGCGAGGCAAAGGCGATCATGCCGCCGAAAGCAGCAACGACCGGGCCAACGGAAAGCCCGTCTTGCGGCACCAATGCACCGCCAAGGAATGCAAGTGCGAAGGCGGCGCGGAATCCGAAGGCGGCAATCCTGTCCACCCCTTTCGCGCGGCCGAACAGCCAGACGGAGCGCCCCGTCACCCGTGTCACCTCGGTCGTCCCAAGGGCGAAGAGCAGCAGATAGGCGGCAAGGATGCCAAGCGATAGCATCATGCCTCCTTCGTCGGATCGAAGCGGAGCAGACGCAGTGCGTTCAGCGTGACCAGCACCGTCGCACCGGTATCTGCAAGGATCGCGATCCACAGGCCGGTGATCCCCAGCACCGAGGTCACGAGGAACACGGCCTTCAGCCCGAGCGCCAGTGTCACGTTCTGGCGGATGTTGCCCATCGTGGCACGGGCAAGACGGATCATCGCGGGTGCGTCCGTCACACGGTCGCGCAGGATCGCAGCATCCGCCGTCTCCAACGCGACATCGGTGCCGGAACCCATGGCAACACCGATTCCAGCCTGCTTCAGTGCAGGGGCATCGTTGATCCCGTCGCCCACCATCATAACGCTCGCGCCCATGTCGCGGATGGCGGTCAATTTGTCCTCCGGCATCATCTCCGCCCGGTGACCGAGGCCGAGGCCTCCCGCGATGGCCGCTGCTGTGCGGGCGTTGTCGCCCGTCAGCATCACCGCCTCGACGCCCATCGCCTTGAGTTGCCGCACGGCATCGGCGGCATCGGTGCGCGGCTCGTCCCGCAGCGCGATCAGGCCAAGGGGCTGGCGTTCCCGGAAGACGGCGACGACGGTCTTGCCCTCATCTTCAAGCTGCACCGCACGGCGCAGGGCTATCCCGTCGATCCCGCCAAGATCCGAGGCATGACGCGGCGAGGCGACCCAAGCCTTAGCGCCGTCCACCATCGCCTCCACCCCTTTGCCCGGGATGGCCCTGCCATCGCGCGATGGCAGGGCCAGCGCCCCAGCACGGGCCAGGATCGCCTGCGCCAACGGATGGCTCGATCCTGTCTCGACCGCAGCGGCGACGGCCAGCAGGTCCGCCTCTGCAATGCCGGTCGCAGGAACGATATCCGTCACCACCGGCTTGCCTTGCGTCAGGGTTCCGGTCTTGTCGAAGGCGACATGGGTGGTCTTCGCCGCTGCCTCGATCACCGCGCCGCCCTTCATCAGCAGACCCCGCCGCGCCCCCGCCGACAGCGCGGATGCGATGGACGCGGGCACCGAGATCACCAATGCGCAAGGGCAGCCGATCAATAGCAGCGCCAACCCGCGATAGGTCCAGGTGCCCCAGTCGCCCCCCATCGCCAGCGGCGGCACGACGATGACCAGCGCGGCGATCGCGACCACAGCGGGCATATACCAGCGGCTGAAGCGGTCGATGAACCGCTCGGTAGGGGCGCGGGCCTCCTCGGCGTCCTCCACCAATCGGACGATGCGGGCGATGGTGTTGTCGGACGGCTCGCGCGTTACACGGATCCGGAGCGCCGCCTCTGTGTTGATGGAGCCCGCGAAGACCGCATCGCCCACGGTTTTGGCCAGTGGCACACTCTCTCCGGTGACCGGGCTTTCGTCGATGCCGCTGGTGCCTTCCGCGATCTCGCCATCCGCCGGAATGCGGTCGCCGGGACGGACGAGCACGGTCTGGCCGATTTCCAGCGTATCGGCGGGCACGGTGCGGGTTTGGCCTTCGATCTCCAGCAACGCGGTCTTGGGGACGAGGTTGGCCAGAGCCTTGATCCCCTCGCGGGCCTTTCCGGTGGCGACGCCTTCCAGCACCTCTCCGACGGCGAACAGGAACACGACCAGTGCGGCTTCTTCCGCCGCGCCAATGGCAAGCGCACCGATGGCGGCGATGGTCATCAGTGCCTCGATGGTGAAAGGCTGGCCCATCCGAAGCGCCTCGAACGCGCGTTTGGCTACAGGGGCAACGCCGATAAGGCAGGCCAATAGGAAAGCCCAGTAGCCAAGCTCGGCCGAGGTTAACAGCTCGATCCCCCAGGCGGCGCCCAGAAGCGCGCCGGTCAGGATCACCAGCTTACCCTTCGCAGTGCGATACCACGGCTTTCCACGATCGGGGGGATCGTCATGGGTGTGTCCATGACCATCGTGCTTATCGCGGGCGGAATCGTCATGCTTTGCATGCGTGCCGTGGCAGCCGTCGGAACAGGCCGCCGGTTGCAGACCCGCGGGTGCCGCGATTTCTGCATCTGGCAGGATGAAAGCCTTTTTGCGCAGGGCATCCTGTCCTTTCGGCGCAATACCGAAGCCCAGTTTACGCACCGCATCCTCGACCAGCGCCCCTTGCGCTGCATCCTCCAGATCCAGCGTCAAGCGTTCGGCCATAAGAGCGACCTTCACATCGCTGACGCCCGGCATCCGTTCCAGCGCCCGCGTCACCTTCGTGGTGCAGGATGCGCAATCCATGCCTGTCACCGTCCATTCGCGCCGCTCTGCCATTCTTCGGATTCCCGCATCTTGCATCCATCGAATCAGGAAACTACTTCCTCAAGCAACTAGAGGTTCAAGAGGTTTCTCATGCTGAGCATTGGAAAGTTGAGCGATGCTACAGGCGTCAAGGTGCCGACCATCCGCTATTACGAGGAAATCGGGATGCTGCCGCAGGCCGACCGATCGGCCGGAAACCAGCGTGTCTATGAACATGCGAGCGTCGACCGGCTGGTATTCATCCGCCATTCGCGCGATCTCGGATTCCCGTTGGAGGCGATCCGGGACCTGCTCAGCCTGTCGGACAATCCCGACCAGTCCTGCGCTGAGGTAGACCGGATCACCGCACGTCAGCTTGCCGAGGTGAAGACGCGCATTGCGCGCCTGACGTCGCTACAAGGCGAGCTGGAACGCATGCTGCGCCAATGCGCCTGCGGCACCATCGCAGATTGCCGTGTGATTGAAGTGCTGGGCAACCATGAGCATTGCCAAAGCGAGCATGGTAATGTCCGCGAGATGATCGGTTAGATTTCAGCGAGTGAACTGCTGCAGATGCGAGAGGTTAAGGGGGTGCAAATGGCAGCTGAGGGCTCTGCGCGCCGAAAATGGGACGGAGCCGACGTTCAGCATCTTAGGCGATAGCCAGGATCAGAAGATACCGCCCAGCCTTCGATACTGTCACCAAAAGCACAAACGTCCAGAATGGTTCGCGAAGGACACCAGCGACTAAGGCAAGTGGATCGCCGATGACAGGCACCCATGTCAGGAGCAGGCTCCACCGACCCCATTTGCGATACCAGCCTTCGGCCTGCGCCCTCCTTGCAGGTGTCACGGGAAACCACCGACGCCCCTCGAAGCGCTTGAGTTCTCGACCGAGACCCCAGTTGACCATAGAGCCAAGAACGTTTCCGGCCGTTGCCGCGATAAACAGGACAGGCACAGCCACTTCGCCCTGTCGCACCAGATAATAAAGCAGTGCTTCAGACTGAGCGGGGAGCAGGGTCGCCGCCAAGAACGCAGCGCTGAACAAGCCTAAAACCGGAGTGAGGATATCCATGATTTCTTATTTCGGTGTCGCTCAGGCTTCGAAAGCGGCAATGATCGGGCATGGGCCAGAGGTCTGATGCTTGCATTGTTCCGCCAGGTACCGCAAAGACGCACGTGCCTTTTCCAATTCGGATATCTGTGCGTCCAGGGCACGTAGGCGTGCCGTCGCGAACGCATGAGCCCGTTCATGATCATAATTCGCGTCCAACTCGATCAGCGTCTTTATCTCTTCGAGAGTGAAGCCCGCCCGCTGGGCTTTACGGATGAATCGCAATCTCCGCACATCCCCCTCACCATAGCGCCTTATGCCTCCGGCGGGATTTTCCTTTTCGGGAACTTCCAGCAGTCCTTTCCGCTGGTAAAAACGAACCGTTTCGACGCCAACATCGGCTTCATCCGCAAACCGTTTAATTGTCAGATTCATGTCTTGACTCCGTACTATAGTACGGACCCCATATAGCATCCGGACCAGACCTATGAAAGCCGGATGCCATGACTGCCACACTGCATACCCCCAAAGTTGCCACGCTCTATCGCATGGTCATGGATAAGCATCTCTGTCCTTACGGGCTGAAGGCCAGGGATCTTCTGAAACGGCAAGGATACGAGATCGAGGACCGTTGGCTGACGACACGTGCAGAGACGGATGCCTTCAAGGCGGACCATCAGGTGAAGACCACCCCACAGGTGTTCATCGGCCCTGACCGGATCGGGGGCTATGACGACCTGCGCCGCCACTTCGGCAAGTCCGTCGCCGACCCGAAGGCCACCACCTACAAACCGATCATTGCCCTGTTCGGCATGACGCTGCTCATGGCCCTAGCGACGAGCCTGGCAGTCTACGGCACGCCCTTCACGATGCGCGCCGCTGAATGGTTCATCGCGTTCAGCATGGTCATCCTTGCCCTGCTGAAGCTCCAGAACGTCGAAAGCTTCGCTACGATGTTCCTGAACTATGATCTGCTTGCGAAACGATGGGTGCCCTATTCCTACATCTATCCCTTCGCCGAAGGCTTCGCGGGCATTCTGATGATCGCGGGTGTTCTGAACTGGCTGTCTGTGCCCGTGGCCTTGTTCATCGGAACGGTTGGCGCGGCCTCGGTCCTCAAGGCGGTCTATATCGACCGCCGCGAGTTGAAATGTGCCTGCGTCGGGGGATCGAGCAACGTGCCGCTCGGCTTCGTTTCCCTGACCGAGAACCTCATGATGATTGCTATGGCCGTATGGATGGCGCTCATGGGATCGGGCTTTATCAGCGTCGCCCATTTCTGACCCAAAGCCCCGGTGACCTTAACCCAGCAAGACGGAGATCCTGCAAATGCTGACTAAAAAGACCATTATGGCCGCCACCATGGCCGCGCTGCTGACGACGCCTGCCACGGCCCAATCAAGCATGGACCATTCCGCTCATGCGGAAGGCCCCATGGCTGACTACATGGCGACCATGGACACCATGATGGAATCCATGAACGGCATGACCTCCTCGGGTAATGCCGATGCGGATTTTCTCCTGATGATGATCCCGCACCATCAGTCTGCCATCGACATGGCGAAGGTCGAGCTTGAGCAAGGCAAGGATCACGAGACTCAGGAAATGGCCGAAAAGATCATCGCGGCTCAGGAGCAGGAAATTGCCGAGATGAAGTCGATGCTGGAACGTCTTGGGGTTGAAGCGCCCGAGTGAGCTTTATGGGCCGGCGCCGCCCGCCCTCATTCGAAGGTCCGATTGAGCTCGACGCCATCATGTTCCCCTGTTCGAAACCGAACGGTTTTGAACAGGGGGCGGAGCCGGTGTTCAAAACGGGACTTGTGTGGGTGTTTTGACCATGTAACTTAGGACCAGCCCTATTGAACGGTTTAATCCATGTCCCGCACCTTCGCGTATGTCCGTGTCTCGACCGTCCAGCAGACAATCGAAAATCAGGTGCAGGAGTTGGAGGGGGCTGGCTTCACGATCCCCAAGCATCGGATCATTTCTGAAACTGTTTCGGGAAGTGTCCCTGCACAACAGCGTCCGATGTTTGCCCGTCTGATCGACAGGCTAGAGCAGGGCGACATTTTAGTGGTCACAAAGATGGACCGCTTGGGACGTGATGCGATGGACGTGGCTCAGACCGTGAATCTTTTGGCCGGGATGCAGGTTCGTGTTCACTGTCTTGCTTTGGGAGGCAGTGACCTCACCAGTCCAGCCGGACAATTCACCATGACCATCTTAAATGCAGTCGCGCAGTTTGAGCGGGAATTGCTGATTGAGCGGACACATGCGGGCATGTCTCGTGCGCGATCCCAAGGTAAGATCATCGGACGGCCTGCCAGACTAACAGAGGTTCAGAAGGAGAGCATTCGGGCGGAGCTGGACAACGGCACGACCGTTTCAGATTTGTCCCGCCGCTACGGATGTAGCCGCATGACGATAGCTCGCTGTCGTCCCTGAAACCGAAACTGCCTGTCATACTCGCGGCCTGTGCGATAGCTTGGTCAGCTAGATCTATCAAAGAGAGCCGGGAGTGAAATATGTCCGATTTTACAGCTTCTGTTCAGTATAACGATTATAAAGGAACTGTCGCCGCAGACAGGTCAGACACCGAAGAAATGGGTCAGTATCTCGTGGGCGAGGGACTCGCCACAAGCGATGAGAGGGTGATCGGCTATCGTTTGACAGTTGGGGGGAACCACGGGAAAGAGTGCGAACCCGGCGTTTTGGTATACCTGCAAAAAGGCAGCTTTGACGATCCAGCCAAAGTGGTCCGTGCTGTTGACATTAATATGGCACCGCAGAAGTTCTATTCGTTTTTCAAACGGTTCTCTGTCGTCCTGATGCAAGATGGGCTTGATCTGTCCAGCATTACCGTGGACGGCCCCCACTACGATTGAGCTAAGACGCTCGTTTAGTAGGGAAGCACAAAAACATTGGTGAGTTGGGCCTAGAATGGGTGGCTGAACTCACCGCTATACATCAGAAAGTGGTTCTTGAAGTCGGGACCTATGTTCTGACCCATAAACCCTAATGCTTTGGCATTGCTGGATTTATCTGCTATTCTCCCCTCATTGAATTATGAGGAAACGACATGCGCATTACCCGTAGCATCAGCGCCGCCCTCTTTCCGGTCGTCGCAGCATTTGCAGCTTTCACCGCACCGACCGAGGCCAAAGCTTATGACATCGACTGCAAGCTGATCCTGTGTATGGCAGGCGGCTTTCCGGCGACCTGTGGCGATGCCTACGACCACATGATTGACCGACTGCGCGATGGTAAATCGCCCGTGGGCACCTGCACCATGTCTGATGGGGAGGAATACTCCAACTACAACATCGACTACAGCTTTGCGAACCGCACCAGCTCCGATGCTTGGATCTGCCCCGAGGGCAAGAACAAGCATTTCAGCCGCAACGTAGACGGCGACAACCGCACTGAGGTCAAGGTTTTCTGTTATGACGAACGCCGCCGCATCGGTTACGGCGGTGGCTTCAACAGCGACTCCAGCTACTACTACACGGGCGTATCTACCCCCGAGTATAAGAACTTTCGTGTTCAGATCACGGTCGAACCCGGCACCGAGGCGGAATACACCAACGGCGTCCAGCGGTATCGAACGGATCATGGCTACGGCTTTGGCAGCACCCGCGTGTCCTTCCGCCCGTGATCATCCGCCTCGCCATTGTGGCACTTGCCTTGTCGGCACCCTGCGCGGTCGCGCAAGGGTGCCTTCCTCCCGAACCTCCCTACGCCTATGCACCGCCAACCGATGATCCAGAGTTGCGCGAGATCGTGCGCGACCAGTATCAGACCTACATCGAGGACTCGGAAGGCTATCTGAATTGCCTTCAGTCCGAGATTGGCCGCGCACAAGCTGAAACACGGGACGTGTTGAACCGCTGGGTCCAATACTTCGGAGCAGACGCGAAAATACGCTATAGCTCAGAGTGATAGAGCCGACCGCCAATGCAGATCATTGGCCGCCATTTTTACTTATCCCCATCACGATTTAACCGTTCCTAGATTTGCAGGTTGACGGCCTAGGGGGGCGCTGCGCTATGGGTGGTGTTCCTGTATTGTTCTGGCTGTCATGTCCCTTACCCTTGAACCCGTCAGCATCGAAATCGTCCAGCGCCTTGTGCCGCTGGCCTTGTCGCGGGTGCCTGCCGGTTTCCCGTCCCCCGCTGCCGACGATCTTGAGGATTTGGTGGACCCGATGGCGTGGATCATCCGCCACGAGTCATCGACGTTTTTCTGGCGGATTTCCGGCGATAGCCTAGAGGTCGAGGGCATCTTTGATGGTGACATAATCGCCATCGACCGTGCGGGGCGCAAACGCAATGGTCGCGTTGTGCTGGCCCTGGTCGATGGTGGGATCACGCTGAAGAAGCTGCGCAAGCAAGGCGACGAGTGGTTTCTTGATCCTCACTCGCGCAACGATCAGCACAAGCCGATCCGCTGCACCGAGTCGACAGAGATCTGGGGCGTGGCGGCCGGGATTTTCCGCCGCCTGCCGATCGAATGACAGGGCGATGATCGTCCCGTCCGACAAGCCGATTGCGCTCATCGACTGCAACAACTTCTATGTGTCGTGCGAACGGGTTTTTGACCCCAGATTGCATGGTATTCCGGTCATCGTCCTATCCAACAACGACGGGTGTGCAGTCGCCCGTTCGGACGAGTCTAAGGCCATCGGGATACGCATGGGGGACCCTGTTTTCAAAATCCGCGACTTGATGAAGCGACACGGAGTTGTAGCATTATCAAGTAATTACACGCTTTACGGTGACATGAGTCGCCGCGTCGTGGACACGCTGCATGATTTCTCCCCGCGCTTCGAGGTCTACAGCATAGACGAAACTTTCGTGGACTTATCTGGCTTCGGTTCGCGGATGGAAGCTCATGCCACGGCCATGCGCGCCGCCGTGCGCCGTGCCACCGGCATCCCGACCTGCGTAGGCATCGCGCCGACCAAAACGCTGTCCAAGCTCGCGAACTACGCCGCCAAGAAGAACCCGATCTTTGGCGGTGTCTGCAACCTGATGCGGGATGACGTGCGCGATTACGTCATGCAGCGCATCCCCGTGGGCGAGATCTGGGGCGTGGGCAGAGCCACCGAGGCCAAGCTGATCGCACAAGGCATCACCACAGCGGCGCAGCTTCGGGACATGCCCCTCGCCTTGGGTCGCAAGGTGGGCACGGTTGTTCTTGAACGGCTGGTGGCCGAGTTGCGCGGCGTGGCCTGCATTGATTTTGAAGACGTGCCGCCGCAACGCAAAGGCATGGCCGTGACCCGCTCTGCGGGCACACCCATGATGACCTTTGACGTGCTGGCGCAGGCCCTATCGGCTCACGCCACCCGCGCGGCCGAGAAATTGCGCCAGCATGGTTTGGTCGCGGGAACGATTACTGTCTTTTTCCATACCAATAAGCACAAGCCGGAACGGCCCCAGCATTCGGCGTCCCGCAGCGTTCGCCTGTCTCCTATGTCGAACAACACGTTCGAGCTGGTGGAGGCTGCCATTGCTGCCGCGCGGCGCGGTTGGAAGGGAGATCCTTCCGGCAATGGATGCGGGTATACTAAGGCTGGCGTTGTGCTGGACGACCTGATCCCGCAGGAAGACGTGCCTGCGATGTTGTTTCCGCCTGAACGGCCCCGCAATGCAAAGGTCATGGACGCGCTGGACGCGATCAATGACCGTTTCGGAAAGAAGAAGATGGTCACGGCCCGCGAGGGCTTTGACAAGAAGGCATGGACGACCAAGGCCGACATGCGTTCGCCGCGCTACACGACGCGGATCACGGAGCTACCTGTCATTCGCATATGACACAAAGGAGCGAGGATTGGACGATGACGGGCCTTTCACGCGCAACGATCCGGCCTGTTACGTTCCAAGAAACAGTTAGCCAGTATCGAACCGTGACCGATGCGAATGGCATGGGCAAAGCCCTGATCGAGCATTGCGATCAAACCGACTCTGACTATTTGGCAGCAGCAAAATCGTGCATCGCCTTTGCAGAAGGGCAGGGCAATGCAGAGCTGGTCCGTGCCGATTTTGTCAGGGCGATGACAACCGCCGGAGTGTTCATTCGCGATGAATGATGCGACTTCACCCATCCTAGGGCTTTGGCATTTTACGCTCGATCTTCACCAGATCGGCATGAGCCTGACGAAGCCGATCAGTCAACGCGTGGATTTTGGCGTCAGCTTCCTGCGATCCACCGAAAGATGACTGATAGGCAAGTTCGGCCTCTATCCCCCAAATCATTTGCTTAAGGGACGTGGCTTCGGCAGCAAGGTCTGACATGAAGGCTTCTCATTGGAAATCAGATCAATGACCGGAATCTAACTCCCGTCAGGACGGGTGGGCAAATCCAATGTTTCAATGTAGGCGGGGGCAATGCTCTTTATCTATGGCGCATCCCTCGCGCCGTCCGGTCTAGGGCTGTCGCCCTAGACCTGCCTGCCCGAGTGACCGCGCTCTAGGCTCTGGCCGGCAAGACCGGCCTCCGCCTCGAACCGGACTCGCCCCCTCTCCCTTCGCGCTGATTGGCCCCGGCCCTGTCTCTCCGAGCCAGCGCCAGCGCCGCGCAAATGGTCGAGGGCGCGGCCCGTTTCGGCCCTTCGGGTGACGATCGCTTGCGCGGCGGGCGGGATCTACCTTCCCCGCGCGGCACCAGCTCCACCGTTTTGCAGATCGAGGGTGATACCCGCTGGCGCGTGTCGAATGCCGCGCAAAAGCGACTCGAACCTTAGAATTTTTGAATCCTATCAGGAGGCCACGCCAAGCAATCCTGACCCAACTGCCAACCATTTCCGACCCAGCCCAACCTGCGGCGCGATCTGTGCTATGGTCTGATGATGGGACCTTTCGGCCATTGAGTGCGCCTACGCTAAGACCGTTCGCAATTGCAGCATCAGCGACGTGCTGGGCGGAAAGCCGCCGCTAAAGATTCCTGATATTTACAGGTCTAGAGTCCGGAAGCAGCCGCTCGTCATCCCATATTCTTATCAAAGCGCGGCCACTCACACACACCTACTCGAACGCCGCTACGAATTCGGCGACGATGGCCTTTTCGCGCTGCTGGCACGCCGGCTCTCAGGCGTTACGTCGACACAGGGCGATGTCAGCTGCGCAGCGGATGCGTTCCTGCGCGCCAGCGTCAGCGCTGACCTTTTGATCGAATTGACTAGTCAGCATTTATCACGCGTCAGCCGTGCCCCACACGCAAGAGTGATGTAGAAATGGCAGAAAACGGCGAAGCCGTTCGGGCGTTTACGCCAGCTGCAGCGTTCTAGACGTCACATGGCGTCGGCATCAGGCCGACGCGATCCTGTTCGACCGGAGTGCCTTGATGAAAATGATATCCCTTCTGGCCATGAGCCTGTCCCTGACCACCCCCGCCCTTGCCCAGGACGCAGCCACGGATGCGCCCGCGATCGCGCGTGAAGCTGGCGACGGCGTTGTGCGTCTTTATGGTGCGGGCGGGCCGCATAGCGCGCTGCAGAAGGTCGCCGATGTCTGGCAGGCCGAAACGGGCACCGAGGTTGCAATCACCTTCGGACCGGAACCCACATGGTCCGATCAGGCGCAGGCCGATGCCGACATCATCTGGGGGACGTCCGAGCAGTCGATGACGGCGTTTCTGGAAACCTACACCTCGTTCTCGTCCGATCAGGTTCAGCCGATCTACCTGCGTCCCGCCATCATCGCGGTGAAGGCCGGCAACCCCAAGGGCATCACCGGCTTCGACGATCTTCTGGCCGACGGCGTCAAGATCGTCGTGACCGAGGGCGCCGGCGTCGGCAACACATCGGGCACCGGAGTTTGGGAGGATATCGCAGGGCGAACGGGCAACCTGGACGATGTTGTGGGCATGCGCCGCAACATTGTGGCGTTCGAGCACGGGTCGGGCGCCAGCTTCAAGGCGTTCACCGATATGGACGCGGATGCCTGGATCACCTGGCCGGACTGGACCGCGCGCAATCCCGACGTTATCGAGGCCGTATCGCTGTCCGAGGACCGCGCGATCTGGCGCGACCTGAACGTCGCCATCGCGCCGGATGCTGACCCGGAGGCGCAGGCCTTTCTGGACTTTCTGGTTACGGACGAGGCGCAGGCGCTGATGGAAACCGAAGGCTGGACCCGCTGAAGGGGTCCACGATCCAGCATCTCTAAAGCATGAGGTTTGACCTGACCGGAGATCTGTCCAACGCAATGCGATTGAATGCGAACCCTCATCGTCAGCCTGAAGTCCCGGCTTGAACGGCGATGGAATGAGCAAGACGCCAAACGTAACCCCCCGCCTGCAAGCGGGGGGTTTTTCGTTCAGTTCCGTCGTGGAGAAGAGCCATCGATCATCTCAGGGCTCGACGTTGTCTGCCTTGGTCGCGCTTGCGACATAGTGGGACAGAGCGTCCAACTCCTCGTCCGTCAGGCTATCATACGGCGTCATCGGTCCGACGCCGTTCACCAACGCCCGCATGACGCGGTCATAATCGGGACGCATGGTGTCGAGGTTCGGCCCGATCTCTCCCATTGTCTCGGCATCGGCCAGGGTATGGCAGATCGAGCAGGACGGCTCTGCCCCTTGTGTGAAAAGTGCCTTGCCCATGTCGATCCGGGCAGAGTCTGTTTCAGCTACAGCCATACCTGACAAGGATGAAAGCAAAATGGCCGCGGCACTCAGTGTCTTGTTCATGTGTTTTCCGTTGATCTGAGGGGTGTCCGGCACGAACCGCCAGCCGCGTGTGTCATGCCACTTCGATTTCGATGCCGGGCGCGCGCCACCCATTATGATTGTATCCGGGGTCGTTGGGCTCAGTCTGCTCAGGCTGCTGGTTTCCGTCCGCATCCGTGGCCCGGCTGACCAGCCGATACGTGCCGGGCTGCAGATCCATCTGTGCCACAAAGGGACGCCACGCAAATTTCCCGAGATCAGGTCCGATGAACTCTGCTGTGCTCCACGTCTGGCCATCATCCGCAGATACTTCGACTGATGCGACGTTGGTTGTTCCGCCGAACGCCACACCCGTGACCTGAACGCGACCAGCCTGGGTCGCATCCAACGGGCCGGTGATCCAGGATTTGACCGACATCTGCCAGACCGACGGATGGTCCGGGCCGCCTTCTTCACCCACAGGCTGCAACCGATAGCGCGTCTGCTGGATCAGCGCTGGCGACTGCTCCGCGGTCATGGCGACCTTGGTGACGTATTTCACGCTGTTGACGCCCGTAAACCCGGGGACGACCATGCGCAGCGGACCGCCATGGGCCAGGGAAATCGGCTCCCCATTCAGCTCCCACGCCAGCAAGATATCATCGAGCGCATCCAGGGGCACCGACCGCTCGACGAGCAATGTCAGCGGATCAAGTCCTTCGGGAAGCGTCTCTCCACCCGTGCCGGTCACGTATTCCATCCCCTCCGCAGCTCCCCCCAGAGCGTCAACCACGACTCTCAAGGGCACACCGGTCCACATGACGCAGCCTGCAGCACCAACCTGCCAAGGTGTGCCGGACGGCTCGTGCTCAAAATAGGCACGGCCGTTCCCGGAGCATTGCAGGACCATGGCAACAGTCGTGATCCCCATTGTCTTCAGTTCGGCCAGCGTCAGGCTCCGAGGCTCTGCCACGCCGTCGATGCTGACTTCCCATGCATCGCGATCGTCAAGAATGGAAGCAGGAGGCGGTGCCACATTGTTGCGGACATACAGCCTGTCCTCAGGCGTAAACGCAGAGGTTCCAAACGCAGACCGCTCCATCTCGATCGTGCTGTTGGAGTGCACGATCAGTGCATCGGCGTCTTTCCAACTGACATAGTCAGGCAGGGCCGTCACACTTTCCTGAGCTTGCACACGGACACCGCTGGCCATCACGGACAAGATGGCACCACTTCCGGCCAGCAGGCTTCGACGGCCTATCTTGAAATCACCCATCATCACTGAGCCTCCTCCCAAAGGTTTTGATCTTACTTTTGAGCCTAGCATGAAAAGAGGTTGGCGTGTCCACGGCCTCCTTTTGTGCGCCGCGTTATCAGAGCCGTTTCACGGGTGTCTATCACTGACCGTCCGCTCCGTACCGTCCCGCATTGTGTCGATCTATCCTGCCCCCGTGAGCGTCCGCTTTGGTGAACTGGCATAAGCAGAGCCTTCAACCAACTGAAGGAAATGCTTTGCCTAGCATTCGGTAGATAAGCCGCAAGGGATGCGAAGCATTATTTGCGGCTTATGATTTTTTGTTTTGCAGTCTCATGTTGACAGCATCAGGGCGGCAGCACCCGCCGGAACGGTACGACGTGTGGCGATCATCTCAATCCTCCTTCAGGCAAGGAGCGACGAACAGATCACCCCGCCACGCCCCGCGCACGGTGCGCGTAGCCACGATGGTCCAGATCACGGCCAGCAGGGCCACCAGCATCAGGCCGAAGACGTGGATCGAGCCGATGGGCATCAGCGTGCCCAGCTTCAGCGTCGCCACCGCGAACACCCCGATGGGAAAGGTATAGCCCCACCAGCCGAGGTTGAACGGCAGCCCCTCGCGCAGGTAGCGCCCAGTGATCAGGGCGGCCATCGCGAACCACCACAGGCCGTAGCCCCACAGGATCATCCCGCCGATCAGACCGACGCCCTGGGCTGCGCCGACATAGGCGTCCAGCCCGTGCGCGGCGAAGATGGCGGGCGCAGCCTCGCCCAGGGTCATCAGGCCAAGCGCGCCGGTGCCGATGGGCCCAAGCGCCAGCCAGGCCGAGGCCGCCATCGACGCATGCGGCAGTTTGTGGATCGCAAGGCGCAGGACCAGCACCACCAGCACGCTCATCGCGATGGGCACCGACAGCGCCCAGAGGGTATAAGACACCCACAGCACCGTCAGGCCGTTCCCGACATGCGGGGCCAGAAGCCCGCCCGTCACTGCCGCCACCTCGGCCGCGACCATGGGCAGAAGCCACACGGCGGTCATCTGGTCGATGGAATGGCTTTGGCGGGTGAACATCAGATAGGGGATGGCGATGCCACAGGCGGCAGCCATCGCGACGTCGATCCACCACAGCGTTTCCGCCAGCCCCACCGCGCCGCGATAGATCAGCAGGCCGTTGATGATCGTGGCCAGTCCCATCGGGATGCAGCCAAAGAACATCGACACGACCGAATGGCCGAAGACGCGGCGCGCCCCGTCGAAGAAGAACACCCACCGCGCCGCGTAAAGCACGCTGAACAGCGCGAAGAGGCCGATGTTAAGGATCCACAGCGCCTCGCCCACCGCGCGGAACGGGGTTTGCGCCAGCGCGATGGACAGGATGCCGGTGCCCATGGTGGCGGCGAACCAGTTCGGGGTGAACTGGCGCACCACCTCGCGCGGGCTGTCGAGGCGGCTGAGCGGTTGAAAGCCGAGCGATACGGCGCGCATTTTCTCGAAGGTCATCGGGTATCTCCTTGGGTATGGAGATAGAGGGGCTAGCGCAACCGATCCAACGGATTAAACTTGTCCGAATGATCGGATTTGACGATGGGACGATGATGACGATCTGGATGCAGGCGGGATTGTGGGGGCTGGCGGGCGCATCGTCGCTGCTGATCGGCGTGGCGCTGGCATGGTTTGCGCCGTTTCCCAAACGGGTGACGACGGGGTTCATGGCGTTCGGCTGCGGTGTCCTGATCTCGGCCGTCAGCTATGACCTGATCCTGGACGGATTCGGCAAGGCGGGCATCTGGCCGGTGGTGCTGGGGGCCGTGGCGGGGTCGGTGCTGTATACGGTGGCCAACGCGCTGATATCGCGGAATGGCGGGCACCATCGCAAGCGGTCGGGAAAACAGCAGCGGCAGGCGGCACAGGGCGGCGGGTTGGCCATCGCGGCGGGGGCGTTTCTGGACGGGATACCGGAATCGGTCGTGCTGGGGGTGGGCATGCTGGACGGCGGCGGCGTCAGCATCGCCATGTTCGCGGCGATCTTTCTGTCGAACTTTCCCGAAGGTCTGTCCAGCGCCGTCGGGATGAAGGCTGCGGGGCGCAGCGCGGGGTATGTGTTCGGCCTGTGGGCGGCGATCGTGCTGTGTTCCGGCGCGGCGGCGCTGATCGGTGCAGCGGCCTTGGGGGATGCGCCGCCCTATCTGCTGGCGGCGGTGAATGCGCTGGCCGCCGGCGCCCTGCTGACCATGATCGCCGATACCATGATCCCCGAGGCGGTAGAGGGCGAACGCGGCGAGACCGGCCATCTGGTCACGCTCGGGTTCCTCGTGGCCTTCGCCTTGTCGCATCTGGGGACTGCCGCATGACGCTGGAACAGCTTCGGATTTTCATCGCCGTGGCCGAACGTCAGCATGTGACCGAGGCCGCCCGCGCGCTGAACCTGACCCAGTCCGCCACCAGCGCCGCCATTGCAGCACTTGAGGAACGCCACAACGTGCGCTTGTTCGACCGCGTGGGGCGCGGCATCATGCTGACCGATCTGGGCCGCAGCTTCCTGCCCGAGGCGCGGGCGGTGGTGGCGCGGGCCGAGGATGCGGCGGGGTTCCTTGCGGCCTCGATGGGATTGCATCATGGGCGGTTACGGCTGGTGGCCAGCCAGACGGTCGCGAATTACTGGCTGCCGAAGGTTATGCAGACCTTCCAGGCCGCCCATCCGGGGATCGCGTTGACCTTGCGCATCCTGAACACCCATGACGCGTGCCAGGCGGTGGCCGAGGGTGAGGCCGATCTGGGCTTTGTCGAGGATGAGGTGACCTCGCCCGCGTTTACCCTGATCCCCGCCGCAACGGACCGACTGGTCGTGGTGGCTGCAAAGCCCGTGGCCGATCTGGCAGCGGGGACATGGATCCTGCGCGAACAGGGCTCTGGCACGCGCGCCATTCTGGAACAGGCGCTGGCGGCGGCGGGGATCGTGCCACGCGTGGGGATGGAGCTTCCCTCGAACGAGGCTGTCCGTGCGGCGGTCGAGGCGGGCACTGGCGTCACCGCCCTGTCGCGCGTGGTGATAGAGGCATCCTTGGCAGCGGGTCGGTTGTTCGAGATCGAGTTCCCCATCCCGCCGCGCCATTTCAACGCCGTGCGTCCCACCGGCCGCCATGTGAGCCGAGCCGCCCAAGCGTTTCTGGATCGCGCTCTTGGATGAGGTGCTGCGCGCCCTGATGGCGATTGCGTCCACCGATCGGCTGTTCAACCCTTACCGCGACCATGATCCGGCGGTGGAGGCTGCGGGTGCCCCTGAAATTCGCCGCTGCAACCTGCGCGTCTATCTGGAGGCGATGCCGAAGGGCGCGCCGCTGTGGCTGGGCGAGGCGATGGCACGACGCGGCGCGCGTCGCACCGGCATCCCGTTCTGCGGCGAGGAGGCGCTGCACCGTCTCGGCCTGCCATTGATTCAGCCGACCCGCCATGCGCTGCCCGACGGGCCGACCGCCTGTGCGATCTGGGCCGCCGTGTCGGACCCGCCGCCGCTGTTCTGGAACGCCGTCATGCAGCATCCTCATCATGCCGATGGCCGCACCCGCCCGCCGGCCGTGGCCGAGATTGCCGCCAACATGCCCGTCCTGCATGCGCTGATCGCGTGGAAACGCCCGCCGCGCATCCTCTGTATCGGGCGCGTGGCCGAACGCGCGGCGCAGGGCTTGGGCGTTTCCGCCACCTATGTCCGCCATCCGGCGCAAGGCGGGTTGGCCGCATTCCGCGAGGGTGTCGCGTCATTCATCGAACAAGGCGATTGATCCAAACGGAACGATGCGTTGGACGGTTGTCTTCCGCGGGCCTACCTATTCCCCGCAACCTTTAGGAGGACACCGTGACCACATCTACCCCCAAACGCATCGCCGTCACCGGCGCCGCCGGCCAGATCTGCTATGCCCTGCTGTTCCGCATCGCCAAGGGCGACGTCTATGGCCCCGACCAGCCGGTAATCCTGCAACTACTGGACCTGCCGCAGGCGCAGGATGCCGTGCGCGGCGTGGTAATGGAGCTGGCGGATTGCGCCTTTCCGCTGCTGGTCGAGACCATGGTGACCGACGATCCGGCGACGGCCTTCCGCGATGCGGATGCGGCGTTCTTCGTCGGCTCGCGCCCGCGTGGCAAGGGGATGGAGCGGCGCGATCTGCTGTCGGCCAATGCCGAGATCTTCCGCGCCCAAGGCCGAGCGCTGAACGAGACCGCCAAGCGTGACGCGAAGGTCGTGGTCGTCGGCAACCCCGCGAACACCAACGCGATGATCCTTGCCGCCAACGCGCCCGACTTCCCGACCGAGAACGTTACCTCGATGATCCGGCTTGACCACAATCGCGCGCTGACGCAGCTGGCCACGAAGGCGGGCGTCGCCGTGGCCGAGATCGACCGGCTGGCCGTCTGGGGCAACCATTCCCCCACCATGTTCGCGGATTGGACCGAAGCCACCGCGCAGGGCGGCAAACTGCCCGACATGATCGGCGACGACGCATGGTATCGCGACACCCTAATCCCGAACGTGGCCCGGCGCGGCACCGCAATCATCGAGGCGCGGGGCGCATCCTCGGCCGCGTCCGCCGCAAATGCCGCCATCGACCACATGCATGGCTGGATTCACGGCACGGGGGGCAAATGGGTGTCGATGGGCGTCCACTCGAACGGCGAATACGGTATCCCCGAGGGGCTGATGTTCGGCGTTCCGGTCATCTGTGCGAACGGCACATACGAACGCGTCGAAGGTCTGACTTTTACCGATTTCCAGCGCGAGATGATGGCCCGCACCATCGCCGAACTGGAGGAGGAACGCGAGGCTGTCTCAGCCCTTCTGTAAAGAACAGGCCCGCGCAAGGCGGGCCCACCCTATTATTCCGGCACTTCAACGCCCATGCGGTCCAGCATGGCCGTCATCTCGGCAATATCTTTCTTTTGCGCGTCGACGATCTTCTGCGGCATATCGCGCGTCTCGTCATCAGTGCCGTGCTCCAGCTTCACCTCGGCCATGTCGGTGGCGAGGCATTGGTCAGGTTCGCAACATAGATACGCAGTACGGAGAGAGTTCGCTGTTCCCACCCGAAACGGCAGAGCGGCACCCTTTGCCTCGCATGACGAATGACCGCTATGGGATGAGCGTCGCCCTAAACCATAGTTGGCCTTGCCCGGACCAAGGTCCGGTTTGGGTCGATCACTCTTGCTGCATCTGCATTCGCTGCAGCAGGGACGAATGACTGCAATGGGCTCTTTTCACCTTTTGCCCCTGCCCTGCTGCCACGGACGCCGATGCGGAGATCGCGGTAGAAGCCGCGATCGCTGATCCGAAGGACAGCCGCGCCTCCGCTCCGCTCTGGCGCGCCTGACACCTTTTCTCTTTGCAAGGTCCGCCTGCCATCCGGCCGGCGCTCTGAACACGGGCTCTGGTGCCGCTGCGCGTCAGCCTCCACGGAGAAATCCGGTTCCTCCCGCGCCAGGGCGCGGGCCCCTCCCAATTTCACCGCTACGGCCCCGTGTGTCAGATCACCGTCCGGCCGCAGGTCGGGCTGCGCCCACCCTGCTTTGCCCTTCGGATGACATGAGGTCATCCAAAGTGAAAAGCACGGATGGCTTCGCCACTTGGCGGATCAGAAGGGCACGAACGGGAAATGTCGGACACACACCCACGAGGTAGTTTCGTGACGCAAAAGGCAGTTTTGCGCGGTGTTCACACAGTCCCGCTCAGCGCCGTGGGTCGGGCTTCGCCCTCTCCACTCTGTTCCGCCGAATACATGCGTATTCGTCAAAACAGATTGGCGAGGCGCAGCCATCGGCGGATGCGGGCAAGACCCGTGCCGCCCTCACCACAAGGAGCGAAAGCGCCATGACCTACAAACTGGTTTTCCAAGTATCCATCAGCTTCAAAGTGCCGCGAATGGTTCCAGCCGGCGTTTCAATGTCCTCATCGACAACCGTGCCGGTCATGTCAGCGTAAGACCGGGCGGCCTCGGGCGAGAACCTCAGCAAAGCGATCGCGAGCATCATTTGGTTTCGCGAAGCTTTTGCGACGGCCACGATAGTCTCTGGCGCGGAGCGAGGCTACAGGCTAATAGCGCCCAAACGCGGCTGCGGGGTAAGCACAGAACATTCCGGTGACGTTGCACGGTGCCGCGTTCAATCGCCTCTCAAAAGCGCTCGCGACAGGCGCGACGCCTTGGCTGAGATTTCACCAGAGGGTCTTGCCGTCGATCACCTCCACCGGCCATTCGGCTGCGTCTATTCCATCGATCAGTTGAGCGTTTATCGACAGACGGCGGGTATGCCCGTCCCAGCTTCCATCCATCTCGAAAGCCGGACTGTCGGATCAGACCGCGCAGCCGCATGTGCTGCAGAAGTGATGGTCTACGCGATGCGTCCCCCAGCGGTAGACCCCGTCGGGCTTCGCTCTCACATCGATCTCATCCGGCGAGAAATAAGCATGCAGCGCTCCACTTTTCGAACAGAACGAGCAGGTGCAGCGCATAAAGCGGTCGGGAATATCAGCAAAGACGGTGAAGCTGATGCCGCCGCAATGGCAGCGCCCAGAAAACGGCATAAAGACACCTCTGGCTGTCGCTCTCAGGTGACGAGCACCGCTGTACAGTAACACAAGCGGCAGCTCAGGTCAGTTTTCGATTTTATCAAGGAACAAACGGGCTGCCGGGCTGTCTAGCATGTGCTCCCTGCCCTACCGAAACCCCGCTGGCATCCTCCCCTGCCGACGGGTTTTGCACTGCTGCATCGCTAGCATATGGGCTAGCCGAGTAGACCTCGGGACAACGTGTCCGCCGTTACCAGCGGGATAGAACAAACAGGGCGGCAGAGATCCCTACGGCGGCGATGGTCACGATAATCATGATCGTCTCGCCTGCAAGCAGCAGTGTCGAGAACATGGCAGGTCCGATCTTTGACGGGAGGTCCCCGATCTTGGTTTTTCGGGCTAGAGGATCAGGATAGCACACTAGGACGGATATCACCAAACAGGATGATTTTCTCTCGCCGCACACCCCTACTACGTCGCTGCCACCCCGGTTAGGTAGATCAGGATCGCTCCGATGACGATAAGAAGAAAGAGGGATTGAGCCATGCAGTAGCGCCCACCGAAACAGGAAACGGTGGATTCAAGTTTGAACTGCGACTTTGATGTAAGACCATCATCTCGCCATCTTAGCCGATAGCAATGCGGAACTTCGTAACCCCACTTGGGTTCCTCATAATCTTGATGGGAGGACTTGTTATGGGCAGGACTGAAGGGATTGAACGACGCGCCTACGAATTATGGGAAGCGGAAGGAAAACCCGACGGTATGGCCGCAAAGCATTGGTGTCGCGCTCGCAAAGAGGTGGATGGCGTTCCAGAGGCGAACGCCGAGATGATTGAGAGTGCCAATACCGAAGGCCATTCATCCAGCGCGGCGACTCCCTAATAAACGTTGGTAACGCGGTCCGTATTAACAATTGGAGCTGCTATGACGAACCGTCCTGTCGAAAGAGACAGAGCGCTGGCGATGCGCAGAGGCTTCTTGTGCAAATGCCCTCACTGCGGCGAGGGGCGTTTGTTCGATGGTTATCTTACGGTGGTGCGACGGTGCTCAGCCTGTGAAGAAAACTTCACCCCCTACCGTGCTGCAGATGGACCTGCTTTTTTCACCGTCACGCTTGTGGGACTGCTGCTCATTCCGGTGATCGGCTGGTATTTCGTCGCGTTGCGGCCCGATCCTCTGACAATGGCAGTGGTGATCTCTGTCGGCCTGACAGTGGTTTCTCTCGGCTTATTGCGTTTCATCAAGGGGGCAGTCATCGGCTTCATGTGGGCCGAGGACGAACGGGATCGCGGAGCTTAACACCATGAACTCCGAAGGACTGGGGGCTTAGCTTCCCCTCAATGCGAATGGAGTACCCGACCAAGCTGCGACAAGGCTCGCAAATCTGGTTCATACCTGTTTGATCAGCCCCACCCGAGTGGTCCAGGTTAAAA
>NZ_SMYN01000023.1 GCF_004959935.1 Falsirhodobacter xinxiangensis | reverse complement strand
TGCCATCTGCGACAGCCAAGGGCCGCCAGTCGATCTGTTCGTCACCGCGGGCCAGGTGAGCGAATACATCGGTGCGCGGGCGCTCCTCGGCGGCCTGCCGAAGGTCGACTGGCTGCTTGGGGACCGCGGCTATGACGCCGATTGGTTCCGCGAAGCGTTGCAGGACAAAGGCATACGCGCCTGCATACCCGGGGCGGAAACAACGCAAGGCTCCCCTCAGATACGACAAGCGCCGATACAAACGCCGCAACCGCATCGAGAGCATGTTCGGCAGGCTCAAAGACTGGAGGCGCGTGGCAACCCGCTATGACCGCTGTCCAGAGGTATTCCTCTCAGCCATCGCCCTCGCCGCAACCGTCATCTATTGGTTATGAATCCTGACCCTAGGCTTCAAGAGCTTCAAGTCTGCAGCGTCAACCATCGCGGGGATCGAACTGATGAACATGATCCTCAAGGGGCAGTTTGCAGTCGGACTCTGTCCGAGTGAGCAATTTTCCCAACTCGCCAGTTGAACGCTGAAGCGGCGAAGGGCTGGCAAACTCCATCGGAAAGTTTGCGACAGAACATCGCCCGCTGTGCCTGTCCGCTAGTGCCGCCGTACGCCGTGACTTCAATCCCTCCGTTCTCGATGTCTGACGATCCCGAAGCGCCGGCTCGGGTGACGGCTTCATCTGCGCGATTATTGTGCTTACCCAATTATATCCCGCGGATCATCCCACCATCGCAGCGGACGATAGATCCTGTCACGTAACTGGCGGCGCCGCTTACGAGGAAGGCGGCCACGGCGGCGAATTCCTCGATCAGGCCGTAACGCCCGGCGGGGATCGTTGCGCGCGAGGCCGCTGCAACTTCGGCCTGTGTCATTCCGCTTCGAGCGCCGGCGGCGGCGTCGAGTTCGTCCACGCGATCGGTATGGATACGGCCAGGAACCAGCATGTTCGCCGTTACTCCTTCGCCCGCCACCTCGGCAGCAAGTGTCTTGGACCAGCCGGCAAGCGCCCCGCGCAGGGTATTCGATATGCCAAGGTTTGGGATCGGCTGCTCCACGCCCGACGATCCAAGCGTAAGGATGCGGCCCCATTTTTGTGCTCGCATCTGCGGAAGCAGAGCATGGGTCAAAACAATGAGCGGCTCGACCATCATTCCGAAGCCCGCCTGCCATTGGTCGGGCTGGCTGGCGGCAACGGGACCCGGCGCCGGACCGCCCGAATTGTTCACAAGGATATCGATCCCGCCCATCTTGTCCGCCACGGCATCCACCAGAGTGTCGACGGCGCCTTGCTCCGACAGATCGCAGGTGACCCAATCGGCCCTGCCCGGCCCTGAGCTCGAAAGCGCCTCGGCGGCGGACTGCAACCGCGCTGCGTCCCGTCCGGTTAAAAGCACATGCGCACCTTCGGCGACCAGCGCGCTGGCCACGCCCAAGCCAAGGCCGCGCGACGATGCCAACACGAGGGCGCGGCGGTTTTTCAGTTGAAGATCCATAGTCGTCTCCTTCTCAGCCGATCCGGCGCAGGTGTTGTTCCTGACGTGCGATAAGCAGGTCGATGTCCTTGATGTCCTCGGCGCTCAGTCTCTGTCCCGGCTTTCGCAGCGCATCATGTGCGATGACGCCGCGGCGGGCGAGAATGTGCTTGCGGATCGCCAGACCGAGGCCGGGCTGCTGTTCATAGCGGGCGAAGGGCAGGTAAGCATCGAAAAGGTCCTGCGCCGCATCCGTGCGACCCTCGGCCATCAGTCGGCACACGCCAACCATCATTTCTGGATAGGAAAAGCCGGTCATTGCGCCATCCGCACCACGCACCATCTCCTCGGGCAGGAAGATCCCGCCGTTGCCCGTCAGGATAGAGATGCGGCGGCGGCCCCCGGCCTCGGCCTCGCGCAGCGCCGAAATCTTGGCGAGGCCCGGCCAATCCTCGTGTTTGAGCATTGCGATCGAAGGCACGCCTTCGATGATTCGGCCCAATGCCGCGTTCGAGATCTGCACCCCGGTCGCAAGCGGGAAATCCTGAAGCACTATGGGCACGTCGCTGCCTAGCGCTTCGTCCGCCTGATGGTAATAGTTGATGATCTGGTCATCCGTTCTGAGTGTCATGGGCGGCGTGATCATCACCCCCGCCGCACCCAGATTCATCGCCTGAAGGCCAAGTTCGCGCACGGCGGCAAGGCCGGGGGCCGAAACACCCACCACCACTGGCAGCGCACCGGCACGCGCCAGAACGCGCTCCGTCACCTGCACGGATTCCGCCTGCGTCAGCTTTTGTGCCTCGCCCATCATCCCAAGGATGGTCAGCCCCGTCGCCCCCGCCGACGCATAGAAATCCACAAGTCTATCAAGACTTTCGAAGTCGATCGCGCCGTCGGGCAGGAAAGGGGTGACCGAGATGACATAGACGCCGGTCGCCTTGTTCAATGTGTCGAAGCTCATCCGGAAGGGCCTTTTAGAACTGTGTCGCTATTGTGTACCATTGGTATGCCGGAGCGTCGCGATGTATGTCAATCGGCGCTCCCATGGATTCGCGAGACGTATCTCCACCGCCCAATTGCTATGCATCGGGAGAAGGACTGCATAAATATTTTGCGCATGATTTTAGGTATACGTATGGTATCCTTAAAAACCTGTCCCCGCCGCGTCCGTGTTGTCAGATGCTTCCGGGTCGACAGGACCAACAAAGACAAGCAACGACAGGGAAACGACATGAAACATCACCCCATTGCCTTTTTCGCCGCATTCATGACAGCATCCCCCGCGCTGGCCGAAACTCATTGGGATATGTCGGTCGTCTGGCCCGAGGGGAACTTTCACACACGCAACGCCCAGGCCTTTGCCGAAGGCATTGCCGAAGCGACCGACAGTGCCGTGACCGTGACCGTCCATTCCGGCGGCGCGTTGGGCATCAAAGGCCCCGAGGGAATGGCCGCCGTCCGTGACGGCATCGTTCCCATCGCCGACATCCTGATGAGTCAGCAGGTCGGCGAGAATCCGGCGCTCGGGATCGAAACGCTTCCCTATCTTGCCCCGACATCGCAGGATCTTGCGCTGCTTCATAAATTCTATCGTCCCAAAATCGAAGAGATCGCGGCCGAGATGAACCAGAAGGTGCTCTACATGACCCCGTGGCCCGGTCAGGCCGTGTTCTCGGACAATCCCATCAAAAGTACAGCCGATCTGGCGGGTATGAAGATCCGGGTCGTCGATGCCAATGGGCACAGCTTTTTTGAGGCGCTCGGCGCGGCGCCTGTCCAGATGCCGTGGGGCGAAGTGGTCCCGTCATTGGCCGCGGGAACGATCAATTCCGTGACCACCTCGTCTTCGTCGGGGGTGGACGGGGCGTTCTGGGAATTCATGCAGAACATGAACACCTTCAACTGGCAGGCTTCGTCCAACATCGTGACCGTCAACCTCGATGCGTGGAATGACCTGGAGCCTGAAACCCAAGCTGCCATCGAGGCCGTCGCGGCGGGTATCGAAGGGCAGTTCTGGCTGAATTCCCGCGCCGAGGATGCCCAGAAGATCGCCATGCTGGAAGAGCACGGCGTCATCGTCACCCCTCCCTCCGAAGAGCTGAAGGCCGAACTCATGGCGGTTGCGACCCCGCTCTGGGACGCATTCAAGACGCGGGTTCCGGATGCCGCGCCGGTGATCGACGCCTATCTGGCCGCGCGCGACTGATCGTCATGCGAGATCTTGCTTTGCCCGCGGGCGTCCAAAGGGACGAACCCTTTGCGCGCCTCCTGCGCCCCATCGACCGCGCGACCGAGGCCGCCAACCTCCTCTCCGCGCTGTGCCTTCTGGCGATCTTCGTCCTCGTCGGGGCCGAGATCGTGTCGCGCAACGTTCTGAACCGATCCATTCCCTTCTCATGGGACGTTTCGGCGTTTCTGATGGGGGCCTGTTTCATGCTGGCTGCGGCCAGTGCGTTGAAGGAGGGCAGCCATGTCCGTGTCAGCGGCGTTGCCGATGCGATGTCGCCTCGCGGGTCGCGAATACTGGACGGAGTGGCGGCGGTCGTTGGCCTTGGCATCACTGCCGTCCTGACCGCCGCTTTGACCGAGATGGCGTGGCTGTCCTTCCAACGGGGTTCGACCTCGGCCTCTGTCGTGCGCATCCCGCTTGCCGTGCCGCAGGCGGTGCTGGCCGCGGGATCGCTGCTGCTGACGCTTCAGATCGTGGCGCAGTTGTTGCGCGTGATCGGCGGGGCAAGGCTCGCGCGTGGCGAGGGGATCGAGTGATGGGTATGGTCACCTTTTCGTTGCTTGGGATGATGACGCTGATCCTGGGCGCCGGCGTCTGGATAGGCATCGGCCTTGTTGGGACCGGCATCGGCCTTCTGGCGGTGTTCCGCCCGGCCATGCCCTTCGACAAGCTTCTGGCGCAACAGGCCTTCAACACGCTTACCTCGCCCGAATTGCTGGCACTGCCGCTGTTCATTCTGATGGCAGAGCTGTTGTTCCGCACCCGCATCTCCGAAGCGCTGTTTTCCGGCCTTGCGCCGTGGCTGCGTCGGGTGCCCGGACGGCTCGGACACCTGACCGTGCTGGGCTGCACGCTCTTCGCCTCGGTTTGCGGATCTTCGGCCGCGACCACGGCGACGGTGGGGCGGATCACCGCCAAAGAGCTTCTGGATCGCGGCTATGACCGCGCGCTGGTCACCGGCTCGCTTGCAGGGGCGGGAACGTTGGGGTTCCTGATCCCGCCCTCGACCATCATGATCATTTATGGCGTGATGGCCGAAGAATCGATCCTGCGGCTGTTCATCGCTGGCATTCTGCCCGGATTGATGATCGCGGGCAGCTACTCGGGCTATATCGCCATCCGTGCCCTGCTGAACCCCGCGCTGGTGGGGGCCGCGCCGCCGAAATCGACGTTTCTGGAAAAGCTGATCGCGCTGAAGGATCTGGGGCCGCTGCTGATACTGATCCTTGTCGTGATCGGGTCGATGTATGGCGGCATCGCCTCGCCGACCGAGGCGGCGGCGGTGGGGGTTGCGGGGGCCATCGGCATCGGCTTCTGGCAGCGTACGCTGGATTTCGGCGGTCTGATCGCCTCGGCCCGTTCCGCCGCGAACGGTTGCGCGATGATCGGCATCATCATGGTCGGCGCGATGTTCCTGTCCACGGCCATCGGCTATCTTGGACTGCCGCGTTTCATCGCATCGACCATCGACGGTTGGGGTCTGTCGCCCTTTGCGCTCATCCTTGTGCTGCTGGCGTTCTATATCCTGCTTGGAACGGTGATGGAGGGTCTGGGCTGCATCGTCATGACATTGCCCATCACCCTGCCGCTGGTCGAGGCGGCGGGCTACAGCAAGGTCTGGTTCGGCATCTTCATGGTCATCGTGATCGAAATGGCCCAGATATCGCCGCCCGTGGGGTTCAACCTCAACGTCATCCAGCGCCTGACGGGGGACAGCATCGGGCGCATCACGCGGTCGACCTTCCCGTTCTTCATGATCCTTGCCGCTTTCGTGGTGCTGATCGGGCTGTTTCCGGGAATCGTCGATATCGTCCCGAACCTGATGGCACGGTGACAGGGGTGTGCCGTCCCGTCGGGCGGCACGCCCATGATTTGCGCGGTTTGCCAAAGACGGGCCTGAACCGTCGATCTGACGAACTTTTGCTTACGAAGCCGAATCAAAGCGTTAGCCGATTTTTAAACCTGCCCAAGCTTTGATCCAGCCCACAAAATAGGCGCTAATGTATAAAGCAGGATAATATATCTAATCGTATTATAGCCTGTCTTTATATTGCCGCACCCCTGCCTTGGCGTGCAGAATTGACGGCAAGAGGTCAACGAACCTCGGCCCAACCGACAGGAGAGATCATGAAATTCCGGGTTCTTGCCACCGCGCTTGGCTGCGCGGCCGGCCTGATGACGAATGCCGCAATCGCGCAGGACGGGCTGAAGGTCGCATTGGACGGCACCTTCGCGCCCCATGCCATGCCCAGCCTTTCGGGAGGGATCGAAGGGTTCAACGTCGATCTTGCGAACCTCGTTGCTGAACGGCTGGGAACGACGATCCAGATCGACGCCGCGCAATTCGCGGGCCTCGTTCCCGCGCTCCAGGCAGGCACCTACGATTTCCTCGTCGCCCCCGTCACGGTGAGCGAGGAACGGTCGGCCAATATGCTGTTCACCGAAGGCTTCATGGATACCAACTATGCCTTCGTACAGCTCGCGGGCAGCGGAGCGGGGACGACCATCGAAGATTATCGCGGCAAGACGCTGGCGGTGAACAAGGGCTCGAATTACGAAGCCTATCTGAACGAGAAGGCGGCGGAGCTGGAGCTGACCGTCATGTCCTACGGCACCACCTCGGACGCGGTCGAGGCCGTGATGACGGGCCGCGCCTTTGCGGCACTTGCAGGCCATACAAGCGCGGCATGGGCGGTAAAGCGCAACCCGCGCATGATGCTGGGCGCCGAGATCGCGACCGGATTGGTCTGGGCATTCCCCTTCCGCAAGGACGACGTGGAAAACCGCAACCGCATCGATGCGGTGATTGAATGCCTGAAATCCGACGGATCGCTTGCCGCCCTCTCCGAAAAATGGCTGGGCGTCACGCCCGCCGCTGGCACGACCATCGTCACCCCGACCCCGGGCTACGGCACCCCCGGCTCCGATGGATACGACGACACCCCCCACGAGGTGAGCTGTTCCTTCTGATCCCTCGGCGGTGCCAGCCCCTCGGCACCGTAACCCGACAAATCTGCGAGGCACCATGGCACAGACGCCGATGCTGGAAATCACCGCGCTGGAAAAGCGCTTCGGAACTGTCGAGGTTCTGCGGAGCATTGACCTGAAGGTCGGACGGGGCGAACTGGTCTTCGTCATCGGTCCGTCCGGTTCGGGCAAATCCACCATGCTGCGCTGCTGCAATCGGCTGGAGGAGCCGACCTCGGGCTCCATCTTCATCGACGGGCGCAACATCGTGAACTGCCCCGCCGCCGAGTTGAACCGCCTGCGGCTTCAAACGGGAATGGTGTTCCAAGGCTTTCATCTCTACCCGCATATGAGCGTGGTAAGGAACGTCATGCTGGCGCAGATCAAAGCGCTGAAGCGAGACAAGGTTACCGCCCGCACCCGCGCGATGGACATGCTGGATCGTGTCGGCCTTGCCCACAAGGCGGACGCCATGCCGAGCGAGCTTTCGGGCGGCCAGCAACAGCGCGTCGCCATCGCCCGCGCCCTTGCGCTGAACCCGAAGGTGATGCTGTTCGACGAGCCGACCTCGGCGCTGGATCCCGAACTCGTCGGGTCGGTCCTGAAGGTGATGAAAGACCTGCGCGCCGAAGGGATGACCATGTTGGTCGTCAGTCACGAGATGGCCTTTGCGCGCGAAGCCGCCGACCGCGTCGTCTTCATGGATGGCGGCGTCGTGGTCGAACAGGGCCCGCCCGAGGCGATCTTCGGCAACCCGCAACATGACCGCACCCGCGCCTTCCTGTCGCGCGTCTCGCACCATGCGGGGGCGGAATGAACGCACCTGCCGGATTCCAACGTTTTGTCGAAGTGTTCTTTGACGGCGCGATCATCGACCGTTACCTGCCGGACCTTTTGTCGGCGATGGTCACGACGCTTTGGCTGGGGGCAATCATCATCGTGACAGGCGTCGCGGTCGGGCTCGTGCTGGCCTGTCTTCGCAGCCTGCAGGTCTGGTGGCTTACAGTTCCCATCGTGATGTTCGCGGACATCCTTCGCGCGCTGCCGCCGCTGGTTCTGATCCTGATCTTCTATTTCGGGCTGCCCGGGCTTGGTGTGATGATGTCGGGGCCACTGGTCCTGTTCATCGTGCTGGCCGCCGTTCTGGCTGCGTTCTGCGAGGAGATATTCTGGGCCGGCCTGACCGCCCTGCCCCGCGGCCAGTGGGAAGCGGGGCGCGCCACCGGCATGTCCTTCGCGCAGACGCTGATTTGGGTCGCGCTGCCGCAGGCGGTCCGGATGGGCGTGCCGTCGCTGGTCAACCGATCGCTGGCCATCACCAAGATGACGGCGCTTGGATCGGTCATCGGGGTCAAAGAGGTTCTTGCGGTGTCGTCATCGGCGCAGGCGATGTCCGGGTCGGCAACGCCGCTGACCATGGCCGCCGCCGCCTACCTCGCGATCTTCCTGCCCGCGGTCATTCTTGCCCGCTGGCTTGAACGCCGCTTCAGCTGGAAGGTGTAACGATGCCCGGTATCATGGAGATGTTCTTCAACCTCGACATCATGGCGCAGGCTTGGCCGCTGTTGCTGCAAGGGCTGTGGATGACCCTGCGCCTTTGCTCGGTGGTAATCGGGCTGGGGCTGGTCGGGGGATTGCTTCTGGCGCTGGCCGCCACCAGTCCGCGCCGCTGGCTGTCATGGCCGGTGATGGCGCTGATCGACCTGATGCGCGCCCTGCCGCCCCTGGTGCTGCTGATCTTCGTCTATTCCGGCATTCCCTTCGCGGGGGTCGAGATGTCGCCCTTCGTGGCCGTCGCGGTCGCCTTTCTGCTGAACAACTCGGCGTATTATGCCGAGGTGTATCGCGCCGGGCTGCAAAGCGTGCCCGCCGGACAATCGGAAGCCGCACGCGCTACGGGCCTGAGCAAGGCGCAGATGCTGGGCCACGTCGTCATCCCGCAGGCCGTCCGCAACGTTTTGCCCGACCTTCTGTCGAACACGATCGAAGTGGTGAAGCTGACCTCGCTCGCCTCGGTCGTGTCGCTGTCCGAGCTTTTGTATCAGGCCAACATGGCCCGGTCCGTCACCTACAACTCATCCCCGCTGGTTCTGGCCGCGGCGATCTATCTGGTCCTGCTGTGGCCGATGGTGCGCCTTGTCAGCCGGTATCAGCGCAAACTCGCACTCTAGGAGAAGACATGAAGATGATCGTTGCCGGCGCCCAGATCGGCGGTATCCAAAAGGACGAGCCGCGCGAGGCAGTCGTGTCGCGCATGATGGCGTTGATGGAACAGGCGCATCAAAAGGGAGCCGAATTCGTCATTTATCCCGAAATGACCCTGACGACGTTCTTTCCGCGCTTCTATGTCGAGGATCGCGCCGCATTCGACCATTGGTTCGAAACCCAGATGCCGAACGCCGCGACGCAGCCGCTATTCGATCTGGCCCGTCGCCTGGAGATCGGATTTACTTTCGGGTATTGCGAACTGACGCCAGAGGGGCTGCATTACAACACGTCGATCACCGTATCGCCCGAGGGCGAGATCGTGCTGAAATATCGCAAAACCCACCTGCCCGGCCACACCGAATACGAGGCCGAACGCAGCCACCAGCATCTGGAGAAACGCTATTTCCTGCCCGGCGACACGGGGTTCAACGTGGTGCGGAACCAGGGGGTCGTTATGGGCATGGCGATCTGCAATGACCGGCGCTGGCCCGAGGCGTGGCGCGTGCTGGGTCTGCAAGGGGTCGAACTGGTGACGATCGGTTATAACACCCCTAGCCAGAACAACCTTTCGGCGGAAGAGGGGATCGAGCGGCGCGTCTATCACCATGAACTTTCCGTCTGCGCGGGGGCGTATCAAAACTCCACCTATGCCGTTGCCGTCGCGAAATGCGGGATGGAAGATGGAAACCACATGTTCGCCGGATCGATCATCGTCGATCCCGACGGTTACGTGATCGCCCGCACGACCGGCGAGGGAGACGAGGTCATCGTTGCGGAATGCGATTTCGACAAATGCGCCTTCGGAAAGCAGACCGTGTTCAACTTCGCTGCCCATCGCCGCACGGAACATTACGGGCGCATCACCGCGCAAACCGGCATGAAGATCGAGGTCTGAGATGTTCGACACCGTCATCCACTCCGGCACGGTCGTCACGGCGTCGGATACGTTCCGCGGCGATATCGGCATCAAGGACGGACGCATCGCCGCCGTTGCCGAACGGATCGAGGGCGGCACCCGCCGCATCGATGCGGGCGGACGGCTGGTGCTGCCCGGCGGGATCGAGGCGCATGCCCATATCGCGCAGGAAAGCTCTGCCGGAGTGATGACGGCGGACGACTATTACAGCGGCTCGGTGTCGGCGGCGTTCGGAGGCAACTCCAGCTTCATCCCATTCGCGGGGCAGCATCGCGGGCAGTCGGTGGATGATGTGCTGGCGACATACGATGCGCGGGCCCAGCGGTCGGTGCTGGATTACAGCTATCACCTCATCATCTCGGACCCGACCGAGGCGGTGCTGCACGACCAGCTTCCCCGCGCTTTCAAACGCGGGATCACCAGCTTCAAGGTCTTCATGACCTACGATCTGATGAACCTTGGCGACGGCGGGATGCTGGACATCCTGACGGTCGCCAAGGAACACGGCGCGATCACCATGGTCCATGCCGAAAACAACGACATGGTCAAATGGATGAACCGCCGTCTGGCGCAGCAAAACCTGACCGCGCCGAAATACCACGCCATCAGCCGCCCCGAACTGGCCGAGGAGGAGGCAATCAACCGCGCCATCAGCCTTGCCAAACTGGTCGATGCGCCGCTGTTCATCGTGCATGTCTCCACTGCCGGTGGCGCCGCCATCGTCCAGCGCGAAAAACTGGCGGGCACCAAGCTGTTCGCGGAAACCTGTCCGCAATATCTGGCGCTGACCCGCGAAGATCTGGACCGACCGGGGATGGAGGGGGCAAAGTTCATGTGCTCGCCCCCCGTGCGCGACCGCGCGACCCAAGACGCGCTGTGGCGGCATATCCAAAGCGGCACGTTCGAAAGCGTCAGCTCCGACCATGCCCCCTATCGTTTCGACGCCAGCGGCAAGTTCACCGCAGGGCCGGACGCTCCCTATCCCAAGATCGCGAACGGGATGCCAGGGATTGCCGCGCGCCTGCCCTATCTGTTCTCGGAAGGCGTGGCCAAGGGGCGGATCACACTGCAACAATTCGTGGCGCTGTCTGCGACCAATGCAGCCAAGACATTCGGGATGACGCAGAAGGGGTCCATCGCGCCGGGCATGGATGCCGACATCGCGATCTGGAACCCGGACACGACGCGCCTCGTCACGCTGGCCGATCAGCACGACAATATGGATTTCACCCCGTTCGAGGGGATGGAGTTGACCGGCGTTCCGGAAGTCGTGCTCAACCGGGGCCATGTGATTGTCGAGGATGGCCAGCTTCGCGCGACCGAAGGGCAAGGACGTTTCGTGCCCCGCGCCACTGTCGATCTGACCGGCAAGCGCGGGTATCTTGCCAAGGAGCTGGACCCCGCACAGAACTTTGGCGCAAGGATCGCGCCATGATTCTGGTCATCAACCCCAATTCCTCCGAAGGCGTGACACAGGGGCTTCGCGACGCGCTGGCCCCCTATGGACCCTCGTTCGACTGCGTGACGCTGGCGGGCAGTCCCGCCACCATCGCCTCGGCAGAGGATGTGGCGCGGGCGGGCCTGCGCGTTCTGGACATCGCGCGCGAAAGGCAGGTACGGGCCATCATCACCGCCTGTTTCTCGGACCCCGGCCTCGATCTGATGCGGGCCGAAGGGATGACCGCCTTCGGCATTCAGGAATGCGGCATCCTGACCGCGATGGCCCGCGCCGACCGTTTCGGGATCATCGCGCTGTCGCCCAGATCCATCCCGCGCCATATGTCGAAGATGCGGCAGATGGGCGTGATCGGCCGTCTGGCGGGCGAGGTCGGCCTGTCAGGCGTGTCGGCGCTGGATGCGGGCACCTCGGAGGCCGTGCTGCAAGAAACGAAGGAGGCCGGGCGCAGGTTGGTGGACATGGGTGCAGGGGCGATCGTGCTTGGCTGCGCGGGTTTCGCACCACGCCGCCAGTTGCTGGAGCAGGAACTTGGCGTTCCCGTCATCGATCCGGTGCAGGCCGCGGCCGTCATGGCGCTTGGCGTGATGGCCTGATGCCGCCCCGGTCCGGCAACCTGCCCGACGTCTCGCTGCGGCTTCTGGAGATTTTTGCCGCGATGATGCGCTGTTCCACCACGGTGGAAACGGCGGATGTGCTGAAGATCTCGCAGCCTGCCGTGTCGTCCGGTCTGCGCCAGCTTGAGGCGCAGCTTGGCATGACGTTGTTCGAACGGGCCGCGCGCCGCCTGACCCCCACCGCCGAGGCACGCGAACTGTATGAGGAGATCCGCCCGATCTTCAGCCTGATGCGCGGCTTTTCCCAGCGGGCGCGCGACATGAAGCTGGGGTTGGCCGGGCGGCTCCGCATCATCTCCACCCCGCCACTCGGCCATTCCATAGCCCCGCAGGCGTTGCGCCGTCTGCTTCGGAACGGGCCGGGCGTGTCGATCAGCTTCGACGTCCGCCGGCTGGAACATGTGGTCGATGCCGTGCATTCCGGACTTGCCGATGTCGGCCTCGCGCTGTCGCAGGATCGGATGGAACATGTAAACATGGACGTGCTGCACCGCTCGCACATGGTCGCGCTGGTTCCCGCAGACGGGCCGCTGGCGGCGTTGCCCCATGTGACCCCCGCCGACCTTTCGCCCTGTTCGATGGTCGGGCTGGAGCAGGAATCCAACCTTGGCCAGCTCGTCCGTTCCGCATTCGAGCAGGCAGGCGCACCCTATGCCCCCGAGGTCGAGGTGCGATACTGCCAGACGGCGGCGATTCTGGCCGCGCACGAACTTGGCGCGACCGTCGTCGATCCATTCTCGGCGCGGGCGCAGTCGTCACCCCTGCTGGTGGAACGCCCATTCCTTCCGTCGTGCGAGGTGCGGGCGGTCCTTTTCACCCGTAAAGGGGTGCCACATACCGGGCTGATGCACAGTTTCATCGCCCAGCTGCGGACCTGTCTTGCGGAATTTTCCGCCCTTCGATGAGCTATTTTGCGAAGACGCCGTCGAAATCGGCAAAGCCCTTGATTTCGACGGGGTTGCCGGCAGGGTCGAAGAAGAACATCGTGCGCTGCTCGCCCGGCTCGCCTTCGAACCGCACGACGGGGGGGATGTCAAAGGCGACGCCGTTCGCCGCCAGCCGGTCCGCCAGCGCCTTCCAGTCGTCCAAGCGCAGCACCGCACCCATATGCGGCATCATCACCATGTGATCCCCGACCTTGCCAGTGCGGGTCGTCTCGAACGGTTTGCCAAGGTGGAGCGAGAGCTGATGGCCGAAGAAATCGAAATCGACCCAGGTGTCGGTCGAACGGCCTTCCTCGCAACCAAGAATATCGCCGTAGAAGCGGCGCGCTTCGTCCAGATCGGTGACGTGGATGGCAAGGTGGAAGACGGACTGCATGCAAGGCTCCTGTAATGTTGCGCCTTTGCTAACGCCGCCCTAGAGAAGGGAAAAGCGTATTATTTCTTTCCTGAGCATCGAAAAAACTATGGATACCCGCTTTCTTGAAAGCCTGATGACGGTGGCGCGGCTTGGCTCCATCGTCGGGGCGGCACGGGTGCAGGGCCTGACGCCCGCCGCCATCAGCCAGCGCATCCAGGTGCTGGAACAGGAGATCGGCGCCCCCCTTTTGCTGCGGCGGGCCAATACGGCCAGCCCGACGCAGCTTTGCCTCGATCTGTTGCCGATGATGGAGCAGATGGTAGATCTGCGCGCGGGCCTGCGGCAGGCGGCCGATCCGGGGACGGCTGCGGGCATCCTGCGGTTAGGCGCGATCTCTACCATGCTCAGCGGGCTTGTGCCTCGGCTTTTGCCTGCGCTGCGCGGCATCGCGCCGCAGATCGAGGTGCGGATCGAACCGGGCAGTTCCGCCGCGCTTTACGAGGCGCTGCGCGAGGGGCGGCTGGATGCGGCGCTGATCGTTGCACCGCCGGACGGCCCGTCGCCGGGCATCACCCTCCAACCGTTGCACGAGGAGCCGTTATGCCTTCTCGCCCCTCAAGGCGCGTCCCACCTGCCCTTGGCCGATCTGTTCCGCCAGATGCCGCTGATCGCCTATGATCCCCGGTCATGGGGCGGGCGCCTTGCGGAAAGATACCTGCAAGACCGCGACATCCACCCCGCGCGCTTTTGCACGCTGGACGGATTGGAGGCGATTTCCAGCCTTGTCGCCAGCGGGATCGGGGCATCCATCGTGCCGCGCTGGCTGGGATTGCAGGGGGGCGCACCGTTGCCGGATGCGGCTGCCTATGCCCGCCGGATCGTTCTGGCAAGTCCGGCGCGGCCCGCACAGCCTGCAAATCAGGCAGCGTTGATGCAAAGTCTGAAAGAGTCGTAGAAAACCCTTGCAGCCTCGGTATACCGTCGGTATTCGATAATTCCAGCCTGAACGTGTCGAGGATAGCATGAGAACGATCGACCTGAACTGCGATCTTGGCGAAAGTTTTGGGGCGTGGACCATCGGTGACGATGCCGCAATGCTGGACCTCGTCTCGACCGCGAACATTGCCTGCGGATTTCATGCCGGCGATCCTTCGGTCATGCGCCGCACGCTTCGGATGGCCCGGGACAAGGGTGTGGCGGTCGGCGCGCATCCTTCGTTCGCCGACCTTTACGGCTTCGGCCGCCGCCGCATTTCGGGCGAACATCCGGATGATCTAGGAGCGCAGCTTATCTATCAGATCGTTGCCCTGCGCGGAATGGCCGAGGTCGAGGGCCATAAGATGACGCATGTGAAGACCCACGGGGCGCTGGGCAACATGGCGGCGGTGGACCCTGACCTTGCGGCACTGTGCGTGCAGGCGGTCAAGTCGGTGGACCCGTCGTTGATCTATGTCTCGCTGCCCTATTCGGAAACCTATATTGCTGCCGAAAAGGCGGGGCTGCCCGTTGCGTGCGAGATCTACGCCGACCGCACCTATACCGATCAGGGCGAACTGACTCCGCGCAGCCAGCCCGGCGCGGTCATCCACGATGCGCGCCAAAGCGTTGATCAGGTGCTGGAAATGGTCGTTGGCGGCCACATTCCCACCACCGGCGGCAAGCGCCTGCCGGTCGATGCCGCCACCCTTTGCGTTCACGGCGATACCCCCGGCGCGCTCGAGATGGCGCGCGGCCTGCGTGCGGCGCTTGCCGCCGAAGGCATCGGGATCGCATCATTCATAGGAAAGACACAATGACGAGGACGGTTTACCTGAATGGCGACTGGCTGCCCGAGACCGAGGCCAAGATCTCGGTCTTCGATCGCGGATATACGATGGGCGACGCCATCTATGAGGTGACCTGCGTTCTGGATGGCAAGCTTGCCGATTACTCAGCCCATGCCGCACGGCTGAAACGATCTGCGCACGAGCTTGGGATGCAGATCCCGCTGGACGACGACGCCCTTCTGGCCGCGCACCGCAAACTGGTCGAGGTGAACGGGCTGACCGAAGGGCTGGTTTACCTCCAGCTTTCGCGCGGGGCGTCAGACCGCGACTTCACCTATCCCCGCGATGGCGCGCCGATGACGCTGGTGATGTATACGCAGCCGAAAAAGGCCATCGACAATCCGCAGGCCGAAACCGGCATCGCGGTCATCACCCTGCCCGACCTTCGCTGGGGACGGCGCGACATCAAGACCGTCCAGCTGCTCTGGCCGTCGATGGCGAAGATGGAGGCGATGGCAGCCGGGGCGCAGGACGCATGGCTGGTCGAGGACGGGTTCGTGACCGAGGCAAGCTCGGCCACCGCGCATATCGTCACGGCGGACGGAGTTCTGGTTACCCGCGATCTTTCACGGGCGCTGCTTCCGGGCGTGACCCGCGCGGCGGTCATCGCGCTTGCACAGGACCACGGCTTGCGGGTCGAGGAGCGCGCCTTCACCGTGGCCGAGGCGACGGCGGCACGCGAGGCGTTCATTACCTCGGCCTCGAATTTCGTCCTGCCGGTAGTGCGGGTGGATGGGGCGGATATCGGCGACGGCATCCCCGGCCCGGTCGCTCGCGAACTGCGCCGGATCTATATCGACACGCGCCGCGCGGGCGCGATCTGACCCATGAGACAGGCCGAGATCCTTCGTCCGGGAATGATGATGACCGTGCAGGATTCGGGCCGCCGGGGGATGCTGCGTTTCGGCGTGTCCGGCGCAGGGCCGATGGACCCCGATGCAATGCGGATGGCCAATGCGCTGGTCGGCAACCCGGCAGATGCCGCGACACTGGAATTCGCTTTTTTCGGCGGAGCCATCCGGTTCGGGGATGACCGCATGGTGGCGGTCTGCGGCGCGGTGCGCGATCTGCGGATCGGGGGCAATCCCGTCGCGCCATGGCAGTCCCATCTTGTCCGTGCGGGACAAGAGTTGACGATCGGGGCGATGGCGGAAACCGTCTGGGGCTATGTCGCCATAGGCGGGGGGATCGGCACCCAGCCCGTGCTGGGTGCGCGCAGCACCCACCTGCGCACCGGCATCGGAGGCATCGAGGGGCGTACCCTGCAAGCGGGCGACGCGCTGCCGCTGGGCGGCGCCGAACCCGTGCCGATGCGGAAGCTGGGCGCGCCGTGGCGGGTCCGGAGCGGCGCAATCCACGTCGTTCCGGGCCCGCAGGATGACCGTTTCGGCGCGGCTGCGGTGACAGATTTCCTGCGCGGCCCCTTCACCGTGACGCAGAAACGCGACCGGATGGCGATGGTGCTGGACGGCCCGCGCATCCATGCGGAAATGGGCCATGACATCGTGTCGGACGGCACGCTGCCCGGATCAATCCAGGTGCCGGGTTCCGGCCAGCCATTGGTTCTTCTGTCCGACCGCCAGACGACGGGCGGCTACCCCAAGATAGCCACCATCGCCAGCGTGGACCTGTCGCGCCTTGCGCAGATGGTCTCGGGCCGCCCCTTTCGTTTCACCGCCATATCCCAGTCCCGCGCCGAGGACATGCTGATCGCCCATCGCGACGCCTTCTCTCGCGCCCTTGCCGAAGTCGAGACCGCCCGATGACCGAACCTCTTTCCAGTCGCGCCTATCGGCAGATCATCGAACTTATCCTGTCACGCAAACTTGCCCCCGGCGCGGCGCTGAAGGAAGGCGAACTGGCGGGCGAGCTCGATATGTCCCGCACCCCCGTCCGCGAGGCGATGAAGCGGATTGAAGCCGAGGGCCTTGCGCATCGCGACGGGCGCTTTCTGCGCGTCCGCCAATTGACCCATACCGAAATAGAAGAGGTCTTTGCCTTGCGCGCCGCGTTGGAAGGCTTTGCCGCGCGACAAGCGGTCACGCTCTCTCTTTCTACGCTGGATGACATGGCCAGTCGCGTGCGCGATTTGATGGCGGGCGGCCCCGGCGACAGCGACGTGCAGAGCCGCGTCGATAGCGATTTTCACGCGATGATCGCCCAAGCCAGCGAAAATCGCACACTGGTTCGCACCGTCGCCGACCTGCGGCTACGCACATGCATGTTCGACGTGCATCAGGTGCCAAACCGCTTCTTGCAAGGGTGCGAAGAGCATCTGGGCATCATCGAAGCCCTTGTCGCCCGCGACGGTGCTACCGCCGAGGCGCGGATGATCGCACATGTGGGCAATGCCGCCCGCGCGATCCTGGTACGGCTCGACCGGCTGGAGGCGGACGCATGAAATGCCTGATCGTCCAGCCGATACATGGTGACGGGCTGGACCTGCTGCGGACCAACGAGGTGACGCCGGTGCCGTGTCCCGCGCCGACGGATGACCACATCCTGCCGCTGATCGACGATTGCGATGCGGTCATCACCCGCGATGCCGGTCTGTCGGGACGTGCGATCATGGCGGGACGCAAGCTGCGCGTGATCGTGATCCACGGCGCGGGACATGATGCCGTGGATATGGAAACCGCGACTCGCGAAGGGGTGCTGGTCTGCAACACGCCCGGCGCGAATGCCCGTTCGGTTTCGGAACTCGCCCTTGGTCTGGCCATCGCGGCGGCGCGGGCCATACCGGCTGCCGACGCCGCCCAGCGCCGCGCCGAAGCGGGTTTTCGTGAACGGGTCGCCACGACCGAATTGTCGGGCAAGGTTGCGCTGATCGTCGGCTGGGGCAGCATCGGCGCCGGTCTGGGGCAGATGCTGCGCGACGCGTTCGGAATGACGGTTCTGGTTTACTCGCCCCGCGCAAGGGATGTGCAGGGGTTCGAGACCGTCGCGGACCTGCATGCGGGCCTCGCACGGGCCGACCTGATTTCGCTTCATACGCCATTGCGGGACCAGACGCGGGGATTGATCGGAACCGCGGCATTGGCAGCCTGCAAGCGGGGCGCCATCCTTGTGAACACCGCGCGGGCCGGGCTGGTGGACGAGGTCGCACTGGCCGCTGCGCTGTCCTCGGGGCAGATCGCTGCGGCGGGCTTGGACGTCTACAGCCCCGCCGCGCCGCAAGGTTCGCTGGGGCGCTTCCCGCAGGTGATCTTCACCCCGCATCTGGGCGGCGCCACCCAGGAGGCGCTGGCACGCGTCGCAAAGGGCAGCGCGCGCAACACGCTGGCGGCACTGCAAGGCATCCGCCCAGAAACCGCATTGAACGCACCGGAGGCATGGTCATGAGCGATGCAGTAGAACGGATGGTCCATGACATCTTGTCCGAAGTGAACGCGATTTCGGCGCCGGGCCCCGGCTTTACCCGCCCCTCATACAGCCCGCAGGAATCCGAAGCGCACCGCGTCATCGAACGCCATGCGCTAGCCCTTGGGCTTGAGGTCGCGCGCGATGCCGGGCGGAACCTGTTCGCGCGGCTTCCGGGCCGCGACCCTGCCGCGCCCGCGCTGTATGTCGGCTCGCATCTGGACACGGTGGCGATGGGCGGCGCCTATGACGGAACCGCCGGCGTTGCGGGCGCGATGGCCCTTGCCGCCGCCTTCGTCGAGGCGGGTGAGACACCACCGGTCGATCTGGTGGTCACCGTCACACGGGCCGAGGAAAGCGTCTGGTTCCCGGTTTCCTATATCGGATCGCGCGCGGCGATGGGGCGGCTGACCGCCGACGACATGCTGGCCCGCCGCACCGATACGGGCCGCACGCTGGCCGAACATATCCGCGACGAAGGCGGCGATCCCGATGCCGTGCTGCGCGGCCCCGGCCTTACACCCGCCTGCTTTGTCGAACTGCATATCGAACAGGGTCCGGTTCTGATGGATGCGGGCGAGCCTTATGCGCTTGTGCGCGGCGTTCGTGGCGGGGTGCGTTACCGCAATGCCGAAATTCGGGGCACTTGGGCGCATTCGGGCGGCGCACCGCGCAGTGCGCGCAACGATGCCGTTTTCGCCTTTGCCGATCTGGTCACTGCCATGGATCGACACTGGGGCGAGACGAGTGCCGATCTGGCCGTAACCTTTGGCTGGGTCGATGCGGCCAGCGCCGAACATGCCTTTGCAAAGGTTCCCGGCCAGCTTGGCTTCTGCATCGACATCCGCAGCGAGAATGACGCGGTTCTGGACCAAATGGACGCCCTGCTGCGCAAGGAAATCACAAGGATCGAAGCTTCACGCGGGGTCGCGTTCGATCTGGGCGCGCAGTCCCGCAGCAAGCCCTCCGCCTTGTCGCATGGCCTTGCCGATCGCATCGCTGACGGCGCCGCGCGGCTGGGCGATGCGCCCCGCCGGATGTTGTCGGGCGGCGGTCATGACGCCGCAGCCTTTGCGCAGGCCGGCTGGGATGCCGTGATGGTCTTCCTTCGCAACGGGAACGGCAGCCACAATCCCGACGAGGCCATGGATCTTGAAGATCTGATCGCCGCCGTCCGCGCCCTGAAATCCACTTGGGGCGACACGCAAAGGGCACCGGAATGAACGACGACACCCTGACCGAACACGCCTATCGCAGCCTGAAGCAGCGCATCCTCGTCGGCGAGTTGAGCGCGGTGGACAACCTGACGGAACGGTCGCTGGCCGAACAGTCCGGCATTTCGCGTACGCCGCTGCGGGGCGCCATCTCACGGCTGGAGGCGGAGGGCGTGATCTCCCGCCTTCAGAACGGCACGCTGATGATTCGGGAGGTGACGCTGGAGCAGCTTCTGGAGATTTCCGAGGTCCGCCGCCTTCTGGAAGGGACCGCCGCGGCCCGCGCCGCAGAGCGCGCGGCCATCACTGGCCTTCCCCCGGTACTGGCCGAAATGCGCGCGGTCATGCAGCGCCACGCCGATGGGTCCGAGACCGCCTTCGACGCCTTCTGGATCGAGGACGACCAGTTCCACCGCGCCGTGGCCGAAGCGGCCGGCTTTGCGATCCTGCCCGGCATGCTTGCCGACATGCGTGAGACGGCGCGGCGCTGCACCATCAGCCGCCGGCACGACGGGTTCGCCCAGCAGGCCATCGAACACATCTCCGTCATCGACGCCATCGAGGCTGCCGATCCCGCCGCCGCCCGCGCGGCGATGGAGGCGCATTTTATCAGCGTGCGGAAGCGTTTCCTAGACTGGCTGACACGGCGCTAATCAATAGCCCCGGGCCTGATCGATCGCAGGCGGGATGATCCCATTGCTTCGATAGAGTGCGATGTTGCCGGTCACGATCCCAGCCGCCGTCCCTGCATCGGTGGGGGCAGAGATATGGGGCAGCACGGTGACGGATGGATGATCCCACAGCGCATCGTCTTTCGGCAGGGGTTCCACCTCGAACACGTCCAGCACCGCATGGGCGATCGCGCCCGCATCCAGCGCGGCGACCAGCGCCCCCGTGTCGATGATTGCTCCGCGCGCGAAATTGATGATCTTCGCGCCCTCCGGCAGCGTCGCCAAACGCTCTGCATCCAGCAGCTTGCGCGTATTTTCGGTCAGGGGAAGAAGCACAAGAAGAATGTCGCTCTGGCGCAGAACCTCGGCCAGACCCGCATCGCCGTCGTAGCACCGGACGCCGTCGATTTTCTTAGGGCTGCGGCTCCAGCCGACGACCGGAAATCCGGCGCCGAGGATCCGCCGCGCAGTATCGGCACCCAAGGCGCCAAGGCCAAGGATCCCGACCGTGACCGCCGATGGCGGACGATAGGGAAGCTGGCTCCAATTCCGCGCGCGTTGTTGGCGGGCATAGTCCGCCATGTTGCGGAACAGATAATAGGTCCATGCCAGCCCCGCCTCTCCCATGGTGCGGGCAAGCTCGGGGTCGACCAGTCGCACGATCGGCGGCCGGAACCCCGGCAGTTCGGCCACCAACCGTTCCACCCCTGCCCAAAGACTTTGGACCCAGACCAGCGCGGGCAGCTGCGCTATCTCGGCAGGGTCTGGATTTGCGACGATGGCGATATCGACAAGCCTGCGCTGCGCAGAGGTAAGGTCACGAAACGGAACGATAACCTCATACGGCATCGCCAAGCGCAGCCGTTCGAGCCACTGCGCCTCTTGCGCCGCGGCGATGCGGGTGACCAGAGCAATGATTTTCGAAGATTCAGGCATGGGGATTGTCAGCAACCATTGAGCATATTAATGACATACCAGCGGTATACGCATCAGGCAACCCGCTGCGGAAACACTTCGGAGATGGCTGGATGACCCACCCTAGCACAAGCACGGCGCCACGCATCCTTCCTGCGGGTGACGCAGCACTGGTCGTGGAATTCGGGGACGCGATTTCCGTAGAACTGCACGACAGGGTCATCGCGCTGGATCAGGCTCTGCAGGCCGAAGGTGTGTTGGGCGTGACAGAGACGGTGCCGACGTACCGATCGCTTCTGGTCCTTTACGATCCCGGCGTAATCCGCGGCGCGGTACTGGCCGAGACGTTGGCGATCATGGCGCAAAAGGCAGGCGGGCGCATGCAGGGCACCCGACTGTGGCATGTTCCGGTGCTCTACGGCCACGATGCCGGACTGGATCTGGACGAAATGGCCGAGATGAATGGCATGACGACGGAAGCGCTGATCGCGCTGCACGGGTCGGTCGATTACCGCGTCTACATGATCGGCTTTGCACCGGGCTTCACCTATCTGGGTGGATTGCCCGAGACGCTTCATACCCCGCGTCTGACCACGCCCCGCCAATTGACCTCCGCAGGCGGGATCGCCATTGGCGGGGCGCAGGCATGTATCGGGGCGCTGCCCTCCCCCAGCGGATGGCGGTTTCTGGGACGCACGCCCCTGCGCAGCTTCGATCCGGCCCGCGAGGAGGTCTTCGCCTTCCGCCCCGGCGACATGATCCGCTTCCACCCCGTCACCGAAAACGAAGCGACCGCGCTGGACGCGCGGTCGGCCAAGGGCGAAATCTGCGCCGATTACGAGGTTGCGGGTTAAGCGCCCGCCCCCGTCTTATTCGGCCAGGCTGCGGATCGGATTTGCCGGCGCGGGCGAGTAGCCGACGAGTTCCGTCGTCAGCCGCGCATAGGTTCCATCCGCAATCATGTCGGCCAGCGCCTTGTTCACGGCAGCGGTCAGGTTGGGCTTGCCCTTCTTGATCGCGAAGCCCTTCTGGATGCTGCTGACCGGCTCTTCCAGCATCACCAGCGGAAGGTTCGACGCCTTGATGGTGTAGCCCGCGGCGACCGCGTCGGTCACGATCGCATCGACGTTGCCGTTGACCAGATCCTGCACCGCATCGGATTCCGCCTTGTAGGCTTTGACCTCGCCGCCAAGATCCTCGGCGATCTTGGTCCAGTTGGAAGCGACCAGCCCGCCGACCGGATGTGCCGCGATGCCCGCCGGGGTGGTGATCTCGCTGCCCTCGCGCACGATCACGCGGCCGCCCGATTCAAGCCAGCCATCGGCGAAGGTCACGGCCTTCTGGCGTTCCTCGGTGATGTCCATGGCGACACTGATGATGTCATACTGGTCGGCTTCGAGCCCGATCAGCACGCTTTCCCATTTCACCAGCACGGGGTCGTATTCGAGGCCAAGACGCTTTGCCACCTCGGACATGATGCGGATTTCCAGCCCGTCCAGCTCGCCGCTGGGCGCGCGCATGGAGAAGGGAGGATAGGTCCCTTCCGTCGCCGCGCTCAGCTTGCCGGGGACCAGCAGCTCCAGCTCTCCCTGCGCCATGGCACCGGTCGCAAAGGCCATCGAAAGGGCAGTCACGGCGCCAAGCGCCAAGAATTTCAATTTCATCTCATACACTCGCTGTCGGGTTTTTCATTGCCGCGCCTTCAAGCCTTGCTTCGGCCAGGATCGCCAGAAGTTCGGCCATGACGGTGGCCCCGAGCAGGGCGGTGATCTGGCCCGGACCGTCATAGAGGGGATTGAGCTCGACCACGTCGCAGCCCGCAAGATCGATGCCTTTCAGCGCGCGCAGAAGGCCAAGCGCCTCGCGCGCCGAGGGGCCGCCGCATTCGGGCGTCTCCACCCCCGGCGCATAGGCCGGATCGACGAAATCGAGATCGAAGCTCAGATAACTTGAGTGCCCGGCGGCACGTTCGGAAATGCGGCGGGCCACTTCGGGCAGGCCCATCGCGAACATCTCGTCGCAGGTGATGACCTCGAACCCGAGGTCGAGCGACTGGCTGACATCCGTGTCGCGGAAAAGGGAGCCACGCAGGCCGACCTGGATTGAACGGGCGGGATCGACGATCCCCTCCTCCAAAGCGCGCCGGAACATGGTGCCGGCGCTGTAACGCTGGCCCCCGAAATAGCTGTCCCACGTGTCGGTGTGGCCGTCGAAATGGATCAGCGCCAGCGGCCCCGTCCGCGCCGCCACGGCCCGCAACGCGGCCAGCGACACCGAATGATCGCCGCCAATGCCGAAGGGCACCGCGCCCGCAGATACGACAGCCGACAGCAAGGCCTGAAGCTGGACAAGGCTTTCGATCTCGTATCCCGGCACGACATTCGCATCGCCTGCATCGGCTACGCGCAGCACGTCGAAGATGCTGATGTTGCCGCGATAGGGATTGATCGGGCGCAGCATCACCGACATCGCGCGCAAGGCATTCGGCCCGAACCGCGCGCCGGTGCGATACGGCGCCCCGGAATCGGACGGCAGGCCGATGATCGCGGCGTCCAAATTCTCCAGCCGCGTCGCCATGGGCAGACGCATAAAGGTCGGCGGGCCGACGAAACGCGGCGTGGAGAGCGAGTCGGTGGGAAGCACGCTCATCAGCTCAGCCTTGCATAGCGGCGTTCGAGCCAGTTCGCGAGCTGGGTCAGGACCGAGGTCAGCGCCAGATAGATGACCGCGACCGCGATGTAGAAATCGAACGGGCGGAACGTGGCCGAAATGAGCGTCTGAGCATACAGCGTCAGCTCCACGACCGTGATCGCCGAGAGAAGCGAGGTGTTCTTCAGGGTGGAGATCGCCTCGTTCGTGATCGACGGCAGGATGATGCGGAACACCTGCGGCAGGATGATCGTGCGCATCGTCTGCGCATGGCTGAACCCGATCGCCAGCGCGCTTTCCGTCTGGCCCTTGTGGATCGCCGACAGGCCCGAGCGGATGATTTCGGCCACATAGGCGCCAGAGTTCACGCCAAGGGCGATGACCCCGGCGGTAAAGGGCGACAGCCGGATGCCAAGCTGCGGCAGGCCGAAATAGATGATGAAGATCTGCACCAACGCGGGCGTTCCGCGGATGAACCAGATGTAGAACCCCGCGATCCCCCGCAGGATGCGATAATCCGACCGTTGTGCCAGCGCGGCGGCAAGCCCGCAGATCCAGCTGACGATGATGGTCAGCACCGTTAGCCAAAGCACCAGCCACGCAGCCCGCATGAAACCGGGACCGTAAAGCGCGATATCTACGAACAGCTGGCTCATGCCCGGACCTCCGATGACGGGGCATCGTGGAGGATGCGGTGAAGGAATTGCCGCAGGCGCGGGCTCTCGGGATTTTTCAACACGATATCGGGCGGCCCCTGCTCGGCCATTACCCCCTGATCGAAGAACAGCACGCGGTTAGACACGTCGCGGGCAAAGGCGATCTCGTGCGTGACCAGCAGCATCGTCATCCCGTCGGCGGCCAGCGAGGCCATGAGCGTCAGGACCTCGTGCACCAGTTCGGGATCGAGCGCCGACGTCACCTCGTCGAACAGCATCAGCTTGGGCTTCATCGCCAACGCGCGGGCTATGGCGACGCGCTGCTGCTGCCCGCCCGAAAGACGGCCGGGATAGCTGTGGCGTTTTTCGTAGAGGCCGATGCGTGACAGCAGCGCCTCGCCCTCGGCGGTGGCGTCCGCCTTGCTTTGGCCGCGCAGCATCATCGGGGCGTGGATGACGTTCTGCAGCACCGTCATATGCGGCCACAGGTTATAGCTTTGGAACACCATACCGATTTCGGCGCGCAGGTTCTGAAGCTGGGCCAGCGTGGGATGGAAGCGCGATTCAGCGCGGTAGTCGAAGGAATACCCCTCGAATTTCATGAAGCCGGACTGCGGCATCTCCATCGCGTTGATCGACCGCAGGAAAGTCGATTTGCCCGAGCCGGAGGCGCCGATGATCGACACGACCTCGCCCTGCGCGACGTCAAGCGAAACGCCCTTGAGCACCTCGTTGTCGCCGAAGCTTTTGCGGATCTCGCGAAGTTCAAGAAAGGGGGCGGTCATGCAATGTCCACTTCGATGTCGCGCGGGGTGTGGTCGGAACCGTTGATCGGCGTCACGTCCTGCGGACAGGCGGACAGCACAAGAAGCAGGTCCATCTCTGCGCGGAAGGCGACATGGTCGCCGGGCTTGCTGACGGGGGGAAGGCGGTCCAGCGCGCCGTCGTCCGCAACCGGCACATTCATGAACACGTTCAGCGAGGCGGGGGTGAAGAGCAGCGAGATGCCATGCTCGGCAATCGCCTCGTGGAAATTGTCGGTGCAGCTGCGGTGATGGCCTTTGCAACCCAGCTCGCGATAGATCGCGGCATTGCAGGGGCACAAAAGCGTATCGTGGCGACCCGGCGTCGTATCTTCAGTCATCGTCATCATCGTGCGGCGTTGGATCGACATGACGCACATACCGCGCTCAAGGAACAAGTTGCTGTTGACCGAGCGCGTGTGTTCCATTGCCGAATATTCCAGTGGGTCGGACAGGCTCAGCGCCCATGTATCAACGACCTGAGTGCCGTACGGATTGCGCAGTGTCGCGGTTTCCTGCGCCTTGAGCACAAAGGCCGCACCCTGCCCGGCAGGAAGGATATGGCGGCGAGAGGTCATGGTGCTGCTCCGATAAAGAACGTTCTGGTCATGGGGGCTTGGTGACTCTCCGAACGGCAATGTGGAAACGATTTAAGTATACCACTGGCATTCCTTGATGCGAATTGTCCATTTTGCCCTCCTAATGGGCATTTTTCTCGCCGGTGTGCTTATTTTAGCGGCCAAACGCATCTGACGCTTAAAAAATTCACCGCTTTTACGATTGATCGATGAATACTATCGGTATACCCAAATGTGGAGACTATGGCCGCAGATATCGGATGCTATCAAGGACCCCTGAATGGAACGCTTCTTTTCTGCCGCAGAATATGAAGGGCGCTGGGCCCGCGCCGAGAGCCTCATGGCGACGCACGGGTTCGAGACGGCGGTCGTCTTCGGTCGGGGCGGCGGAACGACAGACAACTGCGGCGACATTCTCTATCTGACCAACCACTACTCGGTCAGCGGCGGCACCGATTCCCTGATCTGGTCCGCCCGGTCCTTTTCGGGCGTGATCCTTCAGCGCGGCAAGATGCCAGAACTGCATATCGACGAGCCCGAAGGCCGCGACGATCTATTGGCGGTGGACAATGTGCACTGCCACAATCATCCCTTCATAGGGATCGCCGAAGCCTTGGTGGCAAAAGGCATCACGGGCCGTGTCGCGCTGTGTGGCACGCAGTTCATCCCGGTCAAATATTACAATCAACTTGTGGAACGGACCCCGCAGATCGAATGGGTGGAATACGACGATTTGATCCGCCAGCTGCGCCGCATCAAAAGCCCGGCGGAACTGGACTGCTATCGCATCGCGGGCGAGGCCGCGACTGAAGCCACCACCGTGCTCATGCACGGGCTTCTGGCCGGTAAAAGCGAACATGAGGCGGCAGGAGACGCCGCCCGTGTCGCAGTGGCGCGCGGCGGGCGCGTTCAAGCCATCGGCACAAATCATGGCGCGACGATGCAGTACGACTATCGCAACCCGCTGACGGGATCGAGCGCCGACATCCCTGCCATCGGCGATATGGTGCGCGGCACTGTCCATGCGGCCTTTCATCAAGGTTACTACCTCGACCCCGGCCGAACGGCGGTCCGAGGGCCTGCGAATGCCGACCAGCGGCGTCTGATCGAGGCAACCAACGATATCGTAACCCGCCTCGCCACGATGATGCGCCCAGGCACCCGCCTTCTGGATGTGGCCGTTGAAGGGGACCGCCTGACGCAGGCCTTCGGCGGCGAGGTGTCGCCGCTGATGAAGAACTTTCCCTTCTTCGGCCACGGAATCGGGCTTTCCTTCGAACAGCCCCGGATTTCCACGGTGATGTCCCTGCCCGAGGATCGCGTAGAGCAGAACATGGTCTTCGGCGTCGAAGCGTTTTTGGCGCTGGAGGGCGTCGGCTCCGCGTTTTTCGAAGACATCTTCATCGTAAACGCCGATGGGCTGGAGCTTCTGACCCACACGCCTCATTATTTCTGGTGACCCTGTCATGACATTCGACTGGTTGCGCGGCACCGAAGCCGCCTTCTCTTCTGCCGAATTTGCGGGCCGCCAGGCTCGCGCACAAGCCGCGATTGCCGCCGCTGGTTTCGGCGCTTTGATACTGACCGGGCCGGAGGCGATCTATTGGCTGACGGGTCGCCAAACGGCCGGATACTTCGCATTCCAAGCATTGGTCTTACCCGTCGAAGGTGCGCCCGTTTTGCTCGTTCGCCAGCTTGAGATGGCGGGCACCAGAGCCAATACATGGCTCGATACGGTCGTTCCCTATCAAGACGGCGAAGACCCGGTTGCCGCACTGGTCGCCATGATCCACGGGATGGACCTGTCCGATATCGCCATCGAACGTGACGGCTGGTTTGTTTCGCCGCGCGTCATGGCCGCGCTCGATATGGCCTTTGGCGGTTCGCTGCACGACGGATCGGGCCTTATCACGCCCCTGCGCGCCGTCAAATCCAGCGCTGAACTCGACGCGATCCGCCATGCCGCGCGGTATGCAGAGGCGGGCATCGCGGCAGGAATAGCGACCTGCCGCGTGGGGGCGGATGAAAATGCAGTGGCCGCCGCGATGATGTCGGCCGCGATCACAAGCGGGTCCGAGACGATGGCAATGGAGCCGCTGGTTTCCTCCGGTCCCCGCAGCGGACTGCCCCACATGACGTGGCGGCGAAAGGGGCTGGGCGACGGGGACTGCGTGTTCCTGGAAATCGCCGGAAGCCACGCCCGCTATCATTCGGCACTGATGCGTTCGGTCTGGATCGGCAAGCCCCCTTCCCAAGCACTTTCCATGCATTCATGCGCCTCCGATGCGCTTGCCGCGGCATTGGACGTTTGCCGTCCGGGACAAATCTGCGCTGCTCCGCACCGCGCCGCGCAAAGGGTCATCGACAAGGCTGGCTATACGGCGGCCTTCCGCAAACGGATCGGATATTCAATGGGCGTCGCCTTTGCCCCGGACTGGGGCGAAGGTGGCATCCTGAGCCTTTTCGAGGGCGTCGAACGCGAGATCGAGCCTGGAATGGTCTTCCACCTTCCGGCAACGCTTCGCGACTACGGAAATTTCACGGTTGGCGCGTCCGAGACGGTCATCATAAGCCCCGACGGGCCTTGTGAAGTGCTCTCTTCAATCCGGCAAGATCTACATATCTGCTGAGGGAGATCATTTATATGCAGCCGCTCTTTATTCCGGGGTTCAACCTGATTGCGAAGAGGCAAACTACTGTCTTCCTGACGCGAATTCACCCCGCCGCCCACAGCCGGAACCGACCGCGTCCAGTGATCTCGCGCACCAGGCTGCGCGCCCGCAGCTTCGGCAATAGGCGCTCGGCGGTGTCGCGACTGACACCTGCCGCATGCGCCAGATCTTCGGCTGTGGCATAGGGTCGATCTGCCAGCGCCGAGATCAATCGCCCCGGATTGGCGCCACCGAGATCGGCCACATCGGCCACCGCCCGTTGCTGCCACTGAGCAACACGCTCCAATTCGCCAGGAGCCCCGAACGCCCCGTCGCGGAGTTCCGCCAGCCAGAGCGCCAGCATCTCCTCGACCGCCCCGCCCCGGCCCCAGGAGAGCCCGTGCGGCGCAAGCGGCACAAAGGGCAGGGCACGGTTTTCCGCAGCCGCAGCGCGGCCTGCAGCGGTGGCCGCCTCGATCACGTCCTCGGGTGCCGAGAGACCGGCATCAAATGCCGGACCGGTCGGGCGCACCTCCGGCAGCGCGGACTCGACCCTCCGCCCGGCCCCATCGATTTCGTGCAGACCCAGGAAGCGGCGCAGATCGCCGGGTCCGCCGGGCGAGACACAGAGCCGACGCAGGGCCCAGCGGGCGCGGCCCAGCGCGCGGGCGCGTTCGGGATCGCTGCCAGCCTCGAACACCGACCGGCCGATCCGGTCGCGGTCGAGCCAGACCCCTTCGGCGCGGCTCATCGCTTCCACTTAGCGATAGGCCAGCCGCTGGATCGCCCCCGGCCCCAGCCGGTGCACAGCTTCATCGAGACGTCCGACCGCCTGTGCCGCCCGCGCAAGTTCAGAGGCGAGGGCTGCTTCCGCAGCGCGCCAGGGTTTCGGATCGAGCAGATCGCGGTAATCCGCGCACGGAAAAGGCAGATCCCACGCAGCGGTCGCCGCCTCTTCGCAATTGCACGCTCCGTTGTCCGGGTCGGGGGATCTGTCGCAAACTCTGACAGAGGCGTGACGACGTGGTATATTGAACGCATAAGATGCGTTTGGAAGCACGAGCCATGACCTTATCGTTCAAGGGCGCCCATTTCCCGAAAGACATCATCCTCCATGCAGTCTTCTTTCTATCTGCGCTACAATGTTTCGTACCGCGATCTTGAGGAGATCATGGCAGAGCGCGGGGGCTTTGTTGATCATGCCACGCTCAACAGATGGGTGGTACCCTATGCAGCTCTGGTCGCCGAGACTGCTCACTGTAAGAAGCGCACAACAGACCGCTCCTGGCGAATGGACGAGACCTATATCAGGGTCAGGGGGCAGTGGGTTTATCTTTACCGAGCCGTGGATAAATTCGGGAAGACGCTGGACTTCAACCTTTCAACGCATCGAAACAAGCCGGCTGCCATCAAATTCTTCGCTCATGCGATGGAAGCGAACGGCCTGCGCGTAAGATCGTCATCGACAAGAGTGCTGCTAATACCTTTGCACTCAAAGACATCAACCGCATGCTGAAACGCTTCGGGTGCCCGGTCCTGATCGAGATGACGCGGACCAAGTATCTCAATAACATGGTCGAGCAAGACCATCGCTTCATCAAGCGAAGGGTGCGGCACATGCTCGGCTTCAAGAGCTTCAAATCTGCAGCATCAACCATCGCGGGGATCGAGGTGGTGATCCGCAAGGGGCAGTTCGCAGCCGGACTCCGTCCGAGTGAGCAGTTCCGCCAACTCGCCGCATGAACGCTGCAGCGACACGAAGGCGGTCTTCGCCAGCCTGAAAGTTTGCGACAGAACCCGCGAGTGCGCGCCGGACGAACGTCCGGTTAGGGGGCTCATAGCGCTGACGAAGGTAGACCGCGCGGCAATGCCCGCGCCGTAACGTCTCGGCCATAACTAGCAGCGATGAGGACATGGCAGTGCCCCTCTCCCACAGAGTATCCCGATCATCCTTTATCGGGCTAGGCTTCAAGCTTAGCACATGCGGCCGCAGACTCCAAAAATAGAGAATCGAGGTGGGTCAACGCCCTAATAGGTTGCAGCCACGCCGGTCATGATGATCAGCATCGCCCCCGTGACGACGATGATCAGTAAGGTTTTGCCCATAACTTTTCCCGCTCGAACCAGCTATGAAGACGGGCAGGCACCTTAAGTTCCGCACTATGTCCACGGGCGCATCCCTCGTGTCGTAAGATCCGCTCCGAGGGCCGCAGCAAAGGCGAAGTCCGTTCCGGCCCGCGCCCCGAGCTTCCCCCAGCCCTCTCCCTGCGGGCAAAGAGCGGCGCCAGCCCGCGCCGCGCCCGCAAGTCGCTGGATGGCAGCGATCTCCGCCCTTCGGGTTAAAGCTGCTTGCGCGATCACGCCCCAAAAGGACGTGTTGTCGCCCTTACCGCGGGCGGAACAGGTTTCAACGCTGGCTGCGCAGGGTCCACCATCGCGGGCATTCGGGGCGCATAATCCAGATCGAAAACGATGTCCTTGCCTGCTTTGCGGATCAACTCGCGCAGTTCGACCACCGAGGGCGGCATGTAGTTACGCCAGTCGGGATCGAGGCAGAGCCGATGACCGATCAGTGCCGTGAAGTCCGCAAGAACCGTTGGCAAATCGCCTTCCAGTGACCCTTCCAGCATGTTGATCCGGTATGAGAGACGAAAGCTCACGAACAAACTCCGACAATGACTTGGTAGCATAATGCGGAGGGGGAAATGTCACGCGCATGAACGCCGTCCAGTGCCGGAAGCATGACTTTCCTGTGTCGGCACCCCTGCCCTATCTACCGGCGTGACGATCTTCAGGCCGTAGTAGCCGCGCGGTCACATGCGCGAGCTAGGTCAAACACCTGACCCAAAAATCGCTTTTTCTGTGCATCTGATAGCACTGTCGAATGTCATGCGGTTCTGACTCAGTGCGCCGGATTATTAATCTCATCAGCACGCCGCGCCAAGCATATCCGACCCAAACGCCAAGCATTTCTGACCCAACGCAACCCGAAGTCGTCTGTTTGTGGGACGAAGCGCCGTTCGCTGCGGATACGAATATACCCGGCGATATTGCCCCACGCACCTTTGGAAGAGGCAAACTGAGCCATACACGAATGCCATCTAGTCGACCGGGATGCCTACCTGCTTCAATGCGAAGACGACGGCAGCGCGTGCATTTTCAGGGTCATCGAACTCGTCCATGACCATCAGGCAGGCCCGTGCAGCGGCGAAAAAGCCGACACCGCGATCCCATTTCCATCTTGTTGATAAAAACATGACCGCACTGCTGGTATCCGTCAGCACAACAGATCCGCCGGTGGCGGGGTTACGGAATTGGATAGGCTTCGAAAAGGCGCGATGCATCGCGTGGCGTTATATGCCGTCGCAGGGTTTCGGAACCTCGAAGCTGAAGCAGCAGTGCCTGCAAGCAATCATAGGCATGATCCTGCTCAAAGCTCACTCGACATCAATGCCGACGGAGCGAAGCGCATTCCTGACCTTCGTGCGCACGTCCCCCACAATCAGGGGATCGAACGGCGCGGCCTCGCAGGCCCAGACTGCCTCGTAAAACTCCGGGGTCAAAGCCCAGGCCCAATAGGACGTGAAGAAAATGTTGGCGGCCTCGTAGTTCTGAATAACGGTGGTCACTCCGGTTTCCGGATGTGCGAAGACAAGATCTCTTGTCCATCTCTCTGCCACGGTTATCCCCTTGGGAAATCACGCCCGATTGCCAGCCAACACCAAACCCGTTCTGAAAGAGAATTACTGGCAAATCCGAGCTGATCCAGCATACCGCAGATGCGGTATGCTGGATCAGCCTGCATAAAAAAACCGCTCTGGCGAGCGGCAAGTTTGGGACAAAAATGATCTGAACTGCTTTGGGATCAGGTCTTATGCAGCGCGCTTCCTGCGCGCAGCGGCGGCACCAAGCCCGGCAAGGGCGATTACCAGCAGACCGCCGGCAGCGGGCAGCGGCACCGGCGCAGGGGCCTCGACTTCGCTGGTCGCGAAAGAGATGGCCATGTTGGCGTCGAAGAAGCCCCAGTTCTTTTCGAAGAACAGGGAGAAGGTCTCACCCACATCCAGCGTAAAGCCTTCGATAAAGCCGATTGCGGCCCAAGTATCCGGATCGCTTCCGGACTCGATCATGTCAAAGGAATGGATAACGCCATATCCCACCCGGCCGAATTGGACGCTGTCCAGACCGGCATTTGAAAAGCCGGTCCCGGCCACAACGATTTCGCTGACCGTGAGGGCTTCGGAAGCGGTAAAGGCGTAGCTGACATAGCCGCCAGTGGTCAGCGTAAAGGCGTTTCCATAATTATCGCCAACGGAGATCGTCGACGCGTTGGCGAAGGTCGGGGCAATCAAGACGGCGAGTGCGGTCGCAAATGCTTTCATTTGTGCCTCCCGGGCTAAAAGAGCCGAATCAACCGGCGGTAGTGCCGGCTTCCTTTCGGTAGGTTCCGAAACCGTTACCGACAACAGGAAGTTGTGCATCCGCAGCGAAAGTCGCAAATTGCTAAATGGGAAAGGTTGGAATAGGATTCCTTCGGCATAACAGGACCTTGTGGTAGTTGAGTCTACTCCAAAAGCTGGAAATAAATTTCATGAAAAGGGTGTTGCTTGCTCGCGTGCTGCAGGTGAAAGAAGCCAAAGGTATGAATTCTCTGGCTTTCAGCTCCCTTAAGCGTCGTTGGAAATGGAGGTTGCAAGAAACACGTAAAACGTTATTTGCCGTAATTTTCGCAGTGACTATACGTTACCCGAGCGCCGTTGTGTGCTTGGCAAATAGGCAAGTTTGACTATGGCGACAAACCGTGGAGGTGAGCCTGCGTCGCGCAGCGCTTTCCATAGGGCCAAGATGAAGCTGTCGGTGGGCAGTTAAGGGCACAGTCCACCAAAAAGGGTTCCGTGTTCTACCGCGGGGCCGCAATCTGGGTCGGCGCACATCGCTGAGCTCTGCAGGGGACCAAAAGTAGGGCTTTCGCCGAGCACTCTGCAAACACACTTACAAAATGATGGGTGCGCCCCTACTTGTTCAGCATACAACCTGTGATTACATTCAGATCACCGCCTTATCCCTTGTCTGAACCCACCGATGGACCTCTTTTAGGGGTCTTTCCGCGCTTGCGAGGTTATAGCCATGCCTGCACCCTCTGCCATTCCCATGTCGGCGGGCGATGCGACGCGGATCTTCATCGAGGATGAAGCTTATGTTTTAACGTTTCGAGATGAGTTCTCGACGCTTTCACCATTCTGGCAGGGATATGGGAGCGGCGGGACGTGGGCGACATCCTTCTCTCCCCATTTGGAAGACAAGCGCTACATCCGAGAAAACCATGAACTCCAGTTCTATGCAGACCCGGATATGACCACGCTGCCCGCAGCCTTCACGGCTACGGGCGGATCGCTGGCCATAAACGCCACCCCCTTATCAGCAGCCGCGCAAGTCGAGGCTGGCGGTTTAGGGTTTGCCTCCGGCCTCATTTCGACAGAAATGACCTTCTCGCTGACCCATGGCTATGTCGAGGTCAGAGCGGACGTTCCTGACCAAGTCGGCTTCTGGAGCGCATTTTGGCTTCTGCCCAGCGAAGGTGGATGGTCTGCCGAAATCGATGTCTTCGAGTTTCTGGGCGAAGATACTGCTCTCATGCATACCAATGTATGGAAAGACGGAGCGCCAGACAGCGCGGCAATTTCAGTGAATGGCGCAGGCGAAGGATTTCACACCTATGGGCTTCTCTGGGAAGCGGACAGCCTTGCTTGGTATTACGACGGCATGCTGGTTCGCGAAGAAGCGACGGCCCTGTCGGAAGAGATGTATCTCATCCTCAATCTTGCCATCGGTGGCTGGGCAGCCGACCCCGACGCCACGACAGATTTTGCCGATCCTCTGAGGATTGACTATGTGAGGGCGTTCGAGCTGGAAGCAAGCTCTACCCGAAATCCCGCTGTGACACACGAAACCACCGCCCGCGAGCGCCCCATCGGAACAAGCGCCAGCGAGATCGTCGATGGCACAAGGTGGGCAGATTTCGTGACTGCCGGCGCCGGAAACGACACCCTTTATGGGGACGGCGGCGATGATCTTCTTTTTGGAGAGGTCGGCGACGATCAGATTTTCGGACACGCGGGGCACGACCAACTCTATGGCGGCGCTGGGCGCGACAAGCTGATTGGCGGAATGGGAAGCGATATTCTTGAGGGCGGCGCCGGGACGGATCACCTATGGGGAGGCAGCTACAAAGCTGACAAGGCGGCGGATACCTTTGTGTTCATCAAAGGCTGTGGGACCGATTACATCCATGATTTCGAACCGGATTTGGACACCATCGCAATCTTTGGCCATCCGCTGACTTATGAGAAAGCCGTTGCTGACGTGAAGGACGAAGGGTGGGCACTGAAGCTTTGCCTCGATGGCAAACAGTCCTCCGATGCCATCTATCTTGTTGGGGTGACGATGGATCAGCTTTCCCCGCATGACTTCGAGTTCATGCCACTTAGCTAATGCAGCCGCTCCTGCCCACTTCGGTTCCGGGCGTTTATATGCACCGTAGGCTCTTAACTTCACGTTCAACACGTTCGCGAGGTGCCAGATAGTCGTGCCCTTTGAACCGAGTAACTTTCCCGTTGAGCACACTCCCCGGAGTTCGAATTGTCCATGATACCTGCGGCTAGGTCTGTCCTCGAGCCCCCATTACCGTAAGCGCTTAGCAGATTCGCGGTATCGCATCTGGTGCCTACAGGGGGGGCGGGGTTTCTCCGCCCTCAAAAGCTGTCCACTGAGAACCAATTCCCTTCTGGCACGTTTACCATGCCGGGGGGCATTGCTATGTCAAATCATCCAGAAGCGTCAAAATCACGAATTGCTACGATCGTCAAAATCGTGGTCGCAATTCTCGCATTGATCGTCATTTTCACGATTGTCAGCGGTCGATCGGATGACGATACGATCGACGCACTGCCTGCCGATCAGGTGCCCAGCCAGAATGGATAGAGTCAGATCGTATCACCACCCGCAGGATGGGCGGCCGCTTCAGATACACTGACCTTTGTCAACGATGGGAAGCCACGCAAGCTGACGGGCAGGCATGATCATGCCCTGATTTGCAATCACGTTTACGATCTGCCCAGATGGTGCCTAAGCGCCCCTCAAGATGAACGCTTCCTGCGGCAGATCATCTCCATGACCCGGCTCGACCGGCGGATTTCGTTCACACTATCAAAAGCGCTCATCCTGCAGACGGGCACTTATCGGTAAAGGTGGTGGGGCGGGAGTGATCCCGCCCCGGACCTCGTCACTTCCGCGTCTTGTCCAGATCGTTGCGGTCGTCCTCGATCTCGACTTCCGTATGGCGCACGGTGTCGGAGATCGTCTCGCGATGGGTGTCGCTGGTCTTGCGCAGCCCCACCTCCTCGACCACCCGTGCTTCCTTGGAAACCACGGCCTCTTCGCGGTATTCTTCCGCCTCCAGCGTGCGATCCTGAAAGGCCGCTTCCGTGCCCGTTACCGCGCGGTCCACCGGACGGCGCTCAATCTCCACGCGGTCTTCCCGCAGATCGATGCTCTCGGTGATGGGCTCCTCGACCGTGTAAGCGTGCACGCGCACGCGGCCATGGCTGGCATCGCGCTTGCCGACGCGCAGACGCTCCTCAACAACGGGAATGCTTTCGTTGTCCGAAAGGCTGGTGTCGCGCGTTCCGGTGCCGACGGGCGCGATGACG
>NZ_SMYN01000022.1 GCF_004959935.1 Falsirhodobacter xinxiangensis | reverse complement strand
CACATCCCATTAGCCGCCATTCGCTGCGCCGCACCCTAAAGAGTAGCCTCCGGAGACAGTATGACCTATCACGAAAGACTGCTGATCATCGGAAATAGCGGAAGCGGCAAGACATGGCTCTCCAAGGAGATCGGAAGAAGGGGGCGGCTTCCAACATTACACCTCGATGACATTCGCTGGCAGCCCGGCCGCTATGGCGTTCCCCGAGAGAATGCGGCCGCTATGCGTGATGTGGCGAGGGCGGCGGAGGCCGACCAGTGGGTGATGGAAGGCGTCTATGGCTGGCTTGTCCAGAATGCACTTCCCCGAGTGACAAGACTTGTCTGGCTGGACTTGCCTAAGAGTGCCTTACCAACGTCAAACAGCGTGGCAATCAGGGAGGCGGCACTGAAGAGAGCTTCAGCCAGTTGCTGGACTGGGTAGCCGCCTATCGGAAGCGAGAAACGTCAAGCAGCTACCGCGGCCATTTGGCGATCTATGATGCGTTCTCCAAGACAAAGACCCGTCTCCACAACCGCGAAGAGGCCATGTCATTTCTTGATCGATTCTGTGCTCAAAACGATCCCGCCCGCCGAGGCTGATGCCTCCACCTGTGAAGGTCGGCTTCGGGCTCTGCCCGTCGACCATGGGACAAACCCGCCTTTCGCTGCAGTGCAAAATGTTCTGCCGCCGAGCGTGGATATTTGATCGTCCATGGGGATCGGGTGCATGCCGGAGCGGCCGAATTGTAGCTGGTAGGCTCCTCCCAGATCTGTTCCGGCAACGCGCTACCTGATCCGAAGAGCATCCGTCAGAAGCTTGAACACGGGAAGGTTTTGACGCCTGCTCGGATAATAGAGGTAATAGCCGTCGAACAGCGGCGACCAGTCATCCAGCGTCTGGCAGAGGGTTCCTGCTTCGATATGCGCCTCGACGATGTTCTCGGGAACATAGGCGATGCCCAAGCCTGCGGCGCAGGCATCAATCATGGCGTAGGAATTGTTGAACGTAATTTGCCCATTCACCCGCACCCGCAGTTCTTGCCCGTCTTTCTCAAACTCCCACGCGTATAGTCCGCCTGAAGTGATCTGGCGCATGTTGATGCATCGGTGCCGAACCAAATCCTGCGGGTGCTCGGGCATGCCGTTTCCCGAGAAATATGCAGGCGAAGCAACCGCAACCAGCCGCCAGTCGGGGCTGATGCGGATGGCGATCATGTCTTTCTCGATGCTTTCGCCAAGTCGGACGCCGGCGTCGAAGCCCTCGTCCACGATGTTGCGGAAGCTGCTGTCAAGGCTGAATTCGATGCTGATGTCTGGGTAATCGGTCATCACGGGTTTGAGCTTCGGCCAGACCGTGCTTTCGAAAGCATGATCAGACAAGGTTAACCGGATCGAGCCGGAGGGTTTTTCGCGTAGCGCCATCAGATCGGCGATCTCGTCCTCGATCTCGGTAAAACGGGGGGTGATCGTGGCGAGCAGTCTCTCGCCTGCAGCGGTTGGGGTCACGTTGCGCGTGTTCCGCGCCAGAAGCTGGAGCCCCATGCGCGCCTCTAATTGGCGGATCGTATGACTGAGGGTGGATTGCGCGATACCTATGCGCGCGGCGGCTTTGGTGAAGCTCCGCATCTCGGCCACAGCCTGGAACCAGACGAGGTCGTTGTAATCTGTCTTCCGCATGGCCGCTCCTTTTTGGCCGCGATGATTGATCGCTCTGGTCGATAAGTCCATGCGAAATTGGGTCACTAATCCGGGCGGTCCCACGCCGCTACCTTTGGGGCACCCGAATTAGCGAGCGCATCATGGACACCACCGTCAACCCAATCCAACGCCACGGTGCTGCCCTCTGGGGCGCAGTCTTTGCAATGTCGCTTTGTGTTGCGATGCTCATCGCCTCCGAGTTCATGCCCGTCAGCCTTTTGACCCCCATGGCCGAGGGGCTGGGCGCCAGCGCGGGCCAGACCGGACAGGCGATTTCCATCAGCGGCCTGTTTGCGGTGATCGCAAGCCTGCTTGTCACCACCGTCGCAGGGCGAATGGACCGCAAGAGCGTGATGTTGGCGATCACGGGGATGATGCTGGCCTCGTTGGTGCTGGTCGCCATTGCGCCGGATTTCACGACGCTGATCGTTGGGCGCGCGCTTTTGGGTGTCTGTGTCGGCGGATTCTGGGCGCTGGCCGCCGCCGTCATCATTAGGCTGGTGCCTGAGGGCAACGTGCCCCGCGCTCTGGCAGTGATGTATGGCGGACAGGCGATTGCGGCGGCCTTTGCCGCGCCGGTCGGCAGCTATCTGGGCGGGATACTGGGCTGGCGCGAGGTGTTCTGGGCGCTGACCCCGATCGTGGCGCTGAACCTCGCTTGGCTGGCGGTCGCGCTGCCGTCATTGCCTGCAGAAGGGCGCCAGTCGTTCGCTGCGCTGGTGCTGCTGCTGCGCCGCCGGTATTTCGCGCGCGGCCTTGTATCGGCAACGCTGACGTGGGGCTCGGCCTTTACGATGTTCACCTATCTGCGGCCTTTCCTCGAGCAGATCACGCAGGTGGATGTCGCGCAGCTTTCGGCGCTGCTGCTGGCCTTGGGCTGCGCGGGGTTCATCGGCACATGGGCGGCGGGCAAGTTCATCGGCCCGGGCATCGCGCCGCTTTTAAAACTGCCCGCGCTTGTAATGGGCGGCTGCACGGTCGGGCTGATTGTCCTTGGCGGGTCCATGGCCGCAACTGGCGTTCTGTTGGTGGTCTGGGGCGCGATGAACACCGCGATGTCGGTCATTTGGATGACCTGGATGTCGCGCAACGTGGCCGACGCCCCCGAGGCTGCGGGCAGCCTGATGGTCGCAGGCATCCAGACCGCAATCATGCTGGGGGCAGTGCTTGGCGGCGCGCTGCTGGAAGCGTGGTCCATCGAGGCAACTTTTACCGGCAGCGTGTTGCTTGCCCTTGGCGCGCTGGCGCTGATCGGCAGCGGTCGCGGCCTTTTGAAACCCTGAAAACTGGAAAGAGGATGAAAATGGACCGTCGTTCCATGATGCAACTCACCGGCCTTGGCATCGCTGCGCTTGGTGCCACAGGCCCCGCCTTTGCGCAAGCGCAGGACTGGGACAAGACTTTCCCCAAAAGCGATGCCGTTGACCATGAAAAGGTCAGCTTCACTAACCGCTACGGCATCACGCTTGTGGGCGATCTCTATCTGCCGAAGGACCGCACGGGGGCGCTGCCCGCGCTGGCCGTCTCGGGGCCGTTTGGTGCAGTGAAGGAGCAATCCTCGGGTCTTTACGCCCAGACAATGGCAGAACGGGGCTTTGCCACGCTGGCCTTCGATCCGTCCTATACCGGCGAAAGCGGGGGCGCGCCGCGCAACATTGCCTCGCCAGACATGAATACCGAGGATTTCAGTGCCGCCGTTGACTTCATCGGCCTGCACCCGTCGGTGGACCGCGAACGGATCGGCATCATCGGCATCTGTGGTTTTGGCGGCATGGCGCTGAACGCGGCTGCCGTGGACAAGCGGATCAAGGCAACTGTCGCCAGCACGATGTATGACATGACCCGCGTCATGTCCAAAGGCTATGACGACAGCACCACCCCCGAACAGCGCGCCGCGACGCTGGAGCAACTGTCGAACCAGCGTTGGGCGGATGCCGAGGCGGGAACCCCCGCCTATGGCCCTGACTCGTTGAAGCTTGCGGGCGGAGAGCCGCAGTTCGTCGTGGAATACGCCGATTACTACATGACCCCGCGCGGCTATCATCCGCGTGCAGTCAACTCCGGCAACGCATGGTCGCTGACGACGCCGCTGTCGTTCATGAACATGCCGATCCTGAACTACATGGCCGAAATCGCACCCCGCCCCGTCCTGCTGGTGCATGGCGAGACCGCCCATTCGCGGTATTTCAGCGAAACTGCCTATGCGGCCGCAGCCGAGCCAAAGGAACTGCTGATCGTTCCGGGCGCGAACCACACCGACCTTTACGACAGTGCAGACGCCATCCCCTTCGACAGGCTACAGGCCTTCTTCGAACAGCATCTGGCATGACCCAAGGACTATCGAAATGACCATTCTTGCCATCGGCACCCAAGCGGGCGACCAGCCCCTGTCGCGCATGGAAATCGCGCGGCGCGACACCGGCCCGCATGACGTGCGGATCGAGATCGCCTTCTGCGGCATCTGCCATTCGGATCTGCACCAAGCGCGGGGCGAATGGGCGGGCACGCTTTACCCCTGCGTTCCGGGGCACGAGATCGTCGGCCGCGTGGCCGAGGTCGGCGGCCATGTCACCGCGCACAAGGTCGGCGATTTGGTCGGCGTCGGCTGCATCGTCGACAGCTGCCAAAGCTGCGCCGAATGCGCGGACGGGCTGGAGAATTACTGCGACGGCATGGTGGGCACCTATAACGGTCCGACACCCGATGCGCCCGGCCACACGCTTGGCGGCTATTCGCAGGCGGTCACGGTGCATGAACGCTATGTCCTTAAGATCACCCACCCTGAGGATCAGCTGGCCGCAGTCGCGCCGCTGCTATGCGCCGGCATCACCACTTACTCGCCGCTGCGCCACTGGGGCGCGGGTCCGGGCAAGAAGGTCGGCGTCGTCGGCATCGGTGGGCTTGGCCACATGGGCGTCAAGCTGGCTCATGCGATGGGCGCGCATGTCGTGGCCTTCACCACGTCCGAGTCCAAACGCGAGGATGCTTTGGCGCTGGGCGCGAACGAGGTTGTCGTCTCGCGCAACGAGGCCGAGATGGCCGCCCATGCCAAATCCTTCGACTTCATCCTGAACACCGTCGCCGCGCCGCATGATCTGGATGCATTCCTTGCCCTGCTGAAGCGCGATGGGACGATGACGTTGGTCGGCGCACCCGCCTCGCCCCACCCGTCGCCGAACGTATTCGGCCTGATCATGAAACGCCGCGCCATCGCCGGTTCGATGATCGGCGGCATCCCCGAGACGCAGGAGATGCTGGATTTCTGCGCCCAGCACGGCATCACCTCGGATATCGAGATGATCCGCCCGGACGAGATCGAGGCCGCCTATGCCCGGATGCTGAAGGGCGATGTGAAATACCGCTTCGTGATGGACATCGGACGGATGGGCGCCTGAGCAGCCCCGGGGGCAGAAACGCTCCGCCCTCGGCCCATCCTTTTCGCACCGCCCATCCTTGGAGAAACGACATGAAGAACATCGCCAAATCACTGGCCTTCACGGCTATCGCCGCCACCGGGGCCGAAGCGCACGAACGCGCGCGTGTGGCCCCGCCTGCCGTTTATGACGTCGCGCCCGGGCTTGGACATTTCACCGATGACGTGCTGTTCGGCGAGGTGTGGGAGCGGCCTGAGCTGTCGCCGCGCGACCGCAGCCTTGTGACGCTGGCAGCATTGATCTCGACCGGAAAGGTCGCTCAGATCGGGGTCCATGCCTCCCGAGCGCTCGACAACGGCGTGGAGCCTGCCGAGATCGGCGAACTGATCACCCAGCTTGCGATCTACTCCGGCTGGCCCAACGCCATTTCGGCGGTGGCCAAGGTGAAAATCGTGTTCGACGATCGTGGGATCGACCCAGTCGAGCAAAGCGATGAGCCGCGGATCGAACTGGAGAGAGGGGCCGAAGCCGCGCGCCGCGCCATCGTCGATGGCACCGTCGCGCCGACGGCCCCCGCGCTGGCCGAGATGACCAACCGTGTGCTGTTCGGCGATTTGTGGCAGCGTCCCGACCTGTCGGCGCGCGACCGAAGCTTGGTCACGATGACCGCGCTGATCGCGATCGGTCAGCCCGAACAGCTGCCCTTCCACGCAAACCGCGCGATGGACAACGGCATGTCCAGCGTTGAAGCCGCCGAGGTGCCGGCCCATGTTGCGTTCTATGCTGGCTGGCCTCGCGCCATGTCGGCGGTTCCCGTCCTGAAGGAGGTCTTCATGAGCCGCGAAACTGCACCCGAGGCGGAAACCGACATCCGTATCGTCCGCCGCGATCCCGAGGCTGGCAACTCTGGCCCAGCCGACTACTTCACGGGCGCCGTCCGCGTGCACGGCAACTACCAGACGCAGCTACCGGCACGCGTCAGCGGCGCAACGGTCGAGTTCGAGGCAGGCGCTCGCACCGCATGGCACACACACCCGCTCGGCCAGACGCTGCATGTCATCTCAGGCCTTGGCTGGGTGCAGCAAGAGGGCGGTCCGATCGTCGAGATGCGTCCGGGCGATCTCGTCTGGATTCCGCCACATGTGCGCCACTGGCATGGGGCGTCGCCTGAAGAGGCGATGAGCCACCTCGCCATCGCCGAGGCATTGAACGGCTCGGTCGTGACCTGGATGGAAAAGGTTACGGACGCGGAATATCTTGGAGTTGCAACCGACTGAAGCCGATGAACATTCGGCGCACAAGATGCGCCGGATGCACCAACCGCGCCTTCGAATAACGCTTCATCACGAAAAGTTCGCCAAACCGGGCTCCGGAGTTGGCGCCTAACGTCTGGAGGGCGTAGCAGCGCTACGCTATCAACACCAAACCGTTGTTTTCGCCGGATTTACAAAGTGTTTCACCTGATTAAAGGTCTTGTTGGTCTCTATATCGTATTGCGGCTTGTCTGGCCTTTGCCTTTGCCTCGCAATGTTAGGTTCGCTCTAGCCCTGCTGATCCTGACGGTCTCGCAGCACCATCTGCTCAGCCACTTTGCTTTCGGTTCGATGTTTTCTCCCGAAGTGCCGCGCGAGGTGATGATCATCGTGAACTGGGTCTTCGGCGCGATGGTGATCGGCTTTGCATTCCAATTGGTTGTCGATGCCGCCTCTCTGATCCTTTCTGCGCTCAGCATGCGCTGGCGGCGTGTGCGGTTGCAATATCGGTATGCCGTGATCCTCGCCGCACTGACGCTCAGCGCGTTGGGTGTGAGCCAGGCCATCCGTGTCCCCTCGGTCCGCACGATAGAAATTGCCCTGCCGAACCTACCAAATGAGTTCGATGGGTTTCGAATGGTGCAATTGACGGACCTGCATCTCAGTCGTTTATTCGATGAACATTGGTCGACGGCTGTCGTCGAGCGTGTGAATGCGCTGACACCAGATTTAATCGTCATCACCGGAGATCTCATCGATGGAACCACAGAGGCACGCCGGGTGGCCGTCGCGCCGCTTGCGGACCTTGTCGCAGCGCATGGCGTAATCGTTAGTCCCGGCAACCACGAATATTACTTCGATGCGCCCCTCTGGGTCGCTGAATTCGAGCGATTGGGGATGCGGGTTCTCGAAAATGAACACAAGGTCATCCGCCGAGACGATGCTTCGCTGGTAATCGCTGGCGTCACGGACGCACGCGCCCCGGATTTCGGTCAACCCGCGCCCGATCCTCAAGCTGCGCTCGTCGGTGCCCCTCAGGAAGCGCCGATCGTCCTTCTGGATCATCAGCCCGCCACGGCCGCGCGGAACGCTCAAGCCGGGGCCACGATGCAACTGTCCGGCCACACCCATGGCGGCATGATCCGCGGGTTTGACCAGATCGTGGCGCGCTTCAACAACGGCTACGTTTCCGGCCTTTATGAGGTCGACGGCATGCAGCTTTACGTAAGCAACGGCACAGGACTGTGGATCGGCTTTGCGCAGCGTATCGGCGTTCCATCGGAGATCACTGAAATCGTTCTACGCAAAAGTTTTTAGCGCAGGCGAAGTTATTCTGCAGCCGCAGTATCTACGGCTTCGGACGGCTATTTCTGATCGCGGGTTTGGGCTCTGCGCTTCCTTTTATGGTAACGCAGAGCCTTCAATTTATCCCCTCTTGAAAAGCTCTTTTAAGTTGGAAGGCTGGCTGCGCAGATATTGAGGCGGCACCTTGACGGTCGCGCCAAGTGCTGCTGCGGCATGCCACGGCCAGCGCGCATCATAGGTGATGGTGCGGGCGACGCCGATCATGTCCGCATCGCCGGTCGCCACAATGGCTTCGGCCTGTTCCGGCTCGGTGATGAGGCCCACGGCAACGACCGGGATCGAGACCGCCTGTTTTACCGCGCGAGCCAGCGGCACCTGATAGCTCGGGCCGACCGGGATCTTCTGGTCCGCATCGAGGCCGCCGCTGGAGACATGGATCGCCGCGCAGCCCCGTGCTTCCAGTGCCTTTGCAAAGGCGACGGTCTGCTCGGCATCCCATCCCCCCTCCGCCCAGTCGGTGCCCGAGACGCGGATCGTCACGGGGCGCTCGGTTGGATAGGCCGCGCGAACGGCGTCAAACACCTCCAGCGGGAAGCGCATGCGGTTTTCCAAACTGCCGCCGTAATCATCGGTGCGCCGGTTCGAAAGCGGCGACAGGAAATTGTGCAGCAGATAGCCGTGGGCAGCGTGGATCTGGATGGCATCGATGCCCAGATGGGCGGAACGGCGGGCGGCATCGGCAAAGGCGTCACGGATGCGGTCGAGCCCCGCGCGGTCCAACTCGGTCGGGGGAACCTCATGCTCCTCGAACGGCAGCGGGGATGGCGCTACGGTCTGCCAGCCGTTCGCGTGATCCGGCGCGATCTGCGCACCGCCCTTCCACGGCAGGTCGGTCGAGGCCTTGCGCCCGGCATGGGCCAGCTGAATCGCGATCGGCATGGACGACCATCGGCGCACGCCATCGAGCACGCCGCGCATCGCATCTTCGGTCGCATCGTCCCACAACCCGACATCGGCATAGGAGATGCGGCCCTCGGGCGATACCGCCGTCGCCTCGATGGTCAGGATGCCCGCGCCGGAGTGCGACAGCTGGCCCAGATGCATCAGGTGCCGTCGGTCATGCGGCCATCTTCGGCGGAATACTGGCACATGGGGGCGATGACGATGCGGTTGTCCAGCGTCAGACCGCCCACTGTGACGGGTTCAAAGAGTTTGAATTTCGGCATGATAGATCCTTGGGTTTCAGGAGATGAGACGGTCGGCGCGAAGCTGCGCGAAAAGATCGAAGAAGGCGTCGTCGGTCGGCTGATACGCGGCAAAGCCGAGGCGGCGGCTTTTCGACATGTCGGTCACCACCTCGATCGGGCGGCCAAGGTCGGCATCGGTGTGCCAAGGGGAGGCGAGGCGGGAAAGATCCGGCTCCGCCAGCCCGTGCCGGGTGGCGATTTCTGCCCAGACCTCGGCATCGCCAACCATCTGCTCCTCCAGCGGGCGGACCGTGCCGTCGAATGGGGCGGCTTCGATACCAAACCAGTCGGCGATGCGGCCCCACATCCACGACCAGCGGAAGGTATCGCCGTTGACGATGTTGAACGCCTCGTTCGTAGCGGCATCGGTGGTCGCGGCCCAGAGCATCTGGGCGGCAAGCTGGCGCGCGTCGGTCATGTCGGTCAGCCCCGACCACTGCGCCGCGCTGCCGGGAAAGGCGAAGGGGCGCCCGGTTTCGCGGCAGATCGTGGCATATGCGGCCAGCGTGGTGCCCATGTTCATCGCATTGCCGACCGCCTTGCCGATGATGGTGTGAGGGCGATGGACGCTCCAGCCAAACCCGTCGCGTTCGGCGGCGGCAAAGACCTCGTCCTCTTGCGCGTAGTAGAAGTTTTCGACGTCGAGCCGGCCTTGAGTCTCGCGGAACGGCGTGTCCGGCAGCGCGCCTTTGCCATAGGCATCGAACGGACCGAGGTAGTGCTTCAGCCCCGTCACCAACGCGACGTGACGCAACGATTCAGCGGGCCGCAGCGCGTCCAAGAGGTTGCGCACCATGGCGGCGTTGACGCGGATGTTCTCCGCCTCGGTCGCCTGACGCGACCACGTGGTGATGAACAGATGGCTCGGCGCAATGTCCGTCAAAGCCGCGGCGAGGTTGATGGGATCGGACAGGTCGGCCGCGATCTGCCGCACCCCTTTTTGTGGCGATGCACTGCGCGACAGTCCCAACACGTCCCAGCCCCGGTCCTGCAGCAGCCGTGCTATCGCGCCGCCCGCTATTCCTGTTGAACCGACGACAAGAGCGCGTTTGGTCATGATAATCTCCGACTGTTGAACTCCGCCCATCTAGGATCTGCCGGAGACGCGCGCTAGACGGAACCAAACCGTTCCCTAGAGCCCAATAGGTGCCCACCCAATGAGTTCCGATGAAGACTGGCGCGAGGATTGCGCCCCCCGCCGCATCCTCGATCTGTTCTCGACCAAATGGACCAGCATGGTGCTGCACGTCCTGCATGCCCGCCTTGGCGGATCGGCGCGGGCGGGTGTGTTGCTGCGCGCGGTCCCGGGGGTGTCGAAGAAGATGCTGACCCAGACCCTGCGCGACATGGAGCGTGCGGGCCTCGTCCACCGCCATGTGGAGGGAACCATTCCCCCGGCGGTGGAATATTCTCTGACCGATCTGGGCCGCCGCTTTGTCGAGCCAATCGAGTTGATTTACGGCTGGGCGCGGGAGAATGACGATGCACTGGATGCGCTGAAGCCGAGGGAGACGTCGCGCAGAACTTCTATTTGACGGTGCAGTTCAAACGAAGATCGTGGGGCTTTGCCGACATTCGCTGCGCTGCCAACACAAACGCCGCCCTTGATAGGGCGGCGGAATTTTACTTAGCAATTGGATCAGGCGGGCCGCTCTTCGGTGTTCGGCCGCCAAGTGATCAGCCGACGCTCTGCCGCATCGAGGATCTGGTCGATAATCAGAACGAAGATCGCCAGGATAATGATGCCAGCGAATACGCCGACCGCGTCGAAGTTGCCTTCGGCCTGCGCGATCAGATAGCCGAGACCCGCCGAAGATCCCAGATATTCGCCGATGATGGCACCAACGACCGCGAACCCTACCGAGGTGCGGAGCGACGAGAGGATCCAGCTTGCCGCCGCCGGGAAATAGACGTGGCGCAACAACTCGCCCTTGCGGGCTCCCAGAACGCGGGCATTGGCAAGGACAACGGGGTTCACTTCACGCACGCCTTGCATGGCGTTGAAGAAGGTCACGAAGAACACCAACGTGACCGCCAGCGCCACCTTTGACCACAGCCCAAGGCCCAGCCACAGCACGAAGATCGGCGCAAGAACGACGCGCGGGATGGCATTCAACCCCTTGATGAAAGGATCCAGGATGCGGGCCGAAGTGCGGCTCAGACCAAGCCATACGCCAGCGGTGACGCCCAATGCGGTCCCGATGACATAGCCCAGCACGGTTTCCGTCAGCGTGATGCCAACATGTTTGTAGAAGCTGGTATCAGTGATCCAGCGGATGATCTGGGCGCCGATTTCGAACGGCGGGGGAAAGAAGAACCGGTCGATGACTCCGGCGCTGACGCCCATCTGCCAGCCGCCGACAACGACCACCAGGATGACCAGTTGGATCAGACGAACACTATTTGCGTGCATAGCTTTTCTCCACCTCGCCGCGCAGCGACGCCCAGATGTTCTTGTATAGTTCGAGGAACTGCGGATCGAGCTTGATCTCGGCCACGTCGCGCGGGCGGGACAGATCGACAGGGAAGCTGTCGATGACCCGGCTGCGCGGGCCGGAGGCCAGAACCACCACCCGGTCTCCCAGTGCGATGGCTTCTTCGAGATCATGGGTGATCATCACGACCGCGCGGCGTTCTTCCTGCCACAGGCGCAGAAGCTCGTTCTGCATCAGGTGGCGGGTGTGGATGTCCAACGCCGAGAACGGCTCGTCCATCAGGATGACCTTGGGCCCGGTGATCAGCGCCTGCGCCATTTGCACGCGTTTGCGCTGACCGCCGCTGAGCTGATGCGGATAGCGGTCCTCGAACCCCTTCAGCCCGACCTTGGCAAGCCAGCCTTTCGCCTTTTCGTGGCGTTCCGCCTTGCCGACGCCGCGAAACATCAGCCCGAGCTCCACGTTCTCGATCGAGGTCTTCCACGGAAGTAGCGCGTCCTGCTGGAACAGATAGCCGATATCGCCGCCCGCGCCCTTCACCGGCGCGCCGTCGATGGTCACGCTGCCCTTCGCGGGCTTCAGGAGGCCCGCGATCGCGTTCAGGATCGTGCTTTTGCCGCAGCCGGTCGGTCCGACGATGGCAAGGAATTCGCCATCGGCCACGGTCAGGTTCACGTCGTCGACGGCCACGAAATCGCCGAACGCCATCTGCACGCCTTGCAGGGCCACCATCGGTTTCGCGGCTGCGGCCGATGGCACCTGCGGGTAGTCGATCTTCTTCACTGCGCTCAACGCCATTTCCTCCTCCTCAGTTGGACGCGTCGGCGGGGACCGCTTCGACGAATGCATTGGTGTAGGTTGCGGCCAGATCGATCTCGGCCCGGGCGACCGACTGGTTGAAGGTCTTCAGCACGCGCAGTGGGGTTTCCGCATCCTCGGGGTTGAACAGCCCGTCCTCCGAGAAAATGGCCTTCGCGTTCTCGACCGCGCGGATATAGGTTTCGCGGTCGCCCGAGATGTATTCGACCGGCAGCGTTTCCACGATCTCTTCGGCGGAATGCTCGCTCATCCATTTCAGGGCGCGGACGGTGGCGTTGGTCACCTTCTGGATCGCCTCGGGGTTATCATCGATGAAGTCTTGCGTCGCGTAGAGCACCGACGTCGGATAGATCCCGCCATAGACAGCCTTGGCACCCTCGTCGCTGCGCGCATCGATCAGGATGCTGCCAACGCCCTTGGCTTCGATAAAGGTGGCGGCGGGGTCATAGTTTACCAGCAGGTCGATCTTGCCTTGCTCCACCGCCGCAACCGCCGCCGAACCCGATCCGACGCCGATGATCGCGATATCGTCGGCGGTCATGCCATGCTGCTGCAGGTAATAGCGGATGAAGAAGTCCGAAGACGAACCGGGAGCCGTGATTCCGACTTTGGCACCCTTGATGGATTCCGGGTTGGCCGGATCGAATGTTGCACCGTTGCGCCCGGCCAAGACGAGGCCCGAATTGCGCGCCATTTCGACGAAGCCGACGACATGCTTGTTCTGGGCCTGCATCTGGATGGTATGGTCATAGAAGCCGACGGCGATGTCGGTGGACCCGGCGACCAGCGCCTGAAGCGTCTTCGACCCGCCCGAGGCGAAGTTGTCCACCGTCACGTCCAAGCCTTCGTCCTCGTAATATCCGAGGCCCTGCGCGACCGGGAATGGCAGGTTGTTGAGGTTGTAGGATCCGACGCTCATCCTTACTTCCTGCGCCAGCGATGGAAAGGCGAGTGCGGTCGAAGCGGCCAAGGCCATCATCAGGGTTTTCATGGATATCTCCTCCTCAGGCGCCCTCCCGGCGCCGTTTGATCATGCTGCGAACTTTGCAGCCTTTTCCGGTTTTGCATAAACGAAGCCCTCGAACAGGCGACGTGCCGTCCGCAGAACCCCCGCGATCCGTTTTCCGTCCCTTTCGTCCAACTTGATATCCAGCGCCCCGCCGGGATGTTCGATCCGCAGGACGGTGGGGATTGGCCGGTCGCCCACGATCCGCGCAGCAACGGTGCCAGCAGATATCGCCGCGGTGGCGATGCCAACGGCGCCCGTTGTCGCAAGCGAGGGGTGGCACTCATGCGGCATGAAGTAGCGGACATTGAGATCGCCGCCGCAACGCGCGGGAGAGACCAGCACAGGCTTCGGTGTCACTTGTTGCGCGACATCGCCCATGCCCATCAGCCGCCCGGCTTCTCTGCGGATTGCTTCGATGCGGGCAAGAAGCGCAGTATCGGCATTCAGGACGGCAGCAGGTTCGTATCCTGTCACCCCTAGTTTGGCCGCGTCCATCAGCACCATGGGCATGGCGCAGTCGATGCAGGTGACGTAGATATCCCCAATACGGTCAGTCGGCGCACCGGTCGGAAACAAGCGCCCTGTGCGCGCCCCCGCCGCATCAAGGAAGGTCAACGCGATCGGCGCGGCCTTGCCGGGGACACCGTCGATCGATGCATCGCCGAGATAGCAGACCTTTCCCATCGGTGTCGCAAGCTCGGCTTCGATGATCTTGCCTGTGTTGATGTTGTGAATGCGCACGAGGGTATTTCCGTCCTGCGCAGCAATCAGCCCCGCCTCGATGGCGAAGGGAGCCACCGCCGCGAGCATGTTGCCGCAATTGGGCGAGGTATCCACGATCTGCTGGTCGATCCGCACCTGCGCAAACAGATAATCGACATCGGCCCCGGCGACGCTTGCCGGGCTGATGATGGCGACTTTGCTCGTCACCGGATTGCCGCCGCCGATCCCGTCGATCTGAAGCGGATGGCCCGAGCCCATCACCGAGAGGAGAATGCGGTCGCGTGCTGCAATGTCGGATGGCAGATCGGATCCAAGAAAAAACGGCCCTTTGGACGTTCCGCCCCGCATGAGCACGCAAGGGATAGGTTGAAGATCGTTCATGTTGCGCGCCCTCCCACACTGTTGCATCGTATGGGTCAAACGATGCATTACTTGCTTATGGCGGGAGGGACACGTGATGTTAAATGCCAATATCGAAGGTATTATTGCGCAATGAACATCAATTGCGAGATGCTGGATCTCCGCGCCTTTCTGAGTGTAGTGGATCTTCACGGCTTTCATCGCGCAGCCGAAGCGTTGAACCTGTCGCAATCGGCGTTGAGCCGCCGGATACAAAAGCTGGAGGCCGCCGTCGGCGCGCCGCTTCTGGAACGCACGACCCGGCACGTCTCGCTGACGGCCATCGGAACCGAATTGATCCCCCTGGTCCGCCGCATGCTCGAGGAATTCGACTCATCCCTTTTCGCCGTGCGCGAGCTTGGACGCCAAAGCGGCGCGCTCGTCACCATTGCCTGCGTCCCCACGGCGGCCTTTTATTTCCTGCCCACGGTCATCAAGGAATTCATCAAGGTCTATCCCAACATCCGCTTCCGCATTCTGGATCTGACCGCCGTGGAAGGCCTACAGGCCGTGGCACGCGGCGAGGTGGAGTTCGGCATCAACATCATGGGAAGCTCGGACCCCGATCTGGAGTTTTCCCATCTGGCGGACGATCCTTTCGTGCTTGCCACGCTGAAGGATCACCCGCTTGCAACGAAGCGGAAGGTGAGCTGGAGCGATCTGGCAGCTTATCCGCTCATCACCGTTCATCGATCCAGCGGGAACAGAACGCTGCTCGACACCGCGCTGGCGAAACACGACGTTCAGCTTCACTGGACATACGAGGTGACCCATCTTTCCACCTCGCTAGGTCTTGTCGAGCAGGGTTTGGGAATATCGGTGCTGCCGAAACTGGCGACGCCTTCCGACGATCACCCGTTTCTGGTGACCCGGCCCCTTACCGGACCGGAAATCTCCCGTCCCATAGGCGTGGTCCGCCGCCGCAACGCCAAGCTTTCACCGGCAGCGGGTCGGTTTTTGGAGATGCTACTCGGCACATGGGGCGATTGCGCCTGATACGAAAACACGGCCGTTGGGGTGGCGGAGACTGCGATTCTTGGGACATTGCCGCCATTCGCTGCATCGCGGCAATCATGCTGCGACTGATGTCCTCGCACCTCGAAGCGCATCCGAAAGTGCAGGATCCACCGACCGATCACTCCGGATCAGCCCATGGCTCCAGCGGGTCCGCGAGCGCGGCGCATGCCAAGGCGGGCAGTCGATGATCGGATACCAACATACCCCGGCAATCTTGACCCCGCGCGCCCTTGCAATTTCCACTTCATCCAGCACATGGTGCAGCCAATTGCCCTTGTTGAACCCCGGATAGCGGCGGTGGTGCACCGGATGGCCGTCATGCCAACTTGTCTCGGAGACCATCACCGGCTTGCCATAGCGGCGCCAGGTCTTGATCAGCACCTTCGAAAGTGCCGTCCGCGCGGTGTGCGGGTAGTAGTTGACCCCCACCACATCCACGTCGATCGCTGAAACGATCGCATCTGTTGCGGCGAACTGACGCTCGCCGATGCCGGCGATCGGATCGTTTGTAAGAATGCCGATGTCCGGGTGATGATCGCGCGCCACCCGCACCATGGTAATGGCCATCTCCACAGCCTCCTGCTCGGGCATGCCAGCGATAAGGGGATAAAGCGCAGGCTCGTTTACCGGACAGAGCCAAAGACGTTCGTTGGCAGCGATGCCGCGGGCTGCCTCGGCGACGATGCGGGCGCAGCGGACCGGATCCTGATTGCGGTGGTAGTGAGAGAGGTCCCAGATTGCCTGAACGCCCGCGTGATGCGCTGCTCTTAGCCGCTCGACCGCGTTATGGCCGGGAACCAGTCCGTCTCGGATCGTGAGGAGGCCATGCTCGCGCGCGATCCGCAGATGCTCCCCCATTCTGTCTGCTGGCAGATGCCGGGTGGTGCAAAGCAGGTCGTGCCGACCGCCATGGACCAGCCCGCATTCGAAGCCGGCAATCAATTCGGAATGAAAAAGCCGATCCCCGATCGGCAGGGACAGCTGCGTTAGCGCGTTCATGGGAGGGTGTTTGGTTGATGACGGTGTGTTCTACCCGTGCCCCGAATGGGGGGCAAGACGCGAGTAACGCGGAACATCCCTGTATTGTCACTGTTCGTCGACAGGAGGACCGACAATGTCACCAAATGATGAGAAAAAGCCCATGCCCCGAGAGGCGGAGCAACTTGGTCGTCAGCCGCAAGGCGTTGAAGCCGATACTCCGGGGCCCGGGTCGGAGCGCGCCTGGCCTTCCAAGCCGCGCGGGGCAAAATCCGATACCGCAATGTGCGAAAATCGGGGCAAGCCTGGCATGATTGACAAGAACGAGGATTGCTAGGGCCCGCTATGACGCCGGGCCGCTGCCCCCCAAAGAGAGACCCATGTTGTGAAGGGTCTAACTCCCAACGCGGCGAGCTCGCTCCAAGCCGCGAGGAAGCCTAGGGCGACGATGGAAGGAGTTAGACTGCGACAACCCATAAGGCTTGCCCCCCGCCCCATCTTCCAATCATCTAAAGCATGAGAGCTCAAACGAATGGACGATACCGCGCTCGACCTATGGAAAGCATTCGTGGCAGCGCCCTCGCCGAGCGGGTTCGAGCAGCCGGTGGCGCGGCTTTACCGAAACTATGTCGAGCCATTTGCACATAAGGTCACCACCGACGTTCTGGGCAATGTCAGTGCAGTGATAAACCCCGAGGCCTCACTTCGCTTTATGTATGCAGGCCACATGGATGAGGTCGGCTTCATCGTCCACCATATCGATGAAGCAGGCTTTCTTTTCTTTAGCACAATAGGCGGCACCGACGTTGCGACTGAGATCGGTCAGCGGGTCTGGGTTTATGGGGCGGAGCGTGTTCTTGGCGTGATCGGGCGCAAGGCGATTCAGACCTTCCAGTCCTCTGACATGATGCAGACACCGACTCTCAAAGATCTCTGGATCGACATTGGAGCGTCCTCGCGGGAGGATGCAGAGCGGCGCGTTCGGATCGGTAGTCCGGTGACGATAGAGGCGGAGTTCGCCCTGCTAGGCGGCCGATTGGCCGTGGGCCGGGCTTTTGACAACAAGGTAGGGCTTCTGATTGGGGCCGAACTGGTCCGGCGCCTGGCCAAGGATAACCGGCTCCACCCGGATGTAGGGTTTCACGTTCTGGGAACCGTGCAAGAGGAAATTGGCTCTCGCGGCGCCAAGACCGCGGGCTTCAATATTGCTCCGCACCTGGCGCTTGCGATCGATATGGGCGTCGCAATGGATTACCACGTGCGCGGCCAGAGGATCAGGGCGCGCTCTATCTCGGCGGAGGGCCGGGTATATCCCAAGGTGCAATTACCAATCCGATCCTTTTCGACCTGCTCGTGTGAAAACTGCGACTGACGCCGCTATCCCGTATCAGCAGCAAGCAGTGGGCGGGACCAGCCCAACCGACGCGCGCGTGGTGCAAGAGCTGCAAGGCGGTGTCGCAACGGGCGTCATTTCAGTTCCGCTCCGTTATATGCACACGCCGTCCGAGGTCGTGTGCATCGACGACATACAGGCGACGATCGAGCTTGTCCAAGAATTTTGCTGTCGCCTACGGCCGGATATGGATTTTACACCGACTTAGGCCCTTGGAGTCGATCGATCTGAAAATGCACCGCGTGCGACGTATTATGTTATATGTTGAACCAAATACGGTAGATTAGATTAGATAAACATCATTTCCACCTTTGCGATGCTCTCTAACCCGGAATCCTTGATAATCGCGCGCAGTTGTTCGACCGTCATAGGTCTGCCCATCCCGACGAAGTGCCCGGCAGACGGATATTTATGGATCAAAAGCCTCGTGAACTCATCCAGCACAATTTGGGATTCCCCTAATATGCTGCCGGAGAAAGAATATGTCAGCGTGTAGGGCATATCGTAATTCCATCTCTCAAGTCGGTGGTGCCTGAATCAAGTTAGACAATGCATGTCCCACAGGCGGTGGTAGAACCGCCAGTAGGTCGAATTGTTCGTCACACCCTGCCACTCGGAACATAACAGCTCTAATTTAGCTTCCGTTCAAGAACACACCGAGCACAGCGGGCTCGAGCGCGGAGACGGTCATGCTTTATTCGGATATTCTCGATCTCGCTCGGCAGGGTGGGAGAAGCGGCCCCAGCCCTTGGTTTAAGCAACAGCTCGAGAAGCAAATTGATGACGGGTTATTTCTCAGCGAAGAAGCCCTCGAAAATGTGCTCGAAGCTCTATGCCAAGACTTGATAGATTACCGGACGCAGGCCGGGGTGGAAACGGCAGTGCTGGGGATGTCCGGCGGTGTCGATTCCGCTCTAACTGCTGCGCTGTTCAAGAAAGCCGGATGGCGCGTGGTGGGGTTCACTCTGCCCATTCATCAACATGCCGAGGAAACCGAACGTGGCATCGAGGCGTGTGCGGCCCTGGGCATCGAACACCACCATATCGATCTAAGCGACCGGTTCGACGATATTGTCTCATCCCTGGGCGCATTGGACCGATCGCTTGTGGTCTCCGATGAGGGAGCGGCGCGCACGCGCCGGGGAAACCTGCGTGCCCGGCTGAGGATGATGACACTCTACGATCAGGCCCGTCGCTTCAGCGGCATCGTGGCCAGCACGGACAACTTCTCAGAGCTCGGCGCCGGCTTCTGGACGCTGCACGGTGATGTTGGAGATATCGCCCCACTGCAGGGGCTGATCAAGTCGTGGGAAATACCTTGGCTTTCCCGACGAGCGGGTGTTCCCGAGAAAACATGGCGCGCAGCGCCCACCGACGGGCTCGGGATCGGAGCAGGCGACGAGGCGCAGATCGGCGCGACGTATCTCGAATGGGATATCATTCTCTTTGCGCTCGGCGAGGTTCTGGCCAAGGATCCCCGCATCACCACCCAGCATCTGGTGTCTATCCTTGAAATGGAAAACGACCGACATGCCCAGATGGTGCTGGGGGCCGTGCTGCAACGGCTTCGGACGACTTGGCACAAGCGCGTGAACCCGATCCGGCTCGACCACCCGCTTGCCGATCGTTTCTCCCTTCTCGACACGATCGACGAGAGGCTCTTTCGCCCTCCTGTCCTTCAAAACGATCGTGCGAAGGTAGGCTTTCCGACCGAGACGGAGGCTTCCGCGGCTGATCTCTGCCGCCGCCTGACGGAACAAGGCCTTCGGCTCGTCACAGCGGAATCCTGCACCGGCGGACTTCTGGCGTCGAGCCTCGCAAAAGTGCCCGGCAGCTCCGATACGCTTGAAGGAAGCTTCGTGACCTACCGCGCCTCTCTGAAGACAGCCGCGCTCGGAGTTTCGGAGGTGCTCATCAAGGACCGCACCGTCTACGACCCGGAGGTCGCCCGTCAAATGGCAGGCGGTGCGTTGAAAGCCGCGCCGGAAGCCGGCCTTGCGTTGGCAATCACCGGGGTTGCCGGTCCCAGTGCGGATCAAGGTAAACCTGCTGGATATGTCTGCATCGCGTCGTGCCTTCGTGGTGAGGCGCCGACCGCCTTGGAGTTCGAGTTCGATGGGGGCCCCGAGGAAGTGTTGGCGGCTTCAATCAGCGCAGCTTTGGCCATGGGTCTGAAGGCGCTCGGGGCTGCCGATCATGCAGACTGAAACATACGATTGCGTCGTCATCGGCGGAGGCCCTGCTGGCATGACGGCAGCAATCTACCTTTCGCGATATCGAAGGCGAGTCGCGCTCATCGACTCAGGCGAGAGTAGTGCGTCGCTCATTCCCCGATCGCACAATCACCCAGGCTACCCAGATGGAATTCACGGCCCTGAGCTACTTGAGAAGATGCAGGCACAAATGTCGAAATTCGGCGTGGAGGTGATCCGAGGTCACGTCGACAAAGTCATCGCGCGGGTGGACGGCAGCTTTAATATCCACGCCAAAGCTGTCATCCGAGCGCGCTCCCTCCTCCTCGCGACCGGTGTCCGGGACAGGCTTCCTCCGATTGCCCAGGCACTGGATCACGTCCGGGCGGGTCTGCTCCGCCAATGCCCGGTTTGCGACGCCTACGAGTTGTCGGAAGAGCCTGTGGCGGTTATCGGGGCCGGAGATTGTGCTGCAGGTGAAGCGCTCTTTCTACGCCAGTATACGGCTCAAATCTCGATACTGACGCTGGGTGAGCCGCTGACGATAGACGCTGAGGTTGCTCGGAAACTTGACGATGCGGGCGTGCCGGTCATCCCCAATGCCGTAGCGGAATGGAAGTTCGGCAAGGACAATGTGCACGTTCGGTTTGACGGCGGAAGGACAGTGAGATTTGCCGCTTTATACTCTGGCCTCGGCAACGACCCCAAAAATGCCATTGGAGTCGATCTGGATGTGGAGTTGGCCTCCGACGGCCGCATATTGACCAGTCTTCATCAGGAAACTTCCGTGTCAAATGTCTATGCTGCAGGCGATGTTGTGACCGGTCTCAACCAATTGGCAGTCGCCATGGCACAGGGCGAGATCGCAGCCTCACGCATCCACAGTGTATTCCGCCTGCAGGAAGGACGCTGTCTGGCAGATAAGCTCTGAGCCGGGCGGTATTGGAGGCCCTGAGTAGCACTCAAAACGTCGAGCGAGAACGGTATAAACGACCTAGGCTGAATTTTTCACGAAGGGACAAGCGGATTGAAAGTTTTGGAGGGCCCGCTGGCGACCGCCAACGGGAACGAATTGGTGACAGGCGATTCTTTCTAAATTCTAAAGAATGAGCAACTGAGGATTTCTCACGTGCGAAGCATTCGGCGCGAGAGGAACGCATGGTTTGGCGTGACACCGCTTTCTTCAAATTATTTCATTCGGATGCTGAGATCCGCCCCCAAAGCAGGCCATAGGGCGGCAAGAGAACTTCAACCCCCTCCGATCCCCGCGTTATTTTGGCATCCCCTAGAAGAGGAACAAGCTCGCCGCCGTTGGGCACCTCGGACAAGGGAATCGACACCGTGCATGCCTCCGCGGAAAGGTTGTGCATGGTGAGCAGCGATGACGGACCCCAATCATGACGCAGCGCGACGATGGCTGCCTCGGCAACTTTGAGCGCCCGGCAGGTGCCGAAACCGATCTCGGGCGATTCACGGCGGCGGCGGATCAGGCGCGTCATCCAATTGAGTAGCGATGCCGGCTCACGGTCCTGATCATTGGCGTTGACCGCGGGGGGCGCAAAAGCCTTGGTAGCGACCACCGGACGGCGGATCACGTCCGATGAAGCGCCCGAAAAGCCACCATTCCTCCCCGCGTTCCATTGCATCGGGGCGCGCACGCTCAGCCGTCCGGGAATGGCAAGGTTCTCGGCCATACCGATCTCTTCGCCATAAAATAGGACGGGCGCGCCCGGCAAGGAAAAGGCGAGGCTGTAAACCATCCGCAGGCGTGCCTCGTCCTGCAGCATCGAGGGCATCCGGCGGCGCAGACCGCGGCCGTAGAGTTGCATGTCCTTCCTCGGGCCAAACGCGCGGAACACCTCGCGCCGCTCGGCCTCGGTCAACTTGTCCAGCGACCATTCGTCATGATTGCGCACGAACTGACCCCATGCGTTGTCGTGCGCGAGGCTGGGCATGGCAGCGAGGGTATGCAGGATCGACCCCGCATCCTCGCGGACGAGGGACAGGCCGACCGATTGGTTCATGTTGAAATCAAGGCACATGTGCAGCTCGTCGCCGCCATCATCCCCCATGAAGGCGCGGGTCTGCTCGTAACTCAGGTTGACCTCGCCCAACAGGACGCCGTCGCCCCGGCGACGGTTGAGAAAGCCCCGCAGGTCCCGCAGCCAGTCATGCGGATCGAAACCGAGTGGGTGTCCTATCCCTTCGGTCTCCAGAAGAAACGGCACCGCGTCGACACGAAAACCCGAAAGGCCGAGCTCCATCCAGAAGCCGATGATCCGCCGGATTTCCTCGCGCAGCGCGGGGCTGGCGATGTTTAGATCCGGCTGGTGCTTGTAAAAACGATGAAGATAATACTGTGCCGCAACGTCGTCCCATTCCCAGATACTGCTCTCCTGGTCGGGGAAAACAAGATCCGAAGGGGGCGTTTCCTCAGGGGGATCACTTCGCCAAACATACCAGTCGCGGTGGGGCGATCTCGGATCGGTGCGTGCTGACTGAAACCACGGATGCGCCCGCGACGTGTGGTTCACGACAAGATCGGCGATCACCCTGATACCCCGGTCGCGCGCGGTGCGCATGAACTCGACGAAGTCGCCCAAGGTGCCCAGCCGCGGATCGACGGCGTAGTAGTCGGTGATGTCATACCCATCGTCACGGTCATCGCTGGGATAGAAGGGCATCAGCCAGATGCAGGTGACGCCCAACCCCGCCAGATAGTCGATCCGATGGGTCAAGCCACGGAAGTCGCCCACCCCATCGTCATTGCTGTCCTGAAACGTCTCAACATCGAGGCAATAGAAGACAGCGTTCTTCCACCATGCGTCCCCGGTCCGTTCCATGTCCATCACATTAACTCCGGCAAAACATGCGCGCCGAAGGTTTCGATGAAGGCGCGTTGTTCCTTCCCGACGTGATGCAGGTAAAGCCGCTCGAAACCGAGCTCGAGATATTCCCCAAGCCAACCAGTGATCTGCGCGGGATCGGCTGATATGCGAACTGCGGCATGCATATCCTCCGGGCGGACCGTGCGGGCGGCGCAATCGAACCCCTCAACGCTGTCGATGTCCCATGACAGCGGTGGGCCTGCCACGTTGCTGCGCCACTGGTCATGTGCAATGGCAAGCGCCTCGGCCTCGGCCGCGGCATATGAGACGTGAACTTGCAAGCAAACTGGCCCCTTTCCCCCGGCGCTGCGATAGGCATCGAGAACGCGACGCAGTGTGTCATGATCTTGGTTCACCGTGATCAGCCCCTCGGCCCACTCCGCCGCCCAGGCCGCAGTTTTCGCCGAAACTGCGGTGGCAAGCAGCGGGGGCGGCGTCTCGGGCCGGGTCCACAGCTGAGCCCGATCCACTCGAATAAGCCCGTCATGACTGACCTCCCGCCCCGCAAACAGCTCCCGCATGACTTCGACACACTCGCGCAGACGTTGGTTACGGCGCGGCTTTTCTGGCCAGCGATCGCCGGTGATGTGCTCATTTGCCGCCTCGCCCGAACCGAGCGCGGCCCAGAACCGGCCCGGATACATTTGCGCCAATGTCGCCGCCGCCTGCGCGATGATCGCGGGGTGATACCTCTGCCCCGGCGCATTAACCACACCAAAGGACAAAGACGTCGCCTCCAACGCAGCGCCTAACCAAGACCAGGCAAACCCCGATTGGCCTTGTCGCTCGCTCCAAGGCGCGAAATGGTCTGAGCACATGGCGGCGGAAAACCCTGCCTCCTCAGCCAGCTTAACATCCGCAAGAAGCTGCCGCGGATCAATCTGTTCGTGGGATGCGTGAAAGCCGATGACCGCCATGACCTCTCCTGTATGCCTAGACGTCAAGGCAAGACCGGAGGTATGGTTCCGAAGGATTAGCATCCTCATTGTGCGCTTCCTCAGCAGGAGATCGAACGTCGTCCGGAGCCTAGGCGATACGAGCAGACGGGATCAGGTCTCCACCGCCTCTGCAACGCCAGCCCTGGGCGGCCCTTACGCTGTCGCCTGCATCGATCACGCCCACGCTGTTGCAGAAGCGCATGGGGTAGATCGCAGCGCACGGGCAGGCGGACCACCGCCCAAAAACGACGCAATCTAAGATCTATCGTAGATAATTGCCCCCATTCAGGTTTGCCCGACCCTATCTGGCCTCGTTTGCGTTCGGTGCAGGATCGGGCGCGCCTGCCGGTCCGTCCGGGCCGACGTCGAAATTCAGCGCATCCGACGGCTCGAGCGTTTCGGGTATGGCGTCTTCGCCATTCCAGCTGCAACCGTAGGCGAGCAGCCCCGCGATCACGACGGCGATAAGTAAGAGGATCGGGATCGCCCGCGCCTCTTTACGAGGATTGGTCATGAAACGCTCCTTCAACATAGCGACCATGCTTTGGCATCGCCACGGAACTGAAATTCTCTGCGAGCCGTGCGAGGGCTGCTTTGAACTCGGCACCGGCCAAAGCCGGGCCATGGCCAGCGACAAGAATCTCGGGTCTTAAGTCTGCAAGACGGCGTGCCGACGCTTCGGCTGCCGCCCAATCCGGCGTAAAATAGGCGGGCGGGCCATGCAGCTCCGGTCTTTGTGTCGCCGCGAAGTAGCAGGATTCCTGTCGGGTGGCCGAAAGTGCATCCCCGGCGATCAGAGCGCATCGCCCCGCATGCCAGAGCGAAATGTGCCCAGGCGAATGACCCGGCGTGTGGATCCACTGCCATTCGGGCACCGCCGGGAGCTCACCGCCTTGCGGTAGATCGCGCAGCCGATCCGCAACATCCAGCGGCCCGCGCGGGAACAGCGGCGACAGGTTGGCCATCATTCCGCCCCCGACCTCTGGCGAGGCGGGAGGATAGCGGCGGCTGCCGTCAAGGAAGGGGCGCTCTTCCGGATGGGCATGGATCGGGCAATCCCAGTGCTCGGCAAGATCGCGCAGCGCACCGACGTGATCGAAATGCCCGTGCGTCAGGATGATCGCGGCAGGGCGCGCAGAACCGAAGCGCCGCGCGGCTGCGGCACGAATTGCATCGCCGCTGCCGCTGATGCCGGTATCGACCAGAAGCCAGCCGCGATCCGCCGCTCCCGCCTTTCCAATGAATGCGACATTCACGATGGCCAGTCGCATATAGGCGACATCCTCGGCTACCTCGACCAGATCGCCGTTGCGGATCGGGAGCGCGGCGCCTTCAACAGACAGACCGGGCGCGCCCTTCGGTGCCGTCAGCGCGGCGGCGGCCAGGGAGAAAAGACCGTAGCCCGCAACTGTTCTACGGATCACGGGATCGCGTTCACGCAGCGCTAGCCCGATCGCGAGCGCGCCCTGCGCTGCATCCAACATCCGGTGCTCGGACAGGCTTACCGGGGCGCGCCCTCCGTCATACCGGGTCAGAACTGAATAGGCAGCGACGCCAAGGCCAAGCGCTGAAAGCGGGCGGCTGACCCGCGACGGCCAGCCGAGTGCGGTGGGTGCAGCCAGCAGCAAGGCGGCGGATGCAGCATCGAGCGCGGCATGGGTCTTGGGCGGGATCATTGTCGCCCTCCTTATTCCGGCGTCGCATCGGCGGGTGTCATCCCGTCGGCATGAGCCTTATGCTGTTGGAGGACTGGCAGAAGTTCCCCCGCGACCGCGCGCAGCGCGCCCTCGGGGCCGGAGGCAGAATAGTCTTCGAACAGGGTCACGGCCTCGGCATGGGCCAATTGCTGGGTCTTGACGTAATTGGCATCGAAAGCCCCCTTGTTGCCATCCGCCAGGGAATCCAGCTCGTCCGCATGCTTCGGCGCAAGTTCGTCGGGAACCGGCACCCCTTCGGACGCCGCGGCCTCCGTGAGCTTTTCCCCGGCATCGCGGTGGTCGCGGATCATCTGTTCGGCAAAGGCGCGGATGGCGGGGTCTTCCGAAACTTCCAGCGCCAGTTGGCTCGACCGAATCTCCAGCATGTTGGAGCTGGCAGCAGCGGCGGTGAACGCTTCGGGCGTAGGCTTTGTCTGCGCGAAAGCCGGCGTGGCCAAAGCGAGAGCGAAGCAGGCGGCGATGCGGGTGAACGTCATGTGGACCTCCATTTGTCCCTGAACCGATGTAGGCACGATACGTTCCCGCAGCTAGAACATGCGCCCGTCGCTCGGGCCGTTACATGTTGATCAGCGGTCGAGAAACAGGCCTCCGCCTGTTCAGCAAAGTGACCGGTGCGCTAGATCGAGATTTCCTGGTCGATGATGCGATCAGCAGTCTACGGCTGCCGCCCATGAGTTTTCTTTCGCTTCCTGGCTGATGCCGCATCAAGCCTCCGTCCAGCCGAGGCAACCTGCCGCCGGCCCTCGGCCGACCATGACCGCGCCGTGCAGGTAAAGTCGCCACCAATCCGACCCGTCTGGCATGTCGAACGCCCAGATGTGCCCCGACGCGTCGGTGCTGATAAGGCTCGCACCCACTGCATCTGCTGCCTCTGCGACGGCGGCGAAGCCGATGGTCGGCGCAAAGGCGACGATCACCGGCCCTTCGGGGTCAACCAAGGGAAATGCATTGAGCGTCGCCATTCCTACTGCAGCCACCGGGAGGAGGACAAGGACGCCGCGCATCGGCGGCGGAGGGCGGCGGAGGGCCAAAAGCCCCAGAACGATCGGAATGATCCCAAAGGCCGCGACCCAACCCAGATCCCAAAGCAGTGGGTTTGCGGCAGCATCCTTGATGCGGTGGATGCCCAGAACGCCGTGTGACAAGACGGCATCAACGACATGCCATGCCCCGAAGCCGATCAACGCGCTCTCCGCCAATCGCCCGGGGCGTTCATTCCTCTGCCACAGCATCCAGAGAGCGACGATAAGCGCTGCGAACATGGCAAGATGGAACACTCCGTCGGTCATGATCACGAACCAGACGTTCGCGTTCCAATCCTCGAACCCGCTGAACAGATGGTGCCATTGCAGGATCTGATGCAGCAGAATGCCATCGAAAAATCCGCCGATGGAAATACCCAAGAGAATGCCGGCGCTATGCAGACGCATTGACCTGTCCCTTCAGCCATTCGCGCAGATGCGCATCCGTCAAATCCTCGCCAAGCTGCCTGCGCCGGTCCAGCGAGGCTCGACTGTAATCGAATGCCTTGAGCGCATAATCATCCGCCGGATCATCGAGAACGAGGTGGAGGAATCGCCGCTCGGGCGCGCGTGTAAGGTGAATGATTCGTGCCGATTGCCCGCGACGGCAAGTGCTTGGGCGCGGTCGGCGATCCCATTGACTGTCTGCGTCATCCGCCCGGCAAGGGGATAGAGATCGAGCGCGAGCACGGCGGCATCCCCCTCGCGGTCCAGCAGGGACGGTAGGGGCAGGTTCTCGCACAGGCCGGGATCGAGGAAGGTGCGGCCCGCGATGGTCACGGGCGGGAAGAAACCGGGAAGTGCCGTGCTGGCCATCACATGATCGACCGTCAGGAATTGCTCGTCCGTCCTGAACCGGGTGATCGCCCCGGTTTCCGCATCGAGGGCGGTCAGCGTAACCTCCATCCCGCCGCCGTTGAGGATGTCGAAGTCGATGCTTTGATCCAGAAGCTGACGCGTCCGCTCGCGCCGGAACAGCGAGACATCTGGCGGCATGACGGGCAGGACCTCCAGCAGTCCCGGAAATGAGGGAGAGAAAAGCGCCGGGTTCCCCGCCATCAGCGTTGCTGTAACGAGCATACGCCGCCCGCCGACGACAGGAGTGGGCTGGGCAATCCTTTCTATGAACCTCGCAAGCATTCCCGCCCGGTCGGCAGGCGCATTCCCGGCGATGATTGCGGCGACGGCGGCCCCGATCGAAGCTCCGGCGATGCGGGTGACGTTCAGGCTCGATGCCTCGATCGCCGACCATGCCCCGACATGAAAGGCACCGAGGGCATTCCCGCCCGCAAGGCAAAGCCAGCATTCCATCTCAGCTCTTGGGCTCGGCGATCTTGCGATGCAGTTCCGCGACGATCCCGGCGGGCAGGATCTCGGCGGCGGTGGCCTGCACCTTGTTCATCAGCCCGTGGGTGATCTGTTCCTGCCCCTCCATCATCGCATCATAGCCGGTGCGGGCGACTTTGGCGGGGTCTGCCTTCTTCATCTGTCCAACGGGGGTGTCCAGCATCCCGGCGCGTTCGAACACCCGCGTATCGGTCACGCCCGGCATCAGACAGGTCACGGTGACGCCGCTGCCCGACAATTCGTGCGACAGCGCAACCGAAAGCGAATTCACATAGGCTTTCGTCGCGTTGTAGACCGCCTGATACGGCCCGGGCATATAGCCGACGATGGACCCAGTGAACATGACCCTTCCCGATCCGCGCGCAGCCATCCCCTGTCCGATCCGGCGCGCCAGCATGGTGGTGCCAAACACGTTCGTCTCGATCACGTCCAGAATCTCGTCCTCGGGCTGCCCCAGGAAGGCATGGCCTAGGCTGCGCCCGGCATTCAGCATCAGGATGTCCGGCACGGCGGTGCCAAGTTGGCTGCAAAGGGCATCCACCCCGTCGCGCGTCGAAAGGTCCGCAACCAGCGCAGCGCCGGAAAGTTCGGCCGCAACCTGTTCGATGGCGCGGTCGCGGTCGGCCAGCAGTAAGGCGTGCCCATCGGCGGCGGCTATGTGTGCAAGCTCCAGCCCGATGCCGCTTGCTGCCCCGGTGATAACACAAAATCCCATTTCGTTCCCCTCAATGGAAGGATGGCCCGGCGCAGTTGCCGGGCCGTGCCGCCTCAGGTCTGTTCGATCTGCGCTCCGCTGTTCGGTTTTGCCTTACCAAGGTTCGGCACTTGCGCCGAAGGCTCCAACACCCCCGCCGTAAACTTCCCTTTGCCATCGATGGAGGGCCCGTCCGACCAGCGCCCGGGCACCGGGGCGCTTCCGTCAGCCTGAAAGCCGAGATAGGCATAGCTGAACTCGGTCTTTTCGTCAGCCTGCGGATGGCTGTTCGGTATGGGGAAGGCCGCGAAACCGCCAAGTTCTTCCAACGCGGCAAGCCACTGGTTCTGGTGCATGGTGTCGCGCGCGATCAGGTATTGCAGCATGTCCCTCATGCCCGTGTCGTCGGTCATATTGTAGAGACGCACCGCGAGGGTCCTCCCCGTGGACTCGGCGGCGATATTGGCGGTCATGTCGGCCGCGATATTGCCGCTGGCATAGATATGAGACATGTCGAACGGCACGCCGTCGCTGTCCACCGGCATGGCCGACAGCCCCGAGGACAGCAGGTTCTTGAGATTGATCCCGCCCATGACTGCACCGATCGCGGCATCCTTGGCCATCTGTTCCTGAAGGCTGAGCGGTGCTCCTTCGAGGTTCAGGGCGACGGCGGTTGCGAGCATCTCGATATGGCCAAGCTCCTCGGCAGCGGTGTTCATCAGCAGGTCGCGGAACTTAGGATTGCCCCGCGCACCGCAGGCTTGGAAGAAATACTGCATCGCCACGCGGATCTCGCCCTCGACACCGCCGATGGCCTGTTGCAGCGCGCGCGCGAAAAGTGGGTTGGGCGCATCGACACGCACGGGATATTGCAATTTGTTGTCGGTATAGAACATCGGAGCTCCTATTGTCTTTCATCCGTCGCCAAAGAGGCGGGCCGGGATAAAGAATGCCCGCCGTTTGGCGGGCATCGATCAGGCGGCCTTTTCGGCTGCAGCGTTCACCACGTTTTCCGCCAAAGCCGAAAGCTTTTCATCTGCGGCGGTTTCTTCCTGAAGCGTCGCGTCCAGCAGCGTCACGGCTTCGTCCAGCCCAAGCTGCGTCGCCCAAGCTTTCAGCGTTCCGTAACGCGAGATCTCGTAATGCTCGACGGCCTGCGCGGCTGCCAGAAGACCGGCGTCGTGGGCGGGGCTGCCCTTGAACTCTTCCATGATCTCCTGTGCTTCGGAGATGATGCCCTCGATGGCATCGCAGGTCTTGCCGCGTGGACGCTTGCCGATCACCTCGAACACCTGCGTCAGGCGTTCGACCTGGGTCTGGGTTTCTTCCTCATGCGCCTCGAACGCGGCCTTGAGATCTGGCGATTGCGCGGCGCGGGCCATCTTGCGCAGATTGGTCGTCAGCTTCTTTTCGGCATAGTAGACGTCTTTCAGAGTCTCGTGGAAAAGCGTCTCGAGGGTCTTGTCGGCCATTTGTCTCTCCTATGGCGGTGTGGGGAAGGTCAGATGTCTGCGCGCTGCTCGGTTCCGGACAGGGCGATGTATCGGCGCACGACGCCCGGAAGCCCGTCTTCGATCTGGGCCGCCATCTGGCGTTCCTCTTGCAGGTTCTGGTCCAGCAGGGGGATGGCCGATGCGGCGCCCGCCTCCTCGGCGGCAGCGATCAGTGCGGTATAGGCGGCGATCTCGAAATGCTCGAAGGCGAAATTGGCCATCGAATTCTTCAGGATCTCGTCGCTGGCCATCGAGTGGGTAACGGCGGCCATCGTGCCGGTGAAGGACAGCGACAGGTCTTTCAGCGTCGAGGAGCTTTCCGCGACCGTCGCGAGGATTTCATCCAACCGGTCGATCTGGCCTTCCGTCTCGCGGATGTGCCGGTTCAGGAGCGCCGAAACCTCGGGGTAGTGTTCGAGCCGCTTCAACTGCGGCTCCATGATCGAAAGCGCCTGCTTTTCCATCGCATGGGCATTGCGCAGCCCGTCGACGAAGACGTCGCGGGCAGAAACTGTGCTGGTCATGATGGGTTCTCCTTACTTGCCCTCCAACCGGGGGCAGTTCGGAAGGTTCCTGCGCTTTTGGATCACCGGGTGAATGGCAGGTCAGCCTCGGCTTTTATCCGTCGGTTTTCGGCACGATGCTGATGCCCCCGCTGTTCTCCAGAACGGCCGCGTCTATATCGTCCATGCTGCGCAACCCATGCTGCAACCTTGCTGCTTCGAGAACATCGGCAATGCTGACCCTCGCTCTGCGCATCGCAATCTGGTCGGGAACGCCACCTGCCACGAGAACGGTCGGAGTGCCGTCAAGCCAGAGCGCCACCTTGGGGGACCAAGATTTCGCGTAAGACAGCAATATATCCGTCGTGAACAACGTCACGATCAGAACGAGTGCGTTGGTAATGGAGAAATCGTCGCCCAGCAGGGCTTGCTGTGTCGTCTCAGCAATGATGAGCAGCAACACGAAGTCGAAAGGCGTGACCTGTGCCAGTGTCCGCCGGCCCGACAGACGCGTCGCGATCAGCAGGACAGCATAGACGGCAATACCTCGGATAACGGAATCCATGGTTCACCTAGGGGAGGATTATCAGGGAGGTGCTTCGTCTCTCGGAGCCGACAGCTATCTCGAAACGGGTGAACCCGAAATGTAGCGAACGGATGTCGATCTGAACCGCGCGTTCCGCATTCCCCGCCGCATCAAAGGTGAAGGTTTGCCCGAAGGGCGTAAGCGTCGTTGATGCGGGTTCCGGCTGGATTCGCTCGACGCCGAACCTTTCGAAGAACGGCTGAGAGATCGTGATGGACGGCGTTTCGACGTTGCCGCCGAATGTGATCGAAATCTCATCCGCTGCCTCCCACCGGCTGACCCTCGGCAGCTTCAGCGTCACTTCGCCCAGCGAGACGCTTTGCTTTTGCAGCAGCCCACCGCTTCCGGTCAGCCCAAGGAGCGCCCCGACGATGATGAGTGCGAAAAACACCCATGCCACACGCTGGATCCGCCAGAACTTCAGCTGGGAATCGCGATGCTCATCCAGTTGCAAGCCGTCCTTGCGCAGCGGAGGGTTGAGATGATCGCGATGCATGTCAAACCTGCGAATTTGACCACAGATAGCTTGTCACATCTTAAAGGCCAGTGCTTGGCAATGGTCTTGAGTTCGCCAATGCAACCAGAAATCAGGTGGATGTGACTCCGTCGTTAGACCGTTCTGTTCCTGCGAGACTGACCGTGCGATTGGCCTGTCTGAGTCAACATTAGATGTGCAGCCTGCCGATGCAAACCCAAGCGGGAACAGAAGCTACATTCTCGGTTGATGACAGACCCGTGGGCTATCTTCTGACTTGCGTCCGGTTAATCAGGGAATGATACGGTATGAGCTCGAAACCCATCCGCATCCTGGTGGTTGAGGATGACTTCTACATCGCCAAAGCCTTGTAGGCAGCTCAAAAGCAAGACAGGTAGAGGTCGTGGGGCAGTTTAGTTCGGTGACCCGAGCGATGGATTCCGTTACGGAAGAAGTCTTTGATGCGGCAATCCTCGACATCAACCTGTGCGGTGCCACGGTGTAATTCCTGGCCGGCTATCTCCGGCGGAGAAACATACCTTTCGTGTTGCGACGAGTTACGACTGGCAGGTGCTGCCGGGACATTTCGACGACTTTCTTCAGCTGCAAAAGCCGTATGACAACGTCGACTGTCTAAACAAATTCTTGAATTAGCGGGCGGGCGCGAGTCGTGAGCAGTAGCCTTTAAGTCGACAGGAAAGCGCCGACGAACGTCATATCTTCAGCACGTGGTCGTTGCCGAGGTGGGTAGTCTTGATGGAACACGATAACTCCTTAGCCTGGCCCCGCGGCGACGGTGAAGGGCCGCGCCTTCGGCATGTTCAATCGGGTGACCGGAGTGGACGTGCCGGTAGGGAACACGCTGGCGGGGTTTCTTCGGCACGGGATGGGGTCGCATATGCCGTGTCTCGGAGCGGTTCTGTCCCTTGCCGCGATGGTCGGCATCGCGCCAGGGAGGCGGTGACTATTGGCGCAAACCCGCATGCGGCTCTTACCAGCGGTCTTGGGAATTCCTGACATTCGCTGCGATGCAGCATCGCACATAATGCAGATGGCCCGCTGATACGTCATCCTCGACAGCTTCAGCTTGCTCCGCGCCACGCCACGTGGGACAAGGCTCGGTCCCTCAGGCAGAGCGCACATGGCTTCCGATCCCGTCGATACGCCCGCAATTTCTTTCGATGAACAGGCACGGTCTTTTGCCTTGCACCGCTATGGTATCCTCGACACCCCCTATGAGGCGGAATTCGATGATATTGCGGCAATCGCGGCCGAGGTGTGCCAAACCCCGATCGCAGTCGTCAATTTTGTCGATACCGAGCGTCAGTTCTTCAAGGCGGAAGTCGGCCTTGGCGTGCGGGAGACGCCACTCGACACCTCGTTTTGCGGAAAGGCCATTCTGTCTGAAGACATGATGATCGTCCCGAACGCGCTCGAAGACCCACGCTTTGTCGGCAACCCGCTGGTCACGCAAGCCGGAGGGCTGCGTTTCTATGCAGGCGCCCTTCTCAAGACCAAGGACGGGTATCCCATTGGCACCGTCTGCGTGCTCGACACAAAGCCAAGGGACCTCGACGAGCATCAAATCCGCACTCTCCAACTCCTGGCGCGGCAGGCGATGACGCAAGTGGAATTGCGCGCGGCGCTGGCGAGCAGCCGACATTTTGAGGCTCGTCACAGGCAGGTTCTCGACAGCTCAATCGACTACGCCATCCTGTCGACGGATCTGGAGGGCGCTGTTACGGGCTGGAACCGTGGCGCAGAGCACGTTTTCGGCTGGTCCGAAAACGAGATGCTCGGGCAGCCTGCCGACATCATCTTCAACCCGGTCGACCGCACGGTGGGCGTTCCCGACTTGGAAATGGAAGCCGCCCGCTTAAACGGACGTGGCGCGGACGAGCGCTGGCATGTCCGCAAGGACGGCTCGCGCTTCTTCGCCTTGGGCGAGATGATGCCGCTGAAGGATGACGCGGGCCGTCATGTCGGCTACGTCAAAATCCTGCGGGATCGGACCCGCGCGCGGCGTCAGACGCAGCGCCTTGCCCTTCTGGCGCAGGCCGCCGCTGCTCTGCTCGACGCAGACGATCCCGCCGCAACGCTTCGCCCGGTTCTGGAGGGCAGCGCGGACACAATCGGGTTTGAGCAATGTTATCTTTACGACGTTGATCGGGCCTCCGAATGTCTTGAATTGCGAGACGCCGTCGGTGCCAGTGAAGAGACGCGGATGGCCCTTCAGCATGTGACGGTTGACGTCCCGCTCTGCGGGATTGTCGCGCAGACGGCTGGCCCTCTCATTCTGTCCGACCTGCATCTGAGCGATGAATCCCGTTACCAGATCCCCAAGTCCACAGGCGTCAAAGCCTATGCAGGCTATCCCATCCTTGTCAGGGGGGATGTCGTCGGCGTTATCTCTTTTGGCAGCACCGAGATGAACGCCTTCGACGAAGAGGCCCTGGCTTTCTTCCAGACGGTAGCGCGCCTGCTGTCCGTGGCCCGCGGGCGGACGGATGATGCCCGTGCTTTGCGCGAGGCCGAGCAGCGCTCTCGCGCCGCACAGGAGGCGGGCGGTATCGGCACCTTTGAAGCAAAGATCGCGGACGGGATGGTCACGGCATCGACCGAGTTTTGCCGTATCTTTGGACTTGCTCCTGAGAGCGAGCTCCCGGCGCAGCTCTTCGAGGATTTGATCCTGAATGAGGACGGTGCGCTCTTTTGCGAGACCGCCGGGCAGCCCGAACACGCCAGGCCGATGGATCGGGAGTTTCGCATTCGGCGGGCGGATGACGGCAGGCTGCGCTGGATTTCTCGCCGCGCAGAATACAGACGCGATAGCTCGGGCGAAATCCTGTCGATGTTCGGCACGATGCAGGACATCACGGATCGTAAAATCGCCGCCCTTCGTCAGGAAGCCCTTCTGGAACTTGGCAATGGCGTGCGCCATGCAGACACGCCGCAAGAAATGATCGACCGCGCCTGCCATATCGTGTTGCAAACACTGGCGGCGTCGCGCGTGGGCTATGCAGTGGTTGACCGCCGCGCCGGTCGCTACGTCGTCTCGGGCGAATGCATATCCGAGGACGTGCCCAGCTTGCATGGCAGCTACGATCTGGCAGAATTCGCAGAGACGACAGCACAGCTCCAGCTCGGGGAACCCCTGATCCTCCGCAATGCGGAGACGGAGCGGGCTTTGGCGGGAGACTTGGAAAGCTACAGGGCCATTTCGGTTGCCGCGCAGATCAGCGTGCCGCTGCTTCGCAAAGGCGAATTGATCGGCTCGCTTTTCGTGCACCAATCCAAGGCGCGAGACTGGACGGCGGGGGAGATTGACTTCATGCGGCGCGTTGCCGATCGCCTCTATGCTGCGCTCGCCACGGCGCAGGCCGAGAAAGATCAGGAAGTCCTCAACCACGAACTCTCCCACCGGCTGAAGAACAGCCTGTCTATGGTGCAAGCCATTGCCACTCAGACCCTCAGGTCTGCCGCCGATAAGACGGCGCTTCAGGACTTCCTCCGCCGTGTGCAGGCCTTGTCGGCAGCGCATGACGTGCTTCTTCATCGCAATTGGGAAGCCGGCTCGATCCGGGAGACGATTCACTCGACCCTGAAGACGTTTGCCGATCCCGAGCGCATCCAGATCAACGGGCCGAACGTGGATCTTGGTCCTCGCACAACGCTCAGCCTCTCGATGCTGCTGCACGAGCTTGCGACCAATGCCACGAAGTATGGCGCGCTGTCGGTGGACAGCGGCACGCTTTACGTAACCTGGCATATCGAGGAGGCGATGGAGGATGTGCAGGACCTGGTGATCCTGTGGCGGGAAGCGGGAGGACCAGAGGTCGTGCCGCCAGTCCGCAGAGGTTTCGGCTCGCGGCTGATTCAGCTCGGCCTGACCGGAACGGGAGGCGTCGATCTCAGTTACGAACTATCAGGACTGGAAGCGACAATAAGAGCACCCTTCGTCGAGGTGCAGCAGTCCTGATGAGGATCGAGCATGATGTCTGAACCCACTGTTCTCGTCGTTGAAGACGAACCGCTCCTAAGAATGGCCGCTTTGGACATGCTGGAGGATGCTGGCTATGAGGCTGTAGGCGCCAGATCGTCCGAAGCGGCTCTCAAGATACTGCGGACCTGCCCGTCGATCCGAGTGCTGTTTACGGATGTGGATCTCGGACGCGGGCAAGACGGGCTCTGGCTTGCCGCCCAAGTGAGGGATGGTTGGCCGCCCGTTGGGATCATCGTGACTTCGGGCCACAGGCACGTGGCGAAGGCACAGATGCCGGAGGGTGCGACGTTTTTCGGCAAACCCTATCTCGAGGAGATGATCATCTCCGAAGTGCATCGCCTCGTGGCCTGAGGGTATAGGAAATCCAGCGCAAGGCGTCTGGACGCCATAGCCGCCAAAGCGCCCAATTTCGGCTGGTGCAGATAATCCCCCGATGAAACACTTGGAATTATCATGGGCATCAAGCCGTTTTCATGGTCGATCGTGTCTCAGCTGGCCGTGCCCGCCATCTGCCCCGCCTGTCCTGAGATGCCTTGCAATTTGACCAAGCGCCTTACCGCTCCAATTGCAGCAGATCAGGTGACAATGAGTGGACGTTTGGGATGACGACAGACAAGACCAAGGGCGTTAACAAGCAGGCCGTCGGCGATCAGAAAGACCCCTTGCCGCCCCGGTCTATCTTCAGTGCTTGCTACGATCCCAAGGGGAGCTCGAAGAGCACGAACAAGAAGGCAACTCCTTCTGCAGAGAAAGGTCCGCACCTGGATGGCCTTGACGATTGGCTGCTGCGGGCGTCTCAGCGTTCGGTGAACCGCTAAGCATATCGCATCCAAGGCGTTCGAACTATAGACGGCGGGGCCAACACCAGCCACATCCCCCCGGATGTGGAACCCAAACACTCTTGACTTGCCAGCCCCGCCGCTCCCGATCAAGGACGCCTTAAATGCGCCTAAATCCCCCGGGATCAAGGTGCCGCTGATCCAATTACGCCGTTGTGTTAAAAGGTTTTTTGCGTTTCGGGCGGGAACATTTTTGACTCAACATAAAGTTGTCTTCGCGCGCGAACGTAGCCGTGCAAACCATCCCCCGGCATTACACGCTGCTCCCAAGCGCGGCGATCACTCAGGCTCATTGTTAGCCCTGTCCGACTGCAATTCGCTCAGAGGTCCGGTGAGCCGGCAGCGCAGGCCGGAGGGCGCATAGTCGAGCCGCGCCTCGGCACCGAACGCCCCTGATAGTCCGACCTCGATCAATCGCGTGCCAAATCCACGCCGTGTTGGAGGCGTCACGACCGGGCCATCGCTTTCCTGCCATTCAAAGACGAAGAGCGGCTTTCCTGCCGCATCAGTTTCGATCTGCCACTGGACGGTCACCTGTCCCGCATCGACCGACAGCGCGCCATACTTGCTCGCGTTCGTTGCAAGCTCATGGCAGATCAGAGCCAGCGACAGCGCTGCCGAAGCGCCAAGCTCCACTTGCGGTCCCGCGATCGCGACACGGGCTCCCTCTCCGAGAAGGGCGACTGTCGATCGCACAATTTCCTCCACCGAAGCGGCATCTTTGCGCCCCGTCATCAGCACGTCGTGCGCCTTGCCAAGCGCACTGAACCGAACACCATCCTTGCGGATATGCCACCGCTCGTCGACCGCCGAGCCTTCAGCCAGGGACCGCCGCATTTCCAGGCCGGCCCGATCCGTTTCCCGATCCTCGGGGGTATAAAAGCGGGAGGCGTCCGAGCCGCGCATCTCATCGGCCGTCCAGCCAAATATGGTCTCCGCCCCGGTGTTCCAATCCGTGATTGTGCCCGCCCGGTCCGTCACGATCACGCCGAATTCCGTGACGCTCTAAAAGGTCTGTCGATACCGCCTTTCGATTGCCCGCATGGTCTGATTGGACCGTGCCTCGCTTTCACTCCCCCCACGGCGGATGCGACGAGACCGGCCAGCATCTGTGTCATGACCACGTCGCGAGCTGTGAAGCTATTGGCCCGTCCTGAGCTGACTTTCAGAGCGCCGATCATGACACCCTGCCGGGAAATTGGCTCTGCGATCAGCGACCGGATACCCAACTTTTTTGCCAGATCGTGATCACCCGCCGCATCTGACGTGATATCGTTGCTGAGGATGGTGCGGTTATCGAGCACGGATCGTCCCGAGAGCGACGTTGCGAGTGGCAAGCGGTATCCCACATGGGAGGCAAGAGAGCCCGCCGCCGTGTCGAACGACAGCTCATCCTCGCTTATCAGCTCGACCGCTGCGCCATCGGCAGCATCGACAATTGAGAGCGCCGTTTTCACAATCGCCTGAAAGGCTACGTGCAGATCTGCGCCGGGTGCCGCAATTGCATGCTGGGCATCAATAAGGGCTTCGAAGCGGATCGCCTCCGCCTCTACCCGTTGCTGCTCTGCGCGCAGCGCAGCGCCCGCCTGCCGCAGTTCCAGTTGGGCCATGACCTGATTTGCCAGGGCGAGAAGCCCGGTGCGTTGAGCGGGCGTCAGCCCTTCCGGGCGCGGGATGTGATCGATCACGCAAAGGGTGCCCAGGGAATGCCCATCCCGCGCGGTCAATGGCGCGCCGGCATAGAAGCGTATATGGGGCGCATGCACCACCAGCGGGTTCATCGCCGTTCGCGGATCGGCGGTCAGATCCGTGATCTCCAGAATATCTGTAAGGCCAAGAGCATGTTTGCAGACCGAGGAGTTCAAATCGGTCTGGCAGGGCTCAAAGCCCCGGCGAGCTATGAACCATTGCCGGTCCCGATCAACCAGACTGACAAGGGCAACCGGCACGCTGCAGATCTGGGTGGCGAGTAACACGATGTCGTCAAAGCCGCGCTCAGCCTCGGTATCGAGAATGTCAAAGCTTGAGAGAACAGCCAGGCGGCCGTTGTCCTTTTCCAAATCACTCATGTCCGTATGCCGTCACTGATACCAAGTCCGGCAGGGCATCCGGATCAACGCGGCTTTTAATTCACTTAAGGCGTCCTGCAAAGAGTATCCCCGCCCCGGCTCGCATCCGTCTCAAAAGCTGAGCTGTGTCGTGGATATTTAAGGAACAAAGCCACCGCAGGGTTGTATTGCCTGTGTCCCCGCCGAAGCCCCGCTGGCGACCTCTGCCAGCGGGGCATTACCCCCTCCATGGTGATCGATTTGCACGCTTTGACATATGCCATAGACGGCACACCCGGCACGCTGACCGAAAGCCATGAGGCCCTGATCGCCGACATGGTCGACCATGTGGCAAACTTTGCGCCGGGCTGGTGCCTAAGCGCCCCTCAAGATGAACGCGCCCCGCGGCAGATCATTTCCCTGACCCGGCTCGATCGGCGGATTTCGTTCACGCTGTCAAAAGCACTCATCCTGCAGACGGGCACTTATCGGTGAAGGCGGTGGGCGGGAGTGATCCCGCCCCACACCTCGTCACTTCCGCGTTTTGTCCAGATCGTCGCGGTCATCCTCGATCTCGACTTCCGTATGGCGCACGGTGTCGGAGATCGTCTCGCGATGGGTGTCGCTGGTCTTGCGCAGCCCCACCTCCTCGACCACCCGAGCTTCCTTGGAAACCACCGCCTCTTCGCGGTATTCCTCCGCCTCCAGCGTGCGATCCTGGAAGGCCGCTTCCGTGCCGGTTACGGCGCGGTCCACCGGGCGGCGCTCGATCTCCACCCGGTCTTCCCGCAGATCGATGCTCTCGGTGATCGGCTCCTCGACCGTGTAGGCGCGCACGCGCACGCGGCCATGGCTGGCATCGCGCTTACCGACGCGCAGACGCTCCTCGACAACGGGAATGCTTTCGTTGTCCGATAGGCTGGTATCGCGCGTTCCGGTGCCGACGGGCGCGATGACG
>NZ_SMYN01000021.1 GCF_004959935.1 Falsirhodobacter xinxiangensis | reverse complement strand
CGCAGGATCTGGATCGAGTTTTTCAACACAATCGGGACATTCCGGACATTCGCGGCGGCAGCAAAATAATTTATGCATACGCGGAAACGCTGCGTTTGGCATGGGCGACTTACGATGTTCTGCCAAACATGCGAACAGCAAAGTCGATAAAGCTGCGGATCTTGGGCACCATCTGTCGGTCGGAATGGTAAAGGATGTGCATGGACCGCGACGACGGGCGGAACTCTGGGAGTAACTGTCGCAGGCGCCCGTCTTGGACATAAGGCAAGACAAGTTCGCGCGGCTGTAAAATGACCCCCATGCCCGCCAGTGCAGCGTTTAGCAGTGGCTCGCCGTGGTTCGAAGTTAGTCGGCTATCGATCGGCACCTCCTCGCGCCCCTCGGGTCCATCGAACGTCCAGCGTGTCAAAAGCTCTTTGTGGGCGAAACCAAGGCATTCGTGATTGCGGAGATCGTTGGGTGTATTCAGGTGCGGCGCGCTTCTGAGGTAGGACGGAGCTGCACAGAGGATGAGATGATAATCCGCCAGCGCACGTGCCATCAGCCCACTGTCATCGAGATCGCCGACTCGGAACGCAATGTCGAATCCGCCCTGCATAAGATCCGAAATCCGATTGCTGAGGGTGAGGTCGACACGCAGCTTCGGATGGACCCGCATGAATTCAGGTAACACCGGCCCGAGGGAACTCATGCCGAAGCTAACCGGAGCGTTTACTCGGAGTAAGCCAGCGGGTTCTGCTGAGATTGATGCCGCAAGGGTATCCGCTGCGGCGACCTGAGCGAGGATCGTTCGGGCATGGTGAAGATAGTCGTGTCCGAATTCCGTCAGCATATGTTTGCGCGTCGTCCGGTGGAGAAGCTTTGCCCCGAGCCGATCTTCCAGCCGCTCGACATACTTACCAAGGAGTTGGGGAGAGATCCGCAGCTGCCGTGCGGCCGCGCTGAACGATCCGTGGTCTACGGCTTTCACGAAGGCAGTGATGCAGTTGAAAAGGTCCATGGCGAGTTATCCCATTCGATAACTCGCGTTTCAAGTGTTGCAGCCTTTATACCACTAATTTTCGACCTTAATCGCGTCCAATTTGGTGCCGAACTCGGAAAGAAGAGGCTTAGGTGAACATCAAGGATGTTGCTGCGCTTTCTGGCGTGTCGACCGCCACGGTCAGCCGTGCCCTCTCTAGTCCGGACAGGGTTGCGCCAGCGACGCGCAGGCGGATCATGACCATGATCGATAAACATGGCTATGCCGTGAACGCGGCAGCACAGACACTTCGCAGTCAACGCTCGAAATGCGTTCTCGTGCTGACGACCGCCTTCGACGCAACTTTCCTCGCATTCGCATCGGGTTGCGTGCCCAAGCTGGTTTCAGCAGGGATGAACGTAATGGTTGCCGATGAAAGTTCGCTTGCCGCGAGCGGGCGGTCAGCAGAGACCGCCTACGCCGAGCAGAGGGTCGATTTTATTCTGCGCTACGGCGAGTATCGCACCCTCAAGGCCACAATCCCACATCTTGTCATCCCAGCGGCTCAAGATTGCGTGGACGCCCAGGCTTCAGGTGAGACGGAGGCCGACAATGTGATCCACCACGTTTGCTCCATCAATGACGTTGCCTGCAAACGCGGCGCTATTGGGCCCAGCTCAGACGGCAAAGTCTACGCGACAGCAATCAGATAAAGTTCGACCTTATGGTCATGAGCGGCAGGCACTTAGAGTAAGAAAGGCCAATTCTATGAGAAAAATATCACTTGCAGCTGCGATGCTGCTCGCAAATGTCACCGGGTCCATGGCGATCTCCCAGCAATTCGAAGTTAATGATTTCCGGCTGTCGGGTGTGACCTTGGAAGGCGCGATGTATCAGGGTGACGCCGCATTCAAGATGCTCATGCCCAAGGAAGCGATTCAGGATCCTGAAACCGAAGCCCTGTCAGACCGGGACTTCATGGCATGGCTGCCGATAGATTTCGGCGATGGTGTGATCGAAGTGGAGGTCGCGAGCGAGTTGGTTGAAGGGGCCCCGGCTTATGCCAGAGGGTTCATTGGCCTGACCTTTCGTATCTCGGACGATGGTAGCTTTGAAAGCATCTATCTCCGCCCCACCAATAGCATCGCCGACGATCAGGTTCGGCGAAACCATAGCGTTCAGTATGTAGCATTTCCGGATTATCGCTTTGACAGGTTACGGCGGGAATTTCCCGAGAGGTATGAATCTTACGCGGAACTCGACCTGAAGCGTTGGATCGCCATGAAAATCGTAGTGTCAGGGGACCATGCCAAGCTGTTTCTTGATGGCAATGACCGACCTTCGCTGATCATTAATGATCTGAAGCTCGGAAGTGAACAGCGTGGCGGTGTGGGTGTCTGGCTTGAGTCAGGGACTGAAGCCTACTTTCGTAATTTGAAGATTACCCCAAACGACTGACACGTCGATGATGCGCACCTCCGCAAGGGTGGAGGTGCGCACGCGTAGCTTCAATATTTGATGACCGTGCGGATCGACTTGCCCGCGTGCATCAGGTCGAAAGCGTCGTTGATCGCATCGAGGCCCATAGTGTGGGTTACGAAAGGTGCCAGTTGGATATCGCCGCGCATCGCATCCTCGACCATGCCCGGAAGCTGGGTGCGACCTTTCACGCCACCGAAGGCCGAACCTTTCCACGTGCGGCCCGTCACCAGCTGGAACGGCCGGGTGGAGATTTCCTGCCCCGCGCCTGCCACGCCGATCACCACCGACTGGCCCCATCCGCGATGCGCGCATTCCAGCGCTGCACGCATGACGTGGACGTTGCCGATGCACTCGAACGAGTGATCCACGCCCCAGCCGGTCATCTCGATGATGACCTCCTGGATCGGACGATCGTGATCCTTGGGATTGATGCAGTCGGTCGCGCCGAATTCCCGTGCCAGATCGAACTTCGCAGGGTTCGTGTCGATCGCGATGATGCGGCCCGCCTTAGCCTGCCGCGCACCCTGGATCGCCGCAAGACCGATGCCGCCCAGACCGAAGATGGCGACGGTGTCACCCTCCTGCACCTTGGCGGTGTTGTGGACGGCCCCGATGCCCGTGGTCACGCCGCAGCCCAGAAGGCAGACATGTTCATGGTTCGCCTCGGGGTTGATCTTGGCCAGAGAGACCTCGGCCACCACGGTGTATTCGCTGAAGGTGGAACAGCCCATGTAGTGGTAAAGCGGTTCGCCGTTGTAGGAGAAGCGCGAGGTGCCGTCGGGCATGACGCCCTTGCCCTGCGTGGCGCGGACGGCAACGCAAAGGTTGGTCTTGCCCGACTTGCAGAACAGGCACTCACCGCATTCGGCGGTGTAAAGCGGGATAACGTGGTCGCCGGGCACGACCGAGGTCACGCCTTCGCCCACTTCGACCACGATGCCCGCGCCTTCATGGCCCAGCACGACGGGGAACAGGCCTTCGGGATCATCGCCCGACAGGGTGAAGGCGTCGGTATGGCACACGCCCGTGTCGGTGATCCGGATCAGAACCTCGCCCTTCTTGGGCGGGGCGACGTCGATCTCGACAATCTTAAGGGGTTCGCCGGCGGCGAAGGCAACAGCTGCGCGAGATTTCATAAGACTTTCCTCGATTTACTTCAGATAGGAGCGGACCAGTGAGAGCACGGCATCGATATCGACACCTGCCTGGCCCTCGGAAAGGGAAGCAGACGTCGGCTCGAGCTCTTCCCGCAGATGAATTTCCAGCACTTCGGACATCAGACCGTTGATGCCCCCCCTTACGGCCGCAAGCTGTTGGAGGATCGGCCCGCAGTCGGCACCGCTTTCCAACGCCGCTTCCAAGGCGGTGCACTGCCCTTGAATCCGCCGAAGGCGGGTGAGGGTCTTTTTCCGGTCTTCGAGAGTATGCGGCATACTTCCTCGTATACTGGGGGGGGGTATAATAAGTGGCTGTGGATACCCGCGCACCTTGGACCCGTCAAGTAGATCTCGAAGCCTCGTCAGGAGTGGCCAGCATGCGAAAAGCTGGGATAGGATTACGTCGTTGAAGTCTTCCGACGAAGATCGTCGGCGTGCCCAAATGCAGTGAGCATGACGATCTTGCCATCAGCGCCGCCCGCTTCCATTAGCCGATGCGCTTCAACAATATCTTCCAAAGAGAATACGCGTCCGATCTTCACCGGCAGCCGCTCAGCCGCGACGGCCTCCAGGAGATCGTCCAGTGGCATCGACATGAAGTCCTCAACATCGCCGGAATAGGTCGTAAGTCTGGCCTTGCTCGGAATGGCGACCATCGGCTCGAAGGCATCGAGGGTCCATCTGTCGCCGACCATGCCCGCCATGCAGAGCGTCCCGCCCGGCACAAGACATGCCAGACTGTCCAGCAGGGTGCCTGTCCCCACCAGCTCCAGCACCCTGTCATAGCGATCCGATTGCACGGCAAGCCGTCCGTCATCCAATCGAAAGGAGTCTGTCCCGATAAAGTCTCTAGCGCTGTCGCGGCGCGAGGTGGCGGTCACGATAGCACCTGCTCGCCGAGCCAACGCGGCTGCCGCCAGCCCGACCGACGTGGTGCCGCCGCGGATCAGAAGCCTTTCTCCCGACCGAAGACGAAGGGCAGAGACCAAAGCGCCCCATGCTGTCTGCAACATCTCCGGCAATGCGCCAAGGATCGCGTAGGGCAAGGCAGTGTGAACCGTGCGAACCTGTTCGACCGGCACTCGGACATATTCCGCGTAGCTGCCGTCGAAAATCCGCCCCATACCGCCCATAACGGTGGCGACCCGGGCACCCGGCGCAAAATCCGGGCTATCCGTTTCCACAATCTCGCCTACTGCTTCAATACCAAGAATGCGGGGAAAGATGATGCCGGGCGATTGACCGCGTCGCGTGAAGAGTTCGGATCTATTTAGCCCGAAAGCTCCTACCCGGATGATCGCAGTGCCGGGAAGAAGTATCGGCTTTGACACGTCTTTGACCCGAAGAGCTTCCGGCGGGCCGGGTTCATCAAGAACGACTGCGCGCATTGTCATGGTCAAATTCCTCTGGGCAGCGGCGTTTCGGATGGCGATATTCCGACCAGCCGATGTGTGTCAGCCTGATATCAGCGAGTCGTGAATATCTTAGGGCGTGCGTCAAGCTCTTGGCTCATGAGAGATATCAGTCTTCCCTCTAATCTTCCGGTTGCTCCCGCTACGTTTCGCGACCTGAGATCACGAGCAAGCGCCGCTGGATCCGATATAGGATCCGCGATTTGCGCAAGGCCGTATTCCCTCAGCCTCTCTCGGCCCTGCCCGGAGGAAACGCGTCCCATGCGGTATACGATGTGCCCCATAGACATCGCCGACATCGCATCGCCGAGCGCGGCGTTACTGCGTGTTCGAACACTCAGTTCCAAAACTAGATGGCGAAGGCGTGCCAGATGCCGCACCGCCCATGGGCCACCGCGCCGACGACTAATCGCAGCCAGTTCGAACCGTATAGATGCCTCGAGGTTCCGGCGCTTGTGATAAGCAGTCATCGGGATGAGCCAGCGATAAAAGATGTAGCTCAGCATGACCCCAGCCACCAGCATCAGGCCTGCGCCCGTGACCGCCATAGGCGCTGCTGGCATCATCTCGACAGGCCTCGACATGACCGCAAAGAACATGTTGAACGTCAGACCCAAAAACATTGCGCTGCGTTTTGCTTGCAGATGCGCAGCCATGAAAAACAATGGCACTGTGAGGGCAAGCGATATCCAATGATGGCCGACGGCTGGGATAACCTCCAACCTCCACCCTACGGCTGCCAGAACGGCCACCATACCGCCCGCCAGCGCTTGGCGAACCAGTGGCAGCGGCTCGTCGAGCATTGCAAAGAGCGCGGTCAGGATCGACGCCCCGAGCACTAGGAATCGTCCTGCTTCCCAACCGCTTGTCAGCCAGATCGAGCCACTCAAGCTGATGATAGCAACGCCACGTGCAACCGCGTTGCGCATCGCATACTTATCCGAGCGGGGAACGATTCGAGAGGTTGCGCCTAGGCTGTGTCCTCGGTGATCGGCAGCTTTCAGCGCAATTGCGGCTTGATCTGCACCAATGCTTTCAACCTCGTCGACGAGGTCGGCCAGCAAATCAGAAAGCTCAGGGTATTTCGATGTTAGACGGGATGCGACTGCTCGCAGAGCGTCAGTCTCAAACGTCCCGTGCGTATCAAGGAGGGTCGCCAAACCGTCTAGCTCGGATTGTAGGAGATGCAGAGGGGTCCCCGGCTCCAAATTACCTTCCACACGCCTGATGAGCCGGGTCAGAACGACGAGATCGAGCAAACCTGCAAGAAGATTTCGCTGCGTCTTCAGATATCCGCGCGCCTGCCATGAGCCCGCGGCCAGATCCTCTGCAGTCGATGAAATCACGGCCAGCAACGAGAGAAACTCGGCCTCCAGCACGTGAAGTTCGTCATCCTCGAGCCGCAATGTCGCGCCGGCAAGCCGAAGGCCGCGCGCTATGGCATCGTCAATGCGATCGAAAGGAGCTGTTGATGCACGCCCCTGATCAGATATCGCGGCGACACCAATCACCGCAGCCACGCCTATGAAGGTATCACCGATGCGGGACATCGCGAAATGCGCAAGATCGATGGTCGTGCCGGCTGTCAGGGAAACCATCACGCTCGCCGTCAGTCCTGCCACCGCTGCCGCGTAGGCGCGCTGGTGGCGCAAGGTGTTTGCCAGCCCGCAGCAACCCCCCAACCAAAGGGCCAGCAGTCCGATCTCGACGGCAATTTGGGACGTCAGGGCGATCATAAGCCCGGCGATCGCCCCCGCGATCGTTCCCGCAATCTGGGCGAGACTGCGTTCCAGCAATAGGCCACGCGGCGGCTGCCCGATCATCCATGTGGCCATGGCAGCCCACCAAGGGTTGCTCATGCCCAAAATGGTTGCGGCAATGATAGCAATCATTGCCGCGAGCGTCAGCCGGATTGCAGTCAGCCGTAGCACCGGATCGCGCAGGGCATGCCAGAAGTTCGTCAACGCTCGCTCCTCAACCTGACCACGCGGCGGCTCAGTTCCAACAGACGCGCTGCTGCTCTTGCTCGGTTTAGTCGATGAAGGCCCTCAGGTCGGCTACGAACTTCAGCGGATTCTTCAGCATGAGAAAATGATCGCCTTCCTCCTCGCTGCTGTAGCTGAACATCTGCCCGTCCTGAGCAGTCTTCGCAATCCACTCCTGACTAGGGAGGTTGTTGCTTTCCTCGCCCGAAAAGACGGCTACGGGAATGTCCAGCTTGTGCTGGATGACATCGCGCCAATCGTTCATCGCATGATCAAACAGCACCAGCATCGTAAATTCTGGATCGGTTCCAACCTGTGCTGCCAACCCCATCGCGTTCTGGGCATAGGGCGAGTCCAGCATCTGCGACCGATGCACCACCTTCATGTCGACGATCTGCTGATTGGTCGGGGCCCCTTTGTAGGCTTCGATCATGCGTTCAGGCGAGGTGGTCATGCCACCTGCGTTCAGGCGCTCTTCTTCCGACCAGTCGGCATGGGTGTAGATCGACACGGGCTCATCCACGAAGACGGCTTTTGAGATGCGGTCGGTTCCGAAGAGGTCGACATACCCCCAGATGACCGAAACCCCCATCGACCAGCCCGCAAGCACGGTCTTCTCGATCTCGACGTGGTCCAGAAACTCGTTCAGATCCATCGACTGACGAGCAATCCGCTGGCCCTTGAGGGTCTGTTCCGACGTGCCCTGATTGCGTGCGTCGAGAACGTAGACATGGTTCGTTTTGGAAAGCAGCACGAGTTCATTGATCAGTTCGGCACCACCTGCGCCCCAGGCGGGAACGAACACGATCGGATCGCCTGATCCCACTTCCCAGTAGTTCAGCCGCACGCCGTCATTGGTGGTGAAGCTGTTGATCTCCAAGCCATCGATGTCAGAAAGCTTCGCAGGCATTCCTTCGATCGTATTAGGGAAGGTGTAGTCGCCGATGACGTCAACTGCAGTCTCCGCAAATGCAGGGCCGCAGAGCGCCAACGCCAGAAGGACGGTCGCTGTCAGGTGCTTCATCGGAAACTCCACTTCAAGAAAGAGGGTGCGCCCGATCAAGCCAGGCGCGCCGGAGGTCAGCCGAACAGTTTGCCGCCGCCCGCCCAGTCCGAGGCCTTCACATCCTCGAAAATGACATAGATGTAGCTGGCATCCGTGCCGGTGTTCTTGACGATGCTGTCTGTGATCTCCTGAGCGACCTTTGCCTTCTCTTCGGCGGTCTTTCCATCGAACCAGCTTACGCGCACTACGGGCATCTCATATTCCTTTTGATTGATGGCAGCGGCGGACTGCCGTGCTTGCAATCAGAAGATAACCGTTGCACTTGCGAACAACTATTCTTCGAGATTACGTTCAGAGTATCTTCGGAGGATACTATGGCTTCATCGGAACACTTCGCGGGCATTCAAGCCTTCGTCGAAACCGCCCGACATCTCAGTTTCACCGAAGCCGCCCAAGTGCTGGGCCTAACCAAATCTGCGGTCGGCAAAAGCGTCAGCCGGCTGGAGGCGCGCCTTGGCATAACGCTGATCCACCGCAGCACCCGCCGCCTCGTCCTGACGCCGGATGGTGAGGCCTACCTCTCTGTCGCGCGCCGGGCGCTGGACGAGATCCGTGCGGCCGAGACCTCGCTGTCGACCGGCAACCGCGAGATTGCGGGACGTCTGCGGATCGACGCACCCGCCGCCTGGGGACGACAGGTTCTGCTGCCGATCCTTACAGGCATCACGCATGAGCATCCGGGCCTGCATCTGTCCCTGTCCTTCACCGACCGCATCATCGATCCGGTGGAGGAGAAGATGGACCTTGTCATCCGTTTCGGCGAAACGGCAGACACCACCGGCCTGATCACCCGAAAGCTTGCTGAGCAGCGGGCGCCGCTGGTTGCAGCACCGTCCTACATCGCGCGCCGAGGCGCGCCGCAAATGCCCGAGGATCTGACACGGCACGACTGCATCACGGGGGTGCGCCGTGATGTGCCTATCGGCTATCGCATCGCACGTGAAGGCGGCCCGGCCGAGCGGTTGCGCGTGACGCCGACGCACGAGATCGGTGATGGCTCGGCGGTCGTCGACGCAGCCATAGCGGGCCTCGGGATCGCGCAGATGCCTTGGTCGCTGGTGGCAGGTCCTCTCGCAGACGGACGGTTGGTGGAAGTTCTGGCTGACGATGCAAGAGCGACGGTCGGCATCCATGCGCTGTGGCCGGAAACACGGCATCTTCTGGCACGCGTCAGGCATGTCGTCGACGTGCTGGCGGCCAAAGGGCGCGATGGTCTCCTTTGATTTGAGCTGGATTGCTTCCATAATGGAAGCAATAAACGTCCATTCGACCGGATAATCACGGGGGAGCGTATCGGCTATCTCGGTGGCAACAACACATTGCCATGAAAGAAACACGCCATGATCGACCAACGCACCGCCCCCTATGCCGTTCTGACGCTGCGCATTGCGCTCGGGATCCTGTTCCTCGCCCACGCGGGCCTCAAGATCTTCGTCTTCACGCCGTCTGGCACCGCCGGCTTCTTCGCATCGCTCGGCCTGCCGGGCTGGCTGGCCTATGTCACCATCCTTTGGGAACTGGCCGGTGCCGCCGCGTTGATCTTCGGCATCATGCCCCGCGCCGCCGCCGTCGCAATGATCCCCGTGCTGCTGGGGACCATCTTTACCGTCCACGGGGCCGCAGGTTTCTTTTTCAACAACCCGAACGGCGGCTGGGAATTCCCCGCGTTCTGGATCGTCGGTCTCGTCGTCCTGGCCCTTGCCGGCGACGGCGCGCATGCGCTGAAGGCAACTGCCCTGCGCCGCGCCTGAACCTCAGCAACCTTAAGAAAGGCCTCAACATGCTCGTCGATGGAAAATGGGTCGAGAACTGGCAACCGGTTCAGGCCAAGGATGATCAGGGCGGCTTCGTCCGCCAGATCTCCGGCTTCCGCAACTGGATCACGCCGGACGGCACCGCCGGGCCGACCGGAGCCGCAGGCTTCGAGGCCGAGGGCGGGCGCTATCACCTCTATGTCGCGCTGATCTGCCCTTGGGCCTCGCGCACGCTGATTGCGCGCAAGCTAAAGGGTCTGTCCAACCTGATCGACGTCACGGTGGTGGAGCCGGAGCTGGGCGATCAGGGTTGGCGCTTCGCCACGCCCGACCCGGTGAACGGCAAGACTTACATGCACGAGATCTACACTCTCGCTGATCCGGCCTATACGGGCCGCGCGACGGTTCCGGTTCTGTGGGACAAGGCGACGGGCACGATCGTCAGCAACGAATCCGCCGATATCGTGCGGATGTTCAACACAGGGTTCGGGGCGCTTGCCAGCGGGCCGGACCTCTATCCGGCCGACCTTGCCGCCGAGATCGACGCGCTGAACGACCGAATCTATCCGCGCCTGAACAACGGCGTTTACCGCGCCGGTTTCGCCACCACCCAGGTGGCCTACGCCATGGCGTTCCACGACGTCTTCGCCCAACTGGACGAGCTGGAGGATCGCCTCTCCGACGGCCGCACCTTCCTATTCGGCGACCGGTTCACGGAAACCGACATCCGCCTGTTCGTGACGACCGTTCGCTTCGACGCCGCTTATCACGGGCTGTTCAAGACCAACTTGCGGCGCATCGCGGATTATCCGCATCTGAGCCGACACCTTCACGCGGTGCTTGAACTTCCCGGTGTGCGGGAGACGGTGAGCATCGACCACATCAAGCGCGGCTACTATTCTATCAAGGCGTTGAACCCGACCGGCATCGTGCCTGTGGGACCAGCGCTGGACATCTGCATCGGAGGCACAGCATGATCCGCTCTCTGGTCATCTTCCTGCACGGTATCGGCTCGCAAGGGGCGGATCTCTCGCCGCTTGCCGACATGTGGCGCCGGGCGCTGCCGCAGACCGTCTTCGCGGCACCCGACGCTCCGGTGCCGTTCGACGGTGGGCGGGGGCATCAGTGGTTCTCTATCAAGGGCATCACCGAGGACGGACGCCCGGCCCGGGTCATCGCGGCCCGTGACAGCTTCGACGCCGTCTTGGGCCAGCTGATGCGCGAACACGAGGTCGGCCCGGAGCGCACGGTCCTCGTCGGCTTTTCGCAAGGGGCGATCATGGCGCTGGATCTGGTCGCGTCGGGCCGTCTGCCGCTTGCGGGCGTCGTGGCGGTGGCCGGACGGCTGACGACGCCCGCGCCACTGACGCCCGCGACCGACGCGCGTGCCCTGCTAATTCACGGAAGCGACGACCACGTGATCCCGCCCGCCATGTCGGTCCTTGCCGAACAGCGCCTGACAGAGGCCGGTGTCGCGACGGACCTGACCCTGATTTCCGGCATGCCGCACACGATCGACCGCCAGGCGGCGGAGGCTATCGGGCATTTCCTGATCCAGGCGTTCCGAAGCTGAGCCTTGCCCCATGCCCCGTCGGATGCCACAGACAGGGGACATCACAGCGCAGGCCCGCATGTCCGCCGATCACACGCCCCGTCCGGACCGCCTCGATCGAGAGCGGATGTTCGTTGCCGTCCTCGACACCGGCAGCTTCGCGGCGGCGGCGGCACGGCTCGGCACCAGCACGGGGCAAGCCTCGAAGCTGGTGTCGCGGCTGGAGGCGGATCTGGGCGTGCGGCTTCTGCAACGCACCACCCGCGCACTGCGCCCGACCGAGGCGGGGCTGGCCTACCACGCCCAGATCAAGCCGCTGATCGACGAGTTCGACGCGCTCGATACCTCCATCCGCAACGCCTCGGGGACGCCCTCGGGGCGCTTGCGCCTGACCGCGCCGATGTCCTTCGGGCGCATCGTGCTGTCGCCCTTGCTGCTGGACTTCGCGGCGGCCTTTCCGGACATCCAGCTTGACGTGAGGTTCTCCGACCGCGCGGTGAACATCGTTGACGAAGGCTTCGACCTCGCGATCCGGATCGGCACGCCGCTGGACAGCTCCCTCATCGCGCGGCGGCTATGTCAGGCACGGATCGTGGCCGTGGCTTCGGAGGATTACCTCGTGCGCAATGGCGTTCCCGCGATGCCGTCGGACCTGACTGACCATAACTGCATCATCGACACGAACTTTTTGGAGCCGGACCGCTGGCAGTTCCTGGAGCCCGCTGCGCAGACCACCCGGTCCGTGGCGGTGCAGGGCCGGCTGCGCTTCTCGAACGGCGAGACCTGCCTTGACGCGGCGGCGGCGGGGCTGGGCATCGCGCGCCTGCCGAGTTTCATCGCGGGTCCGCATCTGCGCGACCGCCGCGTGCTGCAGGTCCTGACCGACACGCCGTGCCCTTCGCTGGAGATTCACGTGCTTTATCCCGCGGCGCGGCACCTCGCGCTGAAGGTGCGGGCCCTGATCGACTTTCTAGTCGGGCGCTTGCAGGGCCAGCCCGACTGGGACCGTGGATGGTGACCGTTCGGGTGTAGCACCGAGGGATACTCTGCGTCGCTTTCCTCGGCATTTACCGCGGTCGCCCGTGTGAATACCTCTCGGGTTCTGGGGCGGGCACGTCGCGGGCTTTCTGCATCAGCCTGTGACGGCCGGCCGACTTTCGCAAAGGGCACCCGATGAACGGCGAACTCTATTCCATCTACCACATGTCGATCGAACCCTCGAACTTCCCGGCGTTCGAAGCGCTCGTGGCGAAGATCGTCGAGGCGACCCGCCTCGAAGCAGATACGCTGACCTACGAATATGTGGTCAACGCCGACAAGACGGCCATCCACATCATGGAACGCTATCGTATCCAGGGCGTGCTGCCGCATGTCGAGCAGACGTTCTCGCCCTTCGCGGAGACGTTCCTCTCGCTCGTGACGATCGAGAACGTCTTCGTCTACGGCGATCCCACGCCGGAGATCCGCGCCAAGCTGGATGCGTTCGGTGCGACGTATTTCGCAAGCATGAACGGCTTCACGCGCTGACATCCGCTTCGTCACCAAGACAGAAGGATCCGTCGGAGATGCCGTTCATGGCATGTCTGGCGGCGCGTTTGATTCAGAAAGGATCCCCGATGACACATTCCATGCTTGCGGCGATCGACGACCGTCGCACCACCAACATGTTCGACCCTGCCGGACACCTGACCGACGCCGAGATTGAGAAACTGGTTCATCTGGCCACCAAGGCGCCGACATCGTTCAACCTGCAGAACTGGCGCTTCATCGCGGTGCGCACGCCCGAGGCGAAGGCGCGTCTCCGGTCCATGGCCTGGGATCAGGCCAAGGTCACCGATGCGGCCGTGACCTTCATCATCTGCGGGCAGCTTGCCGACCACCGCACCATCCCCGCACGGCTGGCACCCAGCGTCGATGCCGGGTTCATGCCGGCCGAGGTGCCGTCGGGGTGGGAGGGCGCCGCGGGCAGCCTTTACGACAACCAGCCACAACGGCAGCGGGACGAGGCGATCCGGACGGCGACGTTCGGTGCCATGACCCTGATCCTCGCGGCACAGGCGATGGGCCTCGGCTCCGCCCCGATGATCGGGTTCGATGCCGACGCCGTGGCGCAAGGGTTCGGCCTGTCCGAGACGGACATTCCGGCGCTGCTTCTGGCCGTCGGCCCCGCCGCACCCGAGAACTGGCCGCAGAAGCCCCGCCGCCCGCTGTCGGACGTGCTCGACTTTGTTTGAGGGACTGTCGTAGTGAAACCGGGCCATCGACAGAAAGGACGGGGTGAAGATACTCATAAGAGTGAATGCTACTCAGTGTAGACTGAGGCTCTACTTACCATCTGCGTCGAGTGACATACGTCCCTTCGGACACGGAATGCTTTCATAGCTGCAGGAGAACGCGTCCACATGATCCGCGAAGTCGCCAAGATATCAATTCGTCCCGGGTCCGAAAGTCAATTCGAAGGGGCCTTCGCCAAGGCAGTTCCTCTATTCGAGCGGGCAAAGGGCTGCATGAGTCTTCGGCTCGAGAGGTCGGTCGAAGAACTCCTGCAATATTATGTTGTCGCCGATTGGGAAACGCTTGAAGACCATGTGGTGGGGTTTCGTGGCTCGGCCGATTACGCAGTCTGGCGAGACCTCGTCGGCGGATATTTTTCGTCCCCTCCGGTGGTGGACCACACCGAAGTTGTGATCAATGGCTTTCAAGAACGGGTGGGGGCTTGAAAATCTTCGTCACCGGATCCACCGGGTTCATCGGAGGATCCTTTGCTGCAGAGGCCGTGCGCCGCGGGCATCAGGTTCGTGGCCTGGTGCGGTCCGATGAAAAAGCTGAAGCGTGCAGAGCGTTTGGAATCACGCCTGTCCGCGGCACGCTTACGGATCATGATCTTCTCGCAGATGAGGCGCGCCGTTCGGACGCGGTCGTGAACGCTGCAAGCAGCGATGACAGGCCGGCGATCGATGCGTTGCTGAAGGCGTTGCGCGGATCCGGCAAGACTATGTTGCATACAAGCGGCACTAGCATCGTGGCAGACGACGCGAATGGCGAGCTCGGCGAAGCCATATACGACGAAGATCACCTTCCCACGCCAAATGCGGACAAAGCTGCACGCGTTGCCCTCGATCAAGCGATCTTGTCGGAACCCGAAATACGGTCGATCGTCCTGTGCAACTCCATGGTTTACGGTGATGCCATGGGACCAGACGCACACAGCGTTCAGCTTCCGCTGTTGATCCACTACGCGCGCGAGACGGGACAAGCACCGTATATCGGTCGGGGTCTCAGCAAATGGTCGACGGTTCATATCGCTGATGTCGTCGATCTCTATCTGCTTGCTCTTGATCGCGCTCCGCCTCGCATGTTCGCATTCGTGGAGAGCGGGGAGGCGTCCTTCCGCGACTTGGCGCAGTCCATTGCAAACGGTCTGCGTCTGGACGAGCCGGTCTCGATCACTTTGGACAAGGCCGAGGCTCTCTGGGGACGGGCTAGGGCGCGATATTCATTAGCGTCGAACAGCCGTGTCCGCAGTCTGCGCACACAAGGACTTGGCTGGTCGCCATCGGGTCCGGGCGTCCATCAGTGGATCAAGGACCACCTGTCCTGAATCAGAACGCAGAACTTAAAAAGGTTCGACTTTGGCAAGACGCATTGCCGTCAACCGCTTCGCACTATTCGAAACACACAGATCGAGAAAAGAACATGTCCGACACATCGAAATCGAACGAGAAGATCACCTCCAAGGTGTCGATCGAGTATCCCGACTTCACCAAACTGCCCGCCGATGTGCGCAAGAAGTTCGACGAACTGCCGACGAAGGTGAACTTCTTTCGCATGGTCGGCCACAGCCCGGGTGCGTTCATCCCGATGATCGACCTGACGAATGCCATCTTCAGAAATCTGAACATCTCGGACTACCACAAGGAGCTCATCGTTCTTCTCGTCGCGGCGCATGAAAGCGTCACCTACGAATGGGAGCAGCACGTCTCCATCGCGCAAGCAGCTGGTGTGCGCCAAGACCAGTTTGTCGCGATCGCGGAAGCCCGCATCGACGACACGTCGGCCTTCGACGAACAGGAGCGCATCCTGCTTCGCTTCGGCCAGAGTATTCTGTTAAAAGGCAAGGCGCCTGGAGTGCTATTCAAGCATGCTCTGGAGCACTTTTCGATATCCGAGCTTAGTGATGCGATTATTGTCTTGGGGTATTATCGGATGCTAGCGGGCTACATCCGGACGTTCGACATTCCGATCGACGCCCAAGAGGACGGGAAATGGATCAAGGGCTGACGGCATTTGGAGTCGACTGGCTTAACGCCGAAGCATTGGTCTCGATTAGCAACCTAACTTAAACGTTTCTATGATCCTGGCCTAGGCAGGGCCAGCCCCGTTACCTAGAAGATGCGTATTGAGTTCGCTAGCAATCAAAGATAATTGGCTCAACACGTCACTTGATGCCATCTTCGTTTGATCATCCAGACGGGTGACGTAAGGCACCGTTAAGGCTGCCAAAGCATGACGGCGCGCATCGAAGATCGGAAAGCTCATGGCTTCTACACCGCTGAATTGTCGGCTTTTCATGAAGGCGAAGCCGATCTCGGCGATTTTCGTAAGATCATCGAGAACTGCCGAACGTTCGGCAGAGTTGAGAGAAACATCTGCAGACAGGACACGATCGGCAACCTCTCGTTCGTCGAATGCGAGCAGCACGCGCCCCGAGGCTGATTGGTGCATGTCGAGCGCACTTCCAATCTTAACTCCAAAGCCGACACCGGTAGGCGTGTCGACCTGTGCGACCACGAGTTGCTTGTTGCCGTTCCGGACAGATAGGTGACAAGATTGTCCGGACGTTGCCGCAAGCACTTCCATACGCGGAATTGCAAGTCTGAGCAGTCTTTGCAAAGGAGGAAATTCATGCGCCAGCTCGAACAGTTTCATCCCAAGGACGTAACTGTCATCGCGTTGGACGATATAAGCGCGACGGGTGAGCGTCTCCACCATGCGGAAGACCTCGCCCACCGAGCGCCCGAGGCGCTCGGCGATTTCCTTGCGCGTGAGGCCATGATGGCCCTGAGCCAGAAGCTCGAGAATGTCCAGGCCCTTTTCCAACGCAGGAGCATTGTATTGAGTCTGCTTCGACTCTCCGGACTCTTCTTGGTCGTGTGGCATGTCGTGGATGGCCTTCAAAACGGTGTGTATCGATACCGTCTTAAGATCGCGGCCAAGCGTCCTCAACCCCCGCATGGTGTGGCGCGTGCTTGGATGTCGACTGCCAATCGTCCGTTTTCGTCATGGATGCGCAGTGTCCACAAATCGTCCTCTTGCCGCGCAATGAGCGTTTGAGGGCGGTCCACGAACAGGGGTGCCATATGCCTCGCCTTAAGTCCGTTGATTTGATGCCCGAGATCGGTTCGGAGATATTCCGTCAAGAGGAGCGTCGCCAGACCTCCATTCACCACGAGGTCCGGATAACCGTCGACCTCACGAGCATAGGCTCGGTCGATGTGAATGCGATGCGAATTGAACCCGAGAGCGGAATATTGAAACAGCAAGGTGTCATCCGGAGTGACAGTTTTCATCGCGGCATGGGGTGAGATAGACTCGCGGGAGGGCGTGTTTCCGGACTCCGGACGCTTAGCCATAAGAATGTAGGTCTGAGTTTCGGCGAATGCCGCATCCTCGCCATCTTCCAAAAACACTTCGTGTGCCACCGTGACGATGGCCATGGGGCCCGAAGATACCTCCTTGTGTTTCACGCTTTGAACGTAACTTTCCCGGCGGTATGCCTGCCCGATCACGATATCGTTCATGAATTCGACGGACCGCCCCCCGAGCACAAGCTGCGGCAGGCCGACATCCGGTAATGCGACGCCAAGGCCGGGGAAACCGTCCGCTCGTAACTGCGAGCGCGTGGTATCGGCCCCCATAAGAATAAATTGCCATCCGCGTGGCAGATGATCACCGTTTGACCATCGGTCAGGGTTCTGATCCAGCATCGCGGCCACGCGCCTGACTTGCGGAAGGCTGCAGTGTTCGTATCTCGTGACACGCTCGTCCAAGGGTAGTTCGCTCATCCCAATCTCCGGGCAGACAGTTGAACGCCCGGCGATGGGCCGGGCGCTTCGGGTCAGACCTCGCGTTCCATATCGAAGTGACGCGTTTCGGGACTCATCATCGTGGCGATGAAGGAGATCGCGACCAAGGTGAGGCACATAATCGTGATGACGATGACATGACCGTTTGCGGCCTGAAGCAACCACGCTGCCACGAACGGTGTGGGACCAGCGAAGAACAGGTTCGCCCCCGTATAGGACATGGCCGAGCCTGCGTATCGCGCCGGTGTCGGAAAATGCTCGGCGAAAAAAGCAGGTTGCGCGCCACCCTGAAGCTGCATGATGCCGATGAACAGCGCCATCGCGAGGAAGATCAGAATGCCGTTTCCGGTGTTGATCATCGGGAAGTAGATCAGCGACATCACGGCCATCAATGCGAGGGAGACGATGAAGATCGGCTTCCTGCCCACGCGGTCGCTGATGTATCCGCCCAAAAGCACTGCCGCGACCCCGACCATGTTGGCGCCCATCAGGCACATGTAGACGGTGCGGTTGTCGACCTGAAGCGTGTTCCGGAGATAGCCCAGCGAAAACACGGCGACGATCCAGAAGCACGAAGCGATGGCCGCCCATACCAGGATCAGGCGCAGGATTGTGCGGCCCTGGGTCTTCAGGAGTTGCCCCAAGGTCAATCGGACGCGTGGTGCCGCTTTGGCGGTGTCTCCGACAACTTGCTTGAACGCGGGAGTTTCAGCGACATTCCGGCGGATGTAGACGCCCAGGAAGACCAGAATGACGCTCATCAGGAACGGTATGCGCCAGCCGTAAGCCATGAATTGCTCTTCCGTGAGAACGGCGGCGATCAGGAACAGCATGGCATTCGCAACAACTTGCGCAAGCGAGTTGCCGATATTGATGAGCGACCCGAAGAAGCCTCTGCGTGATGCAGGTGCATGTTCCATCGTGAGAAGCTGGGCACCTGTCGCTTCCCCGCCAAGGGCGAAACCTTGAAGGAAGCGCAGCAGAACCAGAAGTGTCGGAGCCCACAGTCCGATGGACGCATAGGTTGGCATGGCCCCGATCAAGGTCGATGCCACGCCCATCAGGACCAGCGTAACCATCAGAATACTTTTGCGACCGTAGCGATCGCCGAGCATTCCGAACACGATACCTCCCAATGGTCGAGCAAAGAATCCCACCCCGAACGTGGCAAAGGATGCCAGGATGGCAGTTCCCGGATCCATGGCCGGGAAGAACAGCACCGGGAGAACCGTCGCCGAAATTGCGCCGTAAGCTGCAAAGTCGATCCACTCCAAAGCGGCCCCGAAAGCGCTGCTAAGAGCGGCACGTCGAGCCATTGGCGTCAGCTTGGTATCGTCGGTGACTTCTCTTGAAGAAGAGATCGCGTGATCTGATGAAGACATATGGGTTCCTCCCCCCTGATGCCCGTCATTGAGTGCGGCTGACGAGACACGGCCGCCGGATGAGGTCTTTAGATTTCTGTTTTTGCAGCTTGCCACGCTTGGAAGGAGCCGCCCGATCGGGCGAGTTCGATCAGCAATGGTGCCGGGTCGGATCCTGCGCCACCCACCTGCGACGCCTCTTGGACGTTGCGAAGAAGGGTATCCAGACCCCTCCGGTCCGCCGCGAACATCGGCCCCCCTTTGCCAGCGGGAAAGCCGTAGCCATTCACGAAAACCAGATCGATGTCCGACGGGCGCAGGCTTATACCCTCGGCAAGGATCTTTGCTCCTTCGTTCGCCATGACAGCAAGAATCCGGTGCTGGATCTCCTCTGCCGTGAAGGAGCGGGGATTGATCGATTTGCGCCGCCGTTCCTGTGTGATCAGCGTGTCTGCTTCGTTTGACGGCACGGGTTTGCCGTCGATGTAATCATACCATCCCCGGCCCGCCTTCCGCCCCAGACGACCGGCGTCACACAGGCGGTCGGGGATATCGACATACCGTTCGAGGGGATCGCGGGTCGCGGCACGTCTTTGCCGCATGGCGCGGGCAATATCGAGGCCGGACATATCTGATACCTCGAACGGCCCCATGGCAAAGCCGTAGGCTTTTAGTGCTGCATCGATGTCCTGCACGGACGCGCCGTCTTCCAACAGGTATTCTGCGTGGCGGCGGTAAATTGCGAAGATACGATTGCCGATGAATCCGTCGGACACTTTGGCCACGATAGGCAGTTTGCCTATGCGCCGTCCAAGCTCCAGACATGCCGCAAGCGCTTCCTCACTGGTGCGGCGCGCCTGAACGACTTCCAGCAGGCGCATGACATGGGCGGGCGAAAAGAAGTGCAGCCCCAGAACGTTTTCCGGATGCCGTGTCACCGCCGCAATTTGGTCGATGTCGAGGTAGGATGTGTTCGTTGCCAGGATCGCATCCGGGCGGGCAATCCCGGCCAAACGCGCGAAGATATCCTGTTTGACGGTCATGTCTTCGAAGGCGGCCTCGACGACCAAATCGACATCCGACACGACGCTCCAGTCAAAACCGGATGTGACCTGCTGTTGACGGGATTGAGCGGTCGCTTCATCGATCCGCCCGCGTTTGACACGCGCGGCGTAGATGTTGCGGACTCTTTCCGCGCCGGCGTTGCTGGCGGCCGCATCACGCTCCAGAAGATCGACCCGAAGCCCCCCGTCGGCCAGACTGACCGCGATACCCGCACCCATGGTGCCGGCACCGATTACAGCCACCCGGTCCAACGACCGGGTCTGCCATGCTGCTCCAGGCAGGTCCCCCGCGATCTTTTCAGCCCGCTCCAGGTATGTTTGGGCGTTTGTGTCTGGTTCGATCATTGTCCCTCCCGGACCTTTCAATCCCCACAGGTGTAGTGATCAGACCTTCGCGTCTTCGACCTGTTGAACCTCGACGATGTTTCCGTCGGGGTCGTAGAAAAAGATCTGCTGCCATCCCTCGATCGCCCAAGTCCCAAAGTCGGAGAAAGGGATGCCCCTCTCGGTCAAGCGACGCTTAACGCCTTCAATATCATCTGTGCGGAATGCGATGTGGCCACGATCAAGAGGGTTGATTGCTTGCTTGGTCTTGAAGGCGACCGTCAGATCTCGGGTGGCGAGGTGCATCTCCGTGTTGCCATCCGTGAGGAAGGTCACATGACCGCCATAACCTTGGTTCGTGATCTGCTTGCGATCCGATCCTTGGCTGCCGTAGAAGGTTTCATCCAGCTCCAGAACATTCTGATAGAATTGTGCCAATCCGGGAATGTCCGTGGAGCACAGATTGATGTGATGGAATTTAGTCGCCATCTTGATCTCCAATTTTATGTAGAGGCATTGCTGTCAGCATATCCCGAGTGCGGGAGCCGTCAGTGGATGTGGCTGCCGCCGTTGACGTCCAACGTCGCGCCAGTGATGTAGGATGAAAGATCCGACGCAAGGAACATGCAGACTGATGCCACCTCTTCAGGTAGGCCCGGCCGGCCCAGCGGGATTGAGGACGTCAAGTCACGGATGCGTTCCGTTGATACGGATCCCGTCACAAACCCCGTTTCAATCAGCGAAGGGCAGACTGCGTTCGCTCGAACACCTTGAGGACCCAACTCTCGCGCCAGGGATTTGGTCAGGCCGAGAACGCCGCCCTTCGAAGCGGCGTAATGTGCGCCTCCCACCAGTCCGCCCCCTCGTTGTCCGGCGACCGAAGCGAGATTGATAATCGATCCTTTTCCGCTGGCAATCAGTGTAGGCGCAAAAGCTTTCGCAATATTAAACGATCCCGTCAGGTTCACTGCCACGACGAGATCAAAATCCTGAGGTTCGATCTCATCATACCGGCCGGATTTGATCAGGCCCGCGCAGTGTATTAGCGCGTTGATCTTCGGAAAACGTCTGGACACTTTCTGCGCTGCAGCCGTGCAGGCTACCGGCGAAGTGATATCGCATTGATAGCCTATGATCGTCCGCCCTTCATGGCGTGAAGCAATGTCGCAAGCAGCGGCCTGAATTGCATCGCTCATATCCAGCATGACGACATCCGCACCGTTCGCGGCAAGAAGCTCTGCGGTTGCCCTGCCAATTCCGGAGGCCGATGCGGCTCCCGTTACAACGCAAACCTTATCTTTCATGAGCATTGCGCAGTCCTCCCCTACCTCGCTCTCCACCTCTTGCAGCATTTCATATTTGATGTCAACTATAGCATAGGTGAAAATAATGAAGCCACAGTGGCGTCGATTTGGAACGACCGCGTGGGGGCGCGGCGCCCGCACAGTTCGGAAGTGTGGCCTAAGGGAGGATTGGATATTATGAGTATGGGCAGCCAGAAAACGGTTCTCGATGAAGGCGCACTGTCACCGCTTCGCGGGATGCGCGTTTTAGATCTAACAAGCGTTGTGGTGGGACCCATCTGCACGTGGCGCCTGGGGCAATACGGAGCAGAGGTCATCAAGGTCGAATCGCCAGACGGCGATCTGATGCGTGGCCTAGGAGGGCTATCTCCGACAGGTCAGCATTCCGGCACCTACCTTCACCTGAATCGGGGCAAACGAAACATTTGCATCGATTTAAAGGCGCCAGAATCCAAAGACCTTATGGAACGTCTCGTCGCATGGGCGGATGTCATCGTTGCTAATATGCGCCCCCAGGCTTTGGAGCGCCTATCATTGGACGGAGCTACCATTCGGACGCGGCATCCCGAAAAGATACACTGCCTTATCACCGGATATGGCACAGATGGGCCTTATGCCGGGCGTCCAACATACGACAGTGTAGTGCAGGGCGCGGCCGGCATTCCAGGATTGTTCCTCGGGCGGGATGGTGTGCCATCCTACGTGCCGATGGTAATTTGCGACCATGCTGTCGGTGAAATCGCGGCCGGGTCAATCATGGCCGCCTATGTCTATAGACAGTCTACGGGAATCGGGACGACGCTTGAGATTCCAATGTTCGAGACAATGGCGGCATTCGTGCTGCAGGAACATCTGGCTCAGGCTACCTTTGATCCTCCGGTAGGTGCGGCCGGCGACAGACGGCTCCTAAACCCCAAGAATAAGCCACTCCAGACGTCGGACGGCTGGATCTCGGTGACTATTAACACCGATTCTCAGGTGCGTGCTTTCTTGAAGGCAATTGACCGGCCAGAGCTACTGGATGACCCGCGGTTCAAGACCGTTTCCGCCCGCGCAAAGAACGTTGATGCTTGGTTTGCTGTGCGGGGAGCGGGACTGTTCGGGAAGACGACACGAGAGTGGCTGGATATCTTCCAGCAAGCAGATGTCGCAGCTATGCCCTGTCATACCCTCGAAACACTGCCCCAGGATCAGCACCTGGAAGCGGTCGGCCTCTTGTCGAGCGAGGAACACCCCACGGAAGGCACGGTAACAGCGATCCGATCCACGGCGCGCTTCAATGGTGTATATTCAAGGCTTCAGACGACTGCGCATCCTAAAGGCTGGGATACAAAGGAAATCCTAAAAGATCTGGGCTGTGACGACGAAGCAATTCAGGTTTTATTTGCCAGTGGGGCACTCGGTTCAAATACCTCGAGCGCCCCCCAACCGCTGATCTAGTCGTTCTGCACTTGGCTACGCCATCGAACGGGACGAAATCTATCGGAGTGGTGAGATGAAAGACGTTTATATCTGTGATTACATCCGCACCCCCATCGGGCGCTACAGCGGGGCACTCTCGTCGGTGCGTGCCGACGATCTTGGCGCGATCCCGCTGCGGGCGCTGATGGCGCGGAACGCGGGCGTCGATTGGGAGGCGGTGGACGACGTGATCTTCGGCTGCGCCAATCAGGCGGGCGAGGACAACCGCAACGTCGCGCGCATGTCATCCTTGCTAGCGGGGCTGCCGGTGGAGGTCACCGGCACGACCATCAACCGTCTGTGCGGGNCTGCCGGTGGAGGTCACCGGCACGACCATCAACCGTCTGTGCGGGTCGGGCATGGATGCGGTGCTGACGGCGGCGCGGGCGATTACTGCGGGCGAGGCGGACCTGATGATCGCGGGGGGGGTCGAAAGCATGTCCCGCGCACCCTTCGTGATGCCCAAGGCCGAAAGCGCGTTCAGCCGCGCTGCCGAGATTCACGACACCACCATCGGCTGGCGTTTCGTGAACCCTGCGATGGCGGCGGCCTATGGCGTCGATTCCATGCCGCAGACGGGACAGAACGTGGCGGATGATTTCGGCATAAGCCGCGAGGCGCAGGACGCAATGGCGCTGGCCTCGCAGACCAAAGCCGCCGCCGCGCGCGACCGTCTGGCCCAAGAGATCACGCCCGTCACCATTCCGCAGCGCAAGGGCGACCCGCTGGTGGTGACGCAGGATGAACATCCCCGTGCGACCACCGCCGAAGCCTTGGCGAAGTTGAAGCCGCTGTTCCCGAACGGATCGGTGACGGCTGGGAACGCGAGCGGTGTCAATGACGGCGCGGCGTCGCTGATCCTTGCCTCAGCAGCAGCGGCGCAAAAGCACGGCTTGACACCCATCGCCCGCGTTCTGGGCGGGGCCACGGCGGGCGTTGCGCCGCGCGTCATGGGCTTCGGGCCGGCACCTGCGTCAAAAAAGCTGATGGCTCGGCTGGGCCTGACCCAAGCAGATTTCGCAGTAATCGAACTCAACGAGGCGTTCGCCGCCCAGGGCATCGCCACGCTGCGCGATCTGGGAATTGCCGACGACGATCCGCGCGTGAACCCGATCGGCGGCGCCATCGCATTGGGTCACCCGTTGGGCATGTCCGGCGCGCGGATCACCGGAACGGCGGCGTTGCAACTTGTGCCGGGGCAGAAGTCCCTGTCCACCATGTGCATCGGTGTCGGCCAAGGCATTGCCATCGCACTGCAGCGGGTCTAGCCAAGCCAAAGATCCGCGCTCAGTGCGCGTCGAACAACCAACGCAGGTAGTATCATGCCAGCCTATCGCTCTCGCACCACTACGCATGGCCGCAACATGGCAGGGGCCCGTGGTCTCTGGCGCGCCACCGGCATGAAGGACGGGGACTTCGGCAAGCCGATCATTGCCGTGGTCAACTCGTTCACGCAGTTCGTGCCGGGTCACGTCCACCTCAAGGACCTCGGCCAGCTTGTCGCGCGCGAGATCGAGGCGGCGGGCGGTGTCGCCAAGGAATTCAACACCATCGCCGTCGATGACGGTATCGCGATGGGTCATGACGGCATGCTGTATTCGCTGCCCTCGCGCGAGATCATTGCCGACAGCGTCGAATACATGGTCAACGCGCATTGCGCCGATGCGATGGTCTGCATCTCCAACTGCGACAAGATTACGCCCGGCATGCTGAACGCGGCGATGCGGCTGAACATCCCGTCGGTCTTTGTTTCCGGCGGTCCGATGGAAGCTGGCAAGGTCGTGCTGAACGGCAAGACCAAGGCGCTGGATCTGGTCGACGCGATGGTTGCCGCCGCCGATGACAGCGTGTCTGACGAAGACGTGAACGCGATCGAACGGTCGGCCTGCCCGACCTGCGGGTCGTGCTCGGGGATGTTCACCGCGAACTCGATGAACTGTCTGACCGAGGCGCTTGGCCTGTCTCTGCCCGGCAATGGATCGACGCTGGCGACCCACTCGGACCGCAAGCGGCTGTTTCTGGAGGCGGGGCATGTCATCGTCGACATCGCCCGTCGCTATTACGAACAGGATGACACATCCGTCCTGCCGCGCAACGTCGCGAACAAAAAGGCGTTCGAGAATGCGATGTCGCTGGATATCGCGATGGGCGGATCGACTAACACCGTGCTGCACATCCTTGCCGCCGCGCATGAGGGCGGCATCGACTTCGGCATGGAGGATATCGACCAGCTGAGCCGCAAGGTGCCATGCCTGTCCAAGGTCGCCCCCGCCAAGAACGATGTCCATATGGAGGATGTCCACCGCGCAGGCGGGATCATGGCGATCCTCGGCCAGCTGGAGCGTGGCGGCCTGATCCATCGCGATACGCCGACCGTCCACACCCCCACGCTGGGCGACGCCATCGACCGTTGGGACATCAGCCGCAGCGACAGCGAGACGGTCCACAACTTTTTTCGCGCGGCCCCGGGCGGCGTGCCGACGCAGACCGCCTTCAGCCAGAGCGCACGGTGGGAAACGCTGGATCTGGATCGCCAGAACGGCGTGATCCGGTCGGTCAACGCGCCGTTTTCCGCAGATGGCGGTTTGGCCGTGCTGAAGGGCAACATCGCGCTGGACGGCTGCATCGTCAAAACGGCGGGCGTGGACGAATCCATCCTGAAGTTCACCGGCCCCGCCGTGGTCTATGAATCGCAGGACGACGCGGTCAAAGGCATTCTGTCGAACAAGGTCAAGGCGGGCGACGTGGTCGTCATCGTCTACGAGGGGCCGAAGGGCGGGCCGGGGATGCAGGAGATGCTGTATCCGACCAGCTACCTGAAATCCAAAGGGCTGGGGAAGGCCTGTGCGCTGATCACCGACGGGCGGTTCTCGGGCGGGACCTCGGGGCTGTCGATCGGCCATGCCTCGCCCGAGGCGGCGCAGGGCGGGCTGATCGGTCTGGTGCGCAACGGCGACCTGATCGAGATCGACATTCCGAACCGCACGATCAACCTTGCCGTGCCGGAAACGGAGCTTGAGGCGCGTCGCACCGCGCAGAACGCGGCCGGCTGGAAACCCTCGGCCCCGCGCAAGCGCAACGTGACGACGGCGCTAAAAGCTTATGCTGCCTTTGCCTCCTCGGCCGACAGGGGCGCGGTGCGGATTCTGCCGAAGGCGTGACCACTCAGGGGATTTTCGTTTACGACGCTAAGCTATCCTGCAGACTCAGTCTGGAGATTGTATCACTCTGCAAAACTGTGGCGGCATTACGGTTCTCTGGTCACTGCGGAACTAGGTGCTTGCGCACACTGTGTAGCAAAGCCATCCTGCAGGACAGCTCACCAATTCGTCGATCAGAATTTGGTGGGACCTAAATGAAAGCGTGGCTATGCCGAAGATATTTAGCGGCACCAACGCCTACATTAAGGCTGGCGAACCTTACCAGCGAGACGTCACCTATACACAGGCCATGAACCACCTTTCGATCGCTGGAGCGCCGGACAGTGGTTACAAAAGCTGATGAGACAACGGCAGCGACCCCAAATGCTTTGCACAACCTCAAAATAGTTCGCCTGATGTTTGATCTCCACGAGTAGGATCCAAGTAATTGTGACTTTGATAGCGTCCAGCGGTGACGCAAAGCCTATACGAAAGCTGCTACACCTTCCCCCGATCTATTTCCTTCGAGCCCGCTGACGTTTCGGAGCCGCGCGGAAACTCAGCCATTTTGTCGGTGTGAAACCGCAGCGCATTAACCAATAGCTTGAAGGCTGCAGCGTGCTGGCGCCTGCTGCCGTAATAAAGGTGATACCCCGGAAGCGAGGGACACCAGTCGCGCAGCACCTTGACCAGCCTGCCGCTGTCTATATGCGATTGCACTTGAGATTCGAGCAGATAGGCAATTCCGAAGCCCGCGAGAGCTGCGTCGACGATCATCTCCGGCCGGTTGAAGACAAGCCGGCCGTTCACACGAAGCTTCTCCTCGATGCCATTCTTCTGGAATGTCCAGGTCGAGACGCCACCGCGGCTGGGATAGGTCCGGTCTATGCAAAGGTGATCCACAAGCTCGCGTGGGGCACTAGGCGCGGGGTGGCGATAAAGATACGCTGGAGAGGCAACGACGACCAATCGTTCCGGCGGCCCGATTGGCACGGCGATCATGTCTTTGGCCACGTTCGCACCCAGCCGAATGCCCGCGTCGAACCGCTCCGCCACGATGTCGACGAAACCATTCTCGACCTGCACCTCGACAGTGACGCCGGGGTATTCGGACAGGAACCGCTGCAATGCAGGCCATAGGATCGTCTCTGCCGCGTGGTCGGCGCTGGAGATGCGGATCGTTCCCGCCGGCTGGTCGCGATGGGTCGTCAGCGCATTGACCTGCCCCTCGATCCGGTCCAGCGCGGGCCGAAGCGTTGCCAGCAGATGCTCGCCCGCCTCGGTTGGCGCGATGCTTCTGGTGGAGCGTGTCAGAAGGCGCACGCCCATCCGTTCCTCCAACCGGCGGATCGCGTGGCTGAGGGCACTTTGCGACATGCCGAGCTGCCCCGCAGCACGGGTGAAGCTCCGTGCCTCGGCCACGGCGGCGAAGGTGGCGAGATCGGGAAGTTCGTTCTTCAAAACCATCGGGGCGCCCAACTAATTGCATGCATGGTTTTCATATGTCCATGCAACGAAGGCCATCTAGTCCGGTCGCTGCCCGGCACCAGTTTTGACGGAAAGCCCTTGCCAGAAAGGTCCAGAATGAACCGTCTACTCCTTGCCGCAACCTGTCTTGCCGCTGGCCCCTTGGCCGCGCAAGACCGCGATCCCGCCACCGACGCCTTCGCCGTTATCCCCGAAGCGCCATCCTCGGCCTTCGTGGATGCGACGGCGACGAAAATGCCCCTCGCATCCAGCCTTCACGCAACGGATTCGGCCATGCTGGATGCGGACAATGATGGCGATCTGGATGTGGTGCTGTCGGTCGAATACGGGGTCAATCGGCTTTACCTCAACGAGGGTGGCACGCTCAGCTACCAACCCGATGCGTTCGGCACCGTTATGCATGACAGTGAGCATGTGCGAACGGCGGACTTCGACGGTGACCGCAATGCCGATGTGGTGTCCGTGGCCGAATCCGACGAGGTGAGCCAGCTGTTCCTTGGCGACGGGCAGGGTGGGTTCACCGATGCCAGCGACAGGCTGCCCCGCATGGGTCAGGCCAATGGTCTTGCCTTGGGCGACCTGAACGGCGATGGCTTGCCCGATATCTTCATCGGCAGCACGGGCGAGGTCGACCATGGCGCCTCCATCGTTCCGGCCCGCAACATTCTGTTTCTAAACGATTCCCACAACCCGGGCCACTTCATTGACGCGACCGACAGCCACCTGCCCGCAACCGACGACCAGACCGAGGGGGTGGCGCTGGCCGACATGGACAATGACGGCGATCTGGACGTGGTCATCGCCAGTCCCTCGCACCCAAATCGGCTGCTTCTGAACGACGGAAGCGGCGTCTTCACGGACGCGTCGGACCGGCTGGACCTGCCCGTTCCGATGGAAACGCGCGAGGTTCATGTGTTCGATGCCAATGGCGACGGCTGGAACGACATCGTATTCTTCAGCATCACCAGCAACAATCAGGGGTGGGAGAAGGATCCCCAGACCCGCCTGCTGATCAACGACGGTGAAGGCCGATTTAGCGATGAGACGGCGGAACGTCTACCGAAGCACACATTCTCTAGCTGGGCGGGAACGGTCGTGGACTTCAACCGCGACGGCGCGCCGGATCTGCTGGTCGGCGCGATCCAGGTGCCGGGCTTCGTGCCCTTGCAACTACGCGCGTGGCAGAATGACGGTGACGGTGGCTTCACCGACGTGACAGGCGATGTTGTGCCCGGCATCACCGTGGGCCGCAGCTGGAGCATGAGCCAAGGCGATCTGGACGGCGACGGTCATCCCGATGTCGTCATCGACGGCTGGGGCACGCAGGCCCGCCTGCTTTTGTCAGACATCGCGGGGTTTGAGGCGGCACTGCCCCCGATGCCATCCTTGCCCGCCCCCGCGCCGGAGGTGGCACGGTGACCGTCGGTATTGGGCTGATCGGCTGCGGTCTGGTCACGCAGCACCTACACATCCCCGCGCTGGCGCAACTTTCTGACCGGTTCAGGATCGCAGCGCTTCATGACGCCTCGCCCACCGTCCTGCGCGGGGTGGCGGGTCGCCTGCCCGGCGCAGCGCCGCATGACAGCGTAAAGGCGCTGCTGGCCGATCCCGACGTCCGCGCTGTGCTGGTCGCCAGCCCCTCGGCGCTGCACGGGCCCCACGCCGTCGCCGCGATGCAGGCGGGCAAGCATGTGCTGATTGAAAAGCCCATGTGCCTGACGGTCGAGGAAGCGGACCTTCTTGCCACCACCGCGCGTGAAACGGGCGCGACGGTGCAGATCGGCTACATGCGCCGCCACACACCCGCCTTCCACGACGCGGCGCATCTGGTCGCCGCGATGCAGGGCGGCATCAACATGGCTCGTTTGCGCGAGATCATCGGCCCCAACAGCGCTTTCGTTGATCCAACAGCGGCGATCATCACCGGCAACGACGTTCCGAAATACCTTCACGACGAGGTGTCGCGTGCGACGAAGGCCGCCGCCATCGCCGTGGCGGGCACCGACGAAGGGCCGCGCGCCTTTGTGCACAATTTGCTGCTTGGCTTATCCACGCACAGTCTGTCCACGATGCGGGGTGTGCTGGGGATGCCGAAGGCCGTGATTTCAGCTCGACACCGGCGAGAGGGGCGGTTCCTGCAGGTGGATTTCGACTACGGCGACTTCATCTGCCACTTCGAGACGGGCGTGGACCAGATCGCCCGTTTCGACGCCTGTCTGGAAGTGATGAACGACACGCGGATCGTGCGTTTGGACTACGACTCGCCATTCATCCGTCACCATCCCGCACGGCTGCATATGAAGGATGCCGCGGGCAGCGGTGTCACCGAAACCACAATGCAGCCGCCACGTCAGGACGCATTCGTCGGCGAATGGCTGGCTTTCCACCAGGCGCTGTCCGGCGAAGAGGTCCAGACTGATATCGCCGATGCGACTGAGGATATGATCCTGATTAACCAGATCATGGCTCGATTCTTGGACTGACGCTGCTAGTCAGCCACATGCATCACGCCATAACAAGGTGCCCTTCGCCGATCTGCCTGTAATCACGGCGGGTCGGGGCAAAATCCAGATCGCGGATAGGACTGCGCAACTCCGTCACATCGGCGACCTTGGAGGGCCGCTTGTGGTCGGGATCGGGGATTGGCACGGCTGCAAGAAGCCGCTTCGTGTAGGGGTGCTGCGGGTTGGCGAAGATCGCCTCGCGCGGGCCGATCTCCACGATCTCGCCCATGTAAAGGACGGCAACGCGGTGGCTGATGCGCTCGACCACAGCCATGTCGTGGCTGATGAACAGATAGGACAGGCCGTATTTCGCCTGCAGGTCCAGCATCAGGTTGATAACTTGCGCCTTGACCGAGACATCCAGCGCCGAGACGCTTTCATCCGCGACGATCACCTTGGGCGACAGGGCAAGCGCCCTCGCGATGCAGATGCGCTGCCTTTGCCCGCCGCTGAACTGGTGCGGCAGACGCTGCGCCATGTCGGCGGACAGGCCCACCTGCTCCAGCAGGTCGCCGACGACGCGGCCTGCTTCGGCTTCGGTTCCCATGCCGTGGGCAAGATAGGGTTCCGCGATGGCGCGACCGACGCTCTGGCGCGGGTCGAGGCTGGCGAAGGGGTCCTGAAAGATCATCTGGATGTCGCGCCGTGCCGAACGCAGCTCCGACTTCGACAGTCCGAACAGGTCGCGCCCGTTCAAGAGGGCCTTGCCTTCCTGCGATTTGACCAGCCGCAGGATCGATTTGCCAAGCGTGGATTTGCCGCAGCCGGATTCGCCGACGATGGACAGCGTCTCGCCCGCCATCAGATCGAAGCTGACGTTCTCCACCGCATGCACGCGCCCCGAGGCACGTCCGAAACGGCCCTTGTTGATCGTGAACCGCGTCGTCACACCGGTGATCGACAAGACCGGAGGCTGGTCGTGGCGCACCGTGTCGGGCATTACGTCACGCTCCAGCGCCGCGCCCGTCACGCCGTCGATCTCGGGGAACTTGCGCGGCAGCGGCTCTCCCGCCATTGAGCCCAGACGCGGAACCGCGCCCAGCAGCTTGCGTGTGTAGGGTTGGGTCGCATTGAAGAAGATGTCGCGGACCGAACCGGATTCGACCTCGTCGCCACGGTTCATCACCACGACCTGATCCGCGATTTCGGCCACAACGCCCATGTCGTGGGTGATGAAGACGACGCCCATGCCCTCTTCGCGCTGCAACTCCCGGATCAGGTCGAGGATCTGCGCCTGAATGGTCACGTCCAATGCCGTCGTCGGCTCGTCCGCGATCAAGAGCTTGGGCTTGCAGGCCAGCGCCATCGCGATCATCCCGCGCTGACGCATTCCGCCCGAGAAGTTGAACGGCAGATCGTCGTATCGAGACGCCGCCGAGGGTATTCGCACCTTGTCCAGAAGCGCCACCGCGCGCTGCTTTGCTTCGTCAGCCGAGCAATCGTTGTGCAGCAGGATCGCTTCGGAAATCTGCTTGCCGATGGGATGCAGCGGATTGAGGCTGGTCATCGCCTCCTGAAAGATCATGGCGATGTCGTTGCCGCGGATGCGGCGCATCTGCGCCTCGGGCAGCGCAAGGATGTCGCGACCCTCCAGCAGGACCTGCCCTTCGACGCGGCTTTTCTCGGGATTGTGCAGCCGCATGATCGACATGGCGGTAACGCTTTTGCCGGAACCGGATTCACCCACCACGGCAACGGTCTGGCGCGGGGCCACGTCAAAACTAATGCCGTTGACGACGCGGCTCCACCCCTGCCCCTTGCGGAAGCTGGTGGCCAGATTGCGGACGGAAAGGACGGGGCCGGTCATGCGGGAACCTCCGATGCGATGACGATGTGATCCTGCGTGCCAAGGCCGGTTCCGCCCAGCTGGACACGCTGTCCGGCGGACAGAAAGCGCGGGGGCGACATGCCGATGCCGATGCCGGCGGGCGTTCCGGTCGCGATCAGATCGCCCGGCAGCAGGGTCATGAATTGCGAGATGTAGGAGACGAGGTGGTCGACGCCGAAGATCATGTCGGCGGTGTTGCCGGACTGGACGCGTATGCCGTCCACCTCCAGCCACAGGTCCAGCGCCTGCGGGTCGGGGATCTCGTCCGCCGTCACGAACCACGGACCGATGGGGCCGAAGCTGTCATGCCCCCTTCCCTTGCTGGAATCGCCACCCCTGTCGCGCTGATGGCTGCGTTCGGACAGATCGTTCACGAGGCAGTATCCGGCGATATGGGATCGCGCCTCGGCCTCGGTCACGTATTTCGCGCGTTTGCCGATGACCACGCCCAACTCCACCTCCCAGTCGGTCTGCACCGACCCGCGCGGCAGCTCGATCGGATCGTTGGGGCCGCAAATGGCCGAAAGCGGCTTCATCGCGATGGCCGGTTCGGACGGCGTGGGCAGTCCCAAGGACCGCGCATTGCAGTGATAGTTCAGCCCGACGCAGATGAACTTGCCGACATCGGCCACGCAGGCGCCAAGACGCACATCTTCGATACCGGCTATGCCTGCCTTCTCGCGCCCCGCCTCGCCATACCGGATATGTCGGGTCATTCCGCGCTCTCCGGGTCCATCGCGTCGCGCAGGGCGTCACCGATTATGTTGAAGGCCAGCACGACCAGCGTGATCGAAAACCCCGCCCCGATGATGGCCCAGGGCGAGCCGAAGATGTTGGTTAGCCCGTCGCGGATGATGTTGCCCCAGCTTGCCTCGGGCGGGCGGGTGCCGATGCCGAGGAAGCTCAGCGTCGCCTCCAGCCGGATGGCCGATGCGATCCACAGCGTCATCATCAACATGGTCGACGCGAACATGTTCGGCACTACATGGCGGATGATGATCAGCGGCGTGCGGATGCCCATCGCGACAGCGGCCTCGATATACGGTTCCTGCCGCACGGCCAGCGTGGCGGATCGCGCGACGCGGGCAAAGCCGGGGATGAACACGACCGTCATCACCAGAAGCACGCTCCAGAATCCGCCGCCAAGCGCCGCCGCCACGATGATCGCAAACAGCAGTTCGGGAAAAGACAGCAGCATGTCGATCACCCGCGTCACCAGCCGATCCACCATCCCGCCGAAATAGCCCGAGACGACGCCCAGCGTCGTGCCCACCACCATCGCGATGGTCGGCGCCATGACGCCGAACAGCAGTGAGTTTTGCGAACCATGGATGATGCGCGACAGCACGTCGCGCCCGAACTGGTCGGTGCCAAGCCAATGCTCCCATGACGGATACTGGTTCACCTTGAAGAAGCTTTGCGCCAGCGGATCATAGGGCGCGATCCACGGGGCAAACAGCGCGACCACGGTGAAGATGCCGATGACGACGACCGCGAACACGGTCGATGGGCGCGACAGCAGCGTCTTGCGCAACATGTCGGTCCGGCTGCGCGACAGGGACAGGGCGGGGTTGGCGTCAATGCTGCTCATGCCGCTTTCCTCAGACGGGGGTCGACGATCTGGTAACCGATGTCGACCAATGTGTTCACGACGACGACGAACAGCGCGAATACGATGACGCCGCCCTGAATCATGGGATAATCGCGCTGCGCGATGGCGCTCATCAACATCTCGCCCAGGCCGGGACGGTTGAAGACCAGTTCGATCGCGACGGAACCGGACAGGGTTGCAAGGATCGACAAGCCAAGCCCCGTCGTCACCGGCAGCATCGCGTTGCGCATCGCGTGTTTCAGCAGCACGTCGCGTTCCGGCGCACCCTTGGCGCGGGCGGTGCGGACGTATTCCTTGCTCAGAACCTCCAGCAACGCAGTGCGGGTCAGGCGGCCGATGAAGGCGATCTTGACGAAGGCCAGCGTCAGCGCGGGTAGTGCGACGTGGTGCAGGCGGTCAAGGAACCCCTCGCCGCCGCCAATCACCGGAAACAGCCCGAGGTTCAGCCCGAAGAACAAAAGCAGCAACGCGCCCAAATAGAAATCGGGGATCGCATAGCCGATCAGCGTGAACACCCGCATCGACTGGTCGGGCAGCTTGTTCTTGCGCACGGCGGCAAAGATGCCGAAGGGAATACCCATCAGCGCGCCCAGCAGCACCGCGACGAAGGTCAGTTCCAGCGTATAGGGCAGGTTGCGGGCGATGGTGTCCAGAACCGGCTGGCCCGTAATCAGCGAGGTGCCGAAATCCAGCGTCACCGCATCACGCAGGAATGTCAGATACTGTTCCCAGATCGGCGCGTTCAGCCCCGTCTGTTCGCGGAACAGCTCCAGCTGTTCCGCCGTCGCTTGATCGCCAAGCGCCACCAGCGCCGGATCGCCCGGCAACAGCCGGAGCGAGACGAATACCAGCGTCAGCACCAGCAGCACTGTTGGTATCGCATCGAATAATCGCGTCAAGACAATGCGCAACATCGCCCTCTCCTCCCCTATGGCTTGGCATCCACGCCGGTCCCTCCTCCAAGGGACCGGCACGGCGTCAGATCGGCAGCTTGCGCCGCATCAGTTCTTCTTCGTCCATATCCACGCCAAGACCCGGCGCCTGCGGCAGCGCGAACCGCCCGTTGTCGGGCTTGGCGTAACTGCGGAACACCGGCGCGCCGCGTTCCCACATGTCGGCCAGCTCCACGGGACGCGTCAGATGCATCACGGTGGACAACACATGCAGGTTCGCCAGATGCCCGATGGCGGGCTGGGTCTGGTGCGGCACCAGTTCGACCCCGTGGGCATGGGCCAACGCCGCGCATTGCATCATGCCCGTGATCCCGCCCATTTTCACGATGTCGGGCTGGATCATCCGCACGCCGGCCTCGATCAGGTCCTTCAGCGCTTGAAGGGTATAGGTCTGCTCGCCGGCCGAGACGGTGATGTCCAGCCGCTGCGCCACCTCTCCCATGGCGCGGACGTGGTAATGCTGCACAGGCTCCTCGAACCAGCTGTAGCCGAGGTCTTCCAGTGCCCGCCCGACGCGGATCGCGCCGCCGACGGAATAGCCGTTATTGGCGTCGAAGCCGATCACCGCATCGGGGCCAAGCAATTCGCGCACCGCACGGGCCTTGGCGATGTCGCCGGGAATATCCACGTCCAGCCTGGTGCGGTCGCCGTCCCAGCGGATCTTGACCGCAGCGGGCCGGTCGGTCTCCACGCGGCGGGCAACCTCGGCCACCACCTGATCAACCGTCCGCGCGGCATTGCCGCCGATGGAGGCATAGCAGGTGAACTCGTCCCGCCACGCCCCGCCGAGCAGTTTATGGACCGGCTGGCCCAGCAGTTTGCCTTTGATGTCCCACAAGGCGATGTCCAGCGCGGCAAGCGCCGCGGTCACAGCGCCGTCGGGCCCCAGCTTGATGCAGCGATGCATCAGCGTGTCCAGCAGCACAGCGTGATCCAGCGGGTCCTTGCCCACCAGATACGGCACCATGTCCCGCGCGATGATCCCGAGCGAGGCAAGCCCGCCGTGCATCGGCGATGCCTCGCCCCAGCCCGTCGTGCCGTCCTCCAGCTCGATCTTGACGAAGGCGCTGCGGGGCATCCAGCCGGTGCCCGCGCCCATGGTGACCTGAAACGGCTCGACCGATTTGATCTTCATGCCGGTCACCAGCTTGCGGCGATGTATTTGACTTCGCAGAATTCGAGGATGCCGTGATGCGCGCCCTCGCGGCCAAGACCGCTCTGCTTGGTGCCGCCGAAGGGGGCTGCCGGGTCCGACACGACGCCGCGGTTCAGACCGACCATGCCGCTGTCCATCGCCTCGGACACGCGGAGACCGCGTGCCAGATCGGTGGTGTAGACGTAGGAAATCAGGCCGTATTCGCTACCGTTCGCGGCCTCGATGGCCTCCTCCTCGGTATCGAAGGTGAAGATGGCTGCGACGGGGCCGAAGATTTCCTCGCGCGCGATCTCGGCATCGGCAGGCACGCCGGTCAGCACGGTCGGCGGGAAATAGTAGCCGTCGCGGTCCAGCGCCGTGCCGCCGGTCAGCACCTTGGCGCCGCGACCCTCGGCATCGCGGACCAGCCCGCCGATGCGGTCCATCGCGTCCTTGTTGATGACGGGGCCACATTGGGTGGCCTTGTCATAACCCGTGCCCACAACCAGCGCACCCATCCGGTCCGCCAACCGCCGCGCAAAATCATCGGCCACACCGCGCTGGACGTAGAATCGGTTGGCCGCCGTGCAGGCTTCGCCCCCGTTGCGCATCTTGGCGACCATCGCGCCCTCGATCGCGGCGTCCATGTCGGCATCGTCGAAGACGAGAAACGGCGCGTTCCCCCCAAGCTCCATGGAGCAGGAGATGACGCAATCCGCCGCCTCGCGCAGCAGCTTGCGGCCCACCTCGGTGCTGCCGGTGAAGGACAGCTTGCGCACGCGCGGGTCGTGCAGCATTGCACTGACCGTCGCGCCGGATTTACCGGTGGTGATAACGTTGACGACGCCCGCAGGCACCCCCGCCTCGGCATAGATCGCGGCAAGGGCATAGGCGGTCAGTGGCGTTTCCGTTGCAGGCTTCAGAACGCAGGTGCAGCCTGCCGCCAGCGCGGGCGCGATCTTGCGCGTCGCCATCGCAGCGGGGAAGTTCCACGGCGTCACCAGAACCGCAACGCCCATCGGCTGATGCTGCACGATGATCCGGTTCGCCCCCGAGGGCGCGTGATAGATCTCGCCGTTCAGACGCACGGCTTCCTCGGCGAACCAGCGGAAGAATTCAGCCGCATAAGTGACTTCGCCCTGTGCGTCGGACAGTGCCTTGCCGTTCTCCAGACTGATCAATTCCGCCAGCATGTCGCGGCGTTCGATCATCAGCTCGTAACAGCGGCGCAGGATCTCGGATTTCTTGCGTGGCGGTGTGGCCGCCCAGGCGGGCAGCGCCTCGTGCGCGACGCGCACCGCGTCCATCGCATCGTCCAGCGAAGCATCGGCCACATCGGCGATCTTCGCCCCGGTCGAGGGGTCGAACACGTCGAGCCGCCCCGATCCCTTGCGCCATTCGCCCCCGATCCACAGGTCGGTCGGCACGTCCTCGATGGCAAAGCCCAGCTTCGCGCGGATGTCCTGCATGGCGTTCATCAGATCGTCTCCATTTCCAGAATGGGTTGGTCGAGGCCGTCCAGGCGGCCCTCGAAAGCCGCCTCGACCAGTGCCAGCATGGTGGCGGGGCCAAGGGGGCGGGGATTGTTTCGGACCAGACGCGCGCTAAGGAACGCCTTCTCTGCGATCTGCGGAAGCTGGTCGGGGGTGATGCCCAGATCGGCCAGCGTGCGCGGAATGCCGACATCGGCGAACAGCCGTGCCACCGCCTCGACGGCATCCGATGCGCCCATTGCGGCGGCGATGGCAGCCATCTGCGGTTCGCAAGCGGGACGGTTGAAGGCCATGACATAGGGCATCATCACCGCGACCCCGATGCCGTGCGGCGTATGGGTCAGCGCACCCACCGGATACTGGATCGCATGGGCCGCAGCCGTCCCTGCGCTGCCGAAGGCCAGCCCCGCAAGTGTCGCGCCCATCATCATCCCCTCGCGTGCCGCAAGGCTCGCATCCGGTTTGCAGGCGGCCCGCAGGTTGGCCGAGATGTGGCGGATCGCCTCCAACGCATGGGCGTCGGACAGGGTGTTGCGCCCGACGAAAACCCGTTCGGTCGAAAGCGTCGGCGCGGGGTCGAAGGCAGCGGCCGTCAGCGCCTCGATCGCATGGGTCAGCGCATCCGCACCCGAGGCTGCGGTCAGTCCCGGCGGGCAGGTCAGCGTCAGTTCGGGATCGCAGATCGAGGTGTGCGGGATCAGGAACGGGCTAGAGATGCCGATCTTCATCTCGCGCCCCTCATCCGCCAGCACGGCAACGGGCGTCGCCTCGGACCCCGTCCCCGACGTGGTGGGCATGACGATCAGCGGCAGCACCGGCCCCGGCACTTTGTATTCGCCGTAATAGTCCGACGCCTGCCCGCCATGCTTCAGCAAGAGCGCGATGACCTTAGCGGCATCAAGACAACTTCCACCGCCGATGCCCACGATGACCTCGGCCCCCTGCCCCGCCACGACGCCCGCCGCGATGCAGGACAGCGGCAGCTCCGCTTCCACCTCGGAAAACACGGTGACAGCAACGCCCCGATCCTCCAAGGACTTGCGCATCGCCGCCATCTCGGGATCGCCCGCCATCCGCGCATCCGTCACGACCAAGGCGCTGCGGCCCAACTGCGCGGCATAATCGCCAAGCGCATGGCGCTGCCCCGCCCCGAAAATCAGGTTCGCAGGTGCGCGCGTCACACCGAACATGGTTGCATTCTTCATTCTTCCCCTCCCGCAAGTTCGACAATCCGGTGCCAGACCTCGTCCGCGACGGGCACACCCGACCGCAACCGATCCTCCCGACAGGCCCGCCCCCGTTCGCCGGGGATGAGGACACCGTTCGCCCCTTCGACCGCAGGCATGGCCCGCAGCTCCTCCAGATATCCGCGCAGATCGACGGCAGGACCGTCGATCAGGATGAACACGTCGCCCTTGTTGCAGACGCGGTCGTCGTCCAGCGTGCCCTGCACCGCCCGCCCGATGGCCGATTGCGCCAGCGTCGTCACCAGCAGTTCGAACGCAAGGCCGAGCGCATAGCCCTTGGCCTGCCCGAACGGCGCGATGGCCCCGGATTTGGCGGCAGTGGCGTCGGTGGTCGGACGCCCCTCGGCATCCAGCGCCCAGTGGTCAGGGATCGGCTGGCCGCGATTGGCGTGATCGTAGATTTCGCCCATCGAGACGACGCCCGTGGCCGTGTCCATCATGAACACCTCTCCCGCGCCGACCGGAACGCCGATGGCGATGGGGTTTGTGCCGATCATCGCGCGCCGCCCGCCCCACGGATGGACAAGCGCTTCGCTGGTGGACAGCGCGATCATGGTCAGACCGTCGCGTGCCGCAGCCTCGGCATAATAGCCCAGCATTCCGATGTGGTTGGAATTGCGCACCCCCGCGACGGCAATGCCGGTCCGCGCCACGCGGTCCTTCAGCGCAGCCACAGCCGACAGCGCGACGACTGGCCCGAGGCCCCGCCCGCCATCGACATCCAGATACCCCTCGGCCAGCCATTCGTGCCGACCTGTTGCGGCAGGGTCCGTCACGCCATTGGCGATCCGGTCGATGACCCGCGGCAGCCGCAGCAACCCGTGCGAGGGAACGCCCCGCAAATCCGCCTCCAGCAGAAGATCGACCTGCTGGCGGGCATTTTCTTCTGGCGCAACGCGGACCAAAGCGCGCATCGCAACCCGGCGTAAAACTGATTCTTGGATGTTCATTCGGTTATCATATCCGATACGATATGGTATTGATAGGTGGACGCTAGGGTGATATGCAGGATCAAGTCAAGAGGTTTGGAACCATGGCCGCCAGAAATACCGCCCCGCCGAACACCGAGCTGGCACGCCCCGCGCGTCTGGCGGACGAGGTTTACAACGCCCTTTACGCGCGCCTGATGTCGCACGAGATCCCGCCGGGACACCGCATCGGCATTGACGGGCTTTCGCGCGCCTTGGGCGTATCGCAAACCCCCGTGCGAGAGGCGCTTTCGCGGCTGGAGGTGCAGGGCCTCGTCGTGAAGGAGCATCTGATCGGATACAGCGCCGCAACGCAGATGGAGGATGACCAGCTGCGCCAGCTTTACGAACTGCGGCTGCTGCTGGAACCTTTTGCCGCCGCCCAGGCCGCCATCCGCATGACGGCGACCGACAAACGTCGTCTTGCCGCCGTGAACGACGAGATGCACCGCATCACCGCCGTTTCCGAACGCCGCGGCTATGCCGATTTTGCCAGAAAGGACGGCCAGTTCCACGACATGATCTGCGCAGGATCGGGCAACCACCTGCTGCAAGAGGCGATCGGGCGGCTGCACACGCATGTGCATCTGTTCCGCCGGTCGTTCCACGCACAGACCACCAGCGTGACCAATACCGAACATGACGCCATTCTGGCCGCGATACGCGACGGCGATGCCGCCGGCGCCGAAGCCGCGATGCGCGTTCATATCGAGACGTCGAGCAAACGATTCATGGAGAGTTGATGCCGCCCGCGCCGTCTGAGGAGAACGGCACGGACACGGCACGCGAGGGAGGAAAGCATGACGAAATTCTCAAGACGGGCCGTTCTGGCTGGCGGGGCGGCGCTTGGCGTCATCGCCGCGGCACCACGGCCCGCAAAGGCGGCAGCGACGCGGCAGAACACGATCAGATACGGGGCAGCGGTGCGGTATGCCACGACGCTTGACCCGTCCTCGGTCAAGATCGCAGGTCCGGTGCAGGTCGGCATCTGCCAGATCTTCGACACGCTGGTCAAATCGCCCAGCGGAACATTCGCCACGACCCCCGAACAATTCGAACCGCTGCTTGCCGAACGGTGGGAAACCAACGAGACACGCACCGAATGGCGATTTTTCCTTCGTCGCGGCGTGCAATTCCACAAAGGGTACGGAGAGTTGACGGCCGCCGACGTCGCGTTCGTCTTTTCCCGACACCTCGACCCCACGATCCTGACCTATACCAAGACGAGCTATTCCAACATCGCCGCGGTCGATGCCCCCTCCTCGCACGAGGTCGTATTTACCCTTCATCGGCCCGACCCCCTGTTCTGCGACTGCTTGACGCCGACGGGTGCCTATATCTATTCGCGCAAGGCATATGAGGAACTGGGCGAGGCAGGCTTTGCCTACGGCCCCATTGGCAGCGGTCCCTATCAGGTCGAATCCGCCGGACCCGAGCAAAGCGTGCTGTTGGCGGCCAATCCCGATTACTTCGACGGTCCTGCCCAGATCCCCTATTTCCGCATGGACTTCATCGCCGACACAACGGCCCGAACGCTCGCCTTTGCCTCGGGCGAGGTTGATGTGATCGAGGGTGCGCGTTCGCCCGGCTGGGCGACGGCACTGGCGAACTGGGCGCCGGAGACGCAGTTCGATTTCACCCGTCCGGGCAGCCATAACTATCTGGAATTGAACCTGACCCGCCCACCGCTGGACGATCTGCGGGTGCGCCACGCCCTTCGGCTGGCAATCGACGCATCGGCCATCGCCGGTGCGTTCGGTGACTTCGGCCAACCCATGCTGGGCATCATCGCGCCGGGCATTCCCGGCACCCTTTTGCCGGAACAGAATGCCGATGCGGATGTGCCGGACAAGATCGCCAAAGCCCGCGAGCTTCTGGCCGAGGCAGGGTTTCCAAACGGCCTGTCCATTCCCTGCTATACCAGTGCGCGGGAGGATTATGCCTCGATCATGCTGATGCTGCAGGAACAACTGCGTGCAGCGGGTATCACGCTCGACCTGCAGATCGTGGATCATGCGACCTTCCTTGCCGACAACCGCCGCGACAAGAACAACCTGACGCTGACCTCCTTCACCTATCCGCCGGTGCCGACGCGCCCGTTCCAGGACATGCTGGCGGGGTTCTCCGTGGTGAAGGCGGATGGCAGCGGCGGGAGGAACCTGAGCCATTACGGTGTGGCGATCCCCGGCTGCGACGAGCTGCTGAACAAAACGATGGATGAAGCAGATTTCGAGAAACGCGCCGAGCTCGCGAACGAAATGGAGGTCCGGGTCCATAAGGATGTCCCGGTCATCCCGGTGATCACACTATCATACATCGTTGCAAGAAGCCCTCGGATCGATCTCGGCTATCAAATTTCAGCTGGTCACCCATACTGGCGATATGACAGGGCGCGGTTCGCCGAGGTTTGAGACAGAGGACGAGATTGTGCGCCGAACACAACTAAAATTTGCCATCGGCATGTTATTCGGCGCCCATTCTCCAAGACCTAGCAATCGTACCGCTCAGGTCAGGATGGATGGTCCGCCTATTTTTGACAACTTTTGCGGAATGCATTTGCGATGGTGACCAGCTTTCTGACAACGGCGGTGATGATGACCCTGTGGTTTACCTGCCTAGGTAATGTTAACAAATGACGGAGCCATAGTCTGATGCAGGCTATGACGACGAAACCGATGAAGCTGCCTGCGGTCTTGTCGTAGTGGGTTGCGAGCCGGCGACTGTTCTTCAGCTTGTAAAAGCACCGCTCGACCATGTTGCGCAGAGTGTAGATTGTCATATCGACACTCTTGCGAACCTTGCGGTGCTTGCGCATCGGGATCATCGTCAGGGCGTTGCGACTCTCGGTATCTTCGCGGATTTTATCAGAGTCATAGCCTCTGTCGGCGACCAGAATGGCGGGCTGCGGCAGGTTTTCGGCCATCACCAGATCATAGCCGGTGAAGTCGGAATCCTGCCCCGGTGTGACCTCGGTCCTCATCGGGAGGCCAGCACCGTTGACGCGCAGATGGATCTTGGTCGAAACCCCACCTCTTGAACGGCCAAGAGCCTCTTTCAGAGTCCCGCTTTTGCGCCCGGTGCATGATGATGCGCCCGCATCAAAGTGCTGTCGACCATCTGCAGCTTGTCCGGCGCAACTCCAGCATGGTTGAGAGCGTCCAAGATGTCCTCCCACAGCCCTGCCAACGTCCAGCGGCGGAACTTGAGGTAGACCGACGACCACTTGCCGAACTCTTCGGGCAGGTCACGCCGAGCTGCACCAGTTCGCGCAATTCAGAATATGCCATCCAGAACAGGATGATGTTCCGCAGGTCTACGCCCGTTCGGGCGACGAACTGAACGAATAAAGCCTTCGAAGAAGGCTGAGTCACCGTCGGATATAAGGTTGCGAGCTAAGATCACCTCCCACGTAGAGATGAGCTTGAATCACAGGACCCGAGCCAGCAGAATCCCTTTATTCAACACGACCTAGTCCGGTCGCGGGTCAGTTTGTCGAGCATGTCAGTGCCAGTATGTCTAACGGTCCACCCCAACTCGGCCTTCCATATCGGATGAGTCCCGAGGTTATCTAACTCAATTAAAGGCCCCCAAGTCCACATCACGTTCCTGCCGCCCAGAGACGGAACCGCCCGCGTCCGGTGATCTCGCGCACCAGCCCCCGCGCCAGCAGCTTTGGGAGCAGGCGCTCGGCGGTGTCGCGGCTGACACCGGCGGCGGTGGCCAGATCTTCGGCAGTGGCATAGGGGCGGGCGGCAAGCGCCGAGATCACGCGCCCTGGATTGGCGCCGCCGAGATTGGCCACCCCGGCCAGCGCCCGTTGCTGCCAGAGTGCGACGCGCTCGAGCTCGGCGAGGGACGTCAGGGCGCCGTCGCGGATCTCCGCCAGCCAGAGCGCGAGCAGATTCTCGACCGCCCCGCCCCTGCCCCAGGACAGCCCCCGCGGCGCGAGGGGCACAAACGGCAGCGCGCGATTTTCCAGAGCGGCGGCGCGGCCCGCGCCGGTGGCGGCCTCGATCACATCCTCGGGTGCCGACAGGCCGGCCAAGCGCCAGGCGCGCAGCCCAAACAGCGCAGCAGTGAGGGGATGCGCGGGGCCAAGCCGATCCAGCGCCGCCCGCCAATCGGCCTCGGCTGCCTCAAATGCCGGACCGATCGGGCGCACCTCCGGCAGCCCGGGCTCGATGTCCCGCCCGGCCCCGTTGATTTCGTGCAAACCCAAAAAGCGGCGCAGATCACCGGCGGCTCCCGGTGGAGTACAGAGCCGGCGCAGCGCCCAACGGGCGCGGCCCAATACCCGGGCGCGTTCGGGATCGCCGCCGGCGGCCAGCATTGACCGGCCGATCCGGTCACGGTCGAGCCAGACGCCTTCGGCGCGGCTCATCGCCTCCACCTCCCGATACGCCAGGCGCTGGATCGCCCCGGGCCCCAGCCGGAACACTGCTTCATCGAGACGTCCGACTGCTTGGGCCGTCCGCGCCAGATCGGCGGCCAACGCGGCTTCGGCGGCGCGCCAGGCTCTCGGATCAAGCAGGTCGCGGCGATCGGCGCGAGGTAAGGGCAGATCCCATACGTCACCGCTGTCTGCCTCATCGGTCTCCGGGGGGTCATAGAGGGAGGTCCGCGACCAGCGCGGATCGTCATCAGACCATTCAGGAACAATGCGGTGCGAGTTCATATCCGCAGTTTAATCTCGTTATGCGGTTTATGTCGATATCCATCAATGCAACTCATTTGTCACGATAAGTATCCCTTATCATGACTCTTGCTTTCACGCCCGTTCGCCCGCATCCTCGGGCAGGAAAACCCGCTCCGGAAATTGCCTTTGACCCGTCCTGCTCTCCCATCCGCCGTCTCCGCTCTTGCCCTGCCCGAGATGCAGGCCGACCTGACCGAGCTATACCGGCGCGGCACCCCGGAGAACACGCTGCGGGCCTGGGAGCGCGATCTCGTCTACATCGCCGCCTGGAAGCGGCTCAGCTTCGGGGCCGACCTGGTCTGGCCGGAGGGCGATGCCGTCGCCCTGCGCTTCGTCCTCGACCACTCCACTGCGTTAAAGGACCCGAGGCACCCGGCGCAGGCCGTGGCAATGGCGCTGATCGCGCAGGGGCTGCGCCGCAGTCTTGCCTGCCCTGCCCCGGCCACCCTGGACCGCCGCATCGCCAGCTGGAGGGCGTTTCACCGGATGCGCAACCTGCCCTCCCCCTTCGAGGCCCCTGTCGTGGCACAGGCACGGGTGAAAGCCCGACGCGCGACGGCCCGGCCCCGCAAGCCGAAGTCGCCGCGGCCGATCACCCGCGACGTTCTCGAGGCGCTGCTCGCAACCTGTGATGCCACCCCCCGCGGCATCCGCGATCGCGCCATGCTGATGCTGGCCTTCGCCTCCGGCGGCCGGCGCCGCAGCGAGGTGAGCGGCCTCGATCATGCGGATATCGACGCCAAAGACTGGAAAGAGAAGGGCGTGCTTTGGCTGCGGTTGCTGGAAACCAAAACCACCGGCAAGGACGCAGCGCCGCGCCTGCCCCTGAAAGGGCGGGCCGCCGCTGCCCTACAGGACTGGCTGGATCTCGACCCGGACGCCAGCGGCACCTTGTTCCGGCCCGTTTCGCGCTCCGGGCGGATCCTGAAACGGCGGCTGGCATCCGACGCGCTACGGGTGATCTTGCGGCATCGACTGGCTCTGGCAGGGCTGCCTCAGGATTATGCCACCCCGCACGGGCTACGCGCCGGGTTCCTGACCCAGACAGCGCTTGATGGCGTCCCGCTGGCGGCCGCTATGAAACTCTCGCTGCACAGCTCGGCCTTGCAGGCACAGCGCTACTACGCGGATGTGGAGATCGAGGGGAACCCGGCGACGGATCTTCTCGGTTGAACTCCTCACTTGGAGAGATTGCTTTGAAAAATGGAGGCTCCGCACGGTGCGCGGTCGCGGTCGGTATGCGCGGCAGCACCACTGTATAGGCAGAACACTTACGATCGAATGCACCCAACTATATGTCCATATTTGATAACAATGGAATTCTTTAGCTGTTGGGCCCATGCCAGGGTCAGGACGCATTGATTTGCGCTTTTGTGCGTGACTCACGGCTTCGAAGTGGAGCGGTGACATGAGCTACTCCCCGATCCTTGGACAGATTCCCGGCTGATTTAAGCTACTGCCCGCGCCTGCTGATCGGTTTCGATGCTGTTGAAGTAGACCACGGCAGGCGGCTGCCCGCCATGGGCAGTGTGTGGCCGCCGATGGTTGTAGAAGGTGATCCAATATCCGATGGCGGCCTTTGCCTGTGATCCTGTTTCCCAGGCGTGCAGATAGACGCATTCATACTTCAGCGATCGCCACAGGCGCTCGATGAAGACGTTGTCGATGCAGCGGCCTTTGCCATCCATCGAGATCCGGGTGCCAACGCGCTTCAGGCGGTCAGTCCAGGCGAAGGACGTGAACTGGCTGCCTTGATCGGTGTTCATGATCTCGGGGGCGCCAAAGCGGTGGATGGCCTCGTTCAGCGCCTCGACGCAGAAGTCAGCCTCCAACGTGTTCGAGATGCGCCAGGCCAGGACCTTGCGTGTGAACCAGTCCATGATGGCAACCAGATACAAAAAGCCGCGCCGCATCGGCAGGTAGGTGATATCGGCGCACCAGACCTGGCTTGGGCGATGGACACGCAGTCCGCCCAGCAAATAGGGATAGGTCTTGTGCCCTTTTCTCGGCTTGCTGGTGTTGGGCTTCTGGTAGATCGGCATCAAACGCATGAGCCGCATCAGCCGCCGGATGCGCTTCTGGTTCACACCGTGCCCCTCGTTTTGCAGATGCCAGGTCATC
>NZ_SMYN01000020.1 GCF_004959935.1 Falsirhodobacter xinxiangensis | reverse complement strand
CGACAAAGCCGGTATCGACCAGCCCGTCGAAGATGGAACCGCCCCGGCGCAGGTCGCCCCACTCCTTCAGTGCCCAGTAGATGACCGGGATCGCGAAGCGCCCGGCAGCGAACCACGCCGCTACGTCCAGCGGCGCGAGGCTGGCCCCCAGCAGGGCATGCCCAACGGCGATCAGCATCACGTAATACGCTGGCTCATCGGGCTTGGACGGCTGGACGATCTCGCACCAGATGGAACGAAGCGCGGCCCTCACTGGACCGCCCCGAGGAACTGCGCCAGCGCGGCCTCGATCGCACCCACGTCCGATGCACCCTCGATCGCGACCACCGCCCCCAGCCGGAGGGTTTCGAGCTGGGCGGCGGTAAGGCGGAGCATGGCGGCCATGTTGACGTAGACCTGCGCCACCTGATCCGCGTCATCGGCGGTGATGCCGATCTCGGCAGCGACCAGCGGATAATCGGCGATTTCCGGGGCCTCTGCCGCCAGCCAGTCCACTGCCTCGCGCTCTTTCAGCAGGTAAAGCATTTCCTGCCCCGGAATGACGGTGATGAAGCGCGCCCGGATCGCACCCGAGACGGCATTCACCTGCTGGATTGCCTCGGACCGCAGCGCCTCCAATTCCGCCGCCAGATCAGCAGGCGTGCGGGGGTCGATCCATTCCTCTGACGTGTAATCGAAAATGGCCCAGTCGCCGGGTTTCGCTGGGTATTCGACAAAGGAGCCATCCCGCCAGTAAACGCCCTGCGTGATTTGCTCGTCTGACACCGGGAAGGAGATGGTATTTCCAACGCCCTGCATATGCGCAACGTCAGATGGGCACTTTCCGCTTTGCAGGATTTCCCCGCGTTGGTCCACCACGACATATCGCGTGTTTTCAGCCATTTGCGCTCACCTCTTGAATTGCGTGACAGAGATGAACCGTTCGGAGAACGTGCTGCTAAACTCTGGCGTGCCACCACCACCGCCAGAATAGAAAGCTTGGAACTGTATCTGATAATTGGTCAGCCCAGAACCTGCGTCGTCGTCAACTGCAATTCTGACTGCATGGCCGCCTCCTGAACCCCATTGTTTTATCAGGGTGCTGTTTCTGTATAGATACATGATCATGGTTGCGTTGGGGGCCGCGGTAGTGAATGCCGAAATGAGTATCTGGGACGAGTGGCCAACCGAACGATTGATGGTGGCACTCACACCAAATAGCCGCCCGCTTCCGCTGCTGAACGTAACCCTGTCGGGAATTTCGCCGTAGGCGCTCACCGTGACCGCGTTCCCACGTATTTGCAGCGTATCAACGGAAAGATCTGCAATCGCGCCATTCGCGGCAGTGATCGAATTGGCTGCCATCGCATCGGCGGTTACCTGCTTGGCCTTGATGTGCCGCGCCTCGATCGCGTCCGTGTCGATCTTCACCGCCGTCACCGCGTTGGCGAGCAGCTTGTCGGTCGTCACCGCCCCCGCCGCGATCTTCGATGCGATGACCGCCGTTGCAGCAAGGGCATCGGTGGTGACGGCCCCGGCGCTGATCTTGTCCGCCGTGACCGCGCCGTTTTCAATCAGAACTGCGCCGTTCACGCGGCGGGCGGACATTTGGTTCATGAAGACGCCGCCAGACTGGCCGGAAGTGGAGCGGCGCACGTATCCGAATGACACATAGGCCGCGCCTTCGGGGACAGTGAACGTGTGGTCGAGCGGTTGCGGCGAGACGCTGCCGTAAACCTTGTCCGGCGACGATGAAGCCGTTGGACCGCCCACACTTGGCGTGGAATACCAATAGGCAATCAGTGCCATCGTGGCATATGGCGTCGTGCCAGTCGCCCTGACGACCGCAGACACATACCATTGTTCGCCAGGATTGACCGGGATAGGCGTGCTCGGCTGAACGCGGACGCCAGTTCCGGCAGTGATCGTATCTGCAATCACCACCGCCGTGGGGCGTTGCATGTTCGAAGGTGTGGGTTGCCTGCTGATGCCCGAGGTGGTTCCGAGGAGGTTCCAATATCCAGAGTTTTCGGCGCTATAGTCCGGGTCGAGGATAAGGTTGGTGAAATCCATCACCAGCAACTGCTTCGCCGTAATCGCATTGGCCGCGATCTGATCCGCGCCCACGGCCCCGGCTTGGATTTTGCCGACCGTGACCGAGTTAGCCGCCAGCTTCTCCGTCGTGACTGCGAGCGCGTCCAGCTTGGCCGTCGTCACCGCGCCCGACGCGATCTTGTCGGCTTCAACCGCACCGGCGGCCAGCTTCGCCGTCTCCACGGACCCGGCTTGGATCTTGACCGCCGTGACAGCGTTCGACGCGATCTTGTCTGCAATGACCGATCCTGCGGCCAACTTTTCCGTCTCGATTGCGCCCGCCGCGACCTTCGCCGTCGTCACCGCGCCATCGGTGATCTGCGTGCCCGTGATCTGCCCCGTCAGCTTTGCCGCCGCCACCGCCGCAATCTGGTCGTTCGTCAGCTGCCCCGTAACCTTCGACGCCGCCAGTCCCTCAATCTGCGCGCTGGTGATCGTGCCGGTAATGTCCGCTGACGGCACCGCAGCGGTCCAGCCCGTGCCGGTGTTGCGATACAGCTTGTTGTCGGTCGTCAGGAAGACCAGCCGCCCCTTGGTGTGCGGTGCGCCCGGCAGCGCGTCCAGCACTTCCGCCGGGCGGATGCCCTGCGCGAACTTTGCGATGGTGATGGCCCCATCGGGGATGCCCGCATAGATCGTCGTGACCCACTGCCCCGCCGCCGCGTCCCAGCGATACAGCACGCCCTCCGGCAGCTTCATCACGATCTGGTTCGGACGGCCCGTCGCGGGCAGCGTCGTGACAGCTTCGATCCCGGCCTGCGCGGCAATGTCGCGCATTTCGTCGAAAACCTCTTGGGCAATGTCGCGCTCGCCGAGACCGACATTCGGCGCAACGACCGCCAGCCAGACACTCCAGATATTGTCGAACGCCTTGCCCACCATCCGCGCGCGGACCTGATAGGCCTCGTTCGGCAGAATCCCCTCAGCGATGACCAGCCGCCCCGCCATCACATCGGTGATGCTGCCGCGCAGGAGAGGATCGGTCGCGCCCGAAAGCCGGACCTCCCATTCCAGACCATCCACGTCCTGTAGATCGTCGGTGTCCCATGTCAGCAGCAGCGCCGGGCGCCGCGCGACGCCGTCGGCATCGGTGATGATCAACGGGGAAACCGCGAAATCCCCCACCTCGACCACCACCGGCCCGGTCCAGATCGGCGGCTTCGGCGCATAGGGCAGCTGGAACCCCGGCTCCCAGTCGTAATCCGCCGGATCGCGCTCGCGCAGGCTGGCCGTCACAAGCTGGGTGACAGGATCAGTCGTGGTCTGCACGACCTCGAAGATTTTGTCCTCGTAGCCGTTCCGCTCGCTCGACCATGCCAGCGCGTCCAGCGGCTCCAGAACGCCATAATCCGGCGGCAGGGTCACGACATGGCGGCGGAAGCGGCGCTCTTCCTCCACATAGGCCCGCGCGAGGCGCTGGTTCTGCGCCTGATACGGGGCAGCGGGCAGCGACAGGTTGGCGATCAGCTCGCGCCCCTGATCCTGCGCCGCATAGTCCGCGCGCACATGGATCGGGGCCTCCACGGCCTGCCAGCCGCTCGCCGGATCGGGAAAGCTGATGCTCGCGCCGTTATAGGTCTTGTCGAGGCCGGGGAACTGCTCGTGCGTCTGCTCCTGGCTGATGATGATGTCGTCATCGGTCAGCCACGCCACCGGCACGCCGGGCGCGCCGACGCGGATCTTCCACGTCCCGCCCATCTCGGTCAGCTGGATCGACGCGGCGCTGCATAGTTCCTCGATCACCGAGGCCGGTTCATCCGCGACGGAAATCTCGTAGCTGGTGCGCCACGCCTTCTCCGACCCGCCCCCTGCCAGCGCAACCGACGCGTCACAGGCGTTCATGCCCGCGAACCACGACGATGTCGGCAGTTGCTCCGCCCGCGCGCGCCCGCCATAGACCCGCCCGCCGGGCAGAGAGATGCCTCTCAGAAGGTTGTAGATTTGAACGGCGGTGTTCTCGGTCCGCTCATAGGTCGCGGGCTGGCCCCACCGATGCGCGCCACTGCCGCCCGCCGTGCTGTCCTTGCGCGGGTCGTAGAGCGGGATGCCGTCCACGATGAACTGCACCTGCGGAAAGCCCGAGAACAGCGGCTGCTCCAGCTGGAACGTCACGATGGCATAGCTGATGCCCGCACCGATCATGCTGGACGTCCACGGGCGCTCCGGGTGGTTCCGGTATCGGTTCACCAGCCGCCCATCCGCCACCGTCTGCGTGCCGTCGACGAACCGCACCCAGCAGGCAATCGTATCGCTGCCGTCGATCCGAACCTCGCGCCCGTATTCGCGCCGCTTGCCCGCCGCGTCGTTCGCGCCGCCGAAGTTGGTGGAGCCGTCCCACGGGATTTCCGTGCCGAGGATTTCCGTCGTGCGCCCGTCGATCAGCAGCCCTGCGAGCCCCTGCCCCGGCGCGCCGCCAAGGTGGATGACGTATTGCAGATACGGGTTCGGTGTTTTGTGGCCGGACCGGGAATGGGTATAGGGCGGCGCGACAGCCGCCCCCGCCGTCGCATATCGCCCGAGGATGAAGCCGTCAGGGTTGATGTCGCCGCGCGCGGTGCTGCTGGACCGAATGCCGGGGTTCTTCTGCCCTTGCGGCTTCACCAGCGCCTGGGACAGAGCCGACAGAGCCACGGACGTCAGCAGCCGCCCGGTGATGCCGGTCGTCAGAAACGATCCGAGGCCCGCGAGGGAAACGCCGCCCGTGAAGGCTGCGAAGCCGATGGCTGCCGCGCCGACGAGAACCTTTGCCACCTTCGACATCAGCGCACCTCGAACACGCGCAGCGCCTGCGCCATATCGACCACGCCGAAGCCGCGCTCGGTCAGCACCTGCACGTGATCGCCAGCGCAGATGCCCAGCGCCAGCCCATCCTCGCCCTCGACCACGGCGATATCACCCGGCATGGCATCCGCGATGCTTGCCCGCTCCGGCAGATGCGCAGCGATCAGGGCGACATGGTCGTCATAACCCAGCTTGCGGACCTGCCGCAGCCCGCCCGCATAGGTGCGATAGCGTCCGGCCAGCCCTTCGCTGATGTCGCGCCCCGTCGCGGCCAGCACCCAACCCGTCGCGAAGGTCGCGCAGTCATGCTGCCCGAGCTTGAACGGCATGCGCGCGGTGGAGCGGATGTAATCGTGCAGTCTCATTTCGCTCCCCACGGATCGCCCTTCGACCCGCTGATCTTCGCGTATTGCAAGAAGGCGTCATTCGGCGCGCGGGCGCGCAGGCTCTCGTCCGACCGCTTGATCGCCAGCGGGCGCGTCAGAAGCGCGGCGTTGGACAGCACGCGCATGCCCACCGTCGCCTCGCCTCCGATCTGCGGGGTGGTTATGGTCACGGCATCGACTTCACCGTCCACGACCATCTCCGGCGCGGCCAGCAGCGCCCCTGTCTCGGTCGAAAACTCGGCCCGATGGATCTCGCACGGGGCCAGACGGACCTCATAGCCTCGGATCGCCAACTCAACCTCCGGCGCGATGCCGGAAAGGCTGATCTGATGCTGCCGAACTTCCATGCCGACGCCCTGCACGATCTGATCCAGCGCCAGCAGCCCGCCCGCGCCGTAATAGAGTCGGGACGCCCCGCCAACCGTGAACTCGCGGTGATCGTCGCCGGTCCAGAAGCCGATGGGAGACGCGGCCCCCGTCTCCCGGTCTTTTGCGCGCACCCAGACGAGGTGATGCGAGATGATGCCCGCGCGCTCTGCACGAGCGGCGGCGATTGCTGCGGGAATGGCGCGCATGGTTACCGGAGGGTCTGCTGGATATCGAAGGAGATGCCGGTGATCAGGTCGCCGGGCTGCGCGGTCCCGGCGTTCACGCTGCCGGGCACGATCAGCGCCTTGAACCACGGCTGCACCACGCGCACCGCCGCGCCCACAGCGGCACCGGGGCGGATGTTCGGCGTAACCTCCAGCAGTCCGCCGTTGTTCGCGACGACGCGGTGGAAGGCGTATCGGATCGGGTTCGTGCCATAGGTGAAGGACAGCCCGTCGCCCGGCTCCAGCGTGCCGCCGCTCAGACGCATCTCGCGGCTGTTGGTGCTGATCGCCGCAATGGTCAGGCCGGTCGTGGCACCCGCAGCCGGCCGGTCCACCGGATACGGCGTGACCAGCAGCGTCCGCCCCGGCTCGCGCAGAACGTTCAGCCGCGCCCGAACCGCCTCTGCCTGCCGCGCGGTCATGGGCGTCAGGTTCACCGACCCCTGCCACAGCCGCGCGCCAAGGCCCGCCGTCAGGACCGATCCGCCCGCCGTGCGCCCGCTGACCTGCATTGCCTCGCCCAGATCGAGCGAGCACGACGACACGGGCAGACCAGCGAAGAAGTCGGCGGCGAGGGGAAACACCAGCGCCATCAGCGGAACCTCGGGTTTTGGTTGATCTGCTGGAGGCGCTGCGGCATCGCCTGATCGTAGGACGATACCACCGCCGAGGCCGTGGCCGCCGAACGGCGATCTACGAATGCGGTGAGGTTGCCGGACTGCGGGTCAATGCCGACCGTCACATGCACGTTCTCACCGCCGCTGGCATTGTCGGCCATGCGCTTGCTGATGTCGTGGGGGATGATCTGGGTTCCGCTCGGCAGGTTCATCAACTCGCCGCCGCGCTCGTTCACCCACGACCAGCCGCCGCGCCAGTTGTTCGTGCCGTTGGCGTTGCTGCCGATGCCAAACAGGCCACCGATGAACCCGCCAAGGCCGCCCCCCTTGCCTCTCGACCAGAGGGCATCGAACGCTGAACTGGCGGCCATCTCAGCGAGGCTGGACAAGACGCTGCTCAGCACGTCGCGGAACTCCCCGCCCCGCGCGGTCAGGTCGGCGAATGCGCGTCCGAGGGTGTCCTTCATCTGATCGCCAGCGACGTTGATTTCTTCAACCGTCTGCCTCAAAGGCTCCATAGCTGTTGCGGCGCGTCCTCCACCGGACGCAGCAGAGTTGCCCACGCCAGCCAACGCAGCGTTCAGACTGTCAGCCGCCGCAGCGGCCCCTCCGGTCGAAACAGCGGCCTCATCCACTGCCCCTTTCAGCGCGTCCACTGCGGCTTTGGTCCGTGTCATTCCGTCATAGACAGTAGCGGCCGCCCCGAATGATTCCGCAGCCCATTGCTGAACGCTCGCCGAGGCACCCCGCAGCGATTGAGAAATGGGGTTCGCCGCATTCAGCTGAAAATCCGCGCCGATACCGCTCAGCATCGAGTTGAACGGCCCCAGCATCGAGTTGATGAGGTTATCCCACTGGTCGAAAATCCACCGGAAGGCGTCGATAAATGATCCGGCGATTGCCCACGCCGCGCCCTTCAATATGTGAACCAGCGCCTGCCCGCCCTGCCCGATCTCAGCCCAGACGGAGTTCACGACGTCGCCGAGAAGGTTCATCGCATTGCCGAAGCCGCCCGCGCGCTGCGTGAGCAACATGAACTGGTGGACCATTTCTCCCGCGCCGACGACCAGAACGCCGATCCCAGTCCTGGCGATTGCCGTTCGCAACAGCGTCAGTGCGGCAGTGAAACCCCCGGTTGCGGCAGTAGCCGCGATGGTTGCCGCCCGATATGTGACCCAGCCGGCAGCCGCAGTCGCCGCATAGGTTGCCACCCGGCGCAGGTTGTCGGCCAGCAACAAGATCGCCTGCGCCACCCGGCCCGATGCGCCCGCCCCTTGATCCATCTGCCCGATAAACACCACGAAGCTATCGCGCAGCCGCCCGAGGGCTTGGCTGATCGTTGGCATCGTGCGACCGAAGGTTTCCTCCAGTTCGTCTGTCTGCGACAGGATCGCGTCGAAGAACTGTTTGGAGGTCAGGTTTCCGGCCAGCATGATCTGGCGCAGCTTCGCGACTGATCCGCCCGCCTCGTCGATGCCTTTGGCCGCCGCAAGGGCGATCGGATAAGCGCCCTCGACGATCGAGTTGAACTCCTCGGCCCGGACGATCCCGCCGCCCATGGCCTGCGAAAGCTGGAACAGCGCGCCAGCGGCTTCCTGCGACGATCCGCCGGCCTGAGCCAGCGCAAGGCCGATGTTCTCGGTGAAGCGGAACACGTCGCGCTGGTTGACGCCCAGCTCGTTCGCCGAGATTGCCATGCGCTGATACAGCTTGACCGTGGCATCCAGCGGCGCGCGGGTGCGGCCCGCGATGGCGTTCAATTCCTCCATTGTTCGGTTGACCGCCGCCTGATCGCCTTCCAGTGCCCGCAATGCGTTCTGCATCTGCGTGAACTGGTCAGCCGCAGCCGCCAAAGCGCCGACGCTGAACGCGCCGGCCATCGATGCGGCAAGCCCCCGGATCGTGGCCGCAAAGCCGTCCGCCTGCTTGGAGGCGTTCCTCAGACCGCCTTGGAAGGCCGCACTGTCAAGGCCCAAGGCAACCCGAAGGTTGCCGATCACGCTGCTTGCCATGTTTTACCTTGAGTTGAAGCCTCACATTGCGAATATCCCGCTGATTCCTATTTCGGATCAGTGGATGCGAGGAGATTTGCAATGAAGTGGTTGATGATTGCCGGGGCCTTTTTAGTCCCGTCTATGGCGTTCGCCCAAGAGGCTTGCTCAAACGGGAAGGACGATATTCTGCTGGTGACCGACTACTCGTCTGCTCTGGCAGACGGTTCGTTCATGAAGGAACTGCGGTTGGGTGTTTCTGTCGCCAACGTGTCGGATAGGTCTATCCGAATGGTGGATGGCAGCATCGTTTTTCAAGACGTTCTAGGCAGGGATATCCTTCGGATCGCCTTCAATCCTGACATGAAGATCGATGCCGGGGGCACTGTCGAACAAACAGGTATATACAGCAATCTGCGTCTAGCGGACGTTGCGAAAGAAGATGTCGTCATCTCTACATGTATCCGGGGGCTGGTATATGACGATGGCGAAGTGGAGAAGTTCAGGTGACTTCCGTAACCATCCTTCGAGCGGCGGGGCAGGCCTTGCTTCTTTCTGCCTCCTGCGCTTTCGCTCAATCCTCTGAGGCGGTTAGCCCAGAGTTTGAGACTGCCGGAATGCAGTTGGCCATCTCTGCGATGTGCCGCGCTCAATTTGGCGATAACGAACTATTTGATATCGCATTCCGCAACTTCGAAGAAGAAGCGAGGCGATTGGACGACCCCCCGAGCGATGAGCAAATCAAGCAGGCTCGCCACGAAATGGAAACCGCCGAGGCGACTGAGCCAAATCCTTTCGCAAAAGGCATATGCGCAAAACTGCGGGAGCACCTTATCCCGTTGGAGACGGCCCCCTGAGGGACCGTCCTATCTTTAAGCCGCCAGCGCCTGTGCTTCATTCCAAAGCGCGGGTGCCTGACTGTGATCCGGCAGTCCATGCTCTCCTCGGCACGTATTAGCGATGACCTTGCGGACAAAGTCGGCAGCGTTTTGCGCGGGCATCTCGATGATGTCGTCCGCGATTCGCCACATGCGGTCGTGCTGCGGCGTCCATTCGAAATCGTCCATGCCGCGCGCCTCATCGGAATTGATGAAAGCGTATAGGGCTGACCATTCACGAAACATCGCGGCGATCGGCGTTTCGGCTTGTTCCGCCGCGATGGCGGGTGTTGCGCCGACTAGCAAGGCGGCGAAGCCAGCGGCAGGTGCCGAGCGAAGAAGGTTGCGGCGGTTCATTTTGGCGCTCCCTCTTTCGAAAAGACGGCCGCCAGACGCGCAAGGCCTTTAGCCGTGACCATCATCTGCGGCTTCGTCACGTTCTCGCCTACTCGTTCGTCGAAGTAAGTGCGCGGCTTGTGGGTCAGGTAGCCCGCGTTTCGCTTATCAACGTAGGCTTGCAATTGGCCGACACCGTTCTGCCGAAACGCCCAGCCACGGGTTTCGAGCCAGCGAATGAACTTGCGCTCCGGCACCTCCAGAACCTTCGCCGCCTCGCGCACCGTCATCGACCCTTCCGAAGCGTCGAGGACGTCGAACGCATCAGCTTTCGGAGCCATCACTTCGACCTTCGCCTCAGCGATCTGGGTTCGCTGGGTGTAGCTCGCCAGAAGGGGCATCAGTTGAGCCGGGTCGTTCAGATCAATCGCGACCGGCTGCGATTGCGCCTTAAGGATTGCCTCCATCTTGTTGAAGGCTTCGAGGAAGCGGATCTTCCACTCCATCGCCTTCTCTCCGGTGAACCCCATAACGAGCATCGAATATCCGTCGCGGGTCATCTCGTAGTGGGAAGTGCTCTCGCCAGTTAAGTCATTGTTTTTGAACGACGCAAAATTGCGCTGACCCCAGACCGGTTCTTTTTCCACCATATCTCGGATGGCGCGCAGAACGTCTGCATGACGTTTTCCGAACCGCTCAGCGATGATTTTCGAGGTCGTCCGCAACGCTGGCGTCACGAGGTCATTGAAATGTTGAGGGTTGAGTGGCATATTCACAGCCAGATACCTTTCTTAGACGGTTGGGTTTCATTAAAGGCCATTGGGGTTGCAGCCCCGGTGGCCTTTCTCGTTTCAGGCCTTGACGTGGTCATCTTCCATCGCCTTCGCCAGAATGCGGTTGATGACATAGTTCTGCGACCTGTCTTCCCGCTTCGCTTTCATCTTGATCCAGTCCTGAAGGTCTTCGGTCATCCGAAGCCCGAACGGAACGCGCTGCAAGCTCACTTCACTTCTCCTTCCACATAGTATCACCGTAACTCCACATTACCGTGATGCGATTGCACGTCAAGCAGAAACATTACAGTAATGCGGTCAGCGAAGGGGATTCTCATGGCAACTGTTGGACGCGGCGCAGATCAATACACCGTCCGTTTCCCAGATGGCCTCAGGGATAAGATCAAGAACGCCGCAGACACCAACAACCGCAGCATGAATGCCGAAATAGTCGCGCGTCTTGAGGCTTCCTTTGACGCGGGGATCGCCGACCCGGCTGACGTCGTTCGCATCATGAAGATGATCGCAGATCATACGGAGGCGGTTAAGGCAGTCTCAGAAAAGATCGATCAACTCAGACGCGACCGCTAACGCTCCTCCCGCTTGCCATAAATCGTCCCTCTGGCCTGCCATTCGGCAAGCGTGACCCTGGGCAGCGTCTCGCGGACAAGGCCGAGGGCGATGCCCACGTCCATTTTCTCGCCCGGCTGCCGGAGAAGGTCTTTCAGCTTCGGAAGCTTCTTGATGCGCGTCAGCCCCGCCGTGAGATAGGCGGTGGTCGTGGCCTGCTGCTGGTCGCGCCTGATGCGGGCCTGTGCGCCTCGCATGTGGATCTGGAAAAGCCGGAGCGTCAGCGACCAGAACGAGGCAGGATCGAACCCAGCCTCGATATAGGCCTCCAGCATGGCCGGGATGGTCAGGCCGCCCGCTTGGCCCCGGCCGTGCCCTTTCCCCCGGCATCCTTCTCCGGCTCCGGCGCAGCGGCTGCCATCAGACGGCCCACGACGGTGGGATCCTCCGACAAGATGTCGCCCGCGACCGCCACGCTGGCGTCGGGGTGGTGCCGCTTCATTGCCGCGTGGATGATGGCCCGCATGACCTTCAGGCTGGCGACGCCGCCCTCGGCGTTCTCGAACGCCTTCATCGGGTCGATGCCCGTGGCGTCCTCGAACTCGATCATCGCGTTCATGTCCATGCGCAGAGTGTAGGTTTCCCCATCCGCCTGCGCCGTGACTTCGCCCATGAAACGGTTCGCCATCAGACCTCCACAGCCTCCGACAGACGAAAGGTGGCCGTCGCCGTCATCTTGTCGCTGACCGGGGCTGTGCGCCCGTAGCCGCTCAGATAGCCAGAGAACACCTCCGGCGTCGGCGTCTCTTCGATGGGCGCGGGCAGCGTGATCTCGATCAGCACCTGCTCGCCGGTGGCCTTGATCGCCAGCAGCAGCGCATCGGTGGTCGATCCGGGGATGTGGTTCAGCGGGATCGAAACCTCGCCGCCGTCGATCAGCCCAGCGATGAACTGCTTGCGCCGACCGGGCGACTTCATGTGCGTCACCTCGATCTCATCGACCTGCTCATCCGGCATTTCGATGTCGCCCACCAAGGCCAGTTCGGTCCAGGTGGGGGTTGCACCACGACCGATCCGGACCGTGGAGCCGTAGCCGATCATACCGTCAGCCATGATGCTTACCTCTCGTAGTTGATCATGAAATCCAGCGAGGCGCGATGCAGGGGCGTCGTGTCGCTGGTGTCGTAGCTGTCCCTGACGCTGTCGAGGAACACGCCTTGGAAGCGCCCGCCGCGGTAGCCGTTCAGCCCCGTGCGGATGGCGTTGGAAATCTCTTTTGCGCGGGCATAGGTGTCCGCATAGGTGTCGATCTGGACCCGCGCCACCGACAGCCCGTCCGGGCCGCGCATGTGGGGCGCTTCGACATCGCTGATGGTGTTCAGCACGACGCCGATCAGGGCCTTGGCGGGCTGCTTACCCCAGTTCACCGGGACATCGACCAGAGCCAGAACCAGCACGCGGAGGTCAGTTTCCATTCTTCGCCGCCCTCTTGGCCGCGCGGGCCACTGCCTTGTCGATCTCGGCCCGCAGCATCGGCGCGATCCGATCGACGGTGGCCTTCGCTTCGGTTTCCCATGCAGGGCGCATGAAGGGGTCCGGCGCGTGGTTGCGCGTGCCGAACTCCTGAAACACCCCGTAGAACGACCCGCTGCCGACAGTCGGCCCCATGAAAAGCTGCACCGGCGGATTGACCCCGCTGGCCCGCGCTTCCCGGCGCGCATCCCGCATCGCCGCGACCGACGCGCCCTTATCGCCGCCCGTCGCGCGCATGGTCCGCGAATAAGCCGCTGCCCCAACCTCACCCACGGTCCGCGTGCTGATCTTGATGCCTTCCGAAAGATCGCCCGTCCGGATAGGTGCCAGCGCCTCGGCCTTCGCCCGCATGGGTTCCGCCGCCTTCGTCAACGCCCGCCGCATCACCGCCGTCTGCGTTGATCGCTTGGCGATCTGATCGAGAGACGCTTGAAGCTCCTTCAGCCCCTCGACCTTCATCTTCATTGGTCGCTCCGGGCGCTGGCCGTGATCTCTAGCCAATCTCGCCGGCCGATTTCCTTGATGCCGACTATGTGGAACGTCTCACCTTCGCTGATCAGTCTGTCCCTCGTTGTCACACCGCGTGTCAGGCTATCGCTGCGCACGGTGAACCGTGTGCGAAGCTCGGATATGTTGGCCTGTGCGTGGTATTTCTCGCTATCGCTGACGTCCTGCCGTTTGGCCCAGCGAGGAGAACCAACATCGGACCATGTTTCGACCTCGGCGTATCCGTCGTCGTTTGTGGTCACCACCTGAAACTGCACGCGACGGTCAAGTTCTCCAGCTGATAGAGGGGTGTGAAAACTAGGCAAGGGTCAGCATCCTCAACGGATAGAGCAGAGACTTCACCGGCGCGGGCAGTCCAGTTTCGAATGCGCCCTCTACGTCGTTATCGGGGCCGCGCAGCAGGTGGCCGACAAGCATGACAGTCGCAATCCTGACCTGATACGGCACATCGTCGTCCGCCGCTTCAGTCGGCAGCTTGATATACTCTGCAATAGCCTCGCTAGCAGCGATGACCAGCTGATCGAGGATCAGGTTCTGGTCATCGCTGTCGATGCGCAGCATTTGCTTGACCTGATAGATGTCGGTGAACTGCCGCATTTCAGGCCCCCTTGGGCTTGAGGTCACGACCATCGCGGCCTTTCTTGACTGCCATCCGCCACCCCTTGCCAGTGTCGGGCCGCCCTTCAGGGCCGTCTTCCTGCGCAATCCAGAGCGATCCGCCGTAGCTGACGGCATCGCCCTTCAGGTATTCTCCGTCGGCACGATGAACGCCCATGTCGGTGATACCCGGCAGCCGCACCGTTTTGACCAGGTCCCCGCGCACGAACTTTGCGACTACACGGCCATGGGCGTCAGTGTCGAATTCCATATCTTCGAAGCCAAGTCCGTCCCGGCCATTTGCACCGTCGGCACCCTTCGCTCCGTCAGAGCCATCGCGACCATTCATTCCGTCCTTGCCGACGACAACGCCAAGCGCTTTGGTGTCGCCGTTCGACATGGTAAGGACAAGGCCACCCTCGCGATCGATCATCGCGCCTGCGAGGCCGATGCCGTCCGACCCTTTCTCGCCGTCCTTACCATCAGCCCCGTCGCGCCCATCAGCGCCCGGCGCCCCATCCTGACCATCGCGTCCATCGGCACCCTTCTCGCCCGCGTCGCCGCGTGCGCCATCAGCGCCGTCTTTGCCGTCAATCCCATCGCGGCCATGGGCACCCTCTTTCCCCGGAGAGCCATCTGCGCCGTCCCTCCCGTCGGTGCCGTCCTTGCCATCCTTTGGCACAGGCATGTCGGCCAGCGCCTTCTCCAGCGCGTCAATGCGGGCCAGCAAAGGTGTGGTAGCTGCCTTGACGATGCCCGCCAATTCCTGCCCGAACGTCTCCGCGTTGATCATGCTGCCTCCAGCGCCTTCCGAAGGGAAAGCAGGGTTTCGGCGAAGAACGCACGCTCAGCGGTCGCTTCTTGCTCGGGATTGGGTTCAGGGGCCTCCGCAATCGGCGGCGCGGGGGGGGCGACAGACTGCGCGATCAGAAGCTTGTCGCGCGCGGCGATCGCCTCGATGCTGTGGTCCTGCTGCTGGAGGTAGATGGTATTGCCGCCTTCGACCGGCGCGGCGTCCAACTTCCGCCGCCGCTCATCCAGCGTCAGGACAGATTTAGATTTTTCCAACACGTCCATCTGCGTCAGGCTGTCCATGCGCAATAGGCCGTCGATGTCGAAGTCCACGCCGATGGTTGTGCCGTCGAAACCGAGAGCGGCATCGAGGCAGCTTTCCGCGTCCTCGATCAGTCCCTGCAAGGCTTGGCTGTAATACTCGACATTTAGCGACTGGAGGTTGTTAGCGGTCGGCATCGCGCCCAGCCCGACCTTGTAGAGCGGAACACCGTATGTCGTTGCAACCGTCTCCGCTGTCCACTTCAGCTGCTCAACAAGCTGGCTATCGACGGCGGTCACTGCAATCGGCTGGAACGTCAGCCCATCGCCGAGGACGGCGACCTTACCAGCGTTCTGGCCACTATACCCCTTCTGGAATTCTTCCTTGAGGCGGGTAGCTGTATCCTTCGTGATCTCCCCCGGTGCAGTAAGGACACCGCCGGGTCGAGACTGGTTCGAGAAGAACACCGAAGCATTCTCGCTGATCCTCTGCGACTGCGTCCCGCTCAGGGCGTTGGCCCACAGGGGCGAAATCCCCACCAGAGGGTGGAAAAGGCAGTTCCATCGGTCGTGAATGATCTCAGACGCAGGTACGACCACATCGGCTGAAATGCTGGACAGGTTGTCCACCGACAGGTTGTAGAAGACCTCACCCGCGTCGCTCACCAGAACCTGCACCAGCGTCGGGTCCAGCACATAGAGGCCTGTCACCACGCCGCGACCATCCCTCTGCTTCAGAACGTAGGTGTTGCCGCGGGCCAGCTTCGACAGGAACCATGCTTCGAAGAACTGATTGCGGGTCTGGAAGCCGTTCGGTTTGCGCAGGACGACGCTTCGCGGGTCAGCGCTTTCGACCTCGGACCAAACGTGCGCCGCCTTTCGCATCAGCCGAACGCGCAGTTTGGATATGTCGCGGGAGATCATCGACTGGCAGCGGAAAATATAGGGGTTGGCGTAGAGCGCATCGCGATCCAGCACGACATTCCGCTGCCATGCACCCGCAAAACTCTCGTATATTGCGCCCCATCCTCCTCGCCCGGAGGGGACGGACGATACGCCCTTCGTGCGAGGCGCGAGCGCGCGGCCGATACCGGCGATCAAGGAGTTAGCCATTGGTTACCCCTCGGCTGAGAATGGCCGCAAAGAACATCAGGAATGCCGCGCCGCAAATCAGCGCCCAGCCGAGACCGAACAGCAGATAGACACCGCCAGAGGCAGCGCCGGCGCTCGCAAGGGCAAGGGCGATAACAATGGCGGCGATGGCGGGCATCAGTCTTCTTTCGCCTCAGCGATCTTCGATTTCAGCGTCTCGACATCCCAGCCGTGGAACGGCTTCTTGCCCACGACGTCGGCATATTCCGCGCGCACCAGTTCCAGCTCATCGGCCGCCTGAGCCTCGTCCAGAACGCGGGCCTTGCCGATACCGACCAGAACGCGAACGTCGGTCGGACGCGCTGCGAACTCCGTGCCCGTGGCCATCGAGCGATTGTTGTAGCGCAGCGGCTTGGTGGTCATCATCTTCATGGGAACCTCCTTCGGATTGGCGGGGCACCAGAAGCGCCCCGCCCGATTTGATCAGCCCTGAGAAGCCGCCGGAGCGCCCCATGCGACGCCGGTCAAGTAGGCGACAGCATCGGCGCGACGACGCGCCCAGCCAACTTCGCGCTCGGCACGGAACGCCACGCTGTTGGTTTGGAACATCGACACGACCGAGGTGCCCGTGGGCGTGGTCGAGTTCATCGTCGGCGCGTTGTCCATCTGGAGCGACGCCTCGCGCGACATATCGACCGTAATGCCGCCCTCGTCCGCCAGATAGATATCGCTGGCGTTGACCAGCGCGACGATGCCAGCCGGAACGTGCTGCGACACGATCACCGGCAGGCCTTGGAGGGTGCCGCCGGTCATCGAGACACCGGGGAATTCGAACTGGCCCAGCGGGTTCACCATCATGCCCAGGGCGAGCGCGGTGGTGGCCTGCATGATCCACACGCCCGAGGTCGGAGCGTTGTTGGCGGCAATGAAGGCACCGAAGAGGGCTGCGATGTCTGCACGAACATCGTCAGCGGTGCTGCCGGACGACGCGATGCCGGTGACGCCATTCAGGATCGACGCCGGCGACACACCGGCCACCGCAGCCTTAGCCGGGTTGATAAAGTCGATGTCCAGGCGTTCGCGCAGCGCGGCGGCGAGTTGGTCGCGGACGATCAGTTCGGCCGACGGGCTGGAGTTGCGCAGCGTTTCCTCGGTCACAACCGCGATATTGGCGACCTTCGTCGGTTCGATCACGGTGCGCGAGAAGTCGAACTTTGTCAGGGGCTTGGCCTGACCTTCACCCACCCAGTAGCCGTCGCCGCCCGACGTCTGCCCGATCAGGGCGGTGCGGAACGGAACCCGGCGCAGCGAAGGAACCGGCGCGGTGCCAAAGCGGCCCATGATCGTCTGCGGGCGCAGGAACTCCACGAAATCCGCGAAGATGCTGGTTTCATCGCCCACAAGCGGGCCAGCCCATGTCGCACCCGTGGTCGTGCCGGCGGGAACCGCAGCTTTGGCGACGACGCCGTAGACTTCAGAGTCCTCGCCGTAGAGGTGCTTGGCCACCTCTCGGACGCTTTCACCATCCAGCTTCGCGAGTGCCTTCACCTTCGCCAGACGGGCAAAGCCAACGCCCTTTTCCAGCTTCGGCTTTACGCGCGCGGCCACGGTGGTGGTCGAACGGCTTTCGGCAGCGGACTTGGTGCTGGTCGCATCCACCGGCTTAGCTGTGGCCGCGTCCATAGCGTGCATCGCCTTCAGGCGGGTCAGGTGCTTTTCGACGGCGGCGTTTTCCTGCTCCAGCTCATCGAACTGGTCCTGCGCGTCGGCGTCGAGAGTTTCGCCCTTTTCCGAAGCGGTATCCATCAGGGATTTCATGGTCGCGACGTTCGAAGCGCGTTTGGCCTCGAAAGCAGCGATCTGCTCAAGGTAGGTAGCCATCTTGTGGCCTTTCTATGTGAAATGACCCCGCCCACGGGTCGGATCAGGGCGCCCGTTCAGATGTTGATCTTGCGGATCACGAACGGCTTTGCCCGGACGCGGGCGGAACCATCCAGCTTGACCACAGGAAGCGTATTGCCGGACGCGGCGGCTTTCTGGGCGGGCTGGCGGATTGCGGCGGCCTGTTCAGGCTTCGCCGCAAATTCTTTTACCGTGGCGATGTTCGCCTCGGCATTGGCGGGAATGGTGACGGCCGACAATTCGAGCCATTCCCACTCCTGAAACTCTACACCCCAAGATCCCTCGATCTGGGCTACTTTAAGTCCGCGAAAGCCAATCGAAAGACCACGGACCAATCCAGCGGCCATCAGCTTCCAATAGCGGTCGATTTCCTCGGTGACACCGAGCGAAACCTTGGCGACGACCTCGATGCCTTTGTCCGTCACCTTCGCTTCGGTGACATGACCGATCGGGTCGGAATGGTTGTGCTGCCACAGCAGAGGGATAGGCAGCTGATATTTTGCCCCGGTCGGCACGACGACGTCGTCCATACGGTCAGGCGTCGGCGTGGAAGCGATGCCGGTGATCGTTCCGGTAGCTTCGTCCAGCGCCTTGATCTCAAGCGTCGAAAACGCGCGCTCTTTGCGTTCCATCATGGCCTCCTAGACGAACATGATCTGATATTCGGGCTGGCGGGCAGCCTCCGGGTTACGGCACATCACCGCCACCGCGTCGAAGAGCGCCATTGCGGGGTCAATCTTCGCGTCACCCGCCGTCGCCTTGGTGGCGCGAATGGCGGTCGCTGTCGGCTCGATCTTGATGTTACTGATGCACCAATCCATCATTGCGGAGCCGTCGTGCAGCAGCGTTCCGTTCGCCAACTTCCGCTCCGCGGTCTTGATGGCGTTCATCATCTGGTAGCCCTGCGAGACGCCGACGACCTTGTTGGCCTCCTGCGTCACGCCGATCTCCGCCAGAGCATCCACGAACTCTCCAAGCCCCGCAGGGTCAACCGCCACGCTGGCAAGGATGCCGCGCCGGTCAACGTCACCGATCAACTCCACGATCTGCGAGATGTCTTCCAGCTCATCCCCGACAATCGTCAGGTGGCCTGACCGCTCGAAATCTCGTAGCCGCGCCGCAATGCTCTTGCGCCGGTCCAGAACGCCCCTGTGGCACCACGCATGATGCCAGGCCAACCAGTCCTTGGTCTTTCGGTCACGACCCAGAACACAAAGCCCGAAAAGGTCGTCCAGCCCCCCGCCGTCGATCCCGACAACTACGACCTCGCTACGATCCAAAACGCTCTCAAGCGTCAACTCGTCGCTCCTCGGCCGCCAGAAGTCCGCCCCCGGCCATCTGTTCGCCCGGAGGTTCATCCCGATCTCAACGTTCAAATGCTTGGCTAGGAACGTGGCGCGAGTGCCGGCGTCCTTCGCCAGCTCCTTACCCATTTCCCGCTCCAGCCACTCCTTCGACACGGACCTCCCCATGTTCGGGTTGGTGATGTAGAAGTTGGCGGGGTCCATGAACCCCTCTGACTGAACGATCGCGTCCGGGAATTCGTAGAGCACCGGCAGGAAGCGCCTGTCCTCAATCTTTCCATCCCGCACGTCGCGGGCGTAGTCCAGCTTCTCCTTGAACACACCGGCAGGCGGCGCGTCCGATTGCGTCGTCAGGTAGATAACGAAACCTTCGGGCCGCGATACTAGACCGCCGGTAGCCTCCCGAAACATGGCGTCGGCTTTCGGCTTCGACCCGAACAGCCAAAGCTCGTCGATCAGGATGCGACCTGCTTTCTTACCCGATACCGTGTCATTGTCCGCCGCAACCACCTTCAGGGACGATCAAGTGACGCGGTGCCGGATCGTCCTCTGGTGATCGATCACATGCAGAAGATCGTTAAGCTCTTCGTCGGCGCGCACCATGGCCGCCGCTGGGTTGAAGCTGTTCCCCGCGACCTCGATCGTAGGCGCTAGGATGAGTAGTTCGTCCTCTTGGCGCCATCCCGTTATGAGCGCCGTAAGCATGATGCCCGCAGCAATCGTGGACTTCGCATTCTTCTTGCTGATGAGCAGCATGAACTCGCTGATCAGCTGATTGCCGCTTTCTGGGTCGTTCGCGCCAAAGATCGCCGCAACGAAATCGAAGATCCACGGCTCGCAGCACTCGCCGAACGTCGGCTTTCCGGGAAGGTCTGCAACCCGAAGTGCCTTGAACACCTCCAGCGCATATTCTGCCTCGTTCGGGAACAGCGGTCCGAATGGGATCAGGCCACGCCCCGCGACGATCCGTTCCTGCCAGTCCGGGCAGGCCGTGGACCAGTCAGCCATTGTTTACCGCCAGCTTCGGACCGCCGCGGGGCGTGAACTTGCCCGCCACCTTCTCGGCCGCCGCCTGGCGCTGCGCCTTCTTGCCTTCCGGTGCCTGTGCCTCGTTCCACGTCTTGAACGCGGTCGCCAATGCCTTCACGACGTTTGCGCGCCCCGGCAACTCGATTGCCTTCATCATCGCCGCCCGGCGGCGCGGATCTTCCTCATGCGCTTCGATCATGTCGGCCAGATCGGTATGGTGCGTGGTGACGGCGTCCAGCTCAGCCAGCAGTCGGAAGATCAGGTTGTGGCCGCGTCCCACGATCTGCGTGGGGTCGGTGGCATCGACGCCCGCCATCATCACAGGGTCAGCGACAGGATCAGGAACCCTGCGAACGGGTTGCGAACCCTTTGCGTCGGGCTTGCGAACCCATTTTGCCTGCTTCGCCCTCTTCCGAATTGCCGTCTCGGAGATCTGATACCAGCGTGCAATCTCGCGAACCGACCAATCACTGTTGGCATAATCTTTCTCGATGCCCGCCCAATCGACCGGCTTTTTTTCGTCTGCCATGTCAGGTTCGCGCCTCGGTTCGCAGGGGTCAAAGGCCCCAGCAGGGAAAAAATATTTGCGTGTTACCCACGCGGGTCTAGAGGCGACGCCCGATCAGGGTTCTTGGGCACCCCCCCCGGCGTTACCCCGTGGCCTGAGCGATTTTTCGCGCTCACGAGTTTCATCTGGATCGCGGCTGATTTTTATACTCGCCCATAACTTTCGCATACTTCCGCGAACGGGCTTGGCTTCGAAATCGCCGCGCAGGACAGAGGGTAAGCCCTCATAACTTTTCTACAGTTTCCGCCGCTCCATGCGCTGCTTGGCTCCATCGTGGCAGCCCTTGCAGACGCACCAGATGTTGTCTGCGTCCCAGAACATCGCCTCGTTGCCTCTGTGCGGCGTCTTATGGTCGGCCACCAGCTGCGAAGTTTGCCCCTCTAGCCTTCCGCACATGCCGCAGGTGAAGCCGTCACGCACGAGGATGGACCAGCGCAGCTTCTGCCAGCGGCTGGTCTTATACCACTTGCGCCAATGGAGGGCTTCGTCCCTCTCGCGGTGACGCGCCGCCTCACCTGCTGGCATACGTCCGATGCGTGGGGCTATGATTTTGATGACTGGCTTGATGGTGGAGATTTTTACCATATTGCGATGTAGCCCTATTAACACCGCCGCGCTCTATGCGACGTGGAGGACAGGGGCGGAGGCTATGATGCTTGAGCAGTGATCACTGCTTCCGGACCGATCGAAACACACGAGGCAAATTGAGATGAAAGAGTTCCTGACATACGCTTCCATCGGCGCGATTATCGTAATCATGGACTTTGCCGGGCTGTCGAGAGACGTAATCATCGGATGCGTAGTCGCCGGCTGTCTGGGTCTCTGTGCTTTCTATGGATGGCTCTATTGGATTTCGCACAAGGAAAACATGGAACGACTGAACTCCCTCTCGCCGCAAGAGCGCCGCCTGTTAGAATTCCACGTGTTTCGGAAAACCCATGCGGTCCAACTACAATCCGCTTTGGCGCATGTCTTAGCGGCGACCTATGAGGGCAGGTCTTCGACGCGCTTCACCGTCCCTCTGAGCAGCGTAGCCATACTGCAAGAATGGGGAAGCTTCGCAGGAGTTAAAGTAGTGGCGCTGAATGAAGGTCGGTACATTAAAGACCTAGATGAGCGCGAAGTATGGCTATCGGTTTCAGGTATCAAAGATTTGCCCGATGACACGACGAAGTGGTTGTAGATGTCGCCGGAACCCTAGCAATGACTGTTCGACGCATGTGCTGGCCGTGATCATGTTGCATACATTCGACCTTTTGCATACAGCGCAAGCCGTCAACTATATGCAAGGATTACGTTATGTCCAAACTTCTCAATGAAGCTCCGGCTGGTTTGAAACTTTTAGTGGCCACTATGGTGCTGGCTCTGACGTTCTTCGGGGTCGCTTTTTCGATACCATTCCCCGCAGGGACCGTGAAAGAGAAAGCAGCAGCTCTATTCGGTATTGGGAGTTTCGGGCTTTCAGCCGCCTTGGTTCTGCTTGAAGTCGCGGATTACAAGAAGATTGACAACAGCTGGACAAGGGTGGTGGGGTTTGTCCTTTTTCTTCTAGCAATCGGACTTTTCGGCTACGGCGCGTTCCGCACTTAGCCCACGCTTTAGCGCCGCCCGCCGGACATTCCCGTCTTCGAACACCCATGGCGCCCCGGCAACGAGTTGAGGCTTGCGCCCATGTCAGCTTATCGGTTGTGCGGATGACCGTTTGAGTTGCCGGGGTGAAGATAGGGACCCACCGGGATTGCGCTTGCGTCAGATGCGTGGCGGGTCGTGGGGTGAGCGTGGCGGTGGTGATCAACTCCACCGGGCCAGTATCGCAGCGGCTCTTCTCTGGTCTGCGAGCTATTCCGCGCTCAGGTGGCAACGATCCGCCGGGGTAGTTCCAGCGCTTGCGGTCGGCCGGGAGAAGCCCAACCCGAAATCGTCACCGCCAGAATTCGGCATGCAAAAAGCGCCCGAGGTTTCCCTTAGGCGCTTGTGGTGGCTCAGCATGATAAGCACGTTAGACAGATTTTGTGCGGTGTCAACGCTTTTCCGCAATATCTGCGAGACGTCGCAAAGCGTTGAGTACCTCGCGCCCGTGAGACGTCGGTCCAGCATCCCACAGCGTCGGGCCGACCTCACGGCGCGCAGCTTGTAGCAGCGACTGTTCATGGCTGGACAAGAAGCCGAGGCTGCCGCGCCAGCGCATCCAATTGTTGACAGCGTCCCGATCCCGCTCGTCGGGGCTGCGGGTGTCAATGGTATGACCCTCGTCGGTCTGCATGGGTTCCGGCAGCATGGCGATGGCACTGGACGCCGGGGTTTCAGCCTGCCCGAGATACCGCAGCCGATATGCCCGCTCAGCGGCGCCCCAGCCTTGCCACGTATCCCACAGCCTGGACACCTCGCGATCGCCGCAGCACGCCTCCATCACAAAGCCAATGTCGCAAGCCATGTGCGGGCCGCTGACCTTGTGGCGGTTGCTGCGGTTGGGGGTTAGGCCGAAGCGGATGCAGCGGACGTTCAGGGCGGCGTTGCGGGGATCTTCCTGCGTCTTCACGAAACGCCCTCCTTCTCGGGTCTGCTCTTGGCGGCGCGGCACGGGGGCAAGGTCAAAGCCCGCCATAGACTTGATCGCGCGGGCGTGCTGCTTCTTCCGGCGTTTTTCGGCGTGGCTCGCCATTATGCTTTCTCCTGCTCGGGGGTGGGTGCGATCACGGCGGGGAAGTTGCACGGATCTGCGCCGAACTGGTCGACCATCATCTCCAACAGATCGACGGCCGCCTGCCGCGCTTGGTGCATACCCTTTCCGCCGGAATAGACGCGGACGCTCGCCAAAGTCGGCAGGTGCGTGGCGGTGATCCAGCACGGGTTCGGGCCGCAGTGCCACATGCCACTGATGGGCTTATCGTGGGCGACTTCGATACGGATCACTTCGGCGTCCATCATTGCGGCCTCCTGGGTTTGCGGAACGGTGGGTGCCCGACGTGCCATGTGTTTCCTCCGCAGTGAGGGCAGCGATACGGGCTGAACTGCTTGCCCTTGCGGCGGGCTAGCGCGTGGGCCTGTGCGCCGGTCAGCCGGTCCTTGCCGTAGCACTGGACGAGGGCGGCAAGCTCTGCCGGGGCGAGTGGGCGGGTCTTGCCGGTGCATTGGGCTATGGGGAGGGTGGAGGTCATGCAGCCTCCGCATTGGCGAGTTCCAGCAGGACGTCCGCGTGGCAGGGCTTGCCGATCGGGCACCAGCACACCAAGTCTTTGCCCCGCAGGCGCTCCTGGATCATTCGTGACGTCGGTGGATAGCGACGCCCCTGATGCCCGGTTCCAGTGATCCATACGCGGAACCACTCGACTGCAATTGCAGCAGGGTCGCGCTGATCTCCGCTTTCCTCCACGAACTCTCGCGCCTCGGCGATCGACCAAGGATTGCCGAACAGCCCGGGGCGCCCAACGTAGATTGCCCCGTCCGGCATCCTCCATCCCTTGGCGCGGCTGCGCTGGATACGTTTCGGCATTCACACGCCCTCCGTGTCGGGGATCAGCGCGGCGGGCGGGGCGGGAAGTGGCATCCAGTGGGTAGGGTGACAGGCTCGGTCCGTGTAGTGTTCAACACCCTGAAATGACCGCCGGGGATACTTCTGCGTCCTGACCACATCTATCACCGGATCTCCGGTCTGTGCCGCTTGCGGGCGATAAGCTAAGATCAATGTTCCGTCCCTTGGCGCGGTGCCGATGTCGCGCCACGCCTGCGCCGGTGCGGGGGCGGGCATGGACAGGGCTGCGAGCACCTCCACAGCTTCAGCAAAATCATGGTTGCAAGCTGGGTCATGCAGCCCACGATGGATGAAGGCGTCATGGCAGCGGCATGTCACGAGGTCGCGAAGCTCTGCGACGGCCTGCTGCGGGGTCAGCGTGACGGTGCGGATGGTGTCGCCGCCGAACGCAGCTTGGGGGTATCCTGCTTTGTCGGTCATGTGCGGGCCTCCTGCGTCTGCTTGCGCGCCATGGCCTCGACAGCCTCCACGCCGCCAAACTTCATCATCTGAGACACGATCACCGCCGGGACGCCGTATGCCGCCGCACAGTCGCTGTAGGATCGAAACCTGACCCCCAGAACCTCGATGGCCTTGGCTGTCTTGGCCTGACCAGAGGGTCGACCTACGATCCCGTCTTTCTCGATGGCCTGATAGATGCGGCCGACGGTAACTCCGTGGACCGCTGCGGCCTGCTTGGCGTCGCGATAGGTAACGCCGTTGATGGTGACACGCATCGTCATGCCTTTCCCTCCTCGGCCAGCGCCCGCTTGTGATTGGAAATGCTGGATGGGCTTAAGCCCAAGACCTCGGCCATCTTCCGGCAGGACATCCCTGTCGCAGCCAGTTCGAGAACCTGCTCGCGGGTGATCGCCACATGCTCGGCGCGGGTGATGAACCTGCCGATCTCAGCCATGCGGGCGACGTAATATCTGCTGACGCCCAGAGCGCGGGCGGCATCCGAGTGGCTCGGATAGGTCACGTCCTCGATGGTGACCTCATGCCGATTGTTGCCAGCACCTCGACCGAGGCCCACGAAATCGAGGCGCCCGTTCGTCCGCGCGACGTAGATCGTCTGCCGTGAGACACTGAGCGCCTTGGCTGCTTCGATGGGGGATGGGTATTCCACGCCTCGGATGGTCACAGGGGTGCCGGGCTGGTGGGCAATCTGCTTGGGCTTGAACACCGGGCGGGGTGCCGGCGACGCGCTCGGACGGATGCGGGGCAACACCGGCGCGGGCCGCGGCGGGGCATAGGCAGACCGGGGCGCGGCCTTCACGGCGATCTTGACGGGCTGGACCTCGACCGGGGCGCTGTGGCGCTTGGCAATTGCGGCGCGGTCGCGGCGGGCCATCGCGATCATGCGCTCACGGATGACGTCCTCGGGGTGGATGGGGGTCATGGCGTTCATGCTCTACCCTCGCCGCGCGCGTTGCGGATCGTCTCGTTCACGAGGCTGGAGCTCACGCCGACCATCGCGGCGATCTCGGAACGGCGGTTGCCTTCGGCATGAGCCTTGAGAATGGCCGCACGAACTACCGCCGCGCGCTCGGAGCGCCACGACTGGTCTGGGGACCGGCTGAGGTTGCGGTTGTCGGGAAGACGGCGGCGATGACCCTCGGCACGGGCCATAGTTGCCCATGCTTCGGCGGTTTGCTCTTCGGTCATCATATTCATGCCTCACCCCCTGCCCGGCGGGCTATTGTTGCGTAATCTTCGGCGCGTTCCAGCCGCTTGCGGCACGGGGCAATCCAGTCAAAGCGGGTGGCGATTCCTGCGGCTTCCTTGCGCCAGACCAGCCAGCAATAGGCGGTGGCGGTGCTGCCGGTGGCCGAGAGCTTTCCCTTGTGCATCACGACGCGTTCAGTGAATTGCAGGATGTCGGTTGGCGGCGTCTGGCTGAACAGGCGCTGAAACCGATTCACCCCCTCCAGAAACGCACTGCGGACAATGACTGCGCAGCCGACGGTGCTGGTCGCGATCATGCGCTCGATGAACTGCTCAGCCAGACGGAACGGCGGGTTCGTGATGGTCCAACCGACCGATTCCGGCGCAGGGCCAAACATGTAATCAGCCTGCGGAAAGCCAGCGCCGTAATCGAAGATGTCCGATGCTTCGACCGCACTGAAATACTCGCGCAGGGGCTGGACCATATGGCCGCGATTCGCCGCTGGCTCACGGCACGGCCCAACGAGCGCGCCCTGTTCCATGATCCAGTCGCAAAGGGCTCGCGTCGCCCATGGCGGGGTTGGGAAATCGTCGAGGCTGTCGTGTGCCTCGGTGCGCTGCTGCATCACGGCGCTGGAGCGGTTCTGCTGGATGATGGCGTTCATTCCGCTGCTCCCCCCATGCAGTTACCGCGCAGGGCTTCGTCTACGGCCCGCTTGCGCATTTCCGGGGATCGCATCGGAAACATCTCATCAACCAGTTCCTGAATGCGGGCGCGCTCGGCTTCGGTTGCGGCTCGACGGACAGGTTCGGGGGTGGCAGGTCCGCGCTCCATTGCGTGCAGCATGTGGCGGCGCGGTCCGGTCATCGCATCGCAGCGCTTCTCCAGTTCCTCCCATGTCGGCCAAAACCGGTAGGACTGGCGCAGAAGAACATCCCGCACCACGTCGGCAGGGTATCGACCAAGGCGTGACGCATAGGCAGCAATTCGCAACTCCTCGCCGAACTCGTCGTCGGCGCGCCGGGCCACGATGACCGACAACTCCGCAAGCCATGCTTCGATGTCGCGCGCGGGCGCCGGGGTCAGGAATTTGCGCAGATCTTCGATGGCGGATTCGAGCGCATTCGTGGTTCCATCGACCTCGCATCCCACTGCAACCGAATAGGACGGCAGACGCTCGCCATTCGGACCGCTGGGAAAGCGTAGCTCATACCTGACCTTCAGCTCGACGCCGTGCGACGATGCTCGCGATACTGCTGCTGCGTCCATGTCCGCCGGGCGCTGGCGACCGAGCCATGCTGCGACTTGGGCGGTATCTGCTGGCGATGCGACGGCAGTTCGTCGCCCAGCACTGTTCCCATCCGCGCTGTGACTTTGACGCATCGCGGTCACGACGGTCGCTCCAATATGCGTGAAATCCTGCTGCTTCATCTCGAATGACCTCGTCGGGAATTTGCTGAGAACGGGCGTAGGCCCAACCTTCGTCGCTGAGTGCCCAGTCCTCGGGCAGTCGCGCTTTGTCGGGGAGCTTCACCGCCGGGGGACCCACAGGGGGTTCTTCTGACGGTTCAATGGTGGTTCTTGACGGTTTGGGTGCATCTGCTGCGGGGGTTTCCGCACGAGATGCGGGGGTAGAGGTGCATCTCCTGCGGGGGTGCATTTCCTGCGGGGGTGCATCTGATGCGGGGGTCGCGCGGACGAAATACAGGTTCGCCAGCCCCTGCCCCGCGTTCGGGACGACGGTGATGAATCCCGCCGCGACCAGCGCGCGGATGTTGCCTTGAACTGCCCGCTCGCCCAGCCCCGTGCGCTGGCACAGGCGGGCAATTGACGGGTAGCACCGCCCTGCGTCATCGGCGTGATCGGCCAGAGCAAGCATGATTAGGCGCTGCGTCGGGCCCAGCGTCTCGCTCTCAAAGATGGCCGACATGATCTTGATGCTCATGCTTCGGCACTCGTGATCTCGGCCAGCACCGCCCCGCCCTTTCGGACCGGGCCGCGCGCCAGGGTGAAGGAATAGGTGCTGTCATCGACGCCGGTGGCATCGGCGATGCCGTCGATTGCCGCCTTCATGGAGGCGAGCAGGTTGTCCATGTCGCGGCGGCCTCTGGTCGGGGCGCAGAACGTCAGGGACAGGTGCAGGGCGGGCGCGTCGATGTTGCGGACGCCCGCGGCGCGGCAAGCGATGTTTGCGTCCCGGCGGGCCCTTGCCTTGGCCGCTGCCGCGATCCGCCAGTGGCCCCGCGCGTTGGGCGAGAGGGCCGAGGACGGCCAAGGAAGCTCGACGCGGTGGATCACTTGCCGCCCTCCGCGAGAATGGCGTGGGTGACGGCGTAGAGGCGCGCGGTCAACTTGCCGACCTGCTGGCACTGCATCAGATGCGCGGCCCAGTCGCGGGCGGCGATCAGGTCTTTCCGCTCCTGCGCCAGCTTGGCGAGACGGAAGGCGCGGCTGTCGTTCTGGATCATAGCCGATCCTCCACATACCGCTTGGCACCCTCGACGGACGTGAAGCCGAGGGACACCAGCACGCGGTCCATGCCGGTGCCGCGCCATAGCTGGACGCCCGCAAGCTTGTGGCGGGTGATAATCAGGTCATCGCTGGTGAAGGTGTCGGATCCGACGGCATCCTTACCGAGCTTCCACTCGCGCGGGGCTGTCATGACGCACCTGCGTTATTTTTGCGGGCAACACCTTGTGCGACAAGGTTAAGCTGCCAATCTTCGTGCATATGACGCATCATCACACCGCCCGCCGCTGCACCGCTGCCGTGCCTGCCCGGCCCTTTTTGACCCAGCCTATTGCTTTCACCGCGCCGCGCGTCGCGCGCTCGATATCGGCAGCAAGTTGAAGGCTGGGCGTCATTTCATTGCGCGCCAACCGAGACACGATGCTGGGATCGACCCCGATCTCGGAGGCGAATGCGCGCTGCTTAATGCCGTTCTTGGCGAGATAATCGGAGAGGTTTGACATAGCCATATGATGCACGATATGCATCTGACCGTCAATGGTAGAATTGCACGTGGTGCATTTGCCAGAACCATGCATCACGTGCATGATTTGGCTATGAACTTACGCCGGATCAGAGAGGCCAAAGGCCTAAACCAGCGTGACCTCGCCGAGATGGTCGGCGTGGATCAATCCACTATTCAGCGCGCCGAAAAGATGGCCTCAACGGCCAAGCTTGCCACCTATCAGAGGTGCGCGGACGTGCTGGGCGTCACCCTTTCCGACCTGTTCGCCGAAGACCGCTCGCCCGTCGAGGCCGCGCTTCTCGCAGCGTTTCGTCAGGTTCCCGAGTCGAAGCAGGGGAAGGTGTTCGACCTTCTTGAACTTGCTCGCGAAGAAAATCCGAAAACAGCGTCAGGAAAAGATCAAGCTGATGGTCGTTGAGGGAGGCAACTTCCGTCCTGAACTGTTCTTCCGCGGCAGTCACGTGGCACTCCTTTGTTCTCGTTCTGTTCACGTTAGCGGCGAAAAGCGATTCCGGTCAACCGTGGGTATGTCGCAGTTTAAACTTAGCTGGGGATTACCAGATGATTTCAACTTGTCGAAAATATGCCGTAAAACACCTTCTAGTAGTCACCAGCGGCCTCTTTTTGATGTCCGGCTGCGCCTCTCAACTCATGCAAGGGTATGTCGGAAAGGACGTAACTGAGGTCGTCCTGGACTACGGGCCACCTATGAACGCCCTCGACCTCCCTGACGGCCGTCGTGCGTTCCAATGGTCGCAAAATAGCTCTTATGTAACGCCAGTTACGACAAATGTTTCCAGCTACGGGAGCTATGCAACCGCAACAACAACGGGCGGCCAAGTTATTGAGAGCGATTGCGTTTATACTCTCTTTGGACGACCCAACGCCCAGAAAAGCTATACTATCACCGGCTTCCGCAAGCCTGCGTTCATGTGCGAATGATTACCGATGCGGAGCCCGCCCTTCCCGGCGGGCTTTTTTATGCCTCGCGCATCCCGCTCGCGATCAGCGCCGCCCGGACGGCATCGCGCGCCGCGCCCTTGCTCCCACCGTTCGCCTCGACCACCATCGCCCGGTAGGCGGCGGCGCGCTCCGCTTTCGGCATCGTCTTCCAGCGATCCTGGATCTCGCGTCCAGCGCCTTGCAGGTCATCGATCCTCACGATCCTGCCCGCGTCGTCGATCATGTCGAGTGGCACCTTCCACATCATTGATCCTCCTGCTCGCACCTAACTAACGTGCGGGCAGGACGTTCATTCCCATCGCAACCATTATAGGCTGGGCCGCGAGCATCGCGAAGATGGCCCCGGCGGCGAGGCCGAACAGCTTCGCCGCCAGAACGCGCCGCCACGCAGCCCCGCACAGGAGCTGCGAAAGCCCCGCGATGAACGATGTCCACAGGGCGATGACGATTATGAAGATCAGCATGTCGCTCCTCCTGAGCGGTTAGAGCGGCAGGGGGCTTGCGACGGAGGTAGCGCGGACGAGGGGAGAAGAAAGCGATGCTTTCACCCCACCGCGCACGGGGCTTTTTGTTGCCGCCAGCACGGCACTGGCAGGGGGAGGATAGCACGGGCGATTCTCGCACATCAACGATGTTGCACATTGTGCATCATGGGGGCTTGACGTGTTGATGCATGACGTGCATCTTAGGTTCATCGAAGGCGCGGCACATGAACCGCTTTCACATGAACCAACGGAGCCACCGAATGACCATTCCCGCTTTCCTTGCCACCCCTGACGGCGCGCCGATCCCCGGCGTGATCCTCGCGAACCACGCGCTGATCCAGTATCGCTTTCCGTCGCTGGCTCGCGTGACGCTGGCCGAGATGCCCGCCATGCCGATCGAGTGCGTCCGTGATGCTGATGGCGTCTTCTGCCCCGTGCTCTCGACGGAGGCTCACCAGTGATCCGCGCCGCCATTATCTCCCTGCCGCTTCTGGCCGCCGCCTGCGCACAGCGCCCCGACAGCATTGCCGCAACGCCCATGCCCGCTGGGATGTTCAGCGCAATGTCCTGCCATCAGGCCCGGGCCGAGCACCACGCCTCCACGCAGCGACTGGCAACCTTGTCCAAGCAGCAGAACAGCGCAGCGACCGGGGATGCCATCGGCGTTTTCCTTCTGGCCGTTCCCATGTCCTCGCTGACCGGGGGCGACAAGTCGGGACTGATCGCTGCCGAGAAGGGCAAGGTCCAAGCCCTCGACGCCCGCCTGATGGAGTGCTGACTTATGGGCCAGCACAACCTCCCAGCCTTCTACGACGCTTGGCGCCTGACCTCGCCCGAGGATGTGCGCCCCGCCCGCCCCCGTTTTACCACCGAGGTCACCGTCGCCATCGAGCCGAACGTCTCGTGGGCTGCTGACATGGAGTTGGACGCCACCTTCGCAGCCGAAAGCGGCCAGATGCTGAGCGTCCAGATGGGCGGTCACAAATGCGCGCCGCACGTCTTCGAGGAAATGGTCGGCGGCAAGGAGTTCGACCGCCTGCACGAAGCCGCCCAGCCCGCCATCGAGGAAGCCGTCCGCCAAGCAGAGCGCGACGCCCTCGACGACTGGGCCGATCACCAGAATGACCTGCGGAGGGACCACTGATGATGACCCCCACCCAACACGCCCGCGCCTTCCTCGACATGATCAAGGCTCACCACCCCGACGCCGATAGCTCGACGTCCGATGCAGAGCTGCTGGATCACGTCATGGCCGACGTCTTGCTGCTGGCCGATGGGCTGGCCGTGGACGCCGGGCATCTGATCCGTCGGGCCGAGGCCGAGGTGCGCCGCGACAGCGACCTGAACGGCCCGGTGATCTGGGGCAGCTTCGTTGAGCCGCCCGCCATCGCCGCCGAATAACCCGAACCCGCCGCTGCCTCGTGCCTGTCCCGGCACTGCGGCGCAACTCCCGGTCGGCTTCACCGTCCCCTGCCGACCGGGCCTTTCATTCAACCGATGGAGCCTGACATGGCCTATCTGCCCGAAGTAACCCGACACGGCCTTTTCTCGATGCAAGTCTGCGTCCCCGCCGACTTCACCGACGATCAAGTCAGCAGCTTTGCCGAGCGCGAATGCCCCTGCGGCACCGAGCATGGTTGGTCCATCCGGCGAGAGGGCGATGAGGCGCTGCAAGGCTATCCGGAACGCATGCCCTGCAACGAACGCGATGGCTGCGTTCATATCATGCTGGACGCTTGACCATGAACGCTCTCTGCCCGCCCACCGATATTGCCCTCACCCGCCGCGCCCGGTCGATCATCGCCAGCGCCTCGCCCGTCCTCCGCTTCGGCGGCATGGATGCCGAGATCGTGCTTCCTAACGGCCAGACCTGCACCCACGCCGAGTTCCTGCGCCACGTCGATCTGGCCGAGTTCTTCGACGGTTCCAGCGACCATGACCTGCAAGGCTGGTGCGACGACATCCTGACTCTCGCCGGTCAGGCACCGACCTATGCCGAACGCTACACCGCCCGTCTGGCAGCCGCAGCGCCGAAGCGGATCACCCGCGCCGCGCCCATGCCCAACGAGCGCCGTTTCCCGATCTGGCAGGTGCTGACTTTCTTCGCCGGGTTCGCGTCGGTCATGGCCGCTGCCGCCATCGTGGCAGTCGTCGTGAACCACCTGACCGCGCGGAACACGGCCACGCTGGAGCAGGCCCGCAACCCCGCATTCGTAGAGTGGTCGGAATGAGCACCCGTGATTTCGCCATCAGTCTCGCCGTCCAGCAGATCGGCTACTGGCGCGACGCCAAGCGCCAAGGCCTGCCCAAATCCGCCGCCTATGCCCGCGCCGCAGCGCTGCGGCTGCTGGCACAGGCCAAGAGGTTCCCGAAATGAAGGGTCTGCCCCGCGTCCAGGATGCCAGCCGACCGCGCGACGTGTTTGCCGTGATGGTGCTGGGCGGTGTCGAGCGCCTGACCGAAGCCCTGCGCCGGGGCGATGCCTTCGACGAGCAATCCCTGAGTGAAATGCGCCTGCTGCGCCAGCGTCTGTCCGCCTTTGATGCGGCGCTCGCCGCGCGTGAAACCCTGATCGAGCAACCGACATGACCGCAAAGAACATTCACCAGCGTCTCGCCGCCGCCATGGGCGAAGTCACTTACATCCAGAAAGAGCGCAAGCAGGGTATGAACTACACCATCGTGTCCCATGACGCGGTGACGGCCAAGGTGCGCCCAGTCCTGCTCAAGCACGGCATCGTCTACTATCCCGTGCGCTGCGAACACCAACACAACGGCAACCGGGCCGAGTGCGCGATGACTGTCCGCTTCGTCAACATCGACGAGCCTGCCGACTTCTTCGACGTTCCGACATTCGGCTATGGCATCGACCCCCAAGACAAGGGGCCGGGTAAGGCCATGAGCTATGCCGTGAAATATGCGCTGCTCAAGGCTCTCGGGCTGGAGACAGGCGACGACGCCGATCACGACAGCATCGACCATACAGACCGCGACCCGGCACAGCCGGACCCGGCCATCATCGCACGCCAGAGCATCGGCAACGCAGACACGCTGGACGCGCTTGCCGCGATCTGGCGCGACTTGCCGCCCAGCGTGAAATCCAGCCCCGCAGTCATCCGCGCCAAGGATGACCGTAAGGCGCAACTCGCCGAACAGAAGGAAGCCGCCTGATGAAATCGATCAGCATCGCAGGAAACATCGGCAAAGATGCCGTGACCCGCTCCACCCAGAACGGTGACAAGGTGACCGGCTGGTCTGTCGCTGTCGAGGAACGCGTCGGGCAGGAAAAGCGCACCCTCTGGTTCGACGTCAGCCTCTGGGGGAACCGCGGCGAAAAGCTGGCACAGTATCTGACCAAGGGCACGCGTGTCGCCGTCTCGGGCGAGTTCAGCACCCGTGAGCATGAGGGCAAGACTTATCTGACGATCCGCGCGAACGAGGTCACGCTTCTGGGCGGCGGCGAACAGCGCGGCGAGCGTCAGGATCGCGATGGGGGAGGCTCGCGCGGCGGCGACGGCTATGGCGCGGGCGGGCGGCCTTCAAGCGGCGGGCGGAGCACGGACTTCGACGACGGGGAGATCCCGTTTTGAGCAACTATCGCCACGGCTTCAAGACATCGAAAAACACGGCCTCCGAATACATCATTTGGAATGGTATGCGCGCGAGGTGCTTGAACAAGCAGAACCCTAATTATCACCGCTACGGCGGGCGGGGCATCAGCATCTGCGATCGCTGGGCTGTCGATTTTGTAGCGTTCGTCGATGATATGGGGATGCGCCCATCCCGCAAGCATACGCTGGACCGTATCGACAATGATGGAGACTACACGCCCGAAAACTGCCGTTGGGCGACCATCAAAGAGCAGTGCCGAAATCGGCGCTCTTCGAAATTCCTGACCATCTCCGGACAGACAAAAACCGCCGCCGAATGGTCTGACGAAACCGGCATCAGCCAGTCCCTCATTCACGCGCGCATGAAGATGGGTTGGACAGCCGAGGCTGCTGTCACTCGCCCTCGTCGCGGCCAAGCCAGCAAGGACGGAAAAACCATGCATAAGGCAGACATCTACAGCGCCCTTCCCTTTGGCCCGGAGGTCCGCTGATGCAGGACCTTGATCACAAAGCAGCCCTCGCGTGGGCAATGTCGCGCAGCACCGGCCTTTCTGCATCTGCCATCGTCTGCAGGGCATTCGGCCTTCCCTGTGATGGCAGCTATCCGCACGACGGCGGCGACTTCGGTCGCTGCGAGCGGGCCATGGACATGATCCCCGGACTGCGCGAGCGGCTGCCGCAGATGGCAGAGGTCAACAGCTACTGGGCTGCGCTCGTGCCAGAGTGGGACACGATCAAGGCGGCCGAGGACAAGTTTCGCGTCATCCAGTCGATCATCCGACCGAAGGAAGACAAAGACCCGGCTGTGGTTCGCATGGGGGCCGCCTCGCTCCGCTTCGGGAGGCCGAAATGATGGCCGCGCTCCCCCGCAACGACGGTGACGTTTGGCGCCTCATCCAGCCCATCATCGCAGAAGGATGGGACAGCAAGGGCCTCGTCGCTGATCGCGTCGTGATGGAGCTGGGCATTGAGGACGACACCCAAGCCGAGGAAATGCGGGCGCGCGTCGAGCGCGTCCTGATCGAGCGCACCCTCAACATGACCGGAGGCTGAGATGGCTGGACGCCACGCGATCACCCTCAAGACCAGCCGCGACCGCGCCAAGCTGGGCGTCTGGACCTCCCGCGTCCCGGATGGGTGGCGCGTGGAGTTCAAGGAACCGAAGCGCAGCGACGAGCAGAACGACCGCATGTGGGAGATGCTGAGCCGCATCGCCAAGCGCATGACGATCAACGGCAAGGCCTACCCCGCCGAGTCGTGGAAATGCATCTTCATGCGCGCCATGGGCAAGGAGGCCAGCTTCCTGCCGACGCTGGACGGCGAAAGCTTCTTCCCCACTGGCTTCCGGTCTTCGGATCTGACCGTCCGCGAAATGAGCGACATGCAGACCTTCATTGAATCCTGGTGCGCCGAGCAGGGCGTGGACCTGTGGTCAGAGGAGCGCAAGCAATGAGCGTGCACCCCGGCAACCTCGCAGGCCGCCCGCCGCTGGGCCTCAAGGCACCGAAGCCCGAGCGCGGCACGGCGGCCGCCAAGCGCCACATCGCAGCGATTAAGGCCCTGCCTTGTGTGATCTGCGCCGCCCCCGGCCCGTCCGATGCCCACCACTGCATCAGCGGGCGCTACGGCAGCCGCAAGGTCAGCGACTTCCAGACTATCCCACTCTGTAAGCTTTGCCATCAGGACGGCCCCGAGGCCATCCACCGCGACAAGGCGGCATGGGAAGCTCGCAACGGGCTGGACACCGACTTTCTGCCCGTCGTCGCCGACATGCTGGCTGGCGAATGGGTGAACCCAAGGAGCCGCGCGTGACCCTCATAGGCCACCCCGCCGCTCAGGCCGAGCTGAGCGCCGCCATGAACGCGATGCTCGGCGCCCTGATCCGCGAGAACATCGCCCGCGAGATTGCCGCGAAGGAGGTGGCGAAATGACCGCATGGAAAATCCTTATTGGCTGCGAAACGTCGGGCGCCATGCGCCGCGCTTTCGCCGCCCGCGGCCACGATGTTTGGTCCTGCGACCTCCTGCCGGCTGACGATGGAAGCAATCGGCACATCGTAGGTGACGTGCGGGGACTGCTAAATGATGGCTGGGACATGCTTGTGGTGGCGCATCCGCCATGCACGCGCCTCTGCAACAGCGGCGTTCGCTGGCTTAGCGCCCCACCGCGCGGACGGACTCTGGCCGAGATGTGGGATGAGCTTGCCGAAGGTGCCGAACTGTTCTCTGCCTGCTGGAACGCGCCGGTGCCCCGCATAGCCGTGGAGAACCCGGTCATGCACAAACACGCGAAGGCGCTGATGCCGGCCAGCCTGCCGAAGCCGCAAATCGTCCAGCCGTGGTGGTTCGGAGAGCCCTTTTTCAAAGCGACAGGCTTCTACCTCCGCGGCCTTGCTCCGCTGATCGCTACCGATCGTCTTTCCCCGCCGCGAAAGACCGATGATCCGCAGCGTCACGCCGCCTGGTCGAAGGTTCACCGCGCAAGCCCGGGCCCCGATCGGTGGAAGCTTCGGAGTGCAACATTCCCCGGCGTCGCCGCGGCCTGTGCCGCCCGCTGGTCCCCCCTTGTCGAGGAAATCGCAGCATGACCGACCTCACCGCCACCCCGCTTGCCGCCACTCTGGCAGAGGCACGCCGCCGCACCGATGCGAAGGCCGTGGACGCCGCTATCGCCGATGGCCGGGTCATCCCCGCCGACGACAGCATCACCGGGCAGCTCGTCCCGCGCCCCGAGTATGCGCTGGGCAATCCGGCTCTGTTCCGCAGCAGCTTCACGCCCCGCCGCGATTGGTTCGACCGCTTCTGGGACTTCATCACGGGGGAAGGCAAATGACCGACACGACGAAACCGGACCTGTCGCGGGAAGCGGTGGAGCGGCTGGCAGAGCGCATTCAGTCCAGCAGCTATGGCTGGTGCGCCATCAAGGATACCAATTCCGACACCCTCCGCGCCCTTCTGGACGCCAAAGAGGCGGCGGAGCGGGAAGCCAAGGAACGTGCCGACGCGGCGGAAGGCTACCGGAAAACCATTCGTGGCCTGATGGACCAACTCAACGCAGCCAAAGAGGCCGCACATGGATGACCTGAAAGCAAAGATCGAGGCGCTGCCCGGCATGTATTGCGACTATCAAGGCGGGACGATGGTCCCGATTGATGAGGGCCACGATCCGGCGGTCCACGGCGATTGGATCAGTCGCGGCGATGTCCTCGCCCTCATCGCCACCCATGCCGCCGAACCCGCGCCTGTGGCGGTGGAGGGTGTGAAGGGGGAGTTGCTGCCATGCCCGTTCTGCGGAAGTTCTGGTATTGACCCGACCCTCACAAGACTTCGGCCCTACCCATACTGCACAAATTGTGGGGCAAACGGACCTAACCGCAAAGCTGAGTGGAACACCCGCGCCGCCCTCGCGCCCACGGGCAACACGGCGCTGGTGGAGGCAGCGATTGCTCGGATGCCATTGAAGCAAATTGCGGAGATCAAGCGCAAACACGCAGGATCGGATGGAACCGCCCTTTCCCAACCTGCCACCCCGCAGCCCACCCCCGAGGTGGAGGCGTTGGTTTATGAGCGAGACCGAAATCAAGCATCTCGTCAATGGCATATGAAGAAACGTAAAGAAGCCGAAGCTGACCGGGATAGATACAAAGAGATGTATGAAGCTGCCCTCGCCCGTGGATCGGTGGCCGAGAAGGGGGAGCGGTGATGAGCAATCAAAACACAATCAAGGATTTGGCGTCGGTTAAGGCACTGTTTCAGCAAAGAACAATCGTCAACATACTTACCCAGAAGCCGATCGGATCAAAACCCGATCAAGAACAGGATCCGAAGCCATGACCCCGCCCAAAGACCAAGCGCCGTGGCTGGTGGCGCGGGTAAAACGCGCTCTCGACCGGAAGCCCGATGCGACCCGATGCGATCTGACACGCGAAACAGTTGAGGGCCTTATACATGCATACGAACAGCTTGAGGCCGAGAACGCCGAACTGCGCGGGAAGCTGGAGAAGGTAGAGGCTCGTGAAATAGTCCGGGGTGTCTGGGGGCGCTGCGAAGCCATGGAGAATGAAGCCTACGCCAAGCTTGAGAAGCGCGATGGCATGGATGAACACGAGGTCGGGTTTTGGCGCGGTCAGAAGCTGGCCGCGAAGTCTATCCGCCGTTCCACCGAAATGCCCCCCCTCACCGAACAAGCCAACATCCGCAGCCCCGTGCAGAGCCGGATCCGCGAGCCGTATGAAGGGGAGGATGGCGCATGACCCGATGCTGTATCAAATGCTGGCTGGTCGGCGCTGCCACGGGGATCGTGCTGATGCTGGCTGCGGTGGACGCCCGCGCGGACGGGACGCCGACCCCATACGAGCAGGTGCAGGGCCTCATGTGCCCGCCGCCGGTGATGACACTGGCGGAACGCGCACCGCAGTTCTGGCGGGGCGAGCGGCCCACCTATGGCGCATATACGCCTGACCCGCGCCGGGGGCTGGTAAGCGTGCCGGAGCGGCCAATCGGTGGGGGCGCAGATGAGGCGCCGCCGTCGCAGGTGCCGCTGCCCGCTGCGGGGTGGCTGCTCGGCGCTTCCATTGTCGGGCTGGCTGTTGGTAGATTCACCGCTAAGCGGTTTCGGAGGAAAGAGTGATGGGTAAGGCTGCTTTCACGAAGGCCGCCGTCGTGCGCGCGATCGAGGCTGTCCGCGAGGCAGGCTTTGACCCCGACACCGTGGAGATCACGGCTGACGGGACGATCCGCGCGATGAAGCTGCCGCCCGCGCCCGTCACCAAAGGCACGGATCGCAGCGCGCTGAAGAAGTGGGCGGGCTGATCGGCGTGAAGCACAAGTTCGACGGCTGGTTCACGGAACGCCTGCCCTCCGGAAACCTGCGGCACCGCGTCCGCAAGGAGGGCGCGCCGCGCGTCAAGACGACAATCCCGGTGGGTCCGGATCACCCCGACTTCCTCGAACACTACTGGGCGGCGCGCGCCGGCAACCGATGGGCGCGCGATGCGGCCGTGCATGTGCCAGAGATGTCGCTTCGGTGGCTGGTCAACGAATACCTCGCCCACCTGTCGGCTGAGGTCGATGCGGGGCTGAAATCGTCCAGCACCCTCAAGCAGCGCCGCAGCCAGCTCACCCGCATGTGCGCCATTCCCGACCGGGACGGCACGCCCTACGGCGATCTGGATATCGACATGCCGCAGGCCGCGTTCGTGAAGGTCCGCGATCACATGGTCCGCACCCCGGCCGAAGCCGACAATACCATGAAGGCGGTGCGTGCGATGTATGATTTCGCCATCGAGCGCGGCGACATGGAGACAAACCCGGCAAAGGGCGTTCGCAAGATACACATCAGCAAGGGCGGCGCGAAGCCGTGGACGTCCGAAGACCTCAAGGCTTTCCGCGCGGTGCATCCGCCGGGAACGACGGCGCATCTCTGGCTGACGCTGCTGATGATGACCGGATGCCGGATCGGCGATGCCATGCTGCTTGGACGAAAGCACGAGGTCCAGCGCGACGGCATTACATGGCTGGAATGGCAGCCCGGCAAGAAAGGATCGGCCCCGGTATCCGTGCCCCTGCCCCCGCCCCTGTTTAATGCCTCACGGGCGATGACCGTGCAGGGCGATGCCTACCTGCTCAGCGAGAAGGGCCAGCCGTTCGGGAGCGTGGAGAGCCTGCGCCAGCGCGTGCGCCGTTGGTGCGATGCGGCTGGGCTGACCGAACGGTCATCGCATGGCATCCGCAAGGCCCTCGCCGGGCTGCTCGCCGAGATGGGATGCTCCGATCACCAGATCATGTCGGTTTTGGCGCACACCAAGGCGACGACCACAGCTATCTATACCAAAGGGGCGAAGCGGCGCGTTCTGGCGCAGGATGCCATGCAAACCCTAAGCGGGCTGGACTGGTAAAAAAGCGTGGGGCACCCGCATTCTAACCCGTTGATTCTATTGAAGCAGGAAATCTAGTAGCGTGGGGCACATGGTCATTGTAAAACCCCGCGATATTCGGTGCTCGGGCAGTCCGGCCGCGGGCACCAAAGGCCGACGCTTCTGTCCGGCAGGAGGTGCGGATGATCATCCTTGACGATGGGCCGGAAGGTCGGGCTGCCGAGTTTCGCAGCCCGCGAGAGGTCGTGGTCGCCGATCGGCTTCCCGATGTCCTCCCGGCGCTTCGGCGGCTGGAGGAGGCGCGGCGCGGCGGTGGATGGGTCGCGGGCTGGATGGCCTATGAAGCGGGATTCGCCTTCGAGGCGCGGCTTTCCTCGCTGGATGTGCCGGGTCAGCCGCTTCTGGCCTTCGGCATCTTCGACGTGCCGACGCAGCCGCAGAGCCATCACGCGGCGCCCGTTCGGCTTGCACCGCCCGAACCTGTCATCACGCGCGAAGCCTATGGCGAGGCGTTTCGGCAGACGCAGGCGTTGATCGCGGCGGGCGACGTCTATCAGATCAATCTGACCTTTCCGATGCAGACGCGGCTTTTGCACGGGACGGCGGCGGACCTTGCCGCCGCGCTGACACATCTGCAACCCGTGGCGCATGGCGGGTTCGCCGATCTTGGGGTCGGCCCGACCGTCATCTCCCGCTCGCCCGAATTGTTCTTCCGCACCGACGCCAGCGGTCGGATCGAGGCGCGGCCCATGAAGGGCACCGCTCCGCGCCACCCTGATCCGGCGCAGGATGCCGCACTGGCCGCTGCGCTTGGTGCCTCGGTCAAGAACCGGGCCGAGAACCTGATGATCGTGGACCTGCTGCGGAACGATCTGTCGCGCCTGTCGCGCGTCGGATCGGTGCGTGTGCCGGACCTGTTCGATGTGGAGACCTTTGCGACGGTGCATCAGATGACCTCGCGCGTGACGGCCCAGCTTGCCGCACCGCCGGACCTGTGCACGCTGATGCAGGCGCTGTTTCCCTGCGGGTCGATCACCGGCGCGCCGAAGATCCGCGCCATGCAGATCATCCACGCGCTGGAGCCGCATCCGCGCGGTATCTATTGCGGCACGCTGGGATGGATGGGGCCGGACGGGTCGTCATCCTTCTCGGTCGCGATCCGCACATTGGCGCTGCGGGGGGATGAAATCACGCTGAATGTCGGGGGTGGGATCGTCGCGGATTCGACGGAAAGTTCCGAATGGGAGGAGGCGCTGTGGAAAGCCCGCTACATGATGCCGCTGGTGCAAGGCTGATCGAGACGGTCCTGTGGGACGGCGCGGCCTGTCCGCTGCTGGCATGGCACCGGGCGCGGCTGGCGGAAGGGGCGCGGCAAATGGGATGGGCGGCGCCCCGGCTGGATTTGATCGGCCCACCGGGCAGGCCCGCCCGGCTTCGCGTCCTGTGCGGTCCCGATGGCCTTGCCGCGCCCGAGGTTTCCGACCTGCCGCCGCCCATCGCGCTGTGGCGCGTCGGGGTGGCGGCCCAACGCCTTCGCTCGGACGATCCGTGGCTGCGCATCAAATCCACCCGCCGCGCCAGCTATGACGCTGCGCGACGGGATCTGCGCGGTGACCTCGACGAAGTGCTGCTGCTGAACGAACGCGGCGAGGTTTGCGACGGGTCGATCACCACATTGTTCTTCGACCGGGGCCACGGGATGCGGACGCCGCCCGCCGCCTCCGGCCTGCTGCCGGGCGTCCTGCGGGCCAAGATGATGGCCGAGGGTTTGCGCGAGGAAGTGCTGCTGCCCGCCGACCTGCCCCATCTGCGCCTGTGGCTGGGGAACGCGCTGCGCGGCCTGTCGCCCGCTGTCTTCCGCCCCTAGTGGAACTTGCGCCGCACCCGGCGCACCACCAGCCAGACCGACGCCAGCACCGGAAGCACCAGTGCCGCGATCAATTGTTCCTTGCTGAAGCCCACGCCGCTGGCCATCGGATAAAGGGCGTAGGACACGAGGCTGAGCGTATAGTAGCTGATCGCGACGACCGACAGCCCCTCGACCGTGTGCTGAAGACGCAAGGCAAGGTCGGCACGGCGGTCCATGCTTTCCAGCAGCCGCTGGTTCTGGGCCGATCGTTCGACATCCACCCGCGTCCGCAGCAATTCCGCCGCGCGCTGCGCCCGTTCGGACAGGGCGGCCAGGCGGCGTTCGGCGGATTTCACCGTCCGCATCGCCGGATCGTAACGTCGCATCATGAACTCGCCGAAGGTCTGGCGCCCCGCGATCCGTTGCTCGCGCAGGACCTCGATCCGCTGGGTCAGGATCGCCTCATAGGCCGCGGTCGCGCCGAAACGGAAGGACACCTCCACCGCCTGCCGCTCCAACTCGGACGAGATCGAGAGCAGGTCCTGAAGCGCCTCCTCGGGCTCGGGGCGCGCCTGGCCGGTGACCAGCGCGGCAAGGCGCTGATCCAGTCCGTTCAGATGCGCCGAAAGATTGCGCGCGCGCATCAGGCCCAGCATCGACATGGCGCGATAATTCTCGATCTCGCACAGGCGCTGGACGATGCGGCCCACGCGGCGCGGCCCGGTGCCGGGGCGCACGAAGACCGCGAAACGCATATGCCCCGCCGGGTCGATGCGGAAATCCCCCGCAACGACCGCGCTGTCATCCACGACCGACGAGATGGCAAGGCTTTCGGGCACGAACCATTCCGACGCGCGCGCCAGAAGCGCGGCGCGATCCTCGCCCATCGGCTCGACCCGGATCAGCAGGGATGTCAGGCGGCGGCCGGGCGCGGCTTCGATCCAGTCCTGCGGGAATATCTCCGCCTCGGCCGGATCGAAGGGGCGGTCGCCGATCCCGGGAATGAACGCGGAATAGGTCACGAACTCGGTATGGCTTTCCCATTTCAACGCGGCGCGGCCCATCGGGCTGGAATGATGCGTGACATCGGGCTGGGGATGTGGCGCGGCATGACGGTCCACCAGATCGACCAGATGCGCGTGATCCAGCGCGCGGTCCCGGTTCGCGGCATCCATCGGCTGTTTGAACGCCATGACCACCGCCGTGCAGGGAACGCCCAGCGACGGAAAGGGCCGCCCATGCAGTTCGTTCACCGTGTCGTAACGCAGGGGATGGTCGGAGTTCGGAGGCATGTCGGTCTTCGCTTTGCTGCTTGGACCGGAATATCCCCTTGGCGGGGCGGCGGCAGCGTCGATGGCGGCATGCCAAGGCATACCCCATCAAGCGTTGCAGTTCTGCCACGATGTCAGGCGGCGCGGTCCAGCAGCCATTCGGCGCTGTCGTTCCAGACATCGGTCTCGACGATCAAACCGTTCCGAACCACGAAGCGGTCCACATAGCGGTTGTGATCGAAGGGCGTCCCATCCGGCCATTCGCCATAAAGGTGGCCGGTGCTGTAGACGATGGTTTCGCCATCGCCCGGCATTAAGTCATACCGGGCGATCCGCTTCTTGACCCAGGCATAGCGGGCGGCGTTGAAGCTGGTCGGCCCGTCGGGGCTGTGGAACCGCCGATTGCCGGTAAATCGGCAGATGAACCCCGGCGCGACGAATTGCGCCGCACGTTCCGGATCGGGCTGCATCGACGCGGCAAGGTAGTCCTTTACCGCCTGAAGATCGCGTTCGGTATTCGTCATGCCCCGACCCTCCCCGAAACCAAACGTCCCTTGTGGAACGTCGCGCGGCGCGGCGAACAGCGCGCGACCGCCTCGGCCGAACAGCTTGCCTCGGCCAGTACGAATCCCGCCGCATCGCCCACTTTCGGCCATGCACGATTGCCGTCGTCATCCAACGGCAGCACATCTCCCGTCGCGATCCACAGCGACCGCGAAAGGCTCGCCTCGTCGCTGCCCGCGTAAAGCTGGGCATAGAGGTTCGCCTTGTCCACCATGTCGCCGCTGCCAAAGGGCGACCAGTGGTCGATCACGCTGTCGGTCCCGGCCATGATCGTCACGCCCTTGTCGCGCATCGCCTGAAGCGGCATCACACCCCGCCCGATCGGCACGCTGGAGGCGACGCTGATCCCCTGATCGGCCATGCGTGTGGCCAGTTCGGCCAGCTCGCCCTCGTCCATACGCGCCAGTGCGAAGGCATGACTGAAGGTCACGCGGTCCCGCAGCGGGGCGTTTGCTTCGACCGCTGCGACCATATAACGAAGCGCCGCGATGCCCGCGGGCGAGGATTCGTGGTTGTGGATGTCCACGCCCTTGTCATGATCCAGTGCGATCTGGAACATCGCATCCAGTGACGCCTCCATCGCGCCATCCACATTGGTCGGGTCCAACCCGCCGACATGGGTAACGCCAAGATCCATCGACTCGCGCATCAGACCGTCAACCTTGGAATGCAGCAAACCATGCTGCGGGAAGGCCACGATCTCGCAGTCGAAATCATCGCGCCGCGCCGCAAGCGCAAGGTTCAGATGTTCCAAGCTTTGCAGCCCACTGACCGGGTCGATGTTGCAATGGCTGCGCGCCATCGTCGTGCCATGCGCCAGCAAAAGGGCGATCAACGCCTCGGCCCGGTCCTGCGAGGTGGGCAGAAGCTGCGGCAAAAGCACCTCCTCGCGCGCGATCATGTCCATGATCGTCTTGCCCTTGCGCGGCAGCGGCGCCTGCCACGGACCGCCGTAAAATGTCTTGTCCAGATGGATGTGCATATCGCGCATCGGCGGCAGCGCCAGCATCCCCTGCGCGCTGTATCGCGGAAGCGTCCCGCTTGGCGCATCGAGGATGGCAACGATGCGCCCGTCTTCGATCTCCAGCGTGTGCAGCGTGGTTTCGGTCCCCGCCACCACGCCATCTTCATGGATAAAGCCACTTTCCAGACGAACGTCGGTCAGCAGATAATGGCGATGCGGGATGGTATCGACATCATCGGCAACGGGCGTCTGGGCATTGGCCGCACCCGCACCGAGGACGGAACCCGCCGCCACGATGCCGCCGGTATGGCACAGAAATTCTCTGCGGCTGGTCATCTTCTACTCCTGTTTTCGGATAAGGGTAAGATAGGCGCGCCGCTCCCTATTCAGAAATTAAATGTCTTGATAGAGTTCATGCATGAATCAAATGCTCGATCCCAGGCTGCTTCGCGCCTTCCTTGCGGTGGCGGATGATGCCAGCTTCACCCGCGCTGCGGCGCGTCTGAACATGACGCAATCGACCATCAGCCAGCAGCTTTCACGCCTTGAGGATCAGCTTGGCCAACCTTTGATCGACCGGGACGCGCGCCCGCTGCGCATGACCGCAGGTGGCGAGCGCCTTTCCGGCTATGCAAGGCGCATCCTCGCGCTTCAAGAGGAGGCAACCCGCGCATTGCGAGAGCCGTCGGGAACCGTTCCGATCCGCATCGGACTTGCAGAAGACATACTTACCAAGGAAATGGCGCGTCTGTTCGCCGGGTTCGCCGCCGATCATCGCCAAGTGCGTCTGGACGTGACCGCCGGGCTGAGCAAGGCGCTGACGGCGCAGTATCGCGATGGCGGCTTCGACATCGTCGTCGTGAAGGAGGCAGCGCCAGACCGGGACTGCCGCGCAAGCTTCCCCGAACCGATCGGCTGGTTCGAGGCAGAGACCGCAGGCGACTGGCCGGACCCCCTGCCCCTCGTCACCTTCCCTCCGGGCGGGCTCTACCGCGACCAGATGTTCCGCCGGGCAGAAGCGGAAGGCCGCAGATGGTTCGTGGCCTTTGCCGGCACGAGCCTGCCCAATGTGATCACTGCCGTCGAAGCAGGCTTCGGGATATCGCTGCTCCCATGCCGCGCCGTTGCAGGAATACCCGTCCGGCGCAGCCCTGTCTTCGGGTCTGAGCCAGACATGACGACGTCGTTATATGCATGGGAAGACACAGGGCCAACGACACCTCTGGTCGCGGCGATGCGGGGTGTATTGGCGGCGCGTTAGCGTGTCCGCGATCAGCAATCTTGCTACGGGACAGCCAGTAGCTGTTGACCTGCCACTGGTATTTCGTCCAGTTGCGACCGAAGTTCGATGGTTATTGTGCTGCTCCCAACCTTGGACCGTCGAGTACTGGAATTTTCCGGCCTCGTCATGGTGACAGGCTGGCTGCGTCGCAGGGGTAATGCAGGGCAATCGTAACGTTATATCCGATCGCGCTGTGGCGTCGGTCTTCGTTGTAGCGTCGACGCCAAGCCTCCAGCTTTTCCCGTGTATCCGCAAGGCTCATGAACCAGTGCGCGTTCAGGCATTCGGACCGAAGCTTGCTGTTGAAGGCCTCGATGAAGCCGTGGTCCGCGGGCTTGCCGGGGAGTGAGAAGTCCAGCGTGACATCGTTGGCATGAGCCCACAGGTCGAGGTCGCGCGAGAAGAACTCGCTGTGAACCGCTCCGGGCTTGCCGGAGGCTCCAACTGGAGCATCATGAGCAAGACAACGAACAAGTTTCCCCCGAAGTGCGCGAGCGTGCGGTGCGGATGGTTCTCGACGGCGAGGGGCCGCATGGGTCGCGCTGGCAGGCCATTGTGTCAATTGCGGCGAAGATCGGCTGTTCGGCCAATACGCTGAACGATTGGGTCAAGAAGGCCGAGGTCGACAGCGGCCGGCGCGCGGGCGTCTCGACCGATATGGCCGCGAAGCTGAAGGCACTGGAGCGCGAGAACCGCGAACTACGGCAAGCCAATGAGATCTTGCGCAAGGCGAGCGCGTATTTTGGGCTGGCGGAGCTCGACCGCCGGTCGAAGTGATGGTGTCGTCCATCGATGGCATCGAGGGATGCATGGGGTCGAGCCGATCTGTAGCGTGTTGCCGATCGCCCCTTCCACCTACTCCAGCCATCTGGCGAAGCGTGCCGATCCGGCGCGGCAGTCCGACCGGGCCCGCCGTGACGATGCGCTGCGTCCCGAGATCCTACGGGTTTTTGAAGAGAACTATCGGGTCTATGGCGTGCGCAAGGTCTGGCGGCAACTGCGTCGCGAAGGCTTCGACATCGCGCGTTGCTCGGTCGGGAGGTTGATGAAGGGG
>NZ_SMYN01000002.1:363918-401109 GCF_004959935.1 Falsirhodobacter xinxiangensis | reverse complement strand
GATGCACAAGGGTGAAAGCATCCGAAGCGTCGTTATATACTAAGCCGAAGAAGCCAAAGGAGAAACCATGCGGTCCCGCACCTTAGCCATCATCCTTGCCTGTCTTCCCGCGCTTGCCGCAGCGCAGGAAGGCGACGCCGAAGCCGGGCAGAAGGTCTTTCGCAAATGCATGGCCTGCCATGCCGTCGACGCCGATGCGCCCTCGCGCGCTGGGCCGAACCTGCACGACATCGTCGGTCGCACGACCGGCACGCTGGAGGGGTTCAGCTATTCCGAAGCGATGAAGAAGGCTGGCGAGGAAGGCCATGTCTGGACGCCGGAGGAAATCCTCAAATTCGTGGAAAATCCCAAGGGCGTGATCCCCGGCACCAAGATGACCTTCGCCGGGTTGAAGCAGGAGCAGGAGCGCGTGAACCTGCTGGCCTATTTACAGGCGCAGTCACAATAGGCCGCGATCCGCGCCGCCCCTCGGGGCGGCGTTTTTCATTCAGGTCATACTTTGGGCGGAACGAGCGGTGTTTGAATTGACGCAAAGCGAACACCGCCGCCAAATAAGATCAGAATAAGAGCCGCAGGGCCCCGTTCGGGGAGGAACAGGCCCGGCAGCTTTTGCAGGTTTTTCAGGGAGGAAGACCATGAGGAGACTCACGCTCGGGCTGACCGCGGCGCTACTTGCCTCGGCGGCCCATGCAAACGACTCGCTGCAGGCGATCCAACAGGACCCCAAGCAGTTCGGATCGCAGTTGGGCAACTATACCGGCAACCGTTATTCGGAACTGGACCAGATCACCAAAGATAACGTGGGCGATCTGCAGGTCGCATGGACCTTCTCGACCGGGGTGCTGCGCGGGCATGAAGGTGCGCCGCTGGTCATCGGCGACGTGATGTATGTCCACACGCCGTTCCCGAACATCGTCTATGCGCTGGATCTGAACAACGACGGCAAGATCCTGTGGAAATACACGCCGGAACAGAATGCCGACGTGATCGGCGTGATGTGCTGCGATACGGTCTATCGCGGGCTGGCCTTTGCCGACAACACCATCTTCCTGCACCAGGCCGACACGACGCTGGTCGCGCTGGACGCCACCACCGGTGACGTGAAATGGAGCGTCGTGAACGGCGATCCGGCCAAGGGCGAGACGAACACCGCAACCGTCATCCCGATCAAGGACAAGGTGCTGGTCGGCATCTCGGGCGGGGAATACGGCGTGCGGGGGCATGTCACCGCCTATAACATCGCGGACGGCACTCAGGCCTGGCGCGCCTATTCCACCGGCCCGGACGAGGAGATGCTGGTCGATCCCGAGAACACGATGGTTCTGGGCAAGCCGATCGGGGCCAATTCCTCGATCGACAGCTGGGAGGGGGACCAGTGGCAGATCGGCGGCGGCACCACCTGGGGCTGGTTCACCTATGATCCGGAACTGGACCTCGTCTATTACGGCACCGGCAACCCTTCGACATGGAACCCCAGCCAGCGTCCGGGCGACAACAAGTGGTCGATGACCATCATGGCCCGCGATCCCGATGACGGGATGGCCAAATGGTTCTACCAGAAGACCCCCCATGACGAATGGGACTTCGACGGCGTGAACGAGAACGTTCTGATCGACCGCGAGATCGACGGCACCATGCGCAAGCTGCTGGTGAACTTCGACCGCAACGGCTTCGCCTATACCATGGACCGCGAGACGGGCGAGTTGCTGGTGGCCGAAAAATACGATCCGGCCGTGAACTGGGCGACCGAGGTCAACATGGACCCCGAGAGCGACCAGTATGGCCGCCCGCAGGTGGTCGCCGAATACTCGACCGAGCAGAACGGCGAGGACGTCAACTCCACCGGCATCTGCCCGGCGGCGCTTGGCACCAAGGACCAGCAGCCCTCGGCCTATTCGCCGAAGACGCAGCTGAACTATGTGCCGACGAACCACGTCTGCATGGATTACGAGCCGTTCCGCGTCAGCTACAGCGCCGGCCAGCCCTATGTCGGGGCGACGCTGTCGATGTATCCGGCACCCGACAGCCATGGCGGCATGGGCAACTTCATCGCTTGGGACGCCGTGACCGGAGAGATCAAGTGGTCGCTGCCCGAGCAGTTCTCGGTCTGGTCGGGCGCGCTGGCGACGGCGGGCGACGTGGTCTTCTATGGAACGCTGGAAGGGTATCTGAAGGCTGTCGATGCAACGACCGGCGAGGAGCTTTACAAGTTCAAGACCCCGTCCGGTATCATCGGCAACGTGATGACCTATGAACATGGCGGCAAGCAGTATGTGGCCGTGCTGTCGGGCACCGGCGGCTGGGCGGGCATCGGCCTTGCGGCGGGTCTGACCAATGCCAATGACGGTCTGGGCGCAGTGGGGGGCTATGCCGCGCTTTCCGATTACACGGCGCTGGGCGGCTCGCTGACGGTGTTTGCGATACCCGACTGATCCTGCACATCGGTCGGGCTGGGGCCGCCTTTCGGGGCGGCCCTTTTTTCATGCCCGACTAAAGGTTGAGGGACACGTGCCGGCCCCCGCACTAACCTTCCCTGAAAGACTCTTTGGGAGGAGAGCGTATGACGAAGCCACGCATGGCCCTTGCCGCCGCGCTGATCGCGCTTTGGGCCGGGGGTGCCGCCGCGCAGCAGAAGGATATGGCGGTGGATTCCAATGACGGCATCCGCAGCTTCAACGCCGAAGGCACACCCGTGCCCGAGATCGCCGAGGATGGCACCGTCGATTGGCCGACCTTTTCGGGTTACCGCCGCTATCACGCGGAATGCCATGTCTGCCACGGCCCGGATGGCGAGGGTTCGACCTATGCGCCCGCACTGAAGACTTCGGCGCTGCATATGGATTACTACGACTTCCAAGGGGTCGTCGCCAGCGGGCGGCAGAAGGTCGGCGCGTCGGAGAATTCGGTGATGCCCGCTTTTGGCACCAACCCCAACGTCATGTGCTATCTGGACGACATCTATACCTATCTCCTGGCGCGCGGCACGGACGAGGTTCCGCGCGGGCGTCCGGCCAAACGGGCAGAGAAGTCCGATGCCTTCACCGAGGCGGAAACCGCCTGCATGGGGGGCTGAGGGATGCGCTGGGCGGTGCTTGCCGCAGCTATGGCCCTGCCTGCGAACGCGCAGGTCGCCGACCTCGTGGACCGCACCGCCTTTCGCGTCTGCGCCGACCCCGCCAACGCCCCGATGTCGCACGAGGACGGATCGGGTTTCGAGAACAAGATCGCGGAGTTGATGGCGGAAAAGATGGACGTTCCGCTGACCTATACTTGGTTTCCGATGGTGTCGGGCTTCGTGCGCCAGACGCTTCAGGCGGCGAAATGCGATGTCATCATCGGTTTCGCCCAAGGGCATGAGTTGGTTCTGAACACCAACCACTATTACACCTCGACCCATGTTCTGATCGTGAAACGCGGCAGCGATCTGGAAGGGGTGGACCGCCTGACCGATCCGCGCCTTCAAGGCAAGCATGTGGGCGTCATCGCCGGCACGCCGCCCGCGACGCATCTGGCGCGACTGGGCCTGATCGGGCTGGCCAAGGGATACGATCTGGTGGTGGACCGGCGGGTGGAAAACCCCGCGGGCGACATGCTGGCGGATCTGGAGGCGGGCACGATCGACGCCGCGATCCTGTGGGGTCCAATCGGTGGCCCGCTGGCCCGCGCGCGCGAGGATATGATCGCCGTGCCGCTGATCCACGAAACCGCGACGCCGAAGCTGTTCTATCGCATCACCATGGGTGTGCGCGCGGGCGAGTTGAACTGGAAACACGAGTTGAACTCGGTCATCCGCCGCAATCAGGGGGAAATCGACCAGATTCTGAAGGATGCCGGGGTCCCGATCCTGGACGATTTCGGTACGGCGCTGAAAAGCTAGGGCAGGGTGGCGGTGAAGCTGCCGAAGGCGCGGGGGCCTGCGGGCATGTCCAGCGTTTCGGTCACTTGCATCGCCATCGGGTCGATCACCGAAAGGGTGTCCGAGAACCAGTTGGCGACCAGAAGGCGGTCGCCGTAGGGCGCGATCCCTTCGGGATATTCGCCAACCTCGATGGTGCCGATCACCTGCCAAGAGGCTGCATCGAAGACCGTGACGCTTTCTTCGTATTGGTTGGTCACGAACCCGCGTCCGGCTGCGAAGGCGATGGCATAGGGCCGCTCGCCCACGGGGATGGTTGCGACCAGCGTCGCGCTGTCCAGATCGACGACCGACACCGTCTCCGACAGCACATTTGCGGCAAAGGCGTGCCCGTCATGGATCGTGACGCCGAACGGGTGATGGCCGACAGCGACGTGCCGCGTCTGGTCACCGATCAGCGTCAGTTGGTCCGCATCCCGGTCGGCGGTCACGATCAACCCGTCCGCTACCGCGATGCCGGAGGGCGCGGCCCCGGTGGCGATCTCGCGCAGCACCGCATCGCCCACTTCGACGATCCCGCTGCCTTCCCAATCCGATACCAGCGAATGCCCGTTCGTCGGGTCCACCGCCACGCCGAAAGGGGCGCCGGGCAGGGGGATGCGGGCGATCTCGCGCCCGTCGGGGGCGATGCGGTGCAGCAGCTTCGTCTCCACCGCGACGACATGGATGATGCCGCGCACCGGATCGACGGCCACGGCGGCGGGTTTGCCCGGAACCGGGACGGACGCCGTCACCGCGCCATCCGTGACGATCGTCACCACCCCTGCATTCTGCGAGGTGATGGCCGCCAGATCCATCACTGGCCGAAGCGTTCCGCAAGCCCGTCCAGCGCCGCGCGGTAATGCGCATTCACCGCCGCAACCGCCGCGTCGTCGTTCAGATCGGGCGGCGGGTCGTTGTTCGGAAACCCGCGATAGAAGCCGCCGCGCATTTCCACCAGAGCCTTGCCGCCGTCATCCTTCACCGTCAGCACGGTCGAGAAATTCGTGACCGGGATCGCCTCGATATCGTCCTTGGTCATCCGGAAGGACATGGTGCGCTTTTCGGGATCGTATTTCGTCAACTCCTCGGTCAGCACCGTGCCGCTGTCCAGCGTGACGGTGCGGGTGCCGTCCTTCTCGTTCCCCTGCGGCGCATCGACCGAGGCGACGCCCGGCATCCATGACAGGTCGCCGAAATCGCCCACCGCCTGCCAGACCTCGTCCGGTGTGGCGTTCAGCACCACGTCCTGCGTGGTTTTCTGGCGCGAGGGGCCATGCGCCTCGGCCATTCCGGCAATCAGGGTCGTGGCCGCCAGGGCCAGTGTGAACAGGCGCATTCCATCCTCCGCTTTTTGTGGATGGTTACGGCGCAGGGGGGCTTCGGCAATCCGACGAAAGTATGATGCGCAATGAAATCATTGGCTTATTCGTTTCTTAATATGAAAATAGGTTTTGCCGCGCCCCCCGCGCATGTCTGAATGGACAGGGGAGGAGCCGTCATGCGGAAGACAGTGGCATTCGCCGCGCTCGTGGCGTTTGGACAGCCAGCCTTGGCGCAAGAGATCGTGGCGGCAGTGATCCGCGTGGACAAGCCGGGTCCGCTGCCGATCTCGCGGCTGGATCTGATGCCCGACGATCTGGGCTTTGCGGGCGGCACGCTTGGCACCGCCGACAATGCCACCACGGGCGGCTTCATGGGGCAGACCTTCACCACGCTGGAGGTCCGCGCCACGCTAGAAACGGCCGAGGCCGAGATGCAGCGCCTGCTGGACGGCGGCATCCGTTTCATTGTGACGCTGGCCGATGCGGACACCACCGTGCGGCTTGCCGATATGGGCGGGCTGGTCTTCAACGCCGCCGATACCAGCGATCGGCTGCGCGGGGTCGATTGCCGCGCGAACCTGCTGCACACCGCGCCCAGCGATGCGATGCTGACCGACGCGCTGGCGCAGTTCCTGATGTGGAAACGCTGGGACGAATGGTTCCTGATCGAAGGCAGCCACCCCGAGGATACCGCGCTGGCAGATGCCTATCGCCGCGCGGCCACCAAGTTCGGGGCAAAGATAACCGAAACGCGGACTTTCGAGGATACCGGCGGCGCGCGCCGAACCGACAGCGGCCATGTGCAGGTGCAGGCGCAGATGCCCGCCTTCACGCAGCGGGCCGCTGCCCATGACATCGTGATCGCCGCCGACCATGCCGGCGTCTTTGCCGACTGGCTGCCGTTCCACACCTGGGACGCGCGTCCCGTCGCCGGATCGGCGGGCCTGACGCCCGTGAACTGGCACCCCGCGCACGAGGCATGGGGCGCGATGCAATGGCAGTCGCGGTTCGAGAAGCAGGCCCTGCGTCCCGCCCGCGATCAGGATTTTCAGGTCTGGATGGCCCTGCGGTCCTTGGGCGAGGCGGCGACCCGCACCAATTCCACCGACCCGCAGGTGATCGAGGATTACATCCGCGGCGATGCTTTCCAGCTTGCCGCCTTCAAGGGGCAGGCGCTGTCCTTCCGCGATTGGGACGGGCAGCTTCGCCAGCCGATCCTGCTGGCCTCGGGGAATGTCGTCGCCTCGGTCTCGCCACAACCCGAATACCTGCACCAGACTTCGCAGATGGACACGCTGGGAATCGACCGCCCCGAGACGGAATGCAACATGGAGGGAAGATGAGACTGCTTGCGATATTGGCCTTCGCAGCCGCACCGGCCCATGCCGAAAAGATATTTGTCAGCAATGAAAAGGGCAACACGATCACCGTCCTTGACGGTGCGACCCACGAAATCCTGCACACCATCGAAGGAATGCAGCGCCCGCGCGGGATCACCGCCTCGCCAGACGGGAAGTTCCTCTATGTCTGCGCGTCGGACGACAACCTTGTCAAAGTCTATGACACCGCGAGCTATGAGGAACTGCCGAGCCTGCCGTCCGGCCCCGATCCGGAACTGTTCGTGCTGCACCCCTCGGGGAACCCGCTGTATATCGCGAACGAGGATGACAACATCGTCACCGTCGTCGATGTGAACACGCGGCAGGTGCTGGCCGAGGTTCCGGTCGGGGTGGAGCCCGAAGGCATGGGCGTCCACCCCGACGGCTCCATCGTGGTGAACACATCCGAAACCACGAACATGGCCCACATGATCGACACCGCGACCTATGAGATCGTCGCGAACGTGCTGGTGGACAGCCGCCCGCGCTTTGCTCAATACGACAGCGACGGCAGCCATCTCTATGTCTCGGCCGAGATCGGCGGGACAGTATCCGTCATCGACACCGCGAAAAATGAGATCGTTCACAAGATCACCTTTGACGTGCCGGGCGTTCTGCCCGAGGCGCTTCAGCCGGTGGGCGTGCGCCTGACGCCGGATGACAGCAAGATCTATGTCGCGCTCGGCCCGTCGAACCGCGTGGCGGTGGTGAATGGCGAGACGTGGGAGGTCGAGGAATATCTGCTGGTCGGCCAGCGCGTCTGGCAGCTTGGCTTCTCGCCCGACAGCAAGTTCCTTTACACCACCAACGGCAATTCCAACGACATCTCGATCATCGACGTGGCGACGAACGAGGTCGTCAAATCCGTGCCCGTGGGCGAACAGCCCTGGGGCGTGGTCGCAATCCAATAAAGGGGGGAAAGCATGAAACGCATCATCGCGGCACTTCTGCTGGCGGCGCTGCCCGCATCGGCACAGCAGTTCGACTATGGCTTCGCGGGGCTGATGGGCAAGGCGAACCGGGTGGAACTGGCCCCCCTGACGCTCGGGTCCGGCAAGCCGGTGGCCGAGACACCCTATGCGCTGAAATCGGGCGCCTATTACCGCATGAAGATCGTTGCTGATGGGTCCGCCGAACTCGCGCTGTCGGGCGGCGACTTCTTCCGCGCCATCTGGATCAACGAGATCGTCATCAACAACATCGAGATCCGCCCGATGGGCGTGCATTCGCTGGAATTCGACGCGGCGGGCGAGGCGGAGATTTCCTTCATCGCCATCACCCCCGGCACCTACACCCTGTCGATCCCCGGATCGTCGGGGGAATCGCAACGCGCAACCTTCACGATCGGATAACCCATGAAACGCCTGATCCCGCTGATCTTTCTTGCAACCCCCGCCTTCGCGCAGGACGCGACACCCGAACAGATCGCCGCCATCGACGCGGCGCTGGCCGAAGTCCAATGCGAAGTGGACAGCGCCAACATCGAAATCGAGGATGGCATCTTCGATCTGGACGACGTGATCTGCGCCGACGGCCAATACGACGTCAAGATGGACGCCGAATACAAGGAAGTGGAGCGCCGCAAGGAGTGAGTGCCCTTCGCGTCGAAAATGTCAGCCACCGCTTCGGGCGCATCCCCGCGCTGGAGGATGTCAGCTTCGACGTGCCAAAGGGGTCTTTCACCGCGCTTCTGGGCGTGAACGGGGCAGGGAAGACGACGCTGTTTTCCCTGATCACCCGCCTTTACGACAGCACCTCGGGGCGGATCGAGGTGGCGGGTTTCGACATTCGCCGCCAGCCGCGGCAGGCGCTGGCCCGCCTTGGTGTCGTGTTTCAAAGCCGCGCGCTGGATCTGGACCTGACCCTGCGCCAGAATCTGCGATATCACGCCGCGCTGCACGGTCTGGCGCGCCCCGATGCGCGGATCGATCAGGTGTTGGCGATGGTCGGCCTGTCGGACCGGCTCCACGCAAAGGCCCGCACGCTTTCGGGCGGCCAGCAACGCCGGGCCGAAATCGCGCGCGCCTTGATCCACGAACCCACCCTTCTGCTGCTGGACGAGGCGGCGGCGGGCCTCGACGCCGCCTCGCGCCGCGATGTGCTGTCCATCGTGCGCGGGCTGGGGGCGCAGGGCGTCTCGGCCCTGTGGGCGACGCATGTGTTCGATGAAATCGCGCCGGACGATCCGGTGGTGATCCTGCACAAGGGCCGCGTTCTGGCGCATCGTCCCGCCGGCACCGACCTGACGACCGAGTTTCTGGAGATGACATGCGCTGGCTGACCGTCTTCCTCGGCATCGCCAGCCGCGAGCTTCTGCGCTTCACCCATCAGCGCGAGCGATTCTTTGCCGCGTTGGTCCGCCCGCTGGTCTGGCTGTTCATCTTCGCCGCCGGGTTTCGCGCCGTGCTGGGCCTGTCGATCACGCCGCCCTATCAGACCTATGTGCTGTATGAGGTCTATATCGTCCCCGGCCTGTGCGGGATGATCCAGTTGTTCAACGGCATGCAATCCTCGCTTTCGATGGTCTATGACCGGGAAACGGGGGCGATGCGGACGCTGCTGGTCAGCCCGTTCCCGCGCTGGTTTCTTCTGGGGTCCAAGCTGGTCGCGGGGGTGCTGGTGTCCGTCATACAGGTCTATGCCTTTCTGGCCGTCGCGTGGTTCTGGGATGTGCGCCCACCCGCGGTGGGGTATCTGGCCGTTCTGCCCGCGCTGATGCTGTCGGGGGTCATGCTTGGCTCGCTGGGCCTTCTGATCTCGTCCACCATCCGGCAGCTGGAGAATTTCGCGGGGGTGATGAACTTTGTGATCTTTCCGATGTTCTTCGCCTCGACCGCGCTTTACCCGCTGTGGCGGATGCGCGATGCCAGCCCGCTTCTGCACGACATCTGCGCCTTCAACCCCTTCAGCCATGCGGTGGAGTTGATCCGCTTCGCGCTTTACCTGAAGCTGGAGCCGGTGGCGCTGGCGGTCGTGCTGGTCTGCACCGCGATCTTCTTCGGTGCGACCGTGTTCATGTATAACCCCGAAAAAGGGCTTTGGCGCCGCAGATAGGAGGAACCGATGTTCAAGATCCTGATCGCCATGCTGATTGCCACCCCCGCGCTGGCAGCCCCCGAGGGCGGCGACTGGCCCTGCATCCAGCGCCGCGTGCCACATCTGTCGCTGGCGCAGGTCTGGGCGGGACCGTTGCCGGACGAGGCCACGACCGCGCTGGCGAAAACCCCCGAGGTGCAGGCCGTCGCTTCCCGCATCGCCCTGCGCCGCACCCCCATGCCCGAGGTCGAGGCGTTGATCGCCGATTACCCCGGCGATCTGACCGCGCTGTATCTTGCGACCTTCGATCACATCAACCTTGCCCGCGACCGCGTCATGTCGGGCATCACGCGTTATGCCAACAAGCAGACCGCGCTGGACGCGACCATCAAGCAAAAGCGCATCGAGTTCGACCGCCTGAGCGCCGCCGATCCGCCCGATTTCGACGCCATCGACGCCGCCGAGGCCGAGATCGACTGGTCCACCCGCATCTTCCTCGACCGGCAGCAGTCGCTGACCTATGTGTGCGAGACGCCCGTCATCCTTGAACAGCGCGCCTTTGCCATCGGTCGCGCGGTCGCGGCCCGTATCGACTGACGCGCCCGTCCTTATTATTTTCTGATGAGGTGCAAGAAAACAGTTCTCAACCCTGCGCGAGCGTCCTAGACTTTTTCTTGTCGGAAGGGAGTGGAGGCCCGGCCGGCAGGGGAGGAAATCCATGCAACAGTTACCGATCCGGGATTCCGGAAGCGATGTCGCGCGCGGTGCGAACAGCCAGTCGGTCTGCGATATCCTTATCGTCGACGACCATCCGCTGATGTGCGATGCGCTGACCGTCACGCTGTCCCATGCCTTCGGCCTGCGCCGGGTGCGGACGGCGGCCAGCCTTGCCGCCGCGCAGGCCAGCATCCGCGCCGATGGCGTGCCGGATGCCATCGTGCTCGACCTGAACCTGCCGGATGTGGCGGGGGTCGAAGGGGTTCTTGCGCTGAAGATGCAGGTCGGGGATGCGCCGATCACCGTCATCTCGGCCGAATTTGAAAGCCGCACCGTTGCCGCGCTCTTGGCGGCGGGGGTGCGTGGCTACGTCCTCAAAACCCTCGCACGCAGCCGGATGATCGAAGCGTTCGAGACGATGTGGGCGGGCGGGATCGTCACGCCGGATGCCTATGACCCCGACGATCAGGGCGAGGATGCCGCCGTCGCCGCGCTGGCCCGCGATTTCGCGACGCTGACGCCGCAGCAGATGAACATTCTGCGCCTGATCTGCCAGGGGCGTCCCAACAAGCTGATCTCGTACGAGCTGTCCATCGCCGAGGCGACCGTGAAGACCCATATCGCGGCGATCATGTCCAAGATCAATGTCAGCAATCGCACGCAGGTGGCGCTGCTGGCAAACAGGGCGCGGCTTTTCGTCCGCTGATCATGAACCCGCGAGTCATCAGGACCTGCGGCCCCGTAGCGGCAATGGCCGAGGAGATCGCTGCGGCCTTCGACGGCCTGCCGCTTGCCGCCGTGATGCTGTTCGCCTCGGATGGCGAGGAGCTGGCGCCGCTGTCGCTGGATCTGCGAGAGCGGTTTGCCGATGCGCGGATCATGGGATGTTCGTCCGCGGGCGGGTTCGCTTTCGGCAGCTATGACAGCGACGGGGTTGTCGCGATCGGGCTGCCGGCGGCGCATTTCAGCGTCTGCGCGGTGCCGCTGCGGGGCCTTCACGATGCAGGGGCGCTGCAATGGATGGGGGCGCTGCGTTCGGCCTCCGACGGGTTGCGCAGGGTGCCGGGGCGGTCGCGCTTCGGCATCCTTCTGATCGACGGGCTGAGCCAGCGCGAGGAATTGGTCAGCGCGATGATCGACGCGACGCTTCCGGGGCTGCTGGTTCTGGGCGGATCGGCGGGGGACGGCCTGCGCTTTGGCCGCACGCATCTGGCGCTGGACGGGCGCGCGGTGGATGGCGCGGTCTTCTGCCTCATGGAGACGGATTTCCGGATCGAGGAGGTGATCTTCGATCATATCAGCCCCACGCCCACCCGGCTTGTCATCACCGATGCCCGCCCCGAGGAACGGCTGATCCTCGAGATCGACGCCGAACCCGCCGCCGACGAATATGCCCGGCTGATCGGTGCGGTGCGAGCGGACCTCGGCCCCGCGCATTTCGCCGAATTTCCGCTTTTGGTGCGGATCGGTGGGCAGCAATTCGTGCGTGCCATATCCGAAGTGACCGAGGGCGGCGGGCTACGGCTCATGTCCTCGGTCGCGACGGGCGAGGTGATGACCATAGGCCGCGCCGAAGATCTGACCTGCGGGCTGGAGGAGCGGCTGTCGCGGCTGGCCGGGGCGACGCTGATCCTCGGCTTCGACTGCATCCTGCGCCGCATCGCGCTGGAGCGGGCAGGGCAGCAGGGGATCGTTGCGAGGCTCTATCACGATTACAACGTGGCCGGGTTCAACACCTATGGCGAACAGCATCGCGGCATCCATGTGAACCACACCTTCGTCGGCCTTGCCTTCCTTCCACCCGAGGTGCGCGCATGACCGACACGATGAAACTGCGCCGCATCAACGCCGCCCTGATCCGCAGGATCGACCAGCTGGACGCGGAACGCAGTTCCACATGGTCCTTGGCCCGCACCGCCGCGCTTCTGGAAAAGGAGGTGCTGGCCCGCAACCGCGATCTGGAACGCGCGCTGGCGGAACTGTCGGCCATCAACGCCGAACTCGCCACCGCCCGCGCCGCCGCCGAGGAGGCGAACCGCGCGAAGTCACGCTTTCTGCGCGCTGCCAGCCACGATCTGCTGCAACCCCTGTCGGCGGCCAAATTGTTCCTGTCGCATCTGGGCGAGGTGGCGCAGGATGCGGGGCAACGCGACCTCGTCGCACGCATCAACGCCAATTTCGAAAGCGCCGAGGAACTGATCCGCGCGCTTCTGGAAATCGCCCGGCTGGATTCGCGCAAGCTGGATGTGAACCCCGCGCCCGTTTCGCTTTGGCGTCTGTTCCAGCGGCTGTCGATTGACATGCAGGGGCTGACGGCGGGGCTGGATCTGCGCTTCGTGCCATCCTCGGCGGTGGTGACGTCGGACCCGGTCTATCTGCGGCGGATCGCGCAGAACCTGATCTCGAACGCGCTGAAATATACCGAAAGCGGGCGCGTGCTGGTCGGTGCGCGCCGCGACGGCGACGCGATCTGGCTGGAGGTGCATGACACCGGCCCCGGCATCGCCCCCGCCGATCAGCGCCGCATCTTCAACGAGTTCGAGCGTCTGTCGCGGTCCGACGTGCCGGGGATGGGGCTTGGTCTGTCCATCGTCAACCGCGCCTGCGCCCAGCTTGACCACCGGCTGGAGGTGCGCAGCCATCCCGGACGCGGATCGTTGTTCCGCGTGCGCCTGCCGCTGGTCGGCGGGGTGTGCCTTGTGGACGCGCGGCCCGCGCCGGGGCGTCAGATGCCGGGCATCTTCGCGCAATCCTCGGCCTTGGTGGTGGAGAACGATCCGAACATGCGGCAGGCCTTCGTCTTCCTGCTGGAAAGCTGGGGGATGTCGGTGGCGCATGCCCAAGGCACGGTCGCGGCGCTGCGCCATCTGGAACGGGGGTTCCGCCCCGACGTCATCCTGACCGACTATCGGCTGGAGCACGGAGACACGGGCGTTCATGCCATCGCCTCGGTCCGGGCTGCATTGGGGTCGGCGGTTCCGGCGCTGATCGTCAGCGGCGAATGCGCGGATGCGATCCGCAAGGCATCCGGCCATCTGGGCGCGGCGGTGCTGGAAAAGCCGGTGGCCGAGACGGCACTGCGCGAGGCGGTCAACGGGCTGCTGCGGGGGGTGCGATGAACCTGCGCGCGCGTCTTTCTCTGGGGGCGGCGGCACTGGCCGCGCTGGCCGTTGCGGCGGCGGTGGTCGCGGTCGTGGGCCTGCAACGCACCGAACGTCTGGCGGCCGAGGCGATGGCCGCGCAGCACCGGATCGAAAGCTATTCCAGCCTGTCGGCGCGGGTGAACGAATGGGTCATGGGCCGTCTTGGCGCTCGCGAGATGATCGGGGATGTCGCCGTCACCGCCACGCTGGACCTTCTGGATGCGCTGGTGGCCGAGGATATCGCCGCAGCGCCCGCCGCCCGCGATCGCGCAGGGCAGCGCATGGTCGTCGCCAGCCTGCGCGGCCATTTCGCCCAGCTTCAATCCAGCCTGTCGCGCCATCCGCTTCCCTCGCCCGAGGCGACGGCGGCCATCGGCTTCTATGCCGCGCAGGTGCCCGCCGTGATCGCGGGCCAGATCCAGCAGGACGCAAGACGCAGGGAAGCGGCGATGGAGGCGATGGGTCATCTGCGCCAGCGTCTGCGCGCTCTGGCCATCGGCATTGCCGTGGCGGCACCGCTGGTTCTGGCGCTGCTGCATCTGCTGCTGCTGCGCCCGCTGATCCGGCGGCTGCGTCTGGCGGGCGTCGGCCCCGACACGGCGCATGACGAACTCTCGCTGGCACTGGCGCGCATCCGCCGCCGGACTAACCGACTGGACCGGGGCCAGCGGCGGCTGGAGGCGACAATCGCCGCCCGGACCGAGGAACTGCGGGAGGCAAACGCCCGCCTGTCCGCCGTCGATGCCCGCCGCCGCCGTTTCTTCGCTGATGTCAGCCATGAATTGCGCACCCCCCTGACCGTCATCATGGGCGAGGCGGAGCTTGGCGGCAGCTTTGCCACCATACAGGCGCGGGCGCAGCGCCTGTATCGCCGGATCGAGGATCTGCTGCGCATCGCCCGGTCCGACAGCGGCCAGCTTGATCTTGAAAGCGCCGCCGTCGATCTGCCAGCCGTCATCGCCGCGGCCGAGGCCGACCTTGCCCCGGTCCTGCGCCGCGCAGGCGTCGTGGTCCAGACGCGGATCGCGCCCGCGATGGTGCGGGGCGATGCCGATTGGCTGCGGCAGGTCTTTGCCGGGATCATGGAGAACACCGCCCGCCACGCGCCACGATCGAACCTGCGCATCGAAGCCGCAGATGGCACCGTCACCTTCACCGACGACGGCCCCGGCCTGCCGCCGGGCAGCGCCATGACCGAACGGTTCGCCAAGGGCGGCGGGCGCGGCTTCGGCGTCGGCCTCGCGCTTGCCCGCTGGGTGATCGAAGCGCATGGCGGCACCCTTGCCTTGGACAGCCCGGGGATCGGGTTGCGCCTGACCATAACCCTGCCGCTGGCCCACCGGGCCGAGGAGGCCGCATGACCCGCATCCTGATCGTCGAGGATGACCCCGACATCGCATCGCTGCTTCAGCGCGGCCTTGGCGCCGAAGGATACATGACCGTGTGGGAGCCGGGCGTGGACGAGGCATTGGCCCGGCTGGCCCAGGGAACCTTCGACGCCGCCATCGTGGACATGATGCTGGACGACGATCGCGGCACACGCCTTCTGGAAGAAATGCGCCTGCGCGGCCATGACATGCCCGCCATCGTCCTGTCGGCGCTCAACCGGGTCGAGGATCGCACCGAAGGGCTGGATGCCGGCGCGGGCGATTACATCGTGAAGCCCTTCCAGATGGCCGAACTGGTTGCGCGGCTGCGGGTGCAGTTGAAGCGCGCCGCCCCGCGCGAGGAGGTGCTGCGGCTGGGCGGCCTGCGTTTCGATCCCGCCAGCCGCAGCGTTCTGGGCGAGCGGCGCATCGTGCTGACCGAACGCGAAGGGGAATTGCTGGCCTTTCTGATGCGGAACCCCGGACGCGTCCTGACGCGGGGCGAGATCTTCGACCGGCTTTGGGCACCGCATGGCGGATCGACCGAGAACGTCGTCGATGTCTATCTCGGTTATCTGCGGCGCAAGCTGCCGCCTTTGTCCACCTGCGGGCTGGCCCTGCGCACCTTGCGCGGGCGTGGCTTCGTTCTGACGCGCGAGGATGTATGAGGGTCCTGTTCGCACTTCTGATCGCGACGCCCCTTTCGGCGGGCGAATTGTCCGACGTGATCCTCGCCCCCGGCGCCCTGTCGGGGCTTGATGCACCGCTGACCTATGACCGCAAGCTGGGGGACGAGAGCGAGACGCTGCTGCTCCGACCGGGGCCGCGCCTGACCCTGATACTCGACGGCAGGGAGGTCGGCGCATTCGCACCGGACTCCGCGCATCCAGCGGTCATGTTCTTTCTGGAATCCACCGTCCGACACATGGCCGAGGCGACCGGCGGCAGCCCGTTCTACATTCGCAACCGCATCCGCGACGCGCTGGCACAGGCACCGTTGGATGCGCCCGTGATGCCGTTCTCGGGCGATCCGAACCGTGCGCAGATGGGCCAGTTCGCCGGATTGACGCTGACCTTCCAAACCGAGGGCGCGGAGGTCCTGCAACTTTCGGCGGATACCGCTGCGGGGACAGGCGGCTATCATGAAAGCCTGACCTTGGTGGAGGGCGAATGATGCGCTGGATGATCCTTTGGCTGCTGGCGGGCCCCGCCATGGCGCAGGTCAGCGATTATCCCACCAACGCGCGGGCGGAATATGTGTTCGGCTGCATGGCGGTGAACGGGCAGACGCGCGACGCGCTGGACCGCTGTTCCTGTTCGGTGGATGTGATCGCCTCGATCCTGCCTTATGACGATTACGTCTCGGCCGAGACGGTGCTGCGGATGCGCCAGACCTCGGGCGAACGCTCGGCCATCTTCCGTGGCACCGCGACGACGACCGAGATCGCGGCCCAGCTTCGCCGCGCGCAGGCCGAGGCCGAGATCCTCTGTTTCTAGCCCCGGAGCCGTTTGCGGAACCCGTGGCGCAGCGGGCGCCCGGCATAGATCGTCTCGTCCAGTTCGGCCAATGCGGGGGTTGCGGCGTCCCTCCGTTCGGGGTGGGCATCCAGCCAATCCTCGGCGGCGCGGCGCAGGGCCAGCATGTCGTGACGGCGCGCGGCCCGGCGCAGACGCAGCGCGGGCATCGGCGACCAGCGCGCGGCAAGGATGCGCAGGATCGACCCCGCCCGCCGCTCGCCCCGCGTCAGCGCGAAAAGCCCGACCCCGAAACCGCCGACCAGCGCCAGGACCGAGGCCCAGCCGCTCGTTGCGCCCGACACCGCCTCGGCGCTGCGAAAGCTGGCGTAGCCAATGGACAAGGGCGGGATCGTCACTGAAGACACCTTGCGGGCCTTGGTGTCGAAGAAGGGGATGACGACGGGGGCAAGCACGCCCGGCTCTCCGGTTTCGGGGCGGAACTGCCATGTCCAGATGGCGGTGGCGACCGGGCCGTCGGGCGTCAGCTCCAGACTGCGCTCCACCGGGGCGGCGAAGGTGATGAGCCAGTTCTCCGACACGACGGGGCGGGGCGGCAGCATCTCGGGCAGGGCACCGACGGCGCGCAGGGTGACGCGGCGGGTGACGGTCTGACCATCCTCCAGCCGGTCGGGGCGGGTCGAAAGTTCATCCGTCAGCGTCAATTCCCGCGCGGCGAAACGCCAGGGGTTCACGGGATGAAACGGCGGGTCCAGCGGCATCGGCGCGATGGTCAGCTCCAGCGGATGGGACATGACGGTGATGTCCTCGCGCTGGCTGCCTTGGCCGATCACGGTCATCTCGTGTTCCACCGGGCCGAATGCGGCGATGCCGGTATGGCGGGGAAACAGCGACAGCTTGCGTTCGAACACGATGCGCAGCCGCCCGTCGATGCGTTCCTCGCGCCAGTCGTCCTTTTCCAACTGCACCCAGTCGAACCGGTCGGAGGGCAGGACCAGAAGCCGCTCCAGCGCCACCTTGCGGTCATAGGTGCCGCGAATGGTGACGGGGATCATCTCTCCCTCGACGATGCGGGGGGATGTGGGATGGGCGATGATCTCCAGCCGGTCCTCGGCAATGGCGGGGAAGGCCAGCAAAAGCAGCAGCAGGATCACCATGGGATCGCCTCCTCGGCCCCGCCGAGGCCCAGCGAGTCGCGGCGGGTCTTTTCGTCCGCGAGGCGTAGGCGCAGGAATTCGGCGGGATCGTCGGGCAGGGATGCAAGCCACGCATCGTCGGCCACGCGCGTGCCTTGGTCCAGCGGGCGGCTTTCGGCGGAAAAGAGTTCGACGGGCGGGCCATCCGTGGGGGCGACCGTGGTGGCGATGCGGCCCGACTCGTTTCCCTCGCCGATGGTGCGCGGGGCCAGCGCATCGACCACGGCGCGGTTGTCGCGGGCCTGACCGTCGGCAGGGTTGGCGAACAGCACCGCTTCGAAATAAGCGCGGGACAGGGCATAGTCCCCGGTCATCGCCAGCGACAGCCCGCGGTTATAGGTTGAACTGCGCCCCGCATCGGCAAAGGCGCGGTCGGCCTTGGCGTAATCCCCGGCGCGATACAGCGCGACGCCTTGCGCGGCGGGATCGTCGATCAGCCGCGCGGCGAGCGATGGCAGCCCCGCCATCAGCGCCAGCTTGCCCAAGGCGGCAGGTCCCGCCAGCACCAGCACGCCAAGGGCGGCGACAAGGATCACGGCCCGCCTCATCCGCGCCTCCGGAACAGGGGCAGAATCGCGACCATGGCGAAGGGGATCAGGAATGGGCCAAGGTCGCGGAACACGCGGCGGGCTTCGTCGCTGGTGGCAAGGCGGGCGGTGCGGGCGGTCTCGATCCGCTGCATCATGGCCCCCGCCTCGCGCGCCGGAAGGGCGGTGCCGCCGCCAGCGCGGGCAATGGCCTCCAGCGCCGCGGGATCGGCGGCGGGCGCACCGTCCGGACCCGGCCCGTCCAGCGACAGCGCCCAAAGCCGCGCACCGGAATCCGCCAGCCGCGCGGCCTGTTCTTCGGCCCTCGGCCCTGCGCTGCCCCCGTCCGAGATCAGCAGGATGTCGGCCCCGTCCAGCGTGCCGAACAACTCGTCCAGCGATCCGATGGCGATGTCCGGCCTGCTGCCCGCCAGCGGCATGGTGTCCGGCCCCAGCACCGCAATCAGCCCCTGAAGCGAGGCGGCGTCGGATGTCGGCGCGCTGGCGACATAGGCCTGCGCTGCGTAAAGCGCGGCCCCCACCGGGCGGCCTGCAAGCCCAAGCGCCTGCGCTGCCGCCGCCTGCGCGTCGGCCAGACGCGCACCGCCCGCGACCGAGGGCGACATGTCGATCAGCAGGATGAGCGGGTCCTGCCGGATCAGCGCCCCGGCGGCGATCATCCGCGCGGGGCCGGACAATGCCACCGCCGCGATGGCCGCCGCCAGAAAGGGCAACACCGATGGCCAGCGCGAGGTCGCCCCCGACACCATGCCCAGCGCCCGCATTCGCGCCATCACGGCAGGGTTCACGATCCCCTCCCACCCGCCCGCCCGTGTCCGACGCATCGCCATCCAGCCCAGCAGCAGAATGGGGATCACCGCGGCCAGCCACCATGGGCGCAGAAGGATCATTCCGCCCCCCGAATGCCAAGCACCGCCGCAGCGCCAAAGGCCAGCATCGCGGGCCATATCCAAAGCGGTTGCGGCACGATCACCGGCGGGCGCGATCCGGGGTTCGGCTCCAGCCGGTCCAGTTCCTCGCTCATTGCGGCAAGGTCGGACATCTGACGCACGCGCCACGCCCGCCCACCTGCGCGGTCCGCGATGGCGCGCAGGCTCGCGGTATCGACTGCATCGCGCGCGGCCGGGCGGGTTTCCAGATCTTCGGGGCCAAGGGCGATGGTATGGACGCGGACGCCATGTTTCACCGCCAAGGCGGCAACCTGCGTGGCATCGACGCGGTTCGACGTATCGCGCCCGTCCGACAGCAGCACGATGATCCGCGTCTGTGCCGCATCCGACGACAGCCGTTTCAGCGCAAGGCCGAGCCCGTCCGCGATGGCGGTCGATCGGCCCGTGATGCCGATGGATGCCTCGTCGATGGCGCGGCCCACGGCGGTCAGATCGAAGGTCGGCGGGGCGGCGACATAGGCGCGGTCGGCGAACAGCACCAGCCCTATCCGATCGCCGCCCCGCGCCAGAACGAAGCCTTTGGCCACCCGCTTCACCGCGTCCAGACGCGAGATCTGCTGCCCGTCGAGGCTGAAATCCTCGGTCAGCATGCTGCCGGACATGTCCAGCGCAAGGATGATGTCGCGCCCAGTGGCCGAGGTGTCGCGCGTCGGGACCAGCCGTTCCGGCCCGGCAAGCGCAAGGACCAGCGCCGCCCAGCACAGCGCCGCCAGCAGGGGCAGGCGCCGATGGGCCGTGGCGGGGCGGGCGGCGGCGGCAATGGTGGGCGGGACCTCCAACGCGCCGCCGATGGCCGCGCGGGGCAGCAGCCGCATCACCAGCGGAAGCGGCAGAAGCAGCAGGGCCAGCGGATGGGCAAGGTCAAACATCACCGCGCCCTTTCCACGCCGCCCGGATCAGCGGGCGAAGGTCGGGCGGCGGTCCGGCATAGAGGCCATCGGGGGCGGTGCCACCCAGCCGCCGCAGCAGGCGCAACTCCTCGATCAGCCGCGAATCGGGGGGAAGCGGGTCCATTGCGGCCAGCAGATCGTCCAGACGCGGCTTCGGGCGGCGCACCAGCGCGGGACGGATCGCTGCATGGACGATGAGGGCAAGCAGGGCGCCAAGCGCCAGCGCCGCCGCGACCTCGGGCCAGTGCAGGGCGGCGAAATCGGCGGGCAGGCGCGGAGGGTGAAGCTGCGACAGAAGCGTCATTCTTCATCCACCCCAAGGTCGCGCAGCCGGGCGGCAAACGCTGCCCGATGCGCGGGGATGGCTTTGAAACTGCCGCGCCGGACCACGCCGCCCGCGCAATAAGGGAGCGCGACCGCGGGGGGTGCATCTTCGAACGGGTCGGCGGCACGGATCATGCGCAGGGGGCCGCGCCGCAGGATCGCGCCCAGCGCCGCCTCCAGCCCATCGCCGGGCTGGTCGAGCGACGATGCAAGCACGATCCCCGCGCCGCGCGGAGCCGTCCGGGCCGCGCGCAGCAGCAGCGGCGTCAGGTCCGTCGCCGCCCGTGCATCGGCCAGTGCGGCGGCATGCGCGCGTTCAAGACAACCCGCCACACGCGCCATCCCCCGAACGCGCGGCATCGGGCGTTCGATGAACAGGCCGCCGTCGGTGATCGCCGCAACCCCGACCGCGCCGCCTGCCGCCTCGGCCTGCCACCCCGCGACCGCCAGTGCCCGCGCGGCAAGGACCGAGCGGAAGGTTTGTGTGCCCCATAGCATCGGCCTGCGGAAATCCGCGATCAGGATCAGCGCGCGGTCGCGATCCTCGTGAAAGCTGCGGATCTGGGGAATGCCGGTGCGGGCGGTGGCGGCGGCGTCGATATGGCGCGGATCGTCGCCGGTCGCAAAGGGGCGGATCTCGCGGATTTCGTGCCCTTGGCCGCGCGGGCGGGTCGCAGTGGTGCCGGGGCGATCGGCGGTCACGGGCAGGCGGGGCGGGGCGTGCCGCAGCGCCATCAGCGCATCCGCGGTGACCACCGTCGGGTCCATCACCAGGGCCGCACGGTATCCAGCAGGCGGGCGACGATGGCCCGCGCCGGGATGCCTTCGGACGTTGCGCGCCAGCTTGGGACCAGCCGGTGCGACAGCGCATCGGGGGCCAGCGCCTCGACATCTTCGGGCAGGGCATGGTCGCGCCCGTGCAGGAACGCCCGCGCCCGCGCCGATGCCGCCAGCGCCAGCGTGCCGCGCGGCGAGACGGCATGGTCGATCAGCCCCTCGAGCGGGGTGCCTTGGGTCTGGCGGGTGCCGATCACCAGCCGCACGATGAAATCTTTCAGCGCCGGGGCCAGCCGGACCGCTGCCGCAGCCTCGCGCGCGGCGAACAGATCGTCATGCGCCAGACGCGGCAGGGGGTCCGGGACATGCCGCGCCTCCGCCTCGGCCAGATCGAGGATCGCGCGTTCGGCATCCGCATCCGGCAGCGCAAGGTCCACGTGCAGAAGAAAGCGGTCAAGCTGCGCTTCGGGCAGCGGGAAGGTGCCTTCGTGTTCGATGGAGTTCTGCGTGGCGACGACCATGAACGGATCGGGCAGCGGCCGGGTGATCCCTCCCGCGGTGACCTGCGCCTCGGCCATCGCCTCCAGCAGGGCCGATTGCACCTTGGGCGGGGCGCGGTTGATCTCGTCCACCAGCACCAGCGAATGGAACAGCGGACCCGAGACGAAATCGAAGCTGCCCGCGTCCTGCCGGAACACCTGCGTGCCTGTCAGGTCCGAGGGCATCAGGTCGGGCGTGCACTGCACCCGTGCGAAACTGCCATCCAGCCCGTCCGCCAGCCGCTTCACCGCGCGGGTCTTGGCGATGCCGGGCGGCCCTTCGATCAGGACATGGCCACTTGCCAGCAGCGCGACCATCAGCCGTTCCACCAACACCTCGTGCGCGATCAATCCTTCGGCGATGCCGTCTGCCAGCCGCCCGATGGCGGCCAGCGGCGCGTGACGCATGTCCATGCCTTCCTCCGCCCCGATGGCCGAAGACTGGCAGAGGGCGCGGTGTTTTTCGCGTCACCAATAAGGATGATCCCTCATCCAAAAGTCGACTTGCCGCGCGGGGGCGGACATGCGGGAATCGGGCGCATGATTTGGGGAATGCGATTTGGGCTGCTGGCAGGTCTGATCCTGCTGTGGGAGTGGTGGGCACCGGGCGGGCTGCTGCCGACGCCGGGGCAGGTCTGGCGGGCGGGCGTCGCGCTTCTGGCCGAGGGGCGGCTGTGGCGCGCGGTGGGCGACAGCCTTTCGATCTATGTCTCGGGCATGGCGGCGGCGTTGGTGGGCATTCCGCTTGGGCTGGCGATGGGCAGCTTCCGGCTGTTCGGTCGGGTGGTGGACGTGTTCGTCTTCGCGCTGGCCGCCACCCCGCGCGTGGCGTTCATTCCGCTGATCATCGTGATCCTTGGATTGGGGTTCGAGGCGAAGACCTTCATCGTCTTTCTGGGCGCGGTGATGCCGGTGGTGCTGAACACCTATGCCGGGGTTCTGGCGGCGGATGCCGACCTGATCGAGATGGCGCGATCGACCGGCGCGGGGCGGCGGCGCATCTGGCGCCATGTGGTGCTGCCCGGCGCGATGCCGTTTCTGGCGACGGGGCTGCGGCTGGGCGCGACCATCGGGCTGATCAATACCGTGGTGGCCGAGCTTTATACGGCGGTGCGGGGTCTGGGCGGGCTTCTGGCCATCTATGGAAACACCTTTCGGATGGCGGAATATTTCGTCATCGTCTTGATGTTGGCGATCATCGGCGTGATCGTGACCGAGGCGATGCGCGCGGTGGAGGCGCACCTGTCGCGCTGGAGGGGAGAGAGATGAAACTCGCACTGGCATTCGCGGTTCTGGCGCTGCCCGCATGGGCCGAGCCGTTCCGGCTGATCGTGACCGATCTGGAAACGCCGCTGGTTCCGAACTCGGTCATGGATCTGGCCTTGCAGGAGGGGTACTTCGTCCGCGCAGGGGTCGATGTGGAACTGGTTCGCGTGCAACAGACCCCGATGGCCCTTGCAGCGCTTCAGGCGGGCGAAGGGGATATGGCCAATGTCGGCACCGACGCCGTGCTGTCGCTGGTCGCGCGCGGGCAGGCGGATCTGCGGGCGGTCGTCTCGCCCAACAAGGCGCTGCCCTTTCTGATTGCGGGCAAGCCGGGGTTCAAACGCTTCGGGGTGGGGCGGATCGGCAGTCTGGATCATTCGCTGTCGATGAAGGTGCTGCAATCGCAGGGCATCGACACGGCGGCGCTGGAGATCGTGGCGCTGGGCCAGCCAGCGGGCCGCGCACAGGCGCTCCTGGCGGGCGAGATCGACGCGACCACCATGTCCATCGGCATCTGGCAATCGCTTCCCGATCCGCAGGGGCTGGAGGTCCTGGTGGACCAAGGCGCCTATTACGCCGCTGCCCCGGTGGTGTCGAAGGTGAACGTGGTGCCCGCTTCGGTTCTGACCGAACGCCGGGACGAGGTGCAGGCCGTGATCGAGGCGCTCGTCCTCGCGTCACGCGATTTCGCGGCGGATCGCGAGGTCTGGGTGGCCGCGATGCGCAAGGCGCGCCCGGACGTGCCGCAGGATCAGTTGGACGCACTGGCCGCGGCTTTCGTCGAAAGCTGGTCGGTGAATGGCGGGCTTCAGGCGACCGAGCTGGCCTATACCGCCGAATGGATGCAGGACGGCGAGGAGTTTGCGGGCCTGACCATGCCCGAACCCGCCGCGTGGATCGATTACGGCCCGCTGGATGCGGTGCTGGCCAAGCTGGGCGTCGCCGAGGGGATGGACCGACTTTCCCGATGACGCATATCCGCATCGAGGGGCTTGGCCACGCCTTCGGCGCGGTGGCCGCGCTGGACGGGCTGAACCTGACGGTGCGGCATGGCGAATTCGTGGTGCTGCTTGGCCCATCGGGTTGCGGCAAGACCACGCTGTTGCGGATGATCGCGGGGCTGCTTGAACCGAATGCGGGGCGGGTGCTGGTGGATGGGCACCGCCCAGAGCCGGGGCGCGATACGGCGATGGTGTTCCAGAACTATCGCCTGATCCCGTGGAAGACGGCGCGGCAGAATGTCGAATTCGCGCGGCCCGGCGCGGATGTGGGCCGGTATCTGGAAATGGTGGGCCTGTCGCGGTTCGCGGATGCCTTTCCGGCGGCGTTGTCGGGCGGGATGCGCCAGCGGGTCGCGCTGGCCCGCGCGCTGGCCGCCGAAGCGCCGATCCTGCTGATGGACGAGCCGTTCGCCAGTCTGGACGCGCAGACGCGGGAGTTGATGCAGGGCGAGCTTCGCCGCCTGATCGCCGCGCGTCCCGCGACGGTGGTGTTCGTGACGCATGGCGTGGACGAGGCCTTGGCGCTGGCCGACCGGATCGTGTTGATGTCCCCCCGTCCGGGCCGCATCGCGGAAGAAGTGCGCCCGGGGCCGGGGATGCGCGAATACCTGTGGCAGCGTCTGCGCGAGATGGTGCTGAACGATCCCGGATCGGACTTCTACGGGCGCGAGGGCTAGTCATGGCAACCGGCCCATGTTAGCAGGTCGGCGCATATTACCGTCCCACCCAAAGAGGCAAAACATGGCCATCGAACGCACCCTGTCGATCATCAAGCCCGACGCGACCCGCCGCAACCTGACCGGCAAGATCAATGCCAAGTTCGAGGAAGCCGGCCTGCGCATCGTCGCGCAAAAGCGCCTGCACCTGTCCACCGCACAGGCTGGCAAATTCTATGCCGTCCATGCCGAGCGTCCGTTCTATGGCGAACTGGTCGAATTCATGGCGTCCGAGCCGGTCGTCGTGCAGGTGCTGGAAGGCGAAGGCGCCATTGCCAAGAACCGCGAAGTGATGGGCGCGACCAACCCGGCAAACGCCGATGCGGGCACCATCCGCAAGGAATTCGCGCTTTCGGTCGGCGAAAACTCGGTCCACGGTTCGGATGCGCCGGAAACGGCTGCGGAAGAAATCGCGTTCTTCTTCTCCGGCCTCGAACTGGTCGGCTGATTTTGGGGGGCGCCCTTTCGGGGCGCCCTTACCACCTGCAGGACCGAAGCTGGTTCGCGTATTTCTGCGACCGCGTGTCCACCCGCGCCGCAACCCCCATCAGCCACGGCTTTTGAAGATAGCGGCCTTGCCGATACCCCGTCCGCCCTTCGTGATAGGCCAGATACTGGTTCGCCGCATCGTATTTGGAAATCCCGAGCGAGCGTGACGTCTCGTTCATGCTCCAGCCCATGAAATCCGCCGCGTGGTGGATGTTGTCGCGCCGTGCGGCCCAGCCGCCTTCCTTCTGTTGATACTCCTCCCACGTGCCATCCAGCGCCTGACCGTAGCCATAGGCGGTGCTGGCCCGCCCACGCGGGATGAAGCCCAGGAACCAGCGCCGCGGGGGTCGCGCATCGCCGCGAAAGCTCGATTCCTGATACATGGTCGCCAGCTGCACATGCGCGGGCACGCCCCACTTCGCCTCGGACGCGTGGACGGCGCGGGCGAAATCGGGTCGTTCCTGCAAGATGGCGCAGGCGTTTTCGGCATTGCTTGGCGGGCGCGAATTGCTCGCGCATCCGGCCAGCGCCAGAAGAATAAGTGCCGTCGGTATGATCCTGCTCATGTCCTTGCCTTTTTCTGTCCAGAATGACGCAGCTTGGCGCGGGGGGAAATGACTTTCGCGTGGGCGTTGCGAAATCCCGCACATCGGCTGTGCGGCGGCTGGCCTGTCTTGCGGGAGCTGGGCCGCATATCTTGGCGGCCAGTGAAGGAGTGGATGATGACTTCGACCAGCGACGCCCCCGTGCAGATCGGCCGTGTGGCCCTGACCGTGAACGACATCGGCCGCATGACGGCCTTCTACCGCGACATGATCGGGCTGGAGCCCTTGTCGGTTGACGCGACGGCTTCGGTTTTGGGCTCGGGGGGCAGGCCGCTGCTGGAACTGCGGGCCGACCCTTCCGCCCGCCGCCGAGGCCCGCGCGAGGCAGGGCTGTTCCACACCGCGTTCCTTCTGCCGCGCCGCGCCGATCTTGGCCGTTGGCTGCACCATGCCGCAGGCGCACGGGTGCCGCTTCAGGGTGCATCCGACCATGACGTGAGCGAGGCGCTGTATCTGTCCGATCCCGAGGGGAACGGGATCGAGACCTATTGGGACCGCCCGCGCGAGGATTGGCACTGGGACGGCGACACCGTGCGGATGGGCAGCTATGCGCTGGACCTGAACGAGCTGGCGGCGGCGGGGGGCGGCGGCTGGCAGGGCGCGCCCGAGGGGACGGTCGTCGGCCATGTCCACCTTCAGGTGGGCGCAATCCCCGAGGTGGAAGGGTTCATCACGGGCCTTGGGGCCGACATCACCCACCGTTATCCGGGCGCGACGTTCTTCAGCTGGGGCGGGTATCACCACCACCTTGCGGCCAATGTCTGGAACAGCCGCGGGGCGGGGGCGCGATCCTATCCATCGACCGGGCTGGCTGAAGTGGAATTTCTGGGCGCGCCGGGCCTTTCGCCTGTGACGCTGGACGACCCATGGGGCACACGCTTCGCCCTGCGCGCAAGGGAGGCGTGAGATGCTGGTGGATGGAAAATGGTCCGCGAACTGGACCCCGGTCAGCAAGACCGACGCAAAGGGCGGCTTCGTGCGCCCGACGTCTTCGTTCCGCAACTTCGTGGGCGATGAGGGGTTCGAGGCGGAACCGGGCCGCTATCACCTCTATGTCGCGTTGATCTGCCCATGGGCGTCGCGGACGTTGATCGCGCGGAAGCTCAAGGGGCTGGAGGATGTGGTTTCGGTCAGCGTCGTCTCGCCCGTGATGACGGATCAGGGCTGGACCTTCGGCGGATACCCGGACGCGACGGAAGATGAGGTGAACGGCTTTACCGCCATGCATCAGGTCTATACCGCCGCCGATCCAGTCTTTACCGGGCGGGCGACGGTGCCGGTTCTGTGGGACAAGAAGCGCCAGACCATCGTGAACAACGAAAGCGCCGACATTCTGCGGATGATGAACGACTTCGGCGGTCTGGCCTCGGGGCCGGATCTTTATCCCGAACCGCTGCGGGACGAGATCGACGCGATGAGCGAGAGCTTCTACAACTCGCTGAACAACGGCGTCTATCGCGCGGGCTTTGCTCAGTCGCAGGAGGCGTATGAGGAGGCCGTGTCGGATGTCTTCATGACGCTGGACCGGCTTGAGGAGGAGATCCTCGGCCCGTTCATCTTTGGCGAGACGTTGACGGAATCCGACATTCGCCTGTTCGTGACGCTGGTTCGCTTCGATGCCGCCTATCACGGGCTGTTCAAGACCAACCTGAAACGGCTGGCGGATTATCCGCGCCTGACGGCGTTCCTGAGGGCGATGCTGGCGGCGCCCGGAGTGCGGGAGACGGTCAGCATCGACCATATCAAGCGCGGGTATTACTCGCTGAAGGCGTTGAACCCGAACGGGATCGTTCCGGCGGGGCCTGATCTGGATTGGTGCCACCGCTAGGTCACGGCGGAACGGACCTTGTATTCGGGGCGGTCCCAGAGGCCGCCCTGCATCACCTCGGTCAAAATCGCGATTGCGCGGTCCACATCTTCGATGCCGATGTAAAGTGGGGTGAGGCCGAAGCGCAGGATGTCGGGGGCGCGAAAATCCCCGATCAGACCCCGCGCGATCAGCGCCTGCATGATCGCGTATCCCTCGGCGTGGCGGAAGCTGACCTGGCTGCCGCGTTGCGCGTGATCGCGGGGGGTCGCCAGCGTCAGGTCGGGGCAGGCGGCTTCGATTCCCGCGATGAAACGGTCCGACAGCGCCAGTGACGCCGCGCGGATGTCAGCCAGATCGACGTCGTCCCACACGTCCAGTGCGGATTCGAGCGCGGCCATCTGGATCACCGGGGGCGTGCCGACCCGCATCCGCTGTACGCCCGCGCCGGGGCGATAGGTGCGTTCGAAGGCAAAGGGGGCGTCGTGGCCCAGCCAGCCCGACAGCGCGGGGATCGCATCTGCATGGCGCGGTGCGACATAGATGAACCCCGGCGCACCCGGACCGCCGTTAAGGTATTTATAGGTGCAGCCGCAGGCGAAATCCGCGCCGCCCGCCGCCACGTCCACCGGCATCGCGCCCGCCGAATGCGCCAGATCCCAGATCGCCAGCGCCCCGGACTCGTGTGCGCGGCGGGTCAGATCGGCCATGTCGTGCCGCCGTCCGGTGCGGTAGTCCACTTCGGTCAGCATCAGCACTGCGACGCTTTCGTCGATCGCATCCGCCACACGCTCGGGCGGGACCGTCACCAGCCGATAATCGCCGCCCAGCATCTGCGCGAGCCCTTCGGCCATATAAAGGTCGGATGGGAAGTTGCCCTCATCCGAAAGGATGATGCGCCTGTCGGGGCGCAGCGAAAGGCTTGACGCAAGCGCCTGCCAGACCTTGATCGACAGCGTATCGCCCAGAACGGTGCAGCCCGGTTCCGCCCCGATGATGCGCCCGATCCGGTCGCCAAGCCGCGCCGGCTGCTCCATCCAGCCCGCCTTGTTCCACCCGCCGATCAGCATTTCGCCCCATTCGGCCGTCACCGCTTGGGAAATCCGCGCCGATGCTGCACGGGGGAGCGGCCCAAGCGAGTTCCCGTCGAGGTAGACGATCCCTTCGGGCAGGTCGAACATTTGCTTGGTCCGGCGGAAATCGGTTGGCATCGGCGCTCCTGTCGCGGGCATGGGTGGGACAATTTTGCTCGCGCTAACAGCCGGGTGCAAGCCTTGCCGGACGCGCATGGCGCTTGCACCGGAAAACCCCGCAGTGTTTAAAAGCACGCAAAGTTGATCCAGACAGGGGAGCCTCACTTGAAGATCGGAGCAGCGAAAGAAATTTTCGCGGGCGAGGCTCGGGTTGCGATGACACCCGACAGTGCCCTTCAGTTGCAGAAGCTGGGGCATAGCTGCCTTGTCGAAGCGGGGGCCGGCGCAAAGGCCGGGTTCACCGACGACGCCTATCGCGGCGCAGGGGTCGAGGTCGTGGACGACGTTTACGCCGTCGCCGACGTGGTCGTGAAGGTCCGCGGTCCGGAGCCGTCCGAGGCCGAGCGGCTGCGCGAGGGGCAGACGCTGATCTCGTTCTTCTGGCCGGCCCAGAACGAGGCGCTGCTGGAGCAGGTCAAGGCGCGCGGCGCGACCGTGGTGGCGATGGACATGGTGCCGCGGATTTCCCGTGCGCAGAAGATGGACGCGCTGTCGTCCATGGCGAACATCGCCGGTTATCGTGCGGTGATCGAGGCCGGGAACAACTTCGGCCGCTTCTTCACCGGGCAGGTGACGGCGGCGGGCAAGGTTCCCCCGGCCAAGGTTCTGGTCGTGGGTGCGGGCGTGGCGGGTCTTGCGGCCATCGGCACCTCGACCTCGCTTGGCGCGATCACCTATGCATTCGACGTGCGCCCCGAAGTGGCCGAGCAGATCGAGTCGATGGGCGCAGAATTCGTTTATCTCGACTTTGCCGAGGCGCAGACCGACGGCGCAACCACGGGCGGCTATGCGGCCCCGTCCTCGCCCGAGTTCCGCGAAGCGCAGCTGAAGAAATTCCGCGAGCTTGCGCCCGAGATGGACATCGTCATCACCACCGCGCTGATCCCGGGCCGTCCGGCACCCAAGCTGTGGCTGGCCGACATGGTGTCGATGATGAAGCCCGGCTCGGTCGTGATCGACCTTGCAGCGGAACGTGGCGGCAACTGCGATCTGACCGTGCCGGATGAAAAGGTCGTCAGCCCGAACGGCGTGACCATCGTCGGCTATACCGACTTCCCCAGCCGGATGGCGACGCAGTCCTCGACGCTTTATTCCAACAATATCCGTCACATGCTGACCGATCTTACGCCAAAGAAAGACGGCGTGATCGACCACAACATGGAAGACGACGTGATCCGCGGAGCGACCGTCGCGCATCAGGGGGCGATCACCTTCCCGCCGCCGCCGCCCAAGGTCGCCGCCATTGCCGCGCAGAAGCCGAAGGAAAAGGTCAAGGAGCTGACCGTCGAGGAGAAGCGTGCGAACGAGATCGCCGCCTTCAAGAAGCAGACGACCAGCCAGGTCGGGCTTCTGGCGATCGGCACGCTCGTCATGCTGGTCATCGGGTATTTCGCGCCCGCCAGCTTCATGGCGCATTTCATCGTCTTCGCGCTGGCCTGCTTCGTCGGGTTCCAGGTGATCTGGAACGTCTCGCATTCGCTGCACACGCCGCTGATGGCGGTCACGAACGCCATTTCGGGCATCGTGATCCTTGGGGCGCTGCTTCAGGTCGGGTCGGGCCATTGGATCGTCGTGATCCTCGCCTCGATCTCGGTGCTGATCGCGACCATCAACATCGTGGGGGGCTTCCTCGTCACGCGGCGGATGCTCGCCATGTTCCAGAAATCGTAAGGGAGAGGGAGCGGATATGACGATCGGAATCGTTGCCGCGGCCTATATCGCCGCAGCCGTCCTTTTCATCCTGAGCCTTGGTGGCCTTTCGGGGCAGGAAAGCGCGAAACGTGCCGTCTGGTATGGCATCACCGGGATGGCGCTGGCGGTCATCGCCACCGTTTTCGGCCCCGATGTGGGGAACTGGTTCATCGTCCTGCTGATGATCGCGGGCGGCTCGGTGCTGGGCTGGTATGTCGCCAGCCGGGTGCAGATGACGGAAATGCCGCAGCTTGTCGCCGCGCTGCACAGCTTCGTCGGTCTGGCGGCGGTGTTCATCGGCTTCAACGCGGAACTTGAACTGGGCCGGATCGAACGCCTGCGCGCCGCCACCACGGCCGAGGCTGCCGAGGCGCTGGCGAACCTGCAGGGCTTCGCCGCCGTTCTGGCGCACAAGACGCCGGTGGAAATCGCGATCCTGAAGGTCGAAGTGTTCCTTGGCGTCTTCATCGGCGCGGTCACCTTCACCGGCTCGGTCGTCGCCTTCGGCAAGCTGGCCGGAAAGGTCGATGGCAAGGCGAAGAAACTGCCGGGCGGTCATCTGCTGAACGCCGGTGCGGCGATCCTGTCGATCCTGCTGCTGATCGCCTATTTCAACGGCGCTGGCATATGGACGCTGCTGCTGATGACGCTGCTGGCGTTCTTCATCGGCTATCACCTGATCATGGGGATCGGCGGGGCGGACATGCCGGTCGTGGTGTCGATGCTGAACAGCTATTCCGGCTGGGCGGCCTCGGCCATCGGCTTCACGCTGGGGAACGATCTGCTGATCGTGACGGGTGCGCTGGTGGGTTCGTCGGGTGCGATCCTGAGCTATATCATGTGCAAGGCGATGAACCGCAGCTTCATCAGCGTGATCCTGGGCGGCTTCGGCGGCACCACCGGCCCCGCGATGGAGATCGAGGGCGAGCAGATCGCCATCGACGCCGACGGCGTGGCGGCGGCGCTGAACGATGCCGACAGCGTCATCATCGTGCCGGGCTATGGCATGGCCGTTGCGCAGGCGCAGCAGTCGGTGTCGGAACTGACCCGCAAGCTGCGCGCCAAGGGCAAGACGGTGCGTTTCGCGATCCACCCGGTCGCTGGCCGTCTGCCGGGCCACATGAACGTGCTGCTGGCCGAGGCGAAGGTCCCCTATGACATCGTGCTGGAAATGGACGAGATCAACGAGGACTTCCCCTCGACCGACGTGGCCATCGTCATCGGGTCGAACGACATCGTGAACCCGGCGGCGCAGGAAGATCCCAACAGCCCCATCGCGGGGATGCCGGTGCTGGAGGTCTGGAAGGCCAAGCAGGTGTTCGTGTCCAAACGCGGGCAGGGCACCGGCTATTCCGGGATCGAGAACCCGCTGTTCTACAAGGACAATACGCGGATGTTCTATGGCGACGCCAAGAAGTCCATAGACGGCCTGCTGCCGATGATCGACTGAACGAAGCGCCCCGGATTTCCGGGGCGTTTTGCTTTACACTCGGCCCGCTGACCCCCTAGTGATAGGGGACAGATCAGAAAGGCCGGTCCCATGCAGCTTTCCCCCCGCGAGATCCTTGAAAAGCTGGTGTCGTTCCCGACGGTCAGCCGCGACAGCAACCTGCCGCTGATCGATTGGGTCGAGGAGTATCTGGACAGCCACGGCATTCCCGCCCACCGCGTCTGGAACGAGGCGCGCACCAAGGCCAGCCTGTTCGCCCATGTCGGGCCCGAAGCGGAGGGTGGCGTGATCCTGTCCGGCCACAGCGATGTGGTCCCGGTCGAGGGGCAGGACTGGACCTCGGACCCTTGGGTCGTGACCGAGCGGGACGGGAAGCTTTATGGGCGCGGCTGCGCGGACATGAAGGGTTTCGTCGCGCTGTCCCTTTGGGCAATGGCCGAGGCGCAGAAGCAGGGTGTGAAGCGCCCGCTGCAACTGGCACTGTCGCATGACGAGGAACTTGGCTGCATCGCCGCCCCCGACATGATCGCCGAAATCGTCCGCAGCCTTCCCCGTGCATCTGCCGTGATCGTCGGAGAGCCGTCGCGCATGCGGCTGGTGAACGGCCACAAGGGCAGCACCGGCTTCAAAGTCCATGTGCGCGGGCACGAGGTGCATTCGTCCATGCTGCATACCGGCGTGAACGCGATCATGCTGGGGGCCAAGCTGATCGACTGGGCCAACCGCGTGAATGCGCAGAACGCCCGCCAGCCCGCGACCGAATTGTCGGGACTGTTCACGCCCCATTGGACGACGCTGCATGTCGGCACCATCACCGGCGGCACGGCGGAGAACATCACCGCCCGCGATTGCCGTTTCGGCTTCGGATTCCGTGTCGTTCCGGGCGAGAGTTCGCAAGATTGGCTGAGCCGCCTGCGTGCCGAAGCCGCCCGTCTTGAGGCCGAGGCCCAGGCCATCCACCCCGACGCGGCGATCACCCTTGACCGGAGCTTCGTTGTTCCGCCGCTGCAACCCGAGCAGGACGGCGCTGCGGAAAGGCTCGTCCGAGCGATCACAGGCGACAATGCCAGCGGCGTCGTCAGCTACGGCACCGAGGCGGGGCAGTTTCAGGAAGCCGGCTTTTCCACCGTCGTCTGCGGTCCCGGCGACATCGCCCAAGCGCATCAGGCGGATGAGTTCATCGAGGTGGCTCAGTTCGAATCCGGTGCCGCCTTCATGCGCGATCTGGTCGCCCGCCTCCGGTCCGATCACGGTGACGTGCCTGAAAAATAGGCAGCGTTTGAATGGTTCAAAACGGTCGATGACCGGGTCGCCACATTGCCAACGTAAATCCTAACGAGAAGTTAAACTCTCCTTGACGCAACCCTAGGGTGCAAACATTCTTCTCGCGAAGGTTGTTTTTCCTGCGGGTCTGATCGCCCGTTTTCATAGGAGCATTTCTCATGGCAACGGGTGATCCGCGGACCGGCTTCATTGTTGGCGTTCCGTCGAATGGCGTTATCGACGGTGGCGAGCCGGTAGGCCGCCTCGTCGGTTCGATTCTCGGAACACAACTCGCCCAGGACAACTTCACCGAAGCGGCAGTGCTTGGTCGGGGCAACTTGAACTCGATCCTTGGCTTGGTATCCCAGCCCGGCACGTTTGTCTTGGGAACCGACGGTAATACGTATTTCGTTCCTGATAACCAAGATGTTCTCCCGGGGCTTCTGACCGCTGTTCTCCCGACAGTTGCACCTCAGCCAGCAATTGTAGCACCTATTCCCGGCGCCATCTATGGGACGGCTGGCGACGACACCGTCTTCGCATCAACCGGCGGTGCGGATTATATCTATGGTGGCCCTGTATCTGCCACGCCTGAGGTCGGCACGGGCAATGACAGCATCAACGCCGGCGCTGGCAACGACACCGTTCTTGCGGGGGATGGCAACGACACCGTGATCGGTGGCGCGGGGGCCGACTTCCTATATGGCGGCGAAGGCAACGACTATCTTTACGGCGGGACCGAGAACGACAGCCTTTACGGCGGTAACGGCAACGACACGCTTCAGGGCGGCGCGGGGTCCGATCTGCTGGATGGCGGCGCGGGGATCGACCTTGCCGATTACACCGACGTCACGGATGTGCGGGTCGACCTGAACCTCGGCACTGCGGTCGGCGGCAACGCCACGGGCGATACGCTGACCAATATAGAAGGCGCGATCGGTGGCAGCGGTTCGGACAGCCTCGTCGGGAATGCGGGGAACAACATCTTCTATGGCGGTGCGGGAACCGACTATCTGTTCGGCGGTGCGGGAGCGGATACGCTTTTCGGCGGCCTTGGCAACGACACGATGGATGGTGGCACCGGCAACGACATCATCACCGATACCGACGGCAACAACTATGTCTCGGCCGGAGAGGGCGCGGACAGCGTCACGACAGGTGCCGGTGCGGACACCATCCACGGCGGCGCAGGGGTCGATACGATCTCTGCCGGGGCGGGTGCGGATTCGGTCTACGGCGGCGCGGATGCCGACAGCATCTCGGGCGGTGCGGGGAACGATCTGATCAGGGGCGACCAGCTTACGGACACTTCTGGTACGCTTGGCACCGCGAATACGGCCCAGACCGGGCTCTTCGACTGGGCGACGGCCACCAGCACCGGGACCAACAGTTTCAGCCAAACGTCGCAAGGCGTCACTACGACGATTTCGGTCGACACGCCCAACAACACGACTTTGGCCTATAACGCCGCGCAGCCGCAGTATACCGCGCCGGGCGAGCCTGTGGATTTGACGACAGGCGGTGGCCGTCTGCTGACGCCGTCAGGCGGGGTAGGTGCCACAACCGTCAATATCAACTTCGGAACCTCGGTCGGGAACACTACGTTCCGCATCAACGAGATCGACGGCTCCACCACCAGCCCCAGCAACTTCCGCGATCAGGTCACGGTCTACGCCTATGATGCGGCCGGTAACCGCATCCCCGTGGAATTGCGTCCGGCGACTGCGGACATCACCATGTCCAACGGCAGCACGGCGCTGGGCGGTGCTGCCAACGGCGCGGCAACTGCGGCCGAGGCGCAGACCTCGCTTTTGGTCAACATCCCGGGGCCCGTATTCCGGATCGAGGTGATCTACTCCAGCGTCGCGGCGGGCACCTCGACGGCGCGCGCGGTCGATTTTACGGATATCCGCTTCAACCCGCTGAACCCCGGGACGGCCGGGAACGACACCCTGTCGGGTGACGATGGCGACGACACCATCTATGGCGACGGCGGCAACGACGTGCTGTTCGGCGGTGCCGACAACGACCAGCTTTTCGGCGGCACCGGCAACGATACGCTTGATGGCGGCACCGGGAACGACCTGATGGATGGCGGCACGGGCGCCGATACGTTCCTGCTGTCGGGTGCGTTCGGAACCGACACGATCATCGGCGGCGAGGATACGCCCGATGCAGGTGTGGTCGACCGGATCGATTCGACCGCCATCGGCACCGCGGTGAACGTGACCTTCTCGTCAGGCGAGGCAGGCACTGTCACGAGCGGGACGAACACCGCCACCTTCACCCAGATCGAAGCGATCCGCACCGGCGCGGGTGCCGACACGATCAACGCCGCCCAGAACACGGCTGGCGGGCTTTATGAGGCGGGCGCGGGTGCCGACACGATCACCGGCGGCAGCGGCAACGACACGATGTATGGCGAGGCTGGCGGCGATACCTTCGCTCTTGTCGGCAACGCGATCGGCTCCGACTCCATCTATGGCGGCAACGATGCGGGGATCGACACGATTGACACCTCGGGTCTCGGCGCAGGTGTTTCGGTCGCGCTGAACCTGACGTCGGGTGCCGGCAAGAACGGCAACGTCCAGCTTACTGGCGGCACCGGAAACGCGAATTTCGACGATATCGAGGCCTTCGTCACCGGCGGCGGCAACGACACCGTCAACGCTGCAGGAACGACCGTCGGGCTTTCTTACAGCACGGGCGGCGGCGACGATGTCCTGACGACCGGAACTGGCGCCGACACCATCGACGCGGGGGCTGGCAACGACCTCATCAATCTCGTCGCGTCGTTCGGGAACGATACGATCACCGGCGGGACCGGCACCGACACGCTGTCGGGCTCGGGGCTGGCGGGCAACACGACGGTGACCTTCGCGAATGGCGCGGGGACGCTGGCGAATGGCGGCAACACTGCGAACTTCAACACGGTCGAGAGCATCGTCACCGGTGCCGGCAACGACACGATCAATGCCGGCTCGAACACGCTGGCGGGGGCGACGTTCACCAGCGGCGCGGGCGACGACTCGATCACCGGCGGCTCGGCGGCGGAATCGATCGACGCCGGGGCGGATAACGACACGATCACCGGCGGCGGCGGCGCGGATACGATCGACGCCGGGGCCGGCAACGACCTGGTGAACCTGACCGGAGCGTTCAGCGGCACCACTGTCACCGGCGGGGGCGGCACCGACACGCTGTCGGGCTCGGGTCTGGCGGGCAACACGACGGTGACCTTCGCGAATGGCGCGGGGACGCTGGCGAATGGCGGCAACACTGCGAACTTCAACACGGTCGAGAGCATCGTCACCGGTGCCGGCAACGACACGATCAATGCCGGCTCGAACACGCTGGCGGGGGCGACGTTCACCAGCGGCGCGGGCGACGACTCGATCACCGGCGGCTCGGCGGCGGAATCGATCGACGCCGGGGCGGATAACGACACGATCACCGGCGGCGGCGGCGCGGATACGATCGACGCCGGGGCCGGCAACGACCTGGTGAACCTGACCGGAGCGTTCAGCGGCACCACTGTCACCGGCGGGGGCGGCACCGACACGCTGTCGGGCTCGGGTCTGGCGGGCAACACGACGGTGACCTTCGCGAATGGCGCGGGGACGTTGGCGAATGGCGGAAACACCGCGAACTTCAACACGATCGAGAGCATCGTCACCGGCGCTGGCAACGACACGATCAACGCCGGCTCGAACACGCTGGCGGGGGCGACGTTCACCAGCGGCGCGGGCGATGACTCGATCACCGGCGGCTCGGCGGCGGAGTCGATCAGTGCCGGGGCGGACAACGACACGATCACCGGCGGCGGCGGCGCGGATACGATCGACGCCGGGGCCGGCAACGACCTGGTGAACCTGACCGGAGCGTTCAGCGGCACCACTGTCACCGGCGGGGGCGGCACCGACACGCTGTCGGGCTCGGGTCTGGCGGGCAACACGACGGTGACCTTCGCGAATGGCGCGGGGACGTTGGCGAATGGCGGAAACACCGCGAACTTCAACACGGTCGAGAGCATCGTCACCGGCGCCGGCAACGACACGATCAACGCCGGCTCGAACACGCTGGCGGG
>NZ_SMYN01000002.1:0-363892 GCF_004959935.1 Falsirhodobacter xinxiangensis | reverse complement strand
AACGACACGATCACCGGCGGCGGCGGCGCGGATACGATCGACGCCGGGGCCGGCAACGACCTGGTGAACCTGACCGGAGCGTTCAGCGGCACCACTGTCACCGGCGGGGGCGGCACCGACACGCTGTCGGGCTCGGGTCTGGCGGGCAACACGACGGTGACCTTCGCGAATGGCGCGGGGACGTTGGCGAATGGCGGAAACACCGCGAACTTCAACACGATCGAGAGCATCGTCACCGGCGCTGGCAACGACACGATCAACGCCGGCTCGAACACGCTGGCGGGCGTCACCTTCGACACGGGCGCGGGGAACGACTCGATCACCGGTGGTTCCGCTGCGGAGTCGATCAGTGCAGGTGACGGCGATGACACGATCACCGGCGGCGGCGGCGCAGACACTATCAACGCGGGCGCTGGCAACGATCAGGTCAACCTCGGTGACGGCTTCGGCAATGACGTGATCGATGGCGGTGTCGGCACCGATACGATCAACGGCGCGGCGCTCACGAACGCGGCAACAATCACCTTTGGCAGCGACACGGCTGGCACATTCGCCAGCGGAACGGGCAACTCGGCCAGCTTCCAGAACGTCGAAGCCTTCGTCACCGGTGTGGGCGACGACGTCATCAGCGCTGGTGGCACGACGACGGGCAAGAGCTTTGCCACTGGCGCGGGTGCCGACACGATCACCGCGGGGTCGGGCAACGACACCATCGATGCGGGCAGCGGCGACGATGTCGTCACTGCCGGTGCGGGCGACGACTCGGTCGACGGCGGTGCGGGGAATGACTCGATCGACGGCGGCACGGGCAATGACACCCTTGCTGGAGGCGACGGGGCCGATACGATCCTTGGCGGCGCGGGTGACGATGTCATCGACGGCGGGATCGGCGACGACCAACTGTTCGGCGGCGACGGCAACGACTCGATCACGGGCGGCGAAGGTAACGACATCATCGAAGGCGGCGCGGGTGCCGATACGCTTGTCGGCGGCCTTGGCAACGACTCGATCACCTTCAACGGCGGCGACTCGGTCGAGGGTGACGAGGGTGACGATACGTTCTTCTTCGACGCCAATCCCGACAACCTTGGCGCACCGATCAACATCGGCGGCGGGGCGGGCTTCGACCGGATCGATCTGACCGGGCTTCAGAACTACTCCTTCGCGAACATCACGTCGCAGACGGTGGGTGGGGTCATCTCCTACTCGGGCCAGATCATCTACAACTATGGCACCGGGCAGCAGCAGATCATCAACTTCACCGATGTCGAGGTGATCTGCTTCACCCCCGGCACGATGATTGCGACCCCGATGGGGCCACGTGCAATCGAGAGCCTGGTTCCGGGCGATCTGGTGATCACACGGGACAGCGGGCTGCAGCCGATCCGCTGGATCGGGCGGCGCACTGTTCCGGCGGTGGGGCGTTTCGCGCCGGTCCGCATCCAGAAGGGCGCCGTGCCGGATCTCGCGACGGACCTGATCGTTTCGCCGCAGCACCGGATGCTGATCGAAGGGTATCGCGCGCAACTGATGTTCGGTCAGGACGAGGTGCTGGCTTCGGCCAAACACATGGTCGACGGAAAACGGATCACGCGGCAGGAGGGTGGCGATGTCACCTATGTCCACATGATCTTCGACCGGCACGAGATCGTCTTTGCCAACGGTGCGGCGACGGAAAGCTTCCACCCCGGCAACTTCGGGCTGGATTCGCTGGAAGACGCTTGCCGTGAGGAGTTGTTCGGGGTGTTCCCGCAGCTTCGCGCCCTGCCGACCAGCTATGGCCAGACCGCGCGCCGCGTGCTGCGGGCGCATGAGGTGACGGCCATCGCGAGCTGAGAAAAGGGTCAGCCGCCCGTGTGCGACATGTGGCGGCTGACCTGTCCGGCGACCTCGCGCCGGGAGTAGTCGAAATCGTGGCCCTTGGGCTTGCGGGCGATAGCCTCGCGAATGGCGGCGCGCAATGCGTCGTCATTTCCGTTCCGCATGACCTCGCGCAGATCGGCGCGGTCCTCTTGCCCCAGGCACATGAACAGTTCGCCCGTGCAGGTGACGCGGACGCGGTTGCAGCTTTCGCAGAAATTATGGGACAGGGGCGTGATGAAACCGATCTTCTGCCCCGTCTCCAGCCGGACATAGCGGGCAGGGCCGCCGGTGCGTTCGGACAGGTCCGCCATCGCATATCGCGTGCCGATCCGGTGGCGCAGATCCATCAGCGACCAGAACTGGCCGACGCGGTCCTCCATCTCGCCCATGGGCATGACCTCGATGAAGGTCAGATCGTGACCTTCGCGCGCGCACCAGTCGATCAGGGGGAACAACTCGTCCTCGTTGAAGCCTTTCAGCGCGACGGTGTTTATCTTGACGCGGATGCCGGCGGCCTTTGCCGCGTCGATCCCTTCCAGCACCTGGCCCAGACGGCCCCAGCGGGTGATCTTCTGGAACTTCGCCGCGTCCAACGTGTCCAGCGAGACGTTGATCCGCCGCACGCCGCAATCGGCCAGTTCCGCCGCGTACCTAGCAAGCTGCGAGCCGTTGGTGGTCAGCGTCAGCTCCTCCAGTCCGCTGCCAAGATGGCGCGATACGTTTCGGAAAAAGCCCATGATCCCGCGCCGCACCAAAGGCTCGCCCCCAGTGATCCGCAGCTTCTGCACACCCATGCCGATGAAGGTCGAACACAGGCGGTCCAGTTCCTCCAGCGTCAGAAGTTCGGCCTTGGGCAGGAAGGTCATGTTTTCCGACATGCAGTAAAGGCAGCGGAAATCGCAGCGGTCGGTGACCGACACCCGAAGGTAGGAAATGGCACGTTGAAACGGGTCGATAAGCGCGGCGTCCATCAATGGAATCTAGGCTTGCGCAACCGTGACCGCAAGCGGGCAGAGCGACGATTGACAGCCAAAGGCGACGGGCTAATCTTCGGCCATGCGCATATACATCGCCCTGATCGCCCTTCCGCTGCTCGCCTCCTGTGCCGAGATTTCGAACCCCTTCCGGCGCGAGCAGGCCCCGCCGCCCGCGGCCGCGACGGCGCTTGGCGCGATCGCAAAGACGCCCGAGGCTTACGATCTGACCTCGGAGGCCGAGCGGGAGCGGGCGCTGGCAGCCCCGGTGAATGCGGGGGCGGAGCGGTTGGGTGCGGTCGTGGCCGTGCTGGGCAATGCGGGCGAGCCGGGATTCTGGATGCGGTCCTCGCTGGTGAAAGAGCCGCGGAAGGGCCGGGTGGAAACGGCGGATGGCGCATCGGTTGCGGTTGATCTGCTGCCGGGTGCGGGGTCGGCGCAACTGTCGCTGGCAGCGTATCGCGCGCTTGGCCTTTCGCTGACGGCGCTGCCGCAGGTCACGGTCTACGCAGACTAGGGTTTGTTCATATTCCGTTCACGTTTGCGCCTTGGCAGCGGCGTGCGGAACACCTATCTTCAGCCCGATCATCCGGGGATAGTTCATGGAACAGAAGTTCATCGAGGTGCGCGGCGCGCGCGAGCATAACCTCAAGGGCGTCGATGTGGACATCCCGCGCGACCAGTTCGTCGTCATCACCGGGCTGTCGGGGTCGGGCAAATCCAGCCTCGCCTTCGACACGATCTATGCCGAAGGGCAGCGCCGCTATGTCGAGAGCCTGAGCGCCTATGCCCGCCAGTTCCTCGACATGGCCGGGAAGCCGGATGTGGACCATATCTCGGGCCTGTCGCCGGCGATTTCGATCGAACAGAAAACCACGTCCAAGAACCCGCGTTCGACCGTGGGAACGGTGACGGAAATCTACGACTATCTGCGGCTGCTTTATGCGCGGGTCGGCACGCCCTATTCCCCCGCGACCGGACTGCCGATTACCGCGCAGCAGGTGCAGGACATGGTCGATGCGGTCATGGCCATGCCCGAGGGCACGCGCGGATACCTGCTGGCGCCCATCGTGCGCGAGCGGAAGGGCGAATACCGCAAGGAGTTTCTGGACCTGCGCAAGCAGGGCTTCCAGCGCGTCAAGGTGAATAACGAGTTCTTCGAGTTGGACGAGCCGCCGACCTTGGACAAGAAGTTCCGCCATTCGATCGACGTGGTGGTGGACCGGATCGTCGTGCGAGACGGCATACAGACGCGGCTGGCCGACAGCTTCCGCACCGCGCTGAACCTTGCGGACGGCATTGCGATCTTCGAGGCGGCGGATGGCGGTGAGCGGACGACTTTCTCGGAAAAGTTCGCCTGTCCGGTTTCGGGTTTCACCATCCCCGAAATCGAACCGCGGCTGTTTTCCTTCAACGCCCCGCTGGGTGCTTGCCCGGTCTGTGACGGTCTTGGGATGGAGTTGTTCTTCGACGAACGGCTGGTCGTTCCGGATCAGGGCCTGTCCATCGCCCAAGGGGCCATCGCGCCATGGGCGAAATCCAAGTCGCCCTATGTGACCCAGACCATCGAGGCGCTGTCGAAACACTACGGCTTCGACCGCAAGACCAAGTGGAAGGACCTGCCGGCCGCCGTTCAGCAGGTCTTCCTGCGCGGATCTGGCACGGACGAGATCACCTTCCGCTATGACGAGGCGGGCCGCGTCTATCAGGTCGCGCGCACCTTCGAGGGGTTGATCCCGAACATGGAGCGTCGCTACCGCGAGACCGAAAGCGCATGGAGCCGCGAGGAGCTGGAGCGGTATCAGAACAATCGCCCTTGCGGCGCTTGCGGCGGGTATCGTCTGAAACCCGAGGCGCTGGCGGTCAAGATCGGCGGGCTGCATGTCGGGCAGGTGGTCGAAATGTCGATCAAGGAGGCCCATGCCTGGATCTCTGGCGTGCCGGATGCCCTGTCGGGGCAGAAGAACGAGATCGCGCGGGCGATCCTGAAGGAGATCCGCGAGCGGCTCGGGTTCCTCGTGAACGTGGGGCTCGACTATCTATCGATGAGCCGGGCGGCGGGGACGCTGTCGGGCGGGGAAAGCCAGCGCATCCGGCTGGCAAGCCAGATCGGATCGGGCCTGACCGGGGTGCTTTACGTGCTGGACGAGCCGTCCATCGGTCTGCATCAGCGCGACAACGACCGGCTGCTGACTACGCTGAAGAACCTGCGCGATCAGGGCAATTCGGTGCTGGTGGTCGAACATGACGAGGATGCGATCCGCGAGGCGGATTACGTCTTCGACATGGGGCCGGGTGCGGGTGTGCATGGCGGCAGCGTCGTCGCGCATGGAACGCCTGCCCAGATCGCGGCGAATCCGAACAGCGTGACTGGCCAATACCTGTCCGGCACCCGCGCCATCGAGATCCCGGCGGAGCGTCGCAAGGGCAACGGCAAGAAACTGACCGTGGTAAAGGCAACAGGCAACAACCTGCGCGATGTGACGGCAGAGTTTCCACTGGGCAAGTTCGTTTGCGTGGCGGGCGTGTCGGGCGGCGGGAAATCGACGCTGACGATCGAGACGCTCTACAAGACGGCAGCGATGAAGCTGAACGGCGCGCATGAAACGCCGGGCCCCTGCGAGACGATCAAAGGGTTCGAGGCGCTGGACAAGGTGATCGACATCGATCAGCGGCCCATCGGGCGGACGCCCCGGTCGAACCCGGCCACCTATACCGGCGCTTTCGGGCCGATCCGCGATTGGTATGCAGGGCTGCCGGAAGCAAAGGCGCGCGGGTATCTGCCAGGGCGGTTCAGCTTCAACGTCAAAGGCGGGCGGTGCGAGGCGTGTCAGGGCGACGGCGTCATCAAGATCGAGATGCATTTCCTGCCCGACGTCTATGTCACCTGCGAGACGTGCAAGGGCGCGCGATACAATCGCGAGACTTTGGAAATCAAGTTCAAGGACAAAAGCATAGCCGACGTTCTTGATATGACGGTCGAAGATGCGCAGGGTTTCTTCAGTGCAGTGCCGAGCATCCGCGAAAAGATGGATGCGCTAGTCCGCGTGGGGCTTGGCTATATCAAGGTCGGGCAGCAGGCGACGACGCTTTCGGGCGGCGAGGCGCAGCGGGTGAAGCTGTCCAAGGAGCTTTCGCGGCGGGCGACAGGGCGCACCCTATATATTCTGGACGAGCCGACGACGGGCCTGCATTTCGAGGATGTGAAGAAGCTGCTGGAAGTGCTGCACGAGCTGGTCGATCAGGGCAACACGGTGGTGGTGATCGAGCACAACCTTGACGTTATCAAAACCGCGGACTGGATCATCGACATCGGTCCCGAAGGCGGCGATGGGGGCGGTCAGATCGTCGCAGCCGGAACGCCGGAAAAGGTGGCCGAAGTGGCGGAAAGCCATACGGGCCGATATCTTAAGCCGATGCTGAAAGCGGCGCGGGTCGCGGCGGAGTAATCCTGACGTTTTGTTGACAGACGCGTGGCTTGGCGCAACTCTTGCTGCAAGGCAAGGGAGGAAGCCATGCTTATTCAACAGCTACTCAACACCAAGGCGGGCGGCGTGCTGACCATCGCGCCGTCGGAGACGGTCGCCGCCGCGGCGGAGGTTCTGGCGGCCAAGAGGATCGGTGCGCTGATCGTCTCTGGCGATGGCAGCGACGTATTGGGCGTGATCTCCGAACGCGACATCGTGCGCGAAATCGGTCGCCGGGGCGCCGTCATTCTTGAGGAGGCGGTTTCCGCGCTGATGACGGCCAAGGTCACGGGCTGCGTGGTGACGGACAGTGTCGACGACGTGATGCGCCGCATGACCGACGGGCGGTTCCGGCACATGCCCGTGATGGAGGGCGACCGCATGATCGGCGTCATCTCCATCGGGGATGTGGTCAAGGCGCAAGTGGCCGAGCTTGCGATGGAAAAGGATGCGTTGGAAGGCATGATCAAGGGGTATTGAGGCTGTTTCCCCCTTGCGCTGGCCGTCGCAATCCTGTTGCGTCTTTAATGGTTTGGCGGCGCAAGGGATATTGTCATGCGTATCGGTCTTTATCCTGGGACCTTCGATCCGATCACCCTTGGGCATACGGACATCATCGAACGGGCCGCCCGTCTGGTGGATCGTCTGGTCATCGGGGTGGCGATCAACAGGGACAAGGGTCCGCTTTTTTCGCTGGATGAACGGGTGGCGATGGTGCGGCAGGAATGCAGCGCGATCACGGGATGCGAAATCGTCGTTCATCCGTTCGAGAATTTGTTGATCGACTGCGCCCGCGACGTGGGCGCGACGGTGATCATCCGCGGACTGCGCGCAGTGGCGGATTTCGAATATGAATTCCAGATGGTGGGGATGAATCGCGCCATGGATTCCAGCATCGAAACGGTGTTTCTGATGGCCGATGCCCGTAGGCAGGCCATCGCCTCGAAGCTGGTGAAGGAGATTGCACGTCTGGGTGGCGACGTGTCGCGTTTCGTGCCTGCGGCGGTGGGGGATGCACTCAAATCCCGGCTGACATGACCAGCGGCACGGCATCGCGCACCTTCGAGGCGATCAGCCGGCTGAGCCTGGAGCGGCGCAGCTTCGGCGTTCGCTGGGGGTTTGCCGCATTGGCTTTCGCGGTGGCCGTGACCTTGCGGTGGGTGCTGGACCCCCATCTTCCGCCCGGCTTTCCATTCCTGACATTCTTTCCGGTCGTGATGCTGACGACCTTCTTCTGCGGCCTCCAGCCTGCGATCGCGGTGGCGGTTGCATCCTTCTTCGCCTCGTGGACGCTGTTCGTCTCGCCACGATTCAGCGCCAGCTTCACGCAAGAAGCGATGATCGCCATGGGGTTTTATACCTTCATCGTGGTGATCAACATCATGCTGATCCACATCATGTCCCGCGCGATCCGGCATCTGAGCGACGAACGGATGCGGTCCGCGCAGCTTGCCGAACAGCAGCGGCTGATGTTTCACGAATTGCAGCACCGGGTTTCCAACAACTTGGCGATGGTGGCGGGGCTGCTGACCATCCAGCGCCGGCGGCTGACCGATGCAGTGGCGATCAAGGCGCTGGAGGATGCTGTCCAGCGCATCAACCTCGTGGCGCGGATGAAACGGCTGCTGCATGATCCGACGGCGCAGGATCTGGATTTCGGCGGATTCCTGACCAGCATGACCCGCGATCTGACCGAGGCGGCGGGGGTGGCCGACCGGATCGATTGTCGCCTGTCTTGCCAGCCGATCCGCATTTTCCGCGACAAGGCGATTCCGCTTGGCCTCATCGCTACCGAACTGCTTAGCAATTCCTTGGAACATGGATTTGCCGAAGGCGAGCCCGGAACCTTGAGTGTTCTGCTGATGCAGAGTGGCGATCAGGCGGTGCTGCAGATCAGCGACAGCGGGCGCGGATTGCCTGATGGGTTCGATCTGGAAAAGGCGGACAGCCTTGGGTTGATGATTGCGCGCCAGTTCACGCAGCAGGTGGGCGGCACGCTGACGATGAAGAACCGCGCCGGTGGCGGCGCGGTATCCGAGCTTTCGTTCCCGCTGACCTAGATCAGCTTGCCCATCGCGACGGCGGTATCGGCCATGCGGTTGGAAAAGCCCCATTCATTGTCATACCAGGACAGGATGCGGACCATCCGGCCTTCCATCACCTTGGTCTGATCCATGTGGAAGATGGACGAATGCGGGTCGTGATTGAAATCCGACGAGACGTTCGGCTGATCGGTGAAGCCGAGGATACCCTTGAGCCGGCCATTCGCAGCACTGCGGATCGCCTCGTTGATCTCCTCGACCGAGGTGTCGCGCGCGGCTTCGAATACGAAATCCACGACCGAGACGTTCGGCGTCGGCACGCGGATCGCGACGCCGTCCAGCTTGCCCTTCAATTCGGGCAGGACCAGCCCTACGGCCTTCGCGGCCCCGGTGGATGTCGGGATCATCGACAGCGCGGCAGCCCGCGCGCGATAGAGATCCTTGTGCATCGTATCCAGCGTCGGCTGATCGCCGGTATAGGAGTGGATTGTGGTCATGAACCCCTTGGAAATCCCGACCGCGTCATTCAGCACCTGCGCCACCGGCGACAGGCAGTTGGTCGTGCAGGAGGCGTTCGATACGACCGTATCCGCTGCCGTCAGCGTATCGTGATTGACGCCGAAGACGATGGTCTTGTCCGCGCCGTCCGAAGGCGCCGACACGAGCACCCGTTTCGCACCGTTCTGAAGATGCGTTGCCGCCTTGTCCTTTGCGGTGAAGATGCCGGTGCATTCCAGCACGATATCCACATCGCCCCACGGCAGTTCGGCAGGGTTGCGAAGTGCGGTGACCTGAATCGGGCCTCGCCCCACGTCGATCGAATCCGCGGTCGTCGTCACCGTCGCCGGAAAGCGGCCATGGACGGAATCGAAGCGCAGAAGGTGCGCGTTCGTCTCCACCGGGCCGAGGTCGTTGATGGCGATCACCTCGATATCGGTGCGGCCGGATTCGACGATGGCGCGCAGCACGTTGCGCCCGATGCGGCCGAAGCCGTTGATGGCAACCTTGACAGTCATGCATCTCTCCCAACTTGCGTTTGCGCTAACATGCGCGCCACAGCGGAAGATGCAAGGCGCATCAGCGCCAGAACATGACGTAATCGATCAGTTCCAGCATTTTCCGCATGGCAAACATGGTGCCGCCCCAGCCAAGGGCAAGGTCAATGCAAATGGCCGCGACGAGGATCGCGGCCAGGATCAGGGCAATGCGGTTGGTCATCCGGCTCCTTACTGGAGGAGCCGGCCCATCGCGGAGGCCACGTCGGCCATGCGGCAGGAGAACCCCCATTCGTTGTCATACCAGGCCAGAACGCGGACGGTGCGGCCACCGATCACCTTGGTCTGGTCCGGCGCGAAGATAGACGAATAGGGCGTGTGGTTGAAGTCGATAGAGACCTTCGGCTCGGGGTCATAGGACAGGACCGAACCCATGATCCCGGCGGCTGCCTCGCGCACCACTTCGTTCACGTCATGGACGGTCACGTCCTTCTTCGCCACGAAGGTCAGGTCCACCGCGGACACGTTCGGCGTCGGCACGCGGATGGCCGAGCCATCCAGCTTGCCCTTCAACTCCGGCAGAACCTCGCCAATGGCTTTCGCAGCGCCGGTCGAGGTCGGGATCATCGCCATCGCCGCAGCGCGGGCGCGATAGAGGTCGCTGTGGCGACGGTCCAGCGTCGGCTGATCGCCGGTATAGGAGTGGATCGTGGTCATGATGCCCGAATCGATGCCGATGGCGTCGTTCAGCACCTTGGCCAGCGGGGCAAGGCAGTTGGTCGTGCAGGACCCGTTCGACACCAGCAGATCGTCTGCGGTCAGCGCGCGGTCGTTGACGCCATAAACCACGGTGCGGTCGACGTTCTTGGCCGGGGCCGAGATCAGCACGCGTTTCGCGCCGCGCTCCATGTGGGCTTTGGCCTTCTGGCCGTCGTTGAACTTGCCGGTGCATTCCATGACGACATCGACGCCGTCCCAGTCCAGCTCGTTCATGTCATAGGTGGACATGACGCGGATCGGTGCGCCACCAAGGTCCAGCATGCCGTCGGCCACGCGGACGGTGCCGGGGAAGCGGCCATGGACCGAATCGTATTTCAGCAGGTGGGCGTTCGTTTCGATCGGGCCGGTTGCATTGATGGCGACGACCTGAACATCGTTGCGTGCCGTCTGAGCGATATGGGCGAGGGTGCAGCGCCCGATGCGGCCGAATCCGTTGATCCCGATGGTGATCGTCATATCGCAAAACCCTCATACTGGCGTGTTGAAAGGGTTCTAGCGTGGCTGCACTGTTGTCAAAAGTGAAAACCTCACTACTATCAGTATGTTATCGCAAACATGGGTGATGGCGCTAACGTCTGGCGCAAGAAAGGGTCTGGAATGAGCGGTCTTCTGGCACTGCTGGACGATGTGGCGGCGATTGCGAAGGTGGCTGCGTCCTCGGTGGACGACATCGCCGCCGCCGCGACCAAGGCGGGCACCAAGGCGGCGGGGGTCGTGATCGACGATGCCGCGGTCACGCCGAAATACGTGACGGGGTTCGAGGCGGCGCGCGAATTGCCGATCATCTGGCGAATCTCGCTGGGCAGTTTGCGCAACAAGCTGGTCTTCCTGCTGCCGGTGCTTCTGCTGCTGGAGGCTTTCGCGCCATGGGTCATCACGCCGCTGCTGATGGTTGGCGGGCTGTATCTGTGCTTCGAAGGGGCGGAGAAATTGCTTCACGCCTTTGCGCCCCATGCCGACGAGGCGGTCGCCGCCGACATGGACGTCAAGGACCCCAAGAAGCTGGAGGAGGAAAAGGTCGCCGGCGCGATCAAGACCGACTTTATCCTGTCGGCCGAGATCATGACCATCGCGCTGAGCCAGATCGAGGGCGGCGGCTTCTGGCTGGAGGCGATCACACTGGCCATCGTGGGCATCCTCATCACCGTCGTCGTCTATGGTGCGGTGGCGCTGATCGTGAAGATGGACGATATCGGCCTGCATCTGGCGGCGGGCGGCGGTGCGCTTGCCGGGCTTGGGCGCGGGTTGGTGCAGGGGATGCCGGTGCTGCTGTCGGTGCTGTCGACCGTGGGGACGGCGGCGATGCTTTGGGTCGGGGGCAACATCGTCGTGCACGGTTTGCACGAACTGGGCATGCACGAACCTTACGGCACGATCCACCACTGGGCCGAGGCGGCTGCGGCTGCGGTCCCGTCCGGCAAGGGCTTCGTGAACTGGCTCGTGACGGCGGCGTGCGACGGCGTGATCGGCGTGATCCTCGGGATGCTGCTGGTCCCGGTCGCGGGGCTGTTCATGAAAAAGGCCGCCCACTAGGGGCGGCCTCTCGCGTCACAGAAGCGATTTCGCCTTGGCGACGGTCGCTTCGGCGGTGATGCCGAACTCCTCGTAAAGCCGCTCGGCCGGGGCGGAGGCGCCGAAGCCCTGCATCCCGATGAATCCGGCTTTCTTCTCGGACCCACGCTCGCCCAGAAGCCATTTGTCCCACGGCATGCGCACACCCGCCTCGATGGCGATGCGAACGGGGCCGGGCGGCAGGACCTTGCGGCGATAGGCTTCGTCCTGCTGGGCGAATATCTCCATGCAGGGGACCGAGACGACGCGGGTGCCGATGCCTTCGGCCTCCAGCATGGTCTGAGCCTTCAGCGCGATCTCCACCTCCGTGCCGGTGGCCATCAGGATGACCTGACGCTTGCGCGTGGCCTCGGACAGGACATAGGCGCCCAGTGCGGTCAGGTTCTTCTGGCTGTGGGTCTTGCGGACCGTCGGCACGTTCTGACGCGACAGCGCCATGACCGAAGGGGTGGTCTTGGTGGTCAGCGCCAGTTCCCAAGCCTCGGCAGCCTCGACCGCGTCGGCTGGGCGGAACACCCATGTGTTGGGCGTGGCGCGGCTGATGGTCAGGTGTTCGACCGGCTGGTGAGTCGGGCCGTCTTCGCCAAGGCCGATGGAATCGTGGGTCATGACGAACACGCTCGGCACGCCCATCAGCGCGGCAAGGCGCATCGCGGGGCGGGCATAGTCGGTGAAGGCCATGAACGTGCCGCCGTAAGCCCGCAGGCCCCCATGCAGCGCAATGCCGTTGATCGCCGCCGCCATGCCATGTTCGCGGATGCCGTAATAGACGTAGCGGCCCTTGCGCGATTCGATGTCGAACACGCCCATATCGGCGGTCTTGGTGTTATTCGACCCCGTCAGGTCGGCCGAGCCGCCGATGGTTTCGACAACGATCGGGTTGATCACCTCCAGCGCCATTTCGGACGCCTTGCGGGTCGCGACCGAGGGGGCGCCTTCGGAGACGGATTTCTTCAGCGCGCGGATCGCGGCGCCCAGACGTTTGGGCATGTCGCCTGCGAACTGGCGGGCGAATTCGGCCTGCTTGCCTTCGGAGAGCGCTTCCAGACGGGTCTGCCAGTCGGCGCGGGCGGTCGCGCCGCGCTTGCCGATGGCTTCCCAGGCGGCCTTCACGTCCTTCGGAATCTCGAACGCGCCATGGGTCCAGCCATAGACTTCGCGCGTGTCGGCGATCAGCTTCTTGTCGGTCAGCGCGCCGTGGCCCTTGGAGGTGTCCTGCGCCGAGGAGCCGAGCGCGATGTTGGTCTTGCACGCGACCATTGCCGGGCGCTTGGACTTCTTCGCTTCGGTCAGCGCGCGGTCGATGTCTTCGGGGTCATGCCCGTCGCATTCGAACACGTCCCAGCCAGAGGCCGCGAAACGTGCCTTCTGGTCGGTCACGTCCGACAGCGAAACTTTGCCGTCGATGGTGATGCCATTGTCATCCCACAGCACGATCAGGCGCGACAGCTTCAGGCGGCCCGCAAGGCCGATCGCCTCCTGGCTGACGCCTTCCATCAGGCAGCCGTCGCCGGCGATGACCCAGGTGTAGTGGTCCTGGATCTTCGATCCCCAGCGGGCACGAAGCGACTCTTCGGCAATCGCCATCCCGACCGAGGTGGCGATGCCCTGACCCAGCGGGCCGGTCGTCGTCTCGATGCCCGGTGCGTGGCCGTATTCGGGGTGGCCGGCGGTGATCGCGCCCCACTGGCGGAAGTTCTTCAGCTGGTCCAGCGTCATCTCGGCATAGCCGGTCAGGTGCAGCAGCGAATAGAGCAGCATCGAGCCATGGCCAGCCGACAGCACGAAGCGGTCGCGGTCGGGCCAATGCGGATCGGCGGCGTCGAATTTCAGGTGGTTCTGGAACAGCACGGTCGCGACATCGGCCATGCCCATGGGCATCCCGGAATGACCCGAATTGGCGGCGGCAACGGCGTCCAGCGTCAGGGTGCGGATCGCGACGGCTTTCGACCAGTGTTCGGGGTGGCGGCTGCGCAGGGTGGCGATATCCATGTCGCGCTCCTTGTTGGTATGGGTGTTAGCGTCAATACCAGCAAAGGCGGCAAGATCAAGCGGGGCCGGGGAAAGGGGGGCTAAATCCCCCGGCCAAACCCGCTAAGATCGACACAAACGGGGACGAACGACGATTCGTCCGAAAGATCGGAGGTGAGATGCAGGATCTCGTGGGACTGGAACGGCAGCTGAGCCGGGCGCTGGAACGTATCGCGAAGGCGGCTGACGGGCTGAACGGCGCGGCGCGGGAATCGCAGGCGGTCGAGGAGGAGCGGCTGGTCAACGCCCAGCTGGCCGAGAGGCTGCGCGCCGTGAAGGAAAAATCCGCGACCCGCATCGCCGAATTGGAGGCCGAGGTCGAGGCGTTGCACGCGCAGGTTTCGGAACTGGACACGCTGCGCCGCGCGGCGGGCGATCTGCACGAACAGCTTGCCGAACTGCGCGAGGGGCAGCCGATCGAAGGCGCGCTTCTGGCGGAACTGGAAAGCCTGCGGGCGCTGCGCGCGTCGGATCTGGCAGAGGTGGATGCACTGCTGGCCGCGCTGGCACCCCATATCGATGCGGCGGAGGCGAAGAATGGCTGATCTGGAAATCAACGTCGGCAACAAGGCCTTTACCGTCGCCTGTCAGGATGGCGAGGAACGCTATCTGCAATCGGCCGCCGCGATGCTGGACGAACAGGCGCAGACGCTGCTGTCGCAGATCGGGCGGATGCCTGCGGAACGGATGCTGTTGATGGCGGGGCTGATGCTGGCCGACCGGACGGCGGCGCTGGAGGACGAGCTGTCCAGCCTTCGTGCCGCGGTGCAGGAGCTGGAATCGCGCCCCGCGCCCGCGCCCGAACGGATCGAGGTTCCGGTCATCCCGCCCGCCGTGGTTGAAACGCTGGCGGAACTGTCGGCTCGGGCTGAAGCCCTTGCGGCGGCGCTGGAAGAAAAGGCGGCACGCTGATGAAACACATCGCTCTTGCGGCAATCCTGACGGCGGGCGCCGCCCATGCCGAGGTCAGCTATGACACCGCCCGCTACATGTGCGAGCGTGGGGTCGAGATCCCGGTGACCTATGTCGCCGACACGGTGGCGGTGCTGAATGTCGAAGGTGGCCAGATCACGCTGGAGGTCGAGGAAGCGGCATCCGGCGCACGCTACGGCTGGCCGTCGGGCGGCTCGCATTACGTCTGGTGGACGCAGGGCGATACGGCGATGCTCAACTGGTTCGACGGGGAGTTGGGCGAGGAAGTGACCCTCCTCGCCAAGTGCGAGCGCCAGTAATCAGGCGTTCGCTTCGCGGATCTTGTCGGCGGCATCCTTGTCGAAAGCGATGCCGCTGTTCGTGAACAGCGTGTCCAATTCGCCCGACAGGGTCATTTCGGTGATGATGTCGCAGCCGCCCACGAATTCGCCCTTGACGTAAAGCTGCGGGATCGTCGGCCAGTCCGAGAAGTCCTTGATCCCTTGACGGATTTCCGGATCGGCCAGCACGTTCACGTCCTGATATTCGACGCCCATATAGGTCAGCACCCCGGCCACGCGGCTGGAGAAGCCACATTGCGGCATCGCCTTGGTGCCCTTCATGAACAGCACCACATCGTTGGCTTCGATGGTTTCGCGGATCTGGTCCTGCGCGCTCATAGTCTTTCCTTTCGGCATCGCCCGCGGTCAAAGCGGCGTTGGTATGTCTTGGATCACGGGGCCTTGGTCGTCAGCGCCAGCGCATGAAGCTCGCCGTTGGAGCCGTCCATCTTGCCCTTCAGGCTGGCATAGACCGCGCGCTGCTGCTGCACGCGGTTCATGCCTTTGAAGCTTTCGTCGATCACCTCGGCCGCCCAGTGGTTTCCGTCGCCCGCAAGGTCGGTGATGGTGATCTTAGCCTCCGGGAAACCTTCCCGGATCAGCGTTTCGATTTCATGGGCTTCCATCGGCATTGCGGGGTCCTTCGGGTGGCGTTCCACCAGATGTAGCCCCGCCGTTGCCTTGGCGCAAGTCAGGCCACCGCCTTTGCAAACGCGCTGCGGTAGAGTTCGGACAGCGCGGACAGGGGCGCCGAAGCCTCGCCCAGCGTGACGGTATCGCCGCCGAAGCTGCCGACATGTTCCAGCGCCACGCCGGCCGCCTGCGCCGCGTTCACCAGCGCGGGGGCATCCTGTTGCGCCACGGCCACCAGATAGCGGGCCTGATCTTCACCGAACAGGTGACCGATGTCGGTCGGGGCCAACGTCAGGCCCAGATCGGCACCCTCGGCCATCTCGAACGCGGCAAGCGCAAGGCCACCATCGGACAGGTCGGTCGCGGCGCGGACCAGCTTGCGGTTCGCCCGCAGGAACTCGCCGTTCCGCTTCTCGGCAGCCAGATCGACCTGCGGGGCGTCGCCGTCCTCGCGGCCCAGCAGTTCCGCCAGCAGCGCGGATTGGCCAAGGTGGCCATCGGTCGCGCCGATGACGAAGGCCATGTCGCCGTCCTGCGGCAGACCCGCGATCAGATCGTCCAACGAGGACAGCAGCCCGACCGCGCCGATGGTCGGCGTCGGCAGGATGCCCTGACCGTCGGTTTCGTTATAGAGCGAGACGTTGCCCGACACGATGGGCATGTCCAGCGCCGCGACAGCCTCGCCGATGCCTTTGATCGCGCCGACGAACTGGCCCATGATCTCGGGCTTCTCGGGGTTGCCGAAGTTCAGGTTGTCGGTGGTGGCCAAGGGCAGGGCTCCCACGGCGGTCAGGTTGCGATAGGCCTCGGCAACGGCCTGCTTGCCGCCCTCGAACGGGTTCGCCTTGACGTAGCGCGGGGTCACGTCCGACGTGAAGGCCAGCGCCTTGCCGGTGCCGTGAACGCGCACCACGCCCGCACCCAGTCCCGGCGCGCGGACGGTGTCGGCCATGACCATGCTGTCATATTGCTCATACACCCACGCCTTGTGGGCATAGGAGGGCGAGGTGATCAGCGCGTGCAGCCCGTCGATGGGGTCGATCACCGGCACTTCGGCCAGCGGAGCGGCCTTCGGCGTCTCTACCCACGGGCGGTCGTATTCCGGCGCGCTGGAGGACAGCTTCGACAGCTGGATGTCCGCCTTGATGTCGCCGTGATGGACGATCAGGAAGCGGTCCTCGGGGATCGTCTCGCCGACGATGGCGAAGTCCAGATCCCATTTCACGAAGATCGCGCGGGCCTCTGCCTCCATCTCGGGCTTCAGCACCATGAGCATCCGCTCCTGGCTTTCCGACAGCATCATCTCATAGGCGGTCATGTTCGTCTCGCGCTGCGGGACGTTCTCCAGATCCAGCCTGATGCCAAGGCCGCCTTTGTCGCCCATCTCCACCGCCGAACAGGTCAGGCCCGCGGCCCCCATGTCCTGAATGGAGATGACCGCGCCGGAAGCCATCAGCTCCAGACAGGCTTCCAGCAGACGTTTTTCGGTGAAGGGGTCGCCGACTTGGACGGTCGGGCGTTTTTCCTCGATGGTGTCGTCGAACTCGGCCGAGGCCATGGTTGCGCCGCCCACGCCGTCGCGGCCGGTCTTGGCGCCCAAATAAACCACCGGCATCCCGACCCCCGAAGCCGCCGAGTAGAAGATCGCATCCGTATCTGCCAGACCCGCCGCAAAGGCGTTGACCAGACAGTTGCCGTTATAGGCCTTGTGGAAGCGAACCTCGCCGCCCACGGTCGGAACACCGAACGCGTTGCCATAGCTGCCGATGCCTTCGACCACACCTTTGACCAGATGGCTGGTCTTGGGGTGGGACGGCACGCCAAAGGACAGCGCGTTCATCGCGGCAATGGGGCGGGCGCCCATGGTGAACACGTCGCGCAGGATGCCGCCGACGCCGGTGGCGGCACCTTGGTGCGGTTCGATATACGAAGGGTGATTGTGGCTTTCCATCTTGAAGATGACGGCCTGACCATCGCCGATATCGACGACGCCCGCATTCTCGCCCGGACCGCAGATGACCTGCGGGCCGGTGGTCGGCAGGGTGCGCAGCCACTTCTTCGACGATTTGTAGGAGCAGTGCTCGTTCCACATCGCGCTGAAGATGCCAAGCTCGGTAAAAGTCGGCTCGCGCCCGATGATGTCGAGGATCCGCTGATATTCGTCGGGCTTGAGGCCATGGGCGGCAATCAGCTCGGGCGTGATTTGCGGGTCGGACATCTGGGCTTCCTTCGGGCAAGGGATATGCCCGCGTCATAAGGCAGCGGCGGCCATGAGGGAAGGTGCCATCGCCGTTCAGCTTGCGATGAAAATTCGGGCAAGCGGCGCTTTGATGTGCGAATGCCAAAAAAAAGGCCGAGCATAAGCCCGGCCCAAGTCCAACAGGGAGGTATGAGGGGCGCGAGTGCCAGAGGCGCTCGTATGCGTCCCTCGAATACCGATCTAGACAGCGCGGACGGGCCGATCAAGGGAAACCGGGTCGATTGTATGGCATATCCGCCATGATGCGATTGCATAGGTCATATATGGGCCGATGAAAAGCCATGCAGTTCCGAAGGGCGCGCGCTTGCAAATCGCGCGCAATGCGTATCAGGACTGCGAGCGTTTCCGATACGCGACCACTTCCTCGGTCACGAATTCGCGGAAGGCCGCGACGCGTTTCGAGTGCCGCAATTCCTCGGGATAGGCGAGGAAAACAGGCACATCGCTGGAGGACACGTCCGGCAGCACCCGCACCAGATGCGGGAATTCATCGGCCAGGTAGTCGGGCAGGACCCCGATCCCCAGATGGTTCACGACCGCTTGCATGACGCCGAAATAGTTGTTGACGGTAAGAGTCGAGGGAATCTCGTGGCTCATCAACTCGGCCACCAGTGCGGCACCTGCGGCGACCTGCGGTGTGCCCGCATGCTGGCAGATCAGCCGGTGCTGGCTGAACTGATCCATCGTCAGCGGCATGCCGTGCTTTTCGATATAGTCTGGCGAGGCGTAAAGCTGCATGCGGATCGTCATCAGCCGTTTGCGGATCAGGTCGGCCTGCGACGGCTCCTTCATGCGGATTGCAACATCGGCCTCGCGCATCGGCAAGTCCAGCACCCGCTCCTCCAGCATGAGGTCGATCTTCAGCGCGGGGTATTTGCTGTAGAGGGTAGTCAGACGCGGCGCGAGCCACATGGTGCCAAGCCCCGTGGTCGTGGTCACGCGAAGCTCGCCAAAGACCTCATCCTCGCTGTCGCGGATGCGAGCGGCGGCGGCGTCCAGCCGTTTGGCCATTGCATTGGTGGCGTCGAACAGCAACTCGCCCTGTTCCGTCAGGATGAGCCCCCGCGCGTGGCGGTGGAACAGCGTGACGTTCAGGCTTTCTTCCAGCGCACGTATCTGGCGGCTGACGGCGGATTGGCTAAGATGAAGCGTGTCCCCGGCATGGGTAAGGCTGCCCGCATCGGCAACTGCGTGGAAAATCCTGAGCTTGTCCCAATCCATCTCTCGACCTCGATCCCGGCGGTCCGGCTAAATCCATCTAATCTCTGCATGGCAGAGTTGCAAACAGAACATGGGTTCGCTGCCAGTGCATTGCAAATGGGGGCGGCGGAATGCCGCGCTGCGGCAAGCCTTTGCCCGCTTCCTGTGCGAAAGGTGGCCGACTTGCTGCCTATGACCGGGTTCGGTCGGTAATTGCAAGCGCGCTTTTGCCCGCCTATGATCCGCGCCTAACGAAAAAGGGGCTTTGGCAGATGGCAGTTGGCGTGTTCGATTCCGGTCTTGGGGGCCTGACCGTCCTTGCCGCATTGCAGGATCGCCTGCCGGATGTGCCCTTCGTCTATCTGGGCGACAATGCCAACGCGCCTTACGGTGTCCGCACGGCGGATGACATTTTCGATCTGACCTGCCAAGGCGTCGAACGTCTGTGGGCCGAGGGTTGCGATCTGGTCATCCTTGCCTGCAACACCGCCTCGGCCGCGGCATTGAAGCGCATGCAGGAGACGTGGATTCCCGAGGGCAAGCGCGTCCTTGGCGTGTTCGTCCCGCTGATCGAGGCGCTGACCGAACGGCAATGGGGCGACAATTCGCCGCCGCGCGAGGTTTCGGTCAAACATGTCGCGCTGTTCGCCACGCCCGCCACCGTCGCGAGCCGCGCGTTCCAGCGCGAACTTGCCTTTCGCGCCATCGGCGTCGATGTCGAGGCGCAGCCCTGCGGCGGCGTCGTCGATGCGATCGAGGCGGGGGACGAGATTCTGGCCGAGGCGCTGGTGAAATCGCATGTGGAGGCGCTTTTGCGCCGTATGCCCAAGCCCGATGCGGCGGTTCTTGGCTGCACGCATTACCCGCTGATGGAGCGGGTGTTCCAAGCGGCGGTGGGCGAGGGTGTCGCCGTCTATTCGCAGCCGCGTCTCGTGGCCGCCGCGCTGGAGGATTACCTTGTCCGCCGCCCCGAATTCGTCGGCGCCGGGCGGACGCAGCGTTATCTGACGACAGGCAATGTCGAGAGCGTGAGCGCCCATGCCACGCAATTCCTGCGGCGCGGGGTGCGGTTCGAGGCGGCGTGACTTGTTTCGCGGCGCGGGCTGAGGCAAAAAGCGCGCAGTGCCGCAATCGGAGACAGCCATGTCGCATCGCATCGCCATCCTTGGCGCCTCGGGTTACACCGGGGCGGAACTCGTCCGGCTGATCGCCAGCCATCCGTCCATGCAGATCGTCGCGCTGTCGGGCGATCGCAAGGCGGGCATGGCGATGGGCGACGTGTTCCCCTTCCTGCGGCATCTGGACCTGCCCAAGCTGCAGAAGATCGACGAGATCGACTTCTCTAGCGTCGATCTGGCGTTTTGCGCGCTGCCTCACGCCACGTCGCAGGCCGTGATCGCGGCGCTGCCGTCCGACTTGAAGGTGGTGGACCTGTCCGCCGATTTCCGTCTGCGCGATCCGGCGGAATACGAGAAGTGGTATGGCCAGCCCCATGCCGCCGTCGAATTGCAGAAGACGGCGGTCTATGGCCTGACCGAGTTTTACCGCGACGAAATCTGCACTGCGCGTCTGGTTGCCGGCACCGGCTGCAATGCCGCGACCGGACAATATGCCGTCCGCCCGCTGATCGAGGCGGGGGTGATCGATCTGGACGAAATCCAGATGGACCTGAAGAATGGCGTCTCCGGCGCAGGCCGCAGCCTGAAGGAAAATCTGCTTCATGCCGAGCTGTCCGAAGGCACGAACGCCTATAGCGCGGGCGGCAAACACCGTCACCTTGGCGAGTTCGATCAGGAGTTTTCCAAGATCGCAGGCCGTCCGGTCCTGATCCAGTTCACGCCGCACCTGATCCCGATGAACCGCGGCATCCTTGCCAGCGTCTATGTCCGCGGCGATGCGCAGGTGGTCCACCAGACCCTCGCCGCCGCCTATGCCGAGGAGCCCTTCATCAAGGTTCTGCCATTCGGCACGCTGCCGTCGTCGCATGATGTGCGCGGATCGAACTATGTCCATATCGGCGTCGTGGGTGACCGGATTCCGGGCCGTGTGCTTGTGGTCGCGACGCTGGACAACCTGTGCAAAGGGTCCTCGGGGCAAGCGATGCAGAACGCCAACCTGATGCTGGGGATCGAGGAAACGGCGGGTCTGACCCTCGCGCCCGTCTTCCCGTAATGCGCAGTCTGAAAAAGCGCCGCCGTATCCAGATCATCGCGCTGGCCTTCGTTGCGCTGGCGGGATCGACGGCGCTGGTCGGTTACGCCATGCGCGACGGGATCAACTTCTTCCGCTCGCCCAGCCAGGTGCTCAGCGATCCACCGCGCGAGGGTGAAGTGTTCCGCATCGGCGGTCTGGTCGAGGCCGGATCGCTGCTGCGCGGGCAGGGCGAGACGATCAGCTTTGCCGTGACCGATGGCGGGCATTCTGTTCCCGTCCGCTATACCGGTGTTCTTCCCGATCTGTTCGGCGAAAACGAAGGTATGGTCGGCACTGGCACGATGGACGGGGGGACGTTCGTCGCTTCGGAAATCCTTGCCAAACATGACGAAACCTACATGCCCAAAGAAGTGGTGGACGCGCTGAAAGAGCAGGGCGTCTACAAACCCTCGGGCAGCTAGGCGCATTTTCTCTGCATCGCGGCGAAGCCGGTATACAAGGCGATCCGCGATGATTAACGTAGCGTTTTGAATGGTGTGAGGATTTGACCCCTATGGCTGGGAAAAAGATTGCCGTCGCCGGTATCGGTTATGTCGGGCTTTCCAACGCGGTCCTGCTGGCGCAGCACAACCGGGTGCGGGCGCTGGACGTGAACGAAGCGCGTGTCGCGATGCTCAACGATCGCAAATGCCCGATCGTCGATGCCGAGATGGAGGAGTATCTGGCGACGCAGGTGCTGGACCTGACCGGCACGACCGATGCGGTCGAGGCCTTCGCCGATGCCGATTTCGTCATCGTGGCAACGCCCACCAACTATGACCCGGTGACGAACTTCTTCGACACCTCGTCGGTGGAGCAGGTGATCCGCACCGTCATCGGCATCAATCCCAACGCCACCATCGTCATCAAATCCACCATCCCCGTCGGCTATACGCAGGACGTGTCGGAACGGCTGGACACCACGCAGGTGATCTTCAGCCCCGAATTCCTGCGCGAAGGGCGCGCGCTTTACGACAACCTCCACCCCTCGCGGATCATCGTGGGCGAGCAGTCGGCGCGGGCCGAGGAATTTGCGGCCCTGCTGCATGAAGGTGCGATCAAGAAGGACGTGGAAATCCTGTTCACCGACCCGGCCGAGGCCGAGGCGGTGAAGCTCTTTGCCAACACCTATCTTGCGATGCGCGTCGCCTTCTTCAACGAGCTGGACAGCTATGCGCTCAGCCGTGGGCTGAACACGCGTCAGATCATCGACGGCATCAGTCTCGATCCCCGGATCGGCGGGCATTACAACAACCCCTCCTTCGGCTATGGCGGATATTGCCTGCCCAAGGATTCCAAGCAGCTTCTGGCGAACTACTCCGAAGTGCCGCAGAACCTGATCCGCGCTATCGTCGATGCCAACCGCACCCGCAAGGATTTCATCGCCGATCAGATTCTGGCGCGCGGGCCGAAGCGTGTGGGAATCTATCGTCTGGTCATGAAGGCAGGTTCGGACAACTTCCGCCAAAGCTCGATCCAAGGCATCATGAAGCGGATCAAGGCCAAGGGCGTCGAGGTCGTGGTCTATGAACCCGCGATGGAGGACGAGCAGTTCTTCGGTTCCGCCGTCACGCGCGATCTTGAAAGCTTCAAGCGCGACAGCGACGTGATCGTGGCGAACCGCGCGACACCCGATCTGTCGGACGTTCCGGGCAAGATCTTCACGCGCGATCTGTTCGGGTCCGACTGACAGGAACGGGGCCAGCATCGATACAGCCCCCCGACTGTTGATGCTGGCCCCGCAAGGTCTGGTTGAAATATTCCCTCTGTCCGCCCGAGTCGTGCAACCTGTCCTTTCGGACAGTCCGTCTTTCGCGGGAACCTTGGTCACGCCAGTTCGGTTGACCGGGGGAACCCGACGGAGAAAACGGCATGACTATTACCCTGCATTTCGAGACCTTTGGCCCCGAGGACGGGCGTCCGGTGGTGCTTATCCACGGCTGGCCGCTTTCCGGAAAATCGTGGGAAAATCAGGTGCCCGCGTTGGTGGATGCCGGATACAAGGTCATCACTTATGACCGCCGGGGCTTCGGCGATTCCGACAAGCCGGATTTTGGTTATGATTACGACAGCTTGGTTGAGGATCTTGCGGGATATCTTGAGACGCGCGATCTGCGCGATGTGACGCTGGTCGGCTTTTCGATGGGGGGTGGCGAGGTTGCCCGCTACATCGCCAACCACGGTGAAGCCCGCATTCACAGCGTCGTCTTCGCAGCCGCCGTGCCGCCCTTTCTGATGCAGGGGCCAGACAACCCCGAAGGTCCGCTGACACCCGCCAAGGCTGCCGAGATGGAAGGCGGGCTGCGCGCCGACCGGGATGCGTTCTTCGACGACTTCACTACGCAATTCTTCAGCGTCGATGGGGAATTGAAGGTGAGCGAGACGGATCGGCAAAAAGCGATCGGACTGTGCCAGATGGCGGACCAGGCGGCGGCGCTGGCATGCATGAAGGCGTTCGCCACGACGGATTTCCGCGCCGATCTGGCCAAGGTCATGGTTCCGACGCTGGTGATCCATGGCACGGGAGATGGGACGGTCCCGTTCGAAGGATCTGGCAAACGCACGCATGAGGCGATCCCCTCCAGCCGCCTCGTCCTCATTCCGGATGCTCCGCACGGTCTGAATGTTAGCCATGCCGATGAGTTCAACGCCGCGCTTTTGGATTTCCTCGGCTCCTGAGTTTAACGCTCGCCGTATAATTCGCCCTGAAGTATAGTTGCGTCATTGGTTTACGCTTGGCGCAACGTTTCGGACGAAAAGGCGAATGTGATGAACTCGACCGCGAAGCTTCCCATGCAACTGTCGGACATCACGGCGCGGCTGCCTGATTGGCGGCCGCAGGTGATCTTCGACGTTGGGGCCAATGTCGGGCAGACGGCCTCCTCCTTCGCCTCCGCTTTCCCCGACGCCATCATCCATGCGTTCGAGCCTGTCCCGGCTGCGTTCCGCAAGCTCGCCTCGGTGGCCGAGGGGCATCCGGGCATCACCGCCCACAACAAGGCGCTGGGCAAGACGCGCGGTGCAGTGAACATGGTGGCCAAAGGCGCGTCCGCCGCGAACCATCTGGCGACCGATGCCGACCCGGTGGAGAACCTGGTCGAGGTGGAGATGACCACTGGCGCAGACATGGTTGCGGAGTTGGGGGTCGATCGCATCTCGTTTCTGAAGATCGACACAGAAGGCCATGATTTCGATGTGCTTATCGGATTTGCGCCAGTTCTGTCGCGGACCGATTTCGTGCAGGTCGAAGCGTCGATGAACCCCTACAATCGGACACATGTGCCGTTTCGTCTGCTGGAGGATTTCCTGCGCCACGAGGGATTTCTGCTGTTCCGCTTCTATGAGCAGACGTTCGAGTTCAAGAAGCAGGGCCGTCCGGTCCTTCGCCGCACGAACCCGGTGTTCATCCATGGCTCGCTGGTGGATCTGTCGGGCATTCGCTGACACTGGACCTCGGCGCTCCTTGGGCTTATCTAGCAGACCCCAACACCAAGGCAGGCCGATGAGCGTCCAGACCCCCATGCCCAAGCTGGCTGTGGCACCGATGATCGACTGGACGGACCGGCATTGCCGCGTCTTCCATCGGCATATGACGCGGCGCGCGCTTCTTTACACCGAAATGGTGGTGGACAAGGCGATCATCCACGGACCGCGCGACCGGCTGCTGGGTCATGCGGCGATGGAGCATCCCGTTGCGTTGCAGGTCGGCGGTTCGGTCCCGGCGGAGCTGGCACAGGCGGTGAGGCTGGCGCAGCCGTTCGGCTATGACGAGATCAACCTGAACGTCGGTTGTCCCTCAAATCGGGTGCAGTCTGGCTGTTTCGGCGCGGTGCTGATGAAGGACCCGGCGCTGGTGGCCGATTGCCTGCGCGCGATGATCGAGGTGGCCGAGGTTCCGGTCACGGTGAAATGCCGCATCGGCGTGGACGATCAGGACCCGGCAACGGTTCTGCCCGAATTCATCGAGCGCGTGGCAGGGGCCGGGGTCCGCAGCATCACCATCCACGCGCGCAAGGCATGGCTGCAAGGCCTGTCGCCGAAGGAGAATCGCGAGATACCGCCACTGGACTACCCGTTGGTGGTGGCGATGAAGCGGCAGTTCCCGGAGCTTGCCATCGCGATCAATGGCGGGATCGCCACGCTGGATCAGGCGCGGGACCTGCTGGCACAGGGGCTGGACGGGGTGATGGTCGGACGCGCCGCCTATCAAGACCCGGCCTCGGTCCTGATCGGGGCGGATGCGCTTTGGGGCGAAGATTTCGCCCCAACGCCGTTCGAGGTGGTGGAGGCGATGCGCCCCTATATCGCGGACCATCTGGCGTCGGGCGGCAAGCTGAACCAGATCACCCGCCACATGCTTGGCCTGTTCGCGGGTCGCCCCGCTGCGCGGACATGGCGGCGGTTGCTGTCCGAAGGGGCGGCGCGCCCGGGGGCGAGCCTCGATCTGCTGGACGAGGCCTTGGGCGCGGTTCAGGCCAGCGCGGCTGCCTGACGGGCCACGATGACGCGCGACAGGATGAAGGCGATGATGGCGCAAAGCGCGATCGCGCCCAGCATCGGCACCGGCGTTCCGTCGAAGAACGGTGCCGACAGCGCGATCATCCCGCCGCCCGCCACCATCTGAAGCGTTCCACCCACCGAAGAGGCCAGCCCGGCCTGATCGCCCTGTTCGTCGAGCGCCAGGACCATCGTCGTCGGCATGACCAGCCCAAGGCAGGCATTGCCGCAGAACAGCCCGATCATCACCACCGGCAAGGCATCAAGCCCAGAAAGGACCAACAGGAATGTCGTGGTCGTCGCAAGGGCGAACCCGGCCACGGCGGTCAGCACGACGCGAACCGCACCGAACCGCATTCCCAGATGGGCCGCGAATTGCGACGCCGCGAAGAACCCGATGGCATTGGCCGCGAAGGCGATCGAAAACTGCGTCGGTGTCAGCCCATAGAAGGACGAATAGACGAAGCTGGCCGATGCGATGAACACGAAGAAGCTGGCCATGCCGAAACCGCCGATCAGCGTCAGCCCAAGGAAGCTTTTATGCGTGAGGATGCGGCGCAGGCCGCGCCGAAGCTCCGCTCCCTTGATGCCGCGCCGTGCTTCGGGGGGCAACGTCTCGGGCAGGGCGAAGCGGGTCAGCGCCAGCGCGCCGAGCGACAGAAGACCGAGGAAGCCGAAAATCTCGCGCCAGTCCCAGAAGCGGATCAGCATCGCCCCTGCCAGCGGCGCCAGAAGCGGCACGACCGAGATCACCAGCATGTTCGCCGCCATCAGCCGCGTCGCCTCGTGCCCGCGATAGCGGTCGCGGATGATCGCGCGCGGCACGACCATGACCGCCGCCCCGCCAAGCCCCTGCACGAAGCGGCCCGCGATCAGGGTCGAGATGTCAGGCGCGAAGGTGCAGATGAGCGATCCGACAAGGAAGATGCCAAGCCCCGCATAAAGCGGCACGCGCCGCCCCGCCTTGTCCGACCACGGCCCATAGACAAGCTGTGCCAGACCGAAGGCGATGAAATAGGCGATGACCGTGCCCTGCATCGCCGGAACCGTCGTCTCCAGACCCACGCGGATCGCATCCATCGCGGGAAGATACATGTCGATGGCAAAGGGGCCGATGGAGGAGAGCGCGCCGAGGACAAGCGCCTGACGCAGGATTGAACCTGACATGATGGAAGCCTTTCGATCAGGGCGTGGGCATACACCCTTTCGATGACAGAGAAAAGACGGCCGCACCGCTGCATGTGGTGCAACCTTGCATCGGCGGCATGTCGAACATTCGGCAACAGCGCGCTTGGAAGATCAGCATTCTCAAAACTATAGTGTTCCCGGACGCCGCCTCTCTGGACTTGCGGAAGCGCGGTCGGTATCACACAGGCGTTTGCGCTAACATATTCGGGAGACGAGAGACTTGGTATCGCGGACTATCCCGGTCGATCCGTTCGACCTCGTCATCTTCGGCGGCACGGGCGATCTGGCCCGGCGGAAGATCCTCCCCAGCCTTTACCGTCGCCATGTCGGTGGCCAGATGCCAGCCGAGGCGCGGATCATCGGTGCCGCGCGCGGCGAGATGAGTGACGATGACTTCCGCGCGTTCACCCGCGAGGCGATCGAGGAATTCGTGCCGGCGACGAAACGCGACGCAAAGACGCTGGAGGAGTTTCTTGAAACTCTCCGCTATGTCCGGGTCGATGCGGTGGGGCAGGACGGGTGGACCGATCTGCGCGCCGTCGTGCGCCCGGATGTGATCCGGGCCTTCTATTTCTCGGTCGCGCCGTCGCTGTTCGGGGCATTGGCGGAACGGCTGCACGAACATGGCATTGCAGATGCCGACAGCCGGATCGTGGTGGAAAAACCCTTCGGCAAGGATCTGAAGACCGCACGCGAATTGAACGCCGTGCTGGCCGAGCATTTCACCGAACAACAAATCTATCGCATCGACCATTATCTGGGCAAGGAAACCGTTCAGAACCTGATGGCGGTCCGCTTCGCCAACATCCTGTTCGAGCCGCTGTGGAAGACCGAATATATCGACCATGTCCAGATCACCGTGGCGGAGACCGTCGGCGTGAACGGGCGCGGGGCCTATTACGACAAATCGGGCGCTATGCGGGACATGGTGCAGAACCACCTGATGCAGCTTCTGTGCCTGATCGCCATGGAGCCGCCCTATCACTTCGACCCCGACGCGGTGCGGGACGAAAAGCTGAAGGTCATCCGCGCGCTGGAGCCGGTGGCCCCCGAGGACATCGTGCGCGGCCAGTATCGCGCAGGGGGTGGGCGTCCGGGCTATCTGGAGGATGCCGAAAACCCTGAAAGCCGGACCGAAAGCTATATCGCGCTGAAGGTCGGCATCGCGAACTGGCGCTGGAAGGGCACGCCCTTCTATCTGCGGACGGGCAAGCGTCTGAAGGCGCGGACCTCGGAAATCGCGATCACCTTCCGTCAGCCGCCGCATTCCATCTTCGATCACCCCGAAGGATGGCGCGAGAACGTCCTTGTCATACGGCTGCAACCGAATGAGGGGATGAACATGATGGTCATGATCAAGGAACCGGGGCCGGGCGGGATGCGTCTTGCACAGGTGCCGCTGGACATGTCCTTTGCCGAGGCGCTGGGCGAGGGGGGCGCCGACATTCCCGACGCTTACGAACGGCTGATCATGGACGTGATCCGGGGCAACCAGACCCTGTTCATGCGCGGCGACGAGGTGGAGGCGGCATGGGCCTGGGCCGATCCGATCATCCAAGGGTGGGAGGCGCGGGGCGACCGGCCCCACAGCTATGAACCCGGCACGTCCGGCCCCGAGGATGCGCTGATGCTGCTGCATCGGGACGGTCGCCGCTGGAGGGATATACGAGAATGAAGATCGAAGAATACCCCGACCGCGAATTTCTGATGCTGTCGCTTGCGAACACCATCGCGGGCGAGCTGGCCGATTTCCTGCGGCGCGAGGGGCGGGCGAGCCTCTGCGTTCCGGGTGGCACCACGCCGGGTCCGATCTTCGACACGCTTTCCGGCGTCGATCTGGACTGGTCCAACGTCACCGTGTTCCTGAACGACGAACGCTGGGTGTCCGAGGACAGTCCGCGTTCCAACACTCGGTTGCTGCGCGAACGGCTGCTGGTCGGGCGCGCGGCGGCGGCGAGATACATCCCGATCCATGCCGATACCGAAACGCCCGAGGAATCGCTTGATGCTCTGGCCGAGGGGTTGAAACCGCATCTGCCGATCTCGGTGCTGCTTTTGGGGATGGGCAGCGACATGCACACCGCCTCGCTGTTCCCCGGCGCGGACCGGCTGGAGGAGGGGCTGTCGGATTCCGCGCCGCTATTGCTGCCCATGCGCGCACCGGGTGCGGAGGAGCCGCGCATCACCCTGACAGCCAAGCCATTGAAGGGCGCGATTTCGACCCACCTGCTGATCACCGGGCAGGAAAAGCGCGAGGCGCTGGTCCGCGCCGAAAAGCTGCCCTTGACCGAGGCGCCGATCCGCGCACTTCTTCCCAACGCCACGGTCCACTGGGCCGAATGAAACGAGGATGACATGACTGACTGGCAGGCCCTGCGCGAATATCACGAGATGGTCGCGGACCGTCCGATCCTGACCCTGTTCGACGACGATCGCGCTGCGGACTTCTCGGTTTCTGCCGACGGGCTGCTGCTGGATTATTCCAAGACCAATATCGACGCCAAGGCGCGCGAACTTCTGATCGGGTTGCTGCGCGATCTGCCGGTGAAACGCGACGCGATGTTCTCGGGCGCGAAGATCAACGAGACCGAGGGCCGCGCGGTTCTGCATACGCTTTTGCGCAACATGGACAGTGACGTGACCGTGGATGGTGCCGACGCGACCGTGGCGCTGCGCGAGACCCATGCCGCGATGCAGGCCTTCGCCCGCGACGTGCGTGGCGGTGCGTTCAAGGGGCAGGGCGGCGCGATCACCGATGTGGTGAACATCGGCATCGGCGGATCGGACCTTGGCCCGGCGATGGCGACCATCGCGCTTGCGCCCTATGCCGACGGGCCGCGCTGCCATTTTGTGTCGAACGTGGACGGCGCGCATATCCATGATGTGCTGTCGGGCCTGAACCCGGAAACCGCGCTGGTGATCGTCGCCTCCAAGACCTTCACCACCATCGAGACGATGACCAATGCCGAAACCGCCAAGGCGTGGATGGCGAAAACGGTGAAGGACCCGGCGGCGCAGTTCGCTGCCGTTTCGACCGCGGCGGACAAGACGGCCGCCTTCGGCATCGACGCCTCGCGCGTGTTCGGGTTCGAGGATTGGGTCGGCGGCCGCTATTCCATGTGGGGTCCGATCGGCCTGTCGCTGATGCTGGCCATCGGCCCCGAGGATTTCGACCAGTTCCTTGCCGGCGCCGCCGCGATGGACGCCCATTTCCGCCACGCGGCACCCGAGGACAACCTTCCAGTGATGCTGGCGCTGGTGGGCATCTGGCACAACCAGATTTGCGGCTATGCCACCCGCGCCGTCCTGCCTTACGAACAACGGCTGGCGCGCCTTCCGGCCTATCTGCAGCAGTTGGAGATGGAGTCGAACGGCAAGCGCGTCGCGATGGACGGCACCGACCTTGCCATCGATTCCGGCCCCGTGGTCTGGGGCGAGCCGGGGACCAACGGCCAGCACGCCTTCTATCAGTTGATCCATCAGGGCACGCGGGTGATCCCTTGTGAATTCCTTGTCGGCAAGGAAGGGCACGAGCCGGATCTGGCCCACCAGCACCGCCTGCTGGTGGCCAACTGCCTTGCCCAGTCCGAGGCGCTGCTGCGCGGCCGCTCGCTGGCGCAGGCGACGGCGATCATGCAGAAGAAGGGGCTGGAGGGGCACGAACTGGAACGTCAGGCGCGCCACCGCGTCTTTCCGGGCAACCGTCCCTCGACCACGCTGTGCTATCCCAAGCTGACGCCCTTCGTGCTGGGCCAGATCGTCGCGCTGTATGAACATCGCGTCTTCGTCGAAGGCGTCGTTCTCGGCATCAACTCCTATGACCAATGGGGGGTGGAGCTTGGCAAGGAGCTGGCGCTGGCGCTGGCGCCGATGCTGGACGGCGCGCCAGCCGACGGCAAGGACGGATCGACCCGCGCGCTGATCGGCTATCTGGCCTAGGCCGCTGCGGTCACGATGATCTCGACAAGGTAATCGGGCGTGGCGAGCCGTGCCTCGCCCGTTGCCCGCGCAGGGGTATGCCCCTGCGGCACCCACTCGTCCCAGACGGCGTTCATCTCGTCGAAGGACGCGATATCGGCCAGCCAGACCTGCGCCGACAGGATGCGCGTCTTGTTCGAACCGGCCAGCGCTAGGATGCGGTCGATCTCGGCCAGGCAATCGCGGGTCTGGTCGGAAACCGAACGCCCCGGACGTCCGACCTGCCCGGCAAGCCAGATCACGCCGTTATGGATCACTGCCTCGCTCATGCGTTTGCCGCATTCGATACGGTTGATATCGCTCATGTAAGACTCCCGCAGTGGTTGTGGATCAGTGATACATATCTCCGAACTCGATTGATAGTTTCATCTGTCTCCCTTGGGGCCGATGGAATGCGAGATGCGGCGTAGCAAAAACAGCACGGAAACGGCGATCAGCGTCGCAAGGATCGCCAGCGTCAGCCGACCTGTTCCGCAGGCCAGACCGATCGCCCCCGCCATCCACATTCCCGCGCCGGTCGTCAGCCCCTGCACCCTGCCGCGCGAGGTGATGATCGAACCCGCGGCAAGAAAGGCGACCCCGGCGGTCACGGCTTCGATCAGGCGCAGCGGGTCGGTGTTGTGCCGCACGCCTTCGGGAAGCTCGGTCGCGATCAACTCCCACGCGATCAGGGTGAACAGGCAAGAGGCGAGAGAGACGAGGATATGCGTCCGCAGACCGGCGGTGCGCGCATGGATTTCCCGCTCGATCCCGATGACGCCACCCAGACAGCAGGCCATCAGCATCCTGACGATCACCGTGGCCGTGGGCACGCCCTCCATCGGCGCATGAAAATCCGCGCCCAGTGCCGCAAAAAGATCAGCGATCGAGATGCCCATATCTTCGGTCCAAATGACTGTATCGAAAGATGGAGCGGCGGCGCAGTCCGACCAGTCGAACTTTATGACGGGGAGGCTTACTTTTGCCGGGGCCTCGCGCTACATCAGCGGTTCAGCTTTCCGAACGCCCTGGAATATCCCCCGTGAACGAACTCCACACCGAGGCCTGGCAGACCGGGCACAGCGAAACCGGCAGCCTGATCGCGGCCTTCGACTGGTCCTCGACGTCGCTTGGGCCGCGGAGCGGATGGTCGGCTGCACTCGGCTCCACGGTGGATACGATCCTCAACTCTCCCATCCCCAAGGTGATGATGTGGGGGCCGGATCATCGGATGATCTATAACGACGCCTATCGCGAGATCATCGGCGGCTATCACCCCGGCGCCATGGGTGGCCGCGTCGATCAGGTTCTGCCCGAGGTCTGGGATTTCAACCGCCGCGTGTTGGAGACCGGGATGCGCGGCGAGGCGCAGGCCTATCGTCGTCAGCCGATGGTGCTGCTGCGGGACGGTGTGCGCGAGGAATTCGTCTTCGATCTGTTCTATACCCCGGTCCGAACCTGCGACGGCACGGTGGGCGGCGTGATCTGCACGGTGCTGGACATGACCGCGCTGGTCCTTGCCGAACGCGATGCCCGTATCAGCAACGAACGGTTCGCCGCCGCCGTCGATGCCGTGCATGGGCATCTCTGGACCAACACCCCCGACGGGCGCATGGCGGGCGAGCAGCCGGGCTGGTCGCGCCTGACCGGACAGACCCGCGAGGAATACGAGGGTTACGGCTGGACGGCCGCGGTCCATCCCGACGAGCGCGACGCCACGCTTGCGGCATGGCAGGCATCGGTCGCGCAACGGACGACCTTCGTGCACGAACACCGCGTCCGGCGGGCCGACGGAACATGGCGGCATTTCGCCATCCGGGGCGTTCCGATCAAGGACGAAGGCGGCACCATCCGCGAATGGGTCGGCATCCATACCGACATCACCGCGCAGCGCCTTGCCGAGCTGGACTTGCTGCGCCATGCGGGCGATCTTGAACGTCAGGTCCGCCACCGGGAACGGGCCGAGGAGCAGCTTCGCGCGCTGAACGAAACGCTGGAATCGCGCGTCATCGACGCGATCGAAGAACGCCGCGCCGCCGAGGCCGCGCTTGCCCAGGCCCAGAAGATGGAGACGATCGGCAAGCTGACGGGCGGCGTCGCGCATGATTTCAACAACCTGCTTCAGGTCGTGTCGGGCAACCTGCAACTGCTTGCGACCGATGTGATGAACAACGAACGCGCCGAACGCCGAGTGGCGAATGCCATGGCGGGCGTCGCGCGCGGATCGAAGCTGGCCTCGCAGCTTCTGGCTTTCGGGCGTCGGCAGGCGCTGGAGCCGCGGGTCGTCAACGTCACGCGCTTCGTGCGCAACATGGACGACATGCTGCGCCGCGCGCTGGGCGAGGGGATCGAGATCGAAACCGTCGAGGCTGGCGGCCTGTGGAACACCTTCATCGACCCGACGCAGATCGAGAACGCGCTGCTCAACCTTGCGATCAACGCCCGCGATGCAATGGACGGGCAGGGGCGGCTGACCATCGAGCTTGGCAACGTGCATCTGGACGACGCCTATGCCCGCAGCCATGACGAGGTCGATCCGGGTCAATACGTGATGCTGGCCGTCACCGATACCGGCTGCGGCATGACCCCGGCCATCATCGCCCGCGTGTTCGAGCCGTTCTTTTCGACCAAGGGCGAGGGCAAGGGCTCCGGCCTCGGGCTTTCCATGGTCTACGGCTTCGTCAAACAGTCGGGCGGTCACATCAAGATCTATTCCGAACCGGGGCATGGCACGACCATCCGCCTCTATCTTCCGCGCGCGATGCAGAGCGAGGATGTCGAGGTCACACCGGTCGATGTATCGGTAACTGGCGGGACCGAGACGGTTCTGGTGGTCGAGGATGACGATGACGTGCGCAACACGGTCGTCGAACTGTTGGCGGACCTTGGATATACTGTCCTGCGCGCGGTCGATGCCCAATCGGGGCTGACGGTGATCGAAAGCGGTGTGAAGATCGACCTGCTTTTCACCGATGTCGTCATGCCCGGCACGCTGAAAAGCCCCGAACTGGCCCGCAAGGCAAAGGAGCGGCTGCCGAACCTCGCCGTGCTGTTCACCTCCGGCTATACCGAGAATTCCATCGTCCATGGCGGGCGGCTGGATGCCGGGGTGGATCTGATCTCGAAACCCTACACGCGCGAGGCACTGGCGCGGAAGATCCGCCACGTTCTGGCAAACCAAGCCCAGCGCATGCGCGTTCAGCAGCCGGTGGAGGCCCCGGCGGCTCGGTCTCGCACGATCCTGCTGGTCGAGGATGACGCCCTGATCCGCATGGGCACGACCGACCTGCTGGAAGAACTCGGCCACAAGGTCGTTCCCGCCGCCAGCGCCGAAGAAGCGCTCGTGCTGCTGGAAGGTCACGAGATCGACATTCTGGTGACCGACATGAAGCTGCCGCGAATGTCGGGGCTGGAACTGGCCGAACGCCTGCTGGAGCAGCGTCCCGGCCTGCCGGTCATCCTTGCGACCGGCGACAGCATGATCAGCTTCCCGCGCGCGGTCGTGCTGCCCAAGCCCTATGGGCTGGAGGAGATGACCGCAGCGATCGCCAAAAGCCTCGAAGGCGCGCATCAACCAGGTTGATGCCGCCGGCGGCGTCTATGGTATGCTGCACTTATGGGGGATAAGTGGCGGAGAGACAGGGATTCGAACCCTGGGTCGGCTCACACCGACAACGGTTTTCGAGACCGCCGCATTCGACCACTCTGCCACCTCTCCGCGTCAGGGATCGTCCTTGGCGCGTCGTTTAGCGGGCGGCTCTGCCGACTGCAAGCGGCTTTTTTCTGCGCGGCGAAAGAATTTCGCCAAGGCTTGGGGCGGAGGTGCGCTTGGCATCGGGCGGTGCAGGCACTACCTGTCCCGCAGACGTGTTTCCCGAAAGGTTCCGACATGCTGCGCGCATTCTTCACAGCCATTCTCCTTGCTGCTCCGATCCCGGTCGCGGCGCAGGAGACGGCGCGGGCGCTGTCCGATGCGATGATGATTCCGGACATTGTCGCTGTCATGCGCGAGGAGGGGCTGGAAAGCGGCGCACTCATTCAGGACGAGCTGATGGGTGGGCGCGGCGGCGAGCGCTGGACGCAGATGCTGGAGCGAATCTATGACGTGGATCGCGCGCGGCAGGAGTTCGGCGAGGCATTTGCAGCCGAGTTGGAGGGGCAGGACGTGCTCGCCTCCGAAATGCTGACCTTCATGACCACCAAACCCGGCAGCGATATCGTCAAGCTGGAGATCGAAGCGCGCCGCGCCCTGATCGACGATGCTGCCGAAGATGCCGCGAAGCTGCGGGTGCAGGAAATGACCGAGCGATCGGACCCGCGGCTGGAGGTGCTGCGCGAATTTTCCGAGGTCAACCAGCTGGTCGAGATGAATGTGGCAGGGGCGCTCAACACCAACCTCGCCTTCTATGAGGGGCTGACGAAATCGGGCGCGCTGCCGGGGTTGACGCAAGATCAGATGCTGGACGACGTCCGCGCTCAAGAGCCGACCATCCGGGCCGAGACGGAGGACTGGCTTTACCCCTATCTTGCTTTGGCCTATGGGCCGCTTTCGGATGCGGATCTGCAAAGCTATCTCGACTTTTCCGCGTCTGATGCGGGGCAGCGGCTGAACGGTGCGGTGTTCGCGGCATTCGACAAGGTTTTCGTCCGCATCTCCCGCGATGTCGGAGAGGCTGCGGGAATGTTCATGCAGGGCGAAGATATCTGACGCATTTGCGTTGACAGAAGCTGGGCGATCCCTCATAAGCGCCCGGTCTGGCGCCCCACGGGGCGATCGGACCATTTGCAATTACGTCCGCAAGGGCGCGCAGTCCGAAGGCACCAAACGCCGGGTCAAACCGGGGCCGCAGGGCGCGGAGAGAAAAAGGAAAGACCCATGTTCGCGGTCCTCAAGACGGGCGGCAAGCAATACACCGTCCGCGCAGGCGACATCCTGCGCGTCGAGAAGCTTGCAGCCGAAGCTGGCGACAAAGTCCAGTTCAACGAAATCCTGATGGTCGGCGGCGACAACGTCACCGTCGGCGTGCCCTTCGTGGCCGGTGCTGCGGTTCAGGCCGAAGTCATCGCCCAGATCAAGGGCGAAAAAGTGATCCACTACGTCAAGCGCCGCCGGAAGCATTCGTCGCAGCGCACGAAGGGTCACCGTCAACACCTGACCCTGCTGCGCGTCACCGACGTGCTGGCCTCGGGCGGCGACAAATCCGACGTGAAATCGGCAACCGGCACCGCCGATGCGCGCCGCGCAGCCCACGAATCGAAGGAGTAATCCCCCATGGCACACAAGAAAGCAGGCGGTTCTTCCCGCAACGGTCGCGACTCGGCCGGTCGTCGCCTTGGCGTGAAGCTGTATGGCGGTCAGGCTGTCGAGTCGGGCAACATCATCGTGCGCCAGCGCGGCACCACCTGGTTCCCGGGTGAAGGTGTCGGCATGGGCCGCGACCACACGATCTTCGCCGTGCGCGAAGGCCGCGTGACCTTCAAAAAAGGCCTCAAGGGCCGTACATTCATTTCGGTCCTCCCGGTGGCGGAGGCCGCCGAGTAAGCCGAACCTTTACAGTTCGAATGTAACAGGGGGATCGGCTGCAGGGCCGGTCCCTTTTTGTTTTCAAGCGCCATGTGAAGGCGCGACATGAGCAGGCAAGATTCCAGGAGGATCAGCATGACGCTCGACTTGGTTGCCGTTGACCCCCGTCCCACCATCCCGGCGGGTCGTATCGTGTTGCGCCCGGTGCGCAAATCCGATGCCGGGCTGTTCGCCATGTATTCGGGCGACCGCCGCGTGGCCGAAGGAACGCGGTCCATTCCGCATCCGCTGCCGCCCGGTGCGACCGAGGCGTTCGTTGCCCGTGTGATGGCCGCGAATACCGAGGAAGACGTCTGGGTCATGGATGGCTCCGCCAGCGGGCTGGGCGAGGTTCTGGGCGTCATCAGCCTCAAGAAGATGGATCGCGACCAGTCCGAGATCGGATACTGGGTCGGACCGGCCTTCTGGAACGCAGGTTTCGCCTCTGAGGCTGTGCGCGCGCTGATCGAGGCCAATCCGCAAAAGAACCGCACGATCTTTGCCGAGGTGTTTCAGGACAATCCCGGCTCTGCGCGCGTGCTGACCAACTGCGGGTTCCAGTATCTGGGCGACGCCGAAAGCTTCTCGGTTGCGCGCAACTCGCGCGTGCCAACATGGACCTATATCCGCAAACTCGATTGAGAACCTTGCCGAAAGGTTCTAACTGAACGGACACAACAGAAAGCCCGACCGATGAAGTTCCTCGACCTGTGCAAAGTCTATATTCGTTCGGGCGGGGGCGGGTCGGGCTGCGTCAGCTTCCGGCGCGAGAAGTTCATCGAGTTCGGCGGCCCCGATGGCGGTGACGGCGGCAATGGCGGCTCCGTCTGGGCCGAGGCGGTGGAGGGGCTGAACACGCTCATCGATTTTCGCTATCAACAGCATTTCTTCGCCAAGTCCGGCCAGCAGGGCATGGGCAGCCAACGCACCGGCAAGACCGGCGACGACATCGTGCTGCGCGTTCCGGTCGGCACCGAAATCATCGACGAGGATGAGGAGTCCGTCATCGCCGATCTGACCGAGGTGGGTCAGCGTATCCTGCTTGCCAAGGGTGGCAATGGTGGCTGGGGCAACCTGCATTTCAAATCCTCGACCAACCGCTCGCCTTCGCGCGCGAACCCCGGTCAGGAAGGGGTGGAGCGGACGCTTTGGCTGCGCTTGAAGCTGATCGCGGATTCAGGGCTGGTCGGCCTGCCGAATGCGGGGAAATCCACCTTCCTTGCCGCCGTGTCGAATGCGCGCCCGAAGATCGCGGATTATCCTTTCACCACCTTGGTCCCGAACCTTGGCGTCGTCGGGGTGGATGGGCGTGAGTTCGTGATGGCCGATATTCCGGGTCTGATCGAAGGCGCGTCCGAGGGGCGGGGTCTCGGCACCCAGTTTCTTGCCCATGTCGAACGCTGCTCGGTCCTGCTGCACCTGGTCGATGGCACCTCGGAAGATGTGGTTACCGATTACGAGACCATCGTGACCGAGTTGGATGCCTATGCCGAGGAGCTTGGCAACAAGCCCCGCATCGTCGCGCTGAACAAGATCGACGCGCTGGATGACGAAACGATCGCGGAACGCCGTGCGGCGCTGGAGGAAGTGTCGGACGGGAAGGTTTTCGTGATTTCCGGCGCTGCAAACAAGGGCTTGCAGGACGTTCTTCGCGCGATACTTTCGGAGATCGATGCCGCCAATGTGGTTGATGAGGACCCCGCGCCTTGGCAACCCTGATACCCGATGTGGCTCAGGCGCGGCGGCTGGTCGTCAAGATCGGCTCGGCGCTGTTGGTGGATCGCGATGCCGGGCTGAAGCTGGGCTGGCTGGAAGCTTTGGCCGAGGATGTCGCCGCCGCGAAGGCGCGCGGGACGGATGTGATCCTGGTGTCGTCCGGTTCCATCGCGCTTGGGCGGCGGGTGCTGGGGCTCGGCTACGGCTCCTTGGCGCTGGAGCAATCGCAGGCGGCGGCGGCTGTCGGTCAGATCCGCTTGGCCCGCGCCTATGAGGAGGTGCTCGCACCCCATGGCATCATCACCGCGCAAGTGCTTGTCACGCTTGAGGATACAGCGGATCGGCGTCGGTATCTGAACAGCCGCGCCACGCTGGAGACGCTGCTTGGCCTTGGCGTCGTGCCCATCGTGAACGAGAACGATACCGTGGCGACGGATGAGATACGGTTCGGCGACAACGACCGGCTTGCGGCGCAGATTGCGGTTACGGTCGGGGCGGATCAACTCATCCTGCTGTCGGACGTCGATGGCTTCTATTCTGCCAATCCCAAGGAAGACCCGTCCGCGGTGAAGTTCGACGTGATCGACCAGATCACGCCGGGGATCGAAGCTATGGCGGGCGATCCCATTTCTGGCCTGTCCAAGGGCGGGATGAAGACGAAGCTGATGGCGGCCAAGACGGCGCTTGCCGGTGGCTGTGCGATGGCGATCATGGAAGGCTCGGTCGAGCGTCCGCTGAAGGCGCTGGCGGACGGCGCTTCACGCACGTGGTTCGTGCCGCAGGGCGATCCGCAGGCCGCGCGCAAACGCTGGATCAACGCGATGAAACCGCGCGGGCAGATCCGCGTGGATGCAGGTGCGGTGATGGCGCTGGCCGGGGGCAAGTCGCTTCTTCCGGCGGGTGTCACGCAGGTTGCGGGGGCTTTCGGACGCGGCGATCCGGTGGAGATCGTCAATGCCGAGGGTGAGGTGCTGGGCAAAGGCCTGACCCGCTATACCTCGGCCGAGGCGAGGGCCATCGCGGGCCACCGCTCGAACGAGATCGAGGCGCTGCTGGGCTATCCCGGCCGCGCCGCATTGGTGCACCGCGACGACATGGTGCTTTGAAGGAGACGGGAAGATGGACGGCGGATCGGTGAGTGGCCTGATGCAGCAGATCGGCGCGAAGGCGCGCGCGGCAGCGGCGGTGCTGGCCTTCGCCCCAGCCGAGCGCAAGCATGCCGCGCTGATCGGCGCAGCCAATGCCGTGCAGACGAGCGCCGCCGGAATCCTTGCCGCCAACGCCCGTGATCTTGACGCAGCCCGATCCCGAGGGCTGTCGGGTGCGATGCTGGACCGCCTTGTGCTGAACGAAGACCGCCTGCGCGGGATCGTGGACAGCCTGCGCGCCATTGCGGAACAGAAGGACCCCGTGGGCGAGGTCATCGCCGAATGGGATCGTCCGAACGGGCTGCATATCCGCCGCGTTCGCACGCCCTTGGGCGTCATCGGGGTGATCTATGAAAGCCGGCCGAACGTGACGGCGGATGCCGGGGCGCTGTGCCTGAAATCGGGCAATGCAGTGATCCTGCGCGGCGGGTCGGAAAGCGCGCAATCCTCGGCAGCGATCCATGCCTGTCTGGTGGAAGGTCTGCGTCAGGCGGGGCTGCCCGAAGACGCGATCCAGCTGGTTCCGACGCAGGACCGCGATGCGGTGACCGAGATGCTGCGGATGGTGGAACATATCGACGTGATCGTCCCGCGCGGCGGCAAGGGCCTCGTCGGCCTTGTCCAGCGCGAGGCGCGGGTGCCGGTCTTCGCCCATCTGGAGGGGATCAACCACGTCTATGCCGACCGCGACGCCGATCTGGAAAAGGCGCGGGCGGTGGTGATGAACTCGAAGACGCGGCGCACGGGGGTCTGCGGGGCTGCGGAATGCCTGCTGATCGACCGGGGCTTCTTTGCCAAACATGGCGCGGTGCTGATCGAGGATCTGCTGAAAGCCGGCGTCGAAGTGCGGACAGAGGGCGATCTGCTGATCCCCGGCACCGTTCAAGCGCAGCCGGACGATTTTGGGCAGGAGTTCCTTGACAGTATCATCGCGGCCAAGATCGTCGACGGGGTGGATGCGGCCATCGATCACATCCGCGCCCATGGCTCGGGCCATACCGAGGCGATCCTGACCGAAAACGCGGCGACGGCGCAGGAATTCTTCACACGGCTCGATTCCGCCATCCTGCTCCAGAACGCCTCGACGCAGTTCGCAGATGGGGGCGAATTCGGGATGGGCGCGGAAATCGGCATTGCCACGGGCAAGATGCATGCGCGCGGCCCGGTGGGGGCCGAGCAACTGACCAGCTTCAAATATCTGGTGACGGGGAACGGAACGATCCGGCCCTAAAACGACAGGGTGATCGCGTCCGGGGCCTGGCTGAGCGTGATCGCCCGGCCCAGACGCGCCGCCTCGGCGGGGGCCAGCGCGAACTGGACCTGCGCGGGGGCGACATCGCCACCCGCGCCCGACAGGATCGACCAGAACTGGGCGATGTCGCGGAAACGTGGGGCCTGACCCGTCACGGTCCATTCGGTGCCCTGCGCGACGGTGATCCGCCCGCCATAGGGCATCGCCGTCTCAAGGCACTGGATCAACAGGAAGACGATCTTCACCTCGGCTCGGGCCATATCCACCGGCCCCTGCCAATCGACCGAAAGCCGCACACCGCGCATCAGGTCGGCAAGGATCGACGTGACCTCGCCGCGCCCGATGCGTTGCTCCTCGCTTGCTGCGCCGAACGCCACGCGGAAGAAGCGGATGCGGGCATTGGCATTCGCCACGCTTTCCGAAATCAGCGCCATTTCAGGGCCAGCGCCGGGCAGCTCCATCTGCATCAGTTCCACCCCATTGCCGATCGCGCCGATCGGGCTGATAAGGTCGTGGCAGATGCGGGAGCCGATCAGCTCCGCAAAGTCGTGTTTCGGGGTCATGCGTGGCTCCGCAGGAGGGTTGATGAACGCGATACTGGAGCCGGGCATGTATGTGCGCCACCCTGACCAGCCGGAATGGGGGCTGGGGCAGGTTCAGTCCAACATCAAGAACAGGATCACCGTCAACTTCGAACATGCAGGCAAGGTCGTGATCGACGGACGGTATGTGGATCTGTCGCCGGTTTTCGATGCCTGAGACTTGGGTAATGCGCCGCGCCGTGCAGATCAACCGTCCGATTGCAATTCGCCTCGCCAGTCGCTAGGGCTTTCGGCCATGATCCCGACGGAACCATATTTCTCACTTCGGCTTGCCCGTGACGAACGCGACCTGATGGCGGCGCAGCGCCTGCGCTATCACGTCTTCGTCGAGGAGCTTGGCGGCGATGGCGAGATGGTCGACCACGACCGCAAGCTGGAGCGTGATGCCTTCGATCCGCATTTCGACCATCTGCTGCTGATCGACCGCCGCCGCGATGCCGAGGCGCTGGAGGATGTGGTCGGCGTCTATCGCCTGCTGCCGGGCGACCGGGCCGAGGCGGCGGGGGGCTTCTACTCCGAGGGCGAGTATGACGTGTCGGCGCTGAAGTCTTCGGGGCGCCGTCTGCTGGAACTGGGCCGCTCTTGCGTGCTGCCGGAGTTTCGGGGCGGCACGGCGATGCTGCACCTCTGGAACGGCCTGGCCGATTACGTGGCCGAGCGGGAGATCGAGGTGCTGTTCGGAACGGCGAGCTTCCACGGCACCGACGCCGAGGCATTGGCGCAACCGCTGTCCTATCTTCACCAGAACCACCTTGCGCCGCCGGCGTTGCGGGTGCGGGCGCGGCCCGAGCAGTATCAGAAGATGAATCTTGTCCCCACCGACCAGATCGACCGCAAAGCTGCGATGCTGGCGACGCCGGCCCTGATCAAAGCCTATCTGCGCGTCGGTGGGTTCGTGGGTGAGGGAGCGTGGATCGACCACGCGTTCAACACGATAGACGTCTGCCTGGTGATGGACACGGCGCAGATGTCGTCCAAGCACCGCGACTTCTACGCGCGAAAGCAGGGGCAGTAGCATGACGTGGCAGGGAGAGGAAGCGGCGCCCGATACGATCGGCGCTGCCGGTTGGCTGCGTCTGGTGCTGCGGATTCCGGTTCTTGGGGCGGTCGTCTATGGCGGGCTGCTGCTGTTGCTGCTGCTGCGGCTGGTGGAAAAGCCGCTGTTCGGTTTTGCGCGGCCCATCACGCCTTTCGTGACGCAAGGCGTCTGCAAGGCGGCGCTGGCGATCCTTGGTATTCGCGTGCGCCGCACGGGCGATCCTATGCGGCGTCAGGGCGCGGTTGTCGCGAACCATGGAAGCTGGCTGGACATCTTCGTCCTCAACTCGGTCCAGCGGGTGTATTTCGTGTCCAAGGCCGAGGTGGCGGGCTGGCCCGGCATCGGCTGGCTGGCACGGGCCACGGGAACCGTGTTCATCAATCGGCGCGGCGGCGAGGCGAAGGTCCAGCAGACCTTGTTCGAAACGCGCCTGCGGGCGGGGCATCACCTGCTGTTCTTCCCCGAGGGCACCAGCACCGACACGCGCCATGTGCTGCCGTTCAAATCCACCCTGTTCGCGGCCTTCTTCACGCCCGACCTGAAGGAGCGCATGTCGATCCAGCCCGTCACGGTCGTCTATGTGGCGCCGCGGGGCAAGGATGTGCGTTTCTATGGTTGGTGGGGCGGGATGGATTTCGGGCCGCACCTGAAGAAGATACTGGCCGGGCCCTTTGGCGGCAGGGTCGATGTGGTGTTCCACAAACCCATCGCGGTGGCCGATGCCGGGGATCGCAAGAAGTTGGCGTTGGCGGCGGAAGAAGCAGTTCGTTCCGCTCATCCCGCCGCAATCCGATAGAGGCGCTGGCGCGCCGAGCCTTTTGCCTCGCCTGCGCGCCTTCGGCGCTACGTGCTCAGGCGATCAGCTTTTGCAGCGCAGCCAGCGCATCATCCTCGCGCCAGATCTCGTCGCCGATGCCGAAGAAATCGGTGACCGGACCCAGCTTTGCGATCAGTTCCGTCGTAAGCGCGCCTTCGGCGACGACCGGAACCTCGATCATCTCGGACCACCAGGCGAACAGCTCCTGTTCGGCATGGCTGCCATCGCCGAGGGGGGTCGCACCCGCGGGGCCGAAGACGACGTAGTCCGCACCGCCTTCGCCTGCGTTTATTCCTTCGTGCCGGCTGTTGCCGCAGAACGCGCCCACGATGGCATCGGCGCCAAGGTCCTTGCGAACCTTGCGGACCGAACGGGCGCCGTCGGTCAGATGGACGCCGTCCAGACCCAGACGCTCGACCAGCAGGACGTGGTTCTCGATCACGATGGCGACGTCGCGCGCATGGCAGATTTCGCGCAGCGCATCGGCGGCGCGTGAGACGCGATCCTCGTCCTTGGTGGCCAGCGCGAGCCGGACGCAAGCGACATCCGCCCCATCCAGAACCGCGGTGAGGCGCCCGGCAAAGATGTCGGGATCGAACTCTGCGGGGGTCGAAAGATAGATCTGCGGGCGCTCGGTCTCGGTCATCTCAGGCTCTCCTGTCGGCGGATCGGGCTGCTTTAGCGTATCCGGCGCGTCTTGACCATTGGGCATGGGCGGGCGTATCAGGCGCGCGTTCCGAAAGGTTTTCCCATGATCCAGCCTGCATTCATCCTCGTCCGCCCGCAGATGGGCGAGAATATCGGCGCCGCCGCCCGCGCGATGCTGAATTTCGGCCTGGACCGGATGCGGATCGTGGACCCGCGCGACGGCTGGCCGAACCCCAAGGCGAATGCGATGGCCAGCGGTGCGGGTAGGGTGCTGGATGGGGCGGGGATATTCCCGGATGTGGCGGCCTCGGTCGCCGATTGCGATTACGTCTTCGCAACGACCGCGCGGGGGCGGGAGCTGACGCGGCCCGTGATGACGCCGGAGCGCGCGATGGAACACGCCCGCGCAATGGCGGCCGAGGGCAAGCGCGTCGGCGTTCTGTTTGGGCCGGAGCGGGCAGGGCTGGAGAATGACGACGTCGTTCGAGCCAACGCGCTGATCACCGTGCCGGTGAACCCGGATTTCGCATCGCTGAATCTGGCGCAATGCGTGCTGCTTACGGCCTATGAGTGGCGTCGCCAGACGACCGACGTGCCGCCCGAGGTGATGGAACTTGCCCGCACCGATTTCGCCACGCAGATCGAGGTCGAAAAGCTGGGCGATCATTTCGAGCAGCGTCTGGATGCGGCGGGCTTCTTCTTCCCCGAGACCAAGGTGCCGGGAATGAAACTGTCCCTGCGGAACATGTGGTCGCGCCTGAACCTGACCCGTGCCGATGTGCAGACCTTTCACGGAATGCTGCGGCAAATCGCCCGTCATCTGGATAAGTAACGGCAAAACGCCGATCAAATCGCTGTAGCAGACTGAAATCTTTGCCCCGTGCGGTTGAAGCCGGAGGGCGATCGGGGAATAACGGGTCAAACCCCGAACCCGAGAGCGATATCCGAGCGAATGGTCCAACAGTCCCTGCTTCTTCTTCTTCTTGTTCTGCCTTTCGTGGGAAGCATCTTCGCCGCAACAATGCAGGCGAAGGCAAAGAACGCAGTGGCATGGCTGTCGGGCGGAACGATGGCGGTAGGTCTGGGAATCCTTGCGGCGCTGTGGCCGATGATTTCTGCCGGGCAGGTGGTGCGCGACTATAACGCTTGGTTGCCGCGGCAGGGGATCAACCTGACGCTGCGGATGGACGGGCTGGCCTGGATCTTTGCGCTGATGGTGCTGGGGATCGGGCTGATGGTGGTCATATATGCCCGCTATTACCTGTCGTCGCGCGATTCCGCGCCGCGCTTCTTCGCGCTGCTGCTGGCCTTTGCCGGGTCGATGAACGGGATGATCCTTTCGGGCAACATCATCGTCCTGATCGTGTTCTGGGAGATGACAAGCCTGTTCTCGTTCCTCTTGATCGGTTTCTGGCATCATACGCCGAATGCGCGGGACGGGGCACGGATGGCGCTGGTCATCACCGGAACGGGCGGTCTGTGCCTGTTGGCGGGGATGCTGCTGATCGGATACATGGCGGGCAGCTACGATCTGGACCGCGTTCTTGCGGCGGCTGACGTGATCCGTGCGCATCCCTTGTATCTTCCGGCGCTGATCCTGTTCCTTCTGGGTGCTTTCACGAAATCGGCGCAGTTCCCGTTCCATTTCTGGCTGCCGAACGCGATGGCTGCGCCGACGCCGGTCTCCGCCTACCTGCATTCGGCGACGATGGTGAAGATGGGGGTGTTCCTGCTGGTCCGCTTCTCGCCCGTCCTGGGGGGGACGCCGGAGTGGTTCAACATCGTCGGCGGTGTCGGGATGATCACGCTGACGATCGGCGCGGTGATCGCGCTGTTCCGGCATGACCTGAAGGGGCTCCTGGCCTATTCCACCATCAGCCACCTCGGCCTCATTACCGCGCTGTGCGGCATCGGCAGCCCCGAGGCGATCGTGGCGGCGATCTTCCACATCATGAACCATGCGGTCTTCAAGGCGTCGCTGTTCATGGCGGCGGGGATCGTGGATCACGAAACGGGAACGCGCGACATGCGCCGCCTGTCGGGTCTTGCACGATACATGCCGATGACGGCGACGCTGGCGACGGTTGCCGCGGCGGCGATGGCGGGGGTGCCGCTGCTGAACGGGTTCCTGTCGAAAGAGATGTTCTTTGCCGAAGCCTATGCCTGGCACAGCGGATCGCCCTTCGACGATTCCATGCCTTATATCGCGGTGCTGGCCTCGACCTTCTCGGTCGCCTATTCGCTCAGGCTGATCCATACCGTCTTCTTCGGGCCAGCCCCGGTGGACCTGCCCAAAGTGCCGCACGAACCCGTCCACTGGATGCGCCGACCGGTGGAGCTTCTGGTATTGCTCTGCCTCGTCGTCGGGATCGTCCCGGCGCAGACGGTGGGGCCGTGGCTGGATGCCGCCGCAAGATCGGTGCTGGGTGACGCGATGCCCTATTATTCGCTGGCGCTGTGGCATGGCATCAACGCCCCGCTGATCATGAGCTGTATCGCAGTCGCGGCGGGCGTGCTCGTGTATTGCGTCACCGCCAGCCGCATCGCGTCGGGGCCCGAGGGGCCGCCGCTGATCCATCGCATCCGCGGGGCGCGGATGTTCGACTGGGGGCTGGTCAAGCTAACGTGGAAATGGCCGCGCAGCACGGCCCGCTTCTTCGGCACCGACCGGCTGCAACCGCAGCTTCGGCTTCTGGTGCTGATCGGCCTGTTCTGCGCCACCTATTCGTTATGGGGCGCAGCGCGCCTGACGCCGGCGCTCGTGCTGGACAATGCCAGCGTGATCTTCGCGCTGATCTGGGTCGTCGGCGCCGCTTGCGCCGTCGGTGCGGCGTGGCAGGCGAAGTATCACCGTTTCGCCGCGCTGATCCTGCTGGGCGGCGCAGGGCTAGTGACGGTCGTGACCTTCGTGTGGTTCTCGGCCCCTGACCTTGCTGTGACGCAGCTTCTGGTGGAGATCGTGACCACGGTTCTGCTCTTGCTGGGCCTGCGCTGGCTGCCGAAACGGCGCGAGGAGATTTCGAGCGACGCCCTTCTGCGGTCGCGTATCCGCCGCCGGGTCGATCTGGTCATCGCGCTGTGCTGCGGGGGCGGGATCGCACTGATCTCCTATATCGTGATGACGATGGCACCGGGGAACCTCGCGTCGGACTGGTTCCTCGAACACGCCTATGCCGAAGGTGGCGGGACGAACGTGGTCAACGTGATCCTTGTCGATTTCCGCGGCTTCGACACGTTCGGAGAGATTGCGGTGCTGGCCATCGTCGGTCTGACGGTCTTCGCGCTGCTGCGCCGGTTCCGTCCCGCGATGGAAAGCAACGAGATGACCGAGCAGCAGCGTTGGCAGAACGCCTATGACGATGCGCAGGACGGGCGCGAGCGGGGCGACACCGTCCGCGACTATCTTCTGGTGCCGGGCGTCATCATGCAGTGGATGTTCCCGGTCATCATGGTGCTGGCGGCGCAGTTGTTCTTCCGCGGGCACGACCTGCCGGGCGGGGGCTTTGCCGCCGGTGTGGCGCTGGCCATCGCCTTCCTGCTCCAATACCTTGCCGCCGACGTGACGTGGATCGAGGATCGCCTGCGCATCCTGCCGGTGCGCTGGATCGGCTTCGGCCTTCTGGTTGCGGTCGGCACGGGAATGGGGTCGTGGATGTTCGGCTATCCGTTCATGACCACATATTCGCAATACATAAGGGTGCCGCTTATCGGCGACGTTCCGGCGGCCTCGGCGCTGATCTTCGACCTTGGCGTCTTTGCGACCGTCGTTGGCGCCGTGGTGCTGATGCTGATCGCGATCGCCCACCAATCGCTGCGGTGGAGCCGCGCCCGCAGCGCCGCAGAAGAGAAGGAGGAGGAGTGATGGAACTGATCCTTTCGATGGGTATCGGTATTCTCGTCGCCTCCGGCACGTGGCTGGTGATGCGCCCGCGCAGCTTTCAGGTGATCGTGGGCCTGTGCCTTCTGTCCTATGGCGTCAACCTGTTCATCTTTTCGATGGGCCGCCTGCGCACCGCAGCCGCGCCCATCCTGCCCAAATCCGGAGAAATCGATCCTACCGCCTTCACCGACCCGATTCCGCAGGCGCTCGTGCTGACGGCCATCGTCATCAGCTTCGCCACCACCGCGCTGTTCCTCGTCGTGCTGCTTGCCTCGCGCGGGTTCACCGGGACCGACCATGTCGACGGGAAGGAACGCCAGTGAACGGGATCGAAGCTCTGATGCCGGGCGGCGCGCTGACGCCGCAACACATGATGATTGCGCCGATCCTCATCCCGCTGATCGCCGCCGCGATCATGCTGTTCTACGAGGATCGCCAGCGGAAGGCGAAGATGGCGATCAGCCTTATCGCGTCGGTGATGATGCTGCTGGTCGCGTTCGATCTGCTGAACCGCTCCAAAGGGGCGGGTCCCTCCGGCGGGAACGAGATCGGGCTTTATCTGCTGGGCGACTGGCCGACGCCGTTCGGGATCAACCTGGTCCTGGACCGTCTTTCGGCACTCATGCTGGTGCTGGCCTCGATCCTGTCGATCCCGTCGCTGATATTCGCATCGGCGACGTGGCAGGGGCGCGGGCAGCATTTCCATTCGCTGTTCATGTTTATGATGATGGGGGTCAACGGCGCCTTCCTGACGGGCGATCTGTTCAACCTGTTCGTCTTTTTCGAGATCATGCTGGCGGCGTCATATGGTCTGATGCTGCACGGGTCGGGCGCGGCGCGGGTTCGGTCGGGGATGCACTACATCGCGATCAACCTCGTGGCGTCGTTGTTCTTCCTGATCGGGGTCGCGACGATCTATGGCGTGGTCGGCACGTTGAACATGGCCGATCTGGCGCAGCGGATGCCCTATATCGCGGCCAGCGATCGTCCGCTGGTCCATGCGGGGCTGGCGATCCTTGGTCTGGCGTTTCTGGTCAAGGCCGGCATGTGGCCGCTGTGCTTCTGGCTGCCGCCGACATATCAGGCGGCTTCGGCCCCGGTGGCGGCGATGTTCGCGATCCTGACCAAGGTCGGGGTCTACATCATCCTGCGGCTGACGTTCCTGACCTTTGCGCCCGGCACCGGGCCGTCGGCGGGTTTCGGCGCGGGGGTTCTGATCGCGGGCGGGATGGCGACGCTGGCCTATGGCACGGTGGGCATCCTCGGCTCGCAGGCGATGTCGCGCATGGCCGGGTTCTCGGTCCTGATCTCCTCGGGCACGCTGCTGACGGTGGTGGGCCTTGCGATGGGCGGGGGCGGCGTCGCGATGCTAGCCGGTGCGCTCTATTACATGATCGGATCGACCATTGCGATCGCGGGGCTGTTCCTGCTGGTGGAGCTGGTCGAACGCGGGCAGGGATCGGTCGCGGCGATGCTGGCGCTGACCTCGGACCTTTATGGCGGCCCCGATGATGACCCCGAGGAGCCGGAGGGTTCCGGTTTCGTCATTCCCGGCGTGATGACCATTCTTGGCGTCTGCTTTGCCGCGCTGGCCGTGCTGCTGGCCGGAATGCCGCCGCTGTCGGGCTTTCTTGGCAAGGTGATGATCCTGTCGGGGATGCTTCAGGGCACCGGGTCGGGGCCGGTCGAATGGGCGTTCATGGCGCTGCTGATCCTTTCGGGCCTCGCGACGCTGATCGCGCTGGTGCGCGTTGGCATCCAGACCTTCTGGGCCGCGGCCGACGATGTCGCACCCAAGGTCAAGGCGTCCGAAATCGCGCCCATCGCCGCGCTGATTCTCGCCACGGTGTTGCTGACATGGCAGGCCCGCCCGGCGATGCGCTACATGGAAGCGACGGCTGCGGCATTGCACGAGCCGACGGTCTATATCAACGGCGTCATCATGGCCGAACGCACCGTCGAACGGCAGGAACAGGCCGAGACCGCACCCACCCCCGCGCCTGAACCGGAACGCGAGCGGCTTGGACCGCCCGCACCGCCGATGGGCGCGCCCGCGGGCGAGGTGCAGCAATGAAGCGCATCCTTCCGCACCCGTTCCTTGCGCTGCTTCTGCTGATCGTCTGGCTGGTGCTGACCGGCTTCACACCTGGGCAGTTCATCCTTGGATCGGCAGTGGCGCTGGTGGCCAGCCGCAGCATGTCCGCGCTGGAGCCGACGCCGATCACCCTGCGCAAGGTTCATCGCATCCCCGTGCTGCTGGGCGTTCTGATCGTGGACATCGCGCGCTCTAACTTCGACGTCGCGCGGCTGATCCTGAATGGCGGGCGGCACGGCAAGCGCCGCTCCGGCATGATCGAGATCGAACTGGAAACCCGCAACCGGACCGCGCTGGCCTTGCTGGCGATCATCGTCACGGCCACGCCGGGAACGGCCTGGCTTGGCTGGAATCCGCGCCGGGGCGTTCTTCTCCTGCATGTCTTCGACCTGGTCGATGAGGCGGATTGGAAGGACCTGATCAAGAACCGATACGAAAAGGCATTGAGGGAGATTCTGGAATGAGCGGAACGATCCTTCTTGTCGCGACGCTGCTGGCGCAGGGGATGCTGGTGATCGCGATGCTGCTGGCGGTGCTGCGCATCCTGCGTGGCCCACGGGCGCAGGACCGGGTGCTGGGGCTCGATACGCTTTACGTCAACGCGATGCTGCTCCTGATCACGATGGGCATCCGAACGGGCAGCATCTTCTTTTTTGAGGCATCGCTGGTCATCGGCGTCCTTGGCTTCGTATCGACGCTGGCGCTGGCGAAATTCCTGATGAGGGGGGAGGTCATCGAATGACGGAACTGCCGCTTTGGGCCGCGATCGTCGTGGCGTTCTTTCTTGTCCTCGGTGCCGGGCTGACGCTGATCGGGTCGATCGGGCTGCTGCGGCTGCGCAGCTTCTATGACCGGCTGCATGCGCCTACGCTGGGGACAAGCTGGGGGGCGCTGGCGACAATCCTTGCCTCGGTCATCTTCTTTTCGCTCTCCGAAGGGCGGCTGGTGCTGCATGATCTGGTCATCGGCTTCTTCATCATGTGCACGACGCCGGTCACGCTGATGCTTCTGGGCCGCGCCGCGCTCTATCGCGACCGGGCCGAGAATACCCCGGTGGTGACCCCTTCGGAGACCGAGTGATCCGCGATCGCGACGGTCTTCAGGATCGCGTGACAGGGCATTCCCGGCACGAGGCCCAGTGCCGTCGCCGAACGCGCGGTGATGCGGGCCAGCAGGGCCTCGGGGCCGAGGCGCAGGCGGATCAGTGCCTCGTGCCCGCGCGGGATGACCTGCTCGACCACGGCCGGCAGGATGTTCAGCGCCGAAATCCCGACCGGGGGTGACAGTGCGATCATGACATCCTGCGAATGGATGCGGATGTTCAGGACCGTTCCGACAGGGTCCTGAGTTGGCAGATAAAGCGGCCCCGCAGCGGTGTCGAGTCGCGCAAGCCCATCAGGATCGCGAGCCGCGACCCGGGCCGGGATAAGGGCCCCCACCTCGGATTGCGCGAGGCCGGAGGCCGGGTCGGACAACATATCCGCGGGGGCACCCGAGCCTGTGATCCGACCCGCATCAAGCAAGATGACCCGCGCGGCAAGGCGCATGACCTCGGCCACGGAATGGCTCACGTAAAGAATGGGCATGCCTTCCTCGCGCAGCCGCTCCAGATAGGGCAGGATCTCGGCCTTGCGCGCGCCGTCCAGCGCAGCGAGCGGCTCGTCCAGCAGCAAAAGGCGCGGGGCGCAAAGAAGGGCGCGTCCGATGGCGACCCGTTGCTTTTCGCCGCCGGAAAGCCGCGCGGGGCGGCGGTCCATCAGCATGCCAAGCCCCAGCATCTCGACGATCCGCCCGAGATCCGCGCCGGCACCCGAGAACCAGCGCCCATAAAGCAGGTTCTGCCGGACGGTCAGATGCGGGAACAGCCGCCCGTCCTGAAACACATACCCGATGCGGCGTTTATGTGGCGGCACGAAATGGCTGCGGTCGCTCAGCATCTGGCCGCCAAGCGCGATGCGCCCTTCGGCGGGCCGCAACATCCCCGCGACCGCGTTGACCAGCGTCGTCTTGCCCGCCCCGGAACGTCCGAAGATCGCGGTCACACCCGGTCCCGCCTCGAAGGACAGGTCGAGCGCAAAATGTGCCAGAGGATGCCGGATGGACACGGAAAGCGTCATGATGCGACCCTTCGGGCGATGGCCCGCGACAGCCATTCCGACAGCAGCAACGCCGACATCGCAACCGCGATCGCGATGGCGACCAGCCGCATGGCCCGCTCTTCGCCGCCCGGAACCTGAAGCAGGGCATAGATGGCGGATGGCAGCGTCTGGGTGTGGCCGGGAATGTTCGCAACAAATGTGATGGTGGCCCCGAACTCGCCCATTGCCTTGGCAAAAGCCAGCACGGCGCCGGCGATGATACCCGGCAGGATCATCGGCAGGGTCACCGTGGCAAAGACCCACAAGGGCGATGCGCCCAGAGTGCCCGCCGCGGCTTCGAGCCCTGGATCGACGGCCTCCAGCGACAGGCGGATGGCGCGGACCAGAAGCGGGAAGGCCATGACCGCCGCCGCAAGCACCGCGCCGGTCCAGTTGAAGGCGAAGACGATCCCGGTCTCGGCCAGCCATTGCCCGACGGTGCCGCGCCGCCCGAAGGTCAGCAGCAGCAGATAGCCCGTCACCACCGGCGGGAGGATCAGCGGAAGATGGACCAACCCGTTCAGGATCTGGCGCCCCGGAAACCGCCAGCGCGCCAGGGCCATCGCGGCCAGAATGCCGAATGGCAGGCTGACGAGCGTGGCGACCAAGGCGACCCGAAGCGACAGAAGGACAGCCTGCCACTCCTCCGGGGTCATTGGCGAAGAACTTCGAAGCCCTGTTCGCGGAAGGTGGCCGCCGCAGCTTCGGAAGAAAGATGATCGAGGAACCCGGTCGCAGCCGGACCTGCATCCTTCAGCGCCGCGGCGGGATAGACGATGGGATCGTGGCTGCCTTCGGCGAAGGTTGCGACGACCCTGACCGCAGGCTCGGCCACCGCATCCGAGGCATAGACGATGCCGTAAGGCGCCTCGCCGGTCGCCACCAGCGCCAGCGCCGCGCGCACGTTGTCCGCCTGGGCGACCGATGGCGACACGCCATCCCACAGACCAAGCGAGGTCAGCGCCTGCTTGCCATAGACCCCGGCAGGCACCGAATCCACCAGTGCCATCGCCAGCTTGCCTCCGCTCAGCGCGGTGGGAAGATTTGCGATTTCCAGATCGGGCGCATCGGCACCGCCAACGATCACGAGCGTATTGCCCAGAAGATCGACGCGGCTGCCCTCGGCGATCAGGCCGTCGCCCTCGACCGTGTCCATCCAATCCACGGCGGCCGAAATGAACAGATCGGCGGGCGCGCCTTGCTGGATCTGGCGGGCCAGCTGCGACGACCCGGCATAGGAGACGGTCACCGTATCCCCGCTGGACTGCTGCCAGTCGGTCGCGATCTCGTCCAGCGCGGTCTTCAGGCTGGCGGCGGCGAATACTGTGACATCCTCGGCCTGGGCGGAAAGCGGCAGGAAAAGGGCGGTGGCAAGGGCAAGGCGCAACATGGGCGGGCTCCGTTCGACTTCGGGCATAACACCCGCAGCGCGGGCCGCTGGCAACCGTTATTTTCCGTGGGACATATCGGTCCGACAGTTTTCTGTCGTCTCGCACGGTTTCGTCCTATGCTGTCTCATCCGCGTGGATTCGCGGACGATGGGGGAGGAGACCCATGAACAACATGCGCGTTGCGGAACATGCGGGCCGCATCGAAGCGGCGTTGCTGGGAAGCGATGCCGCCCGTTCGCCGCTGGTTGCAAGCTGGACGCGTTCCGCCCGGCTGCACGGGCTGGACCCGGCGGGCCGTGCCGATGCCGGGCGACTGGCCGACGCCGAATTCCGCGCCGCGCGGGACCGGATGGGGCCGCTGATCGCCGCTGCCGCGCCCAGCCTCGACCGGCTGTTCCAAGCGGTCGGAAGCGTCGGGTGCTGCGTGCTGTTGGCCGACCCGGATGGGGTTCCGCTGGACCGCCGCGGGGCGGGGGCCGAGGATGACGCCTTTCGCGAATGGGGCCTATGGACCGGCACCGTCTGGTCCGAGGCACGGCAGGGAACGAACGGAATCGGCACGGCGATCGCAGAGCGGCGGACGGTGACGATCCGGCGTGACCAGCATTATCTTGCGCGCAACACTGCGCTGTCCTGCATGACGGCGCCGATCTTCAACCACGACGGATCACTGGCGGGGGCGCTGGACGTGTCGTCCTGCCGCGATGATCTGACCGAAGGGTTTGCAGGTCTGATCGCGCATTCGGTTGCCGATACCGCCCGCCGGATCGAGGTGGAGGCGCTGCGTCTTGCGTTCCCGCAGGCGCGGATGGTGCTGGTGCCGGGCGCGGATCGTTCGGCGGTGCTGGCGGTGGACGCGGACGATCTGGTCGTGGGCGCGACACGGTCGGCGCGTCAGGCGCTCGGACCTTTGGACGATCTGCCCCGACCTGCTGCCGACCTGCTCGGTGGCACCCCCGATACGCTGGAGACGGCAGAACGCGCCGCTTTGGCGCGGGCGTTGGCGCGCGCCTCGGGGAATGTGACGGTGGCGGCGCGCTCGCTGGGGATTTCCCGCGCCACGCTGCATCGCAAGATCGCCGCGACGCGGCGAGGATGATCGACGCCCGCTGTCGCATTCCCGCGACACCGGGGGGTATTGCCGATGGCGTGGCAGGTGACAGCGCCGCGTCCCGGCATCACGGTTGGACCATGAACACGGGTAAGGGAGGACCTGATGAACAAGGTTGAACAATTCCGGACGGCGAAATCGCCGTTCAAGGAACGCTATGACAACTTCATCGGCGGCAAATGGGTCGCCCCGAAGGCAGGCCGGTATTTCGACAACACCTCGCCCGTCACAGGCAAGGTCATCTGCCAGATTGCGCGCTCCGACGCCAGCGATGTCGAAGCCGCCTTGGATGCCGCCCATGCCGCCAAGGGCAAATGGGGCCGGACCAGCGTTGCCGAGCGATCGCTGATCCTGAACCGCATCGCCGACCGGATCGAGGAGAACCTCGCGCTGCTGGCCACCGCCGAGACTTGGGACAACGGCAAACCGATCCGCGAGACGACCGCCGCCGACCTGCCGCTGGCCGTGGACCATTTCCGCTATTTCGCAGGCGTCGTGCGTGCGCAGGAAGGCCATATCTCGGAGATCGACGACGACACGGTCGCCTATCACTTCCACGAGCCGCTGGGCGTGGTGGGGCAGATCATCCCGTGGAACTTCCCGATTCTGATGGCGGTGTGGAAGCTGGCGCCGGCGCTGGCTGCGGGCAACTGCGTCGTGCTGAAACCGGCCGAGCAGACCCCCGCATCCATTATGGTGCTGGCCGAATTGATCGCCGATCTGCTGCCCGATGGCGTTCTGAACATCGTCAACGGCTTCGGGCTGGAGGCGGGCAAGCCGCTGGCATCGTCGAACCGCATCGCCAAGATCGCCTTCACCGGCGAGACGACGACGGGCCGGCTGATCATGCAATATGCCAGCCAGAACCTGATCCCTGTGACGCTGGAACTGGGGGGCAAGTCGCCGAACATCTTCTTCAAGGATGTCGCGAACGAGGATGACGACTTCCTCGACAAGGCCATAGAAGGTTTCGTGATGTTCGCGCTGAATCAGGGCGAGGTCTGCACCTGCCCGTCGCGCGCGCTGGTCCATGAGTCGATCTATGACCGCTTCATGGAAAAGGCGCTGGCCCGGACGCAGGCCATCGTGCAGGGCGACCCGTTGGACCCCGCGACGATGATCGGCGCGCAGGCCTCGTCCGAGCAGTTGGAGAAGATCCTGTCCTATATGGACATCGGGCGGCAGGAGGGCGCCGAGATCCTGACGGGCGGCGAGCGCAACGTGCTGGAGGGCGAACTCGAGGGCGGCTTCTACGTCAAGCCGACCATCTTCAAAGGCACCAACAAGATGCGCATCTTCCAGGAGGAAATCTTCGGGCCGGTGGTGTCGGTCACGACCTTCAAGGACGACGAGGAGGCGCTTTCGATCGCCAACGATACGCTTTACGGTCTGGGCGCGGGGGTCTGGACGCGGGACGGCAATCGCGCCTATCGCTTCGGGCGGGCCATTCAGGCGGGTCGGGTCTGGACCAACTGCTATCACGCCTATCCTGCGCATGCGGCCTTCGGCGGCTACAAGCAGTCGGGCATCGGTCGCGAGAACCATCGGATGATGCTGGATCATTATCAGCAGACCAAGAACATGCTGGTCAGCTACAGCGCCAAGAAGTTGGGCTTCTTCTGATGGACAAGGTGAGCGCCACTCCGGAGGCGCTCTCCCTTCTGGCGGAGATCGTCGCGGACCATGGCCCGGTGATGTTCCACCAGTCGGGCGGGTGCTGCGACGGGTCTTCGCCCATGTGCTACGCCCAGGGGGATTTCCTTCTGGGCGACCACGACGTGAAGATGGGAGAGATCGGCGGCATGCCCTTCTACATCTCGGGCAGCCAGTTCGAAGTCTGGAAACACACGGACCTGATCATCGACGCAGTGCCGGGACGGGGCGGGATGTTCAGCCTCGACAACGGGCGGGAGCGGCGATTCCTCACCCGCTCCACCATTTGCTCGGTCTAGGGCGTTGCGGGGACGCCGACGGGCGTGCGCGCCTTGCTGAACCGCCAGCGGTCGCGCAGCACCGCGAACAGCCATTGCAGCGCAACGCCGCCCCAGATCAGCGTCGCCTCCAGCACCGGGGTATTGGGGCGCATGTCCATCACCCCCTGCGCAGCATAGCACAGCGCAGTGCCAAGCGCGAAGACCGGCAGCCCGTTGCGCCCCATAACCGCCAGCGGCGCAAGTTCCGGCCGCGCACAGATGCGGCGCACGATGGGCAGCGCGCTGAGGAAATAGGCCAGCGCAAGGAAATGCACGAGGCGCAACACGCTGACGATGCTTTTCTCGAACTCGGTCACCCAATAGGGAAAGCCGAGTTTGGCAAGCGCCAGCCGCCCGGCATTCAAGACATCCGCCACGGGTTCGAACTTGGCCCAGATCAGAACGATGACCAGCACCGAACCCGAAAGCCAGACAAGCGCCGGCGTTGCGGGAACCAGCCTGCGCCCCTGTTTCATCGCCACCCCGGTCAGCAGCCCGATCACGAACAAGAGCTGCCATGCGAAAGGATTGAAGAACCAGCCGCCCGGCATGGGATAGTTCGGCAGGTTGAACCGAGTCTGCCCGGCGAAGGCCCAAAGCAGGATCGATCCGGCCAGCAGTAGTTTCGGCCGATGCACTGCCAACACCAGAAACGCGGGCGCGAGGAACAGCAGCGCGGCATACATCGGCAATATGTTGGCGTAACCGAGCTGGTGCGTCAGAAGCGCGACGCCAAGCATGAAGCCCATCGGATCGTCGAAGATCACATGGGTCAGGTTCTCGTTCGAAAGCTGTGGTGCGCCAAGCTTGTAGAAGGCCGCGGCCACGGCGACGGCGATGACCGTCAGCAGAATGTGGACCATGTAAAGCGTCCAGCCGCGCCGCCAGATCCTGCGGGCCGTCGGGACCGCGTCGCCGCGTAGGAAGCCCGAGGAATAGGCGAGACCCGCGGCCACCCCAGCCATCATCACGAACCCTTCGGCGGCGTCGGAAAAGCCGTAGTTGCGGCTCGTGAACGCCTCCCACAAGGTGCCGGGAACATGGTTGATGTAAATCATCACTAGCGCGAGCCCGCGCAGAACATCCAGCCGCGGATCGCGGCCGCCAGTCGTCTCATGCATGCGCGGGGGCTTCCACCTGATGCTCGGAACCCGCAAGCGGGGCTGCCTCGCCACCCTGCCACGCGGCAAGGATGCGGTCCTGAAGGATCATCACCGGGGCGGGCGACAGCTCAAGCGGGGCGGTGAACAAGGTCGTCCGGCTGCGTTTCGACGTCCACGACACCACGACAGGGGCAAGGATCATCGGGATGACGATGGGTAGCAGCCACGGCACCAGACCCGGCGCCAGCAGATAGCAGGTGCCAAGACCTACGACGCCGGTGGTCACGATCCAATGCGTCGCGCTCCAAGCCTCGCCCAAGGAGAGCGTGCCGTCGCCGCGGTTGTTGGTCGGCCAGCCGCCGTCGCGGCCCAGCAGGACCTGAAACACCGACCGCGTCTGGAACATCATCAGGATCGGCGCGGTTACGGAGGAGAACAGAAGCTCGGTCAACGAGGACTGGATCGCCAACGCCGCACCGCCGAAGCCGCGGGCCCGGCCCGTGGCGACCGCATCTGCCACGACCAGAAGCTTCGGCAGGAACAGGAGGCCGAAAATGCCGACCGCCAGACCGATGGCCTTCCACGCCTCGTTCGACGGGAAAACCGGGAAGGGCCAGTAGGGCACGGGGAAATAGTTGACCGGAGGGGTGAACCAGGGCGCAAGGATTGATGCGATCAGGAAGCCGAGCCAGAACAGCGGTGAGATATAGCTGAGAATGCCCTGAAGGAAGACAAAGCGGCTCCATGTCAGCAGACCCGGGGCCATCAAAAGCCGCGAATGCTGAAGGTTGCCTTGGCACCAGCGCCGGTCGCGCTTGGCATGATCGACGATGTTCTCGGGGCCCTCTTCATAGCTGCCCTCAAGGTCGTCATCCAGACGCACGATCCATCCGGCACGGGCGAGCAGGGCAGCCTCGACATAGTCGTGGCTCATGATATGGCCACCGAACGGCGGCGCGCCGGAAAGCTCCGGCAGGCCGCAGCTTTCGACGAAAGCGCGAACGCGGACCATGGCGTTATGGCCCCAGAACGGCCCGGTTTCACCCTGCATCATGCCAAGGCCCCGCGCGAAGACGGGCGAATGGAAGCTTGCGGAAAACTGCATCGCGCGACCGAAACGCGCGCGGGCGCGGGTGACCTTGGGCAGCGATTGCAGCAGACCCAGCCGGGGTTCCGCTTCCATCCGGCGCGCCATTTCGACGATGGTGCTGCCTTCCATCAGGCTGTCCGCATCCAGGATTAGCGAGAAATCGTAGGCGCCGCCGGACCGCTGGAAGAAATCCTCGATATTGCCGGCCTTGCGGCCCTTGTTGTTCGTGCGGCGGCGATAGAACATCCGTCCTTCTGCGCCGCATTCGCGCACCAGCCGTTCGAACCAGTCCCGTTCTTGGGCGGCAATGTCGTCCTTGCGGGTGTCGGACAGGATCGCGAAGTGGAAATGGTTTTGAAGCCCCGTTTCCTTCAACGACGCATCCATCGCGGCAATCCGGGAATAGGTCGTCACCGGATCTTCGTTGTAGACGGGGACGAGGATCGCCGTGCGTGTTGTCAATCCGGTGAACGGGGGCAGCGCCGGCGGCTTCGCGCGGGTCGTCAGGCCCAGAAGCGCCTGTGTCGCCCCCCAGGCAAGCCAGAAGGTCGAGAGCAGGATGAACGCCGAACGCACGACATCCATCGCGTCCAGCCCATCGGCCATACCGAATTGCAGAAAAAGCATGAACGCCCCTGCGGCAGCAAGGACGCTCAGGCTAAGGGCGATCGTCCGGGAGAGCCCCGCGCCCCCGGTTCCGGACGAAGCAGTCATGGATCAGTTGCCTGCCCGAGTTGCCCGCGGAAGGAACGCGCGGAACATGGACATGCCGCGAGGTGCCTCCAGCACTTGGCGAGGCATTGCCATCGGTGCGTCGGGCAGGGCGCCCTTCTCCGACTGCTGATTATCCGAACCGTCGTTAGACTGCGCAGTTGTCATGCGTTGATCCATTGGTTGAGCCAGGTTTCAGAAAGCTTCCGGCCATAACCGGCAATATGAGCGCCCAGTTCCACGATTGCACCCTCGGGGGCCGTCACATCGGCGACAAGCCGCCACATATCGGTTCCGGGGATGCGATCCAGCGTGGTGTGCGCGACTTCGCCGTTCTGCACGCTCACGATGGCTTCAAGTTGGGCATCCGCAGGCAGGTTTGCAATCACCCCGCCCTTGAAGTCCACGACGAATTTTCTGAAATTTTCGCCGTTATCGACGCCTGAGACGCCGCCGACCCCGGCCCGCGTCTCGAACACCCATGCAAGCGGGGCCGCTTCGTCCTGCGGCAGGTCGCCCCAGCGAAGCGAATAGGCGTATTCGCGCGCGTCGCCCTGCCGGAACTCTCCCTCCGGCACCCAGAACGCGACAATATTGTCGTTGACCTCGGAATCCGTCGGAATCTCGACCAGACGCACCGCGCCTTTGCCCCAGGTGCCCGTCGGCTCGACCTTCAGCGAGGGGCGACGCTCGTAGCGCGCTTCGGTGTCCTGATAATTCTCGAATTCGCGGTCCCGCTGATACAGACCAAAGGAGCGCGGCGACTCCTCCGTGAAATAGGAACCCGAAAGCTGCGGCGGGTTGTTGAGCGGACGCCAGATGATCTCGCCATTCGCGCGCTCGATCCGCAACCCGTCGCTGTCATGCACGTTGGGGCGAAAATCGTCGAATTCAGCGCGGTTCTTTTCCGCGAACAGGAACATCGACGTCAGCGGTGCAACGCCAAGTTGTGCGATGGTCTGGCGGCAATACATGCGCGCGGTGACGTTCATCACCGTCTCGGCACCCGGGGTGATGACGAAACGGTAGGCGCCGGTGACCGAAGGGCTGTCCATGGCCGCAAAGATCGTGACCGTCATCGACCCATCGGCCGGGCGTTCGATATAGAAGCGGCTGAAACGGGGAAACTCCTCGGGCGAGTTGGTCGCGGTATTGACGGCAAGCCCGCGCGCCGAAAGGCCATAGGCGCTGCCCCGACCCAGAGCGCGGAAATATGACGCGCCAAGGAAGGCAACCAACTCGTCATAGATGTCGGGCCGGTTGATCGGCGTGGCCAGACGGAAGCCCGCGACGCCGGGCAGTTCCGCGTGCTGCGGCATCCGCTGCGCCAGATCGTTGTAATATTCGAAATCGTCGGTCGAGAACTGCATCTCGGTCGCGTTCCCGCCCTGCACTTCGAACATGCGGACCGGGTCCTCGAACAGCCAGCCCATGTGGAAGGCGGCGACGCGGAACATGCTGGCGGGGTTTTCCGTCCAGCGCGACCGGTCGGCGCGGAAATTGATGTTGCGGTAATCGTCGTATTGCAGTTCCGACAGCAAGCCCACCGGCCGCTCGGGCTGCTGGAACGGACGGCTCGCGGCAAGTCGCATCTCATCCGACAGGATGTCGAAGCTGAATTCCTGCGCGAGCGGGGCAGGGGCTGGCTCCGCCTCCACCGGCGGGACCGGGGCCTGATCCTCTTGCGCAAAGCCGGGCGCGGCGGCGAATGCCGTCGTGGCAACGCCGCTGGCGATCAGGCTGCGCCGGGTCAGGTGAAAGGGGCCGGTGGCGGTCGGAATCATATCGGGCAACGGGTCAGGTTTCCAAGTTCTTCTCAGGGGTTGCGAAGCGTGGGATTCGCAGTCGAATGGGTATATTGTTCAGGCGGCGCCGGTTGCAAGCGTCGGCTGCGGAGGCCCGGGGTTTTGCGCGTAAAATTGCCGTCATGGCGTGACTTATTTGCCTGTTTTTCCGGCATTTGTCCCGAAGCCATCCGTCTTGCCGCCCCGTATGTGACACGCGTGAGGCGAGAAAATTCGGCGTGTTTCATAAAACTGTCATGTGGTTTTTACATAATGGTTGCAGGAGGCGCCTAATCCGGCGCCCAAGGCCGTCGTGGCCCCAAGGCTCGAAAACTCAGGAGTATCGAGATGTCCGTCATGAAACTTTCCGCATCGGTGCTGGCGCTGGCCGTTGCTGCCACCGGCGCACACGCACAAGCCCGCAACCAAGTCCAGGTCGCCGGTTCGTCGACCGTTCTTCCCTACTCGACCATCGTCGCGGAAGCCTTCGGCGAAAACTTCGACTTCCCGACCCCGGTCATCCAGTCGGGCGGCTCCTCGGCCGGTCTGCAGCAGTTCTGCCAGGGCATCGGCGAGAACACCCCGGACATTGCAAACTCCTCGCGCCTGATCCGCGACAGCGAGATCGAAACCTGCGCCGCGAACGGCGTGACCGACATCATGGCCGTCCAGATCGGCTATGACGGGATTGTCTTCGCTTCGGACGTGAACGGCAACGAATTCGCCTTCACCCCCGCCGATTGGTACAAGGCGCTGGCCGCTCAGGTCGTCGTCGACGGCGCACTGGTTGCCAACCCTTACACCACCTGGAACGAAGTGAACCCGGATCTGCCGAACCAGCCGATCCTGGCCTTCATCCCGGGCACCAAGCACGGCACCCGCGAAGTCTTCGGCGAAAAAGTCATGGCTGCTGGCTGTGAAGAATCGGGTGCTCTGGAAGCTCTGACCGCGCTGTCGGACGAGGACACCGCCGAAGAGCAGTGCGGCGCGATCCGCACCGACGGCAAGTCGGTCGACATCGACGGCGACTACACCGAGACGCTGGCCCGCATCCAGTCGGACAAGAACGGTATCGGCGTGTTCGGCCTGTCGTTCTACGAGAACAACACCAACACCCTGCGCGTCGCGACCATGTCGGGCGTCGTTCCGTCGACCGAGTCGATCGCTTCGGGTGAATACCCGGTTTCGCGCCCGCTCCAGTTCTATGTGAAAAAGGCGCATATCGGCGTCATCCCGGGCCTGAAAGAGTTCGTCGAATTCTTCGTGTCCGACGATATGGCCGGCCCGAACGGCCCGCTGGCTGCTTACGGCCTCGTGTCCGACCCGGAACTGGCTGCGACGCAAGCTGCTGTCGCTGCTGAAGAAACCATGTAATGGCCCCGGCGGGGGCGGCACTGACTACCCCCGCCAAGGTCTTGTTCGCCCTGCCGGAATAAACCGGCAGGGCGCTTTCACAGACGAGAGTTGAAATGCCCGTCCTCTGGATAGCGCTGATCGTCCTTGCCGCCGCCGCGATTGCTTACGTGCTTGCCCGCCGTTCGGCGCTTGCTTCCGCGCAGGGGGACGTGCGCCGTATGCACTCCCTGCCTTCCTACTATGGTTGGCATGCCTTCATCATGACCGCGCTTCCGGCGCTGCTGCTGATGCTGGTCTGGCTGATCTTCCAGCCACTTTTCATCGAAAACCGCATCGCCGCGCAGTTGCCCGCCGAGGCGACCGCGACCGCGACTGCGCAACAGCTTGCGATGCGCGACGTCCGCTCTGTTGCCGACGGGTTGCAGGCGGCGATCTCCTCCGGTGCGATCACGCCCGACGAGATGGAAGCCTTCACGAACGACCCCTCGACCCTGCGCGCCCGTCTGGGCGAGGCGGGCGTGGCGCTGGGCGGCAACGTGACGCCCGAGACGCTGGAGGCTGCACAGAACTTCCGTGCGCTGGCCTCGACCATGAGCCTGACGATGACGGTGCTGGTGCTTGGCGTGGCTCTCGCGGGGGCCGCGATCGCGCTGAAGCAGGTGCGTCCGGATTTCTGGGCCCGCAACGCGGTCGAAAAGACGGTGATGGGCTTTCTGATCTTCGCGTCTGCGATCGCCATCTTCACCACGATCAGCATCGTCTTCTCGATGGTGTTCGAAACGATGAACTTCTTCAGCCAGTATCCGTGGCAGTCGTTCTTCTTTGGAACCACGTGGTCGCCGGTCTTCCACGGCAACAGCCAGCTGGGCATCATCCCGCTGCTGTGGGGCACGCTCTACATCAGCTTCATTGCGCTGTTGGTGGCGGTTCCCATCGGCCTGTTCGCCGCGATCTACCTGTCGGAATATGCGTCGAACCGCGTGCGGTCCTTCGCAAAACCGCTGATCGAGGTGCTGGCCGGGATTCCGACCATCGTCTATGGTCTGTTCGCGCTGGTCACCGTCGGGCCGCTGCTGCGCGATTACTTCGCTCAGCCGATGGGGCTGGGATCGTCGGGCACTTCGGTCATGACCGCGGGTCTGGTCATGGGCATCATGATCATCCCGTTCGTGTCCTCGCTGTCGGACGACATCATCAACTCGGTTCCCCAATCGCTGCGTGACGGATCGCTGGGTCTTGGCGCCACCAAGTCGGAAACGATCCGGCAGGTCGTGTTGCCCGCCGCGCTTCCGGGCATCGTCGGGGCCGTTCTGCTTGCCGCATCCCGCGCCATCGGCGAGACGATGATCGTGGTGCTTGGGGCAGGGGCTGCGGCCCGGCTGGGTCTGAACCCGTTCGAAGCGATGACGACGATCACCGTGAAGATCGTCTCGCAGCTGACGGGAGACACGGACTTCAATTCGCCCGAGACACTGGTCGCCTTCGCGCTTGGCCTGACGCTGTTCGTCATCACGCTCGGCCTCAACATCTTCGCGCTCTACATCGTGCGCAAATACCGGGAGCAATACGAATGAGCGACATCAGCTCTCATCGCGAACGCGGCTCGCTTCTGGTCGCCGACGCGCGCACAAAGCGCCGCAATGCCGCCGAGGCGCGCTTCCGAGCCTATGGCATGATCGCCATCGGCGTCGCGATGGCTGCCCTCGTCACGCTGCTGGTCTCGATCTTCGGCAACGGCTCGTCTGCCTTTCGGCAGACCTTCGTGACCGTTCCGATCGCTTTGCCGGCCGAAACGCTCGACCCGTCGGGGAGCCGCGATCCGGCCGAAATGGCCAAGGTCACCACCATCGGCTATGGCAACGTGCTGAAGGCTGGTGTCGTCGCCGCAGTGCGCGAGGCGGGCGTTGCCCCCGAGGGCATAGCCGACAACGACATTTCGGGCATCTTGTCGCAGGAAGCTCCGGCGCAGCTTCGCTCGATGGTGCTGGCCAATCCCGAACTGATCGGGACCACCGTGGAGACGCGTCTTCTGGCCCATGGTCGGATCGACGGCTTCTTCAAGGGGCGGGTGACCATGCAGAGCGCCGAGCGCGACAGCAACGTCACGCCCGAACGTCTTCAGCTTGCCACCGCGATGCGCGATGCAGGCATGATGTCGTCGGGCTTCAACTGGGGCTTCGTGACGATGCCTGACGCATCGGACCAGCGCCCCGAGGCTGCCGGTTTGGGCGTCGCGATCCTCGGTTCGCTGTACATGATGGCCGTGGTGCTTTGCCTTTCGGTTCCGATTGGCGTCGCCGCCTCCATCTACCTTGAGGAATTCGCGCCGAAGAACCGCTGGACAGACGTGATCGAGGTGAACATCTCGAACCTCGCCGCCGTGCCGTCGATCGTATTCGGTATCCTCGGCCTTGCGATGTTCATCAACTTTGCCCATCTGCCCCAATCCGCACCCATCGTCGGTGGTCTGGTCCTGACACTGATGACCGTCCCGACGATCATCATCTCGACCCGCGCGGCATTGAAGGCGGTTCCGCCGTCGATCCGCGACGCGGCGTTGGGCATCGGCGCCAGCCGGATGCAGACCGTGTTCCATCACGTCTTGCCGCTGGCCATGCCGGGCATCCTGACGGGCACGATCATCGGCCTTGCTCAGGCGCTGGGCGAGACGGCACCGCTGCTGCTGATCGGCATGGTTGCATTCGTGCGCGACTATCCGGGTGGGCTGTTCGACCCGTCCTCGGCACTTCCGGTTCAGGTCTACAACTGGACTCAGCGCTCGGACCCTGCTTTCGTGGAACGCGCATCGGGGGCGATCATCGTGCTCCTCGTGTTCCTTATCTGCATGAACGCGATCGCAATCATCCTGCGTCGCCGCTTTGAACGCCGCTGGTGAGGAGCAACAACATGAACGATATGAGAATCGCGGAGAGAGACGTGTCCACCAGCGAAACCAAGATCGCAGCGCGCGGCGTCCAGGTCCATTACGGCACCAGCCATGCGCTGAAGGATGTCGATGTCGATATCCTGAACGGCAACGTGACGGCCTTCATCGGCCCGTCGGGCTGTGGCAAATCCACCTTCCTGCGCTGTTTGAACCGCATGAACGACACGATCGCCGCGGCGAAAGTCTCGGGTTCGATCAAGCTTGATGGCGAAGACATCTACGATCCCAAGGTCGATCCGGTGCAACTGCGCGCCAAGGTCGGCATGGTGTTCCAGAAGCCGAACCCGTTCCCGAAGTCGATCTATGACAACGTAGCCTATGGTCCCAAGATCCACGGCCTGACCCGCTCGAAAGCGGAACTCGACAACGTGGTCGAGACTTCGCTGAAGAAGGCGGCGCTGTGGAACGAGGTGAAAGACCGCCTCCACGCGCCCGGCACCGGCCTTTCGGGCGGCCAGCAACAGCGCCTTTGCATTGCCCGCGCAGTGGCGACCTCGCCCGAGGTTCTGCTGATGGACGAGCCTTGCTCGGCGCTGGACCCGATCGCGACCGCACAGGTCGAGGAGCTGATCGACGAGCTTCGCGGCCAATTCGCGGTCGTCATCGTGACGCACTCGATGCAACAGGCGGCCCGTGTCAGCCAGAAGACGGCGTTCTTCCACCTCGGCAACCTGGTCGAGTTTGGAGAGACGGGGCAGATCTTCACCAATCCGCGCGATCCGCGCACCGAAAGCTACATCAGCGGCCGGATCGGCTGACGGAGGGCATCATGGTAAGCGAACAACATATCGTATCGTCCTTCGATCGCGACCTGGAAGCCATCCAGGCGATGATCATGAAGATGGGGGGGCTGGTCGAAGCCGCCATTCTGGACGCCGCCAAGGCGCTTGAAACCCGCGACGACGAACTGGCCGAAGCGGTTCGCCGCGCCGACAAGGCCATCGACGCGCTGGAAGATCAGGTGAACGTCGAATGCGCGCGCCTGATCGCCCTGCGCGCGCCGACCGCGACCGACCTTCGCACCGTGCTGACCGTGATGAAGATCGCGTCCAGCCTGGAGCGGTGCGGCGATTTCGCGAAGAACCTCGCGAAACGTGCAACGGTTCTTTCGCATATGCCCGCGATTCCGGGGGCAAGCAGCGCGATCCGCCGCATGGCGAAAACGGTCGAACTGCTGCTGAAGGACTCGCTGGACGCCTATATCCACCGCGACGAGCGTCTGGCCAACGAAGTGCGTCAGCGCGATGCCGAGGTGGACCAGATGTATAACGCGCTGTTCCGCGAATTCCTGACCCATATGATGGAAGACCCGCGCAACATCACGGCCTGCATGCATCTGCATTTCATCGCCAAGAACATCGAGCGTATCGGCGATCACGCCACCACGATTGCCGAGCAGGTCATCTACCTCGTGACCGGCGCCGCGCCCGAAGAAGCGCGTCCGAAGGGCGACACTACCTCCTTCGTCGGGGCGGGTTCATGACATCGTCCGAGCAGCCGGTCGTTCTCCTGGTCGAAGACGAACCCGCGCAGCGCGAAGTCCTGTCCTATAACCTGGAGGCCGAAGGCTTCCGGGTCGTACAGGCGGGCAACGGCGAGGAAGCACTGGTCCTTGTGGACGAGGTTTCCCCCGACGTGGTCGTGCTGGACTGGATGATGCCGAACGTGTCCGGGATCGAGGTATGCCGTCAGCTGAAGACGCGCCCGGACACGAGGGCGCTGCCCATCATCATGCTCTCGGCCCGGTCCGAGGAGGTTGATCGGGTTCGCGGGCTTGAAACCGGCGCGGATGATTATGTGGTGAAGCCCTATTCGCTGGTCGAGTTGATGGCGCGGGTGCGTACGCAGCTTCGCCGCTCGCGTCCCGCCACGGTGGGCGTGGTGCTGGAATGGGACGACATCCGTCTGGACAGCGAAAGCCACCGCGTCTATCGCGCGGACAAGGTGCTGAAACTGGGCCCGACCGAATTCCGCCTGCTGACTACCTTCATGGAAAAACCGGGCAGGGTGTTCAGCCGCGAACAGCTTCTGGATCGGGTCTGGGGCCGCGATATCTATGTCGATACGCGGACCGTGGATGTCCATATCGGGCGGCTTCGCAAGGCGCTTTGCCAGTTCGGCGGGGACGATCCGCTGCGCACGGTCAGGGGCGCAGGATACGCTTTGGGCTGACCCTTTTGGAAGGGTCGCCTCCGGGAAGGATACATGTTAGGTTATCCTTCCACTTGCCGGAGGATCGCCCGTGCCCGAAACGAAGCTGCGCCTTTCAACCGTCGATCCTGTCTGGCGGCGAATCTGCGAAGAGGCAGAAGAGGCGAGCCGCGAGGAGCCGCTGATCGGCGGGCTTCTTCATGCGAGCCTTCTTCATCACGGCAGCTTCGAACGGGCCTTGGCGTATCGCTTCTCGCAAAAGCTAGCTTCGCGCGAAATCAGCGAGCAGATCCTGCGAGAGCTTGCCGATGAAGCCTATGTGCAGGACCCGGAGTTGGGGCAGTCGGCCCGTGCCGACGTGACGGCCGTCTTCGAACGCGATCCGGCCTGCCACCGCTATCTTCAACCGGTTCTTTTTTTCAAGGGCTATCAAGCACTTCAGGCCTATCGGATCGGGCACTGGTTGTGGCGGGAAAGCCGTCGCGACCTCGCCTATCTTGTGCAGATGCGCGTTTCCGAAGTGTTCGGCGTCGACATCCATCCTGCTGCTCGGATCGGGCGCGGCATCATGATCGACCATGCCCATTCCATTGTCATTGGCGAAACTGCGGTCGTGGGCGACAATGTCTCGATGCTGCATTCGGTGACGCTTGGCGGAACGGGCAAGCAGGATGGGGACCGTCACCCGAAAATCGAGGATGGCGTGCTGATCGGGGCGGGTGCGAAGGTGCTTGGTGCGATCACTATCGGCCATTGCAGCCGGATTGCCGCTGGATCTGTTGTCTTGCAGGATGTGCCGCCTTGCACGACCGTGGCTGGCGTTCCCGCAAAGATCATAGGTGCCGCCGGATGCCCGCAACCTGCGGCCAGCATGGACCAGATCATCGCCAAATGAAAAAGCCGGGCTTTCGCCCGGCTTTTCTTTTACGCCAGCATCGCCAGCGGATTTTCCAGATTGGCCACGATCGCGGCCAGCAGTTCCGCCCCGAGCGCACCGTCGATGACGCGGTGATCGACCGACAACGTCATCGACATCACTGTCGCGACCGTCAGCTCGCCGTCTTTGCCGACGACCGGCTTCTTGATCCCTGCACCGACCGCAAGGATCGCACCATGCGGCGGGTTGATGACCGCGTCGAAATTCTCCACCCCCATCATCCCGAGGTTGGAGATCGCGAAGCTGCCACCCTGATACTCATGCGGCGCCAGTTTGCGCGAGCGGGCACGGGTTGCGAGGTCCTTCATCTCGGCCGAAAGAGAGGACAGCGACTTCTTGTCGGCATCCTTCAGGACGGGCGTGAACAGACCACCTTCGATCGCGACGGCAACCGCCACGTCCGAGGGCTTCAGCTTCAGGATACGGTCGCCCGCCCAGACGGCATTGGCGGCGGGAACCTGTTGCAGGGCCAGCGCGCAAGCCTTGATGATGAAGTCGTTGACCGACAGCTTGATGCCGCGATCCTCGACCTGTTTGTTCAGCGTGGCGCGGAACTTCATCAGGGCATCCAACTGCACTTCGCGGCGCAGATAGAAATGCGGGATGGTCTGCTTGGCCTCGGTCAGACGTGCAGCGATCGTCTTGCGCATACCGTCGAGGGTGACTTCCTCGAACTCGCGTCCGTCGAACATCTTCTTGACGGCGTCCGACGAAGCGCCGGTCGGCGCCGCGGCAGCTTTCGGTGCCTCGGCCTTGGGCGCTTCGCTTTTCGGGGCGCCCGGCTTTGCAGCTTCGACATCCGCCTTCACGATGCGGCCATGCGGGCCGGTTCCCTTCACGGCAGAAAGGTCCAGCCCCTTGTCCGCCGCGATCCGGCGGGCCAGCGGCGAGGCGAAGACACGGTTGCCATCGGCTTTCGGTGCGGGTTTCGCAGCTTCGGCCTTCGGCTCTGGCTTTTCTTCGCGGCCGGCTTTTTCTTCGGCCGCGTCCTGTTTCTGCGGCGCGGGGGAAGGCGTGGCTCCGACTTCCTCGCCTTCTTCGACAAGGATGGCGATGGCGGTGTTCACCTTCACGCCCGAGGTGCCCTCGGCGATCAGGATCTTGCCGATGATGCCTTCATCCACGGCCTCGAATTCCATCGTGGCCTTGTCGGTTTCGATCTCGGCCATGACTTGGCCGGATTTGACCTCGTCGCCCTCTTTGACCAGCCATTTGGCCAGCGTGCCTTCCTCCATCGTGGGGGAGAGCGCGGGCATCAGGATTTCAATCGCCATTCTTCCCTCCTTAACGATAGCAGACGGATTTGACGGCCTCGATCACCTCGGCGGTGGTGACCAGCGCCAGCTTTTCAAGGTTCGCCGCATAGGGCATCGGGACGTCCTTGCCGGCAAGGTTGATCACCGGCGCGTCCAGATAGTCGAAGGCTTGCTGCATGATCGTGGCCGAGATGTGGTTGCCGATGGAGCCCACCGGGAAGCCTTCTTCGACCGTGACGCAGCGGTTGGTCTTTTTGACCGATTCCAGAACGGTTTCGTAGTCGATCGGACGCAGGGTGCGCAGGTCGATCACCTCGGCCTCGATGCCTTCTTCGGCCAGTTTGTCCGCCGCTTCCAGCGCATAGGTCATGCCGATGCCGAAGGACACGATCGTCACATCCTTACCTTCGCGCCAGATGCGGGCCTTGCCGAAGGGGATCGTGAAATCGTCCAGCACCGGAACCTCGAACGAGCGACCATACATGATCTCGTTTTCAAGGAAGATGACCGGGTTCGGATCGCGGATCGCTTGTTTCAGAAGGCCCTTCGCGTCGGCGGCCGAGTAAGGCATGACGACCTTCAGACCCGGAATCTGCGCATACCAAGCGGCGTAATCCTGCGAGTGCTGCGCGCCCACGCGGGCAGCGGCACCGTTCGGACCACGGAACACGATCGGGCAACCCATCTGGCCGCCGGACATGTAAAGCGTCTTGGCTGCCGAGTTGATGATCTGGTCGATGGCCTGCATGGCGAAGTTGAAGGTCATGAACTCCACGATCGGGTTCAGACCGCCAAAGGCTGCGCCGACCGCGATACCGGCGAAACCATGCTCGGTGATCGGGGTATCGACGACGCGCTTCGGGCCGAATTCGTCCAGCAGACCTTGGGAGATCTTGTAGGCGCCTTGGTATTCGCCCACTTCCTCGCCCATCAGAAACACACGGTCATTGCCGCGCATTTCCTCGGCCATGGCTTCGCGCAGGGCTTCCCGCACGGTCATGGTCTTCATTTCCGTGCCTTCGGGCCAGTCGGGCGACGTGTCGCGCTTGCCAGCCATCGGTGCGCCGGGAACGGTCGCGGCGGGGACGTCCATATGCGGCGTCGCCGGAGCTTCTTCCTTGGCTTTCGGGGCTTCTGCCTGCACGTCGTCGGCGCTTTCGCCTTCTTCGACCAGAACGGCGATGGGGGTGTTGACCTTCACTCCCGAGGTGCCCTCGGCGATCAGCAGTTTGCCGATGATGCCTTCGTCCACAGCCTCGAATTCCATCGTGGCCTTGTCGGTCTCGATCTCGGCCATGATCTGGCCGGATTTGACGGTGTCACCCTCTTTCACCAGCCATTTGGCAAGGGTGCCTTCTTCCATGGTCGGCGACAGGGCCGGCATAAGGACTTGAGTTGCCATGATACGCCTCCCTTACGCGTAGATATCGGTCCAGAGTTCCGAAAGATCGGGCTCCGGGCTGTCTTTTGCGAATTCGGCGGATTCGTTGACGATCGCCTTGATGTCCTTGTCGATGGCCTTCAGATCCTCGTCGGAGGCGTGGCCGCCGGTCAGCAGAAGGTCGCGGACATGTTCGATGGCATCCTTCTCGGACCGCATCTTCTCGACCTCGTCGCGCGAGCGGTATTTCGCAGGGTCGGACATCGAGTGGCCGCGGTAGCGATAGGTGTCCATCTCGAGGATATAGGGGCCTTCGCCCGCACGGCAGGCCGCGACGGCCTTTTCGCCTGCGGCCTTGACGGCCAGCACGTCCATGCCGTCCACCTTCTCGCCCTTGATGCCATAAGCGGCACCGCGTTCCCAAAGGGAGGGCGATTTGGTCGAGCGTTTCACCGAGGTGCCCATCGCATACTGGTTGTTTTCGATCACGAAAACCACCGGCAGGTTCCACAGCTGCGCCATGTTATAGGTCTCGTAGACCTGGCCTTGGTTGGCGGCGCCATCGCCGAAATAGGCGAAGGTCACGTTGTCATTGCCCAGATACTTGTCAGCGAAGGAGAGACCCGCACCGATCGGCACCTGCGCACCGACGATCCCGTGGCCACCATAGAAATGTTTCTCTTTCGAGAACATGTGCATGGAGCCGCCTTTGCCTTTGGAATAGCCGCCGGTCCGACCCGTAAGCTCTGCCATGACGCCATTGGCGGTCATGCCGCAAGCCAGCATGTGACCGTGGTCGCGATAGGAGGTGACGCGCTTGTCGCCTTCCTTCGCCGCGGCTTCGAGGCCGACGACGACCGCTTCCTGCCCGATGTAAAGGTGGCAGAAGCCACCGATCAGGCCCATGCCGTAAAGCTGCCCTGCCTTCTCCTCGAATCTGCGGATCAGGAGCATGTCGCGATAATACGCAAGCAGCTCATCCTTCGAGACGTTTGAATTTTCGGCCGGTTTTCTGATGGCCATCGCGTGTCCTCCCGTCGAAGCGGAAATAGTTTAGCCTTAAACTATCCATAACCGATCATGGCGCGCGAGTGTAGCGCAAAAATGATCGGGCTTGTTCCCGGGCGGAACCTAGCGCGGTTTCAGCGGATGACGATCTCGTCTGTGCGGATATAACCGAGGATCTCGCGCGCCTGTTGATCCAGAAGATCAAGGTCGAGGTAGTCGTCGGACATGCGACGGGTCTTGTTCTCGATCTCGGCGAGTTCGGCGGTCAGGCGGTCACGCTCGGCCCGCAACGTATCGGCCTCGGCGTTGATCTGGACCTGCCGGAACACGCCATAGTCGCCCTGAATGGCGGCGAAGGCAAAATAAAGCCCAAGCACCGCAAGGAGCAACATGTAGATCATCGCGCCAAGCGCGGGACGGGAGTGGTTCATTGTCTGCCTCATCGCCCCTCATCGCGGGGGCTTCGGACAGGATCATGCCACAGGGGGCATCCGAAGCAAAACGGTTTCCCGGCACGGATGCCGGGAAACCGTGTGTTGTCAGGCCTTGCCTTTATAGATGTCGACCAGCTTTTGCAGCATGGCCAGCGCATCCTCGCGCGAACGCTGGAACGAGTTCCGACCGATGATCGAGCCGTTGCCGCCGCCTGCCAGAATCGCGCGGGCGTCGTCATAGACCGCGTCCGCACCCTTCGCCGCACCGCCCGAGAAGACGATGATGCGGCGACCGTTGAAGGACGACTGGACGCAGTGGCGAACCCGCGCGGCCAGATCGGAGATGTCGATCTGTTCTTTCTCGTAGACCTTCTTGGCCTCGGGCAGCATCAGGTGATCGGTCGAAAGCTTGATCTTGATGATATGCGCGCCCAGCAGGGCCGCGATATGCGCAGCATAGGCCGCCACGTCGATGCCGGTTTCACCGTCCTTGGTGATCGCCTCGCCGCGGGGATAGGACCAGATGACGGTCGCAACGCCCTTGGCCGCAGCCTCTTTGCGCATCTCGACGATTTCTTCGAACATGTCCAACGCCATGTCCGAACCCGGATAGATGGTGAAGCCGATCGCCGAGCAGCCCAGACGCAGCGCATCATCGACCGACGCGGTGATCGCCTGGTTCTTGCCCGCGGTGTCCGACATCAGGCTGTTGGCCGAGTTCACCTTCAGGATCGTCGGGATCTGGCCCGCGAACGTGTCGGCGCCAGCCTCCAGCGGGCCAAGCGGCGCGGCATAGGCTGACAGCCCTGCGTCGATCGCCAGTTGGTAATGGTAGTGGGGGTCGTAGCCCGCCGGATTCGGCGCGAAGCTGCGCGCGGGGCCGTGTTCGAAACCTTGGTCCACGGGCAGGATGATCATCTTGCCGGTGCCGCCCAGCTTCCCTTCCATCAGCATGCGGGCGAGGTTCGCCTTCACGCCGGGGGTTTCGCCCTCGTAATTGGCGAGGATCTTCTGGACTGTCCTGCTGGCACGCATATCGGCTTCCTTTGGGAAAAAAGTGACTGGTGAAAAGGGTTAGAGGGCCGTTCGTGACGCCGCAATGACGTTCGCGCTAACGGCCCCCCAGAAAGTTAGTTGTTGAGCGCGATCACGCCGGGAAGGTCCTTTCCTTCCATCCATTCGAGGAAGGCGCCCCCCGCGGTGGAGATATAGGTGAAGTCCTGCGCGGCCCCGGCCTTGTTCAGCGCAGCCACCGTATCGCCGCCACCCGCAACCGATACGAGCTTGCCCTCGCGGGTCAGGTCGGCGGCCTGTTTCGCGGCGGCGTTGGTCGCGGCGTCGAAAGGCTCGATCTCGAACGCGCCGAGGGGGCCGTTCCAGATCAGCGTCTTCGCCTCGGCAAAGACTTTCGCCAGCGCGGCCACGGTCTGCGGCCCGGCATCAAGGATCATCGCATCGGCGGGGCAGGCGTCCGCCGCCACCGTCTCGTTCGCGGCGCCCGCGCGGAATTCCCGCGCCACGACCACATCGACGGGCAGGTGGATGGTGCAGCCGGCGGCTTTGGCTTTCTCGATGATCGCGCGCGCCGTATCTGCCATGTCGCGTTCGGCCAGCGACTTGCCGACCTCGATCCCCTGGGCGACGAGGAAGGTATTCGCCATCCCGCCGCCGATCACCAGATGGTCCACTTTGGTCACGAGGTTGCCAAGCAGGTCCAGCTTCGTCGAAACCTTGGCCCCGCCGACGACCGCGACCACTGGACGCTCCGGCTTGCCAAGTGCCGCGTCCAATGCGCGAAGTTCCGCCTCCATCAGCCGCCCCGCCGCCGAGGGCAGCAGACGCGCGATCCCTTCGGTCGAGGCATGGGCGCGGTGGGCCGCCGAGAACGCGTCGTTGACATAGATGTCGCCCAGCGCGGCGAAGGCCTTCGCAAGTTCGGGGTCGTTCTTTTCCTCGCCCGCATGGAAACGGGTGTTCTCCAACAGCACAACGCTGTCTGGACGGGCGCCCTTGATGACATGGCTCGCAGCTTCGCCGATGCTGTCATCGGCGAACAGGACGTGGCGGCCCGGCAGGGCCTTTTCCAGCGCGGGCAGGATGTGCTCAAGGCTCATCTCCGGCACGACCTTGCCCTTGGGGCGGCCGAAATGGGCCAGAAGCACGGGCTTGCCGCCTTTTTCCAGCACATCTTCGATCGTGGGGACGATCTTTTCGATGCGGGTCGCGTCGGTGACGATCCCGTCCTCCATCGGGACGTTCACGTCCACGCGCAGCAATACAACCTTGCCTTGCAAATCCAGATCGTCGAGTGTTTTCCAGCCCATCTGCGTCTCCGAAACCGTTTGGACGATTTGCACCCGATCCGGCGCGCGGCGTCAACCGGGCTTTCCCTTCCCGGCCCGCGCGTTTAGGCTCCCGCCCGTCAATGGCACGAAGGAGGCCCCGATGGCCGATATTACCGATCCCGAAAACACGATCATCGTCACGCTGAAGGATGGCGACGTCGTCATCCAGCTGCTGCCGGATGTCGCGCCGAAACATTCGGAGCGGATGAAGGAACTGGCCCGCGCCGGTGCCTATGACAACGTGGTCTTCCACCGCGTGATCGAAGGCTTCATGGCCCAGACCGGCGACGTGGCGAACGGCAATGCCGAGCAGAACTTCGACATCCGCCGTGCCGGAACGGGCGGTTCGGACCTGCCGGACCTGCCGGCGGAATTTTCGAAACTGCCGCATGACCGTGGCACGCTGGGCGCCGCGCGTTCGGCCAACCCGAACTCGGCCAACAGCCAGTTCTTCATCAACTTCCGCGACAACCACTTCCTGAACGGGCAATACACGGTCTATGGCCGCGTCATCTCGGGCATGGATTTCGTGGATGCCATCGTGCGCGGCGAACCGCCGACCACGCCGGACCGCATGATCAAGGTGCGGGTTGCTGCCGATGCGTAAGCTGCTTGCGGCAGCCCTGGTGCTGGCGGCAGCGCCCGTCTTCGCGCAAGAGGACGGCCCGGGGCCGAATCTGGTGATCGAAGTCGGCGGCGCGGCGAAAGGCACGGTCGTGATCGACCTGCTGCCCGACGTCGCCCCGCAGCACGTCGCCCAGATCGTCGCGCTGGCCGAGGATGGCGCCTATGACGACGTGGTGTTCCACCGCGTCATCGATGGGTTCATGGCCCAGACGGGCGATGTCGAATTCGGCAAGGGTGCCGTATCCGCGCAGTCGGGCATGGGTGGATCGTCGCGTCCCGACCTGCCGGCCGAGTTCTCGGACATTCCGTTCCAGCGTGGGACCGTCGGCATGGCGCGGGCTCAGAGCCCGGATTCGGCCAATAGCCAGTTCTTCATCATGTTCGCGCCGGGCGATTTCCTGAACGGGCAATACACCGTCGTCGGGCAGGTCGTCTCCGGGATGGAGGTGGTTGACGCCATCGCCAAGGGCGAGCCGCCCGCGACCCCGGACCGGATGGTTCGGGTCACGGTCGACAAATAAGCGAAGGGCCGGGGAAACCCGGCCCTTTTTGCCGCACCCTCATACTTTCGTTTGGACGGCGAACGATTCGGGCACAAGATAACCCGTGCAGATTGTGAGGAGGGGAGGCATCACATGATTGCGTCAAAGCCCGACAAGACATCGGCAACACGCGTTGCGGGAAATTGGCTGGAAACGGTCTGTGCGGCGCAGCTTGCCGGTGCACGCCGCCAGCAGCAGATCGCGCGTGCCATTGCCGAAGCGGGTGCCAGCGCAGCCGAGGATTATGCTGGGCACCTGCGCCGCCTTGGCATGGCGACAGATCCGATGACCGCCTGGGCCTGCCACGAGGCTTGGTTGCGAGGAAGCTGGCAACGTGCCGCGGATAGGGCGGGGATCGTGACCTCTGCCCTGAAATGAAAAAGGCCCGCCGAGAGGCGGGCCTTTTGATTAGTGCGAGTGGACGTCCACGCCCGGGTTCGCCTTGTTCCAACGTATCGAAGACCAGAGCGCGATCCCGATCAACGTCGCACCGCCAAGGCCGGTGATGACCTCGGGGATCGCCACGCCCGGCAGACATTGCAGGAACATGATGACCGACAGGATCAGGATGGCATAGAAGGCGCCGTGCTCCAGATAGCGGTATTGCGTCAGCGTGCCGCGTTCGACCAGCATGATGGTCATCGAACGCACATACATCGCGCCGACGCCCAGACCGATGGCGATGATGAACAGGTTGTGCGTCAGCGCGAAGGCCCCGATCACGCCGTCGAACGAGAAGGATGCGTCCAGCACCTCAAGATACAGGAACGCGCCCAGACCGCCCTTGGCCGCGCCCGACATGGCTTCCTCGTTCTTGTCGAGGATACCGCCCAGCACTTCGACCAGAAGGAAGGTCAGCAGGCCCCAGATCGCCGAGTTCATGAACGTCTGCGCGTATTCCGGCGGCAGGAAGCGCGAGAAGGCGAGCATGATGCAGAGGACGACCGCAATCTCGATCCCGCGGATCGAAGAATAGCGCGCTGCCCAGTTCTCGATGGATGCGACCCAGTGGATATCCTTCTCGTGGTCGAAGAAGAATTTCAGTGCGACCATCATCAGGAAGGCGCCACCGAAAGCCGCGATGGGCAGGTGGGCGTCATGCATGATGCGCGAATATTCGTCCGGCTGCGACGCAGCCATGACCATGGCTTCCCAAGGGCCGACATTGGCCGCCACGACCACGATCAGGACGGGGAACACGATCCGCATGCCGAAGACGGCGATCAGGATACCCCAGGTCAGGAAGCGGCGCTGCCAGACCGGCGTCATGTCCTTCAGCTTGTTGGCGTTGACGATCGCGTTGTCGAAGGACAACGAGATTTCAAGCACCGCAAGAACGGCGACGATGAAGAAGATGGTCAACGTGCCGCCGATCGTCCCGGTCGTCTCCCATCCCAGCCAGGCGCCGAGGCCAAGACCGATGACGGTGGAGACGAAGGCCCAGGTCAGATAGGACAGCGTCGATTTTTGCGGTGCAGTGGTCATGCGAACCCCCGGATAGCGGCATGACGGGCAGAGGCCCGCTTTGCGTCAAATTGGGTCATTAATATAAACGTCCATGCGGCGCGAACGCTTCGGTGCCGACATCACGTGAGTTGCCGCATTACTGACGCCAGAGGGGCCCGGTCACCGTATCGCCCTTTCGGGCGCTGTCGTTATCTATAGCGCGTTTTGTCACACGGCAACAATTTTCCGCGAGCCGATCAGAAGATGCGCCGCGCCGTTGCCAGAACTGCTGCCTGCGATGCCGTCTGCGCGCCAAGCTTGCGCTTCGCGCTTGCCAGCCGCGCCTTCACGGCAGAGACGGATATTCCCAGCTCCCACGCGATCTGCTTCAGGCGTTTGCCCTCGGATTGCATTCGCAGAGCCTCTACTTCTGCGGGGGTCAGGGAAACATCTTCCAGATCGCCGTCGTGAAGGTGGGACAGGATCGTGAACAGCTGCTCCAGCTCGTCATCGGTGAAAGGACGATCGTCGCGAAAGAAGTTGGCATAGCTGCGCCGTCCGGCCAGTCCGGTGATCGTGGCGGCCGCCCCGTGGATCAGCCCATGCTCGTGCGCGGCGGCCATCACGCCGCGCGGATCGGCGATGTCGATCGCGGACCACCGGATGATGCTGCCGGGCGAGGAGTAGAACCAGCGCATGACCGGATCGTGAACGCCCAGACCGTGAATCGTGTAGTATTCGACCCATGGCAGAGGCAGGCGATTCACCTCCTCTTGCGGAAACGAAAAACCGACATGCAGTGCAATATAGAAGCCCACCGGCGACAGTCGGGCGGCTTCGTCAAGCTGGTTGGCTGATTTGGGCATCGATCTCACAACCTGCTTGCTATTCACTATTGCTTAGCTTTGCGAGTCGTATAGCTCATCAAAGCGTGTCGGAAGACAGATGATGAACGTATTGGGTTAATAGGTATTGCTGACAAATGTCTAAGGTTGAAGAGGTTACACACCGGCTGCGAAAACTGTCGCTGATTTGTGATACGGGCTATGCACTGGCGATCCATATCCGCTTCACCAGTCCAACCCTACTCTATCAGACTTACCCGGACGAATGGATTCGCTTCTATACCGAACGAGGCTTCATGCTGTCCGACCCGGTGGTTCGGTGGGGGCTGCGGGAAACCGGGTTCATCCGGTGGAACGACATCCCGGACGAGGATCATGAGGATGTCATGGTCCATGCCCGCCAGCACGGGATCGAGCATGGCGTCGCCTTTTCGCTCGGAACGCCCGCATCGCGGACGCTTGCCGGGCTGACGCGGTCGGGAGACGAGTTCACAGGGGACGAGATCGACCAGATGATCGGCCTCGTGACCGAGATTCACGATCTGACGCGCGAGCCGGGCGAGGATCTTGCGACCCTTCGCAGCCTAACCGCGGCGAGCCTCCGGTAGGCTGATCTTCGCGACCTGCTCGGCGATCGGATCGACGGACAGGGGATGCAGTTCGGAGCTGTGGGCCTCGGCATCGCCGAGCTCCTGCCAGGCGCCGCCCTTGTAGATTTCCAGCGCCGAGTAGTTCGCCTTGTAGCCCATCTTGCGGCTGCCGGGCACCCAATAGCCCAGATAGACATAGGGCAGCCCAGCCTCGCGCGCGATCCGAACGTGGTCCAGGATCAGGAACGCGCCAAGGCTGTGATCGCGCAGGGCGGGGTCGTAGAACGAGTAGACCATGCTCAGCCCGTCGTCGAAGATGTCGGTCAGGCAAACCGCGCTCAGATCGCGCTCTCCGCCGCCGATCTCGCGGGTATATTCGATGACGCGGCTGCGGATCGGCGTTTCTTCGATCATCGCGGCGAATTCGAAGATGTCCATGTCGGCCATCCCGCCATCCGCGTGGCGCGCATCGAGATAGCGGCGGAACAGCGCATACTGATCCTCGGTCGCCCAAGGCGAGGTCGCGTTCCGCTTCAGCCCGTCGTTCTTCTTCAGGATGCGCCGCTGCGTGCGCGACGGCTCGAAATCGGCGACCCGGATGCGGGCCGAAAGGCAGGCCGAGCATTCGGCGCAGGAGGGGCGATAAAGAACGTTCTGCGACCGGCGGAACCCCTGCTTGGACAGCGCGTCGTTCAACGTCTGCGCGTGTTCACCCTGAAGCGCGGTGAATAGCTTACGCTCCATCCGCCCGTCCAGATAGGGGCAGGCCTGCGGTGCCGTCACATAGAACTGGGGCGCAATGGGAAGTGTATGACGCATGACCTGATCGCTTCTGATCCTGCCGGTGAATGTAGCAACTGCCTACAGGTCAGCCAAGCTCCGCCCGCTTCGCATTTTTGTCAAGCGAAGGTTGAATTCAGTGCCGTGCCGCACGATTGATCGCGACCGTCCCCAGAACGAGGTCCGTCAGACCCTGTCCGCGCCGTGTCGTCAGCATCAGCGACACCGACAGCACCTGAACCAGCAATGTGCCGATGGAGAAGGTATAGCCGATGACGTGCAGCAGCGACTCGATCCCGCCCAGCCGTTCGCCGCGGGCGTTCAGGAACTCGATCCCGAACAGGCGCATCCCCGGCGTTGCGGATTTGCGCGTCAACGCCACCCAGCGATAGCAGAAGCTGACCGTAAGATAAAGGAGCGGATAAAAGAACAGCGCCGTAAAGGCGGTGAAGGGAATGATGATCACCGTGATCGCAAAGATCAGGAGAAGATCGACCAGCCAAGCCAGCCCGCGTTTGGTCGTGACGCCGTCATAGAATTCGGCGTGGCGGTCGGGGTCGGGCAGGGCGTCCATCATCGTGGCGTAGGTCATCATTGTCCCTCGGTATGGAAACGGGGCGGCTTGGGCGCCGCCCCGAAGATGTCAGTTGCGGGCGTCGTCTTCAACGGCGACCGGCGTTTTCGTGCGCGCGCGATCTTCCATGAAGGCGTCGAACTCCTGCTTGTCCTTGGCCTCGCGCAGGCGCTGAAGGAAGGATTCGAACGCGTTCTGCTCTTCTTCCAGACGGCGCAGCGTGTCGGCCTTGTAGGCGTCGAAGGCCGAGTTGCCGCTGGATTTCGCGGCGGTGAAGACGGTGGTGGCGCGGCGGCCACAGCTCCGGTTGAACATGCGTTTGCTCCAGATCATGTAGGCGAGGATGGCAAGCCCGACGGGCCAGACGAAGATGAACCCAAGGATCATCGCGGCGATCCACGCGGGTTTGCCCCGCGCATCGAGCCAGGCTTCGATCTGCCGTGGCCAGGTAAGGATGCCGCCGGAACGGGCGGCTGCGGGTGAATAGCTGTTCATTCAGGCGGTCTCCCGGTTGGATGTGAATTGGTTTCACATGCTCCAGATCGTTATTCCGCTCCCGCGCTTCAAGGGGGCATGTGAAGGTTATTTACATTTGGGCCCGATTGACCGCCCACGCAGGCAACGCCAAACTGCGCGAATGACGAACCTTGCCTCGCGCATCACGCGCCTGCCCATCGCCCATGACCCTGCCCAAGCTGCGGAAATCACGGCGCAGTTTTCCGATCTTGGCGCGCAGGCGGCACGGCTGATGGGGGCTGTCTCCGGCTCCAGCCCCTATCTTCGCGATCTTGCGCTGAAGGAGCGGGATTGGCTGGCGACCGCCTTCGACGATCCCGAAGCCGCGCTTGCGGCCGAGCTTTCGCGCGACGCCGCACTGGCTGAACTGCCGTCGATGCTGCGGCAGGCCAAACGCCGTGTCGCGCTTTTGGCTGCGCTGGCCGATCTTGCCGGTGTCTGGTCGCTGGAGGAGGTGACGGGCGCGCTGACCGCCTTGGCCGACCGTGCGGTGGATCTGTCGATCCGGCGGCTGGTCGAGGACGAAGTGCGGCGCGGCAAGCTGCCCGATGCGACGAATGCGGGCGGCATGGTTGCCATCGCCATGGGGAAGATGGGCGCGCGAGAGCTGAACTACTCGTCCGACATCGACCTGATCTGCCTGTTCGACGAGACCCGATACGGCGCCGACTGGCAGGAGGCCCGGCAGGCCTTCGTGCGTGTCACCCGCAAGATGACCGCGATCCTGTCGGATAACACGGCCGAGGGTTATGTCTTTCGAAGCGATCTGCGGCTTCGTCCCGATGCCTCGGTCACGCCGGTCTGCATTTCGATGGCGGCGGCGGAAAGTTACTATGAAAGCGTGGGGCGGACGTGGGAACGCGCCGCCTATATCAAGGCGCGGCCCTGTGGCGGCGATATTGCGGCGGGCGAGCGGTTCCTGAGCACGCTGACGCCCTTCGTCTGGCGCAAGCATCTGGACTTTGCCGCGATACAGGACGCGCATGACATGCGCCTGCGCATCCGCGAACATCGGGGGCTGCACGGTCCGCTGGTGATCGAAGGCCACGACATGAAGCTAGGTCAGGGCGGCATCCGCGAGATCGAGTTTTTCACCCAGACGCGCCAGTTGATCGCCGGTGGGCGCGATCCGTCGCTGCGGGATCGCACCACCGTGGGGGGGCTGGCGGCGCTGGCGCGGCAGGGGTGGATTCCCGCTGGCATCGCAGAGGAACTGACCGCCCTGTATCGCGCGCATCGTGAGGTGGAACACCGTCTTCAGATGATCGCCGACCAGCAGACGCACAAGATGCCCGTTTCCCCCGAGGCGATCGACCGCGTCGCGCATCTGGCGGGCCAAGATCCGGAGGCGTTCCGCGTGGACCTTCTGGCGCGGCTTGAACGGACGGCGGAGCTGACCGAAGGCTTCTTCGCGCCGCCCGAGGTCGAGAAGGCGCCGGAGTTGACGGAACGGCAATCCTCCATCGTGGACGGCTGGGCCGCCTATCCCGCTTTGCGGTCGGACCGGGCGCAGGCGATCTTTCGCCGCATCCGCCCGCAGCTTCTGCGCCGGATGCAGGAGGCGGGTCACATGGACGAGGCGTTGATGAGCTTCGACGGCTTCCTTCGCGGGCTTCCGGCAGGGGTACAGATCTTCTCGCTGTTCGACTCGAATCCGCAACTGGTGGATCTGATCGTGGACATCGCCGCGGTGTCGCCGCGCCTGTCCGTCTATCTTTCGCGCAACGCGTCGGTTCTGGATGCGGTGCTGGGGGGCAGTTTCTTTGCTGCATGGCCCGGCGCGCCGCTGCTGCGGGCGGAACTGGCAAAGCGACTGGACGCGGTCGGCGATTACGAGGGCAAGCTGGACGCCGCGCGGCGCTGGATGAAGGAATGGCATTTCCGCATTGGGGTGCATCATCTGCGCGGGCTGACCGACGCATTCGAGTCCGGCAAGGAGTATGCCGATCTCGCCGAAGCCGCGCTTTGTGCGCTCTGGCCCGTGTCGGTGGAGGAGTTTGGGCGCAAGCATGGGCCGCAGCCGGGGCGCGGGGCGGCGCTTGTGGCGATGGGCAGCCTTGGTGCCGCGCGGCTGACTTCGGCATCGGACCTCGATCTTATCGTGATCTATGACGCGGATGGGGTCGAGGAGAGCAACGGGCCGAAGCCGCTCGCGACGCGCACGTATTTCGCGCGGCTGACGCAGGCATTTCTGACTGCCGTCACCGCCCCCATGTCCGAGGGGCGGCTTTACGAAGTGGACATGCGGCTGCGCCCATCAGGGCGGCAGGGTCCGGTTGCGACGGGAATCGCCGCCTTCCGCACCTATCAGATGGAGGAGGCGTGGACGTGGGAGCATCTGGCCCTGACCCGCGCACGTCCCATCGCCGGGGACCCGTCGCTGATGGCCGAGGTCGAGGCGCTGCGCCGCGACGTGCTGACGGCGCGGGGGGGCGACGCGCGCATCCTGTCGGACATTTCCGACATGCGGCAGAAACTGGCGGCGGCGAAACCCTCGTCCGGTCCGTGGGACGCCAAGAACGGGCCCGGGCGGATGATGGACGTGGAACTGGCCGCGCAAAGCTGCGCGCTGCGGACGGGCGATGGGGCAAGGCGGGTCGAGGCGCAGCTTCGGGTGGGGCGCACGGCGGGCCTTCTGACCGCAGAGGAGGAAAACATCCTTCTGAACGCTTATCGGCTGTGCTGGCGCCTTCAGGCTGCAACGCGACTGCTGACGGAGCGCGAGCTTTTGTCTGACGATCTGGGACAGGGTGGCCGCGCCTTCATCCAACGCGAGACGTCGATGAACGGCACACTGGCCGACGAGATGGCGGCGCGCAGCGGCGCCGCCGCAGGGGTTATCGAACGGATGCTCGCGGAAGGGCCGCAGCCTCGCGCGCCAATTCCGTGATCGCCTTCCAGTCGCTCTTCTGCATCAGCGCCTTGGGGGCCACCCAGCTTCCGCCGACGCAGTGGACGTTTGAAAGTCCAAGATAGTCGCCCGCATTGGCCAGGGACACGCCGCCCGTCGGACAGAAAGACACCTGCGGGATCGGCGCGCCGATGGCCTTGACCGCAGGCGCACCGCCCGAGCTTTCGGCGGGAAAGAACTTCATCGTAGTATAGCCGCGCTCCAGCAGGGCCATCACCTCGGTCGCCGTGGCGGCACCGGGCAGCAGGGGCAGGGCCGCCGCCTCGCAGGCATCCAGCAGACGGTCCGTCGCACCCGGAGAGACACCGAATTTCGCGCCCGCCGCCACCGCAGCCTGCACATCCGCAGGGGTCAGCAAGGTGCCCGCGCCGACGACGCCGCCTTCGACCGCTGCCATCTCGCGGATGACGTCCAGCGCGACGGGTGTGCGCAGCGTCACCTCCAGCACCGGAAGGCCGCCTTCGACCAGCGCCTCGGCCAGCGGGCGGGCATGGGCCAGATCGTCGATCACCAGAACCGGGATCACGGGGGCAAGGCGGCAAATCTCGGCCGAGCGACGGCTTTGTTCAGCAGGGGTCATGCGGTTTCCTCATACGACGACAGCGGCGCCCTCGGTGGCATTGCCCACCGTCTGGCGGAAGGATTCGAACAGCTCGCGCCCGATACCGTGACGATTCGCCGAAAGATCGGCAATGACCGGATCGCGCGTCTCGAAATCGGAGGCCAGCACCTCAAGCTTGCCCGACACGGCATCGACGCGCACGATATCGCCATCGCGCAGGCGTGCAAGCGGACCACCCTGTGCCGCTTCGGGCGAGACGTGGATCGCCGAAGGCACCTTGCCCGACGCGCCAGACATGCGCCCATCCGTGACCAGCGCAACCTTGAGCCCGCGATCCTGAAGCACCGACAGAACCGGCGTCAGTGAGTGAAGCTCCGGCATCCCGTTTGCGCGCGGGCCTTGAAAGCGCACGACCACGATGGTGTCCGCGGTGAACTCGCCCGCACGAAACGCAGCCTTCACCCCTTCCTGATCATGGAAGACGCGGGCCGGAGCTTCGATCACGTGACGTTCGGGTGCCACGGCGGACACCTTCATCACGCCGCGCCCGAGGTTCCCGGCAAGCTGTTTCAGCCCGCCCGTCTTCTGGAAAGGATCGCTGGCAGGCCGCAGGATCTTGTCGTTGGAGCTTTCCTTTGGACCGTCGGACCAGACGAGGCGGCCGTCCTGAAGCTTTGGATCATGGCGATAATGGCTCAGCCCGTCGCCGGCGATCGTCTTGACATCGTCATGCAAAAGGCCCGCGTCCAGAAGCTGGCCTATCATGTAACCGAGGCCACCCGCCGCGTGGAAATGGTTCACGTCGGCCAGCCCGTTGGGATAGACCTTGGCCATCAGGGGAATCGTATTCGAGATGTCCTCGAAATCCTGAAGGTCGAGGATCACGCCCGAAGCCCTTGCCATCGCTGGCAAATGCAGCACGAGGTTGGTCGATCCGCCCGTCGCCATCAGCCCGACGATGCCGTTCACATAGGCACGCTCGTCAAGGATCTGCGAGGTGGGTCGGTAGTCGTTGCCCAGCGCGGTGATCGCGGCGGCACGAGTGACGGCAGCCTCGGTCAGCGCGTCGCGCAGAGGGGTGTAGGGGTTCACGAAACTCGCGCCCGGCAGATGCAGACCCATGAACTCCATCAGCATCTGGTTGGAGTTTGCCGTGCCATAGAAGGTGCAGGTGCCGGGGCCGTGATAGGAGGCCATCTCGGCGGCCATCAGTTCATCCCGCCCGATCTCTCCGGCGGCGAAGCGGTTGCGAACCTTGGCTTTTTCGTCATTCGGAAGGCCCGAAGTCATCGGCCCGCCGGGCACGAAGATCGACGGGATATGGCCAAAGGTCGCCGCCGCGATCACCAGACCGGGCACGATCTTGTCGCAGATGCCAAGATAGAGCGAGCTGTCGAAGACATTATGCGACATGGAAACGCCCGCCGCCAAGGCAATGACATCACGAGAGAAAAGCGAAAGCTCCATCCCGACCTGCCCTTGGGTTACGCCGTCGCACATCGCCGGAACACCGCCCGCCACCTGCGCGGTCGCGCCGACCTTGCGGGCCGCCTCGCGGATCTGCTTCGGGTAATCCTCATAGACGCGGTGGGCCGACAGCATGTCGTTGAAGGCCGTGACGATCCCGATGTTCGGCACACGCCCTTCGGCCAGGGCAGGCTTGTCATCTTCCATTGCGGCATAGGCATGGGCCTGATTGCCGCAGGTCAGATGCGCGCGCGCCGGGCCTTGGCTGGCAGCCGCCTCCATCCGCGAAAGATACGCGCTGCGTGATTTCTCGGACCGTGCGCGAATCCTGTCGGTCACGCGGTCGAGTGTGCTGTTCAGGATCATGGGGTAACCACCTCTGGCTTGCCCGGCATAGATGGGGTCCGGGTGCGGGAATGTCCACATGTTAGCGGTAACTGCCTTCGGGGGAAAGGGCACCCGCCGCATTTTTCGGATTGCAACTGGTGCATGGCGGGAATGCGAGATGCTGCACTGCCGCATCCCGCGGTTATGTCCTACATAGGCAACGGGAGGCGTTGAAAAGGCAGAAGAAATGAACCGCGAATATTATACCATCGTCATGGAAGCCAATCGTCAGCGCGACGCGTTCATTGCGGACAGCCTGCGCCGCTTCACCGCCATGCTGCTTCGCGCATTCGGTCGCCGCGCACCGCAGGGCAGCCGCGCCTGAACGCAGACCCTTCCCGAAGACGGGCGAAGCGGGTAGAGCATCCGGCATGACCGAAATGCACGCAACCCGCCCCGTCGTCCGCCTGAAGCCCAAGGCCGAAGCCCGCGCCATTCGCCACGGCTTTCCGTGGGTCTATGCTGACGAGCTGGTCACGGACCGCCGCACGCAGGCGCTCGCCCCCGGAACGCTTGCCGTGCTGGAGGATGCCGACCGTCGCCCACAGGCGCTGGTGACCGTAAATACCCAGTCGAAGATCATCGCGCGGGTGCTGGACAGCAATCCGGACGCGCAGATCGATGCGGCCTGGTTTGAGGCGCGGCTGCAACGCGCGCTGGACCTGCGCGAGCGGCTGTTCGACGCGCCATTCTATCGACTCGTCCACGCTGAATCGGACGGTCTGCCGGGCGTGATCATCGACCGTTTCGGCGATACCGCCGTCATCCAGCCGAACGCCGCTTGGGCCGAGGTGCATCTGGACCTGCTGGCCGCCGCATTGACACGCGTGACGGGAATCACGTCCATCGTCAAGAACGGCACCGGCCGGTCTCGCGGTCTTGAAGGGCTGCCCGAGGAAACCGTGCTTCTGTCGGGCGCTGTGGATGGGCCGATCCCGGTGCCGATGAACGGCGCCACCTATATGGCCGACGTCATGGGCGGGCAGAAGACCGGCCTGTTCTATGACCAGCGCCCGAACCATGCCTTCGCTGCAAGGCTGGCGAAAGGTGCACGGGTGCTGGACGTGTTCACCCATGTCGGTGGCTTCGCTCTGGCCGCTTTGGCTGGCGGCGCAAGTTCCGCGCTGGCGGTCGATGCGTCGTCCCCCGCACTGTCGCTGGCGACCCAAGGGGCCGAGGCCAGCGGTTTCGCGGAACGTTTCGACACCCGCCAAGGCGATGCCTTCGCCGTGCTTGAAGCATTGGGGCAAGAGGGTGCGCAGTTCGACCTCGTCATCTGCGATCCGCCCGCCTTTGCCCCGGCCAAACCCGCGCTGGAGGCCGGTTTGCGCGCCTATGAACGGATCGCGCGCCTTGCTGCGCCGTTGGTGGCCCCGGGCGGGTATCTGGTGCTGTGCTCCTGCTCTCACGCGGCGGATCTGTCCGCGTTCCGCAATGCCTCGGCCCGCGGGATCGGGCGGGGCGGTCGGCGCGGGCAGCTGATCCATACCGGCTTTGCCGCGCCGGATCACCCGATCCTGCCGCAACTGGCGGAAAGCGGATACCTGAAGTCGCTGTTCTTCCGGCTGTGAGGGTCGTCCTCGACGCCTGCGTGATCTTCCCGCCGATCCTGCGGGATATCCTGCTGGGCGTCGCGGCGGCGGGGCTTTACCACCCGATCTGGTCCGAGCGGATCATCGAGGAATGGGCCCGCGCCACCCGCAAGATCGGCCCCTTGGCCGAAGGCGAGGCGCGGATGGTTGCGCTGGCGATGAACGCTCAATTCCCCCGCGCGATGCAGCGCGCAGAGCCGGGGCTGGAGGCGCGGCTGCATCTGCCCGATCCGAATGACATCCATGTTCTGGCCGTGGCCATCGGCTCCAGCGCGGATGCGATCCTGACCTTCAATGCCTCGGATTTTCCGCGTCATGTCTTGGCCGAGGAGGGTATCGCGCGCCGCGACCCGGACGGGTTCCTGTGGGAGCTTTGGTCGCACCATCCCGAAACCGTCGCGGGCGTCATCGACCGCGTTCATGCCCGCGCCGAACAGATGGCGGGGGGCGAGGTGTCGCGCAAGGCGATGTTGAAACGCGGGCGCCTTTCGCGGCTGGCCAAGGTGGTCTAGCCCCAGCGTTCCTCGCGCGCTTCGATTGCGCGGATACGCTCGGGGGTGGGCGGATGGCTCAGAAGCCATGCGGGTGCGGTGCCACGCGCGCCGGACAGGCGATCCAGCTTGGCGAACATTGATTTCTGCGCCCCGGTGCCGATCCCGGCCTTCACCAGAAGGGCCGAAGCATAGGCATCCGCCTCGTGCTCGTCCCGCCGAGACAGCCTTGCCGCCAGCGCCTGCGACAAGAGGCCTGCCAACATCACACCGACTCCCGGCAGGAAACGCTGGATCACCGGCGTCACGATCATCAGCACCGCATTCTGCCCGGTGAAGTCGATCATGCGCCGTTGCGAATGGCCCAGAGCGACATGGCCCAACTCATGCGCGATGACGGAGGCGAGCTCCGCCGCCGTCACCTCGTTGCGCCCGAAGCTTTCCATGAACCCGCGTGTCAGAAAGATGCGGCCGTCGGGCGCGGCAAGCCCGTTCACGGCGTCCATGTCGATCACGTGGACAGGCACATGCGGGATGTTCAGCGCGGCGGCCATGCGTGCGGTCATCGCCTCCAGCTCCGGTTCGGCCAAGGGGCGGGAGCGCTGGTCCAGCATCGCCTTGGTCCGCGCCGCTGCGAGCTGCCATTTCACCAGCCCGTAACCGATGGCCAGCAGAAGGGGCAGCAGCGTAAGCATCAGGTCATCCGGTCGATCACGATGGTCAGCAGCAGCCCGACGAGCGACAGGAAGATCGCGTAACCGGCGCCGTATTGGAGCATGTCCATGGCCCTGCCGCCCCGGCGCTTGGCCTGGAACGCGCCGATGATCGCGCCCCCCAGCAGTCCTGCAATCACGATCACGTCCGTCTCCCTCAGCCGCCTGCCGGGGGGGCGAGGGCGGTGATCTCGGCCATCCTCGCGCGCACCTCCGCGTCAGAGCCGAAGCCATAGCGTGCCCAAGCCAGACTGTCGAGCCGGGTGGCCTGGGCCGCGTCGTCCTGCCCCAGCACCCGCAGCGCCTCGGACCGGATCATCAGCAGCGTCGCCAGCAGCGCCGCGTTCTGCGCCTGCGTGACGACGGGACGTGCGTGGTCGGCCAGCAGGATCGCAACCTCCGGCTCGCCCGAGGCCAGCGCGAAGGCGGCCATCTGCATGTCCACATGCGCGGCATGCAGCGCTCCGGTCGGGATGTTGCGGAATACCCGCGCCGCCTCGATGAAGCCGGCGGCGGCAACGCCCAGATCGCCGTCAAGGTTCAGTCGCGCCAGCGCGAACCAGCTGAACCCCATCCGGGCGTCCTGCCAGCCGCGGTCCTGCGCCATCCGCAGCGCACGCTCCGCCGCACGGATGCGGGCGGGTTGGCCAGTGTCGGGGCCGAACGCCGTCTCGATGGCGGAAATCCAGCGGCGTGGTGTCTCGGGATCGATCGGCGCGCTGGAAAGCGAGCCGCGCGGATTGAATTTCGCCAAAAGACCAGGCACCACCGCCGCCGCCTCGGCCCGCGTCATGCCCGACCGCATTTCAGGCGCGTAATAGACGCGCAGCATCAGCATGTCGAAGCTGGTCAGCACGTTGTGGAAATTGTCGTCGTTGAAGATCGAATCCGGCAGGCGATAAAGGTCGTTCAAAGGGCCGATGGCCTGCGCCAATTCCTCGTGCAGACAATCGCGCGTTTCCTGCGGGCTGGTGTCGGATGGGATGAAGACCGCAATCCGCTCGCGTGTTTTCAGGGTGGTCCAGTCCAGATCGGCATTCTGCGGATTGGCCGCATATTCGGCGAAGGACGATACGCGCGGCACGACGAAACAGGCGGCGGTGGGCACTCGCTTGCGCAGAACCTCGACCGGGACGAATTCGATGGTGACCGAGGCGGGGCCTTCGCTGCGCGAGATGTCGATCCGCGCCTCGGATCGCATCCTGTCCAGCACGGCGTCCAGATCCGGCCCGGCGGTCGCGGGAACGGGGCCGCGCATCGCCACGGTGATCGGTCCCTCGAAGCGGCTCATCCTCGGGATTTCGCGCCCGCTTTCCATAAGAAAGCTGAGGTCGAGGAAGTCGCGCACCATCTGCGCGTTGCTGCGCTGCGCCGAGAACGGGCGCTGTGGGCCGAAGCTGCGCATGGGCGGAAGCGCGTCCGCGATCATCGGGGGGCTGCTCGTCACTTCCGGCAGGGTTTCGGCGCAGCCCGTCAGCAGCAGGCAGGCGAGGAGGAGGCGGAAGCGCATGGGGGGCGGCCCTGTCGAACGAGGAAAGGCGTCATGCCGGTCCGTGGCCCAAGGATAGAGGAACCCGCGTCGAGGCCAAGGGGCAAAGCGAAACAACCTATGGTTGCAGTGCGGCGATGCGTTGTAAAATCTGCACAATTTGCGCGGTGCAGTCGCGGCGAATTTCGCCCGCACCCGGCCAGTCCGATAGTGACATTGGCCCCCGCTTGGAGTATGCGGACCGCGAAAGGGAGTGCCGGACCAACGACAGCCCCATCGGTCCGGCCTGCGAAAAGACAGCCATGAAAGCAGAAATCTTTCTTACCGATGATTACCGTCCCGCGGAATCGGAACCATTTATGAACGAGCGTCAGCTCGAATACTTCCGCCGAAAATTGCTGAGCTGGAAGGCCGAGTTGATGGAGCAGAGCGCCGAGACGATCGAAGGCCTTCAGGATTCGGGCCGCAACGTTCCCGACATCGCCGACCGTGCCTCCGAAGAAACCGACCGCGCGCTGGAGCTTCGCACCCGCGATCGTCAACGCAAGCTGGTTTCCAAGATCGACTCCGCCCTGCGCCGGATCGAGAATGGCGAATACGGATATTGCGAAGTGTCGGGAGAGCCGATCTCGCTGCGTCGTCTGGATGCGCGTCCGATCGCGACCATGACGCTGGAAGCGCAGGAAAAGCACGAACGCCGCGAGCGCGTTCACCGCGACGACTAAGACTTTCCAGACCCGTTTTCCGCGCCGGGTCTTCGGGCCCGGCGCTTTTCATTGGAACGCAGCATGACGCCATCCGACATCACGATCCTTGGGGCAGGGATCGCGGGGCTGTCCGTGGCGCGGGCGCTGTCGCTGCGCGGATGGCGCGTCACCGTGCTGGAACAGGCGGCCAGTTTCGGTGAAACGGGGGCGGGGCTTCAGATCTCGCCCAATGGGGCGGCGGTCCTGCATGCGCTTGGGTTGGGCGATGCATTGGACGGCGCTTCGATACGTGGTCGGGCGGTCGAATTGCGGCGGGGAAGCAGCGGCGCGAAGGTGCTGCGGCTGGATGTGTCCGACCAACGCTATCATATGATTCACCGCGCGGACCTGATCGGGCTGCTGGCAGATGGCGCGACCGAGGCCGGGGCGCGGATCGTGATGGGCGGGCGCGCCCATGATGCCCCCGGCTATGTCATCGGTGCGGACGGCATGCATTCGCGCCTGCGCGGTGCGATCGGCGGTGCCTCGCAGGCGTTCTTTACCGGCCATGTGGCGTGGCGCGCGGTCATCCCGGCGGAACCGGGGGCCGAGGCAGTCGCGGAAATCCATATGGGACCGGGGCGCCATCTGGTCAGCTACCCTCTTCGTGGCGGAATGCTTCGCAACATCGTGGCGGTGGAACGGCGCAAGGCGTGGGCCGAGGAGAGCTGGACTCTGCGTGATGACGCGCGGAACCTGCGGGCTGCGTTCGCGACCTTCTCTCCCCGCGTGCGCGGCTGGCTGGACCGGGTGGACGAGCCGTGGCTATGGGGCCTGTTCCGTCACGAGGTCGCGAGGCTTTGGCATGACGAGCGGCGGGTGATCCTTGGCGATGCAGCGCATCCGACGCTGCCGTTCATGGCGCAAGGTGCGAATCTGGCGCTGGAGGATGCATGGGTTCTGGCCGATTGCCTGAACCGTCATCCGGATTTCGTGTCGGCCACCACCGCCTATCAGCGCATCCGCGAGGGGCGCGTAAGGAAGGTCGTCGCGGCGGCCAACGCCAATGCCCGCGTCTATCACCTGCCGCCGCCGATTGCGCCGGTCGCCCATGCGGTGATGCGTCTGGGCGGCGTGATCGCACCGAAGGCGCCGCTCAGACGCTTCGACTGGATCTATCGTCACGACGTCACGCGTTGAGGTCGATCCAGACCGGCACGTGATCCGAAGGCTTCTCGCCCGCGCGCACTTCGCGGTCGATGCGGCAATCCGACAGCAGATCGGCGGCTTGGGGCGACAGCAGCAGATGGTCGATGCGGATGCCGTTGTTCCGCTCCCACGCGCCGGCCTGATAGTCCCAGAAGGAATAATGCCCCGGCCCCTGCACCCGCGCGCGGAAGGCATCCGTCAGGCCAAGGTTCAAAAGCCGCCGAAATGCCTCGCGCGTCTGCGGCAGGAACAGCGCGTCGGTCAGCCAGACCTCGGGCCGCGCCGCGTCTTCGGCCTGCGGGATGACGTTGTAATCGCCGGCAAGAACCAACGGTTCCTCTTGCGCCAGCAATTCGACCACGCGGGCCTGCATCCGCGCCATCCATGCCAGCTTGTAGTCGTATTTCGGCCCCGGCGCGGGGTTGCCATTGGGCAGATACAAACCGCAGACGCGCACGGCCTTGGTGCCGATCACCGTGGCTTCGATCCAGCGGGCCTGCACATCCTCGTCATCACCGGGAAGGCCGCGCGTGACATCTTCCAGCGGCAGTTTCGACAGGATCGCGACGCCGTTGAAACCCTTCTGCCCGTGGGTTTCCACGCGCCAGCCCAGATCCTCGAAAATCTCGCGCGGGAAGGCCTCATCGACCGACTTGATCTCTTGCAGCAGGACCACATCGGCATTCGCCTCCGCCAGCCAGCGGGGAAGCGCCTCGATCCGGGCCTTGATGCCGTTGATGTTGAACGTGGCGATCTTCATGGCGGCCCTCCGGTTTTCACCGTTCCTAGGCCGCGCGGCCGTTCGATGCAATCAGATCGAAAAGCTGACGCCGCAGCCACAGGAGCTGGAGGCGTTCGGATTTTCGATCACGAAACGCGCACCGATCAGTTCTTCGGAAAAGTCGATCACTGCATTGGCAAGGAAGGGCAGGGAAACCGCATCCACCAGAACCCTCTGGCCGTTCTTTTCCAGCACCAGATCATCATCCGCCGGATCGTCCAGCTTGATGTCGTATTGGAACCCGGAACAGCCGCCGCCTTCGACCGCGACGCGCAGGGCACGGTTTTCGCCCGTATCCTCGGCAATCTCGGCCAGCCGCGCAAAGGCACGGTCGGTCACGCGGGGCGGAAGGGTGAGGGCGTCCATGGCAAAAACCCGTGTCATCGGTGTTACCTATCCCATATAGGATGAAGCAAAACGTCTAACAAGAACAGGCAAGACACATGTTGGCCCCCTATGCCTGCCAGCCTTCGCAATCGCGGGGCCGGCTTCATGGCGAAGACCTGAGCAGTTTTCGTTCCGCCTTCCAGCGCGACCGCGACCGGATCATCCATTCCTCGGCCTTCCGCAGGCTGAAACACAAGACGCAGGTCTTCGTCGAACACGAGGGCGATTATTACCGCACCCGCCTGACCCATTCGATCGAGGTGGCGCAGGTTGCCCGCACCATTGCCGGCGTTCTGGGCCTGAACACCGATCTGGCCGAATGCATCGCGCTGGCGCATGACCTGGGGCACACGCCCTTCGGCCATACGGGCGAGGATGCGCTGTCGCTGCTGATGCAGCCCTATGGGGGCTTCGATCACAACGCGCAGGCCATGCGGATCGTGACCCGGCTGGAACGGCACTATGCCGAGTTCGACGGGCTGAACCTGACATGGGAATCGCTTGAGGGGATCGCCAAGCACAACGGCCCCGTCACCGGCGATTTGCCCTATGCGCTGGCCGAAGCGAATGCCGAATGGAATCTGGAGCTGCATACCTTTGCCAGCGCCGAGGCTCAGGTCGCGGCGATTGCCGATGACGTCGCCTATTCGCATCACGACCTGCATGACGGGCTGCGTTCGGGCCTGTTCGACGAAGAAGACCTGATGGAACTGCCCGTCACCGGCCCGGCGTTCGAGGAGGTGGATCGGATCTATCCCGGGCTGGAGCCGATGCGGCGCCGCCACGAGGCGCTGCGCCGTGTCTTCGGGCGGATGGTCGAGGATGTGATCCACATTGCCCAGAACCGTCTGGAGGCCGCCGCGCCGCAGTCGGTGGACGACATCCGCGCGATGGAACAGACGGTGATCCGCTTTTCGAAGCCGCTGTATCAGGAGCTGAAGGCGATCCGCAGCTTCCTGTTCACGCGCATGTATCGCGCGCCTTCGGTCATGGCGGAACGCGCCAAGGTCACGACGGCGGTAAACGATCTTTTCAAGCTGTTCATGGAACAGCCCGCGATCCTGCCGCAACAATGGCGCGGCGAGGGCGATGATGAAGTTCAATATGCCCGCAACGTCGCCGACTACGTCGCGGGAATGACCGACCGTTTCGCGTTACAGGAACATCAGCGGCTTTGCCGCTGAGCCGCCACGATCCAGACGGCAACCAGGATCAGCGATGCGATGGCGTTCCACGACGCCATCGACAGGCCCGCCATCGACCAGGCCACCTGATCGCACATCACCACGTGCACAGGCTGCGCGGTGGACAGCAGATCCGCCCCCGACAGCCCTGAAAGCGCATCGGAAGATCCGGTGCAGCTTGCGGGGCCGGGCCACCATTTCCGCTCCACCCCGGTGTGGAAGATGCCGATCCCGGCGCTGGTCAATGGCGCCAGCGCGCCCAGCCAGCACAGCGCACGGCGGGGCATCACCCAGACCAGCACGCCGATTGCGATCGCCGCACCGTGCGGCCAGCGCTGCCAGATGCACATCGCGCAGGGTGCAAGCCCGCCGATATATTGAAACGCCAGCGCACCCAGCAGCAGCGCCGCCGATCCTGCCGCTGCAATCGCGGCCCAAACCCTTGTCATCGTCTTCCCCGGTCTGCCTGCGAACAGTTTATGCCGCAGGAATGGCAATGGAAATCACGTCGGGCAGGACATCACGCAACACTTTGCGAAGCGCCATCCCTGTCGTAAGGTTTCACTGCATCGTGATGGGGTCGAGTGATGGATTGGCGTGGAAGACGAGGCAGCCGCAACATCGAGGATCGACGCGGACGATCCGGCGGCGGCGGGGCGGCAATCGGGGGCGGGGGCGTCATCATCGTCCTGCTGCTGGGATATTTCCTTGGCATCGACGTGACGCCGCTTCTGAATGGCGGAATGCAATCGGGAACGACCGAGATCACGCAGGCGGACGAGGAGGCGGCGCAGTTCGTCTCGGTCACCCTGGCCGATACGGAGGAAGTCTGGGCGGGCGTGTTCCGCGACCAGCTTGGCGAGAGCTATACGCCCGCGACGCTGGTGCTCTACAAGGGCGTGACGCAGTCGCCTTGCGGTGGGGCCAGCGGCGCGACCGGGCCGTTCTACTGTCCGGGCGACAACAAGGTTTATCTCGACACCGACTTCTTCGTGACGCTGGAACGCCGCTTGGGCGCGCAGGGTGATTTCGCGGCCGCCTATGTCGTCGCACACGAGATCGGGCACCATGTTCAGGACGAACTCGGCATCCTTGACCGCGCCAACCAGATCCGCCAGCGCAGCAGCGAGGCGGACAGCAACGCCATCTCGGTCATGATCGAGCTTCAGGCCGATTGCCTGTCCGGCATCTGGGCCCGCCATGCCGAAGCGCAGTTCGGCTCCATCGAACCGGGCGATCTGCAAGAGGCCGTCAATGCCGCGCGCCAGATCGGCGACGACACCTTGCAGCGCAACGCAGGTCAGCGGCCGATGCCGCACACTTTCACCCATGGCACATCCGAACAGCGCGCCCGCTGGTTCGAAAACGGATACCGCACCGGCCAGATCGCGCAATGCGATACGTTCCGGGCCGAACGTCTGTGATTGACCCCGCCTTCGCCCTGCGTTAAGCGGGCGGAAGTGCCCGAGTGGTGGAATGGTAGACGCAGGGGATTCAAAATCCCCCGCCGCAAGGCTTGTCGGTTCGAGTCCGACCTCGGGTACCACTTTCTCGAAAATTTATTCGATTGGAACCGATGGAAGTCCCGGTTCCTGCATCTTCAGGGTGGTTCTTCGCATCCGTACTGTTGCTTAACCCCGATTAAGCGATGCGCGATTAGGGTTCAGTTGCGGAAACGGACCGGGGCGGTCGAATGGCGAACGTTCCACCGCGCTGGTTTGCTTCCTCACGCGTGTGACCCCTGAACGACAAAATTCCGGAGACAGTGATGACCAGACACGAGACGGCGTTCGCCGCACTCGGCCAGCCCCTTGCGGCCGCGCCGCAGAGCCAACGCGCGATCGACCCGGCAGAGCAGGCGCGACTGCTGGCCGAGGTCAACGACCTGCGCAAGAAGTATGCCGACATGGTCCGCGCCATCCAGAACACGCAGTCTTCCGGGCTGACGGTTCCCAGCCACCGCTATGCGACCCGAGATCGGCTGAAGCGGGCGCTGGACGCGGCCATCGCGGCCTATGTCGCCTATGCGGGGGAACACCCTCCCGGCGGGACGGGCACCGAGGCGAAGCCGACCCCAGCACCTTCGGTCGGTGTGATGATCGCGGATCGCGCGGCGTTGGATGCGGCGCTCGCATCGGCAAAGGGGGGCGAGTTGTTTCGGCTTGCCGCAGGCCACTATGGATCGATCGAGATCAAGCCCAACTTTGCGGTTCCCGTCACGCTGCAGAGCGATGGGTCCGCAACATTCGGCTCGATCAAGTTGCTTCGCTGGCACTGGCAGCATCGCGGCAAGGGTTTCGTGCTGGATGGCCTGAAGGCGGGATATATCGGCGTCAATACCGTCGATGCGGTGCGCATCCGACGCTGCGACGCCGAGCAGGTGGTGATCGAAAGCGCGAACGACGTCGTCGTGGAGCGGTGCTGGCTGCATGACGGGCAATTCCCGCTGCGCATCCTGCGCGCTTATCGTTTCAAGGTCACCGGCAACATTCTGGAACGGGCCCGCGAGGATACGATGCGAATCTCTGGCGACAGCCGTTTCGGAGAGGTGCGCGGCAATGCGTTTTTCGACAACCGTGCCGCCAAGCCGATGCATGGCGATCATCTTCAGATATTCGGACTGCCGAACGAATCCTCGTGCCCGCAGGACATGACCATCGAACAGAATCTGTTCCACGATTGGGCGGCGGATGGGAAAGAGGTTTTTCACACCCGCGATGGCGATCCGAAAAAGAAGGAAACCTTCAAGGCGGGCGGTAGGGGAACGCCGGCCCCCGCGCAGGGCATCTTTGTCGGTGACGGAATCGGCGACTTCGAGCGTTTCTCGATCCGTCACAACCTGATGCGCCTGTCGATGGTGAACGCCATCTACATTAAATCGGGGAAGGCCGATTACCTCGTTTCGGAAAACATCGTGCTTCCGATCCAAGGGCAGACCATGGCCCGCATCCGATTGCCGCAATTCCCCAGGCAGCCGAACTGGAACCTGAAAGGCGTCAAGGTGACGCGCTGTGTCGCCTTCATGATCGAAAAGGAGACGCCCGAGGGGGAGGTGCTGCCCGACAACTTTACCTTCGGAAGCAGCGTCGATGGCCTGTTTGCAGGGATAAGCGACGCGGACGGCAATGGCGGACGCGAGCCCGAGCACTACCGGCTGGCCCCAAAATCGCGCGTTCCTGCCGGTCTGGTCGACTCGTGGCTGGAGGCGACGATCACCGTCTTGCGCGCCACGTTGAACGAAGTGCGGCGCGGATCGTGACGACAGGGGGCCGGGCAAACCGGCCCCTTTTTTTCAGCGGCGGCGGCGCAGCAACCCGGCGCCCGCAAGGCCGGTCAAAAGCAGAAGCGCCGACGCTGGCAGCGGCACGGGTGCTGGGGCATCGACCAACCTGTATTCAAGATTGTCGAACTGGATGGTCGAACAGTCGAAACAATACTCGCCATTCGGCCCGGTGACGTCATAGGGCGTCCAGATCACCAGGCGATCGATGGCAGCAAAGGTCGCGTCGAACGTATAGGTGAAGCTGTTCCAGACCGCGCCGGTGAACATGGAAGCCGACGCAACCAGATCAGCGCCGCGATAGCCCGAAAAGACGAGGTTGTCATAAGCGACGCGGCTTGGCAGATCATCGCCACTGCCATCGACATTGAAGCCGCCGATCCCGGTGATGTCGATGGTCGAGATTGAAAACAGATCGTTTCGCGCGATGGTGGCTGCCGATGCTTTCGCGCCAATCGGGCCATTGATCTCTCCGTGACCAGCGCCGAAATAATATTCGACATTGCCGAAGAAGCCTTGCTCGGTCCAGCTTGCACCGTCCGTCGGCTCCACCGCGTCGAAGGTAAGTGTGGCAGAGTGGGCAGCACCTGCTGAAAGGGCAAGCGCAGCCGCCGCCAAATGCGTCTTCATCGTCGATCTCCCGAGCAGCCAATCGCAGCAGAATGGCGTCGGATCAAGATTCTGACAAGGATATCCGGATCGTTCTGGAGATATCTTTTTCGACACATTAAATACTGATATCACTCAGTATTTTGGCTGGGGCGCCAGGATTCGAACCTGGGAATGGCGGTACCAAAAACCGCTGCCTTACCACTTGGCGACGCCCCAACTTGTGTGAGGCGGTGTTTAGCGAAGCGCCTTGGGGGCCGCAAGAGGCAATTTGCAGATTTCTTTCATTGCTCGATGAATGCCCTCGCAGTAGGTGCTGCACATGGAAAAATTCGATGTTGTCGTCATCGGCGCAGGGGCCGCCGGAATGTTCTGTGCGATCGAGGCAGGGCGGCGGGGTCGCCGCGTCCTGGTGATCGACCACGCGAAGGCGGCGGGCGAGAAGATACGGATCTCGGGCGGGGGGCGGTGCAACTTCACCAATCTCGGGATTGCGGGGGATCGGTTCCTTTCGAACAATCCGCGCTTTGCGCTCTCGGCGCTGAAACGCTTCACGCAATGGGATTTCATCGCGCGGATCGATGAGGAGGGAATCGCCTGGCACGAAAAGACGCTGGGGCAGCTGTTCTGCGACGGGGCCTCGACGCAGATCGTGCAGATGCTGCTGCGGCAGATGCATCAGGCGGGCGTGACGCTCTGGCTCGGAACCAGCGTCGAGAAGGTCGAGGATGGCTGGTCGGTCGTCACCTCGCGCGGGATCGTGAAAGCGGGTCGCGTCGTGATCGCGACCGGGGGCAAGTCGATCCCCAAAATGGGCGCCAGCGGATTCGGATATCGCGTTGCCGAAAGCTTCGGCATCCCGCTGATCGAAACGCGGCCCGGCCTCGTCCCGATGACCTTTGCAGAGCAGGAGCTTGAATCCTTGCGCCTTCTGGCCGGGATCGCCGTCGATGCGCGTGTGACGGCCCGCGCCAGCTTCGACGAGGCGCTGCTGTTCACCCATCGCGGCCTGTCTGGCCCGGCAATCCTTCAGGCCAGCAGCTACTGGCAGGCGGGCGAGGAGATCGGGGTCGATCTTTTGCCGGAGCAAAGCATTGGCGGCACCCTGCGCGAGATGCGGGGCAGCAGCGGAAAATCCGCGATCCGGACCGCGCTGGCGCGCTTCATGCCCGAAAAGCTGGCCCGGCATATCGAAACGGTGTCGGGTTTGGACGGGGCCATCGGCGCGCAGTCCAATGCCGCGCTCGACCGGCTGGAGGCGCTGATCCACGACTGGCGCCTGCGTCCGGTGGGAACCGAAGGCTATCGCACGGCGGAGGTGACGTTGGGCGGGGTCGACACCGACGCCTTGGACGCGCGCACGATGGAGGCGAAATCACGGCCGGGGCTGTATTTCATCGGTGAGGTGGTGGACGTGACCGGCTGGCTGGGAGGCTATAACTTCCAGTGGGCTTGGTCGTCCGGTTGGGCGGCGGGGCAGGCGGTCTGAACCGCCTGCCAAGTCAGGCTCAGCCCGGGGGAAGCTGCGAGCCGGCCTGCGCCACAAGCTCGCCGATCTGTTTGCACAGCGCTTCCTCGCTGGAGGATTGCGCGGAAGCGACGTCGGCAAGCGATTGTTCGGTGCCCATTGCGGACACGGTGCCCGCTTTGCCCTTCTCATAAGCGGCGTCGGCAGCGGACGTATCGCCGGGGGCAGGGATCAGTTCCAGCATGCGGTTCTGCACGCTGATCGGCTCGTCGCCGACGAAGCCGGCCTGTTGGCAGTATTCCAGGACGCCAAGCTGGTTGCGCGCCGAAGCATAGGTTTCTTCCATGTTCGGAGCCGCCGGGGCAGCGGGCGCGGCCTCCTGCGCGAAGGCGGCACCTGCAAGGGCCGAGGAAGCGACGATGGCGGCGATGATGCTGTGCTTCACGAAAAAGCTCCTGTTTGTTTCGCAGTCATGTGGCGAAGCTAGGAGCCTGATGGGCCGAGGTAAATGCGACCCCCGCGCGGTCGGCAGGATCGCGCGGGCGTCAAGGCGTGAAAGGGGCAGGAACCCGCCGGATCAGCGGCCCCGGCGTTCCGGGATCAGCCCGCGGGGGCTGAACCGCAGCACCATCAACAGGATGACGCCCATGGTCAGAAGGCGCATATGCGCAACGCCGTCCTGCAGATGCACGCGCAGCCACGACCCTTCGGGCAGGTTTGCGGTGATCGCGCCAAGCACGCCCGCGCCGATCGGCTCGACCATGACCCACAGCCACCAGATCAGGAAGCCGCCCAGAACCGCGCCCCAGTTATTGCCCGACCCGCCGACGATCACCATCACCCAGACGAGGAAGGTGAACCGCAGCGGCTGATAGGTGCCCGGCGTCAACTGGCTGTCCAGCGTCGTCATCATCGCGCCCGCGATCCCGATGACCGCCGAGCCGATGACGAAGATCTGCAGATGCCGCTTCGTCACATTCTTGCCCATCGCGCCCGCGGCGACCTCGTTGTCGCGGATCGCGCGCATCATCCGGCCCCAGGGGGAGTTCAGCGCCAGTTCCGACAGCAGCACGATGGCCGCAAGAACCAGAGCGAACAGGCCCAGATAGCACAGCTTCACCACGATGGAGGATGCCGTGACCGGATCGAACCCGTAACCCTGCGCCCATGCGACGAAGCCCGGATCGCGTTGCAGGTTCACCTCATAGGGAACGGGGCGGGGCAGGCCGATGACGTTCTTCACGCCGCGCGCCAGCCAATCCTCGTTCCGCATGACCGACAGCACGATTTCCGCGATGCCCAGCGTGGCGATGGCAAGATAGTCCGACCGCAGTCCAAGAGCCGTCTTGCCTATGGCCCATGCAGCCGCAGCCGCCAGCAGCCCGCCGACCGGCCATGCAAGGATCACCGGCAGGCCAAGACCACCGATATTTCCCGCGACCGAAGGGTTGATCGCCTCCACCGCCGTGACGCCCGCATCGAAGACCCAGCGGAACGCGACGAAGCCAATGACGGCAAGGGCCAGCATCGCCAGCGTCCGCACCCGCCCCGTCAGCCGCCGCCATGCCTGCACCAGCAGTGCGAGTGCTGCGATCCCGACGGCCAGCCCGCCGACGATCCGCCAGCCGCCCGCATTCCACGCCTCGGCATTCGGGGCGCTTGCCGTCAGCACGACGCCCAGACCGCCCAGTGCCACGAAACCCATGACGCCGATGTTGAACAGCCCGGCATAGCCCCATTGCAGGTTCACCCCCATTGCCATGATGGCCGAGATGACCGCCATGTTCAGGATCGAAAGCGAGGTGTTCCAGCTTTGCGTCATCCCGGTAAGGATGAACAGTGCCGCCATCGCGGCGAAAAGAACCACGTTCCGCATCAGACCGATTTCCCCTTGAACAGGCCCGTGGGCATGAACAGCAGCACAAGGATCAGGATCGCGAAGCTGACTGCGAATTTGTAATCGGTGGACAGAAGCTGCGCGAGCCCGTCCGGCGCAAGGCTTTCCGGCAGCACATAGGTCGCGACCTTCTTCCACGCATAGGTCACGCCCACCTCGGAAAAGGCGATGACGAAACCGCCCGCGATGGCACCCAGCGGATTGCCAAGGCCGCCCACGACCGCCGAGGCGAAGATCGGCAGCAGAAGCTGGAAGTAGGTGAATGCCTTGAAGCTTTTATCCAGCCCGTAAAGGACACCCGCCGTCGTCGCCAGCGCGGCCACGATCAGCCACGTCACCTGCACGACCCGTTCGGGGTTAATGCCGGACAGCAGCGCCAGATCCTCGTTGTCGGAAAAGGCGCGCATGGATTTGCCGGTGCGGGTGCGGTTCAGGAACCAGAACAGCAGCGCCACCGCGATGGCGGCGACGACCAGCGTGATGACCTGCGTGGTGCGGATCGCCAGCCCTTCGGCCAGCCCGGTTGCGTCACGGAAGTCTCGCGCGCCGATCACGAACCGCTCGCCATCGGCAAAGGTCACGTCATCGACACCGATGATGAACCGCACGACACCGTTCATGATGAACATCACGCCAAGCGACACCATGGTCAGGATCACCGGCGCGGCCCTTTGCTTGCGATAGAAGCGATAGACGGCGCGGTCGGTCCCGACCAGCACGATCCCGGTCAGGACGATCGCAAAGGGCAGGGCAAGCAGCGCGGTCGGCAGCGGGCCGAAGCCGATCCCCGCACCTTGCATCGCAACGGTGATCAGGATGGTCAGCGTCGTGCCGAAGGCCATCGTGTCGCCATGCGCAAAGTTGGAGAACCGCAGGATGCCATAGATCAGCGTCACGCCCAGCGCGCCCAGCGCAAGCTGTGCGCCATAGGCGACGGCGGGGATGAACACGAAGTTCGCAAATGCCACGAGGGCGTTCAGAAGGTCCATCGTCAGCCCCCGAGGAAGGTGCGGCGAACCTCGGGGTCCGCCATGAGTTCTTCGCCGGTCCCGGTGAAGCGGTTCGCCCCCTGCACCAGAACATATCCGCGATCCGCGATCGTCAGCGCCTGACGAGCATTCTGTTCCACCATCAGGATGGAAATGCCGGTCCGCGCCACTTCGATGATGCGGTCGAACAGCTCGTCCATGACGATGGGGGACACGCCCGCCGTCGGCTCGTCCAGCATCAGCACCTTGGGCTGCGTCATCAGCGCGCGGCCCACCGCGACCTGCTGGCGCTGGCCGCCCGAAAGCTCGCCCGCCGGTTGGCGGCGTTTTTCGCGCAGGATCGGGAACAGGTCATAGATCATGTCGCGGGTCGGCCGGATATCGTCGCGGCGCAGGAACGCCCCCATCTCCAGATTCTCCTCGACGGTCATGGAGCCGAAGATGTTGTTCGTCTGGGGCACGAAGGCCATGCCCTTTGCAACACGGTCCTGCGGAGACAGCGCTGTGATCTCCTCGCCGTCCAGCCGCACATGGCCGCCGCGCAGCTTCAGCATGCCGAAGACGGCCTTCATCGCGGTGGATTTGCCCGCGCCGTTGGGGCCGACGATCACCGCGATCTGGCCCTTTTCCACCGCGATCGTGCAGCCGTGCAGGATGTTGGCGGAGCCGTAGCCGCCGATCATGTTCTCGCCGATCAGGAAGGGTTCAGCCATTGGCGACGACCTTGTTCTTCAGGCCGGTGCCCAGATAGGCCTCGATCACGGCCTCGTTCTTCATGATATGCGCGGCGGACCCTTGGGCCAGCACGTCGCCCGCCGCCATCACGATCACCGGGTCGCACAGGCGGCCGATGAAATCCATGTCATGCTCGATCACGCAGAAGGTGTATCCCCGTTCGCGGTTCAGACGCACGATGGCATCGCCAATGGTGTTCAGAAGGGTGCGGTTCACGCCCGCGCCGACCTCGTCCAGAAAGACGATCTTGGCGTCCACCATCATCGTGCGGCCAAGTTCGACCAGCTTCTTCTGCCCGCCCGAGATGTTGCCGGCCAATTCGTCCGCGATGTGGGAAATCGTCAGGAAATCCAGAACCTCATCGGCCTTCTCGCGCAGGGCGCGTTCCTCGGCGGCGATGCGGGCACGGCGGAACCAGGCGTTCCAGAGCGTCTCGCCAGACTGTTTCGCGGGAACCATCATCAGGTTCTCACGGACGGTCATGGACCCGAACTCATGCGCGATCTGGAACGTCCGGAGCAGGCCCTTGTGGAACAGCGCATGCGGGGGCAGGCCGGTGATATCTTCGCCGTCCATCAGAACGCGGCCCGAAGTGGGCGGCAGCCGCCCGGCGATGACGTTGAAAAGCGTGGTCTTTCCCGCGCCGTTCGGACCGATCAGCCCCGTGATCGAACCCTTTTTGATCGTCAGGCTGGCACCGTTCACAGCGCGGAAAGAGCCGAAATGCCTGTGAAGGTTTTCGACGGTTATCATTGTTTCCCCTGCGCCCCTTTTGCGTTCAGATCGCGGGGCTTGTTAATGGAATCGGCCCGGCAAAAGCCGGGCCGATCCGTTGCGTTTACCCGATTTCAGCGGAAACCGACAGTCTCAACCGCGCCGCCGGTGATGTCGTATTCGCGGAAGGTGCCAAGGCTCTCGCCCGGTTCGGCCATTTCCACGTTGGTCGCGCCGACATAATCGACGTCCTGACCGGCCGCGATCAGCTCCAGCGCCTTGGCCAATTCGCCGGGGTTGATCTTTTCGCCGGGCGCGTTGGCCACGTCCATGATCTTGCCTTTGTAATCGGCGCCGTTCGAGGATTTCGCCGCCTGCATCGCCAGCAGCACCAGCGCCGCAGCGTCATAGCTTTCGGCGGCATAGGAAGAGGTGCCGTCGAAGCCCGCCGCCGTTGCCATCTCGTGGTAGGTGTCCACGTTCTCGCCCTCGGCCGCCGGAACGTCGCCATAGGAGCCGTCCAGCGAATCCCCGATCGCCTCGATCAGCGAGGGGCCATACATGCCGTCGGGCAGATAGAACGTGTCGAATGCACCGGTGTCGATGGCGTTCTGCACGATCCCGCGACCGCCCTGATCGACATAGCCCGCAACGACCAGCAACTCGCCGCCGGCAGCGGCCAGCGCTGCAACCTCGGCGGAGTAGTCGGCTTTGCCATCGTCATGCGCAGCGGAAATCGTGACGTTGCCGCCCTTTTCCTTGAACGCCGCTGCAAAGCTGTCGGCCAGCCCCTTGCCGTAATCGTTGTTGGTATAGGTGATCGCCACGTCGGTCGTGCCGCGGCCCGAGATGATGTCGGCCATGACCGCACCCTGACGCGCATCCGACGGCGCGGTGCGGAAGAACAGGCCATCATCCTCGACTTCAGACAGGCCGGGCGATGTGGAGGAGGGCGAGATCTGCACGATGCCCTGCGGACGCGCGACGTTTTGCAGGATCGCGCCGGTCACGCCCGAGCAGTCCGCGCCGATGATCGCCTTCACCCCATCCGAGGTAACAAGCCGCTCTGCCGCCGCCGTCGCCGCCGATGCGTCCACGCAGGTCGAATCCGCGCGGATCGGGGTCACGGTGGACCCATCGAGGAACAGGCCCGACTCGGACACTTCCTGCATCGCGAGTTCCGCGCCCGCCGCCATATGGGGCGTGATGGATTCAAGCGGGCCGGTGAAGCCGAAGATGATCCCCAGTTTCACTTCCTCGGCCCCTGCGGCCCCGGCAAGCATCGCCGTCGCAGTCGAGGCCAGCAGCAGTTTCTTCATTGTCGTCTCCCATGTTGGATAGAAACCTTTTTCGCGAGGTTAGAGGCGACGCGCCTGAAAAGAAAGCGTATCTTGCATTGCATTCGCGCTGGTAGTCACCGCTGGCCCCAGAAGATGATGCCGGGCGAAGGGCATGCCGCCTGACAAGGTGGCGATGGCCGCTTCTTGCACCGCAGGCGTCTGGTCGCGGTTTCTTGTCTGGGGACTTCCAACCTCGATCCCGGCAGCGCGTTCGAAGTTTAGAGCGGAACTACCACTTGCACGGCATATCGGCAATCATCACGCGCCCTGCCAGATCGAGCCACCGTCTGGTTTTCGCCCAGCGCGGATGCCTATTCGGAGAGGACGCTTGGTTATGGCGAAGGGGGCGATGTCGAGTTGCTGCGAATGGACGCTCGAACTCACCGATCGATTGTTTTTTATGCGATGGCAACGCATTTGCACGAATGATGTGCATCGTCGCGCAAGGCCGTCTGCGTCTTGGGCTGTGATCTTGCCGCGATCTGCGCGGACACGCTAACTCGGCGCATCGGCCCGCAAGAGGCCGCAAGTCCGACGGGAGATGGCAGCGCGGGCTGGGTCAGGGGACCCGCCTGCGCCGCGTTCTGGGGTCAGGCGCGCTCGGAATATTCCAGCAGCTCAGTGTGAACGACGATCATCTCGTCCTGCTGGATGAAGGGCGGGACCATGATCCGCACGCCATTGTCGAGGATCGCGGGCTTGTAGCCTTTGGCGGCAGTCTGGCCGTTCTGAACCGGCTCGGTTTCGACCACGCGGCAGGTAACTTTCTGCGGCAGCGCGACGTTCAGTGCTTCCTCGCCGTAATATTCGACGGCGGCGGTCATGCCGTCCTGAAGGAAGGGCCGGCGATCGCCCAGCAGTTCCGCATCGATCTCGGTCTGCTCATAGGTTTCGGCATCCATGAAGACGAGGCGGCCATCAGTCTCATAGAGGAACTGCTGGTCCTTCTTTTCCAGCCGAACCGTCTCGACCTTGTCTTCGGACCGGAAGCGTTCGTTCAGCTTGCGACCGTCACGCAGGTTCTTCAACTCGACCTGTGCGAAGGCGCCGCCCTTGCCCGGTTTGACATGGCTGGCCTTGACCGCAGCCCAGAGCCCGCCGTCATGTTCGATGATAAGTCCGGGCTTGATCTCGTTTCCGTTGATCTTCGGCATGGGTGCGAAACCTTGATGATATGTTAATCACGCCTATATCTGCGGCGAGATGCCGGAGCAAGGCAGCTAAATAATGTGTGCGGTTTGACATGCCATGCAGTATATGCATGGCGGGCGTTCCAAAAACGAACTCCCGAATCAAGCGTTAATCGTCATATTCGCCGAACGCCGGAAGATACAAAAGCAAGAACAGGACACACCGATGGCCGATTTTATCGACAGCACCGCGTTCAACTTCGAACAGGGTCAGCGCGCCCGTAAACTTTTCGCCGCCGTGGTCCTTGCTGCGCTGGACGACGCGATTGCGGATGACAAGAAATATGGCAACGGTCCTGACCAGATTGCCCGCTGGGCCCGCTCGCGCGATGGGCGCGAAGTGTTGTCTTGTTCGGGCATCGACCCGAACGAGCGTGTGGTGAAGGGCCTGATGGAATTCGTGTCCAAAGGCATCCGCACCTCGGTCGCCCTGTCGCGCGAGGAGAGCGAGCGCCGGAACGCGATGGAGAGCGATCAGGCCGAAGCCGCCTGATCCTGCCGTTGCACGCACCGATCGCGGCGCGCCCTTGCGGCGCGCCTTTTGCTTTCAAGTGACATCGCGAGCCGCAAGAGCGCGGGCGATCTCTGCCCTCACGACCTTGCGGATGCTGCGCGTGATCTTCTCGCCGAAAGGGCCCTGAAGCTCCTCGGTCATCAGTTCGCGCACCAGGTCATGCAGCACTTCTTCGTCGATGGGGGCCATGCGGTCATAGACGTCGCCCTGACGGATATTGAAGGGCGGGGGTGCGGCACTGACCACGATTTCCGCCTCCTCCACCCGGGTGTGGCCCGTGTCGGGTTTTGCCACGCGCAGGGCAGGTGTCAACAACAGCTTCCCCATCGGCTGCGGGGCCTGTGGGCGTTCTGCCCGATCCTCGGACACCAGGCGGCGGATGGAAGACAGGACGTCCTCGATCTCTGAATTGTCGAGAGGTTCGGCCATGGCACCCTCTTGAAAAGCGCAACGCCCGGAGTTTACCCCCGGGCGCGCGGTGTTACAATCAGGGCCGGATCAGTTGTTGCGGCCGATCGCCTGCATCACGCGGTCCAGCTTGCGCCCTTGGGTCGAAGTGGACGGCGCGTTCTTGACCGAGTTGTAATAGGCGGCAGCATCGTAAGTCGGGATGCCAAGGCCAAGATGATCCACGGTCAGCAGCCCCATCGACGACAGCACCTGATAGACGCCGAGATAGCGTTGGGCCTCTGCCTCGACGCGGGTAAACTGAGCGTCCAGAAGGTCTTGCTCGGCATCCAGCACGTCGAGCGTGGTGCGCGCGCCAAGGGCGGCCTCCTCGCGAATACCGTCGAAGGCGATGCGGGCGGCGCTGATCGTCTCACCCGCGGCCGAGATGCTGGCCCGCGCCACGTCCACCGCAGACCATGCCACGCCGACCTCTTGCCCGACGGTCACGCCGGTCTGTTGCAGGCTCGACCGTTGCGCATCGCGATCGGCAAGGCTTTGCCGATAGACCGAGGACAGCCGCCCGCCAGAGTAGAGCGTGTGGTTCAGGCTCAACCCGACCGAGGCATTTTCGTTGCCGCCGTCATCATAGCCGACGCCAGCCGATGCCGAAACCGTCGGGCGCGTATCCGCCTTTGCGCGTTCGACGTTCAACTCGGCCACGGTCACGAGCCGTTGCGCCTGACGGATATTGGGGTGCACGCGCAGAGCGATGGATTTCGCCTCGTCCAAGGTCCGGGCCGTTGCGGGCGGCGTCGGAGGGGCCGAAAGCGCGCCGGGCAGGTTGCCGGTCGCGGCCAGATATTGCTCGCGCGCGACGGTCAGATCGCCTTGCGCCTGCGTCAATCCGGAGCGGGCGGTCGCGAGTGCGGATTCCGCCAGCGCCACGTCGGTGCGCGTCACCTCGCCCACGTCGAAGCGATCCTGCGCGGCGTCAAGTTCTTCCGAGATCAGACGCACGTTGTTCTGGCGAAGGTCCACGATGTCCTGAGTCAGCCGCACGTTGACATAGGCGGTGACGGCGGAGAGCAGCACCTGCTGTTCCACCTGGATCAGCGCCTCGCGCGTTGCGAGCACGGTTTCCTTTGCAGCCTCATGTGCAAGACGGTTGCGACCGAAGTCCAGCAGCGTGACGCTGGTGGTCAGGCCGATGCTGCTTTGCAGCTGTTCGATGTTGGTCTTGGGCCCGAGGGTCGGCAGCAGCCCCGAACTGACCCGCTGCCGCGCGAAGGAATACTGCGCATCCGCCGTGAACTGGACGATGGGGCGCATCGCCGACAGGGCCTGCGCCGCATCCTCGTCCGCCGCGCGCAGCAGGGCGCGGTTCTGTTCCAGCAGGTTGGAGTTCTGATAGGCCGCGATCAGCGCGTCCGTCAGCGTTTCCGACCAGGCCGAGGATGCGCCGAGAACCGCCGCCATTGCGGCAGCTGCCGCCGATATCCTGAACTTCCGCATCCCGCTCTCCTTTTATCCGACTGGTTCAGAGCGCGAAGCTCTTCACCTCGGCAAAGCCCGGAAGCACCGGGGCCGAGGCGTTGAAGGCGAACCGCCAGTTCATTTGTCCGTTGATCTTGTGTCCGACGCGGACGGTGCCGAGCGCCCCGTCCATGAAGATGGCGCCGATGCGCCCGCCTTCCTTGAGCTGGTCGATCAGCGCCTGCGGAACCTGCTGGACCCCGCCCTCGATCACGATCGCGTCATAGGGGGCCTGCTTCGCGGCGCCCTGCGCCAGCGGACCGGCCACGACGACGGCATTATCCACACCTTCGGCAGCCAGGTTGCGCTCGGCCTCGGATGCGAACTCCTCATCCTCGACCGCGATCACTGCGTCGGTCATGCTGGCCAGCACGGCGCTGGAATAGCCAAGGGCGCAGCCCACATCCAGCACGACCTCGCCAGTGCGAAGGTCCATCGCGTCCAGAAGCTTGGCCAGCGTCCGCGCCTCCAGGATGACCCGGTTGCGGCTCAGCTCCAGATTTTCGCCGACATAGGCGGCTTCGCGGCGTGCGGAGGGCACATAGACCTCTCGTGGCACGGTCAGCATCGCTTCGATGATCGGATATTTCGTCACGTCCGAAGGACGCACCTGCGTGTCGACCATCATCAGGCGACGTGCGGCGAACTCGCTCATGGGCTGGAACCGGGTTCTGTTTCTGTCCCGATGTTCCTGCCACAGATCATCGGGCGCGGCAATCGCGCGAATGTTTATTTTTGCGCCGACCCGCGCCCGACATGCCGGATCTGCGCGTCAGCCGTAATCGCGCAGCGCCTTCGCCTCATAGGGCTTGAGGATCAGACGCGCACTGGCCCCGAATGCGTCAAGATTGCCATTCAGGTCGGGGCGAAGCGCCAGTATCTCATCCTGCAGGAAGGCGGGCAGGGCGGCGATCCCGTCATTGGCGGGATGCAGGCTCTCGGCCGGGCAGTCTTCGGCGTAAAGGATCTGGTGACGGTCGAACAGCAGATGGAAATACTCCATCTCTCCGCCATCGTGAATCCAGATCGAGGAGTCGTTGACGATGCTGCGGGCGGTGGCCAGCACTTCACGCTCGCCGAACAGCAGTTCGGCCCGCCAGTCCGACAGAAGCACGCGCTGCTGCTGGGACACCAGCAGGGTGCGGCTGTTGCCCAGCGCCCCGCGAGAGATGCGGACGGGCGCGAGCCGCCCCTTGGCAGTAACCTGCACCGACCGGATCCAGCGGATCGGCTGAAAGCCCGCGTCCTTGGTCATCACAAGATCGTCGACCAGCAGGTCCTCGACCGGCATGGACCCGTGATACGTGTCGATCAGGGTGCCACGTGAAATGCAGGCGGGCACCTTGGCTGTCTGGTCCGGCGATTGCTGCAACATCGTTCTTCTGCGGCGCTGATATGTGGCGTCCTGTAGCAGGACGCCACATCAGGTCAACGCCCGAGGCGGCGGAACTTGTTCCGGACGTCCGGGCCGATCCCCAGCCAGCCGGCAGTGACCCGCGCGATGTGGGGAACGATCTCGTCCTTCTGGGTGATGCCCTGCGACCGGGCTTCGCGCGCCTGATCGCCGACCAGCGCGGCGATGTCGGCGGCGATCGGTTCGGGCTGGGTCAGGGCCGCGCCACTGCGGGCATCGAATACCTGGATGACATAGCGGATGTCATGCACGCCGGAGTTCTGGAGATTTGCCTCGACGCGCGGGGTGATCGAATGGAACCGCTGCATCGTGACGCCGATGTTCACCGGGCGCGGGCCGCGCAGAGCGGCGGAGCCCTGCTCGATCCCATCCTCGACCAGTTCGGCCACCTGAAGCTTGCGGTCGCCCGCCGGATCGCCGTGCCAGACGATGTCCACCTGCGGCGCCCAAGTGTTGGCGTCCGAAACCGTCAGCTCCTCGGGGACGTTGACGGTGATCTGGCGGACGTTCCACTGACGGCTTACCGCCGGATCGATGCCATTCGCGTAATCGGTCTTCCAGTCGCGCGAGCATCCCGCGACGACAAGCGCAATCGCTGCGACCCCGGCAATCCTGCCAAACATCGAAAAAGTCATCGTGCTTCTCCCTTGCAGCCCGGATCGCCGGGGTAAACGATCAGAAACGGTAATTGACGCCGACGCGCACGGAATGGAACTTGGGCGTGGCATTGGTCCAGCCTGCGGCGGTCTCCAGACGCTCCCGGCCATAGTCGCTGTATTGGTATTCGCCGCGCACCGACCAGCGGTCGTTCAGCAGACGCTCGACGCCGAAACCTGCGACATACCCAGTGCTGCTGACGTCGCCGTCGTAACCGATGGCACCGACCTCGTAATCGAAGTTCGCGTGCGACACGCCTGCGAAGCCGTAAAGCAGCGTGGCGTCATTCGGGGTCCAGCCGGACATCGCACGCAGCGTGACGGCCGATTTCAGTTCCGTCGAGGAGGAGTTCACCGCATCATCGACGCCGCCGCCTTCGACGCCCAGTTCGACGCCCCAGACGAAGACGCCGGGTTGCCAGCGGTAACCGACATGAAGGTTGGCAAGCGCGCCCGACAGTTCCAGATCACCGTCGTTCAGGCCCGAGGGGTTGATCCCGACAACGTCGTCACCCTTGAAGGCATAACCGATATCGGCCCCGACATAAGCGCCTGCGAACGGCGTTGTGGGTGCAACAGCCGCCGGGGCGATCGGTTCGATCTCGCCTATAGGGGCGACCGGGCCGCCGGCGAGTGCGGGGGCTGCGGTGACGGCAAGGGCTGCGACGAGGATATACCCGGTGGAAGAACGCATTCGTCAACTCCGTATGATATGGATGCCTCCGCCGGGAGGCTTCATCGCAAACGATAAATTAAGGCACACACGCCTAGCAAGAGTTAACGCATCCACAGGTTGTCATGTGGCAAGGCTGCATCGGTTTGGTTCAGAAAACTGCAACTTAAACTATAAGTTTATGTCGTATGGGAACGCTAACCGGGGCCGGAACACCGTGAAGAAGAAGGTTTTACGATGCGTTTCATTCCCGCGCTTGCTGCCCTGACACTGGGTGCCGCGCCCGCCATGGCAGAGGAAACATTCACCGCCACGCTGGCGGGCCATGCCCATCTGCCTGCGATGACGCTGATCGCGCCTCCGGCGGACGCGCCGCGCGACGCGTGGATCTCGGGCAAGTTCACCGGCAAGACACCGAATCGCGATCCGATGACGGCGCCTGCGGATACGGGCAAAGCGTATGGCGCGCATCCGACCGGGCTGTCCCTGCCTTTCCTCGGCCAGCCGGTGCAGGGCATGTCCGGATTTGCGATGAATCTGGCCGAAGACGGCAGCATTTTCGCGCTGACCGACAACGGCTTCGGGTCTAAGGTGAACAGCGCCGACGCGCTGCTGTTCTTTCACCGCATGACGCCGGATTTCGCCAACGGCACCGTGACGCGGCATGAAAGCGTCTTTCTGCACGACCCGGATTTCAAGGTTCCGTTCCGCATCGCCTATGAAGGGACGGATGCGCGTTACCTGACCGGCGCGGATTTCGACCCCGAAAGCATCCAGTTTCTGAACGGGGAAATCTGGATCGGCGACGAGTTCGGCCCGTGGATCATCCGCGCCGCGCTGGATGGCCGCATTCTGGACGTCTTCGCGACCGAGCTGGATGGCGCGGTCCTGACCGGACCCGACACGCCCGGCACCGTCGTTCCCGCGCAGCCGGGCAAGGATTTCCGCGTTCAGCGTTCGGGCGGATACGAGGGCATGGCGCTGCAGCCGGGCACCGACCTTTTGTGGGGGATGCTTGAAAAACCGCTGCTGACCGAAGCCGGGACCGAGGGCGATTTCCTGCGTGTCATCGTCTTCGATCCGGCGGCGGGTGAATGGACGGGCGACAGCTATCGCTTCCGCCTGTCCGAAGGGGCGGTGGCGATTGGCGATTTCAACTTCATCGACGCGACCCGCGCGCTGGTCATCGAACGCGACGCGGGCGAGGGTGTGGGGACCGGCTATCCCATGCCTGCCAAGGTGAAACGCATCACGCTGGTCGATACCGCATCAGTGGACGCCGAAGGGTATATCCGCCGCATCGGCAGCATCGATCTGATGAACATCCAGGACCCCGAAGGGATTGGCGCAGCCTTCGGCAGCACGGATGGCGTATTCGACTTCCCGTTCCAGACCATCGAGGATGTGATCCGCGTGAACGAGACGCAGATCCTGGTGGCGAATGACAACAACCTGCCGTTTTCGGGCGGGCGCGAGATCGGCAAGGCCGCCGATAACGAGTTCATCCTGCTGGACGTGGCGGACCTGCTTCAGGCCGAATGATCAAGGCGCAGGCGGGCATCCCCCGCCTGCATCTCCTCGGTTGCGCGGTCCAGCCGCAGATGGGCGATGGCGTGACCGCCGCTTTGCGTGAATAGCGTGCCGGCGGATTTGCCGCCCGCCGTGATCTCGGTCCCGACCGGGGCGGTGCCGTCGATGGCGACGCGCACGAGGCCCTTCTTCAACTCGGTTTTGTGCTTCATCCGGGCGGTCACTTCCTGCCCGACATAGCAGCCCTTGCGGAAATCTACTCCGTGGAGGCGTTCCAGCCCGGCTTCGAGGATATAGGTCTCGGGCGTCAGCTCGATCCCCGTTTCCGGCACGACATGTGCGACCCGGATCGCGTCCCAATCGACGTCCTGCGAGGCGCCCTCGCCATACAGCCGCCAGCCCATCGCCTCGTGCCGGGGGTCCGCAAACGCGCCCGCCGGGGTGGGGCCGATCCCGCGATGCACTTGGATGCCCGCAGGTGTGATCTGCACATCCGCCCGCAGCTTGTACATCGACAAGCGGCGCAGCGTCGGCTCGGCAATCGTGTCCGCGATGTCCACCAACAGATCGTCCCCCTGCGAGACGATGAAGAAATCCGCCAGATACTTACCCTGCGGCGTCAGCAGCGCCGCCCAGACGATGCCCGGACGCTGCAACGGCGTCACGTCGTTGGTCACGAGGTTCTGAAGAAACTCCAGCCGGTCCGCGCCCGTCAGCTTCCAGATCGTCCGCGTCATGCCTGATCCTTGAATTGCAGCCGGTAGAGCCCGGCATAGATGCCATCGCGCGCCAAAAGCTCGTCATGCGTGCCTTCGTCCACGACCCGCCCGGCGTCCATGACCACGATCTTGTCGGCATCGCGCACGGTGGACAGACGGTGCGCGATCACCAGCGTCGTGCGGCCATGGCCCAGACGGTTCAGCGCCTCGGCCACCAGCTTTTCCGATTGCGCGTCCAGCGCCGAGGTCGCCTCGTCCATGAGCAGCACCGGCGCGTCCGAGATCAGCGCCCGCGCAATCCCCACGCGCTGCCGCTGCCCGCCGGACAAAGCCGATCCGCGCGGCCCGGCATGGGTATCGACACCTTGGGGAAGGCCGTCGATGAACTCGCTCACATGGGCGGCGTCCAGCGCCTCGCGCAGCCGGGCCTCGGGAACGTCGCGGCCAAGGATCACGTTTTCGCGGATCGTTTCGTCGAAAAGCGCCGATTCCTGCGAGACGACGGCGAATTCCGTCCGCAGATCGGAAAGCGAGAAGTGCTGGATGTCCACGCCGTCGAACAGGATCTGCCCCGAGGCGGGTTGTGCCAGCCCGGTCAACAGATGGAACACCGTCGACTTGCCCGCACCCGAAGCGCCGACAAGTGCGGTCATCTTGCCCGCGCGCGCGGTGAAGCTGGCGCCGTTCAGCACCGGCTGATCCCCATAGGAGAAGCCGACATCGCGCAGTTCGATCTCAGGCGGCGTCTTCGCCGGCTTGGCGGAGGCAGGCGGGCGGGCGGCAGGTTGCAGATCGAACAGCAGGAAGATGCGCGTCAGGCTTGCCGCCGCCACCTGCCAGAAGCCGGACATGTCGCCCAGACGGCGCAGCGGCTGGAAGGTCAGCGCCATCGCGGTGAAGAAGGACATGAACTCGCCCACCGTCCGCTCGCCCGAGATGATCTCGTTCCCGGCCAGCATCAGCACGGTAAAGAAGCCAAGGCCGGTGATCAGATCGACCAGCGCCGGGATCGTCGCCCGCCCGCCCGCCGTCCGGACCTCGTTCCGCACGAGGATGCCGACGATGGAGCGGAAGCGGCCAAGCTGATAGCCCTCCATCCGGTTCAGCTTGATGGCCTGGATGCCGTGGAATATCTCGTCCAGCCGGGTTGCGCGCAGGCCGGATTGGGCGCGGGACTGGTTTACCTTGCGCCGGATATACCGCTGGACGATCACCGCCGGCAGGATCAGCAAGGGCGCGCCGACCATCGCCGCCAGCGTCCAGTGCAGATCGATGTTCAACGCCACGACGAACAATCCGACCAGCGCGATCGTGTCGCGCCCGATGCCCGTGATGACCGATGACCAGACACCCTGAACCGCGGCGGTGTCGCCCTGAACCCGTTCGATCAACTGGCCCGGAGAGTTCTTCTGGAAGAAATCCTGATCCAGGGTCAGCATATGGGCCAACAGGTCCGCCTGCATCGCGGTGGAGCTTTTCTGCGAGATCCGCGTCAGGATCACCTTGGAGAGCACCGACGTCGTCGCGCGGACCGCGAAAAGCGCCATGATTGCGAAACCGACCCAGACCAGCGAACTGGCACCTTCGGGGGTGAAGACGCGGTCGAACAGTGGTTTGATCATCCATGACAGCGCTCCGAGGGTCGATCCCTCGATCACCATCAGAAGGAAGGCAAGGGCCATCATGCCCTTGTGAGGCGTGAGGTATCCGCGCCACAGCCGCCCGAACAGCCTGTGCGATGCGTAACGGGGGTCGCGCAAGTTCATCTGTTCAAGTGACAATCTGGCTCTCCGTCTTGGGCCTTGGGTCTAACGCGGCAGGGGCGGGCTGGCAAGGACGCGGCATTGACGTTAGCGCGCAGGGGCCGTAGCGATTCCGGCACCAGATGTCGGAGAGCCCCATGAGCCTTGCCTACGGTCGCCCCTATCTTGCCATTCCCGGGCCTTCGACCATGCCCGATCGCGTGTTGCAGGCGATGCATCGCGGCGCGCCCAACATATATCAGGGGCAGCTGCACGAGATGGTCGCGGGCATCCTGCCCGACCTTCGCGCGGTCGCGGGCACGGCGGGTAATGTCGCCATCTATATCGGCAACGGCCATGCGGTGTGGGAGGCTGCGAACCTCAACCTTTTCTCGCGCGGGGACAAGGCGATCGTGCTGGTCACGGGGCGGTTCGGTCTGGGCTGGGCGACGGCAGCGGCGGCGGTGGGCGTGAACGTCGTCTCCGTCGATTTCGGGCTGCGCAGTCCGGTGACCATGGACCGGGTGGAGGAGGCGCTGCGCGCCCACCCGGACGCCAAGGCGGTGCTGGTCACCCATGTCGATACGGCAACCTCGGTGCGCAACGATGTGGCCGCGGTGCGCGCGGTGATGGATACAGTGGGGCATGACGCGCTGCTGGCGGTGGACTGCATCGCCTCGATGGGCTGCGACGAATTCCGCATGGATGAATGGGGCGCGGACGTGGCCATCGCCGCCAGCCAGAAGGGGCTGATGGTGCCGCCGGGGCTGGGATTCATCTGGTTTTCCGAAAAGGCGCATGAGCGGTCTTTGGGGAACGACCTTCGCACCCCGCATTGGGATTGGACCCCGCGCGCCAAGGTCGGCTATTTCCACGACCATTTCAACGGCACCGCGCCGACGCACCACCTCTACGGTCTGCGCGAGTCGCTGAACATGATCGCCGAAGAAGGGCTGGAGGCGGTGTGGAAGCGGCATGATACGCTGGCGCGCACGGTTTGGGCAGCGTTCGATGCTTGGTCCGCCGGCAATCCGCAGATCGGGCTCAACATCGAGGACGAGGCCCATCGCGGGCGGGCGGTCACGGCGGCACGGCTGGGCGCGCCCCATGCGACGCGGCTGCGCGAATGGACCGAGGGCAAGGCGGGCGTGACGCTCGGGATCGGGCTTGGCATGGCCGATCCGACGGACCCCGCCTATCACGGGTTCTTGCGCGTCGCGCATATGGGGCATGTGAACGCGCATATGACGCTGGGCGCGCTGGCGGTGATGGAGGCGGGGATGATCGCCCTCGATATCCCGCACGGGCCGGGCGCGCTTGCCGCCGCCGCTGCCGTTGTCGCGCAAGGGGCCTAGGTCCGTCCGGACCAGTTGCGCACGGCATCCCCGAATGCTTCGAAAAGCGGGCGCGAGACCGGATCGCTCACCGCCTGCCATTCGGGGTGCCACTGCACCGAAAGGGTAAATCCCGGCGCATCTTCGATGAAGATCGCCTCGGGCGTGCCGTCCGGGGCGTGGCCGTCGATCCTGACCCGCGCGCCTGCGGTCTTGATGCCCTGACCGTGCAGCGTGTTGGTCATCACCTCGTCAGCGCCGAGGACGCGGTGGAACGGGCCGTCCTTGTTGAAGCGGACCTTGTGGCGCAGGGCAAACTTCTCCTCCTGCGTGCCGTCGGGGGGCATCCGGTGATTCATGCGGCCAGGAAGCTCGCGGATTTCGGGATAGAGGGTTCCGCCCATCGCGACGTTCACCTCCTGAAACCCGCGGCAGATGCCGAAGAACGGCTGACCGCGTTCGACGCAGGCGCGCACCAGCGGCAGGGCCACCGCGTCGCGGCTGCGATCAAAGGTGCCATGCGCGGGGGTTTCCTCCTCGCCGTATTCCTCGGGGTGGACGTTGGGACGCCCCCCGGTCAGCAGGAAGCCGTCGCACAGGTCCAACAGTTCCGGGATGGACACCAGCCGGGGGTCGGACGGGATGATGATCGGCATGCAGCCGGCCGCTTGCGCGACGGCTTCGGTGACCATCCGCCCGCCAAGATGCACGGACCAGCCATCGTTGATGAGGTGGTTGTTGCCGATGATGCCGACGACGGGCCGGCGCGATCCGAGGGTCATGAGAGGATTTCCTGTCTGGACGGGCAGGATAGACAGAGTTTCCAGAGGCTGAAAGGGGGGAAGGGCGATGATCGTCCTTCCCCGCCATCGTCTTAGTTCGGCGTGACGTCTTCGCCCGGCGTTTCGGCTTCAGGCGCCGGAACGACCGGTGCCGGGGGTGAGGCCGTGTCCGCTTCCGGTGCAGGTGCCTCCGCCGGAGGCAGTTCCGCGGGCGCCGGGTCCGCAGGCGATTCTGCTGCCGGCGGTTCGGTTGCTGGAGCCTCGGGTGCAGGCGTCTCGGCTTCTTCGGCGGGCAGCGGCGTCTCGGTCACCGTGGCCGGGGCGAGCGTTTCGGGCGTTGCCGCAGGCACCGGCTGTTCGGCAGGCTTCGGCGCGGCGGGTTTCGCCTTCTTCGGCGCGGGAGGCGGCAGGCGCAGTTTTGTCGGCACCGTTCCGTCCGGGTTGAGCACGACGACCTTCGCGCCCGGCTGCACCCGGTTGTAAAGGTCGATGATGTCCTGATGGATCATGCGGAAGCAGCCCGAGGATGCGTTGCGCCCGATGCTGCGCCATTCCGGCGTGCCATGAATGCGGTAGCCGTGATCGACGCCGTTCGTGGTCAGATAGATAGCGCGCACGCCCAGGGGGTTCGACGGGCTGCCGGGCTGGCCATCCTTCCAACGCTCCAGGCTCGGCTGACGCTCGATCATCTCGGGCGGCGGGGTCCATGTGGGATAGGGACGCTTGCGCGACACGATGGCGGTGCCGGCCCAATCGAAGCCTTCGCGCCCGACCGAGATGCCGTAACGGAGCGCCTTGCCGTCGCCCTGCACCAGATAAAGCAGCTTTTGCGCAGGATCGATCACGATGGTGCCGGGAGCCTCGGCAGTCTCGTAATCCACGACCTGACGGCGGAATTGCGGTGGGATCTGGTCTACCGGGACAGCGGGCAGATCATATTTTCCGTCATCGACCGCGACATAGGCGTTTTCGATGAATTGCGGGCCGGGCGGCGGCGCAGGCTCCAACATCTGCTCGCATCCCGCCAAAAGGGCCACGAGCGCGGTTGCGGTCAGCAATGCCTTGATTTTCATGTCATTCCGCTTTGTCAATGATACGCAATTCACAAGGACGATAGTGCAAGGGGAAGGGGACTTCCATCACCTTCCCCCCAAAGATTTTCACGAACGGGTCAGCCGAGCCGGACCAGCCGGTGCTTCTTCTTGCCCATCGAGACCTTGAGTTCTGCACCGATAGTCTCTGCCGTCACGGGCGCATTGGCGTCGGCGACAAGCTCGTTGTTGAAGCGCAGGCCGTTCTCGGCAATCAGACGCTTCGCCTCTTTGCCGGAGGTTACAAGCCCTGCATCGACCAGGAAACGCGCGACGGACAGACCTTCGGGAAGGGCGGCAAGGGTTACGACCTCAAGCTCCTCGCCGACGCCGCCTTGCTCGAATACGGCTTTGGCGGTGGCTTCGGCTGCGGTGGCGGCATCGCGCCCGTGCAGCAGCGCGGTCACCTCGTTGGCAAGGATCACCTTGGCCGCGTTGATCTCGGACCCGGCGAGGGCGCCCAGACGCTCGCATTCCTCGACCGGAAGCTCGGTATAAAGCTTCAGGAAGCGGCCCACGTCGGCGTCGGTCGTGTTGCGCCAGAACTGCCAGAAGTCATAGGGCGAGAGCATGTCGCCGTTCAGCCAGATCGCGCCGCCCTGCGACTTGCCCATTTTCTTGCCGTCCGAGGTGGTCAGCAGCGGCGAGGTCAGACCATAGATCTGCTTGTCGATCACGCGACGGGTCAGGTCGATCCCGTTGATGATATTGCCCCACTGGTCCGAGCCGCCCATCTGCAGGATGCAGCCATAGCGGCGGTTCAATTCCAGAAAGTCATAGGCCTGAAGGATCATGTAGTTGAATTCGAGGAAGGAGAGCGACTGTTCCCGATCCAGCCGCGATTTCACTGATTCAAACGACAGCATCCGGTTGACCGAGAAATGCCGCCCGATGTCGCGCAGGAATTCGAGGTAGTTCAGCCCGTCCAGCCATTCGGCATTGTTGAGCATGATCGCGTCACGCTCGCCGTCGCCATAGGTCAGGTATTGTGCGAAGACGCGCTGCATCCCGTCGATGTTCGAGCCGATCTGCGCCTCGGTCAAAAGGGGGCGTTCGTCGGCGCGGAAGCTGGGATCGCCCACCTTGGTCGTGCCGCCACCCATCAGCGTGATCGGCTGGTGGCCCGTCTTTTGCAGCCAGCGCAGCATCATGATGTTCAGCAAATGCCCGACATGCAGCGACGCGGCGGTCGCATCATAGCCGATATAAGCCGAGACGACCCCCTTGGACAAAGCCTCGTCGAGCGCCTGATAGTCGGTGCAATCGGCGAGATACCCGCGTTCCATCATCACGCGCAGGAAATCCGATTTCGCATGGTAGGTCATGGTTGTCTCGTGCTTTATATATTGAGGTTTGCCGTATAGCCGGGACGGGTGGGATTTGCCAATGTTGAAATCGGGGCCGGTCTGGGCGCTTGGGGCCATGTCGGGAACGTCGCTGGACGGGGTCGATGCCGCGATGGTGCTGACCGACGGCGCGCGTATACTCGACTTTGGCGATAGCGCCTATCGCCCGTATTCGGATGCCGAGCGCGAGACGATCCGCGCCGGCTTGGGATTGTGGGAAGGAGATGCCGTTTCCGCCGCGACAGAGGTGGTGGAGGCCGCCCATGCCGAAATTCTGGCAGGGTTCCGCCCCGATGTGGTGGGATTTCATGGGCAGACGCTGGCGCATGATCCTGCGGGCGCGCGGACATTGCAGGTCGGATCGGGCGAACGTCTGGCGGCGGCGCTGGGCTGTCCGGTGGTCTGGGACTTCCGCAGCGAAGATGTCCGGCAAGGCGGGCAGGGCGCGCCGCTGGCGCCGTTTTTCCATTTCGCCTGCGCGCATTGGGCGGGCGAGGAGATGCCGCTGGCTTTTCTGAACCTTGGCGGCGTCGGCAATGTCACATGGGTTGATCCGCGGCACGGCGCGCCAGAGGCACCGGGGGCCGTTCTGGCTTTCGACACCGGCCCGGCCAATGCACCGATAAACGATCTGGTGCGCGCGCGGCTTGGACTGGATCGGGACGAGGGTGGAAGTCTGGCGGCGTCCGGCGCGGTGGATGAGACGGTTCTGAATGAGTTCCTGACACGGGATTTTTTCGCAAGAGTGCCGCCCAAGTCTCTGGACAGGAACGATTTCCACGCGATCCTACAGCGGGTGGGACATCTGGCCGATGCGGATGCCTGTGCGACGCTGACGGGGTTTGCGGCGGCGTCGGTGGCAGAGGGGCTGCGGCATTTCCCTGCGCCGGTGGGCAAGATCCTTGCGACAGGGGGCGGGCGTCACAACGGGGCGATGATGCAGATGCTTGCGGCACGCTGCGGTGTGGACGTGCTGCCGGTGGAGGCCGTGGGGCTGGACGGCGACATGCTGGAGGCGCAGGCCTTCGCCTTTCTGGCTGTCCGCGTAGCGCGGGGGATGCCGACCTCTTGCGTTTCGACGACCGGCGTTCGTGCTCCGGTCTCGGGCGGCAGGATCAGCGGGTAGGGCGCCCGCGCCTCAAGCCCCCGCTGGGGGCCATCGGCGCGGGCGGCTGCCGCGCGCTTACTTGCGCAGGATGGAGCGGCCTGCATATTCGGCCACTTCGCCCAGCAGTTCCTCGATCCGGATCAGCTGGTTGTATTTCGCCAGACGGTCCGAGCGCGAGAGCGAGCCGGTCTTGATCTGGCCGCAGTTGGTCGCCACGGCGAGGTCGGCGATGGTGCTGTCCTCGGTCTCGCCCGAGCGGTGGGACATGACGTTGGTGTAGCGCGCGCGGTGGGCCATATCGACGGCCTGCAGCGTTTCGGTCAGCGAGCCGATCTGGTTGACCTTGACCAGCATCGAGTTGGCGCAGCCTTTTTCGATGCCTTCGGCCAGGCGGCGCGGGTTGGTCACGAACAGATCGTCGCCGACCAGCTGCACCGAATTGCCCAGACGGTCGGTCAGCAGCTTCCAGCCGTCCCAGTCATCCTCGGCGCAGCCATCCTCGATCGAGATGATCGGATAGTCGGCGCAGAGAGCGGCGAGGTAATCGACGTTTTCGGCCGAGGTGAGGGACTTGCCTTCGCCCTTCATCTCATACTTGCCGCCCTTGAAGTATTCGGTCGAGGCGCAGTCGAGCGCGAGGTAGATATCCTCGCCCGGCTTATACCCAGCCTTTTCGATGGATTTCAGAATGAAATCAAGCGCGTCACGGCTAGAGTTCAGGTTCGGCGCGAAGCCGCCCTCATCGCCCACATTGGTGTTGTGGCCGGCAGCCGACAGTTCTTTCTTCAGGGTGTTGAACACTTCGGACCCCATGCGGATCGCCTCGCGGACGTTTTCCGCCGAAACCGGCATGATCATGAATTCCTGAATGTCGATCGGGTTGTCGGCATGCTCGCCGCCGTTGATGATGTTCATCATCGGGACGGGCAGGATGCGGGCCGAGGTGCCGCCGACATAGCGAAACAGCGGCTGGGCAGTGTATTCGGCGGCGGCCTTCGCCACGGCCAGCGACACACCGAGGATGGCGTTCGCGCCCAGACGGGATTTGTTGGGCGTGCCGTCCATTTCGATCATGGTGCGATCGATGCCGACCTGTTCGGTCGCGTCGAACCCGACCAGCGTCTCGGCAATCTCGCCATTGACGGCGGCGACGGCGTCCAGAACGCCCTTGCCCAGATAGCGGGACTTGTCGCCGTCACGCTTCTCGACCGCCTCATGCGCGCCGGTGGATGCGCCCGAGGGGACGGCAGCGCGGCCCATCGCGCCGCTTTCCAGCGTCACATCGACTTCGACGGTGGGGTTGCCCCGGCTGTCCAGGATTTCGCGTGCGTGGATGTCGATGATGGTGCTCATGGCCTGTCCTCTATTGACGCTCGCCAAGTGTCTAGCTTGCCCGAAACGTTATGGGAAGGGGCGCTAAGCCGTGTTTGCGTTAGCAATTTTGCGAAGCTGCCTTTCCCGGATCAGCGTATAGATGCCCGAGCCCACGACCAGCGTCGCGCCGGCGATCACGCCCATGTCCGGCCGCTCGCCCAGCAGCAGCGCGCCAAGCACGATGACGAAGACGAGCCGGGCATAGCGGAAGGGCATCACCACAGACACCTCTCCGATGCGGGTTGCGGCGACGATGGTGACGTAGCCCACCGTTCCGGACACGACCGTTCCCAGCAGAAGCCACGCCCCATGCGCAGTCGGCACGACGAACCCGCCCTGGGTGGCGATCATCGCCGTGCCCATTACGAAGATCACGAACAGCGCCGAGAAACTGAGCGAGACTGCCCCGACGCTGCGCGGCACCTTGCGGGTTGCGAGGTCGCGGATCGTCAGGCCGATCATGCCCAGCACTGCCCAGCCCACTTCGGGGCGGAAGCCGTCATCCCACGGGCGAATGATGACGAGCACGCCGATGAAACCGACGGCGATCGCCGTCCAGCGGCGCCAGCCGACCTTTTCGCCAAGGAACAGCGCCGCGCAGCAGGTGAGGGCGAGCGGCTGCGCCTGAAGGATGGCCGATACGAGCGCCAGCGGAGCCAGCGCAAGAGCGGTCACGAAACCGCCGGTCGCAATCATCTCGCCGAAGTTCCGCAGGCCTGCCGCGCCCCACCAGACCTCGCGGCGGAAAAGCGTCTCGCGCCGCATCACGGCCGCGATCCCAAAGCAGGTCGCGCCGAAAAGACCAGTTGCAGCAATGACTTGACCGGTCGGCATCAGCGCCGAGGCAAGCTTGATGAATACGTCCTCGACGGCGAAAAGCGCCATTGCGAGGATCATCAGCCCGATACCGCGCAGGTTATCCATTCTTGATCGGCACTCCATAAAGCTCCAGCCGATGGCCCTTGAGCCGATAGCCGAGCTTTCGCGCGATCTTTTCCTGCAGCGCCTCGATTTCGGGATCGACGAATTCGATGACCTCGCCGGTGTGAAGGTCGATCAGGTGATCGTGGTGATCGCGCTCGGCGTCCTCATACCGGGCGCGGCCATCGCCGAATTCCAGCTTGTCGAGGATACCGGCTTCCTCGAACAGCTTCACGGTCCGGTAGACGGTCGCGAGCGAAATCCGCGGATCGATCGCGGAGGCGCGGGCATAGAGTTCCTCGACATCCGGGTGGTCCTCGGCGGTGCCGATGACGCGGGCGACCGTGCGCCGCTGGTCGGTCATCCGCAAACCTTTGGCCTCGCAGCGTGCAATGATGTCGGGCATCGCGGCTCTCCGTCTTCGTGGGCTTGCGGTGTATGGGATCGGTGGTCGGTTGACCAGTGGGGAAAAGTGCGGATCTTCGCATGAGAATTCCTCCTTGTTGCAAGATCCTGATCTTACTCCAAAGTCACAATTCAAACTTGAATCCACCTGACCACAGATTGATATAATCTGGGTTATGTAACTTTTTACTGCTATCTCATCCTTTAAGCGTGGCAATAACGGCGTCCGCCGGAACGTCGGATGAGATGAACGCCTCGCCAATGTCCCGCGCGAGGATGAAGCGCAGTTTGCCATCGATGACTTTTTTATCCTGACCCATCAGGGCCAGCAGCGCCTCTGCGCTTGGAAGTTCGCCCGGGATGTCGGTCAGGTCGACCTTCATTCCCATCGCCCGCAGATGCGCACGCAGGCGGCTTGGGGCTTCTTGTGGCAAGAGGCCCAGACGCTGGCTCAATTCCAGCGCAAGCACGCAACCGATCGCTACGCCTTCGCCATGCAGCAGACGTTCGGAATAGCCTGTGGCTTTTTCCAGCGCATGGCAGAATGTATGGCCGAGGTTCAGCAGCGCGCGGTCGCCTTCTTCGGTCTCGTCCCGGGCGACGATCTCGGCCTTCATCTGGACGGAACGCAGGACGGCGCGCTGGCACAGTGCCGGGTCGGTCAGTGCCGGACCGTTCGCTTCCAGCCAGCCGAAGAATGCCGCATCGCCCAGAAGACCGTATTTGACGACCTCGCCATAGCCGGACAGGAACTCGCGGCGCGGAAGGCTTTGCAGCGCGTCGATATCGGCCAGCACCAGCGAGGGTTGATGGAATGCGCCGACGAGGTTCTTGCCCTGCGTCGTGTTGATCCCGGTCTTGCCGCCGACGGAGCTGTCCACCTGTGCAAGAAGCGAGGTCGGGATCTGCACGAAGCGCACGCCGCGCCGCAGGATCGACGCGGCAAATCCGGCCAGATCGCCGATCACGCCGCCGCCAAGCGCAACGACCACATCGCGCCGCTCGACCTTCTGTTCCAGCAACCATTCGGTGGCGTGGGCCAGATGCGGCCAGCTTTTCGTGGCCTCTCCGGCGGGAAGTGCCAGCGAGGTGGCCTCGACCCCCTCCGCCTCCAACGCGGCGATCAGGCGCGGCAGTTGCGTATCGGCGACATTTTCATCCGTGATGATCGACACGCGTTTGCGCCGCAGCAGAGGCGCGATCTCGGCCCCTGCCCGGTCGATCAGCCCCCGCCCGATGCGGACCTCATAGCTGCGGCTTCCAAGATCGACGGGGACGATATCCATTCACGGCTCCATGACATGGGGGTGGCGGAACAAGGCGTCGCGCACGCGGGCGGCCATCTGATCGACCGGAACGCCCGGCAGGCTGTCCACGGTGATCGCGGCCATGGCATAGATGTCTTCGCGTGCGGCAAGAAGATCGGCAAGCGTCTGGCGCGGGTTCGCCGTGCGCAGCAAGGGGCGCGAGGATTTGTGCCGCACGCGCTGCCACAGAAGGTCCAGCTCGGCCCGCAGCCAGACCGAAACGCCATGATCCGCGATCGCGCGCCGGTTCGCCTCGGCCAGAAACGCACCGCCGCCGGTGGACAGAACGCATGGAGCGCCCAGAAGAAGCCGCGACAGAACCTGCGATTCTTTCTGGCGAAAGAACGCCTCGCCATGATCGGCGAAGATTTCGGGGATGCTGCGCGCGGCGGCCTTTTCGATCTCGTCATCCGAATCGACGAAGGGCACACCAAGCTGCCGCGCCAGCTGGGTGCCCACGGCGGTCTTGCCCGCACCCATCATCCCGACCAGCACAACGGTTTTCTTCAGCCGCGCCATTCTTCCCTGTCTTCAAAACTCGCGCGGGTTCTGGCCCACGACACTGTTATGGGGTAATGGCGTGAACTGAACGCGATTGCCAGATACAATCGCCAATGACGCCGGAAGCGGCGCTGCGACGGGCAGAAAGGCAAGACATGGGGTTCATCATCAAGACGGTGCTGCTGCTGGCGGTTCTGGGTTTCGCGGCATTGGCCGGTTTCGCCTATCTGGGTGACATGGATCCGCCGCAGTCGGAGATCACCAAGCCGGTGGTGCTGGATGCGGGCTAGGCACCTCGCCTTCCTGTGTCTTGCGGGCGCGTTGCCCGCGCATGCGGAAGCGCCGCTTTCCGCAATCGACTGGCTGTCGCAATCGGTGACGACGCCCGTGGTCATGCCCGCGCCGAAACCGGCAGAGCCTGCGGTTTCGACCTCGCCACTGCCCGGCCATGTCGCGGTGACGCCGCTGGATGGGCCAAGCGCCGATGGCGCGGGGCTGCTGACGCCGCGCCAGACAGGTTTGCCGCGCAACCTCTGGGGCCTTGGCCGCGCGGACGAGATCGCGGCGAAGATCACCGCCGCACCCGCGAACAGCCTGCCGGCGCTGCATGGGCTGATGATGACGCTGCTCCTCGCCGAAGCCGATCCGCCCGCCGACGCGGGAACCGGCAACGCGCTTTTGCTTGCGCGGGTGGACAAGCTGCTGTCGATGGGCGCACTCGATCAGGCACAGGCGCTGCTGGACGTTGCTGGTTCGGACAGCGTGGAGCCGTTCCGCCGCAGTTTCGACATCGCCCTGCTTCAGGGAACCGAGGATCGCGCCTGCAAGATCATCGATGCCTCGCCGCATCTGGCGCCGACCTTTCCGGCGCGGGTCTTCTGCCTTGCACGGTCGGGTGACTGGAATGCGGCTGCGCTGACGCTGCGCACCGGCGTGGCGCTGGGCCATATTCCTGCGGACGAGGACGCGCTTTTGTCCCGCTTCCTCGACCCCGAGCTTTACGAGGGCGAGCCGCCCCTGCCCCCGCCCGAACGTCCCAATCCGCTCAACTGGCGCATGTTCGAGGCGATTGGCGAGCCGCTTTCGACCAATACCTTGCCGCTCGCTTTCGCCCATGCCGAACTGCGCGAAACCGCCGGCTGGAAGGCCCAGCTAGAGGCGGCAGAGCGTCTCTCGCGCGCGGGCGTGCTGGAGCCGAACCAGCTTCTGGGCCTTTACACCGAACGGCAGGCTGCGGCATCCGGCGGTGTCTGGGACCGGGTCGCGGCGATCCATGCGCTGGATGCGGGCCTCGATGCGGGCGATCCCGCCCCGGCGCTTGGGGCCGCGTGGCGACAGATGGTCGGCGCCGAACTGGAAGTCCCATTTGCCCGCATCTATGCCGAGCCGCTGCTGAACAGCGAATTGCGGGGCGAAGATGCGGCGCTTGCCTATCGGATCGGGCTGCTGGCGGGGGATTATGCGGATGCCGCCAAGACCCATGCCCCCGACGATCCGACCGAGGTTTTCCTTGCCGGGATCGCCCGCGGCAAGCTGACGGGCGTTCCGACGACCGACAGCCTTGCCCGGGCCATCGCGGCCGCCTTCATGCGGCCCGTTCCCTCGCCCGAGGCGCAGGGCCTGCTTGCCGAAAACCGGGTGGGCGAGGCGTTGATGCTGGGGGTCGATCGCATCTCGCGCGGGGTGCAGGGCGATCTGCGCGGCGTGACCGAAGGGCTGTCGATCCTGCTGTCCTTGCGGCTTGACGATCAGGCGAAACGCGTGGCGCTGCAACTGATGCTGCTGGAGCGGCGGGGATGAGCGACCACGCCTGGATCTCGCGCTTTCTTGATGCGCAGGCAGCCGAGATCGGGGCCGCGCGCAACACGCTTCTGGCCTATGGTCGCGATCTGAAGGACTTCGCCGGCTGGCTGGAGCGGCGCGCGTCCGATTTCACCCGCGCGGATCGGCAAGCGGTCGAGGATTACCTGATCTTCTGCGATGCGCAGGGTCTGTCCAAGGCGACCCGTGCGCGGCGGCTGGTGTCGATCCGCCAGATGTATAGGTTCGCGCATGAGGAAGGGCTGCGGGCCGACAATCCTGCCATCCGCATGAAAGGCCCCGGCCCTGCCCGGAAACTGCCCGGCACGCTGAGCGTCGAGGAGGTGGATCGGCTGCTCGAAGCCGCCCGTGACAAGGGCCGGAGCGATGCCGCGCAGGTTCGAAACCGCTGCATGATGGAACTGCTTTATGCAACGGGGATGCGTGTGTCCGAACTGGTCGGACTGCCCGAGGCGGCGGCGCGCGGCAACCCGCAGATGATGCTTGTGAAGGGCAAGGGCGGCAAGGAGCGGTTGGTGCCGCTTTCCCCTCCGGCGCGCGAGGCGCTGGCCGCCTGGCTGAAAGTCCGCGACGCCTCCGAGGTGCGCGAATCGCGCTTCCTGTTTCCGGGGCGCGGTGTCGAAGGTCATCTGCGGCGCGAATATTTCTTCAAGCTGGTGCAGCAGATCGCGGTGATGGCCGGGATTTCGCCGTCGCGCGTGACGCCGCACGCGCTGCGCCACGCCTTTGCCACGCATCTTTTGGCAGGCGGCGCGGACCTGCGCGCAATCCAGACGCTGCTGGGTCATTCCGACATCGCCACCGTCGAAATCTATACCCATGTGGTGGACGAGCAGCTCAAATCGCTCGTCCTGAAACATCACCCGCTGGCCGAAGATTAACGCCGTCCGCCGAACAGCGATCCCAGCACGCCCCGCACCAGCGCCTGTCCCGACCGCGAGCCAAGCTGCCGCGCGAAGGATTTGGCAAAGGCCTCGCCCACGCTGTCTCCGCGCCGCGCTGCAGGTTTCTTCGGCTCGTATCGGCGGCCAGCGGAATGTTCCTGCTCTGGCGGTTTGACCCGGGCGGCCAGTTTCTCGAATGCCGACTCGCGATCCACCAGGCGATCGTACTTCCCCGCCAGCGGCGAGGCGAAGATCGCCTGTGCCCGCTCGTCCGGCGTGATCGGGCCAAGCTGCGAGGATGGCGGGCGCACCAGAGTCCGCTCCACCACACCCGGCACGCCTTTCGCCTCCAGGAACGATGTCACCGCCTCGCCCGTCCCGACCTCGCGGATTGCGGTTTCGGTGTCGAAACGCGGGTTCGAGCGATAGGTCTGCGCCGCTTGCGACAGGTTCTTCTGATCCTTGGCCGTGAAGGCCCGCAGCGCGTGCTGCACCCGGTTGCCAAGCTGGGCGAGGATATCTTCTGGCACGTCGGCTGGCTGCTGCGTGACGAAATAGATGCCGACCCCCTTGGACCGGATGAGCCGTGCCACCTGTTCAACCTTGGCGACCAGCGCCTTGGGCGCGTCGTCGAACAGCAGATGCGCCTCGTCGAAGAAGAAGACCAGCTTGGGTTTTTCAGGATCGCCCACCTCGGGCAGCGTCTCGAACAATTCCGACAGCAGCCACAAAAGGAACGTTGCATACAAGCGGGGCGAGTTCATCAGCCGGTCGGCGGCAAGAATGTTGATGCGCCCCCGCCCATCCGGCGCGGTTTGCATCATGTCCGCAAGGTCCAGCGCAGGCTCGCCAAAAAGTTGCGTTCCGCCCTCGTTCTCCAGCACCAGAAGACGACGCTGGATCGCGCCGATCGATGCCTTGGCGACCAGACCATAGCGGGTGCCGACCTCCTCGGCATTCTCGCCCACGAAGTTCAGCATCGCCTGAAGGTCCTTCAGATCCAGAAGCGCCAGCCCCTCCTCGTCCGCCAACCGAAAGGCGACGTTCAGCGCGCCTTCCTGCGCCTCGGTCAGCTCCAGCAACCGCGACAGCAGCAGCGGACCCATCTCGGCCACGGTCGTGCGGATCGGGTGTCCCTGCCGCCCCCACAGATCCCAGAAGGTGACGGGAAAGGCGGCATAAGCCAGATCGAGGCCGATGGTCTTTGCGCGGGCCGCGAATCCCTCATGCATCTTTGCGGTATCGCTGCCGGGACGGGCAAGCCCGGCAAGATCGCCCTTCACATCGGCCAGGAAGACCGGAACGCCCGCCGCAGAAAACCCCTCGGCCATGACCTGGAGCGTGACGGTCTTGCCGGTTCCGGTCGCGCCGGCGACCAAACCGTGCCGGTTGCCGTATTTTAGAAGAAGGGTCTGCGCCGCGCCGTATCCTTCGCAACCGCCGCCGATGAAGATGCCGTCCATCCGAAAATCCCTCTGCCGAACCGCCCTGTGGGGATGAAGCCTTTTCCCGTCCAGCCTGACAACCGGAACATTCCAGTTGACGGACCATCGGCCAGACCGTAGCGTAACAGTAATAAGTCGGCCAGTCCGACAGGGAGCATCACTTCGGAAAGGGTCGGCGGAAAGCCGGCCCTTTTCCTTTTTCATGCGTGACTTCCTGACAGTTTCTCCCTGACTTCGGCTTTCGCACATGCTAATCCGGCTGGCAGAACCACTTGAGGACGATATGCGAATGTCGAAGACCCTTACCAGCCTTCTTGCCTTGACATTGGGCCTTGGCCTTGCACAGGCCACGCTCGCGCAGGAGGCTGCCCCCGCCGCGCCGACTGCCGATGCACCTGCTGCCGAAGGGCTGAGCATGGGCGCGGCCCCCGCCGATCCGAACGGTCCCGGCAGCATGTATGTCGAGGCGAACTTCAACGACTGGGAACAGCGTTGCATCCGCGAGGAAGACGGCACGAACCCCTGCCAGCTTTATCAGCTGCTTCAGGATGGCGAGGGCAACAACGTCGCCGAATTCAGCCTGTTCAACCTGCCCGCCGGGAATCAGGCAGCTGCCGGTGCGACCATCATCGTCCCGCTGGAGACGCTGCTGACCGCCAATCTGGTGATGAAGGTCGATAACACTCCCGAGAAGGTCTATCCCTTCAGCTGGTGCAGCAATGTCGGCTGCGTTTCCCGCGTCGGGTTCACGCAGGCCGAGGTGGATGCGTTCAAGAACGGATCGAAAGCCGTGCTGACCATCGTTCCGGTCGTCGCTCCCGATCAGAAGGTTGCGCTGGACCTGTCGCTGTCGGGCTTCACCGCAGGCTTCAACGCCGTGACCGAGGCGAACACCAAGAACGCCGGCCAGTAAGGCCAAGGCCCCCGAAAGGGGGCCTTACACCTTGCGCAGGGCCAGAACCGCGTTCAGCCCGCCGAAAGCGAAGGCGTTGGACAGCACGACATCCACCTTCGCATCCCGTGCCACGTTCGGCACGACATCCAGCGCACATTCCGGGTCCGGCTCCTCATAGCCGATGGTGGGGGCGATCACCCCGTCCTTCAGCGCCATGATGCAGGCCAGAAGCTCCACCGCGCCGGTCCCGCCGATCAGGTGCCCATGCATGGATTTGGTGGACGAGATCGTCAGCCGGTCGGCGTGATGGCCAAACACATCCGCCACCGCCGCGCATTCGGTCTTGTCATTCGCCGCCGTGCCGGTGCCGTGGGCGTTGATATAGCCCACCTCCTCGCCGTTCAGCTTCGCATCCCGCAGCGCGCCCGAAATCGCCCGCGCCGCACCCTGCTTGTTGGGCATCACGATGTCGGACGCATCCGAGGTCATGGCGAAGCCGACAACCTCGGCCAATATCTCGGCCCCGCGTTTCCTGGCGTGCTCGTATTCCTCGAACACGAAGACGGCGGCACCCTCGCCCTGCACCATGCCGTTGCGATTCAGGCTGAACGGGCGGCAGGCGTCCTTGGACATGACGCGCAGCCCCTCCCACGCCTTGATGCCACCGAAGCAGAGCATGGATTCCGAGCCGCCCGTGACCATCGCCCGGCTCATCCCCGACCGGACCATGTTGAACGCCTGCCCCATCGCGTGATTGGAACTGGCGCAGGCGGTGGCGACGGTGAAGCTTGGCCCCTTGAGGTTGAACTCCATCGAGATGTGGCTGGCTGCCGCGTTGTTCATCAGCTTCGGCACGACGAAGGGGTGAACGCGGTTCTTCCCTTCCTCGTAGACCGTGCGGTAATTCTCGTCCCAGGTGTTCACGCCGCCCGCGGCGGTGCCCAGCACGACGCCGGCCTCGTATCCCAGATGGCCATCGAAGTTCAGACCCGATTGGCCCACCGCCTCGCGCGCCGCAAGCAGGGTGAATTGGGTGAACTTGTCATAAAGGACGATTTGCTGGCGGTTGAAATGCGCCTCGGGGTCCCAGTGGTGGACCTGCCCGCCGATCTGGATCGACAGGCGGTCGCGGTCGCGGATCTCCAGTTCGGTGATGCCGCAACGGCCTTCGCGGAACGCCTCGAACGTGCCGGGAACGTCGTGGGCCAGCGCATTGATCGTGCCGGCCCCGGTAATGACGACGCGCTTCATGCCTTCTGCGCGACCAATCCCTCGACCGCTGCCACGATGGACTTCACGGTAGAGATGTCGAACCCGCTGGCCGAAGGATCGTTGGCGTTGAACGGGACGGAAATGTCGAACGCCTCTTCGATGGCGAAGATGGATTCGACAAGGCCGAGGCTGTCGATACCAAGGTCCGCCAGCGTGGAATCGGGCGTCACATCCGCCGGGTCCAGCACCGCCTGTTCGGCAATGATCCGAATGACCTCTTGTTCGACGGATGTCATGGCTGTCTCCTGTTCGTCCGCGTAAAAGTTCTAGTCACCTACACCAGGGTTTGAAACAGATTTCTGAAGCTCTGCAACCTTGGCGGCAAGTCGTGGCAGGCGGCGCAATGCCTTCTGGATTTCGACATGGCTGTCCATCTTGATGGCGGGATAGCCCAGAAGGACGCGGCCAGCCGGGGCGTTGCTCAGGATCTTGGTGCCGCCGCCCGCGATCACGTCATCGCCGATGAAGATGTTGTCCGACACGCCGACCTGCCCTGCCAGCACCACACGGTCGCCGATCTTGACCGACCCCGCGACACCCACCTGCCCGCACAGCAGGCAATCCTGCCCGACCTGCACATTGTGCCCAAGGTGGACCAGGTTATCGATCTTGGTGCCGTTGCCGACGGTCGTGTCGCGGATGGTGCCCCGGTCGATGCAGGAATTCGCGCCCATCTCCACATCGTCGCCGATTGTGACAGAGCCGAGAGAGTGGATGCGGACCCAGCTTTGCGCGCGGATTTCGGCGCGGGTGCCAAGTGTCTGTCGGATCTCCTCGATCCCGGATTTCTCGGGGGTGACGAAGGAAAAGCCGTCCGCACCGATCGCCGCGCCGGGTTGGCAGATGAACCGGTCGCCAATGACCACCCGTGCGCCGATCTTGGCACCCTGCAGGATCAGCGCATCCGCACCGATCCGCACCCCCTCGCCGATGGAGACATGCGAGGCGATGCGCGCGCCCGCCCCGATCCGCGCCCCCGCGCCGATGGTGACGAAGGGGCCGATCGCGGCATCTTCGGCAATCTGGGCGGTCGGATCGATCACGGTCATCGGGTGGATGCCGGGCGCGATCTGCGGCCCCTTGTCCATCATTCGCGACAGCCCCGCCATCGCAAGCCGCCCGCGCGGAGCAAAGATCGCAGCCTTCAGGCCCAACTCCTGCCAATCCGCACCCGGCCAGACCAGAGCCGCCTGCGCCTTCCCTTGGGCCAGTCCCGCCGCGTATTTCGGATCGAGCGCCAAGGCCAGTTGATCCGGCGCGGCGCTGGCCGGTTCGGAAACGCCATCTATTGCGATGTCGAGGTCACCCGCCGCCTCTGCCCCGAGGGCGGCTGCGATTTCGCGGATCGTATGCGGCATGTGGACCTCCGTTACTGACGGAACTGATCTAACCCTGAACCTCGCGCAATGCCACCCCGGCGGCGTCCAGCGCATCCCAGACCGCCGCATCGCGGCCATAGATGTCGGGATGATAGTTGATCTGCCCGACCGCGGGCGCCACCGCGGTGAAATAGACAAGATGCACCGGCACAGGCTGCGCAAGGTTCACCCGCGTTTCCTTGCGGCTGGCAAGGATCTTGCGGAAAGCCCCCTCGGGATCGGCCTCCTGCGCCGACAGCAGAGCATAGGCGAAATCGAACGGATCGGCCAAGCGCACACAGCCATGGCTGAAGGCGCGTGCAGCCCTGTCGAACAGGGATTTCGATGGCGTGTCATGAAGATAGATGTTCCACTTGTTGGGAAACATGAACTTCACAAGGCCCAGCGCATTCCGGTCGGATGGCGGTTGGCGCATCGAAAACGGGAAGGTCCGCGCAGTGTAGGCGCCGAAATTGACCGCCCCCCGATCCACCACCCGTCCATTCGCATCGACGACATGGATATGCGACACCGCGTTGCGATTGCGCTGAAGCTGCGGCAGGTATTCCTGCGTCACGATCGATCGCGGCACGAACCACGAGGGGTTGATGACCATGTGATCCATGACATCGGAAAATTCCGGCGTGCGTTGATCCGGAACCTCCTTGCCGATGACCGAACGGGTCTGGAACACGACCTCGCCCCCGTCCACGATCTGTGTCGTGAAATCGGCAAGGTTCACCCAGATGTGCCGCGCGCCGCGATCCGCGTTCATCCAGCGTTGCCGCTCCAATGCGACGAGGACGGATTTCAACCGCTCGTCCGGGCCGATGTTCAGCGCGGCAAGCGTCGCCTCGCCCGCGATGCCGTCGGCGGAAAGGGCGTGATCCGTCTGGAAACGTGCCACGGCCTCGCGCAGCGGCGTGTCATAAGTGGCGGCCGCGGTGCGCCCCAGATAACGCATGGCGATCAGACGGTCGCGCAGCGCGACCACGCTCGCGCCCGATTGGCCGGGCCGCAGGATCGATGCGGGGACCGCGCGCCCCCAATCGGCGGAGCGCAGCAGCCGCGCCGCCCGCATCAGCCGCGCATATTCCGGGTCCTGCGGCGGCAGCTTGCGCAGAAACCCCGCCGGATCAGCCTCGAACGCGGCGAGTTCGGCAAGGGGCTCCCTATGGCTGACATCGCGCACGATCGTTGGATCGACGCGGCCCGGAACGATTGCCCCCGACCGCAGGTCATGGGCATAGGCAAGGAAGGCGCGGGTGATCGCCATCTCGACCCGCCCCAGATCGTCGGGGGTGTAGACGGCCCGAAGCTGTGCGATCAGCCCCGCGGCGTCATAGCGCGATGTGGGCAGGCCGTGTTCGGATGCGGTCGCAATGGCATCAAGGAAGATTTGCCGCCGTTCCGACGCATCCGGGCCGGTCCAAAGCGGCGCGTAATGCCGCTCCTGATAGAATCTTGCGATCTGATCGCCGCTTCCGGCGGCGCTCGCGATGACCTGGGCCAGCCCGGCCTCCTGCGCCACGACGGCGCTTGGTGGCAGAAAAGCCATCATCAGCCAAAGGGCATGTCCCAGTCTCAGCCGCCGCGTCATTGAAAAACCCAAAGGAAAAATCGCTTCAACGTCATCATTTACAACCGCCGGACCGCTGTCCATGCAGTCCGTTTCGCGGCCATGGCGCGCGTGACATTCCTGCAACTTGCGGTGACGAACATGCATCACGCACCGGCATCAGCGGTTGTCTGCCGATCCGCAACCCCGCCCTCGCGTTTTTCGTAACGCTATCTTGGGAATCCGTGCGCCTTATGGCATAGAGTGCAGACGAACTGTCGGCACAGACAGACGTGGCAAGATCGAAGCGGGACAGGCAAAAATGGCAGGATCATCCTTACCGGGGCTGACGCGACGCGGGCTTCTGGGGGCATTCGCAGCAACGATGGTGGTGGCAGCACCCACGACATCGCAAGCGTTCGGCTTCCTTCGCGGCGCTGGCGACGTTCGCCGAATCAAGATGTATTCTGGCCGGACCGGCGAAAGCCTCGACACGATCTATTGGATCGAAGGCGAGTATATCCCCGAGGGTCTGCGCGAGATCAACCATTTCATGCGCGACTGGCGGACCAGCGACACGGTCCAGATGGACCCCCGAACCATCGACATCATGGCCGCGTCCCACCGCCTAATGGATGTGTCCGAACCCTATATGCTTCTGTCCGGATATCGCAGCCCCAAGACCAACGCCATGCTTCGGTCCCGCTCGGGCGGCGTTGCGCGCAATTCATTGCATATGGTCGGCCAGGCCGCCGACCTGCGACTGAAATCCCGGTCGGTCAGCCAGATGGCCCGCGCGGCGGAGGCCTGCTCCTCGGGCGGCGTGGGGCGTTATTCGCGCTCCAACTTCGTCCACATGGATTGCGGCCCGGTGCGGAGCTGGGGCGGTTAAGCCCGCCGCCCCCTGAACCCCATAGCCACGACGAACTTTTCCGAAGAATTGGAGCGTGACGCCGGCGGCTTCACGTTCGCGACCTTGGTGAAGTTCTTCTTCAAAATCTGCTGAAGCTCATTCTCGGCACCGCCTGCCAGAACCTTGGCGACGAAGGTGCCCCCTTCCTCCAGCACGTCGAACGCAAACTCCGCTGCTGCCTCGCACAGGGCGATGATGCGCAGGTGATCCGTGCCCTTGTGGCCCGAACTGGCTGCGGCCATGTCGCTCATAACCACGTCTGCCGCGCCGCCGAGCCAGCCCTTGACCAGCATATCTGCATCGTCGGACAGGAAATCCAGCTGGTGGATTTCGGCGCCCGGGATCGGCTCCACCTCTTGCAGATCGACGCCCAGCACCGTGCCCTGCTTGGCCGACCGCTCGCCCAGCGCATTCACCCGCGCGACGGCGACCTGACACCAGCCACCCGGCGCGCAGCCAAGATCGACCACGCGCGCACCCGGCTTCAGAAAGCCGAACTTGTCATCCAGTTCCAGAATCTTATAGGCGGCGCGACCGCGGTAGCCTTCCTTCTTCGCCTTCACGACATAGGGGTCGTTCAACTGCCGCTCCAGCCACAGCGTCGAAGACAGCTTGCGCCCCTTCGCCGTCTTCACCCGCACGCGAAGATCGCGCTGCCCGCGGCCCGAAGTGTTCTTTTCCGTCATTTCAATGGTCCGTCTTCCAGAACGCCATCCGCGTTCATCTGTGCATAGAGAAGCCCCTCGCGCAGGCCCCGGTCCGCGACCGAAAGCCGGTCGGTGGGCCAGATGCGCATCAGGGCCTGAAGGATCGCCGCGCCCGACATGATCAGGCTGTGCCGATCGCGTCCGATCTGAGGATCGCTGCGCCGCCCTTCGGGGCCGAGCGCAAGATAGTCCCGGATCACCGTGTCGATCTGGTCCGAGGTCATGTGCAGCCCGTCAACCTTGGTGCGGTCATAGCGCCGCAAGCCGAGGAAGGACGCCGCGACCGTCGTGACCGTCCCCGAGGTTCCGATGATCTGAAACCCCTCGCGCGGGTTGTTCGCGTTATAGGGTGAAAAGCTGGACAGATTCTCCTCGAAGAACCAGCTCATCAGGGCGAAACGTGCGGCATCGTCCTCGACATCACCGAACTGATCCTTGAGCGTCGCAACCCCGAGTGGGACCGAGATCCAGTCCACGACCCGCGCCGCGCCATCCTGCCCTGAAAACCCGGTCCGTAGCGCCATGATCGACCGTGGGCGATCTTCGGGCGACACGTCGGACAGGTCGATCCAGACAAGCTCGGTCGAGCCGCCGCCGATATCGACGACCAGCAGCTGTTCGGTCTTCGGGCTGACCAATGGCGCGCAGGAGATGACGGCAAGGCGTGCTTCCTCCTCCGGTGCGATGATCTCCAGCGCGAGGCCGGTTTCACGGCGCACCATGCGAATGAAATCGCGGGCGTTGCGCGCGCGGCGGCACGCCTCGGTCGCGACCAGACGCATGCGGCGCACGCCATGCTTGTCCAGCTTTCCCTTGCAGATGCGCAGCGCCTGCACCGTACGCCCCATCGAGGCGCGCGAAAGCCGGCCGGATGCCTCCAGCCCAAGGCCAAGTTGAACGGTCTTGGAAAAACTGTCCACGACCTGAAAATGACTGCCCCTTGGCCGGGCAATCAACATGCGGCAACTGTTCGTGCCAAGGTCAAGCGCCGCATAAAGCGAAGACCCCGGCGGGGTTGCGGAAGGTTCTACCCGCGCAGAAAGCTGCGCCGGGATCGCGTCCGCACCCCTGGGACGCTCGGGCGCCATGTGATCGCCCTCCAATTCTCGGTTAAAATCGAACGTAAACCTGCCGCTTGTCTTGTGCAAGGGTGGAACCGGAAGCGCCGCCACGCGTTGGGCAAAGTTGTTCCGACGGAGATTCCCGATGCGTCCCTTCCGCCTCGCCGCTGCCATGATCCTGTTCGCCTTCCCGGCCGTGGCCGAGAATGTCTATGATTTTGCAGCCCATTCGGCGCAGCACCGGACCTTTGCGGCAACGATGCACGCGACGGGCATCGACCGCGCCCTTGGCAATCGCGGCCCTTATACGATCTTCGCCCCGACCGACGCAGCCTTCTCTCGGCTTTCGGGGCTGGGACAGTTGGACCGCGAAGAGTTGGTGGAGCTTTTGACCTGCCACATGGCTCCGACGCAGGCGCTTGCAGCAACGTTGCAGCCCGGACAATCCCGCATCGTGCGGACCGTGGGTGGCTGCACCTTGACCATGCAACGTGTGGGCGACGAAGTTCTGCTGCGAAGCTCGGGCGGGCAGTCTCAACGCATCGCGGCGGCGGACCTTCGGCAGTCGAATGGGGTCGTGCATGTCATCGACATGTTGATCCTGCCCGAGTCTTGACGTCGCCATTCCAAGCGGCTAGGTCATCCCCGACGCGGGTGTAGCTCAATGGTAGAGCAGCAGCTTCCCAAGCTGAATACGAGGGTTCGATTCCCTTCACCCGCTCCATTCTCAGCTGTCCAATTCCGCCATCTCGATCAGGCTGGCGACTAGCCCGACCGTTTGCTGCAGCGGCATGGCCGGCTGGCACTTTCGGCATGCCAGAAGCTAACATTCAGAATTCGAGACGTGAATCCGCTTCATCGATACGTGCGCGAGTTTTCTTACGCTCGGGCCTACGGGACGCCTGAGCCAGAACAGCGACAGGAGCCCCGCAGAAAGCATCCATCCCGAAAGCGGGAGCGGCACCGGCGCCGGGTCCGAGAAGAAACCGGACGCCAGCAGATGTTCCTTCTCTACATCCCGAAGGTAGGTGTTGGGGAAATTGAGGTAGCCATAGTACATGAGCGAATAATCGAAGACGCCGCCCGGACTTCCCGGCGGATGCGGCAACCCTAGCGCATGTCCAAGTTCATGGCCCAGCACGCCCACCCCGCGATCAAAGCCGGTGTTGTCCGTGCTGTCGCCGGGATCGATGGGAACAAGCGGCTCTCCCGCAAGGCCGCGCAATTCGTTGGCAGGCATCAATGCGACCCCTGCCCCGCCACCGACGGTCTGCCCCGGATTGGGATCGGCATCGATATAGTAGATCCACACGTTCTCGGGGTCGTAGAACCGCCCGCCCGTCGTCTCGAACGCATCCTGAAGGACGTAATTCCAGAACTGATACTGATCGGCCGGGTCGGAACCATCGCCACGGTAATATGCAGCCGGGTTTTCGGTCTGGCGCCAGACGACTTCGCTGGTGTTGAGCCTATGACCGTCCAGATTGGCGGCAAGCCATCCGGTCAAATCGGAAACTGCGGTTTCTATGGCTGAATTGTAATCCTCGCGATACGCCTTGTCGGACGGGCTGAGATATACGAAATTGACGGTTCCAGCCGATGCGCAAACGGGCTGGATGACGGAAAGCAGGGACAGGGCAAGGCACCCGGTAATGCTGCGCATTGGTCACATACTCCTTGGGAAGATCACAAATGCCGAAAGTCTTTCCGCATGAGGAAAGGCGTCGGCCATCGGCAGGACTTTGAAGCAACGGGTTGCCATCATCGCCGCTGAATGGGCGTGAACGGGCGCGGCAAAGGGCACCGGCATGGGAAACTCTCTCACTCGTCACTGGGCAATGCTGCCCGGGGTGTGCGATTCACGCAAGTCATCGACGGCGGAACCGAATGGGGCGGCATGCAAATGCCGCCCCGGATATGTCAGAGCAGGTAGTCGGGACTTTCGGCGATAATGGGCAGCGGATCGTCCGGCGGGGTGTCGAGCGGAGCGATCGCAAGCTCTGCTGACGGCAGGAACAGGAATTCGTCCATCGCCATCATCGCAGCCGCCGCGCCGATCGGCGTCGATGGGCCGGTGCCGACGGGGGCCACCCCTTCGATCACGAACAGGTTGTCGTTATAGTCATAGTTGATGCCCGTATAATCCATGATCCCGAGGAAAACATTGGGGATCGCCGCGCCGCTTTCATCCACCGCCTGGAATATCTTGACCGTATGGCCCTGTTGCGTGCCCGGCACCTCCACCCCGCCGCGCGGGTTCAGGCGCGGATCGCTGGACAGGCCCGCGACATTGATCCCGAAGACGTCGTCCCCCTTCCACCCATCCGGCACATCGGTGCGCGAGAAGACCTTGGTCGCAAAGGTCGTCTCGTTGGTCATGTTCGGCAAAAGCCGCTGGTTGTCGGCGGTCTGGTGGTTCCAGAAGTTGATCGTACCGTTCTTGGCGTCGGGATTGTGGATGCCCATCGTCGCGCCTCCCGGCCCGTGAAAGGCGGCGATCTGGGTGATGCGGGCATTGGTGACCCCATCCGCGATCTTCCAATAGGGCGAGAGGATCTCGGTATCGTCAGTCTTGGCATAGACGTCCTTGGTCGAAAGCGTCGAATTTTCGCCCCCGCCGGTCAGCTTCAGCCCTTCGATCCGGTTGCCGAAGCCAAAGATGCCCCAGATTTCGTTGACGTTCGGCTCCTGCCCCGATTCCCATTTCGATTGCCAGAATCCGGCCAGATCGACCTCGGCCACTGGGCTGTCGGCATCGTTTGTCACCAGCTTCAGCTTGCCCTCGAACACGGTCGATGTTCCGTCCACGTTCGAAGTCGGCGGCGTGTATTTGCTGCGATCGAACAGAACCTCGACCGTGGCAAAGGCGCCAGCGGCCAAGGTCAGCCCCTGAAGCGCCGCCGGGTTGGCCAGTTTGAACGGCCCTTCCAACAGCGACGACAGCACGGACAGCGGCGCTGTTCCGGTATTGGTGATGCGGACGCTGGCGTTTTCCTTCATGTCGCGGTCGGCATTGCCCGGCATCACGGCATTCTCCAGCCACGAGAAATGCAGCCGGTCGTCGTAATAGGCGGAATCGAGGCTTTGCACGGCAATGTCGGCGGCGTTGTTCACCGGCTGCGTCGCCACGTCCAGATAATCCAGCGCATTCGCACCCGCAGACGCGGACACCACGCGAAGCTGATACTGCTGCCCGGCATCCAGATCGGCAAAGACAGATACTTCGTTCGCGCCGGGATATCCGGTCTGGCCGACCTCGGTCCCGTTCAGATACCAGCGCAGGGTTCCGCCATTTGGCGCGCCTGCATTCGCGGCGGTGTCGAATTTGTAAAGACCGTCATCCTCGACCGTGAAGAAGAAATCGACCGTGTTGGGCGAGACGATCTTGGCGCTGCCATTGGTTGTCTCCAACTGGATGCGCCCCGAGCCGTCGATTTCGGCGGGGTTGGTCGCGCCGCCCGCAAGCGGGTTCTGCGTGATGCGAAGGTAGTCGACATTGGGCGCAACACCCCCCGGTGCGGTGATGGTGATCTTGCTGATGCCGGCCGGCAGGTTGACCGTGCCAGCTTGCGGGCCCCAAGTCGTCTCGCCCGCGTTGGAGTTGGCGGGGAAAGGCAAGGGCGATTGCGCCGTGCCGTTGACGGAAAGCCCCATGGGCCGCGCGGCCTTGCCCGCGCCCAGGGCATAGACCACGTCCATGCCGTAGTTGCCGGCCTGCGCGACCGAAACCGTCCATGTCAGCGTTTCCGTGTCGGGGCCAAGGAAATCGACGAACCCCGTGCCTGATTGGCCCCGACCGCCCGCGATCGCAGGATCGCCGGTAAAGATCGCCTTTTCGGCTTCGTATTTGACATAGGTGACGCCGCCCACGGTCATGGTGCCGTCATTCGGAGCGGTGGGCTGCTGACCGCCACCTTGTTTCAGAACCTCCAGCTGGTCGATGTTCGGCCCGGTATTGGCGGTCGAGCGCAGCGTGACGGTGTTCACCCCGGCCTTCAGCGTCGCTGCAAGTTCAACCGTCGCCCATGTTGCGAAGCTGCCCGTGGGGTTGAACGCCTGCGTTCCAACGGGGGTGCCGTTCACCTCCACAGCCAGCGGACGGTTGCCCGAGGCGTTGGAATATCTGAACCGCAGCAGCCCCGCGCCAGCGGTTGCCGAGTTGAAGCTGAAGGTCAGGTAATCGTTGTTCGTCGATCCGAAATCTGCATAGCCACCGGGGATACCGTCATTGCCGTTGGTGTTACCGTCGGTGCCGAAGGCACCGTTCCAAAGCCCGTTGGTCATGCCGGGCTGGCTGCCCGTTTCGCGGTTCTGGGCATCGCGGATCACGATCTGCCCGCCGGTGGTCGGGATCGACACCGAGGTGCCGTCGCCGGGGGTGCGATCCTCGGCCTGAATGGTGACCAGCGGTTGATAGGTGGGCGCGGCGGGAACCGTGAAGTTCAGGTTCTTGGTTGCCGTGTTCAGCGCATCGTCCACGACGGTCAGCGCCGCCGTCACCGGACCTGCCGGGATGCCCGCAAGGTTGGCGGTGAAGCGGTCGTTGCCGTCGAGCGTGACGACGATCTCGGGCCGATTGCCGAAAGCCACGCGCAGTGCGGTGATGTCGTCATCCAGCCCGTTCACCTGAAAGATCGCCGCAGCCGGATTGGTCAGGTTCACGGCGACCAGTGCAAGATCGCCGCCCTCGTCCGCGGTGGTGTCGGTGATGGTCACGCCGGGCTTGGGATTCATCAGAACGATCTGGCTGGCCCCCGTCGCGCGGTTCAGCGTCATCAGGTAAAGCTGCCCTGTCAGCGGGTTTTCGATGATATCCAACGGGTCGATGAAATTGTTGATGACGGCCCCGTTCGGTCGGCGCAGCACGTCGTCGCCGATCACGGCGCCGTCTTCGCCAAGTTGAAGCATCCGCACATTGTCGCCCACCGAGAATTGGGCGACCAGCAGCGCGCCCTTCAGCGTGGCGCCGAAGGCGTTGCCCTGATACTCGATCGCGCCGTTGGGAGAGCGGTTGTAGCCAAGACTGTAGATGTCGCGCAGGTCGTAATCGGCATCCGGCTTCACCCCGACGGCATAGCCGTTGGTCAGGGGATCGCCGTCGTTGCCGCTGACGACCTCGTTCGGGTCCTTGCCGGCGGTGGGGTTGCCGCCGTTCAGGATGTATTCCTTCCGCAGCGAGTTCGGGTGGCCGTAAAAGCCGCCTTTGTCCACCTTGAACAGGTAGTCGAACTGCTTTGGCGCATTCACGAGCGAGGTGTCGAATGCGGTCTGGGTGGGATCGTCCGGCGTCATCCCGCCCGCGGCCGTCCCGTTCGTCGGCACATACAGATTGCCGTTGGAATGCCAGACCAGATCATAGGCATTGCGAACCCCGGTGGCATAAATTTTGACCACGGCATCCGAGGCGAATGGGTTGTAGAAACCGGGATAGGTGCCGTTCGCGTTGAAGCCCGAGGGCGCGCGATAAGTTGGGTTGCTGGTGCTGGGTTCGGTCTGAAGGTTGAAACCGCCTGCGGGTGGGGTGCGGGTCGGATCAATTTCCAGCACCGATGCGCTCAGCAGTCGTTCGGGACGCGCGCCCCAAGCCGAATCCGGCGAGCCTGCGGCAGAGTTCGACCCTTGCGTCAGATAAAGCAGATGGTCCGGGCCCGTGGCGGAAGGGTTGTCGCGGAATTCGAGGCTGTTGGTCAGATGGTCGCCCCCGGACCGAGGCAGGTTGCGCGCATAGGTCTCTGCCGTCGCGCCCGTGAAGGATTGCCCCTCGCCCAGCACGATCTTGGAGATGCGGCCCGAAAATTCAGGCGTGTTGAAGGCGGTGGATTCGCGCGGGATCGGCGCGTTGTCCGTGATCCAGATGGTGCGCGGATCGTCGGGGTCGAAGGTGAAGCCGACGATGCCACGGCGCTGCCCGTTCGGTGCGTCGAAATAATCCAACGACAGGCTTTCCTTGCTGGCCTTGTTCAGCGTGCCATCCTCGTTCACCGTCCAGCGGTGTATCTCGCCCGTGATCGTCGCGGCATAGAGTTTGCCGTCGCGGCCAAGCTCGATCGCAGTGAAACCGCCCGCCCCGTCGGCAAAGCCGTTCAGCACGGTCACCGTATCGAAGGCGACCTCTTTCGGCGCGATGACGGGTGCGGTGCCTGTGACGAAACTGGTGGTCAGGTCCTGCATCTGGCGCAGCGGAGCGTTCGGATCGCCGAGGTTTCCAAGGTCCAGAACATTCTCGATCTTCAGCGTATAGGACGTATTTTCCTTCAGCGTATCGATGGGCCGGATGTTCAGCGTGTCGGCCCCGCCCGACACCTGAACGGCAACGGATACCTCGGCGCCAGTCTGCGTTTCGATCAGCTTCACATTGTCGGTATAGGCGATGTTGGGGCCGCGATAGCCAGACCCCTGCAGCGACACGCCGACCACCAGCGTCGAGGTGGGGTCTATATCGACCGGCAACTTGCCGTTGGCCCCGATGGCGATCGACACCTGACCATCGGCGAGCGAATCCGCGACCGGGGCGGTGAAGAAGGAATAATCGGCATTGGCGGGTCGGTTGTCGGTCGGGGTCAGATCGGGGATGCGTTCCACCTCCAGCCACTGGATCTCGGTGTTGGTGCCGCCGATGGAATCTATGGTCAGCCGCCCATCCGTCACCGTCACCGCCTTGGTGACCAGCGCCGAACGGAAGCCGCCTCCGGCCTGCGATCCGCTGGGCGGGTTGGCGGGCACCCAGTTCGGCATCGCGGACTGCCCCTCCATCCGCAGGGCATAGGTGCTGTCGAATGCCCCTGCCGTATCGCCGATCGAGGCTTTGACCAGATAGGTGCCGTTCTCGACCGCCATTTCCCACGCGCGCGCGCCTGCGGCTCCGGCCGAGGGATATTCGAAATGGGCATATGTTTTCTGCAGGTTCGACGCCCCCGCCACGGTGCCTTTATACCACGCGGCCCCCGTTGGCAGAGCCGAAGCGAGGGTGCCGTTCGCGGTCCCATCGGCAACCGACGCCTCCGTCACCCAGCCGAAGCTGCGCCCGCCACCCCGCGCGCCATAGGCGGCCCCGGTGTCGGCAATGAAGCCCGACGGCGTCTGATATCCCGAAGGAAGCCCTTGCGCGGTCTGCCCGGCGGGTGGCTGGAAGTTTATCTTGGCAACCGGGTCGAAGAATATCTGATCGCGCGGATCGACCGGCCCGGCATCTGCGGGATTGACGTCCACATGATCAAGGTTCGGCGCATTGGTCGTCGTGTTCGCCCAAGTGATCGTATTCGTCCCTGCGGCAAGCGTCACGTCCACCGTCGCCTCCGCCCAGGTTTTCCAGCCAGTTGCGGCAGGTGCGCCCGTCGATGGGAACGAGACGTTCTGCGTCACGCCCCCCACCGTCACGGCCATCGGCCTGTCCCCCGATCCGCCGTTGGCATAGCGGAAGGCAAGCTCATAAGTGCCCGCCGTCGCCGCAGTATAGGTGAAGGAGGCCCGATCCCCGACATCATTGCCAAGGTCCAAATAGCCGGTTCCCTCATATCCCGGGCGGAGCCTGTTCGCGTCGTATTCAAGCCCCGGCCCGGAATTCGCCGCCGTCGCCCCCGGTTCGGGATTGGCGGGGGTCCGGATGGCGGAGTCACCATCGGTATCGGTGATGGAAAAAGTCTCGGCTTCGATTTTCATTCTGATTCCCTTCCCCTCGTAACTCTATGCGGCCTGTCTCCAGCGGCCGAACTTCGGCCAAGCAGACTTGCTCGAACCGACCTTCATCCTGAAAATTGGAAGTTTTGCCAATATCTTGGCTCGATGGGAAACAGCGGATCGCAACTTCATTGCGTGTCACACCGTTCCCTATAGCCTCCAACATTTACCAAATACGCACCAAAACACTTTCAACAAGGTTACATCATGATTGGATGATTCTTAAATCCTGCATCACGTTTTGAATTGGCAATATTTTTGGCAAACAACCAGTGATTGAATTTTGCGAATTATTATACACTTGCGCAATTAGGGCGTAATTCGAGCCGAAATCTTTGGGCGCGATGGGATGGGCAGCAATGCTTCGCCTAGGTCTTCAATACTCGCTTTCGATAATGCATTGTTAATGATGAAGTATTTTACCTTAAGGCTTGGTGGCTCATGATATCACAAGCCAACATCGACGTTTTGCGAATTGGGAATCTTTCGCCAAGCGCACATTATTTGCTCGGTTTGCAATGCAGAATGCTTATTCGCTCGATAAGAAGAACGGCCCAAGGCATTGATATGAAATGCTCGCGACTATTGCTCCCACCATGAAAATAATTTGCAACTTCATGAGACGAAAGTTCGAGTAAACGGAATCCAAATCGGCGCTATCATCATTTGGAATCACCTACCAACGACACCTACCGATTAGCGATTTCATTTTGACAAGTGAGGGTGTGAAATGCGTGATTCCGCGCAATCCGAGATGACCTCTTCCGTATTCGAAACCCGGGAGTCGCAGGTTCGAAGTTACTGCAGATCCTACCCCGCCGTGTTCAGCCACGCCGAAGGCAGTCTGATCCACGACGTCTCAGGCAGGGAATATATCGACTTCCTGTCGGGTTGCGCGTCACTCAATTACGGTCACAACGACCCGGACATGAAGCGGGCACTGATCGACCATATCGATGCGAACGGGATCGCGCATGGGCTGGATCTCTTCACGACCACCAAGGCCGCGTTTCTGGAGGCTTTCAGCCGCCACATCATCGACGCGCGCGGGCTTGAGTATCGCGTGCAGTTCACTGGTCCGACAGGCGCGAACGCGGTCGAGGCGGCGCTGAAGCTGGCTCGCAAGATCACCGGGCGCACGAATGTGATCGCCTTCACCAACGGCTATCATGGCGTCACGATGGGCGCTCTGGCGGCGACGGGCAACCGGGGCAACCGGATCGGGCCCGCGCTTGGGCTTGGGGGCGTGTCGCGGTTCCCGTTCGACGGCTATCTCGGCCCCGCCATCGACACGTCTGATGTGCTGGAAAAGATGCTTGACGATCCTTCGGGCGGGATCGACGCCCCCGCCGCCATCATCGTCGAGGCGGTGCAGGGCGAAGGCGGCCTGAACGTCGCCCGCCCCGCCTGGCTGCGCCGGGTCGCCGAGATCGCACGCCGCCACGGCGCCCTCCTGATCCTGGACGAGATTCAGGCCGGTTGCGGCAGGTCCGGCGACTTCTTCGGCTTCGAACATTCAGGGATCGAACCGGACCTCGTGACGATGTCCAAATCCCTGTCGGGCTTCGGGCTGCCGATGGCCATCCTGCTGATCCATCCCCGCCACGATGTCTGGTCGCCCGGAGAGCATAACGGCACGTTCCGCGGCAACACCCACGCGTTCGTAACCGCACGTGTCGCGGTAGAGAAGTTCTGGTCGGACCCAAGATTCGCCATGCAGGTCGCGGTCAAGGCCGAACGGCTCGGGCAACGTCTGTCGGCGATCGCGCGATCGGTGCGCGGCAGCCGGGTGAAGGGGCGCGGGATGATCCGTGGCCTCGATTGCAGGTCCGGCAGCCTTGCCGCCGACATCATCGCGCGCTGCCACGCTGCGGGGTTGATCATCGAAACCTCCGGCCCGCATGGCGAGGTGGTGAAGGTGCTTGCCGCGCTGACGGTGCCGGATGACCTTCTGGATCGCGGGCTCGACATCCTCGAAGGCGCGGCTCGGGTCGCAGCCACGGCGCATTAGCGACGGGGGCATGGGATGAAGGACGTTTCAGCGGCGCCGTGCATCCTGCGGCGCCCGACGAACAATGCCGCGCGCTGGCAGCCTGGCGAGCGGCTTGAACATCTTTTCGCAGCGGCACTTGCCCGGCACCCGGACGCAATCGCGGTGGAGACCCCGTCGGGCACGGTCACTTTCGCCGCGCTCGACGATCAGGCGGCGCGACTGGCCACCCGGCTGGAGGCGGCGGGATACGGTCCGGGCGACGTGGTGGCGCTGCTGTTCGGCCGCTGCGCCGAAGCCTATGTCGCGATGCTGGCGGTGCTGAGGATTGGGGCGGCCTACGTCCCGCTCGACCCGGTCTTTCCGCCCGACCGTGTGCGCTACATCGCGGCCGATGCCGGGGTCGCCGCTGTCATGACGATGTCGGAACATCTGGCACTGGCGCAGGCGGCGGAACTTCCTGCCATCGCGCTCGATCTGCCCGTGGTGATCGAACCGGCGCGGCAGGGGCGGCCCCGCGCGCCGGACGATCTGGCCTATGTCATCTATACGTCCGGCTCCACGGGGCGGCCCAAAGGTGTGAGGATCGAACACCCCTCCATCGTCAATTTCGTGCGCGTCGCGGCGGAAACCTATGGCTACCGTCCCGGCGACCGCGTCTATCAGGGCCTGACGCTGGCCTTCGACTTCTCGGTCGAGGAGATCTGGGTGCCGCTGATCGCCGGGGCCGCGCTGGTGCCAAGCTGCGCGAAAGGCAGTCTTGTCGGGGCCGACCTGCACGCCTTCCTCGCCAGCCAGCGCATCACCGCGCTTTGCTGCGTGCCGACCCTGCTTGCGACCCTGGACGAGCCGCTGCCGGATCTGCGCCTGCTGATCGTTTCGGGCGAGGCTTGCCCGGAGGAGATCGTCCGCCGTTGGCATGGCGAAGGGCGCACGATCCTGAATGCCTATGGCCCGACCGAGATCACGGTGACCGCGACCATATCGCACCTGTCGGCCACGGGGCCGGTCACGCTTGGCCTGCCGCTTGCCACCTATACCGTGGTCATCCTCGATCCCGATGCGCCCCACTGCCTTGCGATGGGCGAGAGCGGAGAGATCGGGATCGCGGGGATCGGCCTCTCCTCGGGCTATGTCGGGCGGGACGATCTGACGGCCAAGGCGTTCGTTGCCGACTTCCTCGACCTGCCGGACAACCCGTCCCGGCGCATCTATCGGACGGGCGATCTGGGGCGCGTCAATGCCGAGGGGCTGCTGGAATACCTTGGCCGGATCGACACGCAGGTCAAGATCCGCGGCTACCGGGTGGAACTTTCGGAGATCGAGTCCCTGATCCTCCAGCAGCCGGGCATCGCGCAAGCCGTCGTCGCCCCGTTCGAAAGCGAGCCGGGGCTGGTCGAGCTGGTCGCCTATTATACCGCCACCGATCACGTCCCGCCCGAGGTGCTGGCGGATGCGCTGGAAAAGGCCCTGCCCTCGTATATGGTGCCCGCTTTCTATGAACGGCTCGATGCCATCGCGATGCTGCCCAGCGACAAGGCGGATCGAAAGGCATTGCCGCCGCCAAGCGGCCAAAGGTTGATCCGGCGCAGCGCAGCCTTTGTCGCGCCCGTCACCGCAACTGAATCCCGTCTGGCCGCCATGCTTGCGGATATTCTGAGGATCGAGCGGATTTCGGTGATGGATGATTTCTTCGCCGATCTTGGGGCGAATTCGCTGATCCTCGCGCGGTTCAGCACCCGTGTGCGGCGGGCCTTCGACGCCCCGTGGCTGTCCATGCGCGAAATCTACGGCGCGCCGACCCTGCACGCGCTTGCCGCCCTGATCGACGCGACGAGGGAGGTGGGCGATGACACGGCCCCCGCCGCGCCGGCGCATATCGCCTCTGGTGCGGCCTATTGGGCGACGGGAGGCTTTCAGTTTCTGGCGACATTCACCGGAATCTGGGCCGCCGTCTCGCTGGCGCAGATCGGCTTGGCATGGGTGGCCGAGGCGGTGGGTCCGATACGGCTCTATGCCCGGGCGGCAGTGCTTTCCATCTTCGCATTCCTCGCGCTTTTGGCGCTGCCTGTGATCGCAAAATGGGTGCTGATCGGGCGCTGGCGCCCCGCGAGTTTTCCGATCTGGAGCCTGTCATATGCAAGGTTCTGGACCGTCAGCACACTGATCCGCTTTTCGCCCTTGGCGCAGGTGCCGGGCACCCCGGTCTACAATGCCTTCCTGCGGGCGCTTGGCGCGAATGTCGCATGGGATGCGATGGTCCTCTGCCCGCCCCCGGTGTGCACCGACCTCGTAAGCATCGGCAAAGGGGCCGTCGTCGGCCGCGATGTGATGCTGCCCGGTTACCGCGCCGAGGGGGGGCGCATTCAGACCGGACCGACCGCCATTGGCGCGCGCGCCTTCGTCGGGGATGGATCGGTCTTCGATATCAATACCGTGATGGAGGACGATACCGAGCTTGGCCACGTCTCGGCGCTGATGGAGGGGCAGACCATACCGGCGGGCGAGAGCCATGGCGGCGTGCCCGCCATCCCCTGCCGCACGCGGTTCCGCACGCTTCCCCCCGGAACCGTCCCTCTGTCACGGCGGTTGGGATTTACCGTGCTGCAACTGGGATGGTGGCTGATGGCCGGCGGTCCTGCCGCGGTTCTGCTGCTTCTGCTGGGGATGGGGGCCTATGCGACGGCGGCACCGAACAGCGATCTTTTCGGTCAGTCGCTGGCCACGCTTCCCGCCCTTCTGGTCTATGCCACGCTTTTGTTCTTCGCTGTGATGGCGCTGGATCTGGCCCGCGTTCTGGTGCTGCCCCGTATCGCGTGGCGCTTTTTGCAGGAGGGGCGGATCTATAGGCTCTATGGTCTGCGCCATTACATGTTGCGAACGATCACCGCCAATTCCAACTCGCGCTTCTTCAACCTGCTGTTCGGCGACAGTTCGGCCATCGTCCACTACCTCCGCGCGGTGGGCTATCGCTTTCCCGACCTGAAGCAGACAGGATCGAACTTCGGCGTGCAGCAGCGCCATGACGTGCCTTTCCTGTGCGAGTTCGGATCGGGAACGATGGTGTCGGACGATCTTTCGATGGCGAATGCGGATTTCTCCAACGCCGCCTTCCGGCTGGGCACGATCCGCTTCGGGCGCGACAACTTCCTGGGCAACGACATCATCTATCCCGCTCAGGCCGCGACCGGCGATAATGTGCTGCTGGGCACGCGGGTCATGATCCCGGTCGAGGGCGCGGCCCCCCGCGACACTGGGCTTCTGGGTGCGCCCGCCTTTGCGATCCCGCGCAGCGTCTCGCGCGACCGTCGTTTCGACAGCTACAAGACCCCGGAGGTTCTGGCCGCCCGGCTCCGCTTGAAGAACCGCAGCAACCTTTCGACCGCCCTTCTGTTCATCGCGGCCCGCCTTGCGCTTTTGGCGGCTGTCATCACCGCATCGCATCTTGTCTGGCATGGGCTGGACATGACCGGGCCCTTCTGGATTTCGGTGCAGATCGTCGCCCTCGATCTTCTTGTGATCGCCCTCGCCATCCTGTTCGAGCGTGCATCCTACGGGTTCGGGCACCATAGCCCGCAATTCTGTTCGATCTATGACGCGGCCTTCTGGGCGCATGAGCGGTTCTGGAAACTCTCGGCCGGCGAGGTGCTTACGGTGCTGAACGGCACGCCGTTCAAGGCGCTGGCCCTTCGTGCCCTGGGGGTTCGCGTCGGTCGCAACCTTTACGACGACGGCTGCGCGATCGTGGAGCGCACGCTGACCGCGATCGGCAACGACTGCACGCTGAACATGATGACCACGGTTCAGGCACATTCGCTGGAGGATGGCACCTTCAAATCGGACCGGATCGAGATCGGGGACGGCGTGACATTGGGTCTGCGGGCCTTCGTGCACTACGGAACCGCCATTGGGGATGGGGTCTCGGTCGGGCCGGCGAGCTTCGTGATGAAAGGCGAAGCGCCCGCGCCCGCCAGCCGGTGGGGCGGCAATCCGGCGCGACCGCTGCGCGCAAGCTCATCCCGGACCGAGGGAGATCGCGAGGTGGTGGAGCTGATCCTTCAGCCGGAGGCGCCAATGACAGGCAAGGCCGCCATGTCTGCGCTGTGACAGCGCGAAAGGTGGCGCGGCGGCAAAGGGGGCGGTGTCGAACATCGCCCCATCCACCATCAATCCGGTCCCTGCTTCCTTGGACAGCGCCTCTTTCAGCGTCCAGACCGTCAGGAACAGCGCGGGTTCGCGGCGCAACAGCGCAATTTCGGCGCGCGTCATCAAATGCGTCGGCCAGTCACTGCAAGGAATGAGGCGATCAGCCTCGATATCTATCCCGACGGCCCGATGCGCTGACACGGCAACAGCCAGCCAATCCCGGGCATAGGAGATCGAGATGCCCCAGCCCGGCACATTGGGCGCGCCGGACAGATCGCGAGTTATCACCCAACCCCCCTTCGCGCTGCGCCGGGTCAGCAGGACTTTCGCCGCCCAATCCGCATCCGACCTCCGATCCGTGCCACGCGGAACGATCGCAAAGGCCGTGTCCAGCTGATCCAGCGCCGCAATCAGCAGGTCGAGCTGCTGGCTAAAAGTCGAATCCGACCGAGACGATGACATGGGAGGATTCGATCGATGAATCGAAGAAACGAATATCGCCCCAACTGTTTTCCCCGAAAGATCGGATCAGACCGATATCCCAGGAAACCGAGTCCTCATCCTCCTCCGTCGCGTCGAAATCCGCGCCGACGCCGCCGCTGATCGTCCATGCTTCCGCAAAGTCGACGGCAGCCGCAAGATCGACCGAGGTTTCGTCTGAAATCGTATCGAAGGATATGCCCCCGCCAAGGGTGGCATCGTCAGTCAGCGGGTATTCGGCATAGATCGCGAATTCGCCGCAACAGTCGCCTGATTTGTCATATATCGTGCGGGCATAGTTGATGTCGATATCGACATCCCCGATGCTTTGCCGATACCCGATCGTGACATCCGCCTCGGCCGTATCGGTCCCGTCATCCAACGTCGAGGCCCACACCCCAACGTAGACCCGACCGTATTGCAATTCGACATATCCTTGCAGGACCGGCTTGTCTCCGGAAAGGGATTCCCCGTCCGATATGTAATCGGAGGCGATGAGCGCGCCGAAACTGAATTCAACTTCCTGCGCGAGTGTAACCGAAGGAAGAATGCCGCAGGCGAAGATTACTGGTAACAGTGTTCTCATCGCGAAAACCTATTTCACTCATACTTAAGGCAGGATAACAAAAGGGACATAACGAAGCGTGCGGAAAATTGGCAGCATTCGCAGAATGCAATTAGGAATAAAGTCGATATTGACGAACCTTTAAATCCAATTCCGAGAATGTAAAAGACATTGGTGCGAATAAATTCAGATATTCCGCGACCTAAGCTCCGACGAATCAACGACCGCCATGTGGAGACTTCTTGCTGCCTCGGCGTCTATGCGAAGTGTTTTATTCCGTCACTGCCAGAAAAACGCACAGCACCATTCATTTACACCCGCTGTCGCGCTTTCTACCCTGACCTCCGACATTTCCCTTACGAGGCGCGACATGACTGCAAACTCCGTTCCCTTCGGCATCATGCTGCACGGTCCCGGCGGGCATATGAATGCGTGGAAGCACCCGTCCGGCCCCGCGGATGCAAGCGTCAACCTCGATTTCTATATCACGCAGGCGCGCAAGGCGGAGGAGGCGGGCATCGCCTTCGCCTTCGTTGCTGACGGGCTCTACATCAACGAAAAGTCCATCCCCCATTTCCTGAACAGGTTCGAGCCGCTGACGATCCTGTCCGCCCTTGCCGTCACGACGACGAAGATCGGTCTCGCGGGGACCGTCTCCACCTCCTATTCCGACCCGTTCACCGTTGCCCGGCAATTCGCCTCGCTCGACCTTATCTCGGGTGGCCGGGCGGGTTGGAACGTGGTCACGACCCCGCTGGAGGGGACGGCGCTGAACTATTCCCGCAACCACCCCGACCATGCTCTGCGATACGAGATTGCGGACGAATATCTTGCAGTCACGCAGGGGCTCTGGGACAGTTGGGACGACGACGCTGTCATCCGCGACCGGCAGACGGGCCGCTTCTTCGACCCGTCGGGCCTGCACCCCTTGAACCACAAGGGTCGCTTCTTCGAGGTTGCCGGCCCGCTGAACTCGCCCCGCTCGCCCCAGGGCCAGCCCGTGATCTTTCAGGCCGGCGCGTCCGATGCGGGTATCCAGCTTGCGGGCAAATATGCCGATGCCGTCTTCACCCACTCCCCGAATATCGAAGAAACGCGCGCCTTCACAGAAAGCGTCAAGGCAGCCGCGCTGGCCCACGGGCGGTCGCGCAATGACGTGAAGATCTTCCCCGGCATCGCGCCGATCGTCGCCGAAACCCACGAGGAGGCCGAACGGAAATACCGCGAGATCCAGAACCTTCTGACCATCGACGACGCGCTGGCCTATCTTGGCCGTTTCTTCGATCACCATGACTTCCGGCAATACGATCTGGATGCACCCTTCCCCGATCTGGGCGATCTGGGCAAGAACAGCTTCCGATCCACCACGGACCGGATCAAGGCCGATGCCCGCGCCAAGGGCCAGACGCTGCGCGAGGCTGCGCTGGCCGCCGCGACCCCTCGCCCGAATTTCATCGGCACGGGGGCCGAGGTTGCCGAAAAGATCGTCCACTGGATCGATCAGGGTGCCTGCGACGGCTTCATCCTCGGCTTCGCCGTGTCGGCCCAGGGGCTCGAAGATTTCGCGCGGCTCGTCATTCCAGAGCTTGAACGGCTCGGCCGCTACGACCGCACCCTGCCCGGCGCGACGTTGCGCGATCACCTTGGCCTGCCACGCCGCGAAAGCCGATACGCCGCGCCGCGTCATGCCAAGGCGGGCTGACCCTTGGGCATTCAGGATTTCATAGCCCTCCGGCGCGAGTTTCACCAGAACCCGGAACTTGCCTTCAGCGAAACCGAGACAGGCAACCGGATCGCCGCGCTGCTGGAAGGCTGGGGCTTTTCCGTCACGCGGATGGGCGGCACCGGGGTGGTCGCCTCGCTGGGAAACGGGCCGCGCGCCATCGCGATCCGCGCCGACATCGACGCCCTGCCGATCACCGAAGCGACGGGCCTGTCCTTTGCCAGCCGCGTCCCGGGCGTCATGCATGCCTGCGGCCATGACGGGCACAGCGCCATCCTCCTTGCGGCGGCCTATGATCTGTCGCGCCGCCCGCCGCCGGGCCGGGTCGTCCTGATCTTTCAACCTGCCGAGGAGATCGGCGCAGGCTCTCTCAAGCTGATCCAAGAGGGGCTGTTCGACCGCTTCCCTGTCGATGCCGTTTTCGGGCTGCACAACTGGCCGGGCATGCCCGCCGGGCAATTCGGCTTCGTCGAGGGCCCGGCGATGGCGGCAGTGGACAAGGTTGCCGCCCGCATCGTCGGTCGGGGCGGCCATGGGGCCGAGCCGCATCTGGCCAACGATCCCGTCGTCGCGGCGGCGCAAGCGATCTCGGCCCTGCAATCCATAGTCTCGCGCAATGTCGATCCGTTGGAGATGGCAGTCGTGACCGTCGGCTCCATCCATGGCGGCGAGGTTCACAACGTCATCCCTGGCGCGGTGGACCTGTCGCTCAGCCTGCGAAGCTATTCGCCCGGCGTGCGCGAGGTGCTGGCCGAACGGGTCCCGGCCATCCTGCATTCGGTGGCCCATGCCTTCGGTGCCGTGGCCGAGGTGGACTATCGCCGTGGCATCCCCAGCGTTGTGAACTCGGTGGCAGAGACGCGGCTGGTGCGGCAGGTGGCCGTGGACACGCTGGGCGCTGACGCGGTGATCGAAGGCTTCCGCCCACGCACGGCATCCGAGGATTTCGCCCATTACCTCGACCACCGGCCCGGCAGCTTCATCTTCGTCGGCAACGGCGACAGCGCCCCGCTCCACAGCCCGGAATACCGGTTCGACGACGGCGCCATCGGCCCGGCCGCGCAGCTTTGGGTCGCGCTTGCCCATCGCTTCACAGACCCCGAGGCACAAGCGCAAAACAGATAGCTTCGATGCCCGCATGCAAAGGAAATTTCTTCCCCGCGGCGGCGCTGAAAAGCAGGAATCCTCCAAAGTTTCCGTCGCCTTTTGCGGATCGTTGACACACTGCGAAGCTCGCAAATAACCTCGACCAAGTTGATAGACATTTCGTCTATATCAAGCAGCGGACGCTCGCATAATGACACTCCCCATCCGGAAGATCGCACGAAACGCGGCCCTTGCCCTGCTGTTGGGAACGGCCAGCCTTGCCGCGCAGGAGCCAGTGCGCGGCGGAACCCTGACATGGGGGATCGAGACCGAGGCGGCAACGCTGAACCCTCATATCAATGGGCAGGACAAGACCAAGCTCTACCTGCGCAACACCTATGAATCGCTGCTCTATCGCACGGCGGATGGCGATTACATCCCGTGGCTGGCAAAGGCCCATACCGTCAGCGATGACGGGCTGACCTATACCTTCACCCTGCGCGACGACGTGACCTTCACCGACGGCCAACCCCTGACGGCCGAGGCGGTCGTGCAGAACTTTATCGCGCAGAAGGACGCCGCTTATGCTCGCAGCGCGGCGAACGGTCCGGCCAAGAACCTGACCGAAGCCCGCGCGATCGACGACCATACGGTCGAGCTGAAGCTCTCGCAGGTCTATGCGCCCTTCCTTGATTTCGCGGCGGGTCTGGACATCATCTCTCCGGCAGCCTTCGCCTCGGACCAGCTGCAATCTGGCGGCACGGATATCGCGGGCACAGGGCCATTCATTCTGGCCGAATACGTCAAAGGCCAGCAGCTGCGCTATACCCGCAACGAGGATTACCACTGGCCCCCGGCCACCGCCGCGAACCAGGGACCGGCCTATCTGGACGAGGTGATCTATCGCATCCTGCCGGAATCCTCGGTGCGGACGGGGGCGCTTTCCTCGGGTCAGGTGAACGTGATCGAAGGGGTCTCGGGGAATGACGCGGCGATCTTTCGCGATGACGACGCCTTCACCTATCAAAGCGCGTTCAACACCGGCACGCCCTATTCGCTGTTCCTCAACGTCGAACACGGCCCGACGCAGGATGTCGAGGTCCGCCGCGCGCTGATCGCGGCCATCGACGTGGATGCCGTCATCGCGTCGGTCTATCGCGGGGAGCGCACGCGGGCCTGGGGGATCACCACCCCCGTCGATACCCACTTCTATGACAAGCGGATCGAGGGCAGCTACGGCTTCGACGCCGAACAGGCCAATACGCTTCTGGACAATGCCGGGTGGACAGCCCGCGACGCCGACGGCTTCCGTACTAAGGACGGCAACCGTCTGACCATCGAAGTGATCCAGGCGCAGGCCACCGTCCGCGACCAGCGCGACGTGCTGCTTCAGGCGCTTCAGGCGCAGGCGCGGCAGAATGCGGGGATCGACCTTGCCATCGTCTATGTCGATGCGGGCACCTATACCGAACGGCGCAACACGGGGCTGTTCGGCGCCATCGCGAACTCCAACACGCCTACGGATGCTGTGGATATCGAGTATCACTACCTGCCGGTCAAGGAGGGTGGCTCGATCAACTACTCCCGCGCCTCGAACCCCGAGCTGAAGCAATGGCTGCACGAGGCTGCGGCGACCCATGACCGCAAGGCGCGCTTCGATCTGTATTCCCGGCTTCAGGATTTCGCGATCCGCGACCGGGCGCTGGCTTTGCCGATCTACGTTCCCGAGGACCAGATCGCAGCCGAGGCGACCGTCCACGGCATCTCCTTCCGCCCGTTCAAGCAGCTACCCGAAAACGCGCAAGGCATCTGGATCGAAGAATGAGCGACATCATCGTCCAAACCTCGCCCACCGCCGACAATACCCGCGTGGTGTTCGAGGATCTGGCGGCGGAATACACTCGCCGCTATTCCGCCTATGGCCGCAACTCGGGCGCGCAGGACGAAATGCTGCGCTATCCCCCCGATGCTTTCGCGCCGCCGCTGGGCACCTTTCTCGTGCTGCAACGCGGTGGCCAGACGATTGCCGCAGGCGCCTTCATGAGCCATGACGACCAAACGGTGGAGATAAAGCGCGTCTGGTCGCATGCGGATCACCGCCGCAGCGGCCTTGCCCGCCGCATCATGCTGGCGCTGGAGGAGCGGGCGGCCCAACTGGGATACACCCGCGCCTATCTGACGACCGGACATCTTCAGCCCGAAGCGGTCGGGCTTTATCTGTCGCTGGGCTATCGTCCGTTGTTCGACAGGTCGGTCGATCCGGAACGCTATCGCTCGTTGCCGTTCGAAAAGGCGATCGGCGGCGCGGCGCTGCCCGAAACGCCGATCCGCCTGCCCGATGCAAATGCCGAGGAGGCCGCCGTGACGGTCGCCGCGATCAAGGCACAGCAGGCGGAACGCGTGCTTGCCCGCATCGCCGCCCACCGCACCAAGGTTCCGGCATGATCGGCCACCTAGCCTTCCTGATCCCCGGATCGTTCCACGCGGACGATCCACGGACAGGGCTGGACGAGACGCTGGACATCTTCGCGCTGGCCGAAACGCTGGGCTATGACAGCGCATGGGTGCGCCAGCGGCATCTGGAAACGGGCGTGTCATCGGCGGCGGTGTTCCTTTCTGCGGCCAGCCAGCGCACCAGGCGCATCGGCCTTGGCAGCGCGGTGATCCAGCTGGATTACGAAAACCCCTTCCGTCTGGCCGAGGATCTGTCGCTGGCCGACACGCTGTCGGGCGGGCGGCTGAATGTGGGCGTCAGCACTGGAAGCGCGCCTTATGCGCCGCTGCTTGGCGATCTGCTCGCACGGCCCGAACCCGGCGGGCGCTATGTTCAGGCCGAACGGCTGAAGCGCGCGATCCAGGGGCTGCCGCTGGCCGAGGGCGCGGTGTCCGGCAATGCGGCGGGCAAGCAGGTGCCGCGCCTGCATCCCCGTGCCCAAGGGCTGGACGCGCGGCTCTGGTATGGCGGCGGATCGACGGGGTCGGCGACATGGGCGGGTGCCAACGGTTTCAACCTGCTGACGGGCAACATCGTCGCGGGCGAGACGACGGCGGATTTCCACGAGGCGCAGCTTCGCCTGATCCGCTTGTTTCGGGCCGCTTGGCAATCGCCGCAGCCGCCGCGCATCGCGCTGGGCCGCGTGATCCTGCCGACCGACGGCGCGGCCCCCGAAACCGTCGCGCGATACCGCGCCTTCGCCGCCAGCCGAAACGATCGCACGCTGCGCCCGAACGGGCCGCGCGGCACGCTCTACCTGCCCGATCTGGTCGGCACCGTGGCCGAAATCGCCGAGCATCTGCGCCGCGATCCCGTGCTGCCCGAGGCGACCGATCTGCGGCTGGAACTGCCCTATGAATTCACCGCGCAGGATTACCGCCAGATCCTGACCGACGCCTGCGCATTGCGTCCGCTCCTGGCGGATATGCCGACTATGGAGAAGACCTGACATGACCAGCCGTATCGAAGCCAATGGCGCCCGGGGTGCCGACCTCCTGATCGACGTGCGATCGGCCAAAGGGCGCGCCGAAAATGGCGAGGCGGCGGGCGCCGTGATCGTCGCCAAGGACCAGATCGCTCCCCTGTTCGGCGGTGCGCTCGGTCATCTGCCCAAGGACAGCCGCATCGTCGTCTTCTGCGGCTCGGTCGCGGGATCGGGTCCGGCGGTCGAAACGTTGCGCGGTCTTGGGTTCACCAACGCCGTCGATGTCGAAGGCGGCTTCGGCGCGCTGAAAGAGGCTGGCCTCGCGTGAGTTATCGCATCGGCCTTCTGGACAAATCGCCGCTGGATGGGAACGAGCCTGCGGAACAGGCGCTGGACCGGACCGTGCATCTGGCGCAGACGGCGGAAAAGCTGGGCTACAGCCGCTTCTGGGTGGCCGAGCATCACAACAACCCCGGCGTCGCGGGTTCTGCCCCCGAGGTGCTGATCGGGCATCTTCTGGCGAGGACCTCGACCATCCGCATCGGGTCGGGCGGCATCATGCTGAACCATTACAGCCCCTACAAGGTGGCCGAGGTGGCGCGGCTTCTGGCAACACTTGCGCCGGGCCGTGTCGATCTGGGCGTCGGCAAGGCCCCCGGCGGCCTGCCCGAAGCGGCCCGCGCGCTCCGGCAGGTGGACGATGCGCTGCTTGCCCCGTTCGAGAGAAAGCTGGCCGACCTTTCCGCCTATCTGTCGGGCACGGCATCGCTGCGCGCCTTTCCCATCCCCGCAACCGCGCCGCAACGCTTCATGCTGGGGGCCAGCGTGGAAAGCGCAGAGCTTGCGAACCGTTACGGCTGGACGCTGGTTCATGCCGGCCATATCGACGGCGACGAGGCGCAACTGGAGGCCGTCATCGCCGCCTCCGATCGCAAGCCCGTGCTGGCCCTTGCCGCCATCGCAGCCGAAAGCGCCGAGGCTGCCCGCGCGCTGGCGGGCGATCTGACCCGCTGGCGGCTGCACATTCCGGGACGGCAAAGCGTGAACCTCGGCTCGGAAGCCGCGGCGGAACGCTATGCCGCCGAAATCGGCGCGGCCGAATACCGGATCGAACGCAAGACGCCGCGCGTCCTTCTGGGCACCGCGCACGACATCCACGCCCATCTGCAAGACCTTCACCGACGCCACGGGATCGACGAGTTCATCATCGACTGCCCCGTATCCCAATCCGGCGCCCGCATCGCATCGATCACCCAGATCGCCGCCCATGTCCGAGAAACCCATGACGCTTGAACGCCCCGCCCGCCTGAAAACGCTCGTCGGCGCGCCGACCTTTACCCACGCGCCGGGGGACACGCCCGGCACCGCCATCGACCGCGCCACCCGCATCGCGAAACAGGCCGAGGCGCTGAAGGTCACCGGTTTCTTCACCGCCGATGTCCTTCACGCCGACCTTGCCGGAGTGACCGGAAACACCGGCACGCAGGAACCCCTGATCACCCTTGCCGCCCTGTCGCAGCACACATCCCATATCGGGCTGGTCGCCACGCTTTCGACCACATTTGCGGACCCCTACAACATCGCGCGGCTGGTGGGCACGCTGGACCACGTCTCGGGCGGGCGCGCGGCTTGGAATGCGGTCACATCCTCGGTCGGCGAGGAGAATTTCGGCGGCGACCTTCCCACCCCCGAGGAACGCTATGACCGCGCGCGCGAGTTTATCGAGGTCATCAACGCGCTTTACGACGGCCTTCCCGCCGATGCGTCCAAACGCGGTCCACGCGGCGTGAACGTGGATCAGCGGCGCCTGAAACGCATCAGCCACACCGGCCGCCACTTCCGCATCGCGGGGCCGCTGAACATCGCACCCCTGCCGCAGCGCCGCCCGGTGCAATGGCAGGCCGGACAATCCGAACCCGGCGTCCGGCTGGGCGCGGAACTGGCCGAGGTGGTCTATACCTCGCAGCCGACATTGCCACAGGCGATCGAGTTCGCGACCCGCCTGCGCGCTCTGGCGCGCGATGCCGGGCGTCAGGGGCTGCCCTTCATCATGAACTCGCTCCACTCCCTGATCGGCGAGGACGAGGCCGACGTTGCCCGCCGCCAGCGCGAAAAGCACGAGAAGATCGACTATGACGGCGGGCGGCTGAAGCTGGCCGACATGCTTGGCGGCGATCTGGACCTGTCGGACCTGCCGCTGGACAGGCCCCTGCCCGAAAACCTGCTGCCGGACGTGAATGCGGTGAACCGCCGCCGGGGCCGCGTCGACATCTTCGTCCGCTTCGCCCGCCAGGGTCTGACCCTGCGCGAGCTGATCCAGCAGGCGCAGGAAACCGGGCATTGGAACGTCGCCGGGACGCCCGAACAGATCGCGGATGCGGTCAAGGAACGCTTCGACGCCGGGGTGCTGAACGTGATGACGCTGCACGGTCTTGGCAACCCGGATCAGGAGGACCTGCTGGTGAACGGGCTGATCCCCGAATTGCGCAAGCGCAACCTGCTGGACGACGATTACGTCGAGGGCGGCTTCCGCGCGAACCTCGGGTTGCCCGCCCTTGGCTGATCGCAAGATGCATCTGGGCCTGTTCCTGTTCCCCGCAGGCCATCACGTCGCCGCGTGGCGGCACCCCGACGCCAATGCAGCGGCGGGCGTGGATTTCGCATGGTATCGCGATCTGGCAAGGAAGGCCGAAGCGGCGTGCTTCGATCTGATCTTCCTTGCCGACGGCGCGGGCGCGCGCAGCGAAGACCCCGAGGTTCTGTCGCGCAGCGCCCATGCCTATGTCGCGCAGTTCGAACCGATCACATTGCTGTCGGCGCTCGCCGCTTCGACCGACCGGATCGGGCTGGTCTGCACCATATCGTCCAGCTTCAACGAGCCGTTCCACGCGGCGCGCAAGATCGCGTCGCTGGATCATATCAGCGGCGGGCGCGCGGGGTGGAACCTCGTGACCTCGGCATCGGATTCCGAAGCGCGGAACTTCGGGCTGGACGCGCATCTGGCCCATGCCGAACGATACGAACGTGCGGGCGAATTCGCCGATGTCGTCCATGCGCTGTGGAACAGTTGGGACGCGGATGCCTTCGTGCGCGACAAACAGGCGGGGCGGTTCTTCGATCCCGCCGGACGGCATGTGCTGAACCATCAGGGCCGCTTCTTCAAGGTGAAGGGTCCGCTGAACGTGCCCCGCCCGCCGCAGGGCCGTCCCGTGACCGTGCAGGCCGGCGCGTCCGAGGCGGGCCGCGATCTGGCCGCCCGCACCGCCGATGTCGTCTTCACCGCGCAGCAGACGCTGGAGGAGGCGCGTGCCTTCCGCACCGACCTTCTGACCCGCGCGGGCCGTCCCATCCGCGTTCTGCCCGGCCTTTTCCCCGTCGTCGCCCCCACCCGCGCCGAAGCAGAGGACAAGTTCGCCACGCTTCAGGACCTCATCCACCCCGATACGGGCCTCGACCTCATCACCGGGGGCTGGCTGCGCGACGTGCTGGCGAAATGCGATCTGGACGCGCCGCCGCCCGAACTGCCCCCCACCAATGGCAGCCAGAGTCGACAAGAGTTGCTGTTCGACATGGCCCGCCGCGAAGGGCTGACCCTGCGCAAGCTTTACCTGCGCGTCGCAGGCGCGCGCGGGCATCAGCAGGTGATCGGCACGCCCCAGGACATCGCGGACGCCATGCAGGAACGCTTCGAATCCGGCGGGGCCGACGGGTTCAACATCATGCCCCCGCTGATGCCGCAGGGCCTTGACGATTTCACCGCGCTGGTCGTCCCCGAACTGCGCCGCCGCGGCCTGTTCCGCGACCGATACGAGGGGCGCACCCTGCGCGACCACCTCGCCCTTGAAGGAGCCTGACCCATGCCCGTTCCGCTTTCCATCGGCCTTGCCACCGATCTTTCCCTCGACTGGCGCGCGCTGATCCCGGCGCTGGAGGATGCGGCGGAGTTCGTCACCCTGACCGACCAGTTCGACAGTGGGCAGGACGCGCTGATCCTTGCGAACTGGCTGGCGGGGCAGACGCAGAAGCTGGGCATCGTCGCCGGGGTCGCGCTGAACTTCGCCGAACCGTTTCACGTGTCGACCGCAATCGCGACGCTGGATCATGTGACGGATGGGCGGGCGGGTCTGCTGGTGCAAACCGCGACGGGACGCGAAGAAGCCGCCATCGGTCGTGCCCCCGCCGATTTGACCGCCGATCTGGAGGACGCGGTCGAGGCGATCCGCCAGCTTTGGGACAGCTGGCAGGACGATGCGATCATCCGCGACGTCGCCGCGCATCGGTTTCTGGACGCCGATCGGTTGCATCATGTGAACTTCCGCGGGCAGGATTTCTCGATCTCCGGCCCGTCGATCACGCCGCGCCCGCCGCAGGGACAGCCTGTGGTGATCGGCCCGGTGGCGGGCGCGGATCTTGCGCTGGCAAGCCTTGCGAACCTGACCGTGGATGGCGGCATCACGGCAGACGAGATCGTGGCCCTGCACCATGACGGGCTGACCGGCTGGCACCTGATCCCGCGCGCCGCGTCAGACCTTCCGCATCTGCTGCGCCTGTTGCCGCAGCTTCGCCGCCGTGGCGTCATCTCGCCCCCGCGCGGAGGGTCGCTTCGCAGCCGTCTTGGCCTTTCCCCTGCCCCCAACCGTTTCGCAGCCTGAGGTTCCCATGAAAGAGATCATCCTTGGCGCGCAGTTTCCCGGCGTGAACAACTTCACCATCTGGTCCCACCCGGATGCGGGAAGCCAGATCGGCTTCGACAGCTTCCGCCATCTGGCAAAGACGCTGGAGCGTGGCAAGTTCGACTTCATGTTCCTGGCCGAAGGGCTGCGCCTGCGCGAACAAAAAGGCCGCATATACGAGATGGACGTGGCGGGCCGCCCGAACACGCTGGCGATCATGGCGGCGCTGGCGGGCGTGACCGAAGGGCTGGGCTTCATCGCCACCCTGTCCAGCACCTTCAACGATCCCTATGTTCTGGCCCGCCAGCTTGCCAGCTTCGATCACCTGTCGAACGGGCGCGCGGGTTGGAATGTGGTCACCTCGCCGGGGCCGTTCACCGGAGCGAATTTCCGGCGCGGCGATTACCTTCCGCACGATCAACGCTATGACCGTGCCCGCGATTTCGTCGATGCGGCGCGCACCCTTTGGGCCGCGCCGGGACGGGATTTCGACATCGATCTGCCGCATGCCAAGCTGAAGGGGCATTTCGGCTTTCCGCATGGCGACTACCGCCCCGTCATCGCGCAGGCGGGCGACAGTTCCGGCGGTCGCGATTTCGCGGCCAGCCACGCCGACGTCATATATTCCCGCCACGGCTCGCTGGCCGAGGGGCAGGCCTTCTATCGCGACATCCAGACCCGGCTGGGCCGGAACGGACGCGCACCCGGCAGCCTCAAGATCCTGCCCGGCGCCCATGCCATCCTTGGCGACACCGAAGAGGAAGCGCAGCACAATCTGCGCGAGGTCCGGCTGGCGCAGGTCAGCCCCCGCGCAGCCATCGCCGCGCTGGAGCAGACGTGGAACCGCGATCTGTCCGCCTATGACCCGGACGGGCCGCTGCCGGAAGTGGAACCGGATCTGGAGACGAAGCTTTCGCTGGGTCGCACCCGTCTGCACGACGATGTCACGGAAACCGTCCGCAAATGGCGCGCACTGGCCGAGGCCGAGAAGCTGTCGATCCGCGAATTGGTCATCCGCGTCACCGCCCGCAAGCATTTCGTTGGAACCCCGGCGCAGGTCGCCGCCGAGATCGACGAATATGTCCAGAGCGACGCCTGCGATGGCTTCGTCTTCGCCCCGCATTACGTTCCGGGCGGTTTCGACAGCTTCGTCGATCAGGTCATCCCGATCCTTCAGGAAAAGGGCGTGTTCCGCCGGGACTACACCGAGGGCACCTTGCGCGGGAATCTTGGTCTGACCCCTGCGCCGGCGCGCGCGGCCTAATCCTCCAGCCAGACGTCATAGGCGCTTTCGACAAGCTGGTGATAGGGGCGGAACCCCAGCCCCTTCACATGAGCCCCCGCCGCGATCTGATCTTCGGAGACGTAGAGCGGCAACGTCTGCGCCTGATTCACCAGCACCTCTCGCTGCAATTCGGCATAGATGTCGAACCGCTTGCCCGCATCCTGCTCGCCCCGCGCGGCGGCCAGAAGCTCCTGCTGGCGCGGATCGTTCGACATGCTGCCATTGTTGCGCCCGCCCTCATCGAACGGCAGGTAGTGGATGTCGAACCCATACCCCTCGGCCGAGACGTTGGAGTTGGCGTAGCCGTGATAGTCGCCCGCCTTGCGAAGGTCGTTGAAGCTGCCGGTGTCCACCGAGTGGATCAGCATCTGGATACCCGCGTTCTGGCGAAGCTGCGCCTGAATGGCCAGCGTCAGCACTTCGCGCTGGTCGCGCAAGGTGGATTGGTTCTGAATCACGTCCAGCGCCAACCGCCTGCCGTTCTTGGTGCGGAATCCGTCGGCGTCGCGTGCATCCCAGCCAGCCTCGTCCAGCAGGCGGTTCGCGAGCGCCGGATCGAAGGGCCGCGCGCCTTCGATACTGGCGTCATAGACCAACGTGTCCACCGGGCTGGCGATGCCCCAAGCGCGCTGACGACGGCCGCGATAGACCGATTGCAGCACGCCCTCCAGATCCACCGCCGCGCTGATGGCCCGCCGCACGGCAAGGTCCGACGTCGGCTCGTTCAACACGTTGAAGAACAACGTGTAGGGCGTGCCGCCGTTCAGCGCCGAGGCATAGGTGAAACCTTCGACCCCATCGAAAAGCTCGGCATCGTTGCCCGAGATGCCCTCGATCGCGTCCACCTGCCCGGACAGCAGCGCCCCGACCCGCACCGAGGATTCCGGCAGGAAGCGATACACCACACGTTCCAGATGCGGCGGACCCTGATGGCCGGCATTGGCGGCGGCCCAGTCGTAATCCTCGCGGCGCAGGAAGCTGATGTCCTGCCCCTGCACATACCGATCCAACGTGAAGGGCCCCGTCCCGGCGACGCCCTCGCCCGCCTTCAGCCCCGGCGCATCGAAGGACGGGGTCGAGATCAGCTCCAGCGCCGCGGCAAAGGACAGGAAGGCGGCATAGGGTTCGGACAGCTCCAACTCCATCACGTTGCCCTTCGCCCGCGCTTCCTTCAGGTATTGCACCGGGCCGGTGGACAGCGCGCCGGTATATTCGACATCGGCGAACCGGGTGAAGTTCAACGCCACCGTTTCCGCATCCAGCGGACTGCCATCGCTGAAGGTCACGCCCGGACGCAGGGTGAAGCGGTAGATCAGCCCGTCCTCGCTGACGTCATACCCCGTTGCGAGCCACGGCACATAACCGCCCGCCGCGTCGCGCGACAAAAGCGGTTCATACAGGTTGCGCACCAGCATCTTGGTCTTGGCAAGGTTGTGGATATGCGGGTTCAGCGTCAGCGGCGCGTTCTCGATCCCGAAGGTCAGCGTCCCGCCCGTCTGCGCGCGCAGCGGCAGCGCCAGCGTTGCGGCACCGGCAAGGACACCGGCGCCAAAGGCCCGGCGGGTCAGCGAAAAGGGCATTGTCGTCTCCTAGAGCGTGGGGATGGCCGCGATCAGCTCGCGGGTATAGGGGGCTTTGGGCGCGGTGAAGACGCGGGTGACGTCGCCCTCCTCGACCACCTCGCCGCCACGCATGACGATCATGCGGTCGGTCAGGTGATGCACCACGCCCAGATCGTGCGAGATGAACAATAGCGCCGTGCCGAATTCGGCCTGAAGTTCGGCCAGAAGGTCCAGCACCTGCGCCTGGATCGACACATCCAGCGCGGATACGGGTTCGTCCGCGACGATCAACCGGGGGCGCGGGGCAAAGGCGCGGGCGATGGCGACGCGCTGGCGCTGCCCGCCCGACAGATCGCGCGGGCGGCTTTGCAGGAACCGCTCGGGCAGATGCACGGCCTCCAGCACCTCGCGCACGCGGGCGCGGCGTTCGGCCCCAAAGACGCCCAGCGTGTCGAGGCTTTCGCCCACGATCCGTTCGACCGTGTAACGCGGATCGAAGGATCCAAGCGGGTCCTGCGCGATCAACTGCACGCCTGCGCGCAGGGGGCGCCGCTGCACCTCGGGTATCCGCGAAAATTGCTGCCCATCCAGAAGGATGCGCCCGCTGTCAGGCTCGGTCAGCCCCATGACCATCCGCGCGACCGTCGTCTTGCCCGACCCGGATTCGCCGACGATGCCCAACGCCTCGCCCGCAGCAAGCCGGAACGAAACGCCGTTCACCGCCGGGGTGCCGGAAAAGCGTTTGTGCAGATCCTGCACCTCCAGCACCGTGCGCGAGGCGTCGATGTGTTTCGGCGGCAGCGGATCGGCCCCGCGCGGGGCAAGCCGTTTGCCCCGTGATGCGGCGGTCGGGATCGCATCCAGAAGCTGGCGGGTATAGGGGTGGCGCGGATGGCGCAGAACCTCCGACGTCGGCCCTTCTTCGACCACGCGGCCGTTTCGCATGACCAGCACACGGCTGGCCAGACGCGCCACCACCGCAAGGTCGTGGCTGATCAGCAGCAGCGCATTGCCCGCCGCCTTGCGCGCCTCCAGCAGATCGAGGATCTGCTTTTGCACCGTCACATCCAGCGCGGTCGTCGGCTCGTCCGCGATGACCAGCGCCGGCTCCCGCGCGATGGCGGTGCCGATCAGCGCGCGCTGGCGCAGCCCGCCCGACAGCTGGTGCGGATATTGCGGCAGGCGCGTCTCGGGCGCGGGAATGCCGACCGAGGACAATATCCGCAGCGCCCCTGCGCGGTCAGGCGCGCCCGCATCGGCCACCTGCTGTCCTATCCGCCGCAGCGGATCAAGCGAGGTCAGCGCGTCCTGAAGGACATAGCCGATGCGCCGCCCACGAATGCGCCGCCAGTCGCGCTCGGCATGGGTGCGGACATCCTCGCCATCGATGGTGAAGCGTTCGGCCCGGACGATGCCGCCAAGGCCCAGAAGGCTGCGCGCGGTCACCGATTTCCCGGACCCGGATTCGCCCACCAGCGCCACGGATTCCCCCGGTGCGATGGTCAGGTCGATCCCGTGCACCACCTCGCCCACGCCGGGAAAGGCGATGTGCAGACCCTTGATGTCGATCAGGCTCATCCGCGCCTCCCCTCGAATGCGGCCTGCCAGCGGCGACCGATGACCCCGGTCGCGATGACCGTCAGCGTGATCGCGATGCCCGGCCATGCGCCGATCCACCACGCGTTGCGAAGATAGTTGCGCCCCTCGGACAGCATCGCGCCCCATTCGGGCGCAGGCGGCTGCGGTCCCATCCCAAGGAACGACAGCCCTGCCGAGCCAATGATGGTGGTCCCAAGGCCGATGGTCGCCATGATCGGCACATGCGCGATGGCATGGGGCAGGACGTGGCGCGTGACCAGTTTCCAGCGCGGCAGGCCGAAGGTGCGTGCCTGTTCGACATAGCCCGACTGCGCGATCACGAATGTCTGGCTGCGGACCACGCGCGCGAAACGCGGGATGGACGCGACGCCCAGCGCGAAGATCAGGTTCACCGTCCCCGGTCCTGTGAACCCGATCAGCACCAGCGCGAGCAAAAGGTCGGGAAAGGCGGACACCACATCCAGAAAGCGCGAGATCGCTTCGTCCAGCAGCCCTCGCGCAAGACCCGCGATCAGGCCAAGCAACGTGCCGAACACCATCGCCAACACCGTGGCCGAGGCACCGATCAACAACGAATACCGCGCGCCATGGACGACGCGGGCAAAGATGTCGCGCCCCAGATGGTCGGTGCCGAACCAATGCGCGGCCCCCGGTGCAAGCTGAGCCGCAAGCGGATCGGCTGCCACCGGATCATAGCCGGTCAAAAGCTGAGGCCATGCCGCGCCAAGCGCCACCGCCAGCAGGAACAGGCACGCAAGCGCGGCACCCCATTCGCGGCGTGCCAGCCGCAGGGCACGGCGCAGCGGGCCCGGCCCGCGCGGAATATCGAAGGCGTTCTGCAAGGTCATCTACCTTCCCCCCGTCCTGATGCGCGGGTCCAGCGCAAGGCACAGCAGATCGACCGCCGTGCTGAGCGTGACATAGATGGCCGAGGAAAAGATCGCGACCGCCAGCACTACTGGGATGTCCTTGGACAGCACCGCATCCACCGTCACGCGCCCAAGACCGGGACGCCCAAAAACCTGCTCCGTGATGACCGCACCGCCCAGCAGCCCGCCGATCAGCCAGCCCGCCAGCGTGACCGAGGGGATGGCCGCGTGGCGCAGCGCGTGGCGCAGCCGCAACGTGCCCTCGCCCGCGCCCCAGCTTCGCACGGTCAGCGCGAATGGCTCCTCCAGCGCGCGCTCCAGACTTTGGCGCAGCACCTGCGCGACGACCGCGCCCAGCGACAGGCCCAATGCCAGTGCCGGCAGCACCAGTGCGGAGAAACTGCGATCGCCCGCGACGGGGAATATCTTCAGCGTGAAGCTGAAGACGTAAAGCAGCACGATCCCCAGCCAGAAACTGGGGGTGGAGACCAGAAACAGCTCCAGACCGCCCATGATGCGCCCGCCGATGGGGCGATGCGCGGTCAGAAGCGCCGTCACCACCGCAAAGACCACCGCGACCACGAAGGCGGCCGCCGTCAGCTTCAACGTCGGCAGAAGCTGTCCGGTCAACAGCGGGAACACGTCGGTCTGGAGCATGTAGGAACGACCGAAATCCCCCTGCAGGACGCGCCCCAGATAGGACAGGTATTGAACGATCAGCGGTCGGTCCAACCCCCATTCGGCGCGGATCGCGGCCTCCACCTCGGGCGCGGGGATCTGATCGCCGACGATGATGTCCACGATGTCGCCGGGCGCGACATGCACCGACAGGAAGGCCAGCGTGATCGCCGCCAGAAGCACCAGAGCGCCGGACAGCACACGTCCGGCTATACGGCGGCCAAGGGTCATATCCGCGCCCCCTCGTCCAGCCAGACGGAATGCAGGCTGTCCGGCTGCGCAAGATAGGGGCGAAAGCCGAGCCCTTGGACATGCGCGCCCGCCGCGATCTGGTCCTCGGGGACGTAAAGCGGCAGGGCATAGGCCTTCTGCCGGATCGCCAAGTCCTGAACCTGCGCGTAAAGCGCCTTGCGGGTGGCGGTGTCCTGCGTTGCGGCGGCGGCAGCCAGCCACTCGACCACTTCGGGATCGTTAATGCGGGCATAGTTGATGGACCCGCCCCGGTCGATCGGCAGGTAATGGTATTCGATATCCAACCCGTCATTGGCCGGGGTGCGGGAGTTCGGGATCGACCCGTAATCCCCCCCCTTGCGCCGCGCCGAATAGGTCCCGAGGTCCACATATTGCAGGTCCAGCAGGATGCCCGCGTTCTGCCGCGCCTGCGCCTGAAGCGCCAGCAACAACACGTCGCGCTGGTCGCGCACGGTCGCCTGCGATTGCACCACCTCGATCGACAGGCGTTTGCCGTCCTTGGTGCGGAACCCGTCCGCATCGCGCGCGGTCCAGCCCGCCCCGTCCAGCAGGCGGTTCGCCTCGGCAGGGTCGAAGGCGAAGGAGCGCTCGATGGAGGCGTCATAGAAATCCGCCTCGGTCGGGCCGCTGATCCCCCATGCCCGCTGCCGTTCCCCGCGATAGACCGAGGCGAGCACCCCGTCGATATCGAGCGCCGCGAACAGCGCCTTTCGCACGGCAAGATCGGCGGTCGGCCCGTGCTGGGCGTTCAGGAACAACGTATAGGGCGTCCCCGTATTCAGCGCGCGGGCATAGCTGAAGCCCGGCACATCGCGGAACAGGCTGACATCGTTGCCGGAAATCCCCTCGATCACATCGACCTGTCCCGAGGACAGCGCACCGATCCTGACGGCGGATTCGCCAAGGAACCGGAAGGTCGCGCCCTCCAGCAAGGCCGGGCCCTGATGCGCGGCATCCGCCGGGGCCCACTGGTAGTCGGGATTGCGGCGAAGACGGATTTCCTGCCCCTTGGCATAGGCGTCGAGGATGAAGGGCCCCGTTCCCGCAACCGCCGGTCCCCCCGCCTTCAGCTGATCTGACGCATATGCCGCGGGCGACAGTATCTCCAGCCCCGCTGCGAAACCGAGGAAAGGTGCATAGGGCCGGGAAAGCGTGATGCGCAGGACGAGCGGGCCGGTCGCCTCAACTGCCGCGATCGCCGCCGCCGGACCCTCGGCCAACGAGGGCGCATAGGCGACGTCGCGCACCGCCTCGAACGTCGCAGCCAGCGCGGCGGCGTCCAGTGGCACGCCGTCGTGAAACCGAATGCCGGGCCGGAGAGTGAAGTCATAGACCAGCCCGTCCGACGAAACCTCATACCCTTCGGCCAACCACGGAACGAAGCCCCCCTGCGCATCGCGCGCCAGCAGAGTGTCGTAGAGGTTGCGCAGGATGACGCGCGCCTTCGCCTGTCCGTTCAGGTGCGGGTTCAGCGTCGTCGGTTCGCTTTCGATGCCGAAGGTGATCGTGCCGCCCTTGGCCGGGGCGGCGAACGCCCTGCCGCCGACCGCCAACAAAGCCGCTGCGGGAAACAATTTCAAAAGGTCGCGCCTGCGGGGCATTCCCACTCCTCCGATGCCGATTTCCGCCGAGTATTTGAGGCCGTTCGGCCAAGATCAACGCGCGAACTGGCGGCGTTCCAATTACAGAAGCTGGTTCTCCGCAGGGTCGTCTTTGCAGTCGGCGGCTTTCGCGCGCACCCGTCCGCGCCGATATTTTGCCCCGGCCCTGTTCGCCCTGCCCGATTCTCCATCGCGCAATCTTGCCTTCCCCTTGCAGGCGAAGGGGGCTATTCAACCGCACGTCACGCCGATGGAGGTTTAGAGATGACATTCGACCGCAGCCTGAAGATCGCGCCCTCCATCCTTTCGGCGGATTTCGCCAATTTCGGCGCCGAGTGTCGCGCCATCGAGGCGCAGGGCGCCGACTGGGTGCATGTGGACGTGATGGACGGGCACTTCGTGCCGAACCTGACCTTCGGCCCCGCCACCTGCAAGGCGATCCGCCCGCACATCAAGGGCGTGATGGACGTCCACCTGATGATCGCGCCCGTCGAAACCTATATCCAGGCCTATGCCGATGCGGGTGCGGACGTCATCACCGCGCATCTGGAGGCTGGGCCGCATATCCACCGCACGCTTCAGGCGATCCGGGCCACCGGTGCAAAGGCCGGTCTGGCCCTGAACCCCGGCACGGGGATCGAGGCGGTGGAGTATCTTCTGGACCTGACCGACCTGATCTGCGTGATGACAGTGAACCCCGGCTTCGGCGGGCAAAGCTTCATCCATAGCCAAGTTGAAAAGGTCCGCAAGCTGCGCGCGATGATCGGCGACCGTCCGATCCATATCGAGATCGACGGCGGCGTGACGCCCGAAACCGCGCCCTTGGTGGTGGCAGCGGGGGCGGATGTGCTTGTTGCGGGATCGGCCGTATTCAAAGGCGGATCGGTGGATCGTCCGGAAGTCTATGGGCAGAACATCCGGGCGATCCGCGCTTCGGTCTAGATCTCTGATCCGGGCTGCGCCGAATGGGACAGCAGCCCGAACACATACCGCGCGACGGAGCGGAAGCAGAAAAGGCGGAACCCGTCCTCGTGCCGCCAGACGGCCGCCGCCACCTGCCCTGCGCGGCTGCGGCGGATCTCGCCCACTGGCAGGGTGCGGAAGTCAACCGGCATCAGCTTCGACAGCACATCGGCGGCCTTCGGGCCGGTGATGTCGAACACCGCGCGGGAATCCGACACATCGACCGCAAGGTGATGGATGCCGACCAGCGCCGCGTCCAGTTCGGTGATTTTCGCCGCAGCATCGGCATAGGGCACGAAGATCAGGTATTCGTCGGGGGACATCCACGCGACGTTGCCCGCGATCTGCCGCTGGCCCGGCACGGTGCCAAGCGCGGCGTCCAGCGCCGCTCCGGGTTTCGCGCGCAGCGTGATCATCCCGACCGGACCTGCATCCGCGACCTTGGCGAAACCTTCGAACAGCATCTCAGACATCCTGCTTCGCCCCTTCCTTGTCATAGAAGACCTGATCGACGATCTTCGCCTTGGTCAGCGTGCCGTCCAGCTTGGTGAATTCGATCACCTCGCCCATCCGCTCGGGCCCGCGCAGCACCAGACCCATCGCGATCCCGCGCCCCAGCGTGGGCGAGTGATAGGTCGAGGTCACGCGCCCCTGCGTATTGCGCTGCCCGTTGGCGTTCCGCCCTTCGCCGGGGGCATAGGCGCCATCTTCCAGCACAGAGCCGTCCAGCGTCTCCAGCCCGACCAGTTTCCAGCGGTCGGGGGAGGCCAGGAAGGCCCGCTCCTGACCGCGCTTGCCAAGGTAGTCGGCCTTCTTCTTGGAAATCGCCCAAGCGAGGTTCAGGTCCTGCGGGATTACCGTGCCGTCGGTCTCGTCCCCGATCATGATGAAGCCCTTTTCGGCGCGCATCACATGCAGGCATTCGGTGCCATAGGGCATCGCACCAAGCTCGGCCCCCGCTGCCACGCAGGCATCCCAGAACGCGCGGCCTTCGTTCGCAGGAACCGCGATCTCGTAGGACAATTCACCCGAGAAGCTGATGCGATAGACACGCGCGCGGAAGCCGCCAAGCGTGCCGTCCTGCCATTGCATGAAAGGCAGCGTTTCCTTGGAAACATCCATCCCGCCAAGTTTTTCCAGCAGCTTGCGCGCGTTCGGCCCGACCACCGCGACCTGTGCAAATTGCTCGGTCACGTTGGCGGTGAAGACCTGCCAGTCCCACCATTCGCATTGCAGCCAGTCCTCCATCCACGCATGGATGCGGTCCGCCCCGCCCGAGGTGGTGTGGCAGAGCCACGTCTCATCGTCGATGCGCGCCACCACGCCGTCGTCCGACAAAAAGCCCTGTTCGTTGCACATCAGGCCATAGCGGCATTTTCCGACTGGCAGCGTGGACATCATGTTGGTGTAAAGCATGTCGAGGAACCGCCCCGCATCCGGCCCCTTCACGATGATCTTGCCAAGGGTCGAGGCATCCAGAAGGCCCACATTCTTGCGGGTGTTGGACACCTCGCGCATGACGGCCTGATGGCTCGTCTCGCCCGGATGGCGATAGCAATAGGGGCGACGCCAGAGGCCAACCGGCTCCCATTCGACGTCATGGGTTTCGTGCCATTCGTGGATCGGCGTGCGGCGAAGGGGCTGGAAGATTTCGTCCCGCGCCTCGCCCGCCAGCGCGCCGATGGTGACGGGCGTGTATGGCGGACGGAAGGTGGTGGTGCCGACCTGCGGGATGTCGATGGACAACGCTTGCGAAAGGACCGCCAGACCGTTGATGTTGCTCAGCTTCCCTTGATCCGTCGCCATGCCCAGCGTGGTGTAGCGCTTGGTATGTTCGACCGAGGTATACCCCTCGCGCGCGGCAAGCTGGACGTCGGACACCTTCACGTCGTTCTGGTAATCCAGCCACATCTTGGCGCGCAGATCCGGCCCCGCGCCTTGCGGCATCACCCAGATCGCGGCAACCGGCGCTTCTTGGGGAACGGTGGCTTGGGGCACATTGCCGCCGCCTGCCGCCTGCGTCGCGTCCGCGAGCACCGCATCCGCCGTCAGCGCACCAGAAGCGGAGCCCGCGGTCACGACCATCCCTTGCCCGTCCTGCCCGGTCGGCGGGCGGTCCGGGTCGGGGCGGAAATGGGCATTCGCCTCATCCCAGATCAGCTTGCCGCCGCAATGGCTCCAAAGATGGACCACAGGCGACCAGCCGCCCGACATGGCGACGGAATCGCAGGCCACGGTTTCCAGAACCGCGCCCTGACCCGCCTGCGCGCAGGTGGCGACGCCGGTGACGCGCTTGCCTCCCTTGACCGCAGCGATGGCGCGGCCGGTTTCCACCCGGATACCCATGGCGCGGGCGCGGCGCGGCAATTCGCCATCGGCAACCGGACGCGCATCCAGAACCGCGGGCACCGACAGCCCCGCCTCGACCAGCAGGATCGCGGTGCGATAGGCGTCGTCGTTATTGGTCACGACAACGGTGCGATCCCCCGGCGCGACCGCGTGGTTCACGACGAAATCGCGCACCGAACCCGCCAGCATCACGCCCGGAACGTCATTTCCAGCAAAGCTGAGCGGGCGTTCGATGGCCCCTTGGGCCGCGATGACCTTGGCCGCCCGAATGCGCCACAGCCGTTTTCGCGGACGCCCATCGGCCGGGGAGTGGTCGGCGATCTTCTCCTCCGCCAGCACATAGCCGTGGTCATAGACGCCCGCGCCCATGGTCCGAAGGCGGAGCGTGACGTTTTCCATCCCTTCAAGCTCTTGGACGGCGTTGTCGATCCATTCGCCGGCGGTCAGTCCGTCGATCTCGACCTCGTCCACCGGGGCACGCCCGCCCCAATGGGCTGTCTGCTCCAGCACCAGCACGCGCGCGCCCGAACGTCCCGCCACCAGCGCCGCCTGAAGCCCCGCGATCCCGCCGCCGATCACCAGTATGTCGGCGAAGTCATAGGCCTGTTCATAGCGGTCCGCGTCGCGGTCGATCGGTGCTTTGCCAAGCCCTGCGGAACGCCGGATGATCGGCTCGAACACATGTTTCCACGCGAAACGCGGGTGGATGAAGGTCTTGTAATAGAAGCCGCCCGGCAGGAATCGCGCGGCATAGTTGTTCACGACCCCCACGTCGAATTCGAGGCTCGGCCAATGGTTCTGGCTGGTCGCGGTCAACCCGTCGAACAGCTCGGTCGTGGTGACGCGCTGGTTCGGCTCGAACCGCGACCCGGTGCCGAGGCCGACCAGGGCGTTCGGCTCCTCGGGGCCGGCCGCGACGATGCCGCGCGGGCGGTGGTATTTGAAGCTGCGGCCCACCAGCATCTGATCGTTCGCCAGCAGCGCCGATGCAAGCGTGTCGCCAAGAAAGCCGCGCATCTTCTTGCCGTTGAACGAAAATGTGCGCGGGGCGCGGCGGTCGATCAGACGACCGCCACAGGCAAGACGGGTGCTCATTTATATCCCTCCCAGCCCGGACGGCGGGTCTTTACGGCGTCGATGATGTGCTGCGGCGGTTCCGCCGTCTGCGCGGGGTATGTCCCGAACACCTCCAGCGTGGCGGTGCAGCGGGCGGCGATGAACCATTTCCCGCAGCCATAGGCATGGCGCCAGCGTTCGAAATGCACGCCCTTGGGGTTTTTGCGCGCGAACATGTAATCCTCGAACTCTTGGTCCGACGAACCGGGGCCGAAGCGTTTCAGATGCGCCTCGCCGCCGGGCGACAGTTCGGTTTCCTCGGCGCGGATGCCGCAATGCGGGCATTCAAGGATCAGCATTGGTCACCCCGTTTCAATGTGCCACCCCCGCAGCTACGCTTTCGTCGATGAACCGACCTTCCTTGAAGCGGTCGATGCTGAATTCCGCCGCCAGCGGCCCCGGCTCGCCCTTGGCCACCAGTTCGGCCATCGCCCAGCCCGATCCGGGGATCGCCTTGAATCCGCCGGTGCCCCAACCGCAGTTGATGAAGCAGCCCGCCAGCGGCGTCTTGGAAATCAGTGGCGAGCGGTCGCCAGTCATGTCCACGATCCCGCCCCATTGCCGCAGCATCTTCAGGCGGCTGATCATCGGGAACGTCTCGATCAGCGCGCGCAAGGTTTCCTCGATATGATGGAAAGACCCGCGCTGGGTATAGTTGTTGAACCCGTCCGTGCCGCCCCCGATCACCATCTCGCCCTTGTCGGACTGGGACATGTAGCCGTGGACGGTGTTGGCCATCACCACCACGTCCATGCAGGGCTTGATCGGTTCGGACACCAGCGCCTGAAGCGCCATGGATTCCACCGGCAGACGGAAACCCGCCATCGCCGCGACCTGACCCGAATGGCCCGCGACGACGATGCCCAGCTTCTTGCAGCCGATATGGCCCTTGGTCGTCTCGACCCCCGTGACCTGCCCGCCTTCGGATCGGACCCCCGTCACCTCGCATTGCTGGATGATGTGCATCCCCATCGCCGAACAGGCGCGGGCATAGCCCCATGCCACGGCGTCATGCCGCGCCGTGCCGCCGCGTTCCTGATACAGCGCCCCAAGTATGGGATAGCGCGGGCCATGGATGTTGATGATCGGCACCAGCTCCTTGACCTTCTCCGGCCCGATCCATTCCGTCTTCACACCCTGAAGATTGTTGGCATGGACCGTCCGCAGATAGCCGCGAACCTCGTGATGGGTCTGTGCCAGCATCAACAAACCGCGAGGGCTGAACATGACGTTGTAGTTCAGGTCCTGGCTCAGGTTCTCATAAAGCGACAGCGCCTTGTCGTAGATCGCGGCCGACGGGTCTTGCAGATAGTTCGAGCGGATGATGGTCGTATTCCGGCCCGTATTGCCGCCGCCAAGCCAACCCTTCTCGATCACCGCAATATTGGTGATGCCGAAATTCTTCCCAAGATAATAAGCGGTTGCAAGGCCATGCCCGCCCGCACCCACGATCACCACGTCATAGGAGGCCCGCGGCTCGGGCGAGGCCCACGCCCTTTCCCATCCGGTATGATGGCGCATCGCCTCGCGGGCGATAGCGAAAACGGAATAGCGTCTCATGGGGCCCCTGTCGCTTCTATTCTTGTCAGTCTGTTCTGGATCCCGGCGCATCGAAAGCCGCTTCCGGTTGCGGCACAATCGCTCCAAATGCGACATCGCCGCAAGACGGCATTGCGGCCCCCCGGCCCGGCGGGATAGATGGCTGGCAAAAGGGGGACGCGATGACCGTCTGGATCTTCTGGCTCGTGGCAGGCGCGCTCGGCTTGGCCGTGGCGGGCGTTCTGATGCGCGGGTTCTGGCGCGATACCGAAGCGGCGGACCGCACGGACCTGCACATCTATCGCCAGCAGCTTCGGGACGTGGATCGCGATCTGGACCGCGGCACGCTGGCCAAGGCCGAGGGCGAAAGACTGCGGCTGGAAATCTCGCGCAGGCTGCTGGATGCGGACCGGGCGGCTGCGGTGCCGAACCGGGGGCGCGGCCCGGTTCTGGGGGGCGTTCTGGTGGCGGTTGCCGTGGGTGCGGCGGTGCTGGGGTATCTGCGGCTGGGCGCGCCCGGCTATGCCGACCTGCCACTGGCCGGGCGGATTGAAGCGACCGAGGCGCTGCGCGCGAGCCGCCCCTCGCAGCAAGAGGCGCAGGCGGCGTTCACCCCGCAGCAGGTGCAGGTGGATGACGAGTTCGCGGCACTGATGCAGCGTCTGCGCGAGGCTGTCGCCGCCAACCCGGACGATCTGCGCGGCTGGCAGCTTCTGGCGCGGAACGAGGGCGCCTCGGGCAATTACGCCGCAGCAGCCGATGCGCAGGCGCGCGTGGTGGATCTGGGCGAAGGCGGCGCATCCGACCGCGCGGCCTTGGCCGAGGCGATGATCCTTGCCGCCGGCGGCTATGTCTCGCCCGAGGCGGAGCGGGTGTTGTCCGACGCGCTGGCACGCGATGCGCAGCAGCCGCTGGCGCTTTACTATTCCGGGCTGACGATGGCCCAGGGCGGGCGCGAGGACCTTGCGTTCCGGCTATGGCGCACGGCCCTGCGCGTTGCGCCGGATGCAGGGTTTGCCCCCATCATCCGCGCGGCGATGCCCGACCTTGCCGCCCGCGCGGGCGCGCGGTGGGAGGAAGACGCACCCGTTGGCCCCTCGCCCGAACAGATCGAAGCGATGTCCGGCCTCGACCCCGAGGCGCGTCAGGCGGCGATAGGGGCGATGGTGCAGCGCCTGTCGGACCGTTTGGCGACTCGCGGCGGAACGGCGGATGAATGGGCGCGCCTGATCTCGTCCTATGGCGTGCTTGGCCAGACCGACCGCGCCGCGACCATCTGGAACGAGGCGCGACAGATCTTCACCAACGACGGCGAGTTGGCGATCGTCCGCGCCGCCGCAGTCCAAGCCGGAGTTGCCGAATGATCGAGGAATTCGCCGCCAGCCTGCCGTCGCACGGGGCCGTCGCGGGACTGGATTTCGGGGACAAGACCATCGGCGTCGCGGTGTCGGACACGTTCCGGCAAGTTGCGAGTCCGCTGCTGACGATCCGCCGCGTCAAATTCACCACCGATGCCGAGGAGTTGCTGGCGCTGGTCGCCAAACGGGGCATCGTGGGGCTGGTGCTCGGCCTGCCTTTGAACATGGATGGAACCGAAGGGCCGCGCGTGCAGAAGACCCGTGCCTTTGCTCGCAACCTGTCACGCCTGACGCCGCTGCCGATCGGGTTCTGGGACGAACGTCTGTCCACCGTCGCCGCCGAACGCGCGCTGCTGGAGGCCGACACTTCACGCCGTCGTCGGGCCGAGGTGATCGACCATGTCGCCGCCGGTTACATCCTGCAGGGTGCGCTGGATCGGATGCGCCATCTCCGATAGCCAAGGCCCGTCGGTCACGTTCGCGGCGCCCTCAGGCGTCGAGCTCCGTATCCCAGTAAAGATAGTCCACCCAGCTTTCGTGCAGGTGGTTGGGTGGGAACCGTCGTCCGTGGTTCTGCATCTCCTCGGGCGTGGGGCGCCGGGGCGCGCGGCCAAGGCGCAGCCCTGATTGGCGCAGCGTCTTGGACCCTTTGCGCAGATTGCAGGGCGAACAGGCTGCCACCACGTTTTCCCAACTCGTTATCCCCCCTTTCGCGCGCGGCAACACGTGGTCGAAGGTCAGATCGCCCCTGCCGCCACAATATTGGCAGCAGAACTCGTCCCGCAGAAAAAGATTGAAGCGCGTGAATGCCACGCGCTTCTGGGGTTTGATGAAATCTTTCAACACGACGACCGAGGGTATCCGTATCTCGGCCCGCTGGCTTCGCACGGTCTGGTCGTATTCGGCCACGATGCTGACCCGGTCGAGGAAGGCCGCCTTCACCGCCTCCTGCCAAGGCCAGAGCGACAGCGGATAATATGACAGCGGGCGGTAGTCGGCATTCAGCACAAGTGCCGGGAATTGCTTGAGCGCGGAGGGTTCGCGCACGAAATGGGTCCTGAAATCGCCGTCCATCTGCAACTCTCCTTCGCCCCGTCACCGCTCCGGTCCCGAGGCGGGGAGCCCCGCCCCGTCACCTGACACGGACTATATATGGCGTTCCGCATCTGGCAAGCCCTTCGATCATTGGGCCGCCACACTAGGGATAGTGGCAGGAGGTGACGATAACGTGACGATCAGCCCAGATGTCGTGCAATGAAGGACAGCGCGACCTGCAATCCGTCCGGCGCGATGCCATGACCCGCGCCCTTCATGACGTGGCCGAAGGTCTCGAACCCCTGCCCGGTCAGCGCCTCGCCGGCCACCGCCATGGATGCGAAATCGACGACCGGGTCCTGATCTCCGTGGATCAACACGACCGGCGGGCGCGAGCGCACCTCGTCCGCCAGACGTTCGGGGGCCAGCAGACGTCCCGAGAATGCTACGACACCGCCGATGGGCACCGTCCGGCGCGGCGCGACATGAAGGCTTATCATCGACCCTTGCGAGAATCCGACCAGAACCAGCCGGTCAGGGGTCAGCCCCTCCTCCGCCAGCCGCTCGTCGATGAAAGCGTCGAGGTCGGCGGCGGCGGCGAGCAGCCCAGCTTCGGCTGCGGCCTCGCTTGATCCGTCCAGCCACGGGATCGGAAACCATTGGCGGCCGAAGGGATTGCCGTTGCAAGGCTCCGGCGCGTCGGGCGCGATGAATACCGTATTGGGCAGATGCGGCGCCAACGGATCGGCCAGCCCCAGAAGGTCGGCCCCGTCCGCGCCATAGCCATGCACGAAGATGACCATTCCGGTCGCGGTTTCCGACCGCGCTTCCTTGCGTCCGAACTCCAGCCTGCGCGTCATGAGATGCCCTCGCGTGATTTCATGCTGCGGTAATAGGCAAACAGCATCCGCGCGGCAACCGCCCGCCAGGGGGACCACGCCAGCGACATCGCGCGCAGCTCCCGCTCGGTTGGCCGGCGCTCCAGCGCGAACAGGCATCTGGCCGCCTCCTGCAAGGCAAGATCGCCCGCAGGAAACATGTCCGCCCGCCCAAGCGCGAAGATCGCATAGATTTCCGCCGTCCAACGCCCGATCCCTGGTTGTGCGGCAAGCGCCGCCACCAGCGCATCATCGTCCAGATCGCGCAAAGCGTCGAAGTCGATCCCGGCGGATGCGAGCGCCAACGCATAACGGATCTTGGGCCGCGAGAAGCCGCAGGCACGAAGGCCCTCCTCGCCCGCTGCGACGACATCCGCCTCGGTCGCAATTCCAGCCGCCGCAAGACGGCTCCTTATCGCCGTGGCCGATGCAACCGACACCTGCTGGCTCAGGATCGCATCCAGCAGCGCGCCGAACCCGTCCGGGCGCAGTCGCAGCGGAATGTCGCGGATCACGGCAAAGCGTGGCTCTACGGCGATCAGAACGGTCGCTCCCTCCGCGATGCACTCATCGCTTCTGATGATCCGCCCTGCCAAGCTCGCCCCCCGTTCGCGTTTCCGTGCGCGGCAGCCGCGCCTTTCGATGGTCCCCGGAGGGGGCTTGAGGAAGGCGCGCCCCCCTCATGCCCGCCCGGTGATCGCGCGCCAAAGCAGCCCACCACGTTTGCGGAACTCCGGCACGGCAAGCGTGCCCTCCTCCACCCGTGCCGGTTCGGCCCGTGCAAGCGCAAGGATACCGCGCGCCTGCCAGGCGGGCCAGAGAGCCGGGGCTATCCGCCGCCCGATCCCCCGCCGCGCACCAAGCCGCCCCAAGCCCCCTGCCGCGAGCCGCTGCACATCGAAGGCAAGCGGAAGCGGCTGGCGACCCCGCGCTCTCAATTCCGGGACCGCGCGCAGATAGGACGCAATCCCGCCAGCCACCGCAACGTCGCGCACCTTGCCCTCATCCGCGGCCTCCGCGCCCAGCGCCAACGCCGCCGCCCACATCAGCCCGCCCGCCGTATGGTCGACATAGGCGATCAGCGCGTCTTCACTCTCGAACGGATCACTATAGATGTCCCAGCGGCGCGCCTCGACGATGCGGTCCAGAATGGCGGTCGGAATGCGGTCCGTAACGACCTCGGCCAATGGCCCCGCGACCTCGTGCGCGCGTACATGGCCCGCATCGATCTCCTCCAACGCGTCGCGCCACCATTGCAGCCGCATCTCGGCAATCATCGCCTCTTTGGTGACCCAAGGCGCGCGCGCGACCTCCAGGTTGAACGCATAGAGCGGCAGCAGCAGCGCGCGCGCTTCCACCGGCGCCGCCATCACCGTCGCGAAACGATCAGGATCGCCGCGCTGCACCAGCCCGGCACAAGCATCAAGGCTCACAGCAGCCCCTTCAACTTGTCCGCGTCGAATCCCGGCGCAAGCGTCCATTCCGCCCCCGCTGCGGTGTCCTTCACGACGACGCCCGCCGCAGCGAACCCGTCGCGCAACTTGTCGGCGCGGGCGAAATCCTTCGCCACCCGCGCCTCGGCCCGTGCCGCCAAAAGCTGCGCGATCAGGTCAGATACAGCCGCATCGGGCCCCGCAATCTCGGCCCAGGCACCAAGGCTCGGTTCCAGCAGCCCGAGCAGCGCCGCCGATCCGGCAAGCCCGGCGCGGTCGCCCTCCGATGCCAGACGGTGCAGCTCGGCAATCGCCCCCGCAGTGTTCAGATCATCGGCCAATGCCGCAACCACCGAGGCCGACGGCACCGAAGGCTCCACCCCCGCGATCAGGTCCCGCCATTTCCGCAGCGTCGCTTCGGCCTGTTCGGCCTTGGCCGCCGTCCAATCCATCGGGCGCGAATAGTGGGTCGAAAGCTGCACGAAGCGGATCACCTCGCCCGGATAGCCCTGTTCCAGAAGATCGCGCACGGTGAAAAAGTTGCCCAAAGATTTCGACATCTTCTTGCCTTCGACCTGCAGCATCTCGTTATGCAGCCAGTAACGCGCGAAACCGCTGCCCGGATGGGCGCAGCAGCTTTGCGCGATCTCGTTTTCGTGGTGCGGGAACTGCAGGTCGATGCCGCCCGCATGGATGTCGAACGCCGGGCCCAGCAGATCGAACGACATGGCCGAGCATTCGATATGCCAGCCCGGTCGCCCCTTGCCCCACGGGCTGTCCCAGCCCGGATGATCGTCACTCGAAGGCTTCCACAGCACGAAATCCATCGGGTCGCGCTTGAAGGGCGCAACCTCGACCCGCGCGCCGGCGATCATGTCATCGACCGACCGACCGGACAGCCGCCCGTAGTCGGGAAAACTGCGAACGTCGAACAGCACGTGCCCTTCGGCAGCATAGGCATGGCCGCGCTGGATCAGCGTCTCGTTCATCGCGATCATCTGCGCGATGTAGTCGGTCGCGCGCGGCTCATGCGTCGGGCGAAGTGCGCCAAGCGCGTCCATGTCGGCGTGATACCAGCCGATCGTCTCGTCCGTGATGTCACGGATCGGACGGCCGGTCTGCGCCGCCTTGTCGTTGATCTTGTCATCCACGTCGGTGAAATTGCGGACATAGGTGACATGGTCCGCGCCGAAAACATGGCGCAGCAGTCGGAACAGCGTGTCGAAGACCACGACCGGCCGCGCGTTGCCAAGATGGGCGCGGTCATACACCGTGGGTCCACAGACATACATCCGGACATTCGCGGGGTCGATCGGCACGAAATCCTCTTTCGTGCGCGTCCTCGTGTTGAAAAGCCTGATGCCTGTCATGGGTGCCTCCGATTGCCCGCGGGGGATAGCAAACCCCGGCGCGCAAAGCAAAGGGCGCGAGGGTTTCCCCCCGCGCCCGATGTCCGATGCTTGTGAAAGATCAGAAGTTGTAGGCGGCTTTGACCTGAACGGTGGTCGGGTCGTATTTGATGCCCGAGTCGTCGAAGTCGCCGAAGCTGTTGGTCAGAACTTCGCCACCGACGGTCCAGTTGTCGTTGACGGCATAGTCGACGCCAACACCAGCGGTCCAGCCGTGGTCGCTGTAGCTTTGGCCAGCGAAGTCGAGGTCGGCCTTGACCACACCTGCGGTCGCATAGACCAGCGTGCGGCCCAGATCGTAACCGGCCTGACCTTTCAGGCTGTACATCTTGTCGACTTCGATCGCGTCTTCCGAACCTTTCAGGTCGGCAGCGTTGTAGTCGCCCTGAACGCCGAGGACCGTGCGGCCCAGATCCCAGCGGTAACCAGCGTGCACACCGCCGATGGCGCCGTCGCCATCGGTGTCACCGCCGCTGCCATAACCGAGTTGCGCACCGACGTAAGCGCCGGCCCAGTCGCCCGTCACGGGCTCGACCACCGCCACCGGGGCGGGTGCTGCGACAATCGGCTCTTCCGCCACGACAACCGGGCCACCTGCGAAAGCGGGTGCGGCGATCATTGTCCCAAGTGCGAGCACTGCAAAGCGTTTCATTTTTATATTCTCCAATTTCGTTCGTCCGGGTTGCCTAGGCTGTCCGGCACAACGGGGAAAATGGCGTCGATTTTGGAAAACGCCAGAGGGAGGGTTGTCACGAAAATTTCATCAGCCGGATATGGCCGATGATTTCTCCTCCAACGCCAGCCACTCCTCCTCGGCATCCGACAATGTTTTCTGGCGTTCGGCCAGCATCTCGGTCGCCTTGCGGAACTTCACCGGCTCTTTGGTAAAGAGTTCGTCAGAGCCGAGAAGTTCCCCGAGTTTCGCGATTTCCAGTTCCAGCTTTTCGATCTGTCCCGGCAGCTGCTCCAGCCGTTTGCGTTCGGTGAAGCTGAGGCCGGTATCGCGACGTGCTTCGACCTTGGTTTTGGGTGCCGATGTCGCGACCCGCTGCACCGTTTCCTCGACCTGCTGGCGCTGCGCCTGATAGTCGGTCCAGCCGCCGGCATAGACGGTTGCGCGGCCCTGACCTTCCAGCGCGACGGTGGTCGTCGCAACGCGGTCGATGAAGTCCCGGTCGTGGCTGACCAGAAGCACGGTGCCGTCGTAGTCGCCAAGGATTTCCTGAAGCAGATCAAGCGTTTCAACGTCCAGATCGTTTGTCGGCTCGTCCAGGATCAACAAATTCGATTCCCGCGCCATGATCCGCGCCAGCAGAAGCCGCGCCTTCTCGCCGCCCGACAGCGAGCGGACCGGCGCACGGATCTGCCCCTCGTCGAACAGGAAGTCCTTGAGGTAGCCGACGACGTGGCGCGGGACGCCCCGCACCATCACCTGATCCGCACGGCCCGAGACGCCCAAAAGCGGATCGCCCGTCAGGTTCTCCCAAAGGCTCGCTCCGCTGTCGAGTTGCGCCCGCGTCTGGTCGAAAACCGCGACCGACAGGTTGGTGCCAAGCGTCACCGTGCCTGTGTCGGGCGCGAGTTCTCCGGTCAGCATTTTCAGCAGCGTCGTCTTCCCCGCGCCGTTCGGTCCGACGAAGGCGATCCGGTCACCGCGCTGCACCCGAAGACCGAAATCTTTGATGATCGCGACAGAGTTGAAGGATTTTGTGATCCCCTGCGCCTCGATCACCCGCTTGCCGCTGACGGGGCCGCTTTCCAGTTCCATCGCGGCTGTGCCCTGACGTCGGATCTGGCTGCTCCGTTCCTCGCGCAGCGCAGCGAGCGCACGGACGCGGCCTTGGTTGCGCTTGCGGCGGGCACTGATGCCCTCGACAGCCCATTTCGCCTCGGCCTTGATCTTGCGGTCCAGCTTGTGGCGCGCCTCGTCTTCCTCGGCCCAGACGGTTTCGCGCCACTCCTCGAAGCCATCGAAACCCATCTCGCGCCGCCGCACCTCGCCCCGATCCACCCAAAGCGTGGCACGTGTCAGCGCCTTCAGGAAGGCGCGGTCGTGGCTGATGAGCACATAGCCGGCCCGCGTCTCTTTCAGCCGCGCCTCCAGCCACTGGATCGCCTCGATGTCCAGATGGTTGGTCGGCTCGTCCAGCAGCATCAACTCCGGCTCCAGCGCCAGCAGCTTGGCCAGGGCGGCACGGCGGCGTTCCCCGCCAGAGGCAGACGCGACCGGCGTTTCGGGCCGGAACTTCAACCCCTCGGCCACCATCGCGATCTTGTATTCCTCGCCATCCGGCAGCCCATGTGCGGCGAAATCGCCCAAGGTCTCGAAGCCGGACAGGTCTGGGTCCTGCTCCATGTATCCGGTTGTGACACCGGGCGCGAGCGTGCGGTCGCCGCGATCGGATTCGATCAGACCGGCCATGATCTTCATCAACGTGGACTTGCCCGACCCGTTGCGCCCGACCAGCGCGACCCGGTCCCCCGGCTGCACGTTCAGCGACAACCCGTCGAAGATCGGATCGCCCCCGAACGTCAGCGAAATTTCGGAAAGCTGCAAAAGCGGTGCGCGGGCCATTATTCGTCCACCTTGATGATCTCGACCTCGGCCCCGTCGCGGATGGCCGTGAAGAAGCAGGAGCGGCGGTTGGTGTGGCACGCAGGGCCGACCTGTTCCACCAGCGCAAGGATGCAGTCGCGGTCGCAATCCACGCGCAACTCGACCAACGTCTGGACGTGACCCGATGTCTCGCCCTTTGCCCAGAAGGACTGCCGCGAGCGGGACCAATAGGTCATGCGCCCCGTCTCCAACGTTTTTGCCACGGCATCCGCGTTCATCCATGCCATCATCAGCACCTGCCCCGAGGCGTGGTCCTGCGCGATCACCGGGATCAGTCCGTTCGGGTCGTATTTCAGGCTGTCTGGGTCGAAAGGCATGGGTTTTCCTTGGCTGCGTCGGCGCCTATCTAGGGGCAAACGGCGTGCGGGGAAAGATGAACGACCTGATCGACCTCTATTCGGCGCGGCTTCTGGCGCTGGCGGCTGATATTCCGCTGACCGGGCGGCTTCCGGCGCCCAGTGGAACGGCCACGCGCCGCTCGCCCACCTGCGGATCGACGATCACCGTCGATGTGGTGATGAAGGATGGGCGGGTTGCGGATTTCGCGCAGGATGTGAAGGCTTGCGCGCTTGGTCAGGCGGCGGCTTCGGTACTGGGGGCTGTGGTTGTGGGACGCACGGCGGCAGAGCTTGCGGCGGGCCGCGATGCGCTGGCAGCGATGCTGAAGGGCGGCCCGGTCCCGCCCGCCCCCTTCGACGGGTTCGAGGCGCTTCGGGCAGCCCAGCCCTATCCCAACCGCCATGCGTCGATCCTGCTGGCAATCAGTGCCGCAGCCGAGGCCGCGCAGTAAAAAGCCGCCACCCTTGCGGGCAGCGGCAGTCAGGCGTGTCACAGCAGGGGGAACACGCGGGCAGGAAGCTCAAAGCAATGGCAGATGGAGCGCGCCGAACAGGAGCGTGAACACCGCGACGGTGCCCAGAACGTCTTCGACAAAGGCGCGGCGGGAATTCGAAAGGGTCATCTTGATCTGATCCAGCATCAGGCATCTCCGTTTCTGTTGCCTGATTGTTCTCATGATTCGGAGAACAAGTAAAGAACTTATTAGGAACCTTTAACCAACCCTTATCAGCCGAATGGCTTCGTCACGGTCCAGAAGCCAAAGCAGCATCCGCGCCGCCTGACCGCGCGGACTCGTCAGCTTCGGATCGTCCGCCAGCAATTTGCGCGCATCGCTTTGCGCGATCGCCATAAGTCCGGCCTGCCGTTCCAGATCCGCGATGCGGAACTTCGGCAGGCCCGACTGCGCAGTGCCGATCAGATCGCCCGCGCCGCGGATGGCCATGTCTTCTTCGGCGATGCGGAAACCGTCCTCGCTTTCCCGCAGGATCTTCAGGCGGCGCTGAGCAGTCTCGGATAGCGGCGCCTGATACATCAGCAGGCAGGTGGATTTCGCCGTGCCGCGCCCGACACGCCCGCGAAGCTGGTGAAGCTGTGCCAGCCCGAACGTCTCGGCCCGCTCGATCACCATGATCGAGGCGTTGGGCACGTTCACGCCGACCTCGATCACCGTGGTTGCGACCAGCACCTTCGTCTCGCCCGCGGCGAAACGGGCCATCGCCGCATCCTTTTCGGCCACCGGCATCCGGGCATGGACCAGTCCGACGACATCGCCCAATGCCGCACGCAGATGGGCGAACCGCGCCTCGGCGGAAGCATAGTCGACGACCTCGCTATCCTCGACCAGCGGGCAGACCCAATAGGCTTGCCGCCCCTCGGCGACCCGCGTGGCGAGGTTCGCGACCACCTCGTCCAACCGCGCGGTCGGGACCAGCGCCGTGGTGATCGGCTGGCGTCCGGCGGGCTTTTCGTCCAGCACCGACACGTCCATGTCGCCATAGCTTGCCAGCGCGAGGCTGCGCGGGATCGGCGTCGCGGTCATCACGAGGATATCCGCCGCCACGCCCTTGGCACCCAGTTCCATCCGCTGGGCGACCCCGAAACGGTGCTGTTCGTCCACGACCGCAAGGCGCAAATCGGCGAAAACCACATCCTGCTGAAACACCGCGTGGGTGCCGACAAGGATATGAATATCGCCAGCCGCAAGCGCCGCCAGTTTCGCCGCCCGTTCGCCGCCCTTGTCGCGACCCGTCAGCACTTCCAGCCGAAGACCGGCAGCTTCGGCAAGCGGTGAAAGGCTTTCCAGATGCTGCCGCGCAAGGATCTCGGTCGGGGCCATCATCACCCCCTGACCGCCAGCCTCCACCGCGATCAGCATGGCAAGAAAGGCCACCAGCGTCTTTCCTGCGCCGACGTCGCCTTGGAGCAGACGGTTCATCCGTTCTTCCGCGCGCATGTCCGCAGCGATCTCGGCCAGCGCGCGCTTTTGCGCACCGGTCATGCCATAAGGTAGCGTTGCCAATACCTTGCGGGCCAGACTTCCATCCCCATGCGAGGAAATTCCCCGCTGCGCCCGTCGATTCATCCGTGCCAGTGCAAGGGTCAGCTGATGCGCGAACAGTTCGTCATAGGCCAGACGCTGACGTTCCGGCGTCACCAGCGCAAGATCAGTCGGCATCTCGGGCATGTGCAGGACCCGCAGCGCCTCGGCCCATGTCGGCCACCGTTCCTGGGCGATTTGCGACGCGTCGATCCATTCGGGAATCTCGGGGATTAGGGACAATGCCCCGCGGGCGGCTTTCGTTACCAGTTTTTGCGTCAGACCCGCTGCCAGCGGATAGACCGGCTCACATAGTGGCAGGCTTGCCTCATCTTCGGGGCGCAGCACGTGATCTGGATGCACCATCTGCGCCATGCCGTCGAAAAGCTCGACCCTGCCGGAAATCAACCGCGTCTCGCCGGGCGGCAAGAGCGTCTCCAGATAATCGCCGCGGGCATGGAAATAAACCGCCTGAAAATCCACGACCCCGTCGAACAGGTTCACGCGATACCGTCCGCCCCGGTTGCGGGGTGGCTGATGAGCGCCCACCGTCACCTCGACCGTCACCGTCGCGGGCAACACAACATCGCGGATCGTGCGGCGCCGGGTGCGGTCGATGGCGGAATGCGGCAGCAGGAACAGCAGGTCCTTGGGCTTGCGGATGCCCGCCGCCTCGAACGCCTTTTCCGTCTTCGGGCCGACGCCGTCCAGCGTCCGCAGATCGGCGAAAAGCGGGAACAGCGCCTCGGGCCGGCTCATGCGTCGCCGATCAGCGCGATCCAAGCGTCCTCGTCGATCATCCTGACGCCCAATGCCTCGGCCTGTTTCGCCTTGGTTCCCGCGCCCGGCCCGGCCACGACAAGGTCGGTCTTGGCGGAAACCGAGCCCGAAACCTTGGCGCCCAGCGCCTCGGCCCGGTTCTTGGCCTCGGCCCGGCTCATCTTTTCCAGCGTGCCGGTGAAGACGACGATCTTGCCCGCCACCGGACTTTCGACCGGGGCACGGCGCACCACGTCCTGCACGTCAAGATGGGCGACAAGCGTGTCAATCGCCGCCCGCTCCGCCGGGTTGTCGAAGGTCGAGACCAGCGAGGCCGCCAGCACTGCGCCCACGCCATCAATGGCGGTCAACTCCTGCCATTCCGCGCCCTCGCCCAGTCTCGATGCGGTCATTGCCGCCTCGAACTGCGCCCAGCCTTGGTAGTGGACCGCAAGAAGCTGCGCCGAAGTCTCTCCCACATGGCGGATGCCCAGCGCGAAGATCAGGCGGTTCAGTTCGATCCTACGCTTCGCATCAATGGCTGCGAACAGCTTGTCGGCCGATTTTTCGCCCCAACCTTCGCGGTTCTTGACCTGCTTCATGCCCTCGCCGTAACGCGCCTTCAGTTCGAAAATGTCCGACGGTTGCGCGATCCAACCGTCCTTGTAGAACGCCTCGACCTGTTTTGCGCCCAGCCCCTCGATGTCGAAGGCATTGCGCGAGACGAAGTGTTTCAGCCGCTCCACCGCCTGCGCCGGGCAGATCAGACCACCCGTGCAGCGCCGGACGGCATCACCTTCGATCCGCAACGCTTCCGAGCCGCATTCGGGGCAGCGGTCGGGAAAGCGATAGGGTTCGGCATCCGCGGGCCGCTGGGCAAGATCCACATCCGCGACCTTTGGGATCACGTCCCCGGCGCGATAGACCTGAACCCAGTCGCCGATGCGGATATCCTTGCCGCCCCGGATCTGCTCGCCACGCGAGTCGCGTCCTGTGATGTAATCTTCATTGTGGAGCGTCGCGTTGCGAACGACCACGCCGCCGACCGTCACGGGTTGCAGCCGTGCGACCGGCGACAATGCTCCGGTCCGCCCGACCTGAACATCGATGCCCAGAAGCCGCGTCCATGCCAACTGCGCAGGAAACTTATGCGCGATGGCCCAGCGCGGAGTTGCGGCCCGGAACCCCAGCCTGCGCTGAAGCGCCAGATCGTTGACCTTGTAGACGACGCCGTCGATGTCGTAGCCGAGCGTCGCGCGGCCCTGTTCGATCTGGCGATAATGGGCAACCATCGCGCTGACCCCATCGCAAAGCACCGTCAGCGGGTTGGTCGAAAATCCCATCGCGGCCAGCGCTTCGATGGACCCCATCTGGGTTGGCGCCAGCGGTGCGCTCTGTTCGCCCCACGCATAAGCGAAGAAGCGCAGCGGGCGCGACGCAGTGATCGCGGGATCGAGTTGCCGCAAGCTGCCAGCCGCCGCGTTGCGCGGGTTGGCGAATGTCTTGCCGCCCGTCTGTGCCTGGCGCTCGTTCAGCGCCTCGAACGCCGCGTGGGTCATATAGACCTCGCCCCGAACCTCCAGCACGGCGGGGGCGCCTTCGATGCGTTCGGGAATGTCGGTGATCGTGCGGGCGTTGGCGGTGACGTTCTCCCCCGTCTTGCCATCGCCGCGCGTGGCGGCTTGGACCAGCTGCCCATCCTCATAGCGGAGCGACAGGGAAAGCCCGTCGATCTTCGGTTCCGCCGTAAACAGAAGTTCGCCCGAATGGCCGAGGAATTTTCGGATACGGCCGGCGAAATCCTCGATCTCCTCCTCCTCGAATGCGTTTTCGAGGCTGAGCATCCGCACGGCATGGCGTGTCTTGGTAAAGGCGTCGCCCGGGGCGGCCCCGACCGCATCGGTCGGGCTGTCTTCGAGCTTCATCGCAGGAAACCGAGCCTCGATGGCAAGATTCCTCTGGCGCAGCGCGTCATAGTCGGCGTCCGAAATCTCGGGCGCATCGTCGCGGTGATAGGCAAGGTTGGCGGATGCGATATCCTTCGCGAGCCGTTCAAGCTCGGCCCGCGCTTCCGTTTCGGAAAGATCCTGCACCGCTTTCACCGCAAAACTCCCCGGCTGCCTTCCCCTTGGTAATTAGAAAGCGATGCCGGGACAGTCCAGCCCCCTCAGGCGCTTGCCGCCAGACGCGGCGCATCGGGCACCGGATCGCGCAGCACATATCCGCGTCCCCAGACGGTTTCGATATAGTTCGCCCCGCCCGTCGCCTCGACCAGCTTCTTGCGGAGCTTGCAGATGAACACGTCGATGATCTTCAGCTCCGGCTCATCCATACCGCCGTAAAGATGGTTCAGGAACATCTCCTTCGTCAGGGTCGTGCCTTTGCGCAGGCTCAGCAGTTCCAGCATCTGGTATTCCTTGCCGGTCAGATGCACGGTCTTGCCTTCGACATCGACCGTCTTGGCATCGAGGTTGACCGAAACCGCGCCGGTGCGGATCACGGATTGCGAATGTCCCTTCGATCGGCGGATGATCGCATGGATACGAGCGACCAACTCCTCGCGGTGGAAGGGCTTGGTGAGGTAGTCGTCGGCACCGAAGCCGAAGCCCTTGATCTTGCTGTCCGTATCGTCCGACCCCGACAGGATCAGGATCGGCGTATCCACACGCGCGAGGCGAAGCTGGCGCAGCACCTCATGCCCGCTCATGTCCGGCAGGTTCAGGTCCAGAAGGATCAGGTCGTAATCGTAGAGCTTCGCCAGGTCGATGCCATCCTCGCCCATGTCGGTGCAATAGACGTTGAGGTTGGCATGTGTCAGCATCAGTTCGATGCTGCGCGACGTCGTGGGGTCATCCTCGACCAGAAGTATCCGCATTCCCAGCTCCGCTTGATCCATTAACCGTTAACGCACATTTGCAGCCAATGGTTAATCACGCGTTACTGTCTACATGGCAAAAACAAAAACAATCTAAAGTTGTCGATACTTCTGGATCGCGGTCACTTTCAACGCCTTTTCGCCGTGCGTTTCGATAGCCCCGCGCCAAAGCGCGAATTCTTCGGCCGACAGCGCATATTTTTCCAGCGCCTCCTGTTCGGTGATCAGCCCGTGGACGACCGCCTTGACCACGATTGCCTTGCGGCTTGCGACCCAGCGACGGGTTTCAGGCGGCGGAAGATCGGCGCGGGTCAGCAGCGTGCCATCGGGCAGCGACACATGACGAGGGCCGGAGACGCGTTTCAGATACATGGCACTTCCTCTCTGGAAGGCATCATGGGACTGTCACACTTAAGCAAGCGTGAAGCCGGGGGGTTGAGGATAGGTGGCATTTTCCTATATTCGTCAGGTTTCCCGACACCCGGAATCTTTGCCATGCTGGACCACCCCCTCAACTCGCTGGGCTTTGCCAAGCCCCCGGCCCAAACCCGCGTCGTCGTTGCGATGTCGGGCGGCGTCGACAGCTCGGTTGTTGCCGCCCAGCTGAAGGAGGAAGGCTATGACGTCGTCGGCGTGACGCTTCAGCTTTACGATCACGGTGCGGCGCTGGCCAAGAAAGGTGCCTGCTGTGCGGGCCGCGACATTCACGATGCCCGCCGCGTGGCCGAGGAGATGGGCTTTCCCCATTACGTCCTCGACTACGAGAATACCTTCCGCGAGGCGGTGATCGACGAATTCGCCGACGCCTATCTGGCCGGCGCGACCCCCGTTCCCTGCATCCGCTGCAATGAACGCGTGAAGTTCAAGGACCTGCTGCAGACCGCCAAGGATCTGGATGCGGATTGCATGGCGACCGGCCACTACATCCAGCGCAAGATGGGCGGTGCCGGGCCGGAGCTGCATTGCGCGACCGACGCGAATCGCGACCAGAGCTATTTCCTGTTCTCGACCACACCCGAGCAGCTTTCCTATCTGCGGTTCCCGCTTGGCCACTTGGCGTCCAAGGCGGAAACGCGCGCCCTTGCCGCGCGCTATGGTCTGGCGGTTGCGGACAAGCCCGACAGCCAGGACATCTGCTTCGTGCCCAATGGCGATTATGCCGCGGTGATCGAAAAACTGCGTCCCGGTGCCGCCGACCCCGGTGATATCGTGGACAAGGCTGGCAACGTGCTGGGCCAGCATCGCGGCGTGATCCATTATACCGTGGGCCAGCGGCGCGGGCTTGGGATCGGTGGTCTGGGCGATCCGCTATACGTCGTTCGGCTCGACCCCGACCGTCGCCACGTCATCGTTGGTCCGAAGGAAGCGCTTTCCACCCGGATCATCCCGGTGCGCGAGGTCAACTGGCTTGGCGACGAGGCGTTCGATTCGCGCCCCGAATGGCATGTGAATGTGAAGGTCCGCTCCACCCGCGCGCCCCGCCCGGCGATCCTGCGTCCGATCTCGGCCACCGAGGCGGAGGTGGAACTGCTCTCGCCCGAAGATGGCGTTTCGGCTGGGCAGGCCTGCGTTTTCTATGCGCCCGAAGGCAGCCGGATCTTCGGCGGCGGCTGGATCTGGCGCGGGCGTTAACCCAAAAAGCGGATCACCGATTGTGCCGCGCGAAGGCCGGGGGGCGTGTCCCCTTCGCCAAGGCGGCGCATCGTCTCCTCCATCGCGGCGACCTGCGCGGGTGCGCCATCCAGAAGCGACAGCAGCGCCGGCGCGATCCGGTCGGCGCGGCAGTCATCGCCCAGAAATTCCGGCACCGTGCGCGTCTCGGACACGAGGTTCACCAGCGTCACCGTGTCGATCAGTGCCATCTTCCGCATCAGCCACATCGAGACGGGGTTCAGACGATAGGCCACGACCATCGGCACCCGATTCGCGGCCAGTTCCAGCGAGACGGTTCCAGAGGCGGCGATCGCCACATCCGCGGCCCGGAACGCGACGCGTTTGCCCGCGGCATCCTCGATGATGCGCGGCTGCACGGGCCAGTCGGCGGTCAACTGGCGCACAAGGTCCGCGACCCCACGCACGGTCGGCAGCAGCACGCCGACATTCGGATGCAGTTTCTTAACTTCGGCCAACGCGTCGCCGATGATCGGTGCAAGGCGCGACACCTCGCCCCGACGCGAACCCGGCAGGGCGAGGATGAGCGGGTCGGAGCCAAGATTCGCGCGAAATGCCGCCGCTTCCGATGCCGTCGCACGCTCCTCGGCCACGACGGGATGGCCGACGAAATCACAGCTCATCCCCGCCGCGGTCATATAGGGCGGCTCGAACGGCAGCAGCGCAAGGACGTGATCGACCGACTTCGCCATCTTCTCGGCGCGTTTCGGACGCCATGCCCAGACCGACGGGGCGACATAGTGGATCACCTTCATCCCCGGGCGTTCCGCCTTCACCAGCCCCGCGACGCGCAGGTTGAAGTCTGGCGAATCAATGGTGATGAGCGCGGCGGGGTTTGCTTCCAGCGCAGCCTTTGCAGCCTCCGAGATGCGCCGTTTCAGATGGAAGTATTTCGGAAGCACCTCGGCGATGCCCATCACCGAAAGCTCCTCCATCGGGAAAAGGCTCTCCAACCCTTCGGCTTGCATCAGCGGCCCGCCGACGCCCTCGAAGGCAACCTCGGGCAGCAATTGGCGCAGCCCGGCCATCAGGGCGGCACCCAGCCGGTCGCCCGAAGGCTCTCCGGCGATCAGGAAGAATCTCATCGCGCCCACAGCGCGATTCCCTGCGATCCGGCAGCCTCGATTACCTTGTCGCGGTCCAGCAGGATCACCCCGCCCGCTTCCCACGCGATACAGGCCAGCCGCGCCGCAGCTGCCTTGGCGACGGTATCGACACCCAGGGTCGGAAGGTCCACGCGCCGATCCTGCCCCGGTTTCGGCGCCTTGTAGAAGACGCCCCCGGCCCCTTCGCGCGTCGCAGCGACCCATTCCAGCATCGCGTCGGTTCCCGGCAAGGCCTCGACCGCAAGGCAGAGCCCCTGCGCCACGACCGCGCCCTGCCCCACATCGACGCTGCCCAAGGCCGCGACGATGGCCGTCGCGCGATCCGCATCCCGGGTCAGCGCGTCATCCACTGTGCCGACCAGAATCCCGCCCGAAGGCACCAATTCCGGTGCCAGCGCCTCGACCCCCTCGACGACAAGCCCTTCTTCTTCGAAAAGCCCGATCACGGCGCGCAGCGTGGCATCATCGCCGCCTTGCATTGCAGACAGAAGTCGGGGCACCAGCCTTGCTGTGGCGGGATCGAACAGCGACGGATCAAGCCGGGGACGACGCACGGCCCCGGCAAAGATCACACGCTCGACGCCGCGCTGGTGCAACTCTTGCAGAAAAAGCGCCAAGCGTTCCAAACGGAACACGATGTCGGGCACGATCCCGGTCGGCATGAACCCGTCCAGCGCCGCGACGATGGGCTCGTCCAGCACCTTGGCAAGGGCGGCGGGAAGGCCGCCATGCCCGGCGATTATCGCAGTCCGGCTCATTTCGGCGTCAGGAAGGATCTGTCCGTGGCGGCAAGGATGAAATCGGTCATCTCGCGCACGTGGTCGCTGTCGGTTTCGTCGTGCAGGCGGCGCGCGCGGTCAAGGAAGGTCCCCTCGCCCTGCGCAAGCATCTGGTATCCGGCGCGAAGGGCGGTGATCTCGGGCCGGCTGACCCCCCGGCGCTTCAACCCCACGAGGTTCAGCCCGTCAAGCTCTCCCCTCGGGCCCTGCACCAGACCATGCGGCAGCACGTCGTTCGTCACCATCGTGACCGCGCCGATGATTGCGCCGCGCCCGACGCGAACCCACTGATGAATGCCCGACAGCCCGCCGACGATCACGTCGTCGCCAAGGATACAATGTCCGGCGACCGCCGCCTGATTGGCAAGGATCACCCGGTCGCCCACGATGGCGTCATGCCCGACATGGCTGCCGGTCATCATCAGGCAGTCGTCGCCGACCTTCGTCACGCCGCCGCCCCCCTCGGTCCCGAGGTTCAGCGTCGCACCTTCGCGGATACGGCAACGCTTGCCGACCACCAGCCGCGTGCGTTCGCCCTTGTATTTCAGGTCCTGCGGAACCTCGCCCACGACGGCGAAGGGAAAGATCACCGTTTCGTCGCCGATCTCGGTCCAGCCGGTCACGACGGCATGGCTTTTGACGATGACACCAGCGCCCAGCGTCACTTCGGGGCCGATGATTGCAAAGGGGCCGATCTCGCAGCCCTCGCCGATCTTGGCAGCGGGATCGACGATGGCGGAAGGATGAATTGCCACGGGCTTATCCTTTCGGGAATTCCATCATCGCGGTGAACTCCGCCTCGGCGGCCAGTTCCCCTTCGACCGTGGCCGAGGCGGCGAATTTCCAGACCTTGCCACCCCCGCGCTTGGTGGTCACGGTCATTTCCATGACGTCGCCGGGGCCGACCTTCCTGCGGAATTTGCAGGAATCGATGCCCATGAAATAAACCAGCATGTTCTTGTCGGCCAGGTCCATCGAAACGCCGACCATCACTGCTGCGGTCTGCGCCATCGCCTCTACGATCTGGACGCCGGGGAACACCGGCATTCCGGGGAAGTGACCCTGAAACTGCGGCTCGTTGAAGGTGACGTTCTTGATGCCCACCGCCGATTTCATCGGAACGATATCGCGCACCTTGTCCACCAACAGGAACGGATACCTGTGGGGAATGATCCGCTGGATCAGCTGGATATCGGCCTCGGTCGGGATGGCAGGATCGGTCATCGTCTCTCCTAAAGGGCGTCTCCCCGCTGTCTGACTAGCAACTGGCTCGCGGGCAGGCAAGCCGTCAGGGGGATTCGGTTGGGGGGGCGGCGTCCAATATCCTGGACCCGTCGCCCAGTTCGGCATCCATCCGGCGTACGGCTTGATCCGTCACGTCAATCAGATCGAAGGACAGAAAGACACTGCCGCGGTCGAGGATCGCGACGGCCCCCGACTCTTCCATCATCGCGGCCAGAATTGGAACGGTCGCCTGCAGGAACGCCTGCCTTTCGGAATCGCGCCGCCGCGTCAGGTCGCGCGACTTCGCATCCTGCCGATCGCGGATACCATCCACGCGCTGGTCGAATTCCTGCGCGATGCGGGCAAACTCCTCGGGCGGCGTCACGGCACGGCGGGCAGTCAGGTCGCGCTCCTCTGCCTCCAGCGCCGCCTCGATAGAGCGGTTTTCGGCGACAAGAGCGCGGGTCGCGCTATCGAACCTTTCGGCAATCGCGCGACCGGCCTGCGTATCTGCCAGCAGCCGGTCCGGAACCACGGTCAGGATCGCGCTTTCCATACTGGGACGGGGCGGCTCCTGCGCCGCCGCCGTGCCCGCGAACGCGACCGCAAGACAGGCGGCCCGAAGCATCAGAACTGCGTCGAAAGCGTCAGGTCGAAGTTGCGCTCCTCGTCGTAATCCTCTTTCACCAGTGCCTTGGTGAAGTTGAACCGTAGCGGGCCGATCGGCGTCGTCCAGAACACGGCGAAACCGACGGTGGATCGCAGATAGGCCTTGTCGTCCACCTCTTGCCCGCCGAAGTTGCCACCCGAGGTGTTGTCCAGACCCCAGACCGAACCGACGTCAAGGAACAGCCCCCCCGTCACGCCGTATTCTGCCGGAAGCCCCAGCGGAAATTCGGATTCAAGACGTGCGACGGCGAAATAGTTGCCGCCCAGAGTATCTTCGTTGTCCGCATTCAGATCGCGCGGACCAAGACCATTGGGATCGAAGCCGCGAATGCGCCCGTTGCCGAAGTAACGGTTGGTCACCCGGCTTTCCTGATCGTTCAGCATGGCGATGGCGCCACCTTCGAACACGGCGCGAAGCGTCAGCTCTTCGTTCCAGACGCGGCGTTCGGCCAGCGCGAGGAAGCTGGTCGTGATCGATTCCACATCCCCGCCCAGTCCAGCGAAGTCCTGACCAAAGCGCAGCAGCACGCCGCCCAGCGGGTTGATACCACCCGTCCGCGTATCATAGCTCCAGGTATAGCCGACCGAGCTGGTCGTCAGCGCGCCCTTGTCTTCTTCCTTCACCAGAATGTCGGAAGACCCCGCGACGTAGTTCTCTTCGCCCGGATTGCCCTGACGGGTGCGTACGCCGGTGATCTTGTCGTTCTGAATGCGGTAACGCAGCTCCAGACGGCCGTATTCCGAAACCGGGAAGGCGATGGACGGGCCAAAGCCGATGATCCGGGTGTTGTAGTCCGAATTCTCGCGGTCCGTCTCGGTATAGTTCGCCGAAAGGCCGAAGCGCAGATCGCGGCCAAGGAAGGCCGGCTCGGCAAAGCTAATCGTCGAATTCACGCTGTCGCTGCCGGTACCGATGTCCAGCCCCAGATACTGACCGCGCCCAAGGAAGTTCGATTCCGAGAAACCGATGTTGAACCCGACGCCCGAAACCGCGCCATAGGCGATACCGAAGGACAGCGAGCCGGTCGGTTGTTCTTCGACATCGACGTTGACGACGACCTGATCATCTGCCGAACCCTGCTGGCTTTCCACCTGCGCGTCCGAGAAGAAGCCGAGCGCACGGATGCGTTCCGCCGATTGACGGATCTCGCGCGGGTTGAAGGGGTCGCCTTCGACCGTGCGGAACTGGCGGCGGATCACCTGATCCTGCGTGGTCGTGTTGCCTTCGATGTCGATCCGCTCGACGAAGACGCGCGGCCCGCGGGTCAGCGTGAATTGGACGTTCAAAAGCCCGGCGCGCTCGTCGCGGGTGATCCGCGGCTCGATCCGAACAAAGTTCAGCCCTTGACGCACGCCGACGTTTTCAAGCCGCGTCGTGTTCGTCTCGATCGCAGAGGGCGAATAATAGGTGCCCGATTTCAGCCGCAGTTCTTCTTGGAACTGGGCAGGATCGACGCCTTCCACCTCGGACGCGACGGACACGTTTCCGATGCGGAACCGCTGGCCTTCCTGCACCGCGAAGGTGATGAAGAACGCATCGCGTTCGCGCGTGATCTCGGCCGAGGCGTCGTTGATCTGCACATCGGCGAACCCGCGCGAAAGGTAGAAATCGCGCAGCAGTTGCTTGTCCAGCTCCACCCGTTCGGCGATGAACGTGTCGGCAGAGATCAGACGGCGCAGCCAGCCCGCTTGCCGCGTCTCCAGCACCTGACGCAAGCGGCGGTCCGAGAAGCTGCGGTTGCCGGTGAAGGAAATGCGCTCGACCTCGGTCGGGCGACCTTCGGCGACGGTGAAGACAAGGTCCACGCGGTTCTGCGAACGACGGATGATCTGCGGCGTCACGGTTGCCGCCGTCCGGCCCGATTGCGCATAGGCCGTCGTGATCGCGGCGGCATCCGCTTCGGCCTGCGAGGGCGAATAGGCACGGCGCGACTGCGAGGAGACGAGTTCCGCCAGACGCTCGTCCGACAGGATCGAGTTGCCTTCGAACGCGACGACGTTGACCATCGGATATTCGGCCACGACGATGCGCAGCGTTCCGCCCTGAGGCTGAATCTCGACCGTTTCGAACAGGCCCGAATCCACGATGCGCTGATAGGCGTCGTTCAACTGCCCGCCGCTGACCGCCTGCCCGCTCTGGATACCGGCAAAGGACAGGATGGTGGAGGCATCGACCCTCTGGTTCCCCTCGACCACCACGTTCGAGAAGCTGTAGCCTTGCGCCAGCAGCGGCACCGCGCCGCCCACCGTCGATATGCCAAGGAAAACCGAAACGGCAACCGGGCGCAGCCCGATCTTGCGCGTGCCGACGCCACCCTTCGTGCGTTTCATCCCTCTGCCCCGTTTTTAAGCCTTGTTGTCGTTCTGACTAGCCGCATTGCAGCGGCTTGTCAAAAGCCGTCAGGGGCAGAAGATGTCGTTTGTCAGTGCGAACATCATCAGCGTCAGGATCAACGCAAATCCGGTGGCCATGAGCGCCTGAAGCGTGCGATCGCCCGGGGGCTTGCCCGTCACCGCCTCGACCGCGTGGAAGACCAGATGCCCCCCGTCCAGAACCGGCACCGGGAACAGGTTCATCAGCCCCACGGCGGTCGACAGCACCGCGATGAACCAGATGAAATTGCCCGCCCCCGCCGACGCAGCCGCCCCCGAGGTTTCCGCGATCCCGATCGGCCCTTGCAGGTTGCAGGTGCTGATCGCGCCCGTGATCATGTGCCACAGTCCCGAAAGGCTGGTCGCGCCGATGGCCCATGTCTGCGAAGCGCCAAGGCCGACCGCCTCCAACACCCCCGGCGTGCGGGTTTCCGGCTGGAACACCAGCCCGCCGGTCAACCCGATCAGCCAGCGTGTCTCGAAGCCGCCCGCGGGCAGCGGCACGTCCTGCCGCTTTGGCGTCAGGGTCAGCGAAAGCGTCTCGCCGCCTCGCCAGATCTCCAGCGTGACCGGTGCCCCGTCCGAGGCACCGACGGTTTCGCGCAGTTCGTTGAAGGAATGGACCGGGGTTCCGTTCACCGCCGTGACAACATCTCCCGCACGCATTCCCGCAGCGATGGCGGCGGATTGCGGCGCGACCCCGTCCGCGACCGGCGGGAAGGGATAGGGACCAGCAATGGTCCGCTCTGCCTCGCCACGCTTGACGACATAGCTGGCCGTCGGCGCCGGCGGCAGGTCCTGCGCCGCATCATAGAATGCGGCAAGGTCGGGCGTCGGCTTTCCATCCAGCGACAGGATCAGATCGCCCGGCACCAAGGCCTCGGCCTGTTGCGGAAGCGGCTTCACGCTGCCGACCAGCGGAGAGTCGGTCGCCACGCCACCGAACAGTGCAAAACCCGCAAAGATCAGGATGGCCGACACGAAGTTGAACGCCGGACCCGCCGCGACCGTCGCCGCCCGCGCCCAAAGCGGCGCGCCGTGCATCGTATGGCGGCGGTCTTCCGGCGTCAGTTGGCGCATCTGGTTGTCGTCACGCCCCGATGCCGCATCGGAATCGCCAAGAAACTTCACATAACCACCAAGGGGCAGCGCGGCGACCTGCCAGCGCGTCCCCCGGCGATCCACACGCGAAAACAGGATCGGACCGAACCCGAGCGAGAATACCTCGGCGTGGATGCCGGACCAGCGCCCCACGATGTAATGGCCGTATTCGTGGATCGCCACGATGATCGACAGCGCGACGACGAAAGCCGCCACCGTCCAGACCAGCCCGCCGAAACCGGGCAAAAGCGTCGTCAGATCCAACTATCGTCCTCCGGCGATCGATGTCGCCACGCGCCGGGCCGACGCATCGACCTCCAGCACGTCATCAAGATTTGCAGCGGTGCGGCCAAGCCCGTTCATCCGCGACAGCGTCTCCTCGACTATCGCCGCCATGCGCGGAAATGCCAGAGAGCCCGCGATGAAGTGATCCAGCGCGATCTCCTTGGCGGCGTTGAACGCGGCGCCATGCAGCCCCCGAGCCTCCATCACATCGCGTGCGATCCGCAGTGCCGGGAATTTCGCAATATCAGGGTCCTGGAACTCCAGCTTGCCAATCTGCGCGAGGTTCAGACGTTCCACCGGGACATCACCGCGACCCGGCCAGTGCAGCGCAAAGCCGATGGCGTGGCGCATGTCAGCCGGCCCGAGATGCGCCATGATGCCACCATCGCAGAACCCCACGAGCGCGTGCACGATGGATTGGGGATGGACAAGAACCTCGATCTTGTCGGGGCTTATGCCGAAATATTCACGCGTCTCGATAAGTTCGAGCGCCTTGTTGAACATGGACGCGCTGTCGATGGAGATGCGCTGTCCCATCGACCAGCTTGGATGGGCGACAGCCTCGGCCAGCGTCGCATTCGCGATACGCTCGGCGCTCCAGTTGCGAAAGGGGCCACCGGATGCGGTGATGATGACACGTTCGACGCAAGCCGCATCTTCGCCGGTCAACGCCTGAAACACCGCCGAATGTTCGCTGTCCACCGGCAGGATCGTCGCGCCATGCGCACGTGCGGTTTCCATCAGCAGCGGCCCCGCAGTCACGAGGCTTTCCTTGTTCGCAAGCGCCAGCGTGCCGCCATGACGCAGCGCGCGCATCCCCGGCACCAGACCCGCGGCGCCCACGATGCCCGACATGACCCAATCTGCGGGCCGGTCTGCGGCTTCGGCGATTGCTGCCTCTCCGCCAGCGACTTCGATCTTCGTCCCTGCCAGCGCCTCGCGCAGTGCGGGAAGGCAGTCGTCATAGGCGGTGACGGCCAGTTCCGCCCGCAGCGCAATCGCCATCTCGGCCAAGCGGGCGATGTTGCGCCCCCCGGTCAGCGCGACGGTGCGATAAGTCTCCGGCGCGCGCATGACAAGATCGAAGGTGCTTTCCCCGATCGAACCGGTGGCACCGAAGATGGATATGCTGCGCATGTCAGGCCCCTTCGGGCAAAGGCAATGGGAAAAGAAGGCTTAGAAGCGTCACGGCCACGACGGCCCCGATCAGCGCATCGAAACGGTCCAGAACGCCGCCATGGCCCGGGATCAGACGAGAGCTGTCCTTGACCTGCGCGCGCCGCTTGATCCAGCTTTCGGCGATGTCGCCGAGCTGCCCGGCCAGCGCAATGACGGGCGACAGCACCACCAGCCCCCAAGGCGCGCCCTGCAACAGAACGAATGCAAGCCCCACCAGTGCCGCACCGAACCACCCGGCAATCGTGCCCGACCATGTCTTGTTTGGACTGATGCGCGGCCAGAATTTCGGCCCGCCAAGGCTGCGCCCGACGAAATATCCCATCACGTCCGATGCCACCACCAGCGCCACCAGCCACAGGATCACCGGCCGGCCAGCCTCGTCCCGCAGGACGATCAGCGCAAAGCCCGCGATCATGATCGCAAAGGCATAGACGGCCGCGACTTTGCGGTGCTGCACCAGCGCCGCGCAGACCAGCGCCGGGACGATCAGCGCCAGCGGCCAAAGCGGCCCGATCGGCAGCACCAGCACGGCATAGAGCATGACGGTCGCCAGAACCCCCATCGCAATCGCGACCCAAGGTCCGTTGGGCTGCTGCATCCGTACCAGTTCCCAGACCATCACGCCGGTCAGCACCAGCACGAGGATGGCAAAGCTGAGCCCCCCCATCCAGACGTCGATGGCCCCGACCCCCAGCATGATCACCGCCGAAAGCATCCGCTTGGGCAGATCGCCCCAACGACCTTGTTTGGGCGCCCGTCTCATGCCTTCCGGACGCCGCCGAACCGGCGGTCGCGATTGCCGAAGCGCGACAGGATCGTCGCCAGCTCGTCCGGGCGAAAATCGGGCCAGAGCGTCGGGGTGAATTCATACTCGGCATAGGCCGATTGCCACGGCAGGAAGTTCGATGTCCGCGTCTCGCCCGAGGTGCGGATGATCAGGTCCGGGTCGGGCAGGCCCACGGTATCCAGCGCGCCCGAGATCGTCGCCTCCGACAGCGCCGCCGGATCGAGCCGACCCGCCGCCGCATCGGCGCACAGACGGCGCATCGCGCGCACCATCTCGTCCCGCCCGCCATAGTTGATCGCCACGGTCAGGTTCAGGCGGGAAAACTGCGCCGTGCGCGCCTCGATCCCGGCCATCAGCTTCTGCAGCTTGGCGTCCAGACGCGAGCGGTCGCCGATGAAGCGCATCCGCACCCCTTCGGTCGCCAGACGATCCGCTTCCCGCTCGATATAGCGGGCGAAGATCGCCATCAGGCCCAGCACTTCCTCGGTCGAGCGTTTCCAGTTTTCCGTCGAGAAGGCATAGATCGTCAGCCACTCGATCCCCAGATCGGGGGCGGCACGCACGATTTCCTTGACCCTCTCGGCCCCTTTGCGATGCCCGACAAGACGCGGCCACCCCCGTTCCGTGGCCCACCGTCCGTTGCCATCCATGATGATGGCAACGTGGCGCGCCCGGCCGGTCTCCTCCTTGATGGCCAAGATCAGCCCCTTTTCAACCGCAGGTCAAACCTGCATGATTTCCTGCTGCTTTGATTCAAGCGCCTTGTCGACATTGCCGATGGCCTTGTCGGTCAGGGCCTGAACCTCGTCCGACCACATCTTCTGGTCGTCCTCAGCCATGCCGGCGGTTTTCGCCTTCTTGATCTGGTCCATGCCGTCGCGGCGCACATTGCGGATCGCGACGCGGGCCTGTTCGGCATAGCCGGCGGCGACCTTCGTCAACTCCCGGCGGCGTTCTTCGTTCAACTCGGGGATCGGCAGGCGGATCAGCGGGCCATCCACCACCGGATTGATCCCGATGCCGGATTCGCGGATCGCCTTTTCCACTTTGGAAATCATCCCCTTGTCCCAGACGTTGATCACGACCATCCGCGGCTCGGGCACGTTCACGGTGCCAAGCTGGTTGATCGGCGTCATGGTGCCATAGGCCTCCACCTGAATCGGGTCCAGGATCGCACCCGAGGCGCGCCCCGTCCGCAGCGATCCGAATTCCTGGCGCAGGGACGCGATGGCGCCGTCCATGCGGCGCTCGATGGCATCGAGGTCGATCTCCAGATCGTCAGACATAGCAAATTCCTTCTTCGTGCCGCGCGCGTTCCGGCTTCATAGCAGTCCCGGTCGCGGCGGTATAGCCTTAGCCGCGCACACGCGTATAGGTGCCTTCGCCGCGCAGAATGCCGCGGAAGCCGCCCGGCTCGTCCAGCGAAAAGACGATGATCGGCAGATCGTTGTCGCGGGCCAGCGCGATGGCGGATGCGTCCATCACGCCCAGATGCTTCTGCAGCACTTCGTCATAGGTGACGTTGTCATAGCGTTTCGCATCTGCATGCTTCTTCGGGTCTTTGTCATAGACCCCGTCCACCTTGGTCCCCTTGAAGATCGCCTGACAGGCCATCTCGTTCGCGCGCAGGGTCGCGGCGGTGTCGGTGGTGAAATAGGGGTTTCCGGTTCCGGCCGCGAAGATGCAGACGCGCTTCTTTTCAAGATGGCGCACGGCGCGGCGGCGGATATAGGGTTCGCACACCTGATCCATCGGAATGGCCGAGATCACCCGCGTATGGATGTTCAGCGATTCCAGCGCCGCCTGCATGGCCAGCGCGTTCATCACCGTCGCCAGCATACCCATGTAATCCGCCGTCGTCCGTTCCATCCCCTGAGCGGACCCTTGCAGGCCGCGGAAGATGTTGCCCCCGCCGATGACCATGCAGATCTCGACCCCAAGATCGTGGACCGACTTCACCTCGTTCGCGATGCGCTGGACGGTGGGCGGGTTCAGACCGAACCCCTGATCGCCCATCAGCGCCTCGCCCGAAATCTTCAGCATCACGCGCTTGTATGTGACGGGAGTTGGGCTGATCTCGTTCATTCTGTGGCTCCCGCCTTCGTGTTCCGGTTTGACTTGGCGCGAAAATGTCGGAAAACGCCGCCGGGATCAACCGGGCGGAAGCAGGAGCGTGATGGACCTTGGCAATATTCCTCCGGCGCGGCCCGTCCTGATCGCAGGGCCGACGGCCAGCGGCAAGTCGGCGCTGGCCGTGCGGATCGTGCGCGAGGGCGGCGGTGTGATCGTGAACGCCGACGCGCTGCAGGTCTATGCCAACTGGCGCGTGCTGACCGCCCGCCCCTCGGAGGCCGAGGAAGCGGCGCTGCCCCATGCGCTTTACGGGCATGTCGCGCGGGATCAGGACTATTCAGTCGGGCATTGGCTGCGCGATCTTGCCCCGCTTCTTGACGGGCCGCGCCCGGTGATCGTCGGCGGGACGGGGCTATACTTCACCGCGCTGACCGAGGGGCTTGCCGAGATCCCGGCGACCCCGCCGCAGGTTCGGGCCGAAGGCGATGCGATGGAGCTTGCGGCGCTGATTGCGGGGCTGGATGCCGCCAGCGCCGAGCGGATCGACCTTGCGAACCGCGCCCGGGTGCAGCGTGCGTGGGAAGTGCTGCGCGCGACCGGGCGCGGCATTGCCGACTGGCAGGCCGATACCGCGCCGCCGCTCTTGCCGTTGGAGGATGCCGAGGCGCTGGTATTGCGCCCCGACCCGGACTGGCTGGGGCATCGGATCGACCTGCGTTTCGATCAGATGCTTGCGGGCGGTGCCTTGGAGGAGGCGCGGATGGAGCTTCCCCATTGGCAGCCGACCCGCCCCTCCTCGCGCGCCATCGGGGCACCTGAACTGATCGCGCATCTGAGGGGCGAGATGACGCTGACAGAGGCCACCGCCGCCGCCAAGCTTGCTTCGCGCCAGTATGCCAAGCGCCAAAGGACATGGTTCCGCAATCGGATGAAGGCGTGGCAACCTGTGGCTCTGCCGTGACATTCCTGTTGCCGCCGCGTTTTCCTGCGTCTTTGCGCTTGGGTTTGATGCGGCGCGCCGCTTAACCTCTGGCTCATCAGAAAGGGGCCGTCATGCAGGACCAGATCTCGCCCATGCGGCTCGTGCCGATTCCCCGTCTGGCGGCGGGCGGTCGCTGGCGGGTCGAAGCGATGCGCTCGATCTCCGAGCCTTTGCTGCTTTGGTTCACCAAGGGTCAGGGGCGGATCACCGTCGCGGGGCAGACGCGCGGCTATACCGCCCATAACGCCATCTTTATCCCCGCAGGCGTCATGCACGGGTTCGAGGTCGGCCAGCAGGTCTTCGGGCAGGCGCTGTTCTTCGGGCGCGATCATGGGCTGCCACTTTCAGACGCCCCGCGCCATCTGCGAATCCGCGAAGTGCTGGTTCAGCAGGAGTTGAACGTGCTGCTGGACAATATCCAGCGCGAGAGCGCGGCCACCACCACAGGCGCCGACCGCGCCGCGCGGCACTGGTGCGGGCTGCTTTCGGTATGGCTGGACCGGCAGGTGGAACGCGGCAACGCGGATGCGGCCCCGGACGACGCAACCCGCCGCCTCGTCGCGCGCTATGCCGATCTGCTGGAGCGGGAGTTTCGCACGGGGATGAACGTCGCCGATCTTGCCGCCGCGCTTGGGGTCACGCCGACGCATCTGACGCGCTGCTGCAAGGCGACCTGCGGACGGCCCGCTTCGGCGCTGCTGCACGACCGCATCCTGTTCGAGGCGCGGCACCTGCTTGCAGAGACCGACATGCCCGTGGCACAGATTGCAAAGAGCCTCGGCTTCGCATCGCCTGCCTACTTCACACGCGCCTTCAGCAATCTGGCGGGCGCGTCGCCCACCGCCTTTCGCCGCGCCAACTGATCCGGAACGCCGCGCGCCCTGCCCGCGTTCGTTCCCTGAACCCCTTTACGGAGGACGCCATGCCCCGCCACCCGATCCACCCCGCCGCGCAATCCCTTGCGCGCGAGGTCCGGTGCGGGGCGATCGGGCGGCGCGAGTTCCTGACCCGCGTTTCGGCATTGGGCGTGGCGACACCCACCGCCTATGCGCTTCTGGGGCTGAGCGCGCCGCAAGCGCAGGACGTGCAACCCTTCAAGGGCGGCACGCTGCGGATGCAGATGGAGCTCCGCCCCTCCGGCGATCCGCGAAGGGCGGCATGGCCGCAGACGGCGAATTTCCTGCGTGGCTGGCTGGAATACCTCGTCGAATACGAGGCGGACGGCACCTTTCGCGGGATGCTTCTGGAAAGCTGGGAGGCGAATGCCGACGCCACCGAATATGTCCTGCATGTGCGCCGGGGCGTGCGATGGAACAATGGCGATCCATTCACCGCCGCCAATGTGATCCACAATATCGCGCGATGGGCAGATGCCACGATCCCGGGCAATTCCATGGCGGGCCGCATGGCCGCGCTTCAGGATGATGCGCGGCAAGGGCTGCGCGACGGTGCGGCGATGGCGGACGACCCCCACACGGTTCGGCTGTCGCTTGCCTTTCCCGACATCTCGATCATCGCGAGCTTTTCCGACTATCCCGCCTGTCTCGTCCACCCATCCTATGACAATGGCGATCCGGCGGCGACACCGATCGGCACTGGCCCATTCCTGCCCGAGCCGTCCGAGAAGACCCGTCAGATTCTGGTGCGAAACGAAGCGCATGAATGGTGGGGGACCGAGGTGCTGGGCGGCCCCTGGCTGGACCGGATCGAGTATCTGGATTACGGCACCGATCCTTCGGCCACCATCGCCGCCGCCAAGGCGGCCGAGATCGACGCCACCTATCAATCCTTTGGCGAGTTTCTGCCCGCCTTGGACGCCTTGGGCTGGACACGATACGAGACGCCCACAGCCGCGACGCTGGCGATCCGCTTCAACCAGAACGCGCCCGAATTTGCTGATGTCCGTGTGCGCCGCGCGATCCAGATGGCCGTCGACAACGCGGTCGTGCTGGAGATCGGGTATTCGGGCCTCGGGATGGTGGGCGAGAACCACCACGTCTGCCCGATCCAACCCGACTACGCCGAGCTTCCGCCTCCGACCGTCGATCCCGACGCCGCACTCGCCCTTCTAACCGAGGCGGGCATGGCAGAGCATGAGTTCGAGTTGATCGCGCTGGACGATACGTGGCAGGCGGTCAGCTGCGACGTGGTTGCAGCACAAATGCGCGATGCGGGGATGAAGGTGAAGCGCACCAACTTGCCCGGCAGCACGTATTGGGAAAATTGGAAGACCTATCCATTCTCTGCGACCGAATGGAACATGCGCCCGCTTGGGGTTCAGGTTCTAAATGCGGGATACCGCACCGGAGCGGCGTGGAACGAGACCGGATTCGCCAATGACGCCTTCGATGCAGCACTGGACCGGGCGCTGGCCATCGACGATGCGGCAAGCCGCAGCAAGGTCATGGCCGAACTTCAGGGTATCCTGCGCGACGAGGCGGTGCTGATCCAGCCCTATTGGCGCACGATCTTCCGTCATGCCGCCGCCCGGGCGCATGGGATGGAAATGCACCCGGCGTTCCTGCACCAGCATTATCGCTGGTGGGTCGATCCCCCGCCGCAACCGACCGAGGATTAACCCTTCTTCTCCAGATGCTTGCGCAGACGCGACGGCGTGCCGAAGTTCTTCTTGTCCTTGTAGGGGTTCTTGTCCCCCTGCCCGCGCAACGTCAGGCGGATCGGCGTGCCCGGCATGTCGAAATGGTCGCGCAAGCCGTTGACAAGATACCGTTTATAGCTGTCAGGCACCATGTCCTGATGGCTGCACATGACGATGAATCCCGGCGGACGGGTCTTCACCTGCGTCATATACCGCATCTTGATGCGGCGCCCACCCGGCGCGGGCGGCGGGTGCGCCTCGGTCATCGCGCCCAGCCACGAGTTGAGCCGTGCAGTCGGCACGCGCCGGTTCCAGACGTCATGCGCCTTCAGGATGGCAGCGTGAAGCCGGTCGAGCCCGCGCCCCGTCTTGGCCGAAACCGTGACCAGCGGTGCTCCGCGAAGCTGCGGCAGAAGGCGATCGAACATCTCCTTCAGCTCGGCCATCTTCTCCTGCTTCTCGTCCTCCAGATCCCATTTGTTCACCGCGACGACGACCGCACGGCCCTCGGTCTCGGCAAAGTCGGCGATCCGCAAATCTTGCTGTTCGAACGGGATTTCCACGTCCAGCAGCACGACCACGACTTCGGCGAAGCGCACCGCGCGCAGGCCGTCCGATACCGACAGCTTTTCCAGCTTGTCGTTGATCCGCGCCTTCTTGCGCATCCCGGCGGTATCGAAGATCCGCGTCGGCACGCCCTGCCACTGCGTGCGGATCGAGATCGCGTCGCGCGTGATTCCCGCCTCCGGCCCCGTCAGCAGACGGTCATAGCCGAGGATCTTGTTGATCAGCGTCGATTTCCCGGCATTCGGACGACCGATCACCGCGATTTGCAGCGGATGTTTTTCGGTCGGCTTGTGCGCTTCGGGATCATCCTCGTCTTCGCTGTCCTCGGGGACGTCGACGTCCACGATCGGGGCGTCCTGTTCGGCCCGCTCGGCAAAACCGTCGGCAATCGGACGCAGTATGGTATAGAGGTCGTCCATCCCCTCGCCATGTTCGGCGGACAGCCGGATCGGCTCGCCCAGACCAAGGCTCCACGCTTCGATCGCGCCGGAATCGCCCGCCTTACCTTCGGCCTTGTTCACGCCAAGGATGACATGCGCGTTCTTGCGGCGCAGGATATCGGCAAACACCTCGTCCGTCGGGGTCACGCCCACGCGCCCGTCAATCAGGAACAGGCACACATCGGCCATATCCACCGCGCGTTCGGTCAGGCGGCGCATCCGGCCCTGAAGGCTGTCGTCGGTGACCTCCTCCAGCCCTGCCGTGTCGATGACAGTGAAGCGCAGGTCGATCAGCTTGGCGTCGCCTTCGCGCAGATCGCGGGTCACCCCCGGCTGGTCGTCCACCAGCGCAAGCTTCCGGCCAACAAGCCGGTTGAACAGGGTCGATTTGCCGACGTTGGGACGCCCGACGATGGCGAGGGTGAAGCTCATGCCGCTCTCCTTTGAAGCCCGGTGACTTACACCCTTCGCGCGTCAGCGGAAAGCGTGAATTTGCCCGTTCGTGGAAACCACGTAAAGCGCGCCGCCAGCGACCGCCGGTTGTGCACCGGCCCCGCCCGGAATCTCGGCCGTGCCGACAAGCGCGCCGTTGGTGGGCGAGAAGAAGCGCAATTCGCCGTCGGATGACGCGACCGCGATGCGCCCACCAACCAGAACCGGCCCGTAATGGGCGGTGATGGCGCGGCGTTTCTTGGTTGCCTCAGTTTCGAAATAGGGCATCGGGACGGACCAGATCGTCTCGCCGCTCGAGGCATCCAGCCGAACCAGATGCGCTTCGTCCGAGATCAGGAAGACCGAGCCGCCGACCGGGATGACGGGGCCATAGGCACCTTCGTTCGCCATCCAGATCCGATCGCCGTTCGCGGTCGATATCGCGACCGTCCGGCCCGCCTGGTTGCCGACATAGGTGACGCCGCCATCGACCACCGGATCGCCGGTGATGTCCTGAATGATGTTATAGCTGCTGCCGCGACGCTGCCCGGCGACCGCGCTCGACCATTGGCGAAGGCCCGACTGCCGCAGGACGCCCGTCAACTCGCCGCTGGAGAAGGGGAAGATCACGTTGCCGCCTGCGATGGCCGGCGATCCGGTGCCGATCATCCCGGCGACCGATGCGGTCCCGGCCAAAGTCCAGCGCACGCGCCCATTGGAGGCGTCGATGGCCCATGCGGTGCCGTCCCGGCCCACGGCATAGACCATGCCATCCGCGAAAGTCGGCGCTCCGGTCACCGGCGCGCCGACCGATTGGCGCCAGGCCACCGCGCCCGTCGCAGGATCGAGCGCGATCACCTCGCCATAGCCGGTAGAAGCGAAGACCCGTCCGCCACCATAGGCGATGCCGCCGCCGGAAACCTTCGTCCGTGCGCCCTCATCCGAAGGCTTCAGCGGCGCGGTCCACAAAAGCTGCCCGCCGGTGGAGACGGCAGCAAGGCGGCTGTCCGCGTCCATCGCAAAGATGCGCCCATCGGCTACGACCGGAGCGGCTGCGATGCGCTGGCGGCGAGAATTTCCGGCGCCGAAATCGACACTCCAGACCCGCGCGGGCTGCGCCGACAATGCACCATGGGGTGCAAGATGCTGCGCGTTGCCGCCACGATGGGTCCATGACCCGGTGCTGGTCGCGGGAAGCGAAATGGCGACGGCGCGGTTCGCAACCTGCCCCGTGCCGTCACGCGGTGTCGGGTTTTCCGTGGTCGGAACACTGGCGGAAAGCGGCGCGCGCACGTCGAACCGCTCTCCGGGCAGGATCGGTTCCTTTTCGCAGGCGGCAAGCAGGGTCAGGGTGGCAAGCGCCGCAAGGCCGGTCGTGGTCTTCATCATTTTCCTCAGCCCGCTGCGATTTCGCCACCAAGTGCCGTCACCATCTGCGCGGCGCGCTGGCGCAGCGCAGGCGTTGCCTGCTGATCCGTCGTCAGAGCGGTGAACGCGGCGATGGCCGCATCCGTCTCACCCGCCTCGACGTTCAGATACGCAAGCTGCTCCAGAGCCAGCGGACGATATGGCCGCCCCGGTGCCGCGATGGGGTCCAGCAGCGCGCGGCGTTCTGATGCGGAAATATCCGTCCCCGCAACGACCACTTTCCGCAGCACGGCAAGATCGCGATAGATCGGCGGCAAGGACTGGTCCGCCAGAACCTCGTCCAGCGCGGCAAGCGTTGCGGGCTTGTCCTGTGCCGGGTCCGAGGCCAGTAGCAGGTCCACCACCGCCTCGCGTGCGCCACCAACCGGAGCGGCAGCCAGCGCCTCGCGCCGGGCTTCGGGCGTCGGGGCGGACAGGGCCGCCACGAGCGCATCGCCGAATTGGCGGTCGGAGGTGCGGTCGCCGCTGCGCTGCCATTCGGTCCATGCCGCGCCGCCGACCACGACCAGCACCAGAAGCACGCCGATCCAGCCGTAACGCTTCAAAGCGCCGAACAGTTTTTCGCGGCGCAGTTCGTCGGCCACCTCGTTGATGAAGTTGTCGGAGTTGCTCACGAAAACGCTCCCTGCCTTTGGCGTTCGTCTTACACGGGTTCGGCGGGGGTTGCCAAGGCCGTCATGCGGCCTCGGCCTCCTCGGCGGATTGGCGCGCCCAAAGCTGGGCGTATTTGCCGCCGCGCGCCAGCAGATCCTCGTGCCGCCCATCCTCGATGACGCGGCCCGCCTCCAGCACCAGAATGCGGTCGGCATCTGCGATGGTGGACAGGCGGTGCGCGATGGTGATGACCGTGCGCCCCTGCCCCATATCGCGCAAGGATTCCTGGATATCGCGCTCGGTCTGCGTGTCCAGCGCCGAGGTCGCTTCGTCCAGCAGAAGGATCGGCGGGTTCTTCAGCAGGGTGCGGGCGATCCCGACCCGCTGCTTCTCGCCGCCCGACAGCTTCAGCCCTCGCTCGCCCACTGCCGTCTCATACCCTTCGGGCAGAGAGCTGATGAAATCGTGAATCTTCGCGGCGCGGGCGGCGGCATGAATTTCGGCCTCGGATGCATCGGGGCGACCATAGGCGATGTTGTAGAAGATCGTGTCGTTGAACAGCACCGTATCCTGCGGGACGACACCGATCTGCGCGTGCAGACTGTCCTGCGTGATGTCGCGCAGGTCCTGACCGTCGATCCGCACCGCGCCCGCGGTCACGTCATAGAAGCGGAACAGCAGCCGTCCGATCGTGGATTTTCCCGACCCCGAAGGGCCGACCAGAGCCACCGTCTGCCCCGGCGCGACGCGCAGGTTCAGATCTTTCAGGATCGGGCGTCCGGCGTCGTAGCCAAAGGCAACGTGGTCGAATTCCAGCGCCCCGCCCGTTACATGCAGGTCGCGCGCGCCGGGTTTGTCGGCAATCTCGGTCGGCTGGGCCAGAAGGCCGAACATCTGGCCCATGTCGACCAGCGCCTGCCGGATCTCGCGATAGACGGTGCCGAGGAATCCCAGCGGCATGGTGATCTGGATCATATAGGCGTTGACCATGACGAAATCGCCGACCGTCAGCGCCCCCGCCTGCACACCCCGCGCCGCCATCACCATGACGATCACGAGACCCGCCGTGATGATCAGCGACTGGCCCATGTTGAGGAACGCAAGGCTCTGCCCTGTCCGCACCGCGGCGCCCTCGTATTTCGACATGGCGACGTCATAGCGCAGTGCCTCGCGCGTCTCAGCCCCGAAATACTTGACGGTCTCGAAATTCAGCAGGCTGTCGATGGCCTTCTGGTTGGCATCGTTGTCCTGATCGTTCATCTCCTTGCGGATCTTCACGCGGATCTCGGTGATCTTGAAGGTGAAGGCGACGTAGAGCGCGATGGTCGCAAGCACTACCACCATATAGATCCAGCCGAACAGCGCCCAGAAGATGCCCGCCACCAGAAGCAGTTCGAGGATCAGCGGCCCGATGGAGAACAGAAGGAAGCGCAGAAGGAAATCGACGCCCTTCACGCCGCGCTCCATGATCCGGCTGAGGCCCCCCGTGCGGCGGGTGATGTGATAGCGCATCGAGAGGCGGTGAATATGGGTGAACGTCTCCAGCGCCAGTTTGCGCAAGGCACGCTGCCCCACGCGGACGAAGATCAAATCGCGCAGTTCGCCGAATGCCACCGCACTGAACCGCGCCACGCCATAGGCGACCGTCAACCCGACCGCGCCGAGCGCCAGCAGCGTCGCCGGGTCCTGCGCATCGAAGGCATCCACGACGAGTTTATAGACCATCGGCGTCGTGACCGAGACCACCTTGCCGATGACCAGCGCGATCATCGCGCCCACGACGCGCCGCTTCACCCAAGGTTCGTCCTTCGGCCAAAGGTAAGGCAGCACGCGGGCCATGGTCTGCCAGCCGCTCGTCGGGGTGTCGGTCATCGTCACGATCCTTTGGAAGTGGCCCCTCACCTAAGGTCTGAAGGCGCGAAAGACCAGAGGCGTCACCTTGCCGTCACGCCCCCGCCGCATGTAGGAGGGAAGAAAAAGAGGTGAACCCATGAGCAATCCAATCTCCGTCTGCGTCTTCTGCGGATCGCGCCCCGGCCTGCGCCCCACCTATGCCGAAGCGGCAAAGGCCACGGGCGAGATGATCGCACGGCGCGGCTGGCGGCTGGTCTATGGCGCGGGGGATGTGGGGCTGATGGGCGAGGTGGCGCGCGGCGCGTCGGCGGGCAAATCGCTGGGGGTGATCCCGCTGCATCTGATGGCGCGGGAAAAGGGGCGGCGCGATCTGAACCAGTTCGTCATCACCGAAGACATGCACGAGCGCAAGAAGGTGATGTTCATGAACTCGGACGCGGTGGTGGTGCTGCCGGGTGGCGCGGGCAGCCTGGACGAGTTCTTCGAGGTGCTGACGTGGCGGCAAATCGGCCTGCATGAAAAGCCGATCTTCCTGCTGGATACCGAAGGATATTGGCAACCGTTGCTGGCATTGCTGGATCATTCGATCCGCGAAGGCTTTGCCGAGCCGAGCCTTCGCGAATTCGTCACCGCCGTGCCGGATGTGGCGGCATTGGAAGCGGCGCTGGGTTAGGTCAGTTCGGCCAGCAGGTTCTTTTCGATCTGGTCCACCGGCATCCCGGTCAGCGTCTTGGGGATTTCGAGGATGATCTTGGCCTGAACCTCCTTGTGCAGGTGCGGGCGCATGGCGCCAAGCGTCTGTGGCGGTGCGACGATGACCAAACGGTTGAACTTGCCCTTGTGGGCCAGCTTGAACAGCAGATCTGCAAGACCTTGGGCGAACCGCTCTTTTTCCAGCCGATGGAAGTCGGTCTCCTCGGCCGCCGAACCGATACCGGCGCGGCCGTCGCCCATCCGGCCCGGCTTATCGGTGCCCTGTTCGCGGTCGGGAGGATTGTCGTTGGTTTCTTCACGCCGAACGCGCAGGACCGGATATTGACCGTCGCCTTCGTTTTCGAAGAACAGGGCCTTTTCGCCATCGGCGACAACGACCCAGGTTCCGTTCAAGAGGCGGTTCATCGGCATCTCCTTTTCACTTTGGTCTGTGAAAACGCGAGTGGACGCCGCCTGTTCCCGTAAAGGAGGAAGCCCGCCGGTTTCGGCGGACTTCGGACCGGATCAGAGCTTGGCCGCGACGGCTTCCCAGTTCACCAGTTTGTCGAGGAAGTTCGACAGGTAGGCCGGACGCTTGTTGCGGAAATCGATGTAATAGGAATGCTCCCACACATCGACACCCAGAAGCGCGGTCTGGTCGAACACGAGGGGGTTTACGCCGTTCTCGGTCTTGGTGACCTTCAGCGCGCCCGATGCGTCCTTGACCAGCCATGCCCAACCCGAGCCGAACTGGCCAGCACCGGCGGCGGCGAATTCTTCCTTGAACTTGTCCACCGAGCCGAAGGATTCAGTGAGCGCCTTTTCCAATGCACCGGGGATCTTCTTCTCGCCCGGGCCCATCACTTCCCAGAACAGGTTGTGGTTCCAGTGCTGCGAAGCGTTGTTGAAGATGCCGTTCTGGGCGACCGCGCCGGGCTGGTAGGTGCCCTTGACGATTTCCTCAAGCGACTTGTTCTCCCACTCGGTGCCGGCGATCAGCTTGCTGCCGTTGTCGACATAGGCCTTGTGGTGGATGTCGTGGTGAAATTCCAGCGTTTCCCGCGACATGCCGAGGTCGGCGAGTGCATCGTGGGAATAGGGAAGATCGGGAAGCGTAAAGGCCATGGTGCGGCTCCTCTTTTCGGTTCGAGGTCAATAAGAGGCCGCCGGGCAGGAAGGTCAAGGGGGAGCGCGCGGCGTCAGGCCCCCTCGCGGGAGCCAATCCTTCGCGCGGGCTGCCCTGCGGCAGCGTCACCAGAAACGCAAAACGCCGCCCACGAGGGACGGCGTTCTTCTTTGATGTCGGCTGGATCAGCCTGCGAGGGTTTTCGCCACTTCGGCAGCGAAATCCTCTTTTTCTTTCTCGATGCCTTCGCCGACAGCCATGCGCACGAAGCCGACGACTTCGACACCAGCGTCCTTGGCGGCCTGAGCGACGGTGATGTCGGGGTTCAGGACGAACTTCTGGCCGAGGAGGGTCACTTCCTCGAAGAATTTCGCCATGCGGCCGACGATCATCTTCTCGATCACCGCGTCCGGCTTGCCGGATTCGCGTGCCTGTTCGGTCAGGACCGACTTCTCACGCTCGACCAGAGCGGGATCGAGGTCGGCTTCGCCGAGCGAGGCCGGGTTGGTCGCGGCGACGTGCATGGCGATCTGTTTCGCGATGCCGTTGTCGGTGCCTTTGACGGCAACCAGCACACCGATGCGGCCGAGGCCGTCGGCAGCAGCGGTGTGGACGTAGGAAGCGACCGAGTCACCTTCGACGACAGCCATGCGGCGCAGCGTCATGTTTTCGCCGATCACGGCGATGGCTTCGGTCAGCGTCGTTTCGACCGATTTGCCGTCCAGATCGGCTGCCTTGAGCGCGTCCACGTCCGACACGTTCAGCGCAGCTGCGGTGATGCCCGAAACCAGCTTCTGGAAATCGGCGTTCTTGGCGACGAAGTCGGTTTCCGAGTTGACCTCGACCGCGACACCTTTACCGCCCGAGACGGCAACGCCAACCAGACCTTCGGCAGCGACGCGGCCCGATTTCTTGGCAGCCTTGGCCAGACCCTTGGTGCGCAGCCAGTCGACGGCGGCTTCCATGTCGCCGTTCGTCTCGGTCAGCGCCTTCTTGGCGTCCATCATGCCTGCGCCGGTCGATTCGCGCAGTTCCTTCACCATCTGTGCGGTGATTGCCATCTCGGCTCTCCTCGATATTCGAATGGAAATCCCGGCGGGTTTAATTCCGCCGGGTAACGGTCAGACGACAGGATCAGCCTTCGACGGCTTCTTCCTCGGGGGCCGCTTCCAGCTCGCCCAGGTCGATGCCGGCTGCGCCCATCTGCGCGGTCATGCCGTCCAGCGCCGCACGGGACACCAGATCGCAATACAGCGAGATCGCGCGGGCCGCGTCGTCGTTGCCCGGGATGATGTAGTCGACGCCCTTGGGCGAGGTGTTGGTGTCCACGACCGCGACGACCGGGATGCCCAGCTTCTGCGCTTCGAGGATGGCCAGGTCTTCCTTGCCCACGTCGATGATGAACAGCAGGTCCGGAACGCCGCCCATGTCACGGATGCCGCCCAGCGAGGCTTGCAGCTTGGACTGCTCGCGCTCCATGTTCAGGCGCTCTTTCTTGGTCAGGCCTTCGGCGCCCGACGACATCAGCTCGTCCAGCTGCTTCAGACGCTGGATCGAGTTCGACACGGTTTTCCAGTTGGTCAGCGTGCCGCCCAGCCAGCGGTGGTTCATGTAGTGCTGTGCGCAACGCTCGGCCGCTTCGGCGATCGGCTTCTGGGCCTGGCGCTTGGTGCCGACGAACAGGATGCGGCCGCCTTTTGCAACGGTGTCGCGCACGACTTGCAGCGCCTTGTCCAGCATGGGGACGGTCTGCGTCAGGTCGATGATGTGGATGCCGTTGCGGTCGCCATAGATGAACTCTGCCATCTTGGGGTTCCAGCGTGCGGTCTGGTGGCCGTAGTGAACGCCAGCTTCAAGCAGCTGACGCATGGAGAAATCGGGGAGCGCCATGTCCAATATCCTTTTCCGGTTTGCGCCTCGGCGAAGCCCTCAGGGGTTGCCCCCAACCGGCGGACCACCCGGGGATTTCTCCCCCGAACAGCCCAAGCCTCGCCTGTGAAGTGGGGCGCGTCTACATCGACATGGCGCGCATTGCAACCCCTTGCGCGCATCCCCGGCGTAAAGGACAAGACGGAATGACGCCAGACATCCTTTGCATAGGTTCGGTCCTTTGGGACATCATCGGACGATCCCCCGCCGCGATGCGCGTGGGATCGGACGTGCCGGGCCGCATCACGCGCATCCCCGGCGGGGTCGCGATGAACATCGCCATCACCCTGCGCCGCTTCGGCCTGACCCCGGCCCTTCTGACCGCCATCGGGCGCGATGCCGAAGGGGACGAGCTGGTGGCCGACTGCGCCCGGCTGGGCATGGTGACGGACCATATCTATCGCTCGGACGATCTGCCGACCGACCGCTATATGGCGGTCGAGGGCGCGAACGGGCTGATCGCCGCCATCGCCGATGCTCATTCGCTGGAGGCGGCGGGCGACAAGATCCTGCGCCCGATGCGCGATCTGGGCTGGACGGGGCCGATCGCACTGGACGGAAACCTGACGGAATTGCTGCTGGCCGAGATCGCAGCCTCGCCCCTGTTCGCGAATGCGGACCTGCGCGTAGCCCCGGCCAGCCCCGGCAAGGCGGAGCGGCTGCTGCCGCTGCTGAACCATCCGCGAGCAACCATCTATGTGAACCTCGAAGAAGCGGTGATCCTGTCACGCGTGCAGGCGACGACTGCCGCCGATGCCGCGCAGGCGCTGCTGGACCGGGGTGCATCGCGCGTGCTGGTGACCGACGGGGGCCGCGCCTGCGCCGAAGGGCGAAGCGATGGCGGCGTCATCACCGACCTTCCTCCGCCGGTTCTCGTCACGCGCGTCACGGGCGCGGGTGACAACTTCATGGCGGGGCATATCGTTGCCGAACTTCGCGGTGCAGACCGCGAGGCCGCGCTGAAAGCAGCCCTTCGCGCCGCCGCCGATCATGTTTCAGGAGATGTCCAATGACCGCACCGCTGACCATCCATCCCGAAGTGGCCGAAACACTGGCGGCGAACCGGCCCGTCGTCGCGCTGGAAAGCACGATCATCACGCACGGGATGCCCTTTCCTCAGAACGTCGAAATGGCCCGCTCGGTCGAGGATGCGATCCGCGAACGCGGCGCGATTCCCGCCACCATCGCCATTCTGGATGGGCGCATCCATGTCGGGCTGACGGCGGCAGAGCTTGACCGGCTGGGCCAGTCGCCCGATGCGATGAAGCTTTCGCGCGCCGATCTGGCGGTGGGGCTGACCTCGGGGCGCGTGGGGGCGACGACGGTGGCGGCCACGATGATCTGCGCGAAACTTGCGGGGATCGCGGTCTTTGCCACGGGTGGCATCGGCGGCGTGCATCGCGGGGCCGAAACGACCTTCGACATCTCGGCCGACCTGCCGGAACTGGGGGCGACGGCGGTGACTGTCGTGGCTGCGGGGGCGAAAGCGATCCTCGACATCCCCAAGACGCTGGAGGTGCTGGAGACGAACGGCGTTCCGGTCATCGCCTTCGGTCAGGACGAAATCCCCGCCTTTTGGTCGCGCGACAGCGGCATCAAGGCGCCGCTTCGGATGGATACCGCGGCACAGATCGCCGAAGCGCATCTGATGCGCACCCGGCTGGGTCTGCCGGGCGGTCAGCTGGTCGCCAACCCGATCCCGCAGGACCATGAAATCCCCCGGTCCGAGATCGACCCCGTGATCGAAGCCGCGGTGAAGGAAGCCGAGCAGCAGGGCATCGCCGCCAAGGAGGTGACGCCCTTCCTGCTCGACCGCATCTTCAAGATGACCGAGGGCCGCTCGCTGGACTCGAACATCCAGCTTGTTCTGAACAACGCCCGCCTTGCCGCTGATATCGCAAAGGAAATCAGCGTGCGGTCATAGTGCGGTCCAACCGCCATCCACGCTGATCGTCGTGCCGGTGATCTGGTCGGCGGCGGGCGAGCACAGGAACACCGTCGTGCCGCCCACCTGCTCGACCGTCGCGAACTGCTTCGACGGCTGGCGGTCCAGCATCACTTCGCGGATGGTGGTTTCGCGGTCCTTGCCGGTCTTCTTCATCTGGTCCGGGATCTGCGCCTCGACCAGCGGGGTCAGCACATAACCGGGGCAGATGGCGTTGGCGGTGATGCCCTGCCCGGCACATTCCAGCGCGGCCGTCTTGGTCAGCCCGACGATCCCATGTTTCGCCGCGACATAGGCGGACTTGTAGGGGCTGGCGGTCAATCCATGGGCCGAGGCGATGTTGACGATCCGCCCCCAGCCACGTTCGCGCATTCCCGGCAGGGCGGCGGCGATGGTGTGGAAGGCTGACGACAAATTGATCGCAAGGATCGCATCCCATTTTTCGACCGGAAATTCCTCGATCCCGGCGACGTGCTGGATGCCGGCGTTGTTCACGAGGATGTCGCAGCCACCCGCTTTTTCCACCAGCGCGCGGCAATCCGCCCCGTTGGACATGTCCGCCGCGATGTAACGCGCCTTGATCCCATGGCTCGCCGCCAGATTCGCAGCCAGCGCGTGATCCTCGTCCCGGTCGGTAAAGGAGTTCAGAACGACATCCGCCCCTGCCTTGGCCAGTTCGACCGCGACGCCCAGCCCGATGCCGGAATTCGATCCCGTCACGATTGCTCGTTTGCCTTGCAACATGCCCTACCCCTTGCGTTTGACTCGCCGTCCAAGGTAACCCCGGCGCAGGCTGGTGCGGGAATAAAAAAACGCTGGCACTAGGCCAGCGTTAAGTAGTTGAGGCAGGTTTCATACAGGCAAGAAACCTATCGAGCAGTGAGGTCTTTATACCTCTCCACATGCCCGGGGCCAAGTTAAAAGTTTGAAATGGCTGGCGTAGCGTCTAGTTTCGCGCCGCCAGGGACAGGATCGGGGGCGTCGGGCATTGATCAGGGTGGAAATACAGGGGCGTTTGAAGGCCATCGTTGCGGCAGCGGGCCTTTTGACCGCCGTATGGCCCGCCTTTGCAGAGCCTGTCCACGGCATTGCCATGTATGGCGAGCCCGCCCTGCCCGCAGGCTTCGACCACCTTCCCTATGCCGATCCTGCCGCGCCGAAGGGCGGCACCATCTCTATCGGAGAGGCGGGCGGATTTGATTCGCTCAACCCGTATATCATCCGCGGGCGCGCGCCTTGGAACCTCGGCCCATGGACGGTCGAGACGCTCATGGCGCGGTCGCTGGACGAGCCGTTCACGCTGTACGGACTTCTGGCCGAATCGGTCGAGACGGATGAGGCGCGAACCTTCGTCGAATTCACCCTGCGGGAAGGTGCCCGGTTCTCGGACGGATCGCCGGTCACGGTGGATGATGTCATCTGGTCGTTCGAGACCCTGGCGGCCGACGGGCAGCCTCGCTATGCCGGGTCCTGGTCGAAGGTGGCCGAGACGATCCGCACCGGCCCCCGCTCCGTCCGGTTCACCTTCACCGAGCCAGACCGCGAGTTGCCGCTGGTTCTGGGCCTGCGCCCGGTGCTCAAGAAGGCGCAGTGGGAGGGGAAGGATTTCACCGAGTCGACCCTGGAGCCGCCGATCGGCTCTGGTCCCTATGTCGTGGATGGCGTCGATCCCGGTCGCTCGGTCACGTATCGCCGCAATCCGGATTGGTGGGGGCACGATCTGCCGATCAATCGCGGCCTGTATAACTTCGACACGATCCGCACCGAATTCTATGCCGATACCTCGGTCATGTTCGAGGCGTTCAAATCGGGCAACCTGTCCCTGTGGCGAGAGTTGAACCCCGCCAGATGGGCTATCAACTTCGACTTCCCCGCCGTCCGCGACGGCGGCGTGAAGTTGGAGGAGGTCGCGCACCGCCGCCCCTCGGGGATGGAGGGGCTGGTGATGAACACCCGCCGCCCGATGTTCGACGACTGGCGTGTGCGCGAGGCGTTGATCCTCGCCTTCGACTTCACGCTGATCAACCAGACCCTCACCGGCGGGGTGGAGCCGCGGATCGATTCCTACTTCGCAAATTCCGATCTGGGGATGACCCCCGGCGCGGCTGCATCGCAGGCGGTGGCCGATCTGCTGGCCCCCTACAAGGACAGCCTCGCGCCCGGCGCTCTGGATGGCTATGCCTTGCCCCGACAGGACAGCGCGGGCGCCCAGCGCGAAAACCTGCGGCGCGCGATGCGGCTGCTGGTGGAAGCGGGCTGGCACGTCGAACAAGGCGTTCTGACCCGCGACGGCAAACCCTTCAGGTTCGAGATCCTGCTGCCACAGGGGAATGATCAGGTCGCGACGGTGACGCAGATCTATGTCGAGGCGTTGAAACGTCTGGGTATCGAAGCGCGGATCACCTCGGTCGATTCGGCGCAATACAAGGAACGGACGACGAATTTCGACTATGACATGACCCACATCCTGCGCGCCCTGTCGCTTTCGCCGGGAACCGAGCAGGTGCTTTACTGGGGCTCGGCCGGGGCGAACCAGCCGGGGTCGCGCAACCTGATGGGGATGATGTCGCCCGCCGCGGATGCGATGATCGCCGCGATGCTGCGCGCCAAGGAACCGGACGAGTTCCGGAACGCGACCGAGGCATTGGACCGCATCCTGATGACCGGGCGTTTCGTGGTGCCCTTCTGGTATTCCAAGGTGTCCCGCATCGCCTATCGCGGCGATCTGCGCCATCCGGGGCATGTGCCGCTTTATGGCGACTGGCCCGGCTTCATGCCCGAGACGTGGTGGCAGGAACCGTGACAAGCCCGCTGCGTTGAGCCGTCAAAGAAGGAGATGGCGATGCGCTGGCAGATCGTGGCGAAGAATTGGGAAGCGTTTCGGGATTCGATGCTGGAAACCTGGCCGGAACTGACCGAGGACGATTTGTCCGACGTCGAGGGCGACCGCGCCGCCTTTGAAGCCCGCTTGACCGAGATCGGCGCGGGCGATCGCGACGAGGTCGGACAGCAGGTCGCCGAATGGCTGGAAGGTGCCGTCCCTGCCGACGTGCACATGGACGAGGCACATGACAACGCCTCCATCGCCGAAAGCGTGCTTTATATGTCGCCGGGCGAGGATGCGTCGGATGACGACCGCAAATATGGCGACGACAATCTGGCGGAAGATCCGAAGGGAAGCTGATCGTCCACGCACAGAAACACGTGAAGACGGGCCGATCCGCGCAAAGATGTCTGGTCTTTTTTTCGCAGCTTGGGCATAACCATTCGCGGGCCGCGTCCGTGATCCGTCCGGCGGTCATCAGGTCAAACTTCAGGACTGCGCCATGCCCCGGACAACGATCCGTCTCGACATATTTTCCGACCCCGTCTGCCCTTGGTGCCATATCGGGCGCGCGAACCTGAACCGGGCGCTGGAAAGCCGCCCGGATCATGCGTTCCAGATCGAATGGCACCCGTTCCAACTGAACCCCGACCTGCCCCGCGACGGCGTGGACCGTGCGGACTTCCTCGAAAAACGCTTCGGCAGCCGTGAAAAAGCGGTCGCCGCCTTGGCGAATGTCCAACGTGCGGCAACCGACGCCGGGCTGGAGATGCACCCCGAACGCGCCGCGCGGATGCCGAACACGCTGGACGCCCATCGCCTGATTCATTGGGCGGGGCTGGAAGGCCGGCAGCACGCCGTTGTCGAGGCGTTGTTTGCCGCCTTCTTCCGCGACGGGCGCGATATCGGCGATGCCGCGGTTCTGTCGGCGATCGCAGCAGAATGCGGGATGGACGCAGAGGTGACGGCCCGCCTTCTGGCATCCGACGCGGATCGCGACGATTTGGCCGCCCGCGACGCCGATGCCCGCGAAAAGGGCGTGACCGCCGTTCCGACCTTTCTGATCGATCGCCAATTCGTGGTCCCCGGCGCGCAGTCGGTCGAAACGTGGCAACAGATCATCGACGAAATCGCCGAGCAGATTCAATGACCACAGGCACCGCCCGTCCAGCCGTCTCGCAAGGCGAGTTCATCGCGCTGATCGCGACGATGATCGCAACCGTGGCGTTCTCCATCGATTCAATGCTGCCGTCTTTGCCCTCCATCGCGGCAGAGTTGACGCCGGACGCGCCGAACCATGCACAGCTGATCGTGACCTTCTTCATGCTGGGAATGGGCGTGGGCACGTTCTTCGTCGGGCCGCTGTCCGACGCCTTCGGGCGCAAGACGGTGATGCTGTGCGGCGCCGTGCTTTACTGCGCGGGCGCGCTGATCGCATTGGCCGGCACCACGCTGGAGGCCGTGCTGATCGGCCGGCTGATACAGGGCCTCGGGGGCGCCGGCCCGCGCATCGTGGCGCTGGCGATGGTGCGCGACCTTTACAAGGGGCGCGAGATGGCGCGCGTCGTCAGCTTCATCATGATGGTGTTCACGCTTGTCCCCGCAGTCGCGCCGATGGCCGGCAGCTTCATCATCGCGGGCTTCGGCTGGCGCGGGGTGTTCGTCGCCTTCGTGATCTTCTCGCTGCTGTCTTCGGCATGGATGATGGCGCGCCAGCCCGAAACGCTGCCGGTCGAGGCGCGACGGCCCTTGCGCCTGCCGATCCTGCTGTCCGGCACACGAGAGGTTCTGACCAACCGAAGCGTCCTTCTGTCCATTGCGGTGCAGGCGCTGATCTTCGGCTGCATGTTCGCGACCATCACCTCGGTGCAGCAGATCTTCGACGTAACCTTGGGACGTGGGGACGAGTTTCCCTATTGGTTCGCCATCGGGGCATTGCTATCGGGCGCGTCTAGCTTCTTGAACGCGCGGCTCGTGGTGCGGCTTGGGATGCGTTACCTGATCACGACGATGGTGTCGGTGCAGTTCGTCATCTCGACCATCATGGCGCTGTCCAGCGGATTTGGCCTGATCCCCGAGGCGGCGTTGTTCCCGGCGGTGTTCTTCTGGTTCACCAGCATCTTCTTCATGATGGGAATGACGATGGGCAACCTGAACGCCATGGCGCTGGAGCCAATGGGCCATCTGGCGGGCCTTGCCGCCTCGGTGATCGGCGGGGTCGCGACGGTTCTGGGCGTCATGCTCGCCTCGCCCGTCGGGCTGTCGTTCAACGGCACGGTAGAGCCGCTGGCCATCGGCGTTGCCTGCTTCACCGGCCTTGCGCTTCTGGCCATGCGCGCGCTCCCCGCGCGCTAGGCCTTCTTTTTCATCAGCTTTTCCGCCAGATCGCGGGCGATGCCGAAGGACCCGCGGATGCGGTCGCCTTCGGTCGCCCAGTCGCCGGGGATGGAGATCTTGTTGCCCACGATCTTCGCCCCGGCCTGCGCCTTGACGAAATCGACCAACCCTGCGGGATCGGCAAATTTGTCGTTGTGGAACTGGATCGTCGCCCCCTTCGGCCCCGCATCCAGACGCGAGATCCCGGCACGTTTGCACATCGCCTTGATCCGCACGACCAGCATCAGCGTGTTCACCTCCTTCGGCAGCGGGCCGAAGCGGTCGATCAGCTCGGCCGCAAACCCCTCCATCTCCACTTTGGTCGTCAGGCCCGACAGGCGGCGGTAAAGCCCAAGCCGGATGTCCAGATCGGGCACATATTCTTCAGGGATCAGCACCGGGACGCCAAGGTTGATCTGCGGCGCCCATTGATCATCCGCTTCGGTCAGGCCCGAAATCTCGCCCGATTTGATCTTGGCGATCGTTTCTTCCAGCATCGACTGGTAAAGTTCGTAGCCGACTTCCTTCACATGGCCGGACTGCTCCTCGCCCAGAAGGTTGCCGGCGCCGCGCAGGTCCAGATCGTGCGAGGCAAGGTTGAACCCTGCCCCAAGGCTGTCGAGGCTGGCCAGAAGCTTCAGCCGCTTCTGCGCCTGCGGCGTCAGCGGGCTGCGCGGCTTGGTGGTCAGATAGCAATAGGCGCGGGTCTTGGACCGCCCGACGCGCCCCCGGATCTGGTAAAGCTGCGAAAGGCCGAACATGTCGGCGCGATGGACGATCATCGTATTGGCGGTCGGAATATCCAGCCCCGATTCCACGATCGTCGTCGCCAGCAACACGTCATATTTTCCGTCGTAGAACTCGTTCATCCGCTCGTCCAGATCGCCGGCGGCAAGCTGGCCGTGGGCGACGAGGAACGTGACTTCCGGCACCTGCTCGCGCAGAAACGCTTCAATCTCCGGCAGGTCCGAAATGCGCGGAACGACGAAAAAGCTCTGCCCCCCGCGATAGCGTTCTCGCAGCAGTGCCTCGCGCAGGGTCACGCTGTCGAATTCCGACACATAGGTGCGGATCGCCAGACGGTCCACCGGCGGCGTCGCGATGATCGACAGGTCCCGCACCCCCGTCAGCGACAGTTGCAGCGTGCGCGGAATCGGCGTCGCGGTCAGGGTCAGGACGTGGACCTCGGACCGCATCTCCTTCAGGCGTTCCTTGTGGGTGACGCCGAAATGCTGCTCCTCGTCGATGATCAGAAGGCCGAGGTTCTTGATCTTCACCGTCTTGGCCAAAAGCGCATGGGTGCCGATGCAGATGTCCACCGTGCCGTCGGCCAGCCCGGCCCGCGTCTCCGACGCTTCCTTGGCAGTGATGAAGCGCGACAGTTGACGCACCTTGAAAGGAAAGCCGCGGAAGCGTTCGGAAAAGCTGCGGAAATGCTGGCGGGCCAGAAGCGTCGTCGGGCAGATGACCGCCACCTGCATCCCCGCCATAGCGGCAACGAAGGCGGCGCGCATCGCGACTTCGGTCTTGCCGAAGCCCACGTCGCCCACGACCAGACGGTCCATCGGTCGCCCCGCCTCGAGGTCCGAGACGACGTCGGCAATGGCCGAAAGCTGATCGTCGGTTTCCTGATACGGAAAGCGGGCCGAGAACGCCTCCCACATCTGGTGCGGCGCCTCCAGAATGGGGGCGTGGCGCAGATGGCGTTCGGCGGCGATGCGCATCAGGCGATCCGCAATCTCGCGGATGCGCTGCTTCAGCTTGGCCTTCTTGGCCTGCCACGCGCCGCCGCCCAGACGGTCCAGCAGCCCTTCCTCATGGCCATAGCGGGTCAGAAGCTCGATATTCTCGACCGGCAGGTAAAGCTTGGCATCCTCGGCATAGACGAGATGCAGGTAATCGTGCGGCGGTCCCGGCTTGTTGCGCGGGGGTTGCGGCACGCGCAGCGTCTCCAGCCCCATGTAACGGCCGACGCCATGTTCGACATGCACGACCAGATCGCCGGGCGACAGGGTATCCACTTCGCGCAGGAAATTCTCGGCCTTGCGCTTGCGGCGGGGCTTGCCCACCAGCCGGTCGCCCAGCACGTCCTGTTCCGAAATGACCGCCAGCCCCGGCGCAGTGAACCCCGCCTCCAACGACCAGACGGTCAGAAACAGCCCGCCGCGTGCATCCGGCACATCGCGCATGTCATTAATGGTGCGCCCGGTGACCTGCTGATCGTCCAAGAGACCCGAAAGACGCTCCCGCGCGCCCTCGGACCAACTTGCGATGACGACCTGCCGATCCTCGCGCAGCGCACGAATATGATCGGCGAACGCAGCGAAAAGGCTGATGTTTTCCTGTTGTCGTTCTGGCGCGAAACTGCGGCCCAGCCGCCCGCCCGCATCCAGCACACCCGGCCCCGGCGATTGCGGGTTCGGCGAGAATTGGATGACCCGATGCTCCGTGACGGCAGCCTCCCACGCCGCATCGTCCAGATACAAAAGGTCCGGTGCCGAGGGTTTGTAAACGCTGTCCATCCGCCCCTTGGCGCCCATCGCCTCGCGCCGCGCGTCGTATTGATCGGCGATCCCCTCCCACCGCGACAGGCGCATGGGGGTGATCTGATCGTCCAGCATCACCGCGGCGTTCGGCAGATAATCGAACAGCGTCTCCAGCCCCTCGTGGAAGAAGGGCAGCCAATGCTCCATCCCCTGATGCTTGCGGCCCGCGCTGATCGCCTCATACAGCGGATCGTTCGTGCCCGCCGCGCCGAACTCGATGCGGTAATTCTGGCGGAACCGCGTGATCGAGGCGTCGTCCAGCATCACCTCGGACACCGGCGCAAGGTCGATCATCGTCAGCTTGTCGGTGGATCGCTGGGTTTCGGGGTCGAAATGGCGCAGACCGTCCAGCGTGTCGCCGAACAGGTCCAGCCGGATCGGCGCACCCTCGGGCGGATAGATGTCGATGATGCCGCCGCGAATGGCAAAATCACCGGGCTCGGCCACGGTCGTCACCGGCGAATATCCCATGCGGCCGAGGTAGTCGCGCAGCCGCGTCTCGTCCACGCGATCGCCAAGGCGGGCAGAGAAGCTGGACGCAGCGATCAGGTCGCGCGTCGGCACCTTCTGGGTTGCCGCGTTCATCGTGGTCAGCAGGACGAACGCCCCCGGCATCCCTTGGGCCAGCGCCGCAAGCGTCGCCATCCGCCGTGCCGAAATCGCGGGATTGGGCGAGATGCGGTCATAGGGCAGACAGTCCCAGGCCGGAAATTCCAGCACCGGAACGTCAGGCGCCATCACCGAAAGCGCGGTCCGCATCGCCTCCAGCCGCTTGTCGTCGCGGGCGACGTGGATGACGGGCGCACCCTTTGCCAGCTCTTTCGCCAGCAGCTTCGCGTCATACCCCTCGGGCGCACCGCCAAGGATGATCCGGTTGCTCATCGGCAAACCCCTTCAGTTCAGGACCGCAAGGCCGAGGTTGCGGAACATACCCCAGACAGCCGTAGAGAAAATCGAGACCATCGCGATCATCTGCACGAACATCCTGTGCCAGATCAAGGCCTTGGTGGCAGCAATGGTTCCCATGCCCAAGACCCGCCGCGCAAGCCGCATCCGCAGCAGCACGACCGCCGCCATCGGCACGGCGATGCAGGCCACCGCCTGCGCCGTCTCCAGCCCAGCAACGGCAAGCGCGACGATGGCCGACAGAAGGAAAGCCGCGACCCCTACATTCAGAACGCCCGGCGTCTTACCCATCCGGCGGGCGTTCACGCGCAATAGGTCGTTCAGGTCGCGCGCGGCGCGGTCATCCTCGGGGTGGCGGTGCACATGCATGATCAGATCCAGCGGGACGCCCAGCACCCGCTGCGCGGTCCACATCCACAGCCCTATCACCACAAGCCAATACCAAATGCTGGAAAAGGATCGCATGCTGATGGTTTGGAAGATCGCCTCGTATGCCTGCACTGCACGTTCCCTTGTTCGCACCCACTCCTACCCTTGAGGGCGGCGGGTTTCCATGCCAAGGACAACACGAAACGACAAGCCGAGAAAAGGACCGCCCATGCGCCCGATCCAGGCCGCCTTCCCCGCGACCCGATTCCGCCGCAACCGCCGCACCGATGCGCTGCGCCGGTTGACGCAGGAAAACACCCTTTCCGTGAACGATCTGATCTGGCCGGTCTTCGTCCGCGCGGGCGAGGGTATCGAGGAGCCGGTGGCCTCCATGCCCGGCGTGTTCCGCCGGTCGGTCGATCTGATCGCCAAGGCGGCGGTCGAGGCAGAGGCAATGGGCATCCCTGCCATCTGCGTCTTCCCCTATACCGATCAGTCCCTCCGGTCCGAGGATTGCGCCGAGGCGTGGAACCCGGACAACCTGTCGAACCGCGCAATTCGCGCGATCAAGAAGGCCGCACCGGGAATCGCGATCATGACCGATGTGGCGCTGGACCCCTACAGCACGCATGGGCAAGACGGCCTGATGCGGGACGGCACCGTCCTGAACGACGAGACGCTGGAGGCGCTGGTCAAGATGACCTTGGCGCAGGCCGATGCGGGCGCGGACATCATCGGCCCGTCCGACATGATGGACGGGCGGATCGGCGCGATGCGTTCGGCACTGGAAGGCGCGGGCCACAAGGACATGGCGATCATGTCCTATTCGGCAAAATACGCTTCGGCCTTCTATGGCCCGTTCCGCGATGCCGTGGGGGCCAGCGCGAACCTGAAGGGCGACAAGAAGACCTATCAGATGAACCCCGCCAATGGGGACGAGGCGCTGCGCCTCGTCGCCCGCGATCTGGCCGAGGGCGCGGACATGGTGATGGTGAAGCCCGGAATGCCGTATCTGGACATCTGCCGCCGCGTGAAGGACGAATTCCGCGTGCCGACCTATGCTTATCAGGTCTCGGGCGAATATGCGATGATCGAGGCGGCGGCACAGAACGGCTGGCTCGATGGGGATCGCGCGATGGTTGAAAGCCTGATGGCGTTCAAACGCGCCGGTTGCGATGGCATCCTGACGTATTACGCACCGCGCATCGCGCCGCTTCTGTAACGGCGGAACGGCGCCTGCGGGCATGTCCGCAGGTGACACGCCCGCTTGCGCCTGTTACAGTTTTCCCAAGGGCCATCAGAGCCTTGGGTCATATTTGTGAGGGTGCGGATGATCAGCAGGCGTGTTTTCCTGGGCAGCACGGGCGCGGCGCTTGCGCTGGCGGCTTGCAACAACGGCGTCGGCAGCAATGGCGCGGCGATGATCGACGCGCGGGTGGATGCCACGCGCAACTATTTGTTCCAGACATATCCCGGTACGCAGGACCTTGCTGCGCGTTCGGCAGGGGTTCTCTACATGCCGCTCGTGACCGAGGCCGGGCTGGGCATCGGCGGTGCATATGGTCGCGGCGCGCTGCGGATTCAGGACGTGACGGTGGATTACTACTCCTCCGCCAAAGCTTCGATCGGCTTCCAGATCGGCGCGCAGCAATATGCCCATGCGCTGTTCTTCATGACGCCGCAGGCGCTGGCCGATTTCCGCGGTGCCAGCGGCTGGGCCGCCGGGGCCGACCTTCGCTATGCCACCCCCGACCAAGGCGGCAGCATCGGCAAGGAAACGACCGAGATCGACCCGGTCATCGCCCTTGTCTTCGGTCAGTCCGGCCTGATCGCTGGGGCGACTGTGGCCGGGACCAAATACACGCGCATCATTCCTTAAGACGCTTGACCAGCGAGGACGTGTCCCAGCGTCCTCCGCCCATCCGCTGCACGTCCTTGTAGAACTGATCGACCAGCGCGGTCAGCGGCAGGCTTGCGCCGATCTCGTCCGCCGTGCGCAGGCAGATGCCAAGGTCCTTGCGCATCCAGTCGACGGCAAAGCCATAGTCGAACTTGTCATCGACCATCGTGGCGTGGCGGTTCACCATCTGCCAACTTCCGGCAGCTCCGCCCTGAATGACCTCGACCACCGCTTTCACATCCATCCCGGCCTTTTCACCAAAGGCGACGGCTTCGGACAGACCTTGGACGATTCCGGCGATGCAGATCTGGTTCATCATCTTGGCGATCTGGCCTGCGCCGGTATCGCCCAGACGGCGGCAGATTCTGGAATAGGCGGCGATCACCGGCTCCGCCTCGGTATAATCGGCCTCGGCCCCGCCGCACATCACCGACAGAACGCCATTTTCAGCCCCGGCCTGACCACCAGAGACCGGCGCGTCGATGAAGCCGATTCCCGCTTCGCGCGCCGCATCGGCCATCTCGCGCGTGACTTGGGCGGAAACGGTGGTGTGATCGACGAAGATCGCATTCTTCATACCCGCGAATGCGCCATCCTCGCCCAGACAGATGCTGCGCAGATCGTCGTCGTTGCCGACACAGGCCATCACGAATTCGGCACCCTCCGCAGCCTCGCGCGGGGTGCGGGCGGCGCGGCCGCCATGCTTCGCGACCCAATCCTCGGCCTTTGCGAATGTGCGATTATAGACCGCGACCTCGTGACCCTTCGCCACCAGATGCCCTGCCATCGGCGCGCCCATGACGCCCAGACCCAGAAATGCCACCTTAGCCATGCGCCGCTCCTTAATTGCTCCTTCAGTCGCAATGGACTAGGAAGCAAGCGGTCCCCGACGTCAAGGATGCCCTCCCCATGTTCACCGTTTTCCGTTGGCTCTTGCGCATCCTTTCAGGGTTGATCCTGCTGGGGCTTGCCGCGCTGGCGGTCGCCTATTTCTTCCTGTCGCGATCCCTGCCCGACTATTCCGAGGATTTCGCGCTGCCCGGCCTGTCCGCCCCGGTCGAGATCGTGCGCAACAACGCCAACGTGCCGCATATCTTCGGCGGCAGCGACGAGGATGTGTTCCGCGCCCTTGGCTTTGCCCATGCGCAGGATCGGTTGTGGCAGATGACGCTGCTGCGCCGGACCGCCCAAGGACGCCTGTCCGAGATTTTTGGCGAACGGACCCTTCAAACCGACGCGATGATCCGCCGCTATGACCTTTATGGTCTGGCCAGCCGGGCGGTGCCCGCGCAGGACGAGCCGACGCGGCGCGCGCTGGATGCCTATGCCCGAGGGGTGAACGACTGGATCGATCAGGTGAATGCCGAGGCGCGGGGGCGTGGCGCGCCTGAATTCTTCTTCTTTTCGAACGAGATCGCGGCGTGGCAGCCCGCCGACAGCATCGCGATCCTGAAGCTGATGGCGCTGCAACTGTCCTCGCATCTGGAATCCGAGGTGCTGCGGGCGCGGATGTCGCTGCTCCTGCCGGATGACCGGCTGCACGACATCCTGCCCGACGATCCGGGACAGGCGGTGACGGCGCTGCCGCGCTATTCCGAACTCGCGCCGGGTGTGACGCCGGACTACGAACCGATCCGAATGGCCGAGGACCCGCTTTCGCCATTCCATCGCCGCGCTTTCGCGGGCGCATCCAACGCATGGGCCGCAGCGCCCGCGCGTTCGGCTGCGGGCGGCACGCTGCTGGCCAACGATCCGCATCTGAGCTTCACGGCGCCGTCGATCTGGTATCTGGCGCGTTTGCAACTGCAATCGGGCGGCGTGATCGGCGCGACCATTCCGGGAACCCCGGTCATCATGACGGGCCGGTCCGACGCGCTGGGCTGGGGCCTGACCACCGCCTATGTCGATGATCAGGATCTGCATATCGAGGAGGTGAACCCGGACAACCCCGAGGAATACCGCACCCCCGATGGCTGGAAGAAGTTCGAAACGCGCCGCTCGATCATCAACGTGGCGGGCAGTGCTCCGGTCACGCTCACCCTGCGGTGGACGGAAAACGGGCCGGTTCTGGCAGGATCGCATTACGATGTCGGCACCGTCACGCCGCGCGGGCATGTCATGTCGCTGTCCTGGACCGCGCTGGCCGAGGGCGATACCTCGATGACGGCTGCGATGCGGTTGATGCAGTCGAAGACGGTGGACGACGCGATCGAGGCCGGACGGCTGGTCGTAGCCCCGGCGCAGAACGTGATGCTGGCGGACCGGGCCGGGATCGCGATGCAGACGGTTGGCGCCATTCCGAATCGTGACCCGCAGATGCAGGCGCAGGGCCGTCTTCCGACGCCGGGCTGGGACCCGCGCAATCGTTGGGACGGCGTCCGCCCTTATGAGGACAATCCGCGTGTCGTGAATCCCGATACGGGCATTCTCGGTAATACCAACAACAAGACGGTGGATCGGCCCTTCCCGAACCATGTCAGCTTCGAATGGGGCGACACGCAGCGCATCCAGCGTTGGCTGGCCCTGATGCGCGCACGCGAGGTGCATACCCGCGAGAGCTTCATCGAGGCGCAGCTGGACACGGTGTCGATCGGTGCGCGGCAGGTCTTGCCGCTGATCGGCGCCGATCTCTGGTTCACCGGTGAGGCGGCCCCCGAAGGCACCCCGGAACGCCAGCGCCAGCGTGCGCTGGAAATGCTGGCCCAGTGGAACGGAGAGATGAACGAGCACATGCCCGAGCCGCTGATCTCGCAGGCATGGCTGGCGGCGTTGCAGGACCGCCTGATCCGCGACGAGCTTGGCCCGATGGCGGACGAGTTCGGCCATATCGACAACGTCTTCCTCACCCGCGTGTTCCGCAACGAAGGCGGTGCGGGCGTGTGGTGCGACATCATCCAGTCTTCTCCGGTCGAGACCTGCACCGACATCGCGCGAATGGCGCTGGACGATGCGCTGGTCTGGCTGTCGGACCGCTATGGCAAGAACATCGAAAGCTGGCGTTGGGGCGACGCGCATCAGGCGACGCATGACCATCCGGTGCTGGGGAACGTTCCGCTGCTGCGTTATCTGGTCAACATCCGGCAATCGACCTCGGGCGGGGACGATACGCTTCTTCGCGGGGTGACCAAGGGCTACGGGCAGGACCCGTTCCAGAACGTGCATGGCGCGGGCTATCGCGGCGTCTATGACTTCGCGGACCCGGACAGTTCGGTCTTCATCACCTCGACCGGGCAGTCGGGGCATCCGCTGTCGCGGTTCTATGACGATCTGGGCGGGTTGTGGCGGCGGGGCGAGTATATCCCGATGTCGCTGGATGCCGATCTGGCGCGGGCGGCGGCGGTGGGGATCACGCATCTGACGCCCCGGTAGCACTCCCGCCTAGACGTGCCTGTCTGCGGGCGGCCGGACCTGACGGTCCGGCCTACAATGCGAGGTAACGGGCCTTTTGCCGCGTCGTCCAGTTGACGGTCACGTCATAGCCGTCCGCGGTCTGCTCCTCGGCGGTGACCACACCTTCTTCGTGCAGCCATGCGCGGCCGCGGCCATCGGCAAAGGCAACCGGGATCGTCTCGGTCAGGCGTTCGGCATCCAGCGCGTCGGTGACTGCGCGCAGCAAGGGCTCGATCCCCTCGCCCGTCAGGGCCGAGACGGGGAAGATGCCGTGCCGGTCCTGTTCGACCAACTGCTCGCGGATGGTCGCGCTGACGAGGTCCAGCTTGTTCCACACCTCGAACATCGGCACCTTGGGATCGACGCCAAGGCTGGTCAGGATGTCGCCCACATCCGCCGCCTGTTCGGCGCTTTCGGGATGGGCGATATCGCGGACGTGCAGGATCAGGTCGGCCTCCAGCACCTCCTCCAGCGTCGCGCGGAAGGCGGCGACGAGCTGCGTCGGCAGGTCCGAGATGAAGCCCACCGTGTCAGACAGGATCACCTTCATGCCCGTGGGCAGTTCGACCCCGCGCATGGTCGGGTCCAGCGTTGCGAACAACATGTCCTTGGCCAGAACTTCGGCCCCGGTCATGCGGTTGAAGAGTGTGGATTTTCCGGCGTTGGTATAGCCGACCAGCGCGACGACTGGGAAAGGCACCTTGCGACGGGCGGCGCGGTGCAACTCGCGCGTGCGGACGACCTTCTCCAACTGACGGCGGATACGGATGACCTGCTCGTCGATGGCGCGGCGGTCGGATTCGATCTGCGTCTCGCCCGGGCCGCCGACGAAGCCAAAACCGCCCCGCTGACGTTCAAGGTGCGTCCAGGCGCGAACCAGCCGCGTGCGCTGATAGGACAGCGCGGCGAGTTCGACCTGCAGCACACCCTCGCGCGTGCGAGCGCGGTCGGCGAAGATTTCAAGGATCAGCCCGGTCCGGTCCAGAAGCTTGACGCCCCATTCCTTTTCCAGATTGCGCTGCTGCACCGGCGTTACGGGACCGTCGACCAGAACGAGGTCGATATCCTCCAGCCGCTGGGCAAGCTCGGCAACCTTGCCGGAGCCGAACAGCGTGCCGGGCTGGGCCTTGGGCAGACGCACGACCTCGGCCCCCACCACTTCCAGACCCGGAAGAGCCGTCGCCAGCGACACCGCCTCGGCCAGCCCATGTTCGGGCAAGCGACGAGACTGCGCCGCCTTCAGATCCGGGTGGAGCACATATGCGCGCGTGGGCTTTGCCGCAGTGTCATGCGGCGCGCCGGCGCGGTCATCCTCGGGCAATTCGCTAATCAGTCTTCGCCTTCATACAGGTTGATCGGAGCACCTGGCATGATGGTAGAGATCGCGTGCTTGTAGACAAGCTGCGACTGGCCATCGCGGCGCAGAAGCACGCAGAAATTGTCGAACCAGGTGATGACACCCTGAAGTTTCACACCGTTGATCAGGAAGATCGTGACCGGGACCTTCGCCTTGCGAACATGGTTCAGGAAAGCGTCCTGGAGATTTTGCTTGTCGGCAGCCATTTTGATGCCTTGTTGTTATATATTGCGTCGTTCCCTCGTCCCCCGGACCCTGGGACCCGACGGCGCGCTGTGAAGTATGAAACGCGGCCACGGAAGATTCCAGCCCAAAAAGCAGCGCGTTATCGCCACCATGCGGCCGGGGTGAAAAGCGCGAGGATCGCCAGCGTTTCGATCCGACCAAGGATCATTGCAAAGCCGAGGATCACCTTCTGCACCCCACCCAGATCGGACCAGAAGACCGGCGCCTCGCCCGCGACGGCGGCAAGCGGGCCGGTGGTGGTCAGCGCCGCGACGGAAAAGATCACCGCCTGTTCGAAATCCAGCCCCGTCAGGGCCAATGCCAGCATCGTCACCGCGATAGATATGGCGAAGAGCATGAAGAAAATCCATGCCACATAAGCCCCTTCGCCGCGAATCCGCCGCCCTGCCGCGCCGCCGCCGCCTACCGAGGAAGGGTGCACGATCCGCTCCAACTCTCGGCGCGAATGGCTGAACAGCGCGTGCACGCGCAAAAGCGTGACGCCGCCCGCCGCCGTCCCGACGCCGCCGCCGATGATCGCCAGCCCCATCAGGATCAGACCCGAAGACCCCAGCCCCGACCAGCCCCGCGCCACGTCCCACCCGCCCGAGACATACCCCGTCGTCGTCATGAAGCTGAGCGTGGTGAAGATGCTGCCCCACAGCGCCTGAAGGAATTGCGGCACACCGCCCACGTAATCGACGCTGCCAAGCCAGTGCCGCAGGATCAGCATCGCAGGGGCCGACAGCATCAGCATCACTGCCAGCACGATTTCCGGGTCCTCGCGCAGCGGGCGCGAACGGTCCACCAGCACCGCACCGGGAATCATCCGCCGCGTGATCGCCACGACGAAGAAGACGAAGACCAGCGCCTCTCCCGACCGGATCATCGGCGCATCGGCGAAATCCCATCCGGGCGCGATGCCCGATGTCGAAAGCGTTCCCATCGCATAGGACAGCGCAACCAGCCCCGGCTCGCCGCTGGTCAGAAGCGCGCCCCACAGCAGCAGGGTCAGCCCGCCATAGGCCGGAAACAGCGCAGTCGCGTGGCGAGGCAGACGTTCGGACGGCTCGGCCGCTTCGATCCAGCCGCCGACGAGGCGACCGGGCGGGCGACCCGAGACCACCTCGGTCCCGCCAAGGTTCAGGGGCGCCAGCACCGCCACCGCGTTCAGCAGCACGAAGAACCCGCCCAGCCAGCCGACCAATGCGCGCCAAAGGTGCAGCGTCTGCCCCAGCCGTCCGGGGCGATCGTAAAGCGAGGCCCCCGTGGTGGTGAAGGCCGACAGCATCTCGAACCACGCATTGCCGAATGTCGTATCGGGCAGCGCAAGATAGAACGGCACCGCAAACAGTAGCGGCAGCAGCGCATACGCGCCCAGAAGCCCGGCAAGCTGGCTGCGTGCAAGGTTCGGCGGCCGATGATTCGCCGTCGCAATCGCGATCAGCGCGGTCACCATCAGCAGCAGCACCCCGGAATAGAGGAACGCCCGCGCCTCGGCATGATCGCCAAGGACCAGCGCATGCGAGGCGGGCAGGAACATCGCCAGCCCCGCCACCGCCATCAGGATCACCAGAAAGGGAACGTTCCCCGCGCGCATCAGAAGAAATCGATGGAGACTTGCAGCAGCCGTTCCACCTCGGGCACGTCCTTGGTCATGGCGAAAAGGGCGATCACGTCGCCCTCCTCGACCCGCAGATCGCCGGTGGGTTTCAGGATGCGCCGATCCTTCATCACCGCGCCGACCAGAACGCCTTCGGGGAAGTCGATGTCGCGGATCAACCGGCCAGCCAGCGGCGATGTGGACAGCACCTGCGCCTCGATCATCTCGGCCTCGGCATCGCCGATGGAATAGATCTGGCGCACGCGGCCGTGGCGGATGTGGCGCAGAATCGAGGATACGGTCGTCGCGCGCGGGTTGATATGCGCGTCGATGTCCAGCGCGCCCATCAGCGGCACCAGCGTCGGATCGTTGACCAGCGCGATGGCCATGCCGCAGCCCGCCTGCTTGGCGCGGACGGCGGCCAGAAGGTTCGTCTTGTCGTCATCGGTGACGGCCAGAACCGCGTCGGCATTGGCGATGTCCGCCTCCTCCAGCAGGTCAAGATCCATGCCGTCGCCGTTCAGCACGATCGTCCGCTCCAACGTGTCGGCGGCGGCTTCGGCGCGGGGAAGGTCGCGTTCGATCATCTTGGCGCGGACGCGGTGGGTCTGGTTCTCCAGCGCCTGCGCGACGGCAAGGCCGACCGCACCGCCGCCGATGATCACCACCCGCTCCTGCCGTCTGGTCGATTTGCCGAAGATGTCCAGCGCGCGATTCACATCGTCGGAATGCGTGAAGACATAGATTTCGTCGGCGGCGAAAAGCTGGTCCTCGGGTTCGGGCACGAACAGCCGCCCCTCGCGGCGCACACCCACCACAATGGCGCGCAGGGTCGAGAACAGCTCGTTCAACTGCCGCAGCGGGGTGTTCAGCACCGGGCAATCAGGATCGAGTGCCACACCCAGAAGCTGCGCGCCGCCATCCATGAAGCTTTCGGTATCGAAGGCCGAGGGCGAGGCGAGCCGTTGCAGCGCGGCCTCCGCCACCTCCTTCTCGGGCGAGATCACCACGTCGATCGGCATGTGCCCCGACTGGTAAAGGTCGGCATAGATCGCGTCGAGATAGCTTTGCGCCCGCAGCCGCGCGATCTTGCGCGTGATCGAGAAGACTGAATGGGCCACCTGACAGGTGACCATGTTCACCTCGTCCGAATGGGTGGCGGCGATGATCATGTCGGCATCGCGCGCGCCCGCCCGTTCCAGCACGTCGGGATAGGAGGCAAAGCCCACGACCCCCTGCACGTCCAGCGTCTCGGTCGCGCGGCGGACGAGGTCGGCATTCATGTCCACGACCGTCACGTCGTTGCGCTCGCCAGACAGGTGGCGGGCAATCTGCCAGCCGACCTGCCCCGCGCCGCAGATGATGACTTTCATTCCTCAGGCTCGTCTTCGCCGTTGCGGGCCTTGGTAACCACGCCCAGCGATTTCAGCTTGCGGTGCAGGGCCGAGCGTTCCATCCCGACGAAATGCGCCGTGCGGCTGATATTGCCGCCGAAACGGTTGATCTGGGTCAGCAGGTATTCCCGCTCGAACAGCTCCCGCGCCTCGCGCAGCGGCAGGGTCACGAGCGCCCCGCCCAGCACCATGCGCCCGTCACCGCCGCCCACGTCCTGTCCCGGAAGCTCCCTCGGCTCGATGGGGCCGGAGCCTTCGCCAAGGATCAGCGCCCGTTCGATGACGTTGCGAAGCTGCCGCACGTTGCCGGGCCAATGCATCGTCTGAAGCAACGCTTCGGCATCCGGGGACAGCTTGCGCAGCGGCAGGCCTTGGGTCTTGTGGAAACTGGCGATGAAATGGCGCGTCAGTTCGGGAATATCCTCGCGCCGTTCTTCCAACGATGGGACGGCGATCGGCACGACGTTCAGCCGATCGTAAAGTTCCTGCCGAAAGCGGCCCTGCGCGATCTCCACCCGCAGATCGCGGCTGGTGGAGGAGATGACGCGCAGATCCACACGCACCTTTTCCACACCGCCGACGCGCGTGAACTGCTGTTCCGTCAGCACGCGCAGAAGTTTCGACTGGGTGCCGGGCGGCATCTCGGCCACCTCGTCGAAATAGACGACGCCGCCATGCGCTTGTTCCAGAAGGCCCTTTTCCAATCCGCGCTCGGTCGTTTCGCGCCCGAACAGAACCTCCTCCATCCGTTCCGGCTCGATCCCGGCCGAGGAGACGGAGATGAACCCCGCCTTTGCCCGACCGGATTGCGCGTGGATAAACCGCGCTGCCAATTCCTTGCCCGAACCGGCAGGCCCGGTCAGCATCACGCGGCCATTGGATTTCGTCACCTTGTCCAGTTGGGCCTTCAGCGTCTTGAACGCTGGCGAATTGCCCAACATCTCGGCCCCGGTGACATCCTTGCGCCGAAGTTCCGAGTTTTCGCGGCGAAGGCGGGACGCCTCCATTGCGCGGCCGACGACGACCATCAACTGGTCGATGTTGAACGGCTTTTCGATGAAGTCGTATGCGCCCTGCTTGATCGCGGCCACCGCGATCTCGATGTTGCCATGGCCGGAAATGATCACCACCGGCACATCGGGATTGTTGCGCTTGACCTGTTTCAGAATGTCGATCCCATCCATCCGGCTGTCCTTCAGCCAGATATCAAGGATCATGAGCGAGGGCGCCTCGGCACCGATCTCGGCCATGCAATCGTCGGAATTGCCTGCAAGGCGCACCTGAAAGCCTTCGTCTTTCAGGATATCTCCGATCAGTTCCCGGATGTCGCGTTCGTCATCGACGATCAGGATGCTGCTCATTTCGCCTCTCCGTTTCTTTTGGTTCGGGTCCGTGGGGTGCGCGGCAGCCGGATCTCGGCCATTGCACCGGCATGGGCGTTGCCCTCGAAGATCGGCGCATCGACAAGCACGAGCGTGCCGCCATGTTCCTCGACGATCTTCTTGACGATGGGAAGTCCAAGGCCCGTGCCCTTTTCGCGCGTCGTGACATAGGGTTCGAACAGGCGCGAGCGATCTGCGGGCAGGCCCGCGCCATTGTCGGCGATGCGGATCACCACCGTTTCCGCCTCGGTGCAGAGCGAAACGCGGATCATCGGCTCAATTGCCGTCGTTTTCGATTTGTTTTCAATCGCTTCGCCGGCATTCTTCAGAAGATTGGTGAAGGCCTGTGACATCATCGTGGCGTCCAGTTCCATCGGCAGGGGCGCGTCGGGCAGGTCCGCCTCGATCCGCAGCCCCGCCTGAAGCGTCACCGCATCGCGCAGGATACGGGCAAGGTCGTGCTCGCGCCGGTCCGGCTCTGGCATCCGCGCGAATTTGGAGAATTCGTCGATAATCCGGCGCAGGTCGTTCGTCTGGCGCACGATCACATCGGTATACTGCTCCAGATCGGCCACCATATCGCCCGCGACGGGGCGGAACCTGCGTTTGATGCGCTCCGCCGAAAGCTGGATCGGGGTCAGCGGGTTCTTGATCTCATGCGCGATGCGGCGGGCGACGTCGCCCCATGCGGCATGGCGCTGGGCACTGACCAGTTCGGTCACATCGTCGAAGGCGACGACATAGCCTTCAAGCCCGTCCTCTGTCTCGCGCGCCGCCATGCGCACCAGCAAGCTTTCCTGCTTGCCCTTGCGGGTCAGGCGGATCTCCTCCTGCACGGTGCCGCCAAGCTCTCGCAGCTTCTGGAACAACGCCTCGAATTCCGGGACCGCGATGGCCAGCGGCAGTTCGGTCGTTTCCAGATCCAGCAGCCGCCGCCCGGCGCGGTTGATGAAATCCACCCGCCCCTGCGCATCCAGCCCGATGACCCCAGCCGTGATCGAATAGAGCACCGAGTCGAACAGGCGGCGGCGTGCCTCGGTCTGGGCGTGGCTTGTCTCCAGCGCCTCACGCTGGCCCTTCAGCTGACGGGTCATCTGGTTGAACAGACGGCCCAGCATGGCGATCTCGTCATCGCCCTCCTCCTCGGACACCTGCACGTCCAGATCGCCCGCGCCGACCCGCTGCGCCGCACCCGCCAGCCGACCGACCGGGCCGGAAAGCCGCTCTGCGAACCACAGCCCCAGCCAGACCGAAGCCAGCACGAGGATCAGCGCAAATCCCAGATAGAGGAGAGCAAATTCGAACAGCATCCGGCCCCGGTCGCTTTCCAACTGATGGTAAAGCGCGACTGTTTCCTTCGTATCGTCCAGCAGGCTCAGAATGCTGCCGTCCACCTGACGCGAGACATAAAGAAAGCGGTCCACGAAGGCGTCCAGATAGACCAGCGCCCGGAATTCGTTGTTCGCCCAGTCCTGAATGATCGCCACGCCTTCATCGCGCGCGCGCTGGATATCTTCGGGTGCGGGTTGCTCGAAGTTGAAAAGATAGCTCTTTTCGCCCCGCGTCAGCATCGAGCCGACGCCATCGACCAGAAAAGCCTCGCTTAGCCCCCGTTGAACCAACCCCTGCCCTTGGCTCAGGATCGGGCGAAGCTGGTCATCGCGCAGAAAGGCCGTCGAGCGTTTGGCGGTGTTCAAATAGGAGGCGAGCGCGATGGCATCCTCGGTCAAATCCTCGCGGTGCTCGGCCTCATAGGCTTGGGCGGCGGCGAGCGAGCTGCCGACGACGCGCTGAACGCGGTCCGAAAACCACCCCTCCAGCCCGATGTTCAGCGTGACGACCGCAAAGATCGCGACCAGCACTGTCGGGATCAGCGCAACCAGCGCAAACACGCCCGACAGCCGCAGGTGCAGCCGCGAGCCTGCCGATTTGCTTCGCCGGTCCGACAAAAGCTGCGCCACCCGCGCAAGGATCAGCGCAGCAACGACCAGCACATACACGAAATCCGCCAGCAGGATCAGCCGCAGCGTGTTCGAGCCGCTTTGGTTCAGCGGCCCGAGAAACAGGAGCGTCAGCGCCGTAAGGACCGGGCCGAGCGCCACGAGCCCGAAGGTCGCCGCGGTCTGGAACCGTCTTTGCCGGCGCAGGCGCGACCACCTTACCCAAGAATTACTGCGTGCCGCAGATCGCACGAAACCCCGTCCTTCAACCGGGCCGCAGCCCGCACAGTCCCCGTGCCTTTATGGCACCGTTCTGTTGCGGTTTTACATCAGTTTGCGGCGGCGTGTCACGCGAATATCCAGATCGGTGATCTTCTTGCGCAGCGTATTGCGGTTGATTCCCAACAGATCGGCGCATTTCGCCTGGTTGCCCGCGGTCGCATCCAGCGCGATTTCGATCAGCGGTGCCTCCACTTCGCGCAGGATGCGCTGATAGACGCCGGGGGATGGCAGCGCGCCGCCATGCAGATCGAAATATCGCTTCAGATGCCGCGCGACCGAGGCGGACAGCTTCTCCCCCTCGCCGCCGCCCTTGAGCGGCTCCATCGCGGGCTGGCTGCCAAGGACGGCCTCAACCTCGGGCTTCGCGATCTCGGCTTCGGCGGACGTCACCATCAGACGGCGCAGCGTGTTTTCCAACTGCCGCACGTTGCCCGGCCAACTGTAGGCACGGACCAGATCGCGCGCTTCGTTCGACAGGCGGCGCACCGCGCCGAAGTCCCGCTCGCCGCGGGCAAGGAAATGGTCCGCAAGCAGCGGGATGTCATCCACCCGTTCGCGCAGCGCCGGGACGTGCAGCGTGACGCCGCCAAGGCGATAGAACAGGTCCTGCCGGAACTCCCCCGCTTCCATCTTCGACTGCAGATCGCTTTGCGAGGTTGCCATGATGCGGGGGGAATGTTCGCCCATCTGATCCAGGAGCCGAACGATCCGGGCCTGCGTGTCGTCGTCATAATCGGCCACTTCGTCGAACACGAGGCTGCCGCCCTTGGCGCGGGTCATCAGCGTCGAAGGACCGTCCGCGCCTTGCAGATCGCTGGCCTGCGCGACCACGAAGGGCAAGGTGCGCCGATCCGAAAAATCGTGGATGGCGCGGGCGATCAGCGATTTGCCGGTGCCGGACTCTCCGGTGATCAGCACGGCAAGATCGGTGTTCATCACGCGGGCGACCAGCCGATACAACGCCTGCATCGCCGCCGTCCGCCCCACCAGCGGCAGATCGTCGCCGCCTTCGCGCGGGGTGGCAACGCGCGTCGGTGCGCGGCGTTTCATGTCCAGCGCGCGGGCCGATCGTTTCATCAGGTCGGGCAGATCGAAGGGCTTCGGCAGGTAATCGTAGGCCTCGGCCTCCGCGGCCTGAATCGCGGTCATGATGGTGTTCTGGGCCGAGATGACGATGACCGGAAGGCCGGGACGCATCTTGCCGATCTTCGGCAGCGCCTCCAGACCGTTGCCGTCGGGCATCATCACGTCCGAGATGACGAGATCGCCCTTCCCCTCCTCGACCCACCGCATCAGCGTGGTCAGCGACGAGGTGGCGTGAACCTTGCATCCCGCCCGTGTCAGCGCCTGCGTCAGCACCGTGCGGATGGTGCGGTCGTCATCTGCGACGAGAATTGTGCCGTCCATCTACTTGCTCTCCATCTCGTTCAACGCCGCATCCCGGGGCGCAACCGGCAGGGACACACGGAATACCGTCTTCCCCGGAACCGAATCGACCGCGATGATACCACCGTGATCAGAAATGATTTTTGAAACGAGGGCCAAGCCAAGCCCCGTCCCATTCTCGCGGCCCGACACGAAGGGGTCGAAGATCGACGCGGCGATCTCGGTCTTGATGCCGGGGCCATCGTCCACGATCTCGACTTGCAGCGGCAGGGAGTTGCCCGGCCCATCCTTGCGGCGCAGGCGCAGCGACAGATCATAGAAGCTGCGCAGGCGGATCGTGCCGCCCTCCGGGCCAGCCGCTTCCGCAGCGTTCTTGATCAGGTTCAGAAAGACCTGCATCAACTGGTCCGGGTCGGCGAAGGTGGACGGCAGCGAGGGATCGTAATCCTCGACGATGGTCATCTTGGCGGCGAAACCGACCATCGCGGACCGCCGCGCACGGTCCAGCGCGTCGTGGATGTTCACCGCGCGACGCTCGGGCGGGCGCAGGTTCCCGAATTGCTCGACCTGCTCCAGCAGCTTCACGATGCGGCGGGTTTCCTCGACGATCAGATCGGCCAGTTCGCGATCCTCGGGGGGCAGGTTCATCGCGATCAACTGCGCCGCGCCTGAAATCCCCGCCAGCGGGTTCTTGATCTCGTGGGCCAGCATCTCGGCCATGCCGATGGCCGACCGCGCGGCGGACCGCGAGGCGGCAACCCGTCCCAACCGATCCGCAATGTCGCGCGACGAGATCAGCAGCATCAGAACGCCCGGATTGTCATGCATCGGCGCAAGCTGGACCGTGCATTGCACCGGGGGCCGCTCGCCCGTGGTCACGTCCACGTCGTTGATGAACAGCGCCGACTGGTTGGTTCGGGCGCGCTCGAACGCCTCCTCCATCGGGGCGTCGATGGAGATGCGGTCCAGCGCGGGCTGGCCGCGAAGGCTGCGCTGCGAGGCGTTCAGGAACGTCTCCGCCGCCGGGTTGCTCTCGATGATCAGGCCGCCCGCATCGATCAGCAGGGCCGGAATGGGCAAGCTGGCCCAGATCACGCCGGGAACAGGGTATGGGGCGCGATAGGGCTGGGCTTCGGTCATGCGGCAAGGCTTTCCTGATCGGTAAGGGCGGCGCGGATGGCTTGGATCACTTGCGCCGGGTCGTCCATGGTCAGCACCGGGCCACGCGGGATATCCGCAGCCTCCAGATACCAGCCGAGATGCTTACGGGCGATCTTCACGCCCAGCGCGGTGCCATAGAAGGACAGCATCGCCTCGTAATGCCCGATGATCAGATCGCCCAGCGCGGCCCCTTGCGGGACGGTCGGCGCGGGAGTGCCGAACAGCGATGCCGCAATCTGCGCCAGCAGCCATGGGCGGCCCTGCGCGCCGCGCCCGATCATGATGCCATCGGCGCCTGACAGGCGCATCGCATCGGCCGCGGTGTCCGGGCCGGTGATGTCGCCATTGGCGATCACCGGGATCGACACGGCATCCTTGACCGCGCGGATCGCTGCCCAATCGGCACTGCCCTTGTAGAACTGGCAGCGCGTGCGCCCGTGGATCGTGACCATCCGCACACCCGCTTCCTCGGCCCGGCGGGCGATCTGGGGGGCGTTCAGGCTGTCATCGTCCCAGCCCAGCCGCATCTTCAGGGTGACCGGGACCGACACGGCCCTCACCACAGCCTCGACCAGCGACAGCGCGTGATCCGGCTCGCGCATCAAGGCCGAACCGCAGGCGCCGTTCCCGCTGGAGGAGGTCACCCGTTTCGCGGGGCAGCCCATGTTGAAGTCGATGACCCGCGCGCCCTGCCCTTCGACATACCGTGCCGCCTCGGCCAGCCAATAGGCGTCGCGACCTGCAAGCTGCACCGAGGTCGCCTGCTGATCGAACCCCAATTCCGCCTTGGCGCGGGCGGCGGGCTTGGCCTGCACCAGTTCTTGCGTTGCGACCATTTCCGACACGACCAGCCCCGCCCCGAAAGAGGCGACCAGCTGGCGGAACGGCAGGTCCGTGATCCCCGCAAGCGGGGCCAGCAGGACCGGCGGTTCGATGGAAACGGATGCGAGGCGAATGGACAACTGCCTATTCCTTAAGCGTTAGCCCTGACCTATGCCGGTCCGTGGCGATTTACAAATCATTGCGTCGGGCAAGATGGCGCGAAAACGTGCTTTGCACAATTTTTAATCCAACATGCCGAAAGTCGCGACACTGCCGAGACTTTTCTGCCCCGCCGCTACGTGTCATATCCGGCAGCATGACAGTCGCAGCCATCATCGTCGCCGCCGGACGCGGCACCCGTGCCGGAGGCGGTGTGCCGAAGCAATGGCGCCCCCTTGCGGGTCGCCCTGCCATAGCACATGCGCTGGACGCCTTTAAGGGGCTGCGCCGCATCCTCGTGATCCATCCCGACGATCATGTGATGGCGGGCGGGCTGGGCGTCGATCTGGTGCATGGCGGCGCAACGCGCAGCGCCTCGGTTCTGGCGGCGCTGCGGGCGCTTGAGGGGACGGGCGTGACGCGGGTGCTGATCCATGACGGCGCGCGTCCTCTGGTCTCCCCGGCGCTTATCGCGAGGATGATCGCGGCGCTGGACGATGCAGTCGGTGCCGCCCCCGCGCTGCCGGTGACCGACGCGCTGTGGCGCGGCGAGGGCACGGTCCAAGGCACGCAGGATCGCAGCGGGCTGTGGCGGGCGCAGACCCCGCAGGCGTTCCGTTTCGATGCGATCCTCGCCGCCCATCTTGCCCATCCCGGCGGTGCGGCGGATGATGTGGAGGTCGCGCGCGCCGCAGGTCTTGACGTCGCCATCGTCGAAGGGGACGAAGACAACCTGAAACTCACATGGCCCGGCGATTTCGACCGGGCCGAGCGCATCCTGAAGGGACGGAGCATGGACATTCGCCTTGGCAACGGTTTCGACGTGCACCGCTTCGGCCCCGGCGATCAAGTCTGGTTGTGTGGCGTGTCGGTTCCGCATTCGCGCGGGCTTCAGGGCCATTCGGACGCAGATGTGGGAATGCACGCGCTGACCGATGCGATCTATGGCGCGCTGGCCGAAGGGGATATCGGCCAGCATTTCCCACCCTCGGACATGAAGTGGAAGGGCGCGGACAGCCGCATCTTTCTTGAACATGCGATGGGCCGAGTGGCGGCGCGGGGATTCAAGCTGTCGAACTGCGACGTGACGCTGATCTGCGAATATCCCAAGGTCGGCCCCCATGCGGTCGCGATGCGCGCGGCGCTGGCGGCGATCATGGGCGTGGAAGTGGACCGCATCTCCGTCAAGGCAACCACGTCTGAAAAGCTCGGCTTCACCGGGCGCGGCGAGGGGATCGCCGCCATCGCCACCGCGACGCTGGTATCGGCATGACCCGCGCGATCTGCCTTCTGTTCGGCGTGGGGCTGCTGCGCCCCGGCCCCGGCACATGGGGATCGGCCGTGGCGCTGGCAGCCGGCATCGCCATCGACCGCTGGCTGGGTTTTCCGGCGCTGGTCGCAGCGACGCTGGCGGTCACGCTGATCGGTTGGTGGGCGCTGCGGGCCGAACTTGGCGATACCCATGACGACCCGTCCGAATTCGTCATCGACGAGGTTGCTGGCCAATGGCTGGCGCTTCTGTTTCCCGCCGCCGCCTTCTGGTGGCGCGGGATGGACATGGTCTGGCCCGGCTGGGTCGCCGCCTTTGTTTTCTTCCGTTTGTTCGACATCTGGAAGCCGTGGCTGGTGGGCCGTGCCGACCGTCGGGGCGATGCCTGGGGTGTCATGGCCGACGATCTTTGGGCTGGGGTATTCGCCGGGGTTGCGACCATCGTCGCGGCCGGCATAGCGCATGGGGTGCTGATGTGAGCTGGGCGGCGCTTCTGGAACTGGCAGCGGCACGCCGCGCGGTGCTCGCCACTGCCGAAAGCTGCACGGGCGGGATGATCGCCGCCGCGATCACCGACATCGCGGGCAGCTCTGCCGTGTTCGACCGGGGCTTCGTCACCTATTCGAACGCCGCCAAGATCGACATGCTTGGCATCCTGCCCGAAACGCTGGACGCCCACGGCGCGGTGTCCGAAGAAATCGCGCGCGCGATGGCGATGGGGGCCATCGCCCGGTCCAAGGCCAACCTTGCCGTAGCCGTCACGGGCATCGCGGGCCCCGGCGGCTCCGACCACAAGCCCGAGGGCCGCGTGTGCTTTGCCATCGCCAATCGTGACGGCTGCCACACGGAAACGGTGGAATTCGGCGCCATCGGTCGCGCCAAGGTTCGCGCGGCGACTGTCGCCCACGCCCTATGGCTGCTGTCTCAGGCGCTGGCGCCGTAAAGCTCGGCCGCGCGGCGTTCGAACGCGCGGACGATGCGCTGCATCGCCTCGTTGAAGACGATGCCGATGATCCCCTGCAGGATTGCGTTCTTGAATTCGAAATCGACGAAGAACTCGACCTCGCAGCCGCCCGGGGCGTCGCGGAACTCCCATGTCGATTTCATGTATTTGAACGGGCCGTCCAGATATTCGGTGTCGATCTTCTTCTGATCCGGCCACAGCGTCACGCGGCTGCCGAACCGCTCGCGGAACACCTTGAACGAGATGACCAGATCCGCCTCCATCAACTCACCCCCACCGTCGATGGGCGTGCGCGAGCGGATGCGGGCGGCGGAGTTCCACGGCAGGAATTTCGGATATGACGCCACATCGGCGACCAGGTCATACATCTGTTGCGCGGTATAGGGCAGAACGCGCGTCTCGTGATGGCTGGGCATGGCATCCTCGGTCGTGACTTCCGCGCTGGTTTTCGCTACCTAACCTGCGAAGTGCAAGAGGGTGCCATGCCAAGCGGACAATATGTCATAGACCAGATGATCTCTGCCAAATCCATCGCGGCAAGGGTCGAGGAGCTGGCGAAAGAGATCACCGCCCATTACGCGGGCACCCAGAAGCTGGTCGTCGTCGGTCTTCTGCGCGGATCGTTCATTTTCATCGCTGACCTGGTGCGCGAGCTGGACCTGCCCGTCGAGGTCGATTTCCTCGAGGCGTCGTCTTATGGCAACGCGATGGAATCCAGCCGCGAGGTCCGCATCCTGAAGGACCTGCGGGGCGAGATCGCGGGCCGGGACGTGCTGGTGGTGGAAGACATCGTCGATACCGGCTTCACCCTGTCGCATGTGATCCGCCTTCTGAAATCGCGCGAACCGGCCCGGCTGGAGGTCTGCGCGCTTCTGGACAAACCCGCCCGCCGAGAGGTGGAGGTGGACAAACGCTGGACCGGCTTCACCATCCCGGACGAATTCGTGGTCGGCTATGGCATCGACTATGCCCAGTTCAACCGCAACCTGCCCTTCATCGGCAAGGTCAGGTTCGTCGAATGAACCTGATGTGGCTTCTGCGGATGCAGCGCTGGCTGCGCCATCCACCGCCGATGTGGAAGGTGATCCTGGTGATCTGCGTGGTGGCCGCCTGCCTCTCGCTGTTCCTTGTCGAACGCACCGTCGGCTGGCCGGATTGGTTGACGACGGGCGGCGGCGCAAGGCCGGTGCGCATCGCGCCCTGATCGGCTATGGTGGCACGACGCCGCCATCCGAGGGGACAGCCAGATGCGTATTCTTCCCGTCCTGCTTGGCCTTGCCACCATTGGCTTTGCCGGCTTCTGGGTTCTGACCTCGCCGCGCCCCATTTCGCCCGCGCTGCTTTCCGGCGATCCCGAGCGGGGCGAGCAGGTTTTCGATGCGGCGGGCTGCGCCTCGTGCCACGGCGCGAAAGACGATCGGCTGGTCCTGTCCGGCGGGATGGAGTTCGAGACGGAGTTCGGCACCTTCATTGCGCCCAACATCTCGCCCGACCCGGAACATGGTATCGGCGGCTGGACGCCCGAGCAGTTCGTGAACGCCGTCCAGCGCGGGATTTCTCCTGATAGAGAGCATTACTATCCCGCCTTCCCCTACACCTCCTATTCCAAAGCCGAGCCGCAGGATATCGCCGACCTGAAAGCATATATGGATATGCTGCCCCCATCGGCGGTGCCCAGCCAGCCGCATCGGGTCGGGTTTCCCTTCAACATCCGCCGGGGTCTTGGGCTGTGGAAGCTGGCCTATCTGCGGGATGGCTGGGTGGTCGAAGGCGAGCTGACGCCCGAGGAACAACGCGGCCGCTATCTGGCCGAGGCGCTGGGCCATTGCGGCGAATGCCACACGGCGCGTGGGGTCGCGGGCGGGCTGGACACCGGGCGCTGGCTGCAAGGCGAAGGGCGCATCCCCGCGATCAACGCTGCGGAACTGGACTGGTCGGCGGACGAGATCGCGGAATACCTCACCTCCGGCTTCACCCCGGATTACGATTCGGCGGGCGGGCATATGGCGCTGGTGATCCAGAACATCTCGCGCCTGCCCGAGCAGGATCGCGCCGCCATCGCCGCCTATGTCAAACGGGTGCCGTGAAAGCCTTGCGGCGTTAGCGCTCGCAGCATAAACCCTTGGCAGGTTAGGGAGTATGCAGATGGAACTGAGCCTCGTTGCCGATATCGGCGGAACCAACACCCGCGTCGCGCTGGCCGAGGGTATCCGCATCCTGCCCGACACCGTGCGCCGTTTCCGCAATGCCGACCATCCGGGGCTGGAGCCTGTGCTGGCCACGTTTCTGGCCGATGCCGGGGCCAAGGTCGGCGGCGCTTGCCTTGCCGTCGCTGGCCCGGTCAAGGATGGGGTGGCGCGACTGACGAACCTCGACTGGACCATCGACGGCGATGCACTGCGGCGGGCGACTGGCGCGGGATCGGTTGCGGTGCTGAACGACCTTCAGGCGCAGGGGCATTCGCTGGGTTTCATCGACGCGGTGCGCACCATCACGCCCGGCGTCACGCAACCCGGCCCGATGCTGGTGGTGGGGGTCGGAACCGGCTTCAACGCGGCCCCCGTCCATGACGAACGCGGCGTGCGCGTGGTGCCCGCGTCGGAATCGGGCCATGTGAACCTGCCCGTTCAAAGCGCAGATATGGAACTGGCCGACTTCCTGTCCCAGATCCACGGCTTCCCCAGCGTCGAGGAAGCCCTGTCGGGCCGCGGGATCGAGAACCTGTACGAATTCCTGACCCGCACACGCCGCCCCTCGGCCCAGATCATCCCCGCCATCGGCACCGACGATGCGGCGACGCGCACCGCGGCGCTGTTCATCCGGCTGCTGGGTGCTGCGGTAGGCAACCTTGCGCTGACCCACCTGCCCTTCGGTGGCATCTATCTTTGCGGCGGAATGGCCCGCGCGCTGGTCCCGCACATGGATGCGATGGGATTTGCGGCGGCCTTCCGCGACAAGGGGCGCTTCGGCCCGTTCATGGAGGCTTTCCCGATTCACGTCATCGAGGATGATTACGCAGCCCTCACGGGCTGCGCAGCTTACCTCAGGTAACGACATCCGGCTCGGTCCGGCCCGTGAACTCGGTGATGCGCGCCAGCTTGTGGGCGGCGCGGATCACCGGGGCCAGCGCCTCTTGCGGATCGCTGTCGAGGCCGGTTTCGGCATAACGTTCCAGATAGAGCCGCAGCGTCGCGCCCTGCGTGCCGGTGCCCGACAGGCGCAGCACGATCCGGCTGCCATCCGCGAACAGGATCCGCACACCCTGCTTCTTCGACACCGACGCATCGACCGGATCGGTATAGGCGAAATCGTCGGCGGCAGAGATCGTCATCCCCTCCACCTCCTGCCCCGGAAGCGAGGCGAGGCTGTCCCGAAGCGCCGTCATCATCGAATCGGCCTTATCGCTCTCGATCGTCTCGAAGTCGTGGCGCGAATAGTAGTTGCGACCGTATTTCGCGAAATGTTCGGCCATGATCGCGGCAACCGACTGGCGGCGCACCGCAAGGATGTTCAGCCACAGCAGCACGGCCCAAAGCCCGTCCTTTTCGCGCACATGGTCCGATCCGGTGCCGAAGCTCTCCTCGCCGCACAGGGTGACCTTGCCCGCATCCAGCAGGTTGCCGAAGAATTTCCAGCCCGTCGGCGTCTCGTAGGATTGCAGGCCCATCGCCGCCGCCACCCGGTCCACCGCAGCCGACGTCGGCATCGACCGTGCAACGCCCGCGATCCCCTTGGCATAGCCCGGCGCCAGATGCGCGTTTGCCGCCAGCACCGCCAGACTGTCTGAAGGCGAGATGTAGATGCCGCGCCCGACGACCATGTTCCTGTCGCCATCGCCGTCCGAGGCGGCGCCGAAATCGGGCGCGTCATCGCCCATCATCTCGGCCATCAGCTCATGCGCCCAGGTCGGGTTCGGGTCGGGATGCATGCCGCCGAAATCGGGAAGCGGCGTACCATGGGTCACGGTGCCGGGGGCGGCACCCAGACGGTTCTCCAGTATCTCGGTCGCATAGGGGCCGGTCACGGCACACATCGCGTCGAAGCGCATGGTGAAGCCGCCGGTGAACATCGCGCGGATCGCGTCGAAGTCGAACAGGGTCTCCATCAGCGCCGCATAATCGGCGACGCTGTCCACAACCTCGACCGCCATGCCGCCGATGTCCGATTGGCCGATGGTGTTCAGGTCGATGTCCTGCGTCTCGGCAATCTCGTAATGGGTCAGGTTCGACGCGGCCTCATACATCGCCTCGGTCACGGATTCCGGCGCGGGGCCGCCATTGGCCATGTTGAACTTGATGCCGAAATCCTCATCCTCGCCGCCCGGGTTGTGGCTGGCCGACAGGATGATGCCGCCATCCGTTCCCCGCTGGCGGATCAGGTTCGACGCGGCGGGCGTGGACAAAACACCGCCCTGCCCGACGATGACGCGTGCCGCGCCATTCGCCGCCGCCATCCGCAGGATCACCTGAACTGCACGGTCGTTGAAAAAGCGCCCATCGCCGCCAACGACGAAGGTCTTACCCTTGGCCCCGCCGATCGAGGCGAAGATCGCCTGCACAAAATTTTCAAGGTAATGCGGCTGCATGAAGACGCGGGTCTTCTTGCGCAGGCCCGATGTTCCGGGCTTCTGATCCTTGAATGCAACCGTCTGAATAGTCGTCATAACTCGTTCCCCAAATTTGCCCCGAAGACCAGCACGGAATGGGCCGGGGCTTCAAGCCCCATCAGGGGCATATCGGCGCCGGGCCGCGTAGTGTCGAGCAGCAGCTCCCACCCGCAACTGTCCGGCAAGACCAGCGGCACCGTGCCGCCCGGATTGATGAAAACGTAGATCGACCGCTCCCCCCCGCCATGCAGTTCCATCCCCAGCGAGGCAAGCTGCGGCCAGTCCCCGGGCGCGGGAACGCTGCCATCGTGGCGACGCCATATGACGTTGGGATGAAGCCCCGCGCATTCGCCGTGCAGGAAACACTCCTGCCGCAGCAGCGGATGCGCGCCGCGCAATGCCGTCAGCCGCGCCACGAAATCCACCATCGGATCGTCCCGCCACTGCACCCAGCCGACCGGGTTGTCCTGCGCATAGGCGTTGTTGTTGCCGCCCTGCGAATTTCCCATCTCGTCCCCCGCCAGAAGCATCGGGGTTCCCTGTGACAGCATCAGGCAGGCGATCAGGTTGCGGCGGCGCAGGGCGCGCGCATCCGCCAGCGTTGGATCGGGGCCTTCGGTGCCCATGTTGTCGCTGAAGTTTTCGCCATGCCCGTCGCGGCCATCCTCGCCATTGGCGTCGTTGTGGCGGCGCGAATAGGACACCAGATCGGCCAGCGTGAACCCGTCATGCGAGGTCGGGAAGTTCACCGAACTCCATGCGCCGCGCCGGTCGTGATCGAACCGTTCCGCCGATCCCAGCAAGCGTTTCGCCAAGGACGGCATCATCCCGGCATCCCCGCGCCAAACCCGGCGCAGATCGTCGCGAAAACGGTCGTTCCATTCAGCGAAGGGCGCGGGAAATTGCCCAAGCCGGTATCCCCCCGGCCCGATATCCCAAGGCTCGGCAATCAGCTTCGCTCCGCGCAACACAGGGTCCTGCATCAGCGCAGCGAAGAAGCCCGCATCCGGTTCGAACCCGCGCTTTGTGCGGCCCAGAACGGTGGCGAGGTCAAAGCGGAACCCGTCAACGCCCATTTCCGTCACCCAGAAACGCAGGCTGTCCATCACCATCCGCAGCACCATCGGATGCGTGAGGTCCAGCGTGTTGCCGGTCCCTGCGTCGTTCTGATACCGCGCGCCGTCCATGCGGTAATAGCTGTCATTGTCCAGACCGCGGAAGGCGATGGTCGGCCCCGTCTCATCCCCCTCCCCGGTGTGGTTGTAGACGACGTCGAGGATCACCTCGATCCCGGCGCCGTGAAATCGACGAACCATCTGGCGGAAATCATCCGCCGTGCCATAGCGCGGATCGGGTGCGAAAAAGCCGATCGTCTGGTATCCCCAGTAATTCGTCAGCCCCCGCGCCGCCGAAAACCGGTCGTCCAGAAAAGCCTGTACCGGCAGGAGTTCGACCGCCGTCACGCCCAGTCGTCGCAGATGTTCCAGCATGGCAGGCGAGGACATCCCGCGGAACGTGCCGCGCAACCGCCTGCGGACGCCGGGCGCCTCTCGTGTCAGGCCTTTCACATGCGCTTCATAAAGGACGGTATCACGCCACGGCGTGTTCGGGCGCTGCCACTCTGTTGACACATGGGCGCAGACGACCGATCTGGCCGAGGCATCCCCGTCACGCAGCGGCGCGGAAAGGGCGCGTGCGTAAGGGTCGATCAGCAGCTTTTGCGGATCGAACCACGGGCCCTCCCCATGCGCGCGAAAACCATATTCGGTGCCGGGCGGGGCCTCTGCTTCGGCCAGCCAGATATCGCCCTCGCGCCGCATCCGGGTCCGGACCTCGTCCGGGGTGAAGATGCAAAGCTCCATCTGCGTGGCCGCCGCCGAAAACACGGAAAACCGCGTGCCCGACCGTCCGGGCACCGCCCCCAGCATCACCGCCGAATCCGATCGTAAAGCGCGGCATATTCGCGTGCCGATGCCTCCCACCCGACGGGATGGCGCATCGCGTTGCGCTGGATGTGCTGCCACAGCGATTGATCCGACCAAAGCTCCATCAGCCGCCGCAGCGCCGCCGCCAGCGCATCCCCGGTCGTGGGGGCAAAGACGATGCCGGTCGCGACGCCCGCCGATACCGCCGCCGGATTGGCCGAGATCACACTGTCCGCCAGCCCGCCCACCTGCGCCACCACCGGAAGCGTGCCATAGCGCAGCCCATACATCTGCGTCAGGCCACAGGGCTCGAACCTCGATGGCACGATGACCGCATCGCCGCCCGCGAACATCAGGTGGCTCAGCCCCTCGTCATAGCCGATGCGGACGCCGACACGGCCCGGATAGCGCAACTCCAGCGCCCGCATCGCCGATTCCATTGCCGGATCGCCCGAGCCGAGCACGGCAAGGCCGCCCCCCGCCTCGATGAAACCGGGCAGGACGTCGGGGATCAGGTCGATCCCTTTCTGATGGGTCAGGCGGCTGACGACGATCGCCAGCGGCCCCGGAACATCCAGACCGAAGGCGGCGGACAGCGCGATCCGGCTGTCGGCCTTGCGCCGCAGGGTGCGGATCGTATAGGGCCTCTCCTCCGCTTCGGGGGACCAGACGGCGGTGTCGACGCCGTTCAGGATGCCCGTCACATGGCTCGCCCGGGATGACATGATCCCTTGCAGGCCCATGCCCGCCTCGGGGCGCATAAGTTCGGCGGCGTAGTTCGGGGAAACCGTGGTGATCCAGTCGGCGGTCACAAGCCCCGCCTTCAGGCTGGACAGCCCGCCGTAATATTCCAGCGATCCGGGATGAAACTCCCACGCGGGAAGCCGCAGATATCCCAGCAGGTCCGCCTTGGCCCAGCCTTGGAAGGCCATGTTGTGCACGGTAATGACCGTCGCCACATCGCGTGCGCCGCTGAACGCCATATAGGCGGGCGCGAACCCCGCCTGCCAGTCATGCGCGTGCAGGATATGCGGACGCCATCCGTCGGACGTGCCCTCGCGCGCGATGCGGGCGCCCATCCACGACAGCGCGGCAAAGCGGATCGGGTTGTCGGGCCAATCGCCGCCCGGACCCGAATACGGCCCGCCCTCGCGATCATACAGATGCGGCGCATCCAGCAGCAGCACGCGAATCCCCGACACGTCGCCAAGGAAGACGCGGGCCGGGCCACCGAACAGGTCGGCCTCGTCGAACACCTGCTCCATGGTTTCCAGCCGCCAGCGCAGACTGCGATAGGCCGGGATCAGCACCCGCATGTCCACGCCCTCGGCAGCGATGGCGGCAGGCAGCGCGCCGACCACATCGGCCAACCCACCCGTCTTCAGCAGCGGAACGCATTCCGACGCAACCGAAAGCACCCGCGTTTCACCCGCCATCCATCCGTCCCTATGCTGAACCCGCCCGACAGGGAATGCCGGAAAGCCCGTGAAGTTCCACCGGCGCGCGAAAACGCGCGCCGCGTTCCTCCCCCCCGTGGCGATCCTGCCTCAGCCGATCACCCTGGCCCGCGCATCCAGCATCGCCTGCGTTATCAGCACGATGCCCCCCTCGCTGCGGCGGAACCATTTTTCATCTTCGTCCGGGTCCTGCCCCACGACAAGCCCTTCCGGGATAGTGACACCTGAATCGATAACACATCGTGTAAGTTCAGCCTTTCGCCCGATATCGACCTTGGGCAGCGCAACGACATATTCCAGGGACGAGAAGCTGTGCGTGCGGCAGCCCGTGAACAGCAGCGAATTACGCACCTCGGTCCCCGAGATGATGCAGTCCCCCGCCACCAGCGACGATATGGCAAAGCCGCGCCGGTTGTCCTCGTCATGGATGAACTTGGCAGGTGGCGCGATCTCGGAATAGGTCCAGATCGGCCATTCGTTGTCATAGAGGTCAAGCTTGGGGATGAAATCGGTCAGGTCCACATTGGCCTGCCAGAAGGCGTCGATGGTGCCCACGTCGCGCCAGTAAGGCTCCGTCTCCAACCCCGAGGTGACGCAGCTGTCGGCGAAACGGTGGGCCTGCGCCTTTCCGTTCTTGACGATCTGGGGGATGATGTCGTTTCCGAAATCGTGGCTGGAATTCTCATCCTCGGCATCGCGGATCAGCAGATCGCGCAGGAAGGCCCAATCGAAAACGTAGATCCCCATCGAGGCCAGCGCATGTTCGGGATCGCCCGGAATGCCCGGCGGGTCCTTGGGCTTTTCAAGAAACTCGGTAATGCGCATCGTCGGATCAACATGCATGACGCCGAAGGCCGTCGCTTCCATTCGTGGCACGGTCAGGCAGCCGATGGTCACGTCTGCGCCGGTCGCGACATGTTCGGCCAGCATGATCTCGTAATCCATCTTGTAGATGTGATCCCCGGCAAGGATCACGACATACTTGATGTCATAGCTGTCCACGATGTCGATGTTCTGCGTCACGGCATCGGCCGTTCCCAGATACCATTTGTTCTCGGCAACCCGCTGGCTGGCGGGCAGGATGTCGAGGTATTCGTTCCGTTCGGCCCGAAAGAAGCCCCAGCCCCGCTGCATGTGCCGGATCAGGCTGTGGGCTTTGTATTGCGTCGCCACCGCCATCTTGCGGATGCCCGAGTTCAGCGCGTTAGACAGCGCGAAGTCGATGATCCGCGTCTTGCCGCCGAAGTGCACGGCGGGTTTCGCCCGCCGGTCGGTCAACTCTTTCAGGCGGCTTCCTCGCCCCCCCGCAAGCACGAAGGCCATGGCCTGTGATGACAGTCTCTGGTTCGGTTTCGGCAGCATTTCTCCCCCCTGCCCAACTCGTCAATTCGCCTGACGGAACACAACCGCAGACAGGGGCGGAAGCGTGACGAGCGCGGATTGTTCCTGCCCGTGCCAGCCCTTGCGCTCCGTGGTCACCCCTCCCAGGTTGCCACGGCTCATCCCGCCGTAATGCCATGCGTCGGTATTCAGCACCTCTTCCCATTCGCCCGCTGCCGGGAATCCCAGCATGTAGCTGCGCTCGACCGGGGTCATGTTCAGCGCGACGACGATCATCGGATCGCCCGCGCCGCCCTTGCGCGCAAAGGCGAAGACCGACTGGTCGGCGTCATTCGGCTCCAGCCACATGAAACCTTCGGGCCGGGTGTCGTTCACATGCAGCGCGGGGGTCGAGCGGTAGAGCAGGTTCAGATCGCGCACCAGCGTCTGCACGCCGCGATGTTCGGGCAGTTCGGCCTGATGCCAGTCGAGGCTTTGCTGATGCGACCATTCGCGCCCCTGGGCAAATTCGCAGCCCATGAACAGCAGCTTCTTGCCCGGATGCGTCCACATGAAGGCGTAGTAGGCGCGCAGGTTCGCGAATTTCTCGGCCCCGTTGCCCGGCATCTTTGCGATCATGCTGCCCTTGCCGTGGACGACCTCGTCATGGCTGATCGGCAGGATGAAGTTTTCGGACCAGGCGTAATGCAGCCCGAAGGTCATCTGGTGGTGATGATGCCGGCGATAGATCGGATCGCGGTGCATATAGGCCAGTGTGTCGTTCATCCAGCCCATGTTCCATTTGAACCCGAAGCCCAGGCCCCCATGGTTCACCGGGCGCGACACGCCGGGATAAGAGGTCGACTCCTCGGCCACGGTCATGATGCCGGGATGTTCGCCATAGGCGCTGACGTTCATTTCCTGCAGCAGGGACACGGCCTCGTAATTCTCGCGCCCGCCATGGACGTTGGGAATCCACTCGCCCTCCTTGCGGGAATAGTCGCGGTAGAGCATCGAGGCGACGGCATCCACGCGCAGCCCGTCGATATGGAACTCGTCCAACCAGTAAAGCGCGTTGGCCGTCAGATAATTGCGAACCTCGCGGCGGCCGTAGTTGTAGATCAGGGTGTTCCAGTCCTGATGGAACCCCTCGCGCGGGTCGGCATGTTCATACAGCGCGGTGCCGTCGAACTGGCCAAGCCCGTGCTGGTCGGTCGGGAAATGCCCCGGCACCCAGTCGAGGATGACGCCCAGCCCCTTGCGATGCGCGGCATCGACCAGCGCGCGGAACTCGTCTGGGGTCCCGTGGCGGATCGTGGGGGCGAACATGCCGATGGGCTGGTAGCCCCAGCTTCCGTCGAAGGGAAACTCGGAAATCGGCATCAGCTCCAGATGCGTGAAGCCCATCCAGTCGGCATAATCCACCAGCTGTTCGGCCAATTCCCGATAGGACAGCATCCGGTCGCCCGGCGCACGTTTCCAGCTTCCAAGATGGACTTCATAGATCGAGATGGGCGCATCGACGCCATTGCGCGCAGCCCGCCCCGCCATCCATTCACCATCATGCCAATCCGCATAGCCAAGGTGGCGCACGACCGAGGCAGTGCGCGGCGCGTGTTCCGACCCGAAGCCCACCGGATCTGCCTTCAGCGGCAGGATCGTGCCATTCGCCCGGATCTCGTATTTATAGGCGGTGCCGGGTTCCACACCGGGCAGGAATATCTCCCACACGCCGGTCGATCCGCGCGCCCGCATCGGGTGGCGCCGCCCATCCCAATGGTTGAAATCGCCGACCACCGAAACGCGCTGGGCATTCGGCGCCCATACGGCGAAATGGGTGCCGTCCACGCCCTCGTGCCGGATCGGATGCGCCCCGAGGGCGTCCCACAGACGGCGATGCGTGCCCTCGCCCAGAAGATATTCGTCGATCTCTCCCAGCACGGGGCCAAAGCGATAGGGGTCGTCGAACTCCCACTCACCGTCGGCATTCGCTGCGCGGACGCGGTAGTCTCTTTTGCTGGTCTGTGCGGTGAACAGGCCCGGATGATCCTGCCGCGCCTCGGTCCCGCCGATCCAGAGCCGGTCGGCACCGGGCTGCCAGACCGTCACGCGCCAGCTGTCGCCTTCGGGGTGGGGACCCAGAACGGAAAAGGGATTTGCATGGGTGCCCGAGGCAATCGCGGATGCGACCCCGGCATCGATGATCGTCTCGGCGGTCGCCATGTCTTTCCCTTTCAATCCGTCGTCACCTCATATCGCTGGCTCGACCGACCAGATGTCCTGCATATAGCCGCGGATCGTCCGGTCGGAGCTGAAGAAGCCCGACCGGGCCGTGTTCAGCGCCGCCATCCGCAGCCAGCGATCCCGGTCGGCAAAGGCCGCATCGGCGCACTCCTGCGCCTTGATGTAGGAGTCGAAATCGGACGCGACCAGAAAATAATCGTGGTGCCAGATACGATGGACCAGACCGTGATAGCGGTCCTTCTGCTCGGGGCTGAAACGGCCTTCGGCAATCATCTGCAACACATCCTGAAGGGGCTTGGACGCTTCGATGGCGTTGGCGGAATGTTCCGGATTCTCGCGCCGCTTCGGCACCTCCTCGGCAGTGAGGCCAAACAGGAAGAAGTTCTCGGCCCCGACTTCCTTCAGGATTTCCACGTTCGCGCCGTCCAGTGTGCCGATCGTGGGCGCGCCGTTCATCATGAACTTCATGTTGCCGGTGCCGGACGCCTCTTTCCCCGCGGTCGAAATCTGTTCGGACAGGTCCGCCGCCGGAACCAGCCGCTGCGCCATCGACACGTTGTAGTTGGGCGGGAACACCACCTTCAGCAGATCGCCCGTGACCGGGTCGGCGTTGATCGTGCGGGCGACATCGTTGATCAGATGGATGATCTCTTTCGCGACGGCATAGCCGGGGGCGGATTTGCCGCCGAAGATCTTGACGCGCGGCACCCAATCGCCGTTCGGCTTGTCGCGGATCGCGGACCAGCGGGCAATGGTCTCCAGAATGTTCAGAAGCTGGCGTTTGTATTCGTGGATGCGCTTGATCTGCACATCGAACAGCGCATCGGGGCTGACCGAGACGCCCTGCCCGCCGATCCAGTTCGACAATGCGACCTTGTTCTGCCGTTTGGCCGCGCCGAAATCGGCAAGGAAGGGTTTCGTGTCGATCGCCGGCTCCAATTCGCGCAGGCGGTCCAGATGCGACTCCCACCCCTCGCCGATGGTTTCCGTGATCAGGCCCGACAGCGCCGGGTTGCACATCTTCAACCAGCGGCGGGGCGTCACGCCATTGGTCTGGTTGATGATCCGGCCCGGATGCAGCTTGTCCAGTTCGGGGAACAGGTTCTGCTTCACAAGGTCCGAATGAAGGGCCGACACCCCGTTGACCTTGTGCGACATGATGAAGGCCAACTCGCCCATCCGCACCTCGTGATGTTTCACGATGCCGACGTAATGCGGGCGGGAATGGTTCTCGTCCAGGTGCCAGTGGTCGATCTGTTCCACGATCTGCATGTGGCGAGGCAGGACGTTGCCGAAGGTGAAGGTCGCCCAACGCTCCAACGCCTCGGGCAACAGGGTGTGGTTGGTGTAGCCAAGGCACTTCTGCGCGACATTCACGGCATCGCGGAAGTCCATGTGATGTTCGTCCACCAGCAGGCGGATCAACTCCGGCCCTGCGATGGCGGGATGGGTGTCGTTCATCTGGATGGCGACATGGTTCGGCAGCGCGCGCAGGTCGGCATGGTTTTGCAGGAACCGGCGCAGGATGTCCTGAAGCGCGGCCGATGTCAGGAAGAACTCCTGCTTCAGCCGCAGCTCCTTGCCCTGATAGGTCGTGTCATCCGGGTAGAGGACGCGCGACAGGGTGCGGGCCAGAACCTCCGGCTCGGCAGCGGCGGTGTAGTCGCCGCGGTTGAACCGCTCCAGATCAAACAGGTTCGTGGGTTCCGCCGACCAGAAGCGCAGGGTGTTGGCCCATTTGCCCTGCCAGCCGATCACCAGCGTGTCATGGGCCATCGCATGCACCGACGCGCCGGGAACCCAGATGCTCTGCCCGCCCTTTGTTTCGACATGGCCGCCAAAGGGGATGACGTATTTCGCCTCCGGCCTCGGGAATTCCCACGGGTGGGTCTGGGCCAGCCAATCCTCGGGCGCTTCGACCTGCTGGCCGGTCTGGAAACGCTGGCGGAACAGGCCGTTCTCATAGCGGATGCCATAGCCATAGGCGGGACAGCCCAAGGTCGCCATGGATTCCATGAAACAGGCCGCCAGACGGCCCAGCCCGCCATTGCCTAGCGCCGCGTCCGGCTCATCCTCGACCACGGCGCGGAAATCCTGACCAAGCGCGGCCATCGCCTCCTCCGCCTCATGATGGATGCCGAGGTTGATTATCGCATCCTCCAGCAGCCGCCCGATGAGGAATTCCATCGACAGGTAATAGACGCGCTTGCGATCCTCGGCCCATGTGCGGCGGGTGGCATCGAACCACGGCACCATGATCCGGTCGCGCACGGCATAGGACAGCGCCATGCGCCAGTCATAGACCGTGGCGTTCGGGCGATCCTTGCCCAGGGTGAAGGTCAGGTGGCGCAGGATTTCGTCGCGAAGATTGGACACGGCATTCATCCGATGGCTGAGCATTTATTCAAGCCATGACCTGCCTTCGATGGCCGGTCAAGCTACCAGGTTCTGCGCAGCACCGAGAGCCAGTTCCGCCACGCCAGCTTTTCCAGCAGCCCGTCATCATAGCCATGCTGGCGCAGCGCCTGAAGCATCGCCGGAAGGCCCGCCACATCCTTGATTCCCTCGGGCACGGTGGCCCCGTCGAAGTCCGATCCGAAGCCGACCCGATCCTCGCCCAGTATGGCGATCAGGTGGTCCAGATGGCGCAGAACCGGCTCCCAGCCGATTTCCGGGGCGCGGCGACCGTCTTCGCGCAGAAAGACGGTGGCGAAGTTCAGCCCGACCATTCCGTCCGTTTCGGCGATCATCCGCAACTGCCGGTCGGTCAGGTTGCGCGACGATGGCGTGACCGCATGGGCGTTGGAATGGGTGGCGACCAGTGGCGCGTCCGAGATCGCGGCCACGTCGTCGAAGCCTTTTTCGTTCAAATGCGACAGGTCCACGAGGATCTTCAGCGCATTGCATTCGCGGATCAGCCGCTTGCCGCTGTCGGTCAGCCCCGGCCCGGTATCGGGGCTGGACGGAAAGCTGAACGGAACACCGTGCCCAAAGGCGGTCGGACGGCTCCATACCGGGCCGAGCGAACGCAGGCCCATCGCGTGAAAGCTGTGCAGCGCGTCAAGGTCCGGGGCGATGGCTTCCGCCCCCTCCATATGCATGATGCCAAAGACGATGCCCTGGCGCATTGCAGCCTCGATCCCGGCCACGTCATGCACGATGCGGAAGGCGCCCTTGCTGGAACGCTGCATCCAAAGCAGGTGCCCGGCCATCGTCAGCGCCACTGCCTGTGCCTGCGCGGTCGGCACCGGGGCCGGCAGCGGCAGGTCATAGGGCGGATTGTCCATCATCCGCTCGAAATCCAGAACCTCGGGCGTGGGCGGCGAAGGGACGTAGATGGCGAAGAACCCGCCCGCGAATCCGCCCGCCCGCATGCGCGGTAGATCCAGATGGCCCCGCCCCTCGCCCGTCAGCCACAGCCTCTCGCGCCGGTCGGGCGCATAGTAGAGGCGCAGAAGGAAGTCGTTGTGGCCGTCAAGGACAGGGATGGCATTCGCCTTGTTCATTGAATCGCAGCTCCGGCTTTCCTGGAAAACCCTGCCATGCACCGCCGCCGAAGGCCAGACCCCCGCGCGTTTGTATGGATACGCGCGGATTCAACCCCCGAGGGGTGCGGTAACATGTTGAAACAATGGTGAACGCGGAAAGGCTTGCGACATTTTTGTGCAAGGCATATCTGGATAGAACCGAAGCGGATGATCCGCCCGGAACGTGCCAAGAAACCGGAGTAGTAAAATGGCCACCCATCAGCCCCAGCAAGCCGGCAATTCGCCGCAGCAGGGCGCCGCCCCCACCCCCGCGCAACAGCAGCAGGGACAGAATTCCGCAGTCACGACGCAGCAGGGCGCGGCCCTGTTCCGGGACTGGGCCTCGATCTGAGGCAATCGGGGGGCCTTGTGCCCCCCTTCGCATCTTCCCCCTTCCCCGCGCTTCGTCCATAACTCCGCGTCAGGAGGATGCGATGAACGATATCGGGCTTGTGATTTTCGACTGTGACGGCGTGCTGATCGACAGCGAAGTCATCAGCGCCGCGATGCTTATCCGCGAACTGGCGGATCACGGCGTCGCCATCGATGCAGATTACGTCGTGCGGCATTTCCTTGGCCGCAGCTATCCCACCGTTCTTGCCACGATCCGCCGCGATTTCGCCATCGACCTGCCGGTCGAGTTCGAGGCGCAGTATCGCACGCGCCTTCTTGCCGCATTCGAGGCCGATCTGAAAGTCGTGCCGGGCGTTGCCGACCTGCTTGGCAGGTTGCACCTGCCCTGGTGCGTCGCGACATCGTCCAGCCAGACGCGGGCGGAGCGGTCGTTGCGCATCGCGGGGCTGGATGTGCTGGTCGGGGATCGGCTGTTCACTGCCGGAATGGTCGCGAACGGCAAGCCTGCGCCCGATCTTTTCCTGCTGGCCGCGCGCACGATGGGTGTTGCGCCGGACCGTTGCCTCGTGATCGAAGACAGTTTGAACGGCATTCGCGCCGCCCGTGCGGCGGGAATGCATGTCTGGCGGTTTACCGGCGGCACGCATCTGCTTGGGCGCGACCTGACCGCACCCGACGATGCGCGCGCCGACCGGCACTTCGCCTCCTTCGCCGAGTTCTGGGAGTCCGCCGCATGAAGATCGAGACCGACCCGCTGGACGCCGCCGCCCGCGCAGGCTGGCTCTATTACGCCGCCGGGATGACGCAGGATCAGATCGCGCAGGCGATGGGCATTTCGCGCCAACGCGCGCAGCGGCTCGTCAGCCGAGCCATGGCCGAGGGGCTGATCCGTGTTCGTCTGGAGCATCCGCTCGGGTCCTGTCTCGCATTGGAGGCGCGGCTGAAGGAACGCTTCGGTCTGGTGGAATGCCGCGTCGCGCCGACCATCGGCGACACCCCCACGCGCGCCATCGCGCCTGCCGCCGCGACACTGTTCGAATCCGTCCTCGCCCGCCCCGAGCCGCAAGTGATCGGTGTCGGAACCGGGCGCGCGCTGACCGCGATGGCGGCAGAGCTTCAGGCCGTTCCATGCGACCGGCATCGGCTGGTCTCGTTGATCGGCAATATCGCGGAAGATGGCTCGGCCAGCCGCTTCGACGTGATCCTGCGTCTGGCGGCAAAACTGGGCGCGCCGCACTATCCCATGACCACCCCCGTCATCAGCGATTCGGTCGAGGAGCGGGACGCCTTCCTCGCGCTTGCCCCGGTTCGGTCCGTTCGCACGCTGGGCGAACAGGCGACGGCGATCTTTCTTGGCGTTGGACAGATGAGCGACGATGCCCCGCTCTATATGGACGGCTTCATCTCGCGCAGCGAATTGGCCGAGGTCCAGGCGCAGGGCGCGGTGGGCGAGGTTGCCGGCCGCATGTTCGACGAGGATGGCACCTACCTCCGCTCGCATATCCACGACCGGATGACATCTGTTCCCGTGGTTCCGGGACTGCCTCGGTTGGCGGTGGGGATTGCGGCGGGGCGCAGCAAGGTGGTGCCGATTCGCGCCGCGTTGCGGGGTCGCATCCTGAACGCCATCGTCACTGACGAAGAAACGGCGGGCGCGCTTCTTTCCTGACCTTTTTTGGTCGCGCCTTATTTTCAATCCATCTTGCTGAAAAACCGGGCTTTGTCGAAAGCCTGGTCGGGCGCACAATTGCCTTGACGTTGGACCCGGCTATTGTGAATATTTGTCATGACTTTGGGCATATGCTCAAATTGGGGAGGATACCTATGTCTTCGAAACTTCGCGGGCTTCTCGGAGCCTGCAGCCTTGTTGCACTTGGCGCGGCCGCGCATGCCGAAACCATCACCGTCGCAACCGTCAACAACGGCGACATGATCCGCATGCAGGGCCTGATGGCCGACTTCAACGAAAAGCATCCGGACATTCAGGTCGAATGGGTCACGCTGGAGGAGAACGTCCTGCGCCAGCGCGTGACGACCGACATCGCCACCAATGGCGGGCAGTATGACGTGCTGACCATCGGCAACTATGAAGTGCCGATCTGGGCCGCGCAGAACTGGCTTCTGCCGCTGGAAGACATGGGCGCTGACTACAAGCCCGAGGATTTCCTCGCTCCCGTCGCGGCGGGCCTGACGGTCGATGGCAAGCTTTATGCCGCGCCGTTCTATGCCGAAAGCTCGATGCTGATGTATCGCACGGACCTGCTGGAAAAGGCGGGCCTGACGATGCCGGAAAACCCCGATTGGGATTTCATCACCGAAGCCGCCGAGAAGATGACCGACAAGGGTGCCGAGATCTATGGCATCTGCCTGCGCGGCAAGGCGGGCTGGGGCGAGAACATGGCGTTCCTGACCTCGATGGCGAACTCCGAAGGCGCACGCTGGTTCGATGCGGACTGGAAGCCGCAGTTCGACAGCCCGGAATGGAAGACGACGCTTGATACCTACCTGAACCTGATGACGAATTACGGTCCGCCCGGTGCGTCGTCGAACGGGTTCAACGAAAACCTCGCGCTGTTCCAGACCGGCAAATGCGGCATGTGGATCGACGCGACGGTTGCCGCGTCCTTCGTGTCGAACCCGAACGAAAGCACGGTCGCCGAACATGTCGGCTACGCCCCCTCGCCCGTTCGCGCTGGCGGCGACAACCACGGCAACTGGCTGTGGTCGTGGAACCTTGCCATCCCGGCATCGTCGCAGAAGCAGGACGCGGCCAAGGCCTTCGTCGCATGGGCGACCTCGCAGGAATATACCGCGCTGGTGGCCGAACATGAGGGCATTGCCAACGTGCCTCCGGGAACGCGCACCTCGCTGTATGAAAATCAGGAATACCTGACCGCTGCCCCCTTCGCCGCACAGACCCTTGCCGCGATCGAGGCTGCCGACACCCAAAGCCCGTCCGATCAGGAAGTGCCCTATACCGGCGGTCAGTTCGTATCGATCCCGGAATTCCAGGCGATCGGCACCGCAGTCGGACAGGTCTTCTCGGCCGCGCTGGCTGGCACGTCGGACGCCGATCAGGCGCTGGCCGCCGCACAGGCCCTGACCACGCGCGAGATGAGCCGCGCCGGCTATCCGAAATAAGGCCTCCCCGCCTTAAGTCGGGGTGCGCGTGAAAAACGCGCGCCCCGCACCATGTTTCCAACAAGTGATCGTTTGAACGGCGTATCGCCGTCCACCCCGCATATCCGAAGGACCGCCCGCATGGCCACGCAAGCTTCCCGCGCCGCCGGACGTCTGATGATCTCGCCCGCCGTCATCCTGCTTTTCTTGTGGATGATCGTACCGCTGGGCATGACGATCTGGTTTTCGTTCCTGCGCTACAACCTGCTGATCCCCGGGGGCGAGACCTTCGCGGGGTTCGAGAATTACCACTACTTCTTTACCGACCCGAACTTCTGGCCCGCGCTGTGGAACACGCTGACGCTGGTGCTGGGCGTGCTGCTGATCACCACGGTCGGCGGTATCCTTCTGGCACTGCTGCTGGATCAGCCGATGTTCGGCCAAGGGATCGTGCGGGTGCTGGTCATCGCGCCGTTCTTCGTCATGCCGACCGTTTCGGCGCTGGTGTGGAAGAACATGTTCATGAACCCGGTGAACGGGCTGTTCGCATGGATCGCCCGCACGCTGGGCTTTGCGCCCTTCGATTTCCTGTCCGCCGCGCCGCTGTTCTCGATCATCCTGATCGTGGCATGGCAGTGGCTGCCCTTCGCAACCCTGATCCTGCTGACCGCGCTGCAATCACTGGACAGCGAACAGCTTGAGGCGGCGGAAATGGACGGCGCCGGCCCGGTGTCGCGTTTCTTCTACATCATGTTGCCCCACCTTGCCCGCGCGGCGACGGTGGTCATCCTGATCCAGACCATCTTCCTGCTGTCGGTCTTTGCCGAGATCCTCGTGACCACCAACGGCGGTCCGGGCAATGCGTCGACGAACCTGACCTACCTCGTCTATTCGCAAAGCTTGCTGCAATACGACGTGGGCCTTGGGTCCGCGGGCGGCATCGTCGCCGTCATCCTTGCCAACATCGTCGCGATCTTCCTGATGCGGATGATCGGCAAGAACCTGGAGACGTAAGATGGCACGCACCGTAACCACCCAACGCAAGGTGATCGTGACGGCCATCGCTTGGACCATCGCCATCGCCATCTTCTTCCCGATCCTGTGGACCTTCCTTACCAGCTTCAAGACCGAAGCGGACGCCATCGCGACCCCGCCGAAATTCCTGTTCTTCAACTGGACGACCGAGAATTACACCACCGTGCAGGGACGCTCGAACTACTTCCTGCATTTCTGGAACTCGGTCATCATTTCGGTCGGATCGACCGTTGCGGCGCTGATCATCGCGATCCCAGCCGCTTGGTCGATGGCCTTCGTGCCGGGCAAGCGCACCAAGGACATCCTGATGTGGATGCTGTCCACCAAGATGATGCCGGCCGTGGGCGTTCTTGTCCCGATCTACCTTCTGTTCCGCGATACCGGACTGCTGGACACGCGCACGGGCCTCGTGATCGTGCTGACGCTGATGAACCTGCCGATCGTGGTGTGGATGCTCTACACCTATTTCAAGGAAATCCCCGGCGAGATCCTTGAGGCCGCCCGTATGGACGGCGCGAACCTGACGCGCGAGATCATCTATGTCCTGACGCCGATGGCGGTTCCCGGCATCGCATCGACGCTGCTTCTGAACATCATTCTGGCGTGGAACGAGGCGTTCTGGACGCTGAACCTGACCGCGTCGAAATCGGCACCGCTGACGCAGTTCATCGCCAGCTATTCCTCGCCCGAAGGGCTTTTCTACGCAAAACTCTCCGCCGCATCGATGATGGCGATTGCACCGATCATTGTTCTTGGCTGGTTCAGCCAGAAGCAACTGGTGCGTGGCCTGACCTTCGGCGCCGTGAAATAAGGGGTATAAACCATGGGTCAGATCGAACTCAAAGGCGTGACGAAACGGTTCGGCGATGTGGAGGTGATCCCGCCGCTGGACCTGCAGATCAACGAGGGCGAATTCGTCGTCTTCGTCGGTCCTTCGGGCTGCGGCAAGTCCACCCTTCTGCGTCTGATCGCGGGGCTGGAGGATACGACGGGCGGCCGAATCGAGATCGACGGCAAGGACGCCACCGACCTGCGCCCGGCGCAGCGGCGTCTGGCGATGGTGTTCCAAAGCTATGCGCTTTATCCGCATATGTCGGTGCGCAAGAACATCGCGTTTCCGCTGAAGATGGCCAAGCTGAGCCAGGCCGAGATCGACAAGAAGGTCGAAGGCGCGGCGAAGGTGCTGAACCTGTCCTCCTATCTGGACCGTCGTCCGGGGCAGCTTTCGGGCGGGCAGCGCCAGCGGGTCGCCATCGGCCGCGCCATCGTGCGCGAACCTGCGGCGTTCCTGTTCGACGAACCGCTGTCGAACCTTGACGCCGCCCTGCGCGTGAACATGCGGCTCGAGATTTCGGAGCTGCACAACAGCCTGAAGACGACGATGATCTATGTCACCCATGACCAGGTCGAGGCGATGACCATGGCCGACAAGATCGTCGTGCTTCAGGCGGGCCGGATCGAACAGGTCGGCACCCCGCTGGAGCTTTACCGCACCCCGAAGAACCGTTTCGTCGCAGGTTTCATCGGCAGCCCCAAGATGAACTTCATCGGCGGGACCGAGGCGCAGAAGCATGGAGCGCATGAGATCGGCATCCGCCCCGAACACATCACGGTCGGAACGAGTGGCGACTGGCAGGGCCGCGTGACGGTGTCGGAACATCTCGGCTCGGACACCTATCTTCATGTGCAGACGGATCACGGGATCATCAACGTGCGGTCGGCCGGAAACGTGGACGTTCATCACGGCGACACCGTCTGGCTGACACCCGAGACGGCGAACATCCACAAGTTCGACGCGAACGGGTCGGCAGTATGAGGCTGAAGGGTAAATCCGCCCTCATCACCGGCGCGGCGCGCGGGATCGGCAAGGCCTTCGCCGCCCGCTATGTCGCCGAAGGTGCAGAGGTCACGATCGCCGACATCAACCTTCCCGCCGCGCAGGCTGCGGCGGCGGAGATCGGCGCACACGCCGTGCATCTGGACGTGACCGATCAGGTCAGCATCGACGCCTGCGTGGCCGAGGTAGCGGCGGCGCGCGGGATCGACATCCTGATCAACAACGCCGCCATCTTCACGATGGCTCCGATCACCGAGATCACGCGCGCCGACTATGACCGCACCTTTGCGATCAACGTGACCGGGTCCTTGTTCATGATGCAGGCGGTGGCCAAGGTCATGATCCAGCAGGGTCGGGGCGGCAGGATCATCAACATGGCCTCGCAGGCGGGACGCAGAGGCGAGGCGCTGGTCGGCGTCTATTGCGCGACCAAGGCGGCGATCATCAGCCTGACCCAAAGCGCGGGCCTGAACCTGATCGAACACGGCATCAACGTGAACGCCATCGCCCCCGGCGTGGTGGATGGCGAACACTGGGACGGCGTGGACGCCTATTTCGCCAAATACGAGAATCGCCCGCTGGGCGAGAAGAAGCGCCTTGTCGGCGATGCCGTGCCCTTCGGGCGCATGGGCACTGCCGAAGATCTGACGGGGATGGCGGTCTTCCTCGCCTCGCCCGACGCGGAATACATCGTGGCCCAGACGTATAACGTCGATGGCGGCAACTGGATGAGCTGACATGAAAATCTCGAACGCGACCCTGAACCAGCTGCCCGAGGGCATAAGCGCCCCCGCCTATGACCGCAGCGCCCTGACCCCCGGCATCGTCCATATCGGCTGCGGGAACTTTCACCGCGCGCATATGGCGGTTTATCTGGACGATCTGTTCGCGCTTGGCGATCACGACTGGGCCATCCTTGGCGCGGGCGTGCGCGAGGGCGACGAACGGATGCGCAAGATATTGGAGCAGCAGGATTACCTGTCTTCGGTCATCGAGCTTGCGCCCGAGGGTGGCAGCACCCGCGTCGTCGGCGCCATGACCGGATTCGTTCCCGTCGCGGCGGGCAACAAGGATCTGATCGCGGCGATGTCGGACAGCCGCATCCGCATCGTTTCCCTGACCGTGACCGAGGGTGGGTATTACATCGACCCCAAGACCGGCACCTTCAGCCCCGATCACCCCGACATCCGACATGACGCAGCCAATCCCGCCGCGCCCGACACGGCCTTCGGCGCGATCATCGCCGCGCTGAAAGCTCGGCGCGCCGGCGGGCTGGAGCCGTTCACCGTCATGTGCTGCGACAACGTTCCGCATAATGGCCACGTCACGCGCGATGCGGTGGTGGGGCTGGCGAAACTGTCCGACCCCGAACTGGCCGACTGGATTGCAGCCAACGTCGCCTTCCCCAATTCGATGGTGGACCGCATCACCCCCGCCACCGGCCCGCGCGAGTTGAAGATGGCGCTGGACCTCGGGATAGAGGACAAGGCCCCCGTCACCTGCGAGACGTTTCGCCAATGGGTGATCGAGGACAACTTCCCCGCGGGACGTCCGGCGCTGGAAAAGGTGGGCGTCACCTTCACCGATGCCGTCGATGCCTATGAGACGATGAAGATCCGCATCCTGAACGGTGGTCACGCGATCATCGCCTATCCGGGCGGCCTGCGCGACATCCACTATGTCCACGAGGCGATGGAGGACCCGCAGATCCGCGCCTTCCTGTCGAAGGTCGAGGATGACGAGATCCTGCCCATCGTCCCTCCGGTCCCGAACACCGACCTTGGGGACTACAAGCAGCTGATCCTCGACCGTTGCTCGAACCCGGAGGTGGCCGATACCGTGCGCCGCCTGTGTCTGGACGGATCGAACCGCCAGCCGAAATTCATCATCCCGTCGATCCGCGACGTGGTGGCGAAAGGCGGCGACGCGACCGGGCTGATCCTGCTGTCGGCGCTGTGGTGCCGTTACTGCTTCGGCACGTCGGAAAACGGCTCGCAGATCGAACCGAACGATCCGAACTGGGAAAAGCTGACGATCGTCGCGGCCAAGGCAAAGGACGACCCCGCTGCGTGGCTGGAAATGCGCGAGATCTATGGCGATCTGGGCGGAAACCCCGCCGTTGCGTCGCGCTTTGCAGAACTGTTGCGCGCCGTCTGGGCAGAGGGCAGCCAGCCGGTGATCCAGCGTTATCTGGACGGAACGCTCTGAAGCATCGCGGGGAGGCTGGCACGCAGCCTCTCCCACCCGCCGGGCCGCCATCCGATATCGCGCAGACGGGTGCAGTCCATCTCGCTGACCTTCGCGTCGCTTCGCGCGGGCGGCGTGCCGCCAAGTTCGGCCAACAGGTCATGGCGGTCCAGCAGCAGATCCGAGACGTTATACGCCCCCTCGCCCCGGTCCAATGCGATCAGCGCGGCTTGCGCCAGATCATCGCCATGCACCTCGGTCGCAACGCGCGGTGCGATGGGGCGGCCCGCCAGATGATCGGCGAACAGGCTTTCCCATTTGTGACCCGGCCCCGGACCATAGACGCCCGTTGCGCGCAAGCTGACGGTGGCATGCAGCTCGACCTCGGCCTTCACCTGACCGTAAAGCGTATCGGGCCGCGGCGGCATATCCTCGCGCAGCACCGTTCCCGCCGGATAATCGCCATAGACGGCGCGGGTGGACAGAAACACGGTCCGTCCGCGAAACCCGTCGAACAGACGCAGGGTGCCGTCGACATTGGCGCGGCGGAATCCCTCGGGATCATCCCCCTCGCCGCCGCGATATTTGCCGGGCGCATGGGCGAAGGCGCAGTGGATCAATGCATCGGCGTCGATCGCCACCGCGTCGCCAAGGCGAAAGCGTGGCAGGATGACCTCATACCCCGCCGCCCGCGCGGCATCCACCATGAACCGCCCGACAAGTCCGGTGCCGCCGGTGATCGCGACCCTCACTGCGGGATTTCCCCGCGTTCATAGGCGTGCCACAGATCGATCAGCGGGCGGAGTTTTTCGACCTTGTCATGGTCTTGCCACGGTTTCTCATACTGAAAATGCAGCACCTTGATCTCGTCCCATGACCAAAGTTCGGGCATGGCGAACCAGACATATTGCAGCATGTTGTAGAAGACCGGCAGGCCATGCCAGTCGGGGAAGAACTCTTGCAGAAAGGTCTGGTCCGTCCGCCGCCAGAACGCATCCGGCACATCCAGCCGCGCCATCATCGCATCGAAAGTGGCCTGCGAAGGCCGCGCGGTGAACACGCCCGAATTCATGCGGTGGAAATCGCCCACACCTTCATAGACATTCGGCGCGGCGCAGAATTCGGGATAGTCGAAAAGCTTGTCGATGTCCTTCAGCACCAGCGTATCGGCGTCCAGAAACACCACCCGTTCGTATTCCAACTGCCACAGCCGCAGCTTGGCGAAGTTGTCCAGCGGGGTGTGGAACGGTGGCTTGCCGCCCTTGGTGAAGGCCGCCCGCGCGTGCAGCGCGTCGCGGGCATGGGCCGCGTTGAAAGCATCCGAAGTCGGCAGCAGATCGCAGCGCACCAATCGCGCGTCCAGCCCCTCGACCCGCGCGTCGGTGTGCATCACGACGATGTCCGCCGTCGTTCCGGTCGCGCGAAGCGAATTGATCAGCGCCCGCGCCCCGCGGACGTAGTCGTCATTGGTCACCAGAGTGACGAAGGCCCGCGTCGATGACGCGGGCCGGTTCGGAAGCAATCCGTCCATATCAGGAAACGGAACGCAGACGCTTGCCCTCGGGGTCATGCTCGACCAGTTGGGCGATGTCCTTGGTCCATGCCGAAACGGCCGGAACGCGCGAACGGTCGATGCGGTGGGCGTATTTCTTCGCCACATCCACAACTTCGGACAGCAGACCTTCGGCCAGCGTGATCGGCTTCAACCCGAGACCGATGAACTGGTCGTTGTTGACGATCAGGTCATTCTCGGCGGCTTCCTTGCGCGGATTTGGAAGATTGGCGATCTTCGCCCCGGTCAGCTTGGCAACCAGCGCGGCCAGATCGCGAACGCGGTGCGTTTCGGTCATCTGGTTGAAGATCTTCACGCGATCGCCCGCTTTCGGCGCGTCGCCCAGCGCCAGTTCCACGCAGCGGACCGAATCCTGAACGTGGATGAAGGCGCGCGTCTGTCCGCCCGTGCCATGCACCGTCAGCGGATAGTCGATGGCGGCCTGGATCAGGAAACGGTTCAGCACCGTGCCATAATCGCCGTCATAGTCGAAGCGGTTGATCAGCTGTTCGTGCCGGCGGGTCTGGTCGGTATGGGTGCCCCAGACGATACCCTGATGCAGGTCGGTGATCCGCAGCCCGTCATTCTGGGCGTAGAACTGGAACAGAATCTGATCGAGGCTTTTGGTCATGTGATAGACCGAACCGGGCTTCGTCGGATAAAGGATCTGCTGACCCTTCTTGCCCGTCGGCGTATCGACTTCCACATCCAGATAACCTTCCGGGATCGGCGCCCCGACGCTGGAATAACCATATACGCCCATCGTCCCAAGGTGCACCAGATGCGCATCGATCCCCGTCTCCACCAACGCGGCAAGCACGTTATGCGTCGCGTTGACGTTGTTGTTGACGGTATAGACCTTGTGGCGATCCGATTTCATCGAATACGGCGCGGCGCGCTGTTCCGCAAAATGGATCACCGCATCCGGCTTGACGTCGATCAGCCAGCTTTTGAAGCGGTCGTATTCGGTGGCAAGGTTCAGAAGGTGGAAATGGATGCGATGACCCGTTTCCTGATGCCAGATGCGGCAGCGTTCCTGAATCGAATCCATCGGGGTCAGCGATTGCACGCCCAGTTCGGTATCGATCCAGCGGCGGGACAGGTTGTCGACGATATGCACCTCGTGCCCAAGGTTGGACAGGTGCAGCGAGGTGGGCCAGCCCACGAAACCATCGCCGCCAAGAACTGCAATACGCAAATGTCGTCTCCTTCACGTCGCGCAGCAAATCGTTCTGCGCCATCGGCAATAGATAGGACGTCATCCTACCCAAGTCGAATGAAGAAATAACGACATCGCGCGCAGCGCCGGATTCCGCCTATGCGGGAAGGGCCCGTTCCACCAATCGCGCGAAGAAGCTGGCCCCGATGGGGGCTGCTTCGTCGTTGAAGTCGAACGCGGCCTGATGCAACCCCGCCCCCGGCCCGGTTCCAAGGAACAGATAGGCGCCCGGTCGCGCCTGAAGCATATAAGCGAAATCCTCGGCCGCCATTTCGCGCGGGCTGTCGGGATCGACGTTGCCGCTGACCTCCAGCGCGACCTGCGCCGCGAATTCGGCCTGTTTGGGATGGTTGACCGTCGGCGGGTAGCCGCGTTCGTAGTCCAGCACCGCCTCCACCCCGAAGGATGCCGCCTGCCCGGCCACGATCTCGCGGAAGCGGCGTTCGGCCAGGTCGCGCATCTCGGGGGTGAAGCTGCGGATGGTGGCGGTCATCCACGCATCCTCGGGGATGATGTTGGATGCGCTGCCGGAATGGATCTGCGTGACCGACACGACCAGCACATCCTGCGCGGGCGCGTTGCGCGACACGATGGTTTGCAGCGCACCGACCAGCGACACCATCGCCGGGATCGGGTCGATCGTGACATGCGGCGTCGCGCCGTGACCGCCCTTGCCGCGCAGCGTCACCGTCGCAGTGTCCACCGCCGCAAGGATCGGCCCCGGCGTGGTCAGGAACTTGCCGAAGGGGACGTTTGGCGCGTTGTGGATGCCATAGACTTCCTTCACGCCGAAGCGGTCCATCACGCCCTCCCGCACCATGACCTCGCCGCCGCCACCATCCTCCTCCGCAGGCTGGAAGATCAGCGCCACACGGCCCGAGAAGCGCCGCGTCTCGGCCAGATACTTCGCCGCGCCCAGCAGCATGGTGACATGCCCGTCATGCCCGCAGCTATGCGCCTTGCCCGGAATGGTCGAGGCATGGTCCGCGCCCGTCGTCTCGGTGATCGGCAGCGCGTCCATGTCTGCGCGCAAGCCGATTGTCGCCCCCTCGCCCTGACCGTTGATGATGGCGACGATGCCGGTGGAGGCGATACCCTCATGCACCTCGTCCACCCCGAATTCGCGCAGGCGTTCGACAATGAAGGCCGCCGTCTGGTGGCAGTCGAACATCAGCTCGGGATGCGAGTGCAGGTGGCGGCGCCAGCCCTTCATCTGGTCGGCGTAACCGGCGATGCGGTTCAGGACGGGCATGGCGAACTCCTGCAAAGAATTGTAGTCCTTCGGTTGAACCCGAAAACCCGAGGGGCTGCAATGACCGGAATCGACCGCCTGCTGGAGATCATGCGCGCGCTGCGCGACCCCCAAACCGGCTGCCCTTGGGACATCGATCAGACCTTCGCCACCATCGCCCCCTATACCATCGAGGAAGCGCACGAGGTCGCCGACGCGATCCAGCGCGAGGCGTGGGACGAGTTGCCGGGAGAGTTGGGCGACCTGCTGCTGCAAACCGTCTTCCATTCCCGCATGGCCGAAGAAGCGGGCATGTTCACCTTCGACGACGTGGCGAACGCCATTTCGGACAAGATGATCGCGCGCCACCCCCATGTCTTCGGGGATGAAAGCCGCGACAAGACCCCCGAGCAGCAGACCGCGGATTGGGAGACGATCAAGGCCGCCGAGCGAACGGGCGGCGTGCTGGACGGCGTGGCGCTGGGCCTTCCCGCCCTGACCCGCGCGGTGAAGCTTCAGAACCGCGCGGCGCGGGTCGGCTTCGACTGGCCATCGACAGATCAGGTGCTGGACAAACTGCGCGAGGAGATGGCCGAATTGGTCGAGGCGCGCGAGACCCTGACCCAGACCGAGGTCGAGGAGGAGTTCGGCGATCTGCTGTTCGTGATGGCGAATCTGGCCCGCCATATGAATGTCGATGCCGAAGGCGCGCTTCGCGGTGCCAATGCCAAATTCACCCGCCGGTTCATGCGGATCGAGGAAATGCTCGCCCAGGATGGGCGGTCGCCGAAGGACAGCAACCTGCAGGAGATGGACGCGCTCTGGGACCGTGCCAAGGACGAGGAAAAACGCCGACGCGCGGAATTTTCCGGGCAGTCCGCCACCGCGGGGGTTAGATAGTGGCGCAGCCCGTTAACCAAGACGAACAGATGAGCCACCCAAGAAAGATCATCATCGATTGCGACCCCGGACAGGATGACGCGATCGCCCTTCTTCTGGCACTTGCCAGCCCCGAAGATATCAGCGTGCTTGGCGTGACCGTCGTTGCCGGAAACGTGCCCCTGCACCTGACCGAACGCAACGCACGCGCCGTCTGCGAATTGGCCGGCACCGGCCCCATCCCGGTGTTCGCCGGTTGCGATGCCCCGCTTCAGCGCAAGCTGGTGACGGCAGAGCATGTGCACGGGGCCACCGGCCTTGACGGGCCGCCCCTGCCCGAACCGCAGCAGCCGCTGGAAACCACCCACGCGGTCGATTTCATCATCGAGACTTTGCGGCGCGAACCTTCGGGAACCGTCACGTTGTGCCCGCTTGGGCCCCTGACGAACATCGCCACCGCCCTGCGCCGCGCCCCCGACATCGCACCGCGCATTCAGGAAATCGTGCTGATGGGCGGCGCGTATTTCGAGGTGGGCAACATCACCCCGGCGGCGGAATTCAACATCTATGTCGATCCCGAAGCCGCCGACATCGTGTTCCGCTGCGGCGCTCCGCTGGTGGTCATGCCGCTGGATGTGACACACAAGGCGCTGACCAGCCCGTCCCGCATCCGCGCCTTCCGCAACATGGGCACGACCGCCGGACAGATGGTGGCGGAATGGGCCGATTTCTTCGAACGGTTCGACATCGCGAAATATGGCGGGAACGGCGCGCCATTGCATGACCCTTGCGTCATCGCGTGGCTGATCCGCCCCGACCTGTTCACCGGACGCCATATCAACGTCGAGATCGAGACGCGCAGCGAGTTGACGCTGGGCATGACCGTCGCCGACTGGTGGGGCGTGACCGACCGCACTCCCAACGCCCTGTTCATGGGCCATCTGGATGCGGACGGGTTCTTTGCACTGCTGACCGAACGGATCGCCCGGCTTTAACCTTCGGGCAGGATGATGGTGAAGGTGCTGCCCTTGCCCTTGGCGCTTTCGATGCGGAAGCGCCCGCGATGCCGGTTGACGATGTGCTTGACGATGGCCAGCCCCAGTCCGGTGCCGCCCTGCTCGCGCGAGCGGTGGTTGTCCACGCGATAGAAGCGTTCGGTCAGACGGGGGATGTGGATCGGGTCGATCCCCTCGCCCCGGTCGATCACATCCACCACCACCGATGGCCCGAGCCGGAGGATGTCGTTCTCGTCGCGCCGAAGCGCGATGGTGACAAGCCCACCGCCCGCGCCGTATTTCAAAGCATTCTCGATCAGGTTCTGGAACACCTGCACCATCTGGTCCGAATCCGCGGGAACCAGAAGCGGGCCGGGGTCGCCCGTGATCTCGATCGTGGCCCCCGCGGACGCAGCCGTCGGACGCAAGGCGGTGACGGCCAGTGCGACCAGCGCCGCCACATCCACCAGCGTCGTCGGGCGCACCCGTTCCTCGCTCTCCACCCGGCTGAGCGAGAGCAGATCGCGCACCAGCCGGTTCATCCGCTCGGCCTCGCGCGCCATGATGGCAAGGAAACGGGCGCGCGCGCCGGGATCGTCCTTGGCCGCGCCCTGCAGGGTTTCGATGAAGCCCAGAAGCGAGGTCAGCGGCGTGCGAAGCTCGTGGCTGACATTGGCCACGAAATCGCGCCGGATCGCGCCCGCCTGTTCCTGTTCGGTGATATCCTCGAAGGCGCACAGCACGCGCCCCCCTTCGACCGGGGATACCGTCACGCGATAGCTCGCCTCGCGCGAGGGGCCGGTGATGATATGGCGCGCGCGAACCATCTGGCGATGGCGCAGCGTTCCCTCGATCGCGTCCAGCAATCCGGGCTGGCGCATTGCAATGACGTAATGCCGCCCGACAATGCCGCTGCCGAACAGGGCCAGCGCCGGGGCATTGGCCGCGGCGATCCGTTCCTCGCTGTCGATCAGGACCATGGGAAGGGGAACCCCTTCAAGAAGGGTTTCCAGAAGTTTCATTTCCTTGTCCGACAACAGTCTCACCCATTCCAATTCATTGCGCCGGCCCGTCGTCTTTCGATGTTGCCCTTGGTCGCAAGAGCACCATCTTGCAGAAATGCGACAGTTTGTTTTGCCGTAGGATGTTGTGCCAATTTCACTTGAACATACAGTGACACTCTGCTTTTCCCGCAAATGTCCGCCTTTAGAAAGAGGCGGAAGGAGACGCTATGAAAAGAATGGATCCCACTGGCTGGGGCTGGAGCTCGGTTTCTGTTGTTCGGCTGGATGCGATGCGTTCGATGGCGCCAAAGGCGCCAGTTGCATTGCGCGATCCGGCTGAAACGCTTCTGCTGATCGAGGTTCCCCAAGCCCTGCCTTTGATCGACCGCCTGCCTCGGCGGCCTTCGGTCGTCGTGGCCCGTTTCAACGGGCTGGACCGTGCGCTTCTGCGCCGCGTCTTGCCCAGCCGCGTCATCTGCCCCCTGATCGCCGAAGATTTCGACGCGGTCGAGGTGATGGCCCGCCTTCGCAGCCTGCGATGGATGGGCCCGGTCGAGGTGATCGGATCGGGCCTGCGCCATGCCGGGATGATCGAGGACGAGCTGCGTGCCGCGCTTCCGGGTCGCGAGGTCAGCCTGCTTCAGGACCGTCGCTGACGCGCCGAAGTGCCACGAGGCCGCTGCGGAACCGCAGCATGTTGTTGCGATAGCTGTTTGCCGAGGCAAGCAGACGTTCGCGCGCTTCGGCATCCAGTTCGCGCACGACGCGCCCGGGCGCACCCATGACGAGCGATCCGTCGGGGATTTCCTTCCCTTCGGTAACCAGCGCGTTTGCGCCGATCAGGCAACCCTTGCCGATCCTTGCGCCGTTCATCACCATCGCGCCCATCCCGATCAACGTCCCGTCCCCGATGGTGCAGCCGTGCAGCATGGCCTTGTGCCCGATGGTGCAGTTCGCGCCGATCGACAGCGGAAATCCCCAGTCGGTATGCAGGACCGAGTTTTCCTGGATGTTCGTTCCCTCGCCGACGCGAATTTCCTCGTTGTCGCCACGCAGGACGGCGCCGAACCAGATGCCGACCCCCTCGCCCAGCACGACGCGCCCGATCACATGGGCGCCCGGAGCGATCCAGTAATCCCCGGAGGCGGGAACGCTCGGCGCTATGTCGTCAAGTGCATAGATCATCGTCTCTCGAACTCCCCGTTCAGGCCGCGGACGAAATCGTTCAGCATCGGCTGGCGATCGCGGCGCAGGCGTTCGGCCATCAGGATGGTCCGAAGCTCCTGTTCGGCAGTATCTATGTCGTTGTTGACGAGGACGTAATCATATTCGGCCCAATGGCTGATCTCGTCGCGGCTTTTTGACATCCGGCCGGCGATGACCTCCTCGCTGTCCTGCGCGCGGCCCCGCAGACGGCGCTCCAGTTCCGCGATCGAGGGCGGCAGCACGAACACGGACACGACATCGCGCCCAAGCGCCGAGTTGCGGATCTGCTGCCCACCCTGCCAGTCGATGTCGAACAGCGTGTCGCGCCCCTCGATCATCGCCTGTTCGACCGGGCCGCGCGGGCTGCCATAGAAATTGCCGAACACCTCGGCATGTTCCAGCATCTGGCCATTCGCGACCAGATCCTGGAACTCCTCGCGCGTGCGGAAGTAATATTCGCGCCCGTCCTGCTCGCCCTGTCTTGGCGCCCGAGTCGTGGCTGAAACCGAGAAGCGGATCGTCGGGTCCCAGTCCATGATCCGACGCGAAAGCGTGGATTTGCCCGCGCCCGAAGGCGAGGAGAGGATCAGAAGAAGTCCGCGCCGCATGTTCGCCCCCGTGTTCCGCTTTGCCCGCATCTGGGCGATGCAGCCCGCGAGGTCAAGCACGATCAGCCGTTTACCATTCATTCATCTTTCGCGCGCCTTGGGCCGAAAAGCTGCTATCTGGCGACAAGGGTCTCGTGCAGCCCGCCGATGTTTTCCGGTTCGGCCCCCGTAGTGCGACCCTTGTGTGGAGTGTATAGTATGTTGATTGATTTCCCGGCCCGGCGGGCCGTGACGGAGAGCGGAATGGCAGCTGTTCGATTCGCGATGATCGCCCAGGTTCGTGCCTATTGGGAGGCTCTGCGCGAAGGCGGTGCTCTGCCGCAGCGTGCCCGCATCGATCCGCGCGGGATCGAGGGGGCATTGGCGAATTCGTTCCTGATCGAGCGCATCGCACCGGGCATCGCGCGGTTCCGTCTTGCCGGCATGCACCTGACCGACATCATGGGGATGGATGTGCGCGGGATGCCGTTTTCGTCGCTGTTCGAGCCGGCGGATCGCGACGCGGTCGCCCCGCGGGTCGAGCGGGTCTTCGCCACACCCTGCATCCTCGATCTGTGCGTCGATGCCGGCCGGGGCGTCGGGCGGCCCGCCTTTTCCGGGCGCATGATCCTGCTGCCGGTGAAGGGCGAAGGCGGTGCGGACCTTGCGCTGGGCTGTCTGGCCACCGAAGGCATCATCGGTCGCAGCCCGCGCCGTCTTTCCTGCGGCCGCGCGCTGGAGGAGCGTATCCTGACCGGCACCCCCACCCCCGGCTTTGCTGAGGAACCGGCCCCGTTCGTCCCGCGCGGCAGGCCGCATCTGCGGCTGGTCAGGGACGACGAATGAAATTTTGATCACAGACGCCGATCCATCGCGCAATAAAACATCACCCAAGACGCCTTGGTTGACATTTTATGCCATTGACCTTGCCAAACCGCCCGTCTAAGTTGCCCCTATCGCAGCAGAGGGGCGGGCAAATGCCTTCCATCGTAGATCTTGTAGGGGATGCGCGCATGGGCCGGTAACGGTTGACCATAACGGTTCCCATGCGCCCCCGATGAACTCGGGGGCTTTTTGCTGCGAAAGAGGCGAGGAAGGACGGACATATGACGCAGATGAGCGGCGCGAAGATGGTGGTTCAGGCCCTGAGGGATCAGGGGGTCGAGGTGGTCTTCGGCTACCCCGGTGGCGCCGTCCTTCCGATCTATGACGAGATCTTTCAGCAGAACGAAATCAAGCATATCCTCGTGCGCCACGAACAGGGCGCGGTCCACATGGCCGAAGGCTATGCCCGTTCGACCGGCAAACCCGGCGTGGTTCTGGTGACCTCTGGCCCCGGTGCGACGAACGCCGTGACGGGCCTGACGGATGCGTTGCTCGATTCCATCCCGCTGGTCGTGCTGTCTGGTCAGGTGCCGACCTTCCTGATCGGCACCGACGGGTTCCAGGAGGCCGATACCGTCGGCATCACCCGCGCCTGCACCAAGCACAACTGGCTGGTCAAGGACACGGCCAAACTGGCCGAGACGATCCACAACGGCTTCCACGTCGCGACATCGGGCCGCCCCGGTCCGGTTCTGATCGACATTCCGAAGGACGTGCAGTTCGCGACCGCGGACTATGTCGAGCCGACCGCTTCGAAACCGCGTCACTATGCTCCGACCGTCAAGGGCGACCCGGCGATGATCGAACGCATGGTCGAAATGATCGAGACCGCCGAACGCCCGGTCTTCTATACCGGCGGCGGCGTCATCAACTCCGGCCCCCGCGCGTCGGAACTGCTGCGCGAGCTGTCCGAGGCGACGGGCTTTCCCGTGACGTCCACGCTCATGGGGCTGGGTGCCTATCCCGCCAGCGGCAAGCTGTGGCTGGGGATGCTGGGGATGCACGGCACCTACGAGGCGAACCTCGTGATGCATGGGTGCGATGCGATGTTCAACATCGGCGCGCGCTTCGACGACCGCATCACCGGGCGTGTCGCGGATTTCTCGCCCGGATCGAAGAAGGTCCATATCGACATCGAGGCCTCGTCGATCAACAAGATCATCCGCGTGGACGTGCCGATCCTTGGCGACGTCGCCAATGTGCTGGAGGACGTGCTGGCCCTGTGGAAACAGCGCGGCAGCCGTGTCAACCGCAAGGCGGTCGCGAAATGGTGGGGACAGATCCGCGATTGGCAGGCGATCCGCTGCCTCGACTACAAACCGTCGCAAAAGACCATCAAGCCGCAATACGCGCTGGAACGGCTGGAGGCGCTGACCCGTGGCCGCGACCGCTACATCACGACCGAGGTGGGCCAGCACCAGATGTGGGCGGCGCAATACCTGCATTTCGACCAGCCGAACCGCTGGATGACCTCGGGCGGGCTGGGCACCATGGGCTACGGCCTGCCCGCCTCCATCGGCGTTCAGGTCGCCCACCCCGAGGCGCTGGTCATCAACGTCGCGGGCGAGGCATCGTGGCTGATGAACATGCAGGAAATGGGCACTGCGATGCAGTTCCGCGCCCCGGTCAAGCAGTTCATCCTGAACAACGAACGTCTGGGCATGGTGCGCCAGTGGCAGGACCTGCTGCACGGCCAGCGCTATTCGCACAGCTGGTCCGAAAGCCTGCCCGATTTCGTGAAGCTGGCCGAGGCGTTCGGCTGCAAGGGGATCCGCTGCGACAACCCGGCCGATCTGGACGACGCGATCATGGAGATGCTGGCCTATGACGGCCCGGTGATCTTCGACTGCCTTGTCGAGAAACACGAGAACTGCTTCCCGATGATCCCATCGGGCAAGCCGCATAACGAAATGCTGCTGGGCGAGGCCGAGACGCAGGGCGTCATCGGCGCCAAGGGCGCGGCGCTGGTGTAAGGAAAAGACCATGCTGAACATCAAGAAGGGCGCGTCCAGCCATTCCGCCTACGACCTGCGCGATCCCAATGGCGAGATCATCGAAAGCCATACGCTGGCCGTGCTGGTCGATAACGAAAGCGGTGTTCTGGCTCGCGTGATCGGCCTGTTCTCGGGGCGCGGCTACAACATCGAAAGCCTGACGGTGGCCGAGGTGGACCATCAGGGCCACCGGTCGCGCATTACCGTCGTAACCACGGGAACCGCCCCGGTGATCGAACAGATCAAGGCCCAGCTTGGCCGTCTGGTCCCCGTGCACGAGGTTCACGACCTGACCGTCGAAGGCCCCGCCGTCCAGCGCGAACTGGCGCTGTTCAAGGTGGCGGGAAAGGGCGATCAGCGGATCGAGGCGCTGCGTCTGGCCGAGATCTTCCGCGCCAATGTCGTCGATTCGACGCTTGAAAGCTTCGTGTTCGAAATCACCGGCACGCCGGAAAAAATCGACGCCTTTGCCGAGCTGATGCGCCCGCTTGGACTGCGGGAAATCGCGCGCACGGGGGTCGCTGCGCTGGCACGCGGCGCCTGAGCGATTTCGCTGGACCGCCCTTTCCCGCCCCTTATGATCCGGGCGGGAAAAGGGAGTTTCCATGACCACCGCCAAACCTGCCTCCGTCCTGCGACGTTTCATCTCCTCCGCCTCGGCCGGGGGGATCGTTCTGATGGCGGCGGCGGCTTTGGCGCTGATCGTGGCGAATTCGCCGCTTGGGCATCAATACGAACACCTGCTGCACGTCTATGTCGGCGGGCTCTCGGTTCTGCACTGGGTGAACGATGCGCTGATGGCGGTCTTTTTCCTGATGGTCGGATTGGAGATCAAGCGCGAGATGCTGGACGGGCAGCTATCCAGCTGGCCCCGCCGCATCCTGCCCGGCGCGGCGGCACTGGGTGGCATGGCCGTGCCTGCGCTATTCTATCTGGCCGCGAATGTCGATGGCGGACATCCGAACGGCTGGGCGATCCCGTCGGCGACCGATATCGCCTTCGCGCTGGGCGTTCTGTCCCTGCTTGGGCCATCGGTGCCGATCTCCCTGCGGGTGTTTCTGGCGGCGCTGGCCATCATTGACGATCTGGGGGCAGTGGTCATCATCGCGCTGTTCTATACCGCGCAGATCGACCTGGCGGCGCTGGCCGGTGCAGGCACGGTGACGGCGGTCCTGATATTGATGAACCGCGGCGGGGTGACACGCCTCCTGCCATATCTGGTGCTTGGCGCCGCGCTCTGGTTCCTGACCCTCCAATCGGGCGTCCATGCCACCATCGCAGGCGTGGTTCTGGCGCTGACGATTCCGCTCAAGACCTCGCGCTCGACACCCGACGACGCAACCTCCCCGCTGCACCGGCTGGAACATGCGATCGCGCCTTGGGTCACGTTCATCATCGTGCCGATCTTCGGCTTCGCCAATGCAGGCGTGTCCTTTGCGGGGATGAGCTTTGCGAACCTGCTGGACCCGGTTCCGCTAGGCATCGCGGCCGGCCTGTTCCTTGGCAAGCAGATCGGCGTTTTTTCGACCGTCTGGCTGGTGGTCAAGGCGGGCTGGGCCGATGTGCCAAAGAACGCGACGTGGCGGCAGGTCTATGGCGTGTCGGTGCTTTGCGGCATCGGATTCACCATGAGCCTGTTCATCGGCCTTCTGTCTTTCCCCGGCGACGCGCTGCTTCAGAACGAGCTCAAGATGGGCGTGCTTGCGGGATCGTTCCTGTCGGCCATCGCGGGCGCGTTGCTGCTGAAGGGCGCCCCGCGCGAAGCGGTGCCGACGCCCTCTCGTTAGTCCTTCAGAAGCGCGTCCAGCCGAGCGCGCTCTTCCTCGCTCAACGGGGTGTCCTGAACCGGACGGCGGCGGCGCAGATAGGTCAGTGCAACCGCGCCACCGCCCAGCAGCATCAGCGGTCCGGCGATCCACAAAAGCATCCCCGCGCCACGCGCGACGGGATTCAGAAGCACATATTCGCCATAGCGATCCACAACGAAATCGACGACCTGCTGATCGTCGTCGCCCGCCACCAACCGCTCGCGCACCAGAAGGCGCAGGTCCGAGGCGATGGTTGCGTTGCTGTCGTCGATATTCTCGTTCCGGCAGACCGGACAGCGCAGCCCCTTGGAAATCTCGCGCGCCCGCGCCTCCAGCTCCGGATCGGACAGCATTTCCCCCGGTTGGACCGCAAAGGCGGGCCCGGCCAGCAGCAGCGAAAGAACCAGCACGCGGATCATTCGGCGGGCACCCCTTGCGGACGGCGCGCCCCTGCTGCGACGCGATACCGACGATCCGACAGGCTGAAACAGCCGCCAAGCGCCATCAGGAACGACCCGCCCCAAATCCAGTTCGCGAACGGTTTGATATAGCTGCGAACGGCCCAGCCACCCGCGTCCTGCTCGTCACCGATCACCAGATAGACATCGCGCAAGAAGCCGTAGTCGATGGCCGCCTCGGTCGTCGGCATGCGGGCGACGGGATAGAACCGCTTTTCCGGCTGCAGCACGGCGATCACGTCCCCACCCTGCGACAGCGTCATTGTCGCCATCGTGGTCAGGTAGTTCGGACCCTGCGTCTCCTCGACATCGTCCAGCGTGACGGTATAGCGGCCAAGATCGAAGCTGCCGCCTTCCTGCACGACGCGGATATCCTCGACCTGCCAGGCGGTGATCGCGGCAACGGCAAAAGTCGTCACGCCAAACCCGGCATGAGAGATCGCCTTGCCCCAATCCGCGCGCGGCAAACGGCGCAGGCGGCGCAGGCGCTCTTGCAAAGCGCCGCGTCCGGTGCGCTGCCAGATATCCACCACCGCGCCGAAAACGACCCATGCCCCAAGCCCAAGCCCCAGAGGGGCCAGCGCCGACCGGCCCGTCTGCATCGCCCAGGCCAGGGCGCCAAGGGCAACCGCAAGCACCAGCACCCCGCGCAGCAACCACAAGGCGCGGCGGATTTCGGCCCGCTTCCAAGGGATCAGCCCGCCCACGGGAAGCGCGATGGCGATGGCGATGGCAAAGGGCGTGAAGGCCGCGTTGAAGAACGGCGCACCGACCGACAGGGTGCGGCCCCACAGGATTTCGGCCAACAACGGCCAGATCGTGCCGATGAACACCACGAAGGATGCAACCGTCAGCAGCAGGTTGTTCAGCACCAGTCCGGATTCCCGGCTGACGGTGGAAAAGACGCCCTTCGCCTCCATCGACCCCGCCCGCGCCGCGAACAGCGTCAGCGCGCCGCCCATGAAGACACCTAGGATCAGCAAGATGAACACCCCACGCTCGGGGTCGTTGGCAAAGGCGTGGACCGAGGTGATGACTCCCGACCGCACGATGAACGTGCCGATCAGCGAGAATCCGAAGGCGAGGATCGCCAGCAGGATCGTCCACGCCTTCAACGACTCCCGCTTCTCGACCACGATGGCGGAATGCAGCAGCGCCGCTGCGATCAGCCACGGCATGAAGCTGGCATTTTCCACCGGGTCCCAGAACCAGAAACCGCCCCAGCCAAGCTCGTAATAGGCCCACCACGATCCAAGCGCGATGCCGATGGTCAGAAACACCCATGCCGCCAGCGTCCACGGGCGCACCCAGCGGCCCCATGCGGCATCGACGCGGCCTTCGATCAGCGCGGCGACGGCAAAGCTGAACGACATGCTCAGCCCGACATAGCCAAGATAGAGGAACGGCGGATGGAAGGCCAAACCCGGGTCCTGAAGCAGCGGGTTCAGATCCTGCCCATCGAAGGGCGGCACGGCCAGCCGCAGGAACGGGTTCGAGGTCAGCAGCATGAACAGCATGAACGCCACGCCGATCATCCCCTGCACCGCCAGCACCCTTGCACGCAGCCGTGGTGGCAGGTTGCCTCCGAACCACACCGCCGATGCCCCGAACAGCGCAAGGATCAGCACCCAGAGCAGGAGCGACCCCTCGTGGTTCCCCCAAACGCCCGAAATCTTGTAGATGAGCGGCTTCAGCGTATGCGAATTTTCAACCACCAACTTCAGCGAGAAATCCGACGTCACGAACGCCACAGTCAGCGCCGCGAAGGATGCCGCGACCAGCAGGAACTGGATATTCGCCGCCAGATCGCCCACCGCCATCCAGCCGGACCAGCCCCTTTGCGCCCCGATCAGCGGGATCACCGACTGGACCACCGCCACGCAAAGCGCGAGGATCAGCGCGAAATGTCCAAGTTCGACGATCATCTTGCCGGGCTCCTTCGCTTGGCTTTGCGACCAATTATGCAAAATCGTCACTGGATTGAATGGACAATCGCGCCAAAGTCACGGGAAGGTGCGCATAGAGGAGAACCGCCATGCTGAAATCCTGCATCCTTATCGGCGCGCCCATCGACAGCGGCCAACGTCGGCCCGGCTGCCTGATGGGTCCCGCCGCCTATCGCGTGGCGGGTATCGCGCAGATGCTGACGACCCTTGGACACAAGGCGACCGACCGCGGGGATGTGGTCCACGCACCGCTGCGCGAGGTGACCCACCCCAACGCGGCGCTGCATTGCCTGCCCGAAACCATCGCCTGGACCGAGGCGCTGTCCGCCGCCGTCCAGAACGCGATGGCCGAAGGCTTTCCGATCGTCATGGGGGGCGATCATTCGCTGGCCCTCGGCTCGGTCGCCGGGGCGGCGGCGCATGCCAAGGCGGTCGGGCGGCCGCTGTTCCTTCTGTGGCTGGACGCGCATTCCGATTTCCACACGCCGGACACCACCACGTCCGGCAATCTGCATGGCACACCTGTCGCCTATATCGCGGGGCGCGCGGGCTTCGATCTGTTCCCGCCCTTCCCCGAGCCGATCGCGGCACAGAACATCTGCCTGTTCGGCATCCGGTCGGTCGACCCCGGCGAACATGCTGCCCTGCTCACGCACGAGATCGAGATCAACGACATGCGCGTGCTGGACGAACAGGGCATCGTGGCACCCCTGCGCGCCTTTCTTGACCGGGTTCGGGCCGCGAATGGGATGCTGCATGTGTCGCTGGACGTGGATTTCCTCGACCCATCCATCGCACCGGCGGTCGGGACCACCGTCCCCGGCGGCACCACCTTCCGCGAGGCGCATCTGGTCATGGAACTGCTTCACGAAAGCAGCCTCGTCACCTCGCTGGATCTGGTTGAATTGAACCCGTTCCTGGATGAACGCGGCAAGACGGCGAAGGTCATGGTGGACCTTGTCGCCTCGCTGATGGGTCGCAAGGTGTTCGACAGGCCCACCCGCAGTTTCTGATGCGGCAAAACGTCCACTCGCGCGGGCGTGATTGGCAAAACCCCACCGAGGCAACGATTTTCTTCATCCACAACGATGGAGACAGAGATGACGCAGCGACGCACCGTTCTTTTGGCTGGACTGGCCGTTCTTGCAACCCCGGCCATCCTGCGGGCGCAGACGGTGCAGAGCAACACCTCCAGCTTCCGCACGCAGGACTGGCAGGACCATTTCGGCAGCATCGGCAAAGGCGCGATCGTGGCGGACTTCACCTCGCGCGCGCTGCATTGGTGGGGCCCGAACGGCGACTATCGCCTGTATCCCAGTTCCATCCCGATGTCCGAGGAACTGACGAAACGCGGCTATACCTCCATCACACGCAAGCGCGTCGGCCCGGACTGGCGGCCCACGGCGGACATGAAACGCCGCGATCCCACCCTGCCCGATTATGTCGAACCGGGGCCGTCGAACCCGCTTGGAACCCACGCAATGTATCTGAGCTGGCCCGCCTATATCATCCACGGCACACATGACACCCGCAAGATCGGGCGGCCCTCCTCCTCGGGCTGCGTCGGGCTTTACAACGAGCATGTCGAGGAGTTGTTCGCCCTTGCCCCCGTCGGCACGCAGGTCCGCCTGATCTAGTGGATGCGGAATTCGCCCACGACGTTCCGCCATTCGCCCGGTCCGATCAATTTGCGGTGGGTGAAGCGGACGGAGTGGAGCGGACCGTCGATCTTTTCCTGCCAGAACTCGATGAAGCGGAACAGGACGGGATAGTCCGGCGCAAGGTCATAATCCTGCCAGACATAGGTGTTCAGCACATGGCGATGGTCCGGCATTCGATAGGTGAACTCCGCCAGCGTCAGACCATAGCCGTTCAGCATCATCTCCGTCTCGCGCATCGCGCACCTCCATTTTTGAAGATGATGTGACAACGCAGGTAAATTACAAGGAAAACAATCTGTTGGCAGCCAGCCGGTCCGGCTGCCATTGTCACGCGCACAGCCTGCCGCTATAGTCGCGCCACCTTAAGACGAGAGAGCGCGCAGACGTGACCGACATCCCAGAAGTCCCTGATAACGCCAGCGAAAACCCGGAACGCCCTGGTTCTTCGCACCCGCAGATCTCCATCGCCGAGGAGATGAAGACGGCCTATCTGGACTATGCGATGAGCGTAATCGTCTCTCGCGCCATTCCGGACCTGCGCGATGGGTTGAAACCCGTCCACCGCCGCATCCTTCATGCGATGAACGAATCCGGGAACAGCCACGACAAGCCTTATCGCAAATCGGCGCGTCCGGTGGGCGATACGATGGGGAAATACCACCCCCACGGCGATAGCGCGATCTATGACGCGCTGGTGCGGATGGCGCAGCCGTTCTCGATGTCGCTGAAGCTGCTGGACGGTCAGGGCAACTTCGGGTCCATGGACGGCGACAGCGCCGCGGCCATGCGTTACACCGAAGTGCGGATGGACAGGCCCGCCGCCTTCCTTCTGGCAGATATCGACAAGGAAACCGTCGACTTCCAGGACAACTACGATGGCAAGGACCGCGAGCCGACGGTCCTGCCCGCCCGTTTTCCGAACATGCTGGTCAACGGCGCGGGCGGCATCGCCGTCGGCATGGCGACCAACATCCCGCCGCATAACCTTGGCGAGGTCATCGACGGGACGCTCGCGCTGATCGAAAATCCCGACATGTCGACCGAGGCGCTGATGGAGATCATCCCCGCCCCGGACTTCCCCACCGGCGGCATCATCCTTGGCCGTTCGGGCGCGCGGAAGGCATATCTGGAAGGTCGCGGCAGCGTCATCATCCGCTGCAAGACGCGTGTCGAGGAAATCCGCAAGGACCGCTACGCCATCGTCATCGACGAGATCCCATATCAGGTGAACAAATCCTCGATGATCGAGAAGATCGCCGAGATGGTGCGCGAGAAGAAGATCGAGGGCATCTCGGGCGTGGCCGACGAATCCGACCGGATCGGCGTGCGCGTGGTGATCGAACTGAAACGCGACGCGACGCCGGATGTGGTGCTGAACCAGCTTTGGCGTTTCACCCCGATGCAGACCTCGTTCGGCTGCAACATGCTGGCGCTGAACGGCGGGCGCCCCGAACAGCTGATGCTGCGGGACTTCCTGTCCTATTTCATCATGTTCCGCGAGGATGTGGTCGCCCGCCGCACCGCGTTCGAACTGCGCAAGGCGCGCGAACGCAGCCATATCCTGTGCGGTCTGGCCGTTGCCGTGTCGAACGTGGACGAGATCGTGGCGACCATCCGCTCCTCTGCCGACCCGGCCGAGGCGCGCGAAAAGCTGATGACCCGTCGTTGGCCCGCGCATGACATCGCCGACTACATCCGCCTGATCGACGATCCGACCCATACGGTGAACGAGGACGGGACCTACAACCTGTCCGAAGCGCAAGCCCGCGCCATTCTGGAACTGCGCCTGCAACGCCTGACTGCAATGGGCGTGAAGGAAGTTACGGACGAGCTTCAGGAACTTGCCGCAAAGATCCGGGATTACTTGGAAATCCTTGGATCGCGCGATCGCATCATGGCGATCATCTCGAACGAGTTGCGCGAAGTGCGCGACCTGTTCGCCGTCCCGCGTCGCACCGAAATCGTCGATTGGGCCGGCGACATGGAGGACGAGGACCTGATCGAGCGCGAGGACATGGTCGTGACCATCACCTCGGGCGGTTACATCAAACGCACCCCGCTGGCCGAGTTCCGCAGCCAGAACCGTGGCGGCAAGGGCATCGGGTCCATGTCCACCAAGGAAGACGACGTGGTGACGACGCTGTTCGTGGCGAATACCCACACGCAGCTTCTGTTCTTCACGACCGACGGCATGGTCTACAAGCTGAAGACGTGGCGCTTGCCTTTGGCGGGCCGTCAGGCGCGCGGCAAGGCGATGGTCAACATCTTGCCGATCACGCCAGGCGTCTCCATCGCAGCCCTTCTGGCCATCGACGAGCCGGAGGCGGAATGGGACAACCTGCAACTGGTCTTCGCGACCAGCGAAGGCGATGTGCGGCGCAACGCGCTGTCCGATTTCACCAACGTCATGCGCAACGGCAAGATCGCGATGAAACTGCCGGAAAACGTCAGCCTCGTGAACGTGCGTATCGCGGACGAGAATGACGACGTGATGCTGGTGACCGATGCGGGCCGTGCGATCCGCTTCCCTACAACGGATGTGCGTATCTTCAAGGGCCGCGATTCCACCGGTGTGCGCGGCATCCGCCTTGGCGAGGGGGACCATGTCGTCTCCATGTCCGTCATCCGCCATTTCGAGGCCGATCCGGCCGAACGCGCCGCCTATCTGAAGCAGCGCCGCCTGATGGCTGGCGTGACCGAGGATGAGGGCGAGGATGACGAAGGCATCGAGGCGGGCCAGCTTTCGCAGGAACGCTATGCCGAAATGTCGGCGGCCGAGGATCTGATCCTGACGATCACCGCCCAAGGCTCGGGCAAGCTGTCCTCCAGCCACGATTACCCGGTGCGCGGGCGCGGCGGCATGGGGGTCAAGGCGATGGACGGCGCGATGCGGGGCGGTGCGCTGGTCGCTTCCTTCCCGGTGGATGCGGCGGACCAGATCATGCTTGCCACATCGACCGGGCAGTCGATCCGGGTTCCAGTGGACCAGATCAGCTTCCGCTCGCGGTCGGCTGGGGGCGTTCGGGTGTTCAACACGGCGGCGGGCGAGCATGTCGTGTCGGTCGCGCGTATTGCCGAACAAGCCGAGGACGAGGCCTGATCTTGCGCATCTTGCACCCGCAGGGGTATGAGATGCGCCATGACACAGGAACTTCATATCGTGGGCGGCGGCATGGCCGGGTCCGAGGCTGCATGGCAGGCCGCGCAGATGGGCGTGAAGGTGGTGCTGCACGAGATGCGGCCCACCGTCGGCACCTTCGCCCATCGCACCGGCTCGCTGGCCGAGATGGTCTGCTCCAACTCCTTCCGTTCGGATGATGACGAACGGAACGCGGTGGGCCTGCTGCATTGGGAGATGCGCGCGGCGAACGGGCTGATCATGGCGATGGCCGAGGCGCATCGCATCCCCGCGGGAGGGGCCTTGGCCGTGGACCGCGATCCCTTTGCCGAAAGCGTAACGGCCAAGCTGCGCGAACATCCTTTGGTCTCCATCGTGGACGAGGAGGTGACGAGCCTTCCCTCGGACGGTGCGTGGATCATCGCGACGGGACCGCTTACCTCCGGCACGCTGGCCGAGTCGATCAGGGCCGAAACGGGCGCGGACAGCCTCGCTTTCTTCGACGCGATCGCGCCTATCGTCTATGCCGATAGCGTGGACATGAACGTCGCGTGGCTCCAGTCCCGCTATGACAAGGGCGAGACGGAGGAGGAGCGGACGGCTTACGTCAACTGCCCCATGGACAAGGCACAATACGAAGCTTTCATCGACGCCATGCTGGCTGCCGACAAGGCCGAGTTCCGCGAGGGCGAGACGGCGGGTTATTTCGACGGCTGCCTGCCGATCGAGGTGATGGCCGAACGCGGGCGCGAGACGCCGCGCTTCGGGCCGATGAAGCCCATCGGATTGACCAATCCGCATAACCCCGACGTGAAGCCCTATGCCGTGGTGCAGCTGCGCCGCGACAACAAGCTGGGCACGCTCTACAACATCGTCGGGTTCCAGACGAAGATGAAGTATGGCGCGCAAACCGATGTTTTCAGGATGATTCCCGGGCTTGAAAACGCAAGCTTTGCCCGTCTTGGCGGCATCCACCGCAACACCTTCCTGAACTCGCCCACATTGCTGGACGACCGGATGCGCCTTCGCTCGCGCCCGAATATCCGATTCGCGGGTCAGGTCACGGGCGTCGAGGGTTACGTTGAAAGCGCCGCGATGGGGCTTCTGGCGGGCCGGATGGCTGCGGCAGAGATCCTTGGCCGTGACCTGCCGCCGCCACCGCCCGACACCGCGACGGGCGCGCTGATCACCCACATCACCGGCGGGGCCGAGGCGAAGACCTTCCAGCCGATGAACGTGAACTTTGGCCTGTTCCCGCCGATCGAGGCGAAGGGCGGACGCCGGGGCCGCAAGGACCGTTACAAGGCCTATACCGACCGAGCCAAGGAAGCCTTCACCGAATGGCTGGCTATGTGAACCGCTTTGCCCCGTCGCCGACGGGGCCATTGCATCTGGGCCACGCCTTTTCCGCGCTGACCGCGTGGGACCGGGCGACGGAAGGCACATTCCTGCTTCGGATCGAAGATCTGGACCAAGGTCGCTCGCGCCCTGAATGGGTGCGGGGCATCTATGACGACCTCCGCTGGCTTGGGCTGGATTGGCCCGAGCCGCTGTTCCAGTCCACCCGCCTTGACGCCTATGACACGGCGCTGGCACGGCTGGGGGAGATGGGCGTGACCTATGCCTGCACCTGTAGCCGGGCGGACATAAGAGCGGCGCAGACCGCACCGCAGGAAGGGCCGGACGGGCTGATCTACCCCGGCACCTGCCGCGCCCTGCACCGCCGCCCCGGCCCCGACGATGCCGTGCGTTTGGACATGGCGGCGGCCCTGAACCTGACCGGCCCGCTTTCCTTTACCGAGACGGGGATTTTCGCGGGCGAGCATCGCCCCACCCGCATGGTCGAAGACATCGGCGACGTTGTCCTGTCGCGCCGCACGATGGGCGCGGCCTATCACCTTGCCGTGGTGGTGGACGATGCGTTCCAGAACGTCAGCGAAGCCGTACGCGGCGCGGACCTGTTCGCCGCGACGCCGATCCATGTGCTGCTGGGCAAACTGCTGGACCTGCCCGCCATCCGTTTCCACCACCACCGTCTGATCCGCGACGAGACTGGCAAACGGCTGGCAAAGCGCGACGATGCCCGGGCCATCGCCGCCTATCGCGCCGAAGGTGCCACGCCGGAGGATGTCCGGCGCATGGTTGGCCTAGCCTGAAACCGCGCGCAACAACCGCGCCCGCGCGGGCGGGATGCGCGCGATCTCCAGCCCGGTGAAGACATGCAGCGTGTTCATCGCGCGGTCGATGACGGCGTGGTCGGACACCCACCCCCCCATCGCGAGGTAGGTCCGCAGCAAGGGCGGCAAGGTCTGTGTCGCCTGACGCATGTCCGGCTCGCCCGCGCCGGTGACGAAATCATGGACCTCCGGCGCGCGGATGCCGGGACGCCATGCCTCAGGCACGATATGCGAACGGGCAAGCGCCGCGAAGGCATGCCCATAAGGCGCGGGGTCCGTGCCGTGAAAGGATGAACAGCCGAACAGAAGTTGCGCCGAAACCCCGTCCACCAGCCCTGTGACCGCTGCCCAGGCCGCGCGCAGGATGTCGGGGTCATGGCGGTCGGGCGCGATGCAGAAGCGTCCCATCTCGACCAGCGGGCCGGGAAAGCCCTTCAGCCCCGACAGGTCGTAGAACTGGGCGGAATAGCTGGCTTCGATCTCCTGCGGCTCCAGAGTCATCAGACGCAGGCAGGCGACAAGATCCTGCCCATCCTCGACCAGAAGATGGGTGCAGAGCGCGTCATGCGCATCGCTGTCCAGCTGCTTGGTGCCGAAGGCCAGCGTGCGAAGCGTCTGCGCGCGACGCAGATCGCTCGCGCCCTCGCCCGTGCGGATGGTGTATCGGCCCCGGATCAGCGGCGGCATGGATGCCCTCATCTTGGCGAAACCGCCTGCCCTCCCTAGATATTGGCGAAACCGGCCGCCGCGCAAGCCGAGAGGAGAACCGCATGACCGACAAGATCGAAAAGACCGATGCCGAGTGGCGCGAACAACTGACCCCCGAACAGTATCGCGTGACCCGCCAACACGGAACGGAACGCGCCGGAAGCCATCCGGGCTTTCCGAAAGAGGCCGGAACCTTCACCTGCGTCTGCTGCGGCGAGCCGTTGTTCGAGCAGGACACCAAATACGAAAGCCATTGCGGCTGGCCCAGTTTCTTCGCCCCGCGCGATGGTGACGCCGTCGCCATGATGCGGGACGATTCGCACGGGATGCAGCGGATCGAGGTCCATTGCGCCAAATGCGAGGCCCATCTGGGTCATGTCTTTCCCGACGGGCCACAGCCCACGGGGCTGCGTTACTGCATCAACGGCGTGTCGCTGGACTTCAAACCCGATTAATCTTCAAGGATCTGGTCGGCCCGCAGACGGCCGACCGATCCGAACAGCTGCCGAAGGAAGCTGCTGCCCTGAATGCTGGTCGTGGTCACACGGCGCGACAGCGGAACGATCACGCCCTGATCCAGCCCGAAACGTTCGATATTCTGCACGCGGCCATCGGGGGTGAAGGAGACGGCCAGAACCTCACGCTCGACCTCTTGCGGTTGGCGCAGCCCGAAATGACGGAAGCGGCTTTGTATGTAATACCAGCCGCTGTCATTCAGCAGTGCCGCCGTTGCCGGACGACCGATGGCGGCTGCGACATCGTCCCGCGTGTCGCCGATCTGCACTTCGCGCAGGTCGACCTCGGTCGGGACATATCCGTGGTTGCGATAGACGGGGGAACACGCCACCGTCACCAGAAGCACACCGCCAAGAAGGCCGCGGCGGGCCGTTGCCCCTGCCGCCGTCATCCGTCCTGCCAGACCCATGCCCACCCCTTGCCTTGCGGGCCGCGGCCCCATAATTCCAACCGGACGTTGCCGGATTTGCCGATGGCTTACCAGAAGGCAGCGCACTTGTTCAAGAAAGGATGCGCCAGCATGACCGATCTGCCGCTGAGCCAACCCTTCCGCGTGGCCAGCCTTCCGACGCGCAAACCGCAACGCTTTGCCCTATCGCCCGATGCCGCCACCCGCGCCGCGATCGCGAAGGATCTGGAAATCACCGCCGTCCGCGCCCTGCGGTTCGAGGGAGAGATTCGCGCCGACCGGAAGAACGACTTCCTTCTGGAAGCCACGTTGACCGCCACGGTGGAACAGCCCTGCATCGTCACGCTAGAGCCGGTGGTCACGAAGATCGAAACCCGCGTCAGCCGCCGCTATAGCGCCGATTTCACCGTGCCGGACGCCGCCGAGGTGGAGATTCCCGAAGAAGACATCGAGCCTTTGCCCGAGGTGATCGACATGGGCGAGGTCGCGGTCGAAGAACTTTCGCTTGCCCTGCCCCCCTATCCCCGTGCCAATGGGGCGGAACTGGGCGAGGCCGTCCATGCCGCACCGGGCGAAGTGCCGCTTACCGATGCCGACCTCAAGCCCTTTGCCGGGCTTCAGGCGCTGAAGGACAAGCTTGGCAAGGACGGCTGAAAAGGGGCTTGCAACGGCGCGGGATTTCGCTATGTTCCGCGCCTCATCGAACGTATGGATCTTGCGTTGCCCGGATGGGCCAAATGTCTGATCCAAGAGGCAAACAGGGGCACGTCCCCTCATAAATCTGAGGTCGAGACAATGGCTGTCCCGCAGAACCGAGTCACCAAATCGCGCCGCAACATGCGCCGCTCGCACGACGCACTGGTCGCGTCCAACCCGTCCGATTGCCCGAACTGCGGCGAACTGAAGCGTCCGCACCACGTTTGCGGCGCATGCGGCCATTACGACGCACGTGAAGTCGTTTCGACCGCGACCGAAGTCGATCTGGACGAAGACGCGGCCTGAGGCCGTGTCGCCGCGCCTGCCCGAGATGTCCAATGATGCGAACATTCCGGCCGCCGGCGTAGGCAAGGTCGTCATTTCCGTCGACGCCATGGGCGGCGACAGGGGCCCGGCTGCCGTAGTGGCCGGGCTTGTCGACTCCGCCAGCAAGAACCCCGACATCCACTTCATCCTGCACGGGGACGAAGGGGAGCTTTCGCGTCTGCTGGCAAAGCACAAGATTGTGGCGGGCCGTTACGACCTGCGCCATGCGCCGCGCGTCGTCACCATGCATGACAAGCCCAGCCAGGTGATGCGTCACGGCAGCGGCACGTCCATGTGGTCGGCCATCGACAGCGTGAAGAACGGAGAGGCGAGCGTTGCTGTCTCCTGCGGCAATACCGGCGCGCTGATGGCCATTTCGATGGTGCGCCTTCGCAAGATGCCGGGTGTGAACCGCCCTGCCATCGCCTGCCTCTGGCCTTCGCGCAACCCCGGCGGCTTCAACGTGATGCTGGACGTGGGCGCCGACATCAAGGCCGAACCCGAAGACCTGCTGCAATATGCGCTGATGGGCACATCCTATGCCCGCAACGGCATGGAGCTTGCCCGCCCCCGCGTCGGCCTGCTGAATGTCGGCACCGAGGAACATAAGGGCCGGGCCGAGCTGAAGCAGGCGCATGACCTGATCGCCGCTCATTCCGAGCGTGGCAGCTATGAATATGTCGGCTTCGTCGAGGGCGGGGATATCCCCGGCAACCGCTGCGATGTGATCGTCACTGACGGCTTTACCGGCAATATCGCGCTGAAGACGGGCGAAGGCACGGCAAAGCTGGTCTCCGATTTCCTGAAGGACGCGTTTCGCGCGACCTTCCTGTCGAAAATGGCCGCCGTTCTTGCACTGACCTCACTGAAGCGTCTGCAAAAGCGGATCGATCCGCGCCGCGTGAATGGCGGCGTGTTTCTTGGTCTTAATGGAACCGTCGTGAAATCCCACGGTTCGTCCGATGCGACCGGCGTTTCCGCCGCGATCAAGCTTGCATTCCAGCTTGCGAAATCCGGGTTCAACGACCGGCTTGCGGCGCGGGTCGCATCGGCGATGCCCTCGGGGGAAACGACAATGAAAACAATGGACGGATCCGCCGGATGACATTGCGCGCCGTGGTCAGGGGCGTCGGGCACTACCTGCCCGACCGTGTGGTCCCCAACGCAGAATTCGAAGCCCGGATCGAGACGTCCGACGAGTGGATTCGCAGCCGCACCGGAATCGAGCGGCGGCATTTCGTGGCCGAAGGTCAGACGACCGCCGACATTGCCGCCCGCGCCGCCCGCGCCGCACTGGCCGATGCCGGGATGGATGTCGCCGACATCGACGCGGTGATCGTGGCGACCTCGACCCCCGATTTCACCTTCCCCTCGGCCGCGACGATGGTTCAGGCGGAACTGGGTATGACCCAGGGCTTCGCATTCGACGTGCAAGCAGTCTGTGCCGGCTTCATCTTTGCGCTGACCAATGCCGACGGTCTGATCCGTTCGGGTCAGGCGAAGCGCGTGCTGGTCATCGGGGCCGAGACATTCTCTCGGCTGATGGATTGGGAAGATCGGACCACCTCAGTCCTGTTCGGTGACGGCGCGGGCGCGCTGGTGCTGGAGGCCGAGGAAGGCGAACGCGGCATCCTAGCGGGCGATCTGCACAGCGATGGGCGTTACCGCGACCTGCTTTACGTCGACGGCGGCACTTCGACCGGCAAGACGGGCGTTCTGAAGATGCAGGGCAAGGAAGTCTTCCGCCACGCTGTCGAAAAGCTGGCGGCGACCGCCCATGCCGCGCTGGACAAGGCCGGGCTGACGGCCGAGGACGTTGACTGGATCGTGCCGCATCAGGCCAACCTGCGCATCATCTCGGCCACCGCACAGCGGATGGGACTGCCGATGGACAAGGTCGTCGTGACCGTGCAGGACCATGGCAACACATCGGCGGCGTCGATCCCGCTGGCACTGTCGGTGGGCAAGCAGCGCGGCCAGATCAAGCAAGGCGACGTCGTCGTGACCGAGGCGATCGGCGGCGGCCTTGCCTGGGGCTCCGTCGTCATCCGCTGGTAAAGCGGCAACTGCAAGTTGTTGATATTGACAGCGGAAACCATCAGCCTCATCCTTTCGGAACACATTCGGGGGGAATGGGAATGAGCGACAAGACTCTTACACGCATGGACCTGAGCGAAGCGGTATTCCGCGAGGTCGGGTTGTCACGAAACGAATCCGCACAGCTGGTCGAAAGCGTGCTTCAACATGTCTCCGACGCTTTGGCATCGGGCGACACGGTCAAGATTTCCAGCTTCGGCACGTTTTCGGTGCGCGACAAATCTGCGCGGGTCGGGCGCAATCCCAAGACCGGCGACGAAGTGCCGATCAGCCCGCGCCGCGTGCTGACCTTCCGCCCGTCGCACCTTATGAAGGACCGCGTGGTCGCAGGGACCAAGAAGTAACACGAGGATATCATGGAGAAATCGGCAGAGGCCTTCCGCACGATCAGCGAGGTGGCCGATATCCTCCAGACACCGGCCCATGTGCTGCGATTCTGGGAAAGCCGGTTTCTACAGATCAAACCCGTGAAGCGGGCGGGCGGACGGCGTTATTACCGCCCGTCCGACATTGCGCTTTTGTCGGGCATCCGGCGGCTTTTGCATGATGATGGCATGACCATCCGCGGCGTGCAGAAAATCCTGCGCGAACAGGGCGTGCGCCATGTCGCCTCGCTTGGAAGCGCGGCTGAAGAAGCCGCCTTCGTAGAGGTCGAGGAAGAAATCCACACTGCCGAAGTGCATCACTTCCCTGTCCGCGCCGCCGCAAGCGGCGAATCGGACTGGGCCTTTGCGACCGACACCGTCGCCCCCGATGATGCAGAGACGCCGCCGCTTGGCGCAGGTGATGCTGCGGCGGCCCTTCACCGGGCCGAGCGGCTGCGTGTGCAGGGGGCGCCCATCACCGCCTCGACGGCCATTGCACGGCTTCGCGACCTGCCCTCGGGCAGCTTGAACGACGCGGCTGCACGGCAAATCCGCGCCGCATTTTCCGCGCTTCGCGAACGTATCGCATCAACCGCAAGATAGCGCGAAACAAATGCGATTTCCGGCTTGCCCCTGCCCGGAATATCGTTATGTATCGCCCCGTGTCGGGCCGTGGCGCAGCCTGGTTAGCGCGTCCGTCTGGGGGGCGGAAGGCCGCGAGTTCGAATCTCGCCGGCCCGACCATCACCGAAAGCCGTCCGTTCAAACGGGCGGCTTTCGCTGTTTCTGGGGGTATTTATGACCGGTGTTCTTCCTGCGCAGACGCTGCGCAACCTGATCGCCCGCGGCATCATCGCCGCCACGCCGGACGTTCTGGACGAACAGGTGCAGCCCGCCAGTGTCGATCTACGGCTGGGCACCCATGCCTATCGGGTGCGGGCCAGCTTCCTCGCGGGACGCGGACGTTCCGTGCAAGAGCGAATCGCGGAATTCGAGATGCACCGGATCGATCTGACCGATGGCGCGGTGCTGGAGAAGGGCTGCGTCTATGTCATCCCCCTGATGGAGCGGCTGGCGCTGCCGCCGGGTATCAGCGCCGTTGCGAACGCCAAAAGTTCCACGGGTCGCCTCGATCTGCTGACGCGCACCATCACGGATGGCGGGGTGGAGTTCGACCGGATCGCGGACGGTTATCATGGCCCCCTCTGGGCCGAAGTTTGCCCGCGCAGCTTTTCGGTGCTGGTCCGCCCCGGGATGCGCCTGAACCAGTTGCGGCTGCGCCAGGGTCAGGCCGTGCTGTCGGATGCCGAGCTTGCGTGCCTTCACGCGCAGACACCGCTTGTGCCGGACACGCCCGTGATCTCGGGCGGGCTTGGTTTTTCGGTCGATCTGGAACGCGGCCTCGTGGGCTGGCGGGCCAAGCCACACACCGGCGTGATCGACCTTGGCCGGATCGGCCACTATCCCGCCTTCGACTTCTGGGAGGAGGTGCGCGCGACTGACGGCCATATCATCCTCGATCCCGGTGCGTTCTATATCCTCGTCAGCCGCGAGGCGGTGACGATTCCGCCCGACCACGCCGCCGAAATGGCCCCCTATCTGGCGATGGTGGGCGAGTTTCGGGTGCATTACGCCGGTTTCTTCGATCCCGGCTTCGGCCACGGCACCGGCGCAGGGTCGCGCGGCGTGCTGGAGGTGCGCTGCCACGAGGCGCCCTTCGTGCTGGAACACGGTCAGGTCGTCGGGCGGCTGGTTTACGAGCGCATGTCGGCGCCGCCGGATATACTCTACGGCGCCGGTATCGCATCGAATTATCAAGGACAGGGTTTGAAGCTGTCCAAGCACTTTCGCTAACGCATCTTGCGAGTGACCTTCGCCGCCTGCCGCGCACGTTTCGCGGTGGAGCGGGCGGAGGTCTGAAGTTGCTTGCTTCCCGCCGTGCTGGTGGTGGTCGTGCCGCGCTTCGCGACGTAGTCGGTGCCCTTCTTGATCAGAAACGGCAGCGCCATCACGATCAACTTGCGCAGAATGCCATTCATCTTCATCGCTCAATCCTCGAAAAGTTCGCTTTGCCCGGACGGGCTCTCATCCTCGTCAGGCTCTGCTGCATTGCCCCCCGGCGGGGGCCTGTTGTCAAGCAGCCCCGCTTCGCGAAGTTCCTTCAGCCCGGGCAGATCGCGCGCGGATTCCAGCCCGAAATGGTCCAGGAACTGTTCGGTCACGACGAAAGTCACCGGGCGGCCCGGCGTCATCCGGCGGCGTCCGAGCCTGATCCATTCCAGCTCCAACAGCTGATCGACGGTGCCACGGCTGACCGCAACGCCGCGGATCTCCTCGATCTCGGCGCGGGTGACGGGCTGGTGATAAGCGACGATGGCCAGTGTTTCGATCGCAGCGCGGGACAGCTTGCGCGTCTCGACCACGTCGCGCTGCATCAGGTGCGACAGGTCCGGCGCGGTCCGGAAGGCATAGCTGTCGCCGATCCGCAGCAGCGCGACGCCCCGCCCCTCGTATCTGCGGCGCAGATGGGTCAGCGCCTCGGCGGGATCGCAACCATGCGGCATCCGCGAAGCAAGCTCGGCGATCGTCACCGGTTCGGCAGCGGCGAACAGGATCGCCTCGACCATGCGCTCCTGGGCATCCATGGCGGGGGGCGCGAAAAGGCTCATGCGCGCCTCCGGATCTGGATGGGGGCAAAGGTGTCGCCCTGCCGGAGTTCGATCTGCCCGCGTTTGGCCATTTCAAGCATCGCCGCGAAATGGGCAGCGGTGGAGGAACGGCGGCGCATCGGATGCCCGTCCCAGCCCTCGGGCAGCCATTCGGTCAGGTCCGACCAATCGACCAACGTGCCAAGAAACCCGCGCATCCGGTCCAGCGCCTGTTCCATCGTGAACACGTGGTCCCGGTCCATGACGAATGGCCGAAACTCGTCCTTCGTGCGCAGGCGGGCATAGGCACGCATGAGGTCCAGCAGGCTGGCGGAATAGGTGATGCGGCGGTTGCGTGTGACTTCTTCTGGAAGCCCGCGCGCGAAAAAGTCACGGCCGCGCTGGTCGCGCGCCATCAGCATCGCCGCTGCCTCGCGCATGGCCGACAGCCGTTCAAGCTGAAAGGCCAGATGCGCGGCCAGATCCTCGGCGCTCGGGCCTTCCTCGGTCGGATCGGGCGGCAGAAGCAGGCGGGATTTGAGATAGGCGAGCCAAGCCGCCATCACCAGATAGTCCGCCGCAAGTTCGATCCGCAGCGCCTTCGCCTCGTCGACGAAGCGCAGATATTGCTCGGCCAGTTCCAGAACGGAAATCTGCCGCAGATCGACCTTCTGGGTGCGCGACAGCGACAGAAGCAGGTCCAGCGGCCCCTCGAAGCCCCGGACGTCCACGATCAGCGCCTCGGCCTCAAGCCGCTCGGCTACGTCAGCAGCATCCACCATCGTCTATCCGATCAGAAGGTCCGATAGTTCGGCATCCAGTGCCGCCATGTCAACGCTTTCGGGCGCGCGGCGCATTGCCAGCGCGGCATCGCCCCGGCGCGCGGCATCGGCGCTCATGCGACCGGCGACATCCGCCACGGCGACGCGTTCGGCCAGATCGCCATTGCAATGCAGCACCACATCGCAGCCGGCTGAAAGCGCCGCTGCCGTCCGCTCCGGGATCGTGCCGGCCAACGCTTCCATCGAGATGTCGTCGGTCATCAGCAACCCGTCAAATCCGATCTCCTCGCGGATCAGGCGGATCATCGTGGGCGAACAGGTGGCGGGTCGGTCATCGAAAGCGCGGAAGACGATATGCGCGGTCATCGCCATCGGCAGATGGTTCAAGGCGCGGAAGGGCGCGAAATCGGTTTGTCGCAGATCCTCAGGATCGGCAGTTACGGTGGGCAGGTCCTTGTGCGAATCCGCCGTCGCGCGGCCATGGCCCGGCATATGTTTGATGATGGGCAGAACGCCCTGCTCCAAATGCCCCTCTGCCGCGGCCCGCGCCAATGCGGTTACCGTTGCAACGTCGGTGCCATAGCAGCGGTTGCGCAGAAACGGATGCGTCGCATCGCCGGCAATATCGGCCACCGGGGCACAGTTCGCGTCGATCCCGACCCCGCGCAGTTCGGCAGCGATGATCCGGGACCGCAGCCGCATCGCCGCGACCGGATCGCGCGAACCCACCTCCAGCGGCGGCTGCCATTCGCGCCAGTGCGGGCCGCGCAGACGCTGCACGCGTCCACCCTCCTGATCAACGAGGATCGGCGCATCGCGCCCCACGGCCTCGCGCAGCGCGGCACAAAGCGCGCGCACCTGATCCGGGGTCTCGACATTCCGACCGAACAGGATGAAGCCGAACGGGTCCGCGTCGCGGAAGAATGCCCTTTCATCCGCGCCGAGCGTGAGCCCGTCGCAGCCGAAGATCGCCGCCCCGTGGGTCATCGGTTCGCGACGGGAATACAGGCGGCGTTCTCGGCCAGCAGCGCCGAACAGAAGCGCCGCGCATCGGCCTCGTCCGCGAAGCCGTTGGCGCGCAGGCGATAGAAGGTCCGCCCCCCGCTTTGCGCCTGCTGGACGACACGGCCTTTCTCGCTCAGCAAGTTGCCGAATTGGCTGGTCAGGCGGTCCCATTCGCGCCGCGCCTGTTCTTCGTTGTCGAAGGCACCAAGCTGCACCAGCCGCTCGCCGGATTTCAGCGTGGTCGAGGCAACCTCGCGCGCGGGCGCCGCCGCCGGGCTCGCTGCTGCCACCTGCACGCCGCCCGGCCGCGATGGCGGGCGGGGCGAGCGGGTCACGGCCCCTGCGGGCGCGGGCGGGATGTCTTCTTCCTTCAGTTCCGGCGGGATCAGCGTCGGGTCAATCACCGGGGCGGCGATCACCAAGCCGTCGATCGGCTCGCCATCGACCGAAGCGGCACCGGTCTGTTCCACATCCTCGCGCGCAGGTTCGGTCGGCGGGGCGGGAAGGCGTGCGGGCATCGCCACGCTGCCGGTCCCGTTCGCCTCGGCCACGGCCTGCATGATGGCGGCGTCAGGCTCTATCCCCTCCAACCCCGGCCCGTCGGCCATGTCCAGTTGCGCGGCGCGCGGGGCAAGGGTGATCTCCTCGCCGCCCGGAAGCGCGCTGCCCACGGCGGCGATCGCGTTCACGGCAAGGCCCTGATGCGCGGCGATCTCGCCGCCCGGGTCCTCGGGGGCGATCCGCATCGGACCTTCCAGCGCACGAACCACGGGAATGCCGGTCACGTCGCGAACGGCGACCTGATAGCCCCAGATGCCAAGCCCCACCACCATCGCGACCGAGGATACGGCCCCGGCGATGTTGATGATGCGCTGGACGCGCAGCGGTCTCGCGGGCGCGTATTCCGCGCCATCGAAATCGTCATAGTCAATCTCGGCCATGCCCACTGCCCCAATGCGGCGGTTGATCCGCCCTGCCTGCTCTGAACCGGTGGGTGGCTTTTATCAGCGCATTTCCCGGGCCGGTGTGACACCCAAGATACCCAAACCGTTGGAAATCACAACGCCCGTGGCCCGTGCGAGGCCGATTTTTGCTTGGGTGATGCCCGCATCCTCCTGCACGAACCGCAACGACGTATCGTCATTGCCGCGGTTCCACAGCGCGTGGAAGTCCGACGCCAGTTCGTAAAGATAGAAAGCGATGCGATGCGGCTCGTTGCTGCGGGCGGCGATCTCGACCAGACGCGGCCATTCGGCCAGCTTCTTCGCCAGCCCGATCTCGGCATCGTGGTCCAGCAGCGTCATATCCGCCCCGGCCAGCGTCAGATCATCCACCTCGACCGTAGCCTTGCGGATGACAGAGTTGATCCGGGCGCTGGCATACTGGACGTAGAAGACCGGGTTGTCCTTGGACTGTTCCAGCACCTTGTCGAAATCGAAATCCAGCGCCGCATCGTTCTTGCGGGTCAGCATCACGAACCGCGTCACGTCCGCGCCCACCTGTTCGACCACGTCGCGCAGGGTCACGAAGGTCCCGGCCCGCTTGGACATCTTGAAGGGCTCGCCGTTCTTCCACAGCTTCACCAGCTGGATCAGCTTGATGTCCAGCGGCACGCGACCGTTCGACAGCGCCGCGACGGCCGCCTTCATCCGTTTTACGTAACCGCCATGATCCGCGCCGAAAATGTCGATCAACTGATCGAAGCCGCGTTCGACCTTGTCATAATGGTAGGCGATGTCGGGCGCGAAATAGGTCCAGGACCCATCGGACTTCATCACCGGACGGTCCACGTCGTCGCCATGCGCGGTGGAGCGGAACAGCGTCTGTTCGCGCGGCTCCCAATCCTCGGGGGTCTTGCCCTTCGGCGGCTCCAGCACGCCTTCATAGATCAGGTCCAGCGCCCGCAGACGGTCCAGCGCCGCCTCGATCTTGCCGGTGCCATAGAGCGCCTTTTCCGACGAATAGACGTCCATCTTGACGTTCAGCGCGGCCAGATCCTCGCGGATCATCGCCATCATCCGCCGCACGGCGAAATCGCGGATCGTGATCAGCCATTCGCTTTCGGGCTTGTCCAACAGAGCGGTGCCATAGGCTTCCTTCAGCGCCTCGCCCACCGGGATCAGATAATCGCCGGGGTAAAGCCCTTCGCGGATCTCCGGCTCCAGTCCGTTCGCCTCGCGGTAACGCTCGTATGCCGAACGCGCCAGCACATCGACCTGCGCGCCGCCATCGTTGATGTAGTATTCGCGCGTCACGTCCCAGCCGGCAAAGGCCAGAAGCCGCGCCAGCGCATCGCCCACCACCGCGCCGCGCGTATGGCCGACATGCATCGGACCCGTCGGGTTGGCCGAGACAAATTCGATGTTCACCTTGGTGCCCGCACCGATGGCGCTGCGCCCGTATTCATCGCCTTGCGACAGGACCGCCGCCACCAGCCGCTGCCACAGCGCCTTGTCCAGCCGCAGGTTCAGGAACCCCGGCCCCGCCACCTCGACCGCCGTGATGCGCGGATCGGCGGACAGGCGCGCGGCCAGCCCCTCGGCGATCTGGCGCGGCTGCTTCCCGGCGGGCTTGGCCAGCACCATCGCGGCGTTGGTCGCCATGTCACCATGGGCCGCATCACGCGGCGGCTCCACCGCGACGGCGGTCAGGTCGAGCCCCTCGGGCAGTTCGCCCGCCGCCTGCATCGCGGCGATCGCCTCGGTCACAAGGGTGCGGAGTTCGGAGAAGAGGTTCATCATACACGTCCTGTCTGTCGCCCCCGGGATGCCAGAGGCGGCGCGCAGGGTCAATGGAAGCCTAGAGTTTCAGGCTCAGCACCGTGGCCAGCGACAGCTCTCCGAATCCGTTGAAGCGGGTATTTGTGACCGATGAATAGGCGCCCATGCCCTGAAAGACGACGAAATCACCCTCCTCGACGCCGTCCACCAACTTCATCTCGCCCGGGATACGGTCGACGGAATCGCAGGTCGGGCCAAACAGGATGCGTTCCGACTTCTCGCCCGTCCGCAGCTTTCCTTCGGGGGTCAGCACCTCCACCCGGTCGATCACCCCGATCAGCGGCAGTTCCGTCAGCGAGCCATAGATGCCGTCGTTCAGGAACACATGCTGCCCATCGCGCACCGCCTTCACGCGCGAGGCCAGCGTGAAGGCATCGCCGCAGACGCCCCGCCCCGGCTCGCAGACCAGATCGGGGTCGCTGCTGCCAAAGGCTTCCTCGGTCACGTCGGCGATGCGGTCGAAGATCGCCTCCAATTCCGGGGTCACACCGTTCAGACGGTGGTTCGGAAAGCCCCCGCCCACATTCAGCCGCGAAATCGTCACGCCCGCATTCTTCGCGATACTGGCCGCCGTGCGGATATAGGGGTCCCACGCGCCCGGTTCGGTGCATTGCGTGCCGGGATGGAAGGCCAGCGACGGGATGAACCCCGCCCGCGCAACATCGGCCAGCAGGTCGGTCGCAAGCTCCACCGTCGCGCCGAACTTGGCACCGGCGTTATAGGCCGCACCCATGACCGGCAGCTTGAAGCGCACCGAAATCTCGCAACCCTCGGGCGAGACAAGCTCCATCAGCTTGGCCAACTCGCTCGCCGAATCGACGGAATAGCTTTTGACCCCGAGTTCGACCGCCGCGCGGATTTCGGCGCGCGACCGGACGGGGTTGTTGTAATGCATCGCCGCGTCCGGATCGACACGGCGGACCAGACGCATCTCGGCCGGCGAGGACACGTCGTAACCCCGAACACCTGCGGCGGCGAGGTTCTCGATCACCACCTCCTCGGGGTTGGCCTTCACGGCATAGGTGACCATGCCCGGAAACCCGTCGATGAACCGCCGCGCCACCGATTGCAGCAAGGATGGCGAAAAGAACAGCACCGGCGCTTCGGGCTGCATCGTGCGCAGGTATTCGGCTGGTCTGGTCCAGATCGTCTTGGAAAGTCCCATCGGCGTTTCCTTTCTGCCAACAAGACGCCGGGGACCCGGACAGGTTCCCCGCGCGGAGAATCGAGGGGGCGCGTATGCGACACATCGCGGCCCGTGAAAAGACCCTATTCGCACGAAGGTTTCGGTATCATGACGCCATGGGCTTGGCCTCGGCCGCGCCAGCCTGTATTCCCTGCACCAACACTGGGGAATGCGACAGATGCCGATGGAAAAGACCTTCAACGCCGCCGAGGCCGAAGCCCGCGTTTACGCCATGTGGGAGGAGATGGGCGCGTTCCGCGCAGGGGCCAACGCCTCGCGCAGCGAAACCTTCTGCATCATGATCCCCCCGCCGAACGTGACGGGCAGCCTGCATATGGGCCACGCGTTCAACAACACGCTTCAGGACATCCTGGTGCGCTGGCACCGGATGCGCGGGTTCGACACGCTGTGGCAGCCGGGCACCGACCATGCGGGCATCGCGACGCAGATGGTGGTGGAACGCGAACTGGCGCTGTCGCAGCAGCCCGGGCGACGCGAACTGGGCCGCGAGGCGTTTCTGGAAAAGGTCTGGAACTGGAAGGAAAAGTCGGGCGGCACCATCGTCGGCCAGCTGAAACGCCTTGGCGCGACCTGCGACTGGGACCGCGAAGCCTTCACCATGTCCGGCAACTTCCCCGAGGCCGTGGTCAAGGTCTTCGTCGAGATGTATCGCAAGGGCCTGATCTATCGCGGTAAGCGCCTCGTGAACTGGGACCCGCATTTCGAGACTGCCATCTCGGATCTGGAGGTCGAGAACAACGAGACCCCCGGCCATATGTGGCATTTCAAATACCGTCTGGCGGGCGGTGAAACCTATGAATATGTCGAGCGGGACGAGGACGGCACCGTCACCCTGCGCGAGACGCGCGACTATATCTCCATCGCGACCACGCGCCCCGAGACGATGCTGGGCGACGGCGCGGTCGCGGTGCATCCCAGCGACGAACGCTATGCCCCCATCGTTGGCAAGATGGTCCATCTGCCGCTGTGCGACCGTCTGATCCCGATCATCACCGACGAATACCCGGACAAGACCTTCGGCTCGGGCGCGGTGAAGATCACGGGCGCGCATGACTTCAACGACTATCAGGTCGCCAAACGCGCAAACCTTCCGATGTACCGCCTGATGGACACCAAGGGCGCGATGCGTGACGATGGGCTGTCCTATGCCGAAACGGTGATCCGCGCGCGCGAGATCGCAGCCGGATCGCCGACAAACGAGGCCGAGGTCGACACCCTCAACCTCGTCCCCGAGAAATACCGCGGGATGGACCGGTTCGAGGCGCGCGCCGCCGTGGTGGCCGACATCAATGCCGTCGGCCTTGCCGTGACCGAACTGGTCAAGACGATCGACCCCGAAACCGGGTCCGAGCATCTGGAACGCCGCCCGGTGGTCGAGAGCAAACCGATCATGCAGCCCTTCGGCGACCGTTCCAAAGTGGTCATCGAGCCGATGCTGACCGACCAGTGGTTCGTGGATACGGACAGGATCGTCGGCCCCGCGCTGGACGCCGTCCGCTCGGGCGAGACGCAGATCCTGCCCGAGCGCGACGCCAAGGTCTATTTCCACTGGCTGGAGAATATCGAGCCGTGGTGCATCTCGCGCCAGCTTTGGTGGGGCCACCAGATCCCGGTCTGGTATGGCCCGCGCAAGGTGCCGCAATCGGAAGAAGGCGCGGCCCCCTTCGACTGGTCCGAAGTGGTTCCCTTCTGCGCCGCGACCGAGGATGAGGCCCGCGCCCAGATGCGCGACTATTACGGCGAATACGCGCTGGTGCCCGCCGCCAGCCGCGAGGAAGCCATCGGTGATTCCGCCGAACAGGCACCCGACATCAACGCCGTCAGCTATTGGCGCGACCCGGACGTGCTGGACACCTGGTTCTCGTCCGGCCTCTGGCCGATCGGCACGCTGGGCTGGCCCGAACCGACGCCGGAACTGCAGAAATATTTCCCGACCAACGTGCTGGTCACCGGCTTCGACATCATCTTCTTCTGGGTCGCCCGGATGATGATGATGCAGCTGGCCGTCGTGGATCAGGTGCCGTTCAAGACCGTCTATGTTCACGCGCTGGTGCGGGACGAGAAGGGCAAGAAGATGTCCAAATCCTTGGGCAACGTCCTCGACCCGCTGGAGCTGATCGACGAATACGGCGCAGATGCCGTGCGCTTCACCCTGACCGCCATGGCGGCGATGGGCCGCGATCTGAAGCTGTCCACCGCGCGGATCGCGGGTTATCGCAACTTCGGCACGAAACTGTGGAACGCCTGCCGCTTTGCCGAGATGAACGGCGTCTGGGAAGGCCACACCACGGGCGACGCGCCGCAGGCCGACGCTACGGTGAACCGCTGGATCATCGCCGAAACCTCTGCCGTGCTGGCCGAGGTGAATGCGGCGCTGGAAAACTACCGCTTCGACGTGGCGGCCAACGCGCTGTACGCTTTCGTCTGGGGCAAGGTCTGCGACTGGTATGTCGAGTTTGCCAAGCCCCTGTTCGACGGCGAACATGCCGACGAGACCCGCAGCACGATGGCATGGGTGCTGGACCAGTGCATGATCCTGCTGCACCCGATCATGCCCTTCGTCACCGAGGAGCTTTGGCAGACCACCGGCACGCGCAGCAAGCCGCTGATCCACACCGACTGGCCCGAGCACGCGCATTCCGACGATGCCGCGCTGCGCGAGATGACCTGGGTGATCCGCGTCATCGACGACGTGCGCTCGGCCCGCGCGCAGGTGCGCGTTCCGGTCGGGTTGAAGCTGGACGTGCTGTCGCTCGACATGGACGGGACGGCCCGCGAGGCGTGGAGCCGGAACGAAGCCCTGATCAAGCGTCTTGCCCGGATCGAGACGCTGACCGACGCCGCGTCCGCGCCGAAGGGAGTCACCGTGGCTGTCGAAGGGGCGACCTTCGCCATCCCGCTGGAAGGCATCATCGACATCGCCGCCGAACAGACGCGCCTGCAAAAGACGCTGGAAAAGCTGGAGAAGGACATGAACGGGCTGCGCGGGCGGCTGAACAATCCCAAGTTCATCGCCTCCGCCCCCGAAGACGTCGTCGAGGAGGCGCGCGAGAACATCGCCCTGCAAGAGGCCGAGGCCGCCAAGCTGCGCCGCGCGCTGTCGGAAATCGCCTGATGCCGCGCTATACTCCGCTGGTCGAAAGCCTGCCCGCCACTGTGCCCTTCATCGGGCCGGAGGTTCAGGAACGCCAGCGGGGGCGCGGCTTCGCTGCCCGGCTGGGCGCGAACGAAAACGTGTTCGGCCCCTCGCCCCGCGCTGTGGCGGCGATGGCAGAGGCGGCGCGCGATGTGTGGATGTATGGCGATTCCGCCAGCCATGATCTGCGCGAGGCGCTGGCTGCGCATCACGGCGTCGCCATGTCGAATATCGTGGTGGGCGAAGGGATCGACGGGCTGCTGGGCTATCTTGTTCGGCTGATGGTGGCGGAAGGCGATGCGGTGGTCACATCGAACGGTGCCTATCCGACCTTCAATTTCCACGTCGCGGGTTTTGGCGGCGTGCTGCACAAGGTGCCTTACCGGGGCGATCACGAAGACCCGGATGCGTTGCTGGCCAAGGCGGCAGAGGTCGGCGCGAAGCTGCTTTACATCGCCAACCCGGACAATCCGATGGGCAGCCATCACGGGCGCGAACGGATCGAGGCGATGATCGCCGCGATGCCCGAAGACACGCTGCTGGTTCTTGACGAAGCCTATGTCGAGCTTGCGCCCGAAGGCACTGCCGCACGGGTGGACCCCGAAGACCCGCGTGTGATCCGGATGCGAACCTTTTCCAAGGCTTATGGCATGGCCGGTCTGCGCGTAGGCTACGCGCTGGGCGCAAGCGACCTGATCCGCAGCTTCGACAAGGTGCGCAACCATTTCGGAGTGGGCCGCATCGCGCAAGCGGGGGCACTCGCGGCGTTTCGCGACGCAGAATGGCTGGCGACGACGCGCAAGCGCGTTGCCGCAGCGCGGGACGAGATCGCCCGCATCGCGCGTGACAACGGACTGACGCCCCTGCCCTCGGCCACCAATTTCGTGACCCTCGATTGCGGTCGGGACGGCGATTATGCGCGCAGCGTCGTGGCAAGGCTGGCCGATCTGGGCATCTTCGTACGGATGCCCTTCGTGGCCCCGCATGACCGCTGCATCCGAATCAGCGCCGGGACCGAAGCGGACCTTGCCGCCTTGGCCGAGGCGCTGCCGAAAGCTTTGGCTTAGACCACGCGGGCCGGGCCGACGACCGGCGTCACGCCTTCCGGCATCGTCGCGATGGGCGCCGGTGCGGTTTCAGCCACTGCACGGCGAAAGACCAGAACGTGGTGATAGACCATCGTGCGCTTGGTCCAACCGCTCCGCTCCTCAGAGGGCAGCGCATCGGAGCGCACATATTCCCAGCCGTCGCGTCCCATCTGGTTCATGATCGTCGCCAGTGCCGCTGCATAACGGTCGGACGGTGTCTTCGCCCCGCGCAGCTTCTCGCCCTTCTTCGGGGCGGCAACAACCTGGTATTCGTAACGCATCACGGGCTCCCTGCGATTCAGGCCGGAAACTAACGCCCCCGGCCCGGATTGCCAATCAAAGCGCGATACGGCGCCCTTCGTCGCGGCGCGAGGACAATTCCTCGGCCACCAGGAACGCGAGTTCCAGCGACTGGCTGGCGTTCAGGCGCGGGTCACAGGCGGTGTGGTAACGGTCCGACAGATCCTCGTCCGTCACGGCGCGCAGACCGCCCGTGCATTCGGTCACGTCCTTGCCGGTCATCTCGAAATGCACGCCGCCGGGGATGGTGCCCTCGGCCTTGTGGATCGCAAAGAAATCGCGCACCTCAGACAGGATCGCGTCGAACTGGCGCGTCTTGTATCCGGTCGAGGATTTCATGATGTTCCCGTGCATCGGATCGCAGGACCAGACGACGTTCGCACCTTCCTCCTGCACAGCCTTGACCAGACGCGGCAGGTGATCGCCCACCTTGCCCGCACCGAAACGCGCGATCAGGGTCAGACGCCCCGCCTCGTTTTCCGGGTTCAGCTTTTCCAGCAGCACCTTGAACTCGTCCACCGTGGTGGACGGGCCGCATTTCAGGCCGATCGGGTTCAGCACGCCCTGACAGAATTCGACATGCGCGCCGTCCGGCTGCCGCGTGCGGTCGCCGATCCAGATCATGTGGCCCGACCCCGCCACCGGCTTGCCGGTGATGCTGTCGATGCGGCACAGCGCCTCCTCGTATTCCAGCAGCAAAGCTTCGTGGCTCGTCCAGAAATCGACCGTCTGCAGCGTATGCGCCGTGTCCGGGTTGATCCCTGCCGCCGTCATGAAGTCCAGCGCGTCGGAAATGCGGTTCGACAATTCGCGGTAACGCTCGGCCTTGTCATGTTCGGCAAAACCCAGCGTCCATGCGTGGACGCGGTGGATATCGGCAAAGCCGCCGGTCGAGAATGCGCGCAGCAGGTTCAGCGAGGCCGCAGCCTGCGTATAGGCCTGAAGCATCCGCGACGGATCGGGAATCCGCGCCTCGGGCGTGAAGTCGAAGCCGTTGATGATATCGCCGCGATAGCTGGGAAGCTCGACCCCGCCCACGGTTTCCATCGCCGCCGAACGCGGCTTGGCGAATTGCCCCGCCATGCGACCCACTTTGACGACCGGCACCTTCGCACCATAGGTCAGCACGACCGCCATCTGCAGCATCACGCGGAACGTGTCGCGGATGTTGTCCGCACCGAATTCGGCAAAGCTTTCGGCGCAGTCACCGCCTTGCAGAAGGAACGCGCGGCCTGCCGCAACCTCGGCCAGCTGCGCCTTCAGCTTGCGCGCCTCGCCTGCAAAGACCAGCGGGGGATATTTCGCAAGTTGCTTCTCGACCGCGTTCAGCGCGGTCTGATCGGGATAATCCGGCATCTGCACGCGCGGCTTTGCGCGCCAGTCGGATTTCGTCCAGCCCTTGGTCATGTCATCCTCCGCCATCAGTCAGGCAATCTTGCGCGTATAGGGCAAAACCGTGGCAAAAGCCAAGAGGTCAGTTAGCGCCAACGGCCCCTTGCGGACATGTCGCATTTCTGTTGCTGTTGCGCAAAACCGACACCGACAGGTCGCCAGATGTCCACCGAGACTCGCAAAGCCACCCAGGTCGCGAAGATGACGGCGCCGCGCCGCTTCGTCTTTCTGCTTCTGGATCGCTTCACCATGCTTTCCTTCGCCTGCGCGATCGAGCCGCTGCGCATCGCCAACCGCGTCGCGGGCCAAGAGCTTTACACTTGGAAACTGGCCGGCGAAGGTGGATTCGCGACCTGCTCCAACGGTGCCGCGTTCAAGCTGGACATGGGGCTGGAGGAATTGGAGCGCGAGGACACGCTGCTCGTCTGTGGCGGGATCGACGTGCAGAAGGCGACCACGCGCCCGATCACAAGCTGGCTGCGGCGCGAGGCGCGGCGGGGCGCGGCCGTCGGCGGGCTTTGCACCGGCGCCTATTCGGTCGCCAAGGCGGGCCTTCTGGATGGGCGCAAGGCCACGATCCACTGGGAAAACCATGACGGCTTTCTGGAGGAGTTCGAGGAGGTCCAGCTTACGAAGTCCGTGTTCGTGATCGACGGCAACCGGATTTCCACGGCGGGCGGCACGTCCTCGATCGATCTGATGCTGCGGATCATCGCGCAGGATCAAGGGGATGCGCTGGCCAATACCGTCGCGGACCAGTTGATCTATTCCGCCATCCGCACCGATCGCGACACGCAGCGCCTGTCCATCCCGACCCGCATCGGCGTTCGGCATCCCAAGCTGTCCGAGGTCATCAAGAAGATGGAAGCCGCCATCGAAGACCCGATCAGCCCCGCCGATCTGGCCGAGGAAGTGGGCATGTCCACCCGCCAGTTGGAACGCCTTTTCCGCCGTTACCTCGCCCGCAGCCCAAAGCGGTATTACATGGAATTGCGGCTGTCCAAGGCCCGCAACCTTCTGATGCAGACCGACATGAGCGTCATCAACGTCGCCCTTGCCTGCGGCTTCGCCAGCCCGTCGCATTTCTCCAAATGCTATCGCGCGCATTACGACACGACGCCTTATCGCGAACGCGGAACCCAAGCGCCCCATTGACCTTGTGCGGGGCTTCGGGCAAGCCCCACGCATGCTGCGTATCTCGGACATCACCTATTCCGTCGAAGGCCGCCCCCTGTTCGAGGGGGCCTCGGCCACCATTCCCACCGGCCACAAGGTCGGCCTTGTCGGGCGCAACGGCGCGGGCAAGACGACGCTGTTCCGGCTGATCAAGCGCGAACTCGCGCTCGAAGGGGGCGACATCAGCCTGCCCGCCCGGTCCCGCATCGGCGGCGTCGCGCAGGAGGTGCCATCCTCGTCCACCTCGCTTCTGGACACGGTGCTGGCGGCGGACACCGAACGCGCGGAACTGCTGGCGGAATCAGAAACCGCGACCGATCCGCATCGCATCGCGGAAATCCAGACGCGCCTGACGGACATCGACGCCTGGTCTGCCGAAGGCCGCGCCTCGGCGATCCTCAAGGGTCTGGGCTTCGATGCCGAGGCGCAGCTGCGCCCCTGTTCTGATTTTTCGGGCGGCTGGCGGATGCGGGTCGCGCTGGCGGGCGTTCTGTTCGCCCAGCCCGACCTTCTGCTGCTGGACGAGCCGACCAACTATCTGGATCTGGAAGGCGCGCTTTGGCTGGAAAGCTACCTTCAGAAATATCCGCATACCGTGCTCATCATCTCGCACGACCGCGGCCTGCTGAACCGCGCGGTGCAGGGCATCCTGCATCTGGACAGCAAGAAGCTGACCTACTGGACCGGCCCCTACGACCAGTTCGCGCGCCAGATGGCCGAACGCCGCGCCGTGCTGACCGCCGAGGCAAAGAAGCAGGACGCCCGCCGCGCCCATCTGCAGGCCTTCGTGGACCGTTTCAAAGCCAAGGCATCCAAAGCCGCGCAGGCCCAGTCCCGCGTGAAGCAGCTTGAAAAGATGGAGACGATCACCCCGCCCGAGGAAGCCCGCCAGCAGGTCTTCACCTTCCCCGAGCCGGAGGAGTTGTCACCCCCGATCATCAACATCGACAACGCCGCCGTCGGTTATGACGGCAAGGCGGTGCTGCGCAAGCTGAGCCTGCGGATAGATCAGGATGACCGGATCGCCCTTCTGGGGCGCAACGGCGAAGGAAAGTCAACTCTTTCCAAATTGTTGGCCGGAAAACTTGAGACTTTGGGTGGGCAGATCACCCGGTCATCGAAGCTGCGCATCGGCTATTTCGCGCAGCATCAGGTGGACGAGCTGCATATTGACGAAACGCCATTGCAGCACGTCCAGCGCGTCCGTCCCGCCGAAGGGCAGCCGCGCAACCGGGCGCGACTGGCGGGCTTCGGCCTTGGCGCGGATCAGGCCGATACCGCCGTGGGTCGTCTGTCGGGCGGGCAGAAGGCGCGGCTTTCGCTGCTGCTGGCGACAATCGACGCGCCGCATCTCTTGATCCTGGACGAGCCGACCAACCACCTTGATATGGAGTCGCGGGAGGCGCTGGTCGAGGCGCTGACCACCTATTCCGGCGCAGTCGTGCTCGTCAGCCACGACATGCACCTGCTTGGGCTGGTCGCGGACCGGCTCTGGCTGGTCAAGGGTGGCGAGGTCGCGCCCTATACCGAAGATCTGGAAGCCTATCGCCGCCAACTTCTGGCCGGGGACGAGGTTGAAAAGCCCGCCAAGCCCGCGCCCGAGAAAAAGAAGGTCAGCCGCGACGAGGTTCTGGCCCTGAAGGCCGAGGTCCGCAAATGCGAGGACCGGCTGGAGAAGCTGAACGACATGCGCGACCGGCTGGCCAAGAAACTTGCCGATCCTGAACTCTATGCCCGCCCCGGCGAGGCTGAAACCTGGCAGAAGAAATATGCCGAGGTGATGGAAGGGCTGGACCGCGCCGAAGCGCTGTGGATGAAAGCGCAGGAGAAGCTGGAGGCGGCGGCCTGAAACCCCTATATCGAAGGGTATGGAATCCTTCGATATCGGCCGCCTTGGTTATCTCGCTCTGCTTCTGGTCGCCGTGGGCGGCTGGATCATCGTTGAATATCGCGGGCGTCTGGGTGTTGCCCTTCGCACCGGGATGGCGTGGGGGCTGATCTTCCTTGGCGTCGCGGCAGGGTATGGGCTGTGGCAGGACATGGGCCTGTCCATCGCCCCGCGCCAAGCCGTTCTGCAAAGCGGCGAGGTCAGCATCCCGCGCAGCCCCGATGGCCATTACTATGTCACGCTGGAGGTGGAGGGCACGCCGATCACCTTCCTTGCCGACACCGGGGCAACCTCGGTCGTGTTGTCGCAGGCAGACGCGCAGCGGCTTGGCATCGACACCGGAACGCTGAATTACCTCGGCACCGCCTATACCGCGAACGGCCCGGTCAAGACGGCGCGGGTGCAGCTTCGGGATGTGACGCTGGGGCCCCTGACCGATCCGGTGCTGGAGGCTTTCGTGAACGATGGCGAGATGGACGGATCGCTTCTGGGGATGAGCTATCTTGGCCAGTTCCGGGTCGAGATCGGTGGCGACAAGATGATCCTAAAGCGTTGAGAACGCCTGCGGATAGACGATCCGACCCGTTGCAGGGACCTCGCCGAGCGGCAGCAGCATCAGATAAGGCCCAGCATAGACGCAGGCGAATCCCGCAGCCGCCTCCACGCTGAACCCGAAGCGGGTGTAATAGGCCGGATCGCCCAGCACGACGATCGCGTCCCACCCGGACGCGCGCGAAATGGCCGCGCGGATCAGGGCGGCGCCCACACCCTGCCCCTGCCAGACCGGCTCCACCGCCACCGGCGCAAGGGCCAGCGCGCGGAACGGAGCCTCCAGCGCCGAAAGCAGGATATGCCCCAGAAGTTCCCCGTCCCGTTCAGCCACCAATTCGATCGCGGCAGGGCGCAGGGCCGTCACCAACGCCGCCTCGCCATCGCCATCGAAGGCACGGCGCAGCAGCCCGGCTATGGCGGTGTGATCGGCGGATCGCGCGTCGCGGATCAGCGTTTCTGTTCCCACCGACCGCTCTCCTCGGACCAGTATTGCGCGTCCACCCCGGCGCCGGTCACGTCCCGCCACTGCGCACGGGCGCGGGCCAGCGCGCTATCGTCCATCCCGTCGAACAACACCCAAAGACGGTCCAGCGGCGCCGCCTCGTCCGGGCTGAAATCCGCGCCGTCCATGATCATCAGGCAGTTGGCACCATTGCCGATGGCACCGGTGCCCAACAGCACCGGCTGCGCGGCGTCGTGACTGCCGCCCTCGACCCCGTGCGGCAGGAAGCTGTCGTCGCTGGCCGTCCACAGCGCCTCGTCCAACTGTGCCAGCCGCGCGGCGGGCGCGCGCAGCATCACCCGCCATCCTGCCTGCACGGCCCGGGTCAGCAGATTGAACGCCGTCTCCTCGGCGGTCGAGCGTGTCAGGTGATAGAACATCACCGCCAAGGGCTTACACCTCGTAATTGTCGCGGATCAGACGGTTCAGCGCCAGCACGCCCCAGCCCGTCGCACCCTTCGGCGCCAAGGTGCTGTCGGTCTTGAGCAACGCGGTCCCGGCGATGTCGAGGTGAATCCACGGCGTCTCGTCCTTGACGAACCGCTTGATGAAATGCGCGGCGGTGATCGAGCCGCCTTCGCGCCCGCCGACGTTCATCATATCGGCGATGCGCGATTTCAGCTTGGCGTCATGGGCGTCGGCCATCGGCATGCGCCACGCGCCCTCATCCTCGGCCTTGGCCGCCGACAGGAAGGCGTTGCAGAAGCCATCATCGTTGGAAAACACGCCCGTATGCTCGTGGCCCAGCGCGACGATGATCGCCCCGGTCAGCGTTGCAAGGTCGATCAGGCCCGAAGGCTGGAACCGTTCCTGCGCATACCAGATCACATCGGCCAGAACCAGACGCCCCTCGGCATCGGTGTTGATGACCTCGATCGTGTCACCTTTCATCGACCGCACCACGTCGCCCGGACGTTGCGCCCGCCCGTCCGGCATGTTTTCGACCAGACCGACCAGACCGACCACATTGGCCTTCGCGCCCCGCAGTGCCAGCGTGCGCATGACGCCCGCGACGGTGCCCGCGCCGCCCATGTCCATCGTCATCTGCTCCATCCCGGCGGCAGGCTTGATCGAGATGCCGCCGGTGTCGAACACCACGCCCTTGCCGACCAGCGCCAGCGGCGGCTCCTCGCCCCCGCCGTTCCATTGCATGACGACGACCTTGGACGGGCTTTCCGATCCCTGCCCGACACCCAGAAGCGCACCCATGCCAAGTTCGGCCAGATCGGCTTCTTCCAGTATCTCCACCTCCAGTCCCAGCTCGTGCATGGCGGCAAGGCGGGCGGCGAAATCGTCGGTGGTCAGGATGTTGGCCGGCTCGTTCACCAGATCGCGGGTGAAGAACACGCCCTCGGCCAGCGCGGCCAGAGGGGCGGCTTCGGCGGCGACGGCTTCGGGGCCGTTCACCATCAGCACGACCTCGCCCGGAACCTTCGGCTCGGCAGTCTTGTGGGCGTTGAAGTCATAGGCGCGCATCGCCAGCCCGAAGGACACTTCAGCCGCGCGGGCCACGGTATCCGCCAGCACCAGCGTGCCCAGCGGCGACAGCGCGCGACCAATCGCAGCCCCGGCCTTGCGCGCGGCGGCCACGTCGTCGCGCCGATCCAGCCGGATCACCTGCACCGATTCTGCCGCAACCCCCGAGGGCCATGCCAGATCGACGCTGTCGCCCGGTTTCATCGCGGCGAAGGCATCCGCCTCGGCCAGCCGCTTGAGCGCGCCGCGCGTCAGCTTGTCCACGCGCCGCGCCGCCGGCCCCATCTTGCCTTCGGCCCCGACGAAAACGACGACGCGGCCTGTCGCCGCTGCAATGCCGTCAAGCTCGGGTTCGGCGAAGCGGATGGATACGGGCGTCGTCATGGGCATGTCTCCGGCGATGTTTCGCCGCGAACCGTAGCCCGCAGCCCCCCGGATGACCAGATAGCAGTTTTCCCCGCCACGGCTTTGGATTAGGTTGCGGCAAAACACGACAAGAAAACGAGAGGGCAGCGGTGGCGAGATTCGACAGATACATGCTGTCGCAGCTTCTTGCGCTTTTCGGCTTCTTTTCGCTGGTGCTCGTGGCCGTCTATTGGGTCAACAGCGCGGTGGGGCTGTTCGATCAGCTTATCGGCGACGGGCAGTCGGCGTTGGTCTTCCTTGAATTTTCGCTTCTGACGCTGCCGAACGTGATCCGTCTGGTGCTGCCGATCTCGGCCTTCGTGGCGACGGTCTATGTCGTGAACCGGCTGACGCAGGAATCCGAACTTGTGGTGATGCAGGCGACGGGGTTTTCCGCGTTCAGGCTGGCGCGTCCTGTGATGTTCTTCGGGCTGATCGTGGCGCTGGCCATGCTGATCCTGATGAATGTGCTGGTCCCGCTGTCGCGCAGCATCCTGGCCGAGCGGCAGGCGGAGATCACCGACAGCCTTGCCGCGCAATTCCTGCGCGACGGGCAGTTCCTGCACCCCGCAGATGGCGTCACTCTCTATATTCGCGAAATCGCGGCGAATGGCGAATTGCGCGAGCTTTTCCTGACCGATGCGAGGAGCCCTGCCGAAGTCACCTATACCGCCAGCCGTGCCTTTCTGGTCCGTACCGACACGGGGCCGAAGCTGGTGATGGTGAACGGGATGGCGCAGACGCTGGAACAGGGGCGGCTTTCGGTCACGCGCTTTGCCGATTTCACCTATGACCTCGGTGCGATGCTGGAGCCTGGAACGCGCGGGCCGCGCCGCATGAACGAGCTCACCACGCCCGAACTTCTTGCCCCGACCGAGGCGGTGATGACCGAGGTGAACCGCGACCGCAACACGCTGCTGTTCGAAGGGCATGACCGCATCGGCCAGCCGCTTCTGGGGCTGGCGGCGACGTTGATCGGCTTTGCCGCGCTGCTTCTGGGCGCGTTCAGCCGGTTCGGCCTGTGGCGGCAGATCCTTGGCGGGGTGGTGCTGCTGATCCTCGTGCAGCTTATCAATACCGTCGCTGGATCGTCGGGGCCGGGGATGGCCGGCGGCTGGGCGCTGGCCTATGCCGCGCCCGCATTCGGCTGCGGCGTCGCCATGTTCCTTCTGTGGTGGTCGCAACGCCCACGCCGGAGGAAAGCATGATCCTCAGCCTTTATATCGCCCGGCGGTTCCTGCGCATGGTGCTGCGGGTCTTTGCGATCTTCTTCGGCATCATGATGCTGATCGACATGCTGGATCAGCTTCGGCGTTTCTCGGGCGAGATCGGGATCGCGCAGGCGGCCCAGCTTGCGCTGCTGAACGTGCCGTCGAACATCTATACCATCCTGCCGCTGATCTTCATCCTTGCGGCCATCGCGCTGTTCCTTGGGCTTTCACGGTCGTCGGAACTGGTGGTCGTGCGGGCGGCGGGGCGGTCGGCACTGCGGTTTCTGGCAGCGCCAGTGGTAACTGCGCTGATCCTTGGGATCGTCACCGTGACGGTGCTGAACCCGCTGGTTGCCGCGACATCCGGCCGTTATGAATCGCTGTCCTCGCGGCTGCGGCATGGGACGGAACAGGTGCTGTCCGTCTCCGGCTCTGGCCTGTGGCTGCGGCAGGGCGATGCCCAAGGGCAAAGCGTGATCCAGGCGCGGCAGGCGAATGCCAACGGCACCCGTCTGACGGGCGTGACCTTCATGACCTATGACGCGCAAGGCCAGCTTGCCGAGCGTATCTGGGCGGAAACGGCGACGCTGGGGAACGGCGAATGGCAACTTGCCAAGGTCAAGCGCTGGCCGCTGGCAGTCGAGAACCCCGAGGCGGCGGCGACAGTGACCGACAGCCTGACCATTCCTTCCGATCTGACACCCGAAACCATCCGCGAGGGCTTCCGGCCGCCTTCGGGCATCTCGATCTGGGATCTGCCCGCCTATGTCCGCGGGCTCGAGACGGCGGGCTTTCAGGCCCGCGAGCACCGCGTCTGGTTCCAGAGCGAACTGTCCCTGCCCCTGCTTCTGGCTGCGATGGTGCTGATCGCCGCCGGCTTCACGATGCGCCACGCGCGCGGCGGCAAGACCGGCAGCATGGTGCTTCTGGCGCTGCTGGCCGGTTTCGGCGTATTCTTCCTGCGGAACTTCGCGCAGGTCCTGGGCGAGAATGGGCAGATCCCTGTCCTCCTTGCCGCATGGACCCCGCCTCTGGCGGCGGCGCTCGGCTCGCTTGGTCTGCTCTTGCATCTGGAGGATGGCTGATGCGCCTTCGCGCCGCCCTTTTCGCTCTCGCCCTGTCGTCCCTGCCCGCCGTTGCGCAGGATCAGGCCACGCTGGTCGCGGACCAGATGCAGATCACCAATGACTCGGTGCTGACCGCGTCGGGCAATGTCGAGATATTCTATCAGGGTCAGCGTCTGCGCGCCGGATCGCTGCGGTATGACAGAACGGCGGACAGTCTGGCCATCGACGGCCCGATCACGCTGGAAGACGGCATGGGCAGCCTGATCCTTGCCGATCAGGCGCAGCTTTCGGGCGATCTGACCGAAGGCGTGCTGCGCAGCGCGCGGATCGTGATGAACCAGCAGCTTCAACTGGCGGCCCAGCAGATCGACCGGGTGGGCGGGCGCTACACTCGGCTGGGGCGGTCGGTCGCCTCCTCCTGTCAGGTCTGCGCCGGAAACCCGACCCCGCTGTGGGAAATCCGCGCCGATCAGGTGGTCCATGACGAGGTCGAACGCCAGATCTATTTCCAGAACGCGACGCTGCGGATGGGAGGCGTTCCGGTCTTCTATGTCCCGCGCCTGCGGATGCCGGACCCGACTCTGGACCGTGCGCGCGGGGTGCTGACCCCTTCGGCGCGCACCACCTCAGCCTTCGGGACCGGGATCAAGGTTCCCTATTTCATCCCGATCGGCGATGACAAGGACCTGACGCTGACGCCCTATTACAGCACCAAGAACACCCGGTCGCTGGACCTGCGCTATCGTCAGGCGTTCGACACCGGCTGGATCGAACTGAACGGCGCCCTGTCGCGCGACGAGTTGCGCCCCGGCGACACGCGCGGCTATGCCTTCGCCGTGGCGCAGTTTTCCATGCCGCAGGATTTCACGCTGAACCTGCGCGTCGATACCGTCACCGACCCCGCCTATTTCTACGATTACGGGATGGAGGAGCGCGACCGTCTTGAAAGCCGCGCCGAACTGACGCGCACGCGGCGCAACGAATATATCTCGGCCCGGCTGATCCATTTTCACTCCATCCGGGACGAGGAGCCGAATTCCACCATCCCGTCGCTGGTGGGCGACGTAACCTTCCACCGCCGTTTCACCGGCGGGATTCTGGGCGGAGAAGCGGGCTTGCGGTTCCAGACCCACAGCCACCGCCGCACATCTTCCATCCCCTTCGACGAGGATGTGGGCGAGCTGGACCATGGGCGCGACACGTCCCGCGTCTCGCTTCGGCTGGACTGGCGGCGGAACTGGGTTCTGCCCGCGGGTATCCTCGGCACCACGCTGGGAGAGCTTTCGACCGACTTCTATTCGATCGAACAGGACAACGTGTATGGCGGCTCCACCACGCGGGTTCACGGCGGGCTGGCAGTGGAACTGCGCTGGCCGTGGATCAAGGCGGGGGCGAACGCATCACATCTGATCGAGCCGATCGTGCAGGTGGTCTGGGCGCCGGACGATGCCGCCGACCTGCCGAACGAGGATTCCGCGCTGGTGGAGTTCGACGAATCGAACCTGTTTTCGCTCAACCGTTTTTCGGGGTCCGATGCGCGGGAACAGGGCGCGCGGTTGAACCTCGGGGTCGGTTATACCCGCATCGATCCGGCCGGCTGGACGCTGGGCGCGACGGTGGGCCGGGTGATCCGTGAAAAAGACCTCGGGCAGTTTTCCGAAGCATCGGGCCTGAACGGCAAGGACAGCGACTGGCTGGCCGCGCTGCAACTGACGCTGGACGAAGGGCTGATCTTGACCAACCGGATGCTGTTCGACGACGACCTGTCCACCAGCAAGGCCGAATTGCGGGTGGACGCCGATTTCGACCGCTTCGGTCTTTCGGCCAGCTATATCCGCGTTCTGGCGGACGAGACCGAGAATCGCGACGATCCGCTGTCGGAGTTGACTTTCGACACGCGGTATCAATTCACCGACGCCTGGGCGGGCCGCACCTCCGCCCGCTACGACTTCGAGGAGGAACGCGCCGCACGCGCAGGCGTGGGGGTGGAGTTCCGGAACGAGTGCATGAGCGTGGATCTTTCCCTCTCGCGTCGGTTCGCCACCTCGACTAGTGTGAAGCCCAGCACCGATATCGGCCTTTCGGTCGATCTTCTGGGATTTGGCAGCGGCAAGAAACCCGGCCCCGCCGGAACTTGCCGCGGCTGATCCGACCATGCACGAGAGAAGACAGAAGATGACCCGCCTGACCCTTGCATTCGTCCTTGCCGCAACCGTCGCGATGCCCGCAGCCGCGCAGAACCTGTTCGCACCGCGCGTGATCGTGAACGACCATGCCGTCACCGGATGGGAGATGGAGCAGCGCGTCCGCTTCCTTGAACTGCTGCGCGCTCCCGGCGACATCCAGAAGACCGCCTATGACGGGCTGATCGACGACCGCCTGCGTCTGGACGCAGCCAGCCGTCTGGGGATCGAAGCGACGGAAGAGCAGGTCCGCGGCGGGATGGAGGAGTTCGCCCAGCGCGCGAACCTTCCGGCCGAAGAATTCATCCGCCAGATCGCCACTGCCGGGGTCGAGGAAGAAACGTTCCGCGATTTCGTCAAGGCCGGGATCGTCTGGCGCGAAGTCGTCCGCCAGCGGTATCTTTCGCGGGTGACGATCACCAATGCCGAGGTGGACCGCGCGATCGAGAATACGACCACCAGCGCCAACATCCGCGTGCTGCTGTCCGAGCTGATCCTTGCCGCGCCTCCGGGGCAAGAGGGTCAGGCGCTGGACTTCGCCGAGGATCTGGCCGCCGGGATTTCGTCCGAAGCAGAGTTCTCCGCCGCGGCCGCCCAGTATTCCGCCGCCCCATCGGCGCAGAATGGCGGCCGGATCGAATGGCTGTCGCTGAACGATCTGCCCCCGGCCCTGCGTCCGACCTTCCTTGCGCTGCGCCCCGGTCAGGTCACTAGCCCGCTGCCGATCCCGAACGGCGTCGCGCTGTTCCAGCTTCGCCAGATTCAGGAAGGCGCGCCGACCCAAAGCGCGACCGAGGTCGAAATCGCGCAATACGCCCTTGGTCCCGATGAAAGCGCGGGGAGCGTGAAGGCACGGGTCGATACCTGCGCCGACCTTTACACGGTCGCGCGTGGAAAATCCGAACAGGCGCTGCAATTCCAGACGCTGCCCACGGCAGGGCTGCCCGAGGATCTGGCGCTGGCCGTCTCGCAGATGGACTTGGGCGAAAGCGCGGTGATGAACCGTGGCGGCACGCCGACTTTCGTGATGCTTTGCGCCCGCCGTCCGGTCTCCGAAGAACCGGTGAACCGTAATGCCGTGCGCGACCAGCTTCAGAACCAGCGTCTGGGCCAGTTGGCTGAGGTCTATCTGGACGAGCTTCGCGACAACGCGATCATTCGTCAGCCGTGAAGCCCGTCGCACTCACCTGCGGGGAACCTGTGGGCATCGGCCTTGAACTTGCCGTCAAGGCCCGCGCCGCGCTTGGGACCACGCTGCCGTTCTTTTTGATCGCCGATCCGCGTCATCTGGCGGGTGCGCGGATTGCGGAGATCACCACGCCGGCGGATGCGCTTGGCATCGCTGCCGACACGCTGCCGGTGCTCCCCCATGCCTTTGCGGGTGATGCCGTGCCCGGCCAGCCCGATCCGGCCAATGCGGCCGGGGTGATCGAGGTCATCGCGCGCGCAGTGGCGATGGCGGATCAGGTGTCGGGCATCTGCACCGCCCCGATCAACAAGAAGGTGCTGAAGGATGGCGCGGGCTTTGCCTATCCCGGCCATACGGAATACCTTGCCGCGCTGGCGGGGGTGGACCGGGTCGTGATGATGCTCGCCTCGCCCGAGTTGCGGGTGGTGCCGGCGACGATCCATATCGCGCTGTCCGAAGTGCCATCCGCCCTGACACCAGATCTGCTGGAGGCGACGATCCGCATCACCCACGCCGCGCTGATCCGGGATTTCGGTATCGTTTCGCCGCGCATTGCCGTTGCCGGGATGAACCCCCATGCAGGCGAAGGCGGGACCATGGGCCGGGATGAGGAGAAGATCATCCCCGTTCTGGATGCCCTGCGCGCCTGCGGCATGACCCTGTCCGGCCCGTTGCCCGCCGACACGATGTTCCACGCCGCCGCCCGCACCCGCTATGACGCGGCGATCTGCATGTATCACGATCAGGCGCTGATCCCGATCAAGACCATCGCTTTCGACGATGGGGTCAACGTGACGCTGGGCCTGCCTTTCATCCGCACATCGCCCGATCACGGGACGGCGTTCGACATTGCGGGTCGCGGCATCGCGAACCCGTCCAGCCTGATTGCCGCCCTGAGAATGGCGGCGGAAATGGGAGCCGCCCGTGGCAACGATTGACGGGCTTCCGCCCCTGCGCGACGTGATCCGCGACCACGAACTGGTCGCCAAGAAACAGCTTGGCCAGAACTTCCTGCTGGATCTGAACCTGACCGCCAAGATCGCGCGGCAGGCGGGTGATCTGACGGCCTGCGACGTCCTGGAGGTTGGCCCCGGCCCCGGCGGCTTGACCCGCGGGCTGCTGGCCGAGGGCGCACGCCGGGTGCTGGCGGTGGAAAAGGACGCGCGCTGCCTGCCCGCATTGGCCGAGGTCGCGGACGCCTATCCCGGACGGCTGGAGGTCATCAACGGCGACGCGCTGGAGGTGGACGCCCCCGCGATGTTGAACGCGCCGATCCGGGTGGTCGCCAACCTGCCCTACAATGTCGGGACGGAGCTTCTGGTTCGCTGGCTGACGCCGAAGCAATGGCCCCCGTTCTGGGAAAGCCTGACGCTGATGTTCCAGAAGGAAGTGGCCGAGCGGATCGTGGCGAAGCCGGGATCGAAAGCCTATGGCCGCCTTGCGCTGCTGGCGCAGTGGCGCGCGGATGCCAAGATCGTGCTGACCCTGCCGCCCGAAGCCTTTACACCCCCGCCAAAGATCCATTCCGCCGTGGTTCACCTGACCCGGCTGGATCAGCCGCGCTTTCCCGCCGACGCGGCGATCCTGTCGCGGATCACGGCGATGGGGTTCAATCAGCGGCGCAAGATGCTGCGGTCGAGCCTGAAGGGCCTTGCCCCGGATATCGAGGACAGGCTGCGCGCGGCGGGGATCGCGCCGACGGCGCGGGCCGAGGAAATCCCGCTTGAGGGGTTCTGCGCCCTCGCCCGCGAAATCGCCAAATGAAAAGGCCGCCCGGTTGGGCGGCCTTTTGTTACTCTGCTGCCTCGCGCGGGCCGCCGTCGGACCCGTCGCCTTCGGGTTTCTTGCGCGGACGGCGGGTATTGGCGCGGCGCGGCGCTTCGCCCTCTGCGGCCGGCTTCGGCGCACGGGGCGCACGCGGGCGGCGGGCGGGCTGTGCATCCACAGCGCGTTCTTCGGGCGTATCGACGAGGTTGCTTTCAACTTCGGGCGACAGGTCCAGCACGGGCTGTGCCGGCTCCACAGGCGCAGGCGCCGGTGCGGGCTCCTCTGCGACGCGCGGCTCCTCCTCGACCCGGGGCTGCTCGCGCCGTTCGTGGCGCTGATCGCGGTTGTCGTCGCGGCGCTGCTGGTTCTGGTGCTGGTGGTGATGGCCCTGCGCGGCCTGCTGCGCCTGACGCGCCTCCTGCTCGGCAGCCATCTCGCGCTGCGCCTCGCTCAGCATCCGGGTATAGTGTTCGGCATGCTGAAGGAACGCCTCTGCGGCGACACGGTCGTTGGAAAGCTGTGCATCACGCGCCAGATGCAGATACTTTTCAATGATCTGCTGCGGCGTGCCGCGAACCTTGCCTTCCGGGCCGGAGCTGTCGAAGACGCGGTTCACGATATTGCCCAGAGGGCGCGGACGGTTCGACTTCGAACGCGAGCGGGACTTGGAGGATCTCATACTGTCCTTAATCCGAATGATCTGGCCTTGCCTGACCACATTCATGCGCCTATCAGCGCTGCGCCCATTGTGGGCGGGTCAGACGTGCTGACCGTGCGGCATCGACTTGACGGAAAGAAGGAACGATCACCTTACAGGATCAGTCCCCCTCACATCGTCCAGTAACCACTGTAATGCGATGCTGACAAGGGGTTTATTGGCGTTTGCGCGTGATTTCGCAGGTTTTCAGCTGGGAAGCTGCGCCGAAACCACACGGTCCCTGCCATCCATATCGGGATGGACGGCGACCGCGTCAAGCCCCGCGGCTCGGAACATTGCGGCGACGGCGCTGCCTTGGGTCGGCCCGATCTCGACCATCAGGCGGCCCTTGGGGTTCAGATGCCGCCCCGCGCCCGCCGCGATGGCGCGGTAGGGGCTCAGCCCGTCGCCGCCGGGGGTCAGCGCCAGATGGGGCTCCCACTCCAACACGTCGCGCGACAGGCCCGACATTTCGGATTCCGCGATATAAGGAGGGTTGGAGACGATCAGATCGAACCGTCCCTGAACCGCGGCGAACCAGTCCGAGATCAACAGCTCCGGCGTCAGACCAAGGCTTGCCGCATTGCCGCGCGCAACCTCCAAGGCGGCGGGCGAAATGTCGGTCGCCACCCCTCGCGCCCCCGTCTCGGCCATCAGGGTCAGAAGGATCGCACCCGTCCCCGTCCCCAGATCCAGCACCGATCCGAACGGCTGAGAAAGCGCAATCGCCACCAGCGTTTCGGTTTCGGGGCGCGGGTCCAGCGTGTCGCGAGTGACGTGAAAATGGCGGCCCCAGAACAGGCGGTGGCCGATGATCTGCGCGACAGGCTGATGCGCAACGCGGGCGGCAACCAGCGCCTCGATCTCCGGCGCGGGATCGGACATGTGCAGCATCAGCCGCCCCGCCTCTATGCCCAGGCCGTGGGCCAGTAGCATACGCGCATCACGCGCCGCGCCGTCGATGCCTGCGGCAGCAAGCCGCGCGGTGGCGGCCCGCAGCGCCTCGGCGACGGTCATGCTTCCATCTCGGCCAGTTTGGCGGCCTGATCATGGGCGGTCAGCGCGGCGATGGTTTCCGACAAGTCGCCCTGCATGATCTGTGTCAGCGCATAGAGCGTCAGGTTGATCCTGTGGTCGGTCATGCGTCCCTGCGGGAAGTTGTAGGTGCGGATGCGCTCGCTCCGGTCGCCCGATCCGACCTGCGCCTTGCGATCGGCGGCGCGGGCGCTGTCGGCTTTCTCGCGCTCCAGCTCGTAAAGACGGGCGCGCAGGACCTGCATGGCGATGGCGCGGTTCTGGTGCTGCGACTTTTCCGAACTGGTGACGATGATCCCGGTCGGAAGGTGCGTGATCCGCACCGCCGAATCCGTCGTGTTGACGTGCTGTCCGCCGGCGCCCGACGCGCGCATCGTGTCGATGCGGATGTCGGTGGCGGGAACGTCGATCTCCACCTCCTCGGCCTCGGGCAACACGGCGACGGTCGCGGCCGAGGTGTGTATGCGCCCCCCCGCCTCGGTCTCCGGCACACGCTGGACGCGGTGGACGCCGGATTCGTATTTCATCTTGGCGAAGACCCCCTCGCCCTGGATCAGCGCCGTCAGCTCGCGGATGCCGCCCAGATCGCTTTCGGTCAGGTCGATGATCTGGAACTGCCAACCCTGCGATTCGGCGTATTTCTGATACATGCGCAGCAGATCGCCCGCAAACAGCGCCGCCTCCTCGCCGCCCGTGCCGGGACGGATTTCAAGGATGGCAGGGCGCGCATCGGCGGCGTCCTTGGGCAGCAGCACGATGCGCAGCGCTTGCTCCATTTCCGGAATGCGCGCCTTCAGGGCCGGGATCTCATCCTCGGCCAACGCGCGCATCTCGGGGTCGGCCAGCATCGCCTCCGCCTCGGCCAGATCGTCCAGCGACTGGCGATAGGCGTCGATCTGGGCGACCACCGGCTTCAGTTCCGAATATTCGCGGGAAAGCGCGGCTATCTCGGCCGGGGCTGCACCTGCCGACAGCTTCGCTTCGATGAATTCGAAACGCCGCGCAATCTGCGCCAGCCTGTCCATCGGAACCATGTCAGCCCTCGACCGGAAGGATCGCAACGGCGATGCGGCGCCCTTCGGACAGGATCACGTTATAGGTGCGGCAGGCGGCGGGGGTGGACATGATCTCGACCCCGATCCCTGCTTCCTCCAGTGCCTGGCGAAAGGCGACGGGCGCGTGGGCGATCTCGGACCCCATGCCGAGGAACAACACGTCGATCCGCCCCGCCAGCGCCATCGGCGTCGCGGTATCCTCCAGCCCGCCCCACGGCGTCGCCGCCCAGGGCGAGACCAGCAGCGGGCCGCGCAAAACCTTGCCCGCGATCCGGAAGAAGCCCGGACCATACCCGTCGATCGGCTGCGCCTCGGGGTAGGAGATTTCTTCCAGATGCATCAGGCGTCGATATCCGCGAAGGTGGTTCCGGCCTTCTTCTTCTCCTTCGGCTCGCGGTTCACGCCGAGCCAGAGCACGAAGTTCTTGGCCATATAGATGGAACTGTAGGTGCCGAGGACCACGCCAAAGGTGATTGCCGCCACGAATCCGCGCAGCACGTCGCCGCCGAAGATCAGCAGCGCGATCAGCGACAGCAGCATCGTCGCGACCACCATGACCGTCCGGCCCAGCGTTTCGTTCAGCGACAGGTTCATCAGATCGCGCAGCGGGGTCGTCTTGTATTTCTGCAAGTTCTCGCGCAGGCGGTCGAAAACCACGACGGTATCGTTCACCGAATAGCCCATGATGGTCAGAAGCGCCGCCACCGTGGTCAGGTCGAACTTGATCTGGAACAGAGAGAACAGGCCCACCGTGACGATCACGTCATGCAAGGACGCAAGCACCGTCCCCAGCGAGAACTGCCATTCGAACCGCATCCAGATATAGATGCCGATGCCCGCCGCCGCCGCCAGAACCGACAGCACTGCGGATTGGATCAGCTCGCCCGACACTTTCGGCCCGACGGATTCGACCGAAGTGAAATTCACCGCCGGATCGACCTTTTCCAGCTCCGCCTCGACCTGCGCAATCATCTCGGGCGTGACGGATTCGCTGTCATCCTGTGCTTGGATGCGGATCTGCGCCACATGCTGGTCGGCGCGGAAGGAAGGATCGTAGACCTCGGTTATGACGACATCGCCAAGGTCCAGCGCCTCCAGCGCGCTGCGGTATTCGCCAAGGTCGATCTCGGTCGTCGTCTCGGCACGGATGGTGGTGCCGCCGCGGAAGTCGATGCCGAAGTTCAGCCCCATGATCGCGACGATGATGACCGAGGCCACCATCGACAGGATCGCGAAACCGAAGGTCAGCGCCTGGTTCTTGAAGAAGTCGATCTTCGTATTGTCGGGGACGAGTTTCAGACGGAATGCCATGATGTAACCTCAGACCACGATTTTCTTGGGGCGACGCCAAGCATACCACGTCGCGATCAGCGTGCGGGTCATGTAGACGGCGGTGAACAGCGATGTGATGATGCCGATGCCCATGGTGACGGCGAACCCGCGCACGGCACCCGAGCCGATGACGAACATGATGACGGCCGTCACAAGTCCCGTCACGTTCGAATCGGTGATGGCGGACAGCGCCTTCTCGAACCCGATATCCATGGCGCGGACGGGGGATTTGCCCTCTCGCAACTCCTCGCGTATCCTCTCGAAGATCAGCACGTTCGCATCCACCGCCATACCCATGGTCAATGCGATGCCTGCGATCCCCGGCAGGGTCAGCGTGGCGCCCAGCAGCGTCAGGATCGCGAGCAGCATGATGATGTTGATGCCCAGCGCGACGGTCGCAAGAAAGCCGAACCAGCCATAGCAGGCGATCATGAAGACCGCGATCGCCAGCATCGCCACTATGGAGGCCATCTGCCCCGCCGCGATGCTGTCCGCGCCAAGCTCCGGCCCGATGGTGCGTTCCTCAAGGAAGCTCATCCCCGCGGGCAGCGCGCCCGCGCGCAGAAGGACCGCAAGCTCGGTCGATTCCTCGACGGTGAAATTGCCGGTGATGATGCCCGACCCGCCCGAGATGTGGGATTGGATCGTGGGGGCCGAGATCACCTCGTCATCCAGAACGATGGCGAAGGGACGGCCGATGTTGTTCGCGGTATAGTCGCCGAAGCTACGCCCGCCCGAGGCGTTGAAGCGGAAGTTCACGGCGGGGCGGTTGTTCTGGTCGAACGCGGGCTGCGCATCGACAAGCTGCTCGCCCGTGACGACCGGCGTCGTCTCGACGATGTAATAGATGCCCTGCTCGTTCAGCGACGGCAGGACGGCCTGACGCGGGCCCGGCTGAGCATTCGCGTCCTGCGTCACGTTGACGACGCTGTTGAAGGTCAGCTGCGCGGTCGTTCCGATCAGCGATTTGAGCTCCGCCGCCGATCCGATGCCGGGCACCTGAATCAGGATGCGGTCGTCGCCCTGCCGCTGGATCGTCGGCTCGCGCGTGCCAACCTCGTCCACGCGGCGGCGGATGATCTCAAGGCTCTGGAGCATGGTGCGCGTGTCGGTCGCGGCGCGTTCGGCCTCGGTCAGCTGCACGCTGATCGTGTCGCCTTCCGCACGAACGTCGATGTCGCTTTGGCCCATGCCCGTCACCGAAGTGACCGGCTGCGCCAGCGCGCGCACCAGTTCGACCGCGCGGGCGATCCCCTCGGGGTTGGAGATCTGGACCTTCAGCACGCCCGGCTCGGATGTGACACGGCGGACGCTGCCCACCTGATCGCGGGCGCCGCGCAGTGCGTCGCGCACCTCGGGCCACATGTTGTCGATCCGGTCGGCATAGACGTCCGAGACATGCACCTCGGCCAGCAGATGCGCCCCGCCCCGAAGGTCGAGGCCAAGGCTCATCAGCCCCGAGGGCAGCCAGTTCGGCCACAGGGCCAGCGCCGCCTCCTGCTCGGGGGTGGAATTGCCCCCGGCATCGGCGATCTCGGCCTTTGCGTCATTATGGCTTTCGACCCGGCCATAAAAGGCGTTCGGCAGCGCGATGAGGATCGCAAGGGCGCAGACGCCCCAGATCAGCACCCGCTTCCACAGAGGTATTTGCAGCATCTTATGTCCGGATCGTTCTGGGTCAGGCGGCGGGTTCGGTTTTCGACACGACCTGCGCGATGGTGTGGCGCAGGACCTTCACCTTCACGCCGGTCGCGATTTCGACCTCGACCTCGTTGCCTTCACCGACATGGGTGACTTTGCCAAGGATGCCGCCCTGCGTGACGATCTGGTCGCCACGGCGCAGCGCCTCGACCATCTTGCGGTGATCCTTCAGTTTCTTCTGCTGCGGGCGGATCAGCAGGAAATACATGATCCCGAAGATCAGGATCAGCGGCACGAAGCTGGTCAGGGCGCTGGCAGCGCCGCCAGAGGCGGCTTGGGCGAATGCGGGGGTGGCGAACATGTCGGTCCTCGTCCTACGTCGGGGAAAACCCCCGGAAATTGCGGTGGCGCACCGTATCCGGCAGGGTATCCGATGGCAAGCGCGTGACTTCGGGGCATTTACGCGCACCCGCAGGGCTTGCGAAAGCCCCATGACGCCGAAGTGAAGGGTTCACGCGGGCGCAGGGATCGGGCATACCGTGCGCGTCATACACGAGGACAGACCCATGCACGACATCCGCGCCATCCGTGAAAACCCCGCCGCCTTCGATGCGGCGCTGTCTCGCCGCGGCTTGGCCGGTCTGTCGTCGCGCGTGCTGGCCATCGACGAGGCCCGCCGCGCCCGTATCCTGTCCGCCGAAACCGCACAGGCCGAACAGAACCGCGCCTCCAAGGAGGTCGGCGCCGCCAAGGCCGCCGGGAACGAAGCCGAGTTCGAGCGTCTGCGCGCGCTTGTGGCCGAGAAGAAGGCCGAGATCGCCCGCCTGAACGAGGAAGCCACCGCCGAGGATGCCCGCCTGCGCGAGCTGCTGCTGACCATCCCGAACCTGCCGCTGGCCGACGTGCCCGAGGGCGCGGACGAGGATGGCAACGTCGAGATTCGCACGTGGGGCACCCCGCGCCAATTCAACTTCGCCCCGAAAGAGCATTTCGAGATTCCGGGCGCGGCGGCAGGCCTCGATTTCGCAACTGCGGCCAAGCTGTCGGGCAGCCGCTTCGTCGTTCTGCGCGGCGCTGCGATGCGCGTTCACCGCGCGCTGGCGCAGTTCATGCTGGACACCCATGTCGAAGACCACGGCCTGACCGAGACATGGACCCCGGTTCTGGTCCGCGACGAGGCGATGCTGGGCACCGGGCAGCTTCCGAAATTCGCCGAGGACAGCTACCAGACCACCAACGGCTGGTGGCTGATCCCGACATCCGAGGTGACGCTGACGAACACCGTCGCGGGCGACATCCTCGATGCGGCGCAGCTTCCGATCCGCATGACCGCGCATACGCAATGCTTCCGGTCCGAGGCGGGGTCGGCGGGCAAGGACACGTCCGGGATGCTGCGCCAGCACCAATTCGAAAAGGTCGAAATGGTGTCGATCACCACCCCCGACCAGTCGGCTGCGGAACACGAGCGCATGACCGGCTGCGCCGAGGCGATCCTGCAAAAGCTGGGCCTGCCCTATCGCGTGCTGGTGCTGTGCACCGGCGACATGGGCTTCGGCGCGACCAAGACCCATGATCTGGAGGTGTGGCTGCCCGGTCAGGACACCTACCGCGAGATTTCTTCGGTGTCCGTCTGCGGCGATTTTCAGGCACGGCGCATGAACGCCCGGTTCCGTCCCGTGGGCGGCAAGCCGGAATTCGTCCACACGCTGAACGGCTCGGGGCTGGCCGTCGGGCGCTGCCTGATCGCGGTGCTGGAGAATGGTCAGCAGGAAGACGGATCGGTCGAGCTGCCGGAGGTGCTGCACCCCTATCTGCGCGGCAAGACCCGGATCACGCCGGACGGCCAGCTGGCCTGAAGCACTAGCCGCCGAGGATTACCTTCACGTAATTCTCGGTTTCGGCATAGGGCGGGATGCCGCCGTGTTTTTCGACCGCCATCGGCCCTGCGTTATAGGCGGCCAGCGCGTGCCGCCAGTTGCCGAAGCGGTCATACATCATCTTCAGATACCGCGCCCCGCCATCGAGGTTGGAGCGCGGATCGTCGATATCCGCCCCCACCAGCCGCGCCGTGTCGGGCATAAGCTGCGCCAGCCCCCGTGCGCCCTTGATCGACAGTGCCGCCGCGTTCCAGCCCGACTCCTGCTGCACCAGCCGCAGGAACAGATCGGGAGGGATGCCATGCTTGGTCGCCGACGCGCGGGCATCGGCCAGATATTCGCCGCGATAATTGCCGGTAAAGCGCGGCAGCGGGATTTCCTCGGCCTTGGGGCGCGGGGGTTGCAGGCGGGTCGAGCCTTCGTATTGCTGCGACGCACGGCGATCCAGAACCGAGGTCCGCGCCTCGAACGCCGACATCTTGCTGCGCCCCGAGGTGGAAAGGCTCAGCCCCTGCGCCATCACAGGCCCCGCCACAGCCGCGCCAAGCGCAGCGATCAGGAACATCCCCCGCATCCGTCCGCTTCCCCATCCGTTGTCGGCAGCGACTATACCCGGATTTTGCCTCCGCGCCAGCGTTTCGCAGCGGTTGCGGGGAAAGCCGCCGGGGTGTAATCCATTCGGCAAAGAACACGAGAGGAACACATGGCAGGTTCGGTCAACAAGGTCATCATCGTCGGCAATCTTGGCCGCGACCCCGAGGTTCGCAGCTTTCAGAACGGCGGCAAGGTCTGCAACCTGCGCGTCGCCACGTCCGAGACATGGCGCGACCGCAACTCGGGCGAACGTAAAGAGCGCACCGAGTGGCATTCCGTTGCGATCATGGACGAAAACCTCGTGAAGGTGGCCGAGCAATACCTGCGCAAGGGCTCGACCGTCTATCTGGAAGGCCAGCTTGAAACCCGCAAGTGGCAGGACCAGTCGGGTCAGGACAAATACACGACCGAAGTCGTCCTGCGTCCCTTCCGCAGCACGATGACGATGCTGGGCGGGCGCGGCGATGGCGGCGGTTCGTCCTCGGGCGGCGGGTATGAGGAGCGCGGCGGCGGCTACGACTACGAAGGTGGCTCGTCCTCGGGCGGGCGCAGCGGCGGATCGCAACCGCGCAGCGGCGGTTCGGGTGGCGGCGGTCGCAGCACCGATTTCGACGACGAAATCCCGTTTTGATGAAAAGGGCGGCCGATTGGCCGCCCTTCCTATTTCCGCAGCCCCTTCAGCGCATCCGCGAACGCCCCGCCACCCGAAGATTGCGGTGCCGACTGCATCGGGCCGCGCGCACGCTCGCGTTTTTCCTGCGGCGCGGGGGCCGCGCCGCCATCCTTGCGCATCGTCAGGCCAATGCGTTTGCGCGGCACATCCACCTCGGTCACGCGCACCTTCACCACGTCGCCCGCCTTCACCACCTCGTGCGGGTCCTTGACGAAACGATCGGCAAGCTGGCTGACATGGACCAGCCCGTCCTGATGCACACCGATATCGACGAAGGCACCAAAGGCCGCGACGTTGGTGACCGTGCCTTCCAGCAGCATCCCCGGTTTCAGGTCCTTGATGTCGTCCACGCCTTCGGCAAAGGTCGCGGTCTTGAAGCTGGGGCGCGGGTCGCGGCCCGGTTTCTCCAGTTCCGCCAGAATGTCGCGCACAGTGGGCAGTCCGAAGCGTTCGTCGATGAAATCGCGCGCGTTCACCGATTTCAGCGCGGCGCTGTCACCCATCAGCGCACGCAGGTCGCGCCCACAGGCGGCAACGATGCGCCGCGCAACATCATAAGCCTCGGGGTGGACCGATGAGGCATCCAGCGGTTCCTTGCCATCTGGAATGCGCAGGAAGCCCGCCGCCTGCTCGAACGCCTTCGGCCCAAGACGTGCCACTTTCAGCAATTCGCGCCGGGTGTTGAACCGACCCACGGAGTCGCGATGCGCCACGATGCTTTCGGCCAGCGATGCGCCCAGCCCCGACACCCGCGCCAGAAGCGGGGCCGAGGCGGTGTTCAGGTCCACCCCGACCGCGTTCACCGCATCCTCGACCACGGCTTCCAACTGTTTCGACAGGCGGTGCTGGTCCACGTCATGCTGATACTGACCGACGCCGATGCTTTTCGGCTCGATCTTCACCAGTTCGGCCAGCGGGTCCTGCAAACGCCGCGCGATGGACACCGCGCCGCGCAAGGACACGTCCAGCCCCGGAAATTCCTTCGCAGCCAGTTCGGACGCGGAATAGACGGACGCCCCTGCTTCGGACACGATCACCTTCACCGGCTTATCCGGCAGGGCCGAGATCACGTCGGCGACCAATTTCTCCGTCTCGCGGCTGGCGGTGCCGTTGCCGATGGCGACCAGCTTCACCCCAAGCGCGCGGATCATCCGCGCCAGATCGGCAGAGGCCCCGCGCAGGTCGTTCTTGGGTTGGAAGGGATAGATCGTCCCCGTCTCCAGCACCTTGCCCGTCGCGTCGATCACCGCCAGCTTGCAGCCCGTGCGGACGCCCGGATCGACGCCCAGCGTGACCTTGCCCCCCGCGGGCGCGGCCAGCAGCAGATCCTTCAGGTTCCGCGCGAACACATTGATCGCCTCCGCCTCGGCCCGCTCGCGCATCTCGGCCATCAGGTCCAGCGTCAGCGAGGTCCGAAGCTTGATCCGCCACGCCCAGGCCGCCGCCTCGCGCAGCCACAGATCGCCCTTTCCCTGCCCCGCCGCGCCCAACGCCGCGCCGGCCATCCGTTCGGCCGGGCTTTGCCCGCGCGGGGCGTCGGCGTCGATCTCCAGATCCAGCATCAGGAAGCCTTCGTTCCGCCCGCGCAGCATGGCCAGAACGCGGTGACCCGCTGCCTTGGACCAATCCTCGGTATGCGCGAAATAGTCCGAGAATTTCGCCCCCTCGGCCTCCTTCCCCGCGACAACTTTCGCGGCGATCCGCCCCACCGATTTCATATGCGTGCGCAGACGGCCGAGCAGGTCGGCATTCTCGGCCAGCGCCTCGGCCACGATGTCGCGTGCGCCTTCCAGCGCGGCCTTGGTATCCGGCACATTCTCGGTGACGAACCGGCCCGCCAGCGCCGCCGGATCCTGCGTCCGGTCGGCAAGGATCGCATCGACCAGCGGCGCGAGGCCGTTTTCCCGTGCGATCATCGCCTTGGTCCGGCGTTTCGGCTTGTAGGGCAGATAGATGTCCTCAAGCTCGGCCTTGGTCATCACCTTGCCGATCTGACCTTCCAGCGCATCCGTCAGCTTGCCCTGATCGCGGATCGAGGACAGAATCGCCGCCCGCCGCGCTTCCAGCTCCCGCAGATAGGCGAGCCGTTCGGCCAGCGTGCGAAGCTGCGTGTCGTCCAGCCCCCCTGTCACTTCCTTGCGGTAACGGGCGACGAATGGGACCGTCGCGCCGCCGTCCAGAAGCTCGATCGCGGCCGCCACCTGCCGGGCCTCGGCCGAGATTTCGGCGGCGATCAGGGCGGGAATGCGGCGGATGGGGTCGATGATCATGTCGTGGCTCCGTTCAGGGAGGGCCACCTTACCCAAAGCCCGCGCCCGGCAAAAGGGATGCTAGCGCATCGCCGCGAAGGCAATCCACCCGGCGACCGAGCCGAGCACCTGCGCCGCGCCAAGAACATCCCCCGTCAGACCGCCAAGCCTGCGTTGTGCGGTGGCGGCGACCGCCATCTGCACCGCAATCACCGCCGCGAAAAGCGCAAGCGCCCCCGGCACCAGCAACAGCGCGACCGCGAGCCCGATCAAAAGGGCGCTGGCGACGCGTCCCCAGTCCAGCCCTTGCGCGGCGGCGGCCCCGAATCCGCCTTCCCGCGCCTGCGGCATCAGGATCATCGGCAGCGCCAGCCCTGCACGGCTGATCGCGCCGATGGCGATCATTCCCTGCCAAAGCGGAGCGGCCGCGATCAGCGAGGCGAGCAGTCCCACCGCCAACATCAGCGCCAGTGCCCCATGCGCGCCAATGCGGCTGTCGCGCATGATCTCCAGCCGCCGTTCGGGCGTGGTGCCCCCGCCGTAGCCATCGGCCAGATCCGCGAGCCCATCCTCGTGCAGCCCGCCCGTGACCAGCGCCCCCGCCGCGATTGCCAGCAAAGCCGAGGCCAATGGCGGCAGGCCCAGCGCATCGCCCGCCCAAAGCGCCGCCGCGCCGACAGCGCCGACGATCAGCCCGGCCAGAGGATAGGCCCAGACCGCCGCGCCCATCGGAACCACCCGCACGATCCGCCCCACGGGCAGGCGGCTGAGCGTCATCACCGCTAGTCGCGCCTCGTCCAGCCGGGCGCGGATCATCCGATCCCGGCCTCGGCAAAGGTCGCCATGCCGTCATGCATCGCCGCCGCCGCCCGCACAACCATCAGCGCAACCGCGGCCCCAGACCCTTCGCCCAGCCGCATCCCCAGATCGAGGATCGGCTCCTTGCCCATCAAAGCACAAAGCCGCGCATGCCCCGGCTCGGCGCTGCCATGGCCGATCAGGCAATGTTCCAGCGCCTTGGGCCCAAGGGTCGCCGCAGCGGCGGTGCAGACGAACCCGTCAAGGATGACCGGAATCCGCGCCTTCCGCGCCGCCAGAACCGCGCCGCAGATCGCCGCCTGCTCCCGCCCGCCGAAGGCCCGAAGCGCACCCAGAGGCTCGCGCAGCAGGCCCGCGTGAAGCGCCAGCCCCTCGTCCACCACCCGCGCCTTGAGCGAGATGCCCTGCGCATCGGACCCCGTCCCCGGCCCCACCCAATCGGCGCCGGTCCCGCCGAACATTGCCGCGGCAAGCCCTGCCGCGACCGTCGAATTGCCGATCCCCATTTCGCCCAGGATCAGGATGTCCGCGTCTGGATCGACCGCCGCCGCGCCCGCATCCATCGCTGCGCGAACCTCGGCCTCATCCATCGCCGGGGCGGCGGTGAAATCCTGCGTCGGCCGGTCAAGGTCCAGCGCAACCGCCGAAAGCTGTGCCCCCGCCACGCGGCAAAGCTGATTGATCGCAGCCCCTCCGGCGCGGAAGTTGGCGACCATCTGGGCCGTCACCTCTTGCGGGAACGGATTCACGCCGCGCGCGCAGATGCCATGATTGCCCGCAAAGACCAGCGCCTGTGCCGCATCGAGGCGCGTTCCCCGCCACCCCGCGAGGAATACGGCCAGTTCCTCCAGCCGCCCGAGGCTCCCGGAGGGCTTCGTCAACTGTGCCTGACGGGCAAGCGCCTCGGCTCGGGCCGCGATGTCGGCTTCAGGCAGCGATGGTGCGCTCATCCCTTCACCCTCAGCGGCAGGCCCGCGACGGTGAATTCGACCTCGGCCGCCACCGTGGCCACCATCTGGTTCAGGATGCCCTGCGCATCGCGGAATGCGCGTCCAAGAGGAGTCTCCGGCACCAGACCCATGCCGACCTCGTTCGAGACCAGCACCACCGGCGATGTCTGCACCGCCAGCGCACGGGCCAGCGCCTCGCCCTCGATCCGCCAGTCGCGGCCCGCCAGCATCAGGTTGGACAGCCAAAGCGTCAGGCAGTCCACCAGCCGCGGCCCGATTCCGTCGGTCGCCAGCAGCGCCGCGCACAGGTCGGTCGGGGCCTCGACCTCGTGCCAGCCATCGCCGCGCTGGGCGCGGTGAGCCTCGATGCGGGCGCGCATCTCGTCGTCGCCGGCGGTTGCGGTGGCGATATAGACGGGCTGGCCGCCAAGCGCCCGGACGCGATCTTCCGCGTGACGGCTCTTGCCCGACCTTGCACCCCCGGTGACAAGCAGGATCATCCCGCCCCCTTTTGATGCTTGTGATGGGGGCGCACAAAGCACTAAACCAACGGCGAAACAAGGGGCTGAACCGCTGCCGATGAACGAGCTTGTGCTGATCCGCCACGCGCCCGCCCTGACGGGAGGACTTGTCACGGGCCGCCGGGACGTGGCCGCGGATCTTCCGCCAGCCGCCGCGATGGCCGAGGCTGCCCTTCGCATCGGTCCGGTCGCGCGGGTCATCTCCAGCCCGGCGCAGCGATGCGTTCAGACCGCCCATGCCCTTTGGCCCGCGCGCATTCCGGTCACGGACGCCATCCTTTGGGAACAGGATTTCGGCGCTTGGGAGGGGCAGCCGCCATCGGTGATGCCCGACCTTGGCCCGCAGCCGCGCGAGGCGCTGGCAGAGATGTCCCCACCCGGCGGCGAAAGCTTTGCCGATCTTTGCGTGCGCACATGGCCCGCATTGGACCGGATCGCCGCAGCCGAGGGGCGCAGCGCCGTGCTGTGCCACGCCGGGACCATCCGCGCCGCGCTGGCGCTCGCCCTGGACGACATCGGGGCCGCGCTCGCGTTCGACGTCGCCCCGCTGTCGGTCACCCGCCTTGCGCGCGTGGGCGATGCGGGCTGGGCGGTGCGATGCGTCAACCTTCTCCTGACATGATCCTGCGCGTCGCCGGGCATTTCGGGGAACTTTTACAGGGCCGGATCGGGGAAGATATCGCGCTGATCACCCTGCCCTGCGATGCCCTCTGGGTGGAGGGGCGGCGTCTGCCCGGTGCTTTTTCGGTGCATGGCCCGGCCAAGGTGCAACTGCGCCGGCTGCTGCGCGGCGCGTCCGGGCGGTTCATTCTGCGCGCCACGATGCCGCCGGGCGGCGGGGCTGGCGCTTCGACCGCCGCTCTGGTCGCCGCAGCACGGCTGATGGGAGAGACCGACCCTCTGCGCATTGCCGCCGCCTGTCTGGATGTCGAAGGCGCAAGCGATCCGCTGATGTGGCCCGCGCCGGAACGGCTGCTTTGGGCGTCGCGCCGTGCGGCAGTGCTGGAGCGCTTGCCGCCGATCGCCGGGCTGGAGGTTCTTGGCGGCTTTGTCGGACCACCCATCCGCACCCGCGCGGCGGACCGGCATTTTCCCGACATCGCCGATCTTGTCGCGCGCTGGTCCGGCGCTTGCAGCGATGCCGCGCGGCTTGCCGAACTTGCCACCCTTTCGGCCATGCGGACGCTGGCGCTGCGCGGGCCAGCGGGCGATCCGACCGCCGCACTGGCGGCACGGCATGGCGCGCTTGGCTGGTCCATCGCACATACCGGATCGGCACGGGCGCTGCTGTTCCGCCCCGGAGCCGTGCCGCCGCTTGCTGGTGCGGACCTGCGCGCTGCCGGTTTCCGCCACATTCGCCAGTTCCGCGTGGGAGATCGCCCATGTTCCTGACCGCCATGGCCCTCGCCCTTTGCATCGAGGCGGCGTTTGGCTGGCCCGCCCGCTTCTACGCCCGGATCGGCCATCCGGTGACATGGATCGGCGCCGCAATCGCAGCAGCCGAGGCGCGGCTGAACAAGGGATCGGACACGGCCCGCCTGCGGAATGGGGCAGTCGCCGCGCTGGGCGTCGTGATCCTGACGGTCGGGATTGCGATGCTGATCCAGCGCATGGTCCCCGGTGGCTGGGCGGGCACGATCCTGACCGGGGTGCTGTGCTGGCCGCTGGTGGCCGCGCGGTCGCTGCACGATCACGTTGCGGCCGTGGCCCGGCCCTTGGCGGCGGGGGATATGGACGGGGCGCGCAGCGCGGTCGCGATGATCGTCGGGCGCGATCCGGCGCAGCTGGACGAGGCGGGAATCGCCCGCGCCGCCATCGAGAGCCTGTCCGAAAACGCCTCGGACGGGGTTATCGCGCCGCTATTCTGGGGGGCGCTGTTCGGCCTGCCGGGGATCGCGGGATACAAGGCGGTGAATACGCTCGATTCCATGATCGGTCATCGCAGCGACCGATACCTTCACTTCGGGCGCGTGGCGGCACGGCTGGACGATGCGGCGAACCTTGTTCCCGCTCGGCTGACCGCGCTGGTTCTGGCGCTGGCAGCAGGGCGGAACGTGGCGCGGGGCACGGTCGCCGATGCGCCGCGCCACCGATCGCCCAATGCCGGATGGCCCGAGGCGGCGATGGCCCATGTGCTGGGCATCCGCCTTTCGGGGCCTCGCGCCTATGCCGGACATGTAACGCCCGAGCCGTGGCTGAACGAGGGCGCACGCGATCCGGCTGCCGACGATCTGGCCGGTGCGCTGCGGATATTCCGCCGGGGCGTGCTGCTGGCCGGTTTGGTGCTTTTGCTTGGAGGTCTGGCATGACGCGCGATCACGGCGGCAATATCGACGCTGCGATGGAACGGTTCGGCGGGACGGGCTGGATCGACCTGTCCACCGGGATCAACCGCTGCCCCTATCCCATCCCGCCGCTTCCGCCAGAAGCGTGGACGGCCCTGCCCACCGCTTGTGCCAAAGCTGCGCTGATCGCTGCCGCCCGCAAAGCCTGGGGCTGCACCGCGCCGATGCTGGCCACCGCCGGGGCACAAGCGGCGATCCAGATGATCCCTCGCCTGCGCCCGTCGGGCCTCGCACGGGTGCTCTCGCCCACCTATAACGAACACGCCGCCACGCTTGCCGCCGCTGGTTGGCGGGTGGAACCCTGCGCCGATCTTGCCGCACTGTCCGGGGCGGATCTGGCCGTCCTCGTCAATCCCAACAATCCCGACGGGCAAAGCCATGCGCCCGAGGCGCTTGCGGCGCTGGATGTCGGGCTGCTGGTGGTGGACGAAAGCTTTGCCGACCCGGTTCCCGACCTGTCGCTGCTGGCGCAGGCGGGGCGTCCGGGGCTGCTGGTGCTGCGGAGTTTCGGGAAGTTCTATGGCCTTGCCGGGGTCAGGCTTGGGTTCGTTGCGGGGCACGAGGCCGATATTGCCGCGCTGGGTGCGATGGCAGGGCCGTGGCCCGTGTCCGGCGCCGCGCTGGAGATCGGGCGCGTGGCACTGGCCGATGCGGACTGGGCGGGGCAGACGGCCCGGCGGCTGGCAGAGGATGCGCGGCGGGCCGATGCGCTGGCATCCGGCGCCGGCTGGCGGCTGGTCGGCGGGGCGCATCTGTTCCGCCTTTACGATGCCGGCGATGCCGTCGCCGCGCAGGAACGCCTTGCCCGCCACCGGATCTGGAGCCGCATCTTCCCCTGGCACGACCGCTGGCTGCGGCTGGGCCTTCCGGGAACCGAGGAGGAATGGGCGCGCCTCTCAGCCGCCCTTGGCAAGTGACAGAAGACCCGTCACGTCCAGATGCGCCTCGACATGCGCGGCAAGGCGGTCCAGCACATCCTCGACCCCGGCGGCATAGCGCAGGTCCGACCGCACGCCCAGATCGGCAAGGAAGGCCGCGCGGAAATCGTCATCCGCGAACATGCCGTGAAGATAGCTGCCCATGACCAGCCCATCGGCAGAGACCGCGCCTTCGCCCCGTCCATCGACAAAGGCGAACGGGCGCGCGCAATCTGGGCCATCCGTGCGCCCGATGTGGATCTCATACCCCTGCATCGTCAGCCCCGTCGCCGCGTGCCGCGCCGTCACCCGCGCCAGATGCTTGTCGGGTGACATCACCGTTCGCACGTCCAGCAATCCAAGGCCCGGAGCGGCACCGGAATGCCCCTCGATCCCCTGCGGATCATTCACCGTCCGCCCAAGCATCTGATACCCGCCGCAGATGCCCAGCACCCGGCCGCCCCGGCGGCGATGCGCGGCAAGGTCGATATCCCAGCCTTGCGCGCGCAGGAAGTCCAGATCGCCGCGCGTCGATTTCGTTCCCGGCACGATCACCATGGCCGCATCGCCCGGAACCGCCTCGCCCGGACGGACCATGATCAGCTGCACACCCGGTTCCGACGCCAGCGGGTCCAGATCGTCGAAATTGGCGACACGCGACAGGCAGAGCCACGCGATCTTCACGCCCGTGCCGGAGGGGCGCGTCAGGTCCAGCGCATCCTCGGCGGGCAGACGATGCGCCTCGGGGAACCATGGCAGCGTGCCGTATCCCCGCCAGCCCGTGCTATCCGCGATCAGGGCATAGCCTTCATCGAACAGGCGAAGATCACCGCGGAACTTGTTGACGATGAACCCGGAAACACGATCACCGGACGGCAGGACGGCCTTGGTCCCCACCATCTGCGCGATGACGCCGCCCCGGTCGATATCGCCCACCAGCACGACCGGAACGCCCGCAGCATTGGCGAAACCCATATTGGCAATGTCGTTCGCGCGCAGGTTCACCTCGGCCGGGCTGCCCGCGCCTTCGACGATGACGATATCCGCCTGCGCCTCCAGCCGTCGAAAGCTTTCCAGCACCGGGGTCATCAAGGATGGCTTCATCGCGGCATAGTCGCGGGCACGCACCGTCGCCACCCGCCGCCCCTGAACGATCACCTGCGATCCGGTATCCGTCTCGGGCTTCAGCAGCACCGGGTTCATGTCGACGACCGGGTCCACGCCGCAAGCCAGCGCCTGAAGTGCCTGCGCGCGCCCGATCTCGCCACCATCCACCGTCACGGCCGCGTTGTTGGACATGTTCTGCGGCTTGAACGGCAGCACGCGCAACCCGCGCAGTCTGGCCGCGCGGCACAGACCCGCCACCAGCATCGACTTGCCCACATTCGATCCGGCGCCCTGGATCATCAGCGCCGGCATGTCAGAACTCCACCCCCGGCTGCGCCTTGATGCCGCCGCGGAACGGGTGCTTCACCAGCGTCATCTCGGTCACCAGATCGGCCATCTCGATCAGTTCCGGCTTCGCATTGCGGCCGGTCAGCACCACATGCGTCATCGGCGGCTTGTCCCGCAGCACCGCCACCACCTCGGCCACGTCCAGATAGTCATAGCGCAGCGCGATGTTGATTTCGTCCAGCAGGACCATCCGCACTTCGGGATCAAGGATCAGCTCCTTCGCCTTTTCCCACCCTGCGCGGGCGGCGGCGATGTCGCGGTCTTTGTCCTGCGTCTCCCATGTAAAACCCTCGCCCATGGCGTGAAACTGGCACAGTTCGGCGAAATGCGTGGTCAGCAAGCGCCGCTCGCCAGTGTCCCACGCGCCCTTGATGAACTGGACCACCGCGCAGGGCATCCCGTGGGCGATGCAGCGCAGGATCATCCCGAACCCGGACGAGCTTTTGCCCTTGCCCGCCCCGGTATGGACGATGATCAGGCCCTTCTCGCCCTCCTTCGTTTCCATCATGCGGTCGCGGGCAGCCTTGATCTTCGCCATCTTGGCGGCGTGGCGTGCGGCGTCTTCCAAGGGGCCTCCTTGACATTGGGGGGCGTTCGGCATCACTTGGCGCCGCGCCGGTGCCTGCCTTATGGCAGGTGAAAAGGGAATGCGAAAGCAGCCGCCCCCGCGACCGTGAACGGAAAGGTTCGCCCGATCCACTGGCATCCGCCGGGAAGGAGGGAGGACCGCGAGGACCCCCTCGAATCCGTGAGCCGGGAGACCTGCCTGCGTGGAAAGTTGACAAGCGGACGGGGTGTGCCGTGCAGGTCCAGAACGGGGCGGTTCCGCCTCGCGTCCGGCCATGCCCCTCCTGATGAAAGGAACGGCCATGGCGACGCTGCATGTCTGCACCACCTGCCGCGCTGGCAAACCGCTGGATGACGGCCCCTGTGCGGGCGCGCGGCTTCATGCCCTGCTGGCAGGGGCCGAAGGTCTGCGCGTCGTTCCCGTCGAATGCCTCTCGGCCTGCAGTTCCGGCTGCGCCATCGCGCTGACCGGCCCCGGCAAATGGACCTATGTCTATGGCCGCCTGACCGAAGACGACGTGCCCGCGATCCTTGAAGGTGCCGCGCTTTATGCGGGCAGCGCCGACGGGATCGTGCCGTGGCGCGAGCGTCCCACGATCTTCCGCAAGCAGACGCTTGCCCGCATTCCCCCAATGGAGCCTGCCGAATGACCGACCTGACCAAGATCCCCGTCACCGTGATCACCGGCTTTCTGGGCGCGGGCAAGACGACGCTGATCCGCCATCTGATCCAGAACCCGCAGGGCAAGCGGCTTGCGGTGCTGGTGAACGAATTCGGCACGGTGGGTGTGGATGGCGACATCCTGAAATCCTGCGCCGATGAAAACTGCCCGGCCGAGAACATCGTGGAACTGGCCAATGGCTGCATCTGCTGCACCGTCGCCGACGATTTCATCCCCACGATCGAGGCGCTGATGGCCCTGCCCGTCCGGCCCGACCACATCCTGATCGAGACCTCGGGACTGGCGCTGCCGAAGCCGCTTCTGAAGGCGTTCGACTGGCCCGCGATCCGTTCGCGCATCACGGTGGACGGCGTCATCGCATTGGCCGATGCCGAGGCCGTCGCCGCTGGCCGTTTCGTCCCCGAGACCGAGGCGGAACACGACACCCCGCTGGCAGAGGTGTTCGAGGATCAGATCGCCTGCGCCGACATCGTGCTTCTGTCCAAGGCCGACCTTGCCGGCGATGCCGGGATCGCCGCCGCCCGCGCTGCCATCGACACGGCCCGTCCCGTGCTGCCGATGACCGACGGCGTGATCGACCCGCGCGTGATCCTCGGCCTGAACGCCGCCGCCGAAGATGACCTTGCCGCCCGCCCCAGCCACCATGACGGCGCGGACGATCACGAGCACGAGGATTTCGACAGCGCCGTGATCGAGTTGCCCGAGATCGCCGACCCCGAACGGCTGGCCGAGGCGATCCGCACCCTGGCCCGCGACCGTCACATCCTGCGTGTGAAGGGCCATGTCGCCGTGGCGGGCAAGCCGATGCGCCTTCTGGTGCAGGCGGTGGGCGAGCGTGTGCGCCACCAGTTCGACCGCCCGTGGCAGGGCGCGCGCCAGTCGCGGCTGGTGGTCATCGCCGAACATGATCACATCGACGCCGATGCCATCCGCGCGGACCTTCTGGCTGCCCTCTGATGCACGTCGTCTTCCGCGAAAGCCATGGGCTGGAGGAAACGGCCACCCCCTATGATCCCGGGCAGACGCCGGGCGATCTGGTGGTGCTGTCCTTTTCCGACAGCGACCTTGGCGCTTTCGCGGCGGGCTGGCACCGGGCGGGGGATCTGCCGTCATTGCGGCTGTGCAACCTGTCGGCGCTGCGGCATCCGGTATCGGTCGATGCCTATGCCGAGACGGTTCTGACCCATGCGCGGGCGATCCTTATCCGGGTGATCGGTGGCGAACCCTATTGGCCACACGGGCTGGCGGTGGTGCAGGACGTCGCGCGCCGCCGGGGGATCGCGCTGGCGGTCATCCCGGGCGACGGGCGCGAGGATGCGCGGCTCGACGCGCTCTCGACGCTGCCGGTATCGACCCTGCGGCGGCTGTCGTCGCTGTGCGAGGCGGGGGGCGAGATTGCGGCCCATGCCGCGCTGGCGCAGCTTGCGCTGGCGGCGGGTTTCTATGCCGGGCCGGTTGCGGGGACCAAGACGGTGCCGCCGATGGGCCTGTGGCGGGCCAAAGGCATCGAGACGCCGGACCTGCTGGTGGTCTTCTATCGCAGCTGGCTCGTCGCGGCCGACACCGCGCCCATCGACGCGCTGATAGAGGCGTTCCGGGAACAAGGCATCGCGGCGGTTGGCGCATTCGTTCCATCGCTGAAGGCCGAAGGGGTGGCGGATTGGCTGGCGGGGTTTGCGGTGAAGGCCGTGGTCAACGCAACCGCCTTTTCGGCACAGGACGCCACTGGCAGGACGCCTTTCGACGGGATGGACGGCCCGGTGTTTCAGGTGGCGTTGTCCTCGGCCCGGCGCAAGGATTGGGCGGCATCGGACCGCGGCATGTCGCCGCCGGATCTTGCCATGAACGTCGTGCTGCCAGAGGTGGACGGGCGCATCTTCGCGGGGGTGATCAGCTTCAAGGCCCCCTCGCCCCGCGATCCCGACCTGCAGTATTCGCGCTTCGTCCATCGCCCCGACCCATCCCGGATCGACGCGGCGGTCGCACGGGTCATCGCGTGGATCAAGCTGCGCGAGACTTCCAAGCGCCGGATCGCGGTGGTGCTTTCGACTTATCCCGGACGTCCGCACCAGATGGCCCATGCCATCGGGCTGGATGCGCTGGCGTCGGCGCGGGCGCTGCTGTCCGATCTGGGCGCGCCCTCCTTCGACACCTTGGGCGAAATTTCATGGCCGCTGGCGGAGTATCTTGCGGCGCTGCCTCCCGCCTTGCGCGATCGGCTGGACGGCGATCCCGCCGAGGATTGCGCGGGCGGCGCGTTCCGTTTCGTGGCGATCCGCTGCGGCGATGTGCTGGTGGCCTTGCAGCCCGAACGCGGCGGTGCCGCCGACGGGTATCACGATCTGTCCCGCATGCCGCGTCATCGCTATGTCGCTTTTTATCTTTGGCTGCGGGCGCAGGGGATGGATGCGATGGTCCATATGGGCGCGCATGGAACGTTGGAATGGCTGCCGGGCAAATCCGTCGCGCTGTCGGAGGAATGCTGGCCCGAGGTGTTGGTCGGCGCGATGCCCGTCATCTATCCTTTCATCGTCAACGATCCGGGCGAGGCGGCGCAGGCCAAACGCCGCATCGGCGCGGTCACGCTGGGCCACCTGCCACCACCTCTTGCACCCGCTGCACTGCCCGAAGCCCTCGCGCGGTTGGAGCGGCTGCTGGACGAGTATTCGACTGCAGACGGGCTCGACCCCGCGCGCCGCGACCGGCTGGTGGACGCGATCCGCGACGAAGCGCGGGCGCGCGGGATCGAGGACGACCTTGCCCTGCCGCCGGACGCCTTGGATGCGATCCCACGCATCGACCGTTTCGTCTGCGATCTGAAGGAGAGCCGTTTCGGCGACGGGCTGCATGTCTATGGCCAGGCGGATGGAGAGCGCGAGGGGCTGATGGCCGCGCTGTCCGGCCTGCGGGTCGCGGCGGGGCCAGCCGGATCGCCCGCGCGGGGGCGCAGCGACGTGCTCCCGACGGGGCGCAACATGTTCTCGGTCGACCCGCGCGCCGTCCCCAACGGGGCCGCCCACGCACAGGGCATCCGTCTGGCGGAGGAGCTTCTGCGCCGTCACCTTCAGGATCACGGCGATTGGCCGCGCGGGTTGGTGGTCGATCTTTGGGCCAGCGCGACGATGCGCACGGCGGGCGAGGATTTTTCGATGGCCCTGCATCTTGCAGGGCTGGAGCCGGTCTGGGACGAGGCGACGGGCCGCGTGACCGGGGTTGCGATCATCCTGCCCGCGCTGCTGGACCGCCCCCGCATCGACGTGACGTTGCGCGTGTCGGGCCTGTTCCGCGACATCTTTCCCGGTCTGGCGCAGATGTTCGAAATGGGCGCTGCCGCACTGTCGGCGCGGGACGAGGCCGGTAACCCCTATGCCGCGCGCGGCCCCCGCGTTTTCGGCCCGCAGCCGGGACAATACGGGCTGGGGCTGGACGAAACCGACCGCGCGGCTGCGGCGCGCGCATGGCTCGCCGCTTCGTCATGGGCCATCGGCGCGGATGGAGAGATCCGCCACGATCCGGGTGCGATCGCGGATCGGGTGCGCGGGGCGGATGCCTTCGTCCATTCGCAGGACCTTGCCGAAAGCGATCTGCTGCTGGCCGCCGACTATGCCGCGCATCAAGGCGGGTTTGCCGCCGCCGCCGCCGCGCTTGGGGCCGCGCCCACGCTTTACCATCTGGACGCGACCGGCAGCACTCCGCGCGCCCGCATCCTGACCGAGGAGATCGCCCGCATCGTCCGGGCCCGTGCCGCGAACCCCGCATGGGCCGCGGGCATGATGCGCCACGGCTTTCGCGGCGCGGCAGAGATCGCGGCGACGGTCGAACACCTTGCCGCCTTCGCCCGCCTGACCCGCAACGTACCGCCGCATCTGTTCGATCTGTGCCACGATGCGACCCTCGGCACGGATGCCGTCGTGGATTTCATGGGCCAGCACAACCCGGGCGCATTGGCCGCCCTGCGCGATCTGTTCCGACAGATGGCGCTTGAGGGGCTTTGGCAAACCCGCCGCAACTCCATCGCGGCGGCGCTATGAGCGGTTTTGCGGTCAGGGGCTGGTGCCCGACTGCGCTGCGCCCGATGGAATCCGGCGATGGCTGGCTGGTGCGCGTGCGTCCGCCATCCGGTCGGCTGGACGCCGCACAGGTCGCGGGGCTGGCATCGGCGGCGCGGCGGTTCGGGAACGGACGGATCGACCTGACGGCGCGGGCGAACCTGCAGGTCCGGGGCGTCACGGATCATGCGGCACTGATCGGCGCGCTGCGGGACCTGCACCTCGTGACCGAAGACGAGGAGGCGCGCCCGAACGTCATCGCCTCGCCCTTCGGTCCTTCGATGCAGATGCCCGCGTTGCCACCCCTGCCCGCCAAGTTCGGCTTCGCGCTGGATTTCGGGCCGCAGCGTTGGCTGTCACGCAGTTCCGCCGACATCCGTGTGGAACTTGGGCCCTCGGGTCCGATCCTGCGCGCGGATGGCGCACCGCTGGGCATTCCGCTGCAAGACGGCATGATCGAGGCGATGGTGCGATGGTTCCTTGCCGCGGGCGGCACAGGGCGGATGGCGGCGCATCTGGCGCGCGTGCCTTTGCCCGACACGTTGCGAGGCACCGAGCCGCCCGGACCAGAGGCCGATGCGCCACCCCCCGGCATCCGCCCCGAGGGCGTTCTGGTCGCGCCGGAATTCGGGCAGATCGAGGCAGAGACGCTCGCAGGTCTTGGCCCCCTTCGCCTGACCCCGTGGCGTATGCTGCTGATCGAAGGGGCGCGCGCGGTGCCGGAGGTTCCCGGGCTCGTCACCGATGCGCTGGACCCGCGCCTGCGCGTCGTCGCCTGCCGGGGCGCGCCGGGTTGCGCGCAAGCCATGGCACCGACGCAAACGATCGCGCGCACGCTTGCCCCCAAAGTGCCGCCGGGGCGGCTGCTGCACGTTTCCGGCTGCCCCAAGGGCTGCGCGCATCCTGCCCCTGCCTGGCTTACGCTGACCGCCCACGCTTCGGGTCTTGCCCTCAGACATGACGGCACGGCCCGCGATCCCGCACACATCCTTCACCCCCGAGGTTCCATGCCGCATATCTTCGAAACCGACGGGGCCGCGATCTATCGCCAATCCTTCGCCACCATCCGCGCCGAGGCCGACCTTTCCCGCTTCACCCCCGACGAGGAACCCGTCGTCGTCCGCATGATCCACGCGGCGGGGCTGGTGGGGCTGGAGCGGGACGTGGCCTTCACCCCGGGCATGGCGACCGCCGCGCGCGCAGCCTTGGCAGCAGGCGCGCCGATCCTGTGCGACGCGCATATGGTCAGCGAGGGGATCACCCGCCCGCGCCTGCCCGCTGGGAACGAGGTAATCTGCACCCTGCGCGCCCCAGGCGTGCCGGATCTTGCCGCGCGTATGGGCACCACCCGTTCCGCCGCCGCACTGGAGCTGTGGCGCCCGCATCTGGCCGGTGCCGTCGTCGCCATCGGCAATGCGCCGACCGCGCTGTTCCACCTTCTGAACATGCTGATGGACCCCGCCTGTCCCCGCCCCGCCGCGATCATCGGCTGCCCGGTCGGCTTCGTCGGCGCGGCGGAATCGAAGGATGCGCTGATCCAGGCACCCCCGGCACCTTCGCTGATCGTGCGCGGGCGGCTGGGCGGGTCGGCCATCACCGTCGCCGCCGTCAACGCCCTTGCCAGTCGGAGCGAATGACATGGCAAAGGTGATCTGCGCCGGTCTCGGCCCCGGCGATCCCGAGCTTCTGAGCGTGAAGGCCGACCGCATCATTCGCGGGGCGGCCCGCATCGCCTATTTCCGCAAGAAGGGTCGCCCCGGACAGGCCCGCCGCATCGTCGAAGGCATGCTGCGCCCGGATGCCGAGGAACTGGCGATGGAATACCCGGTCACGACCGAAATCCCGGTTTCCGATCCGCGGTATGGCGCGATGATGGCGCGGTTCTATGACGACTGGACCGACCGCCTTGCCGCGATGGAGGGCGAGGTCGTCGTGCTGTGCGAGGGCGATCCGTTCTTCTATGGCTCGTTCATGCATCTGCATTCCCGCCTTCAGGGCCGGGCGGAGGTGGAGGTGATCCCCGGCATCCCCGGCATGGCGGGGTGCTGGAACGTCTCGGGCGTGCCGATCACCTGGGGCGACGACGTGATGACCGTGCTGCCCGGCACCTTGCCCGAATCCGATCTGGCCCGCCGCGCGGCGGATGCCGATGCGCTGGTGGTGATGAAGACGGGGCGCAATCTGCCCAAGGTGCGGCGCGCGCTGGCGGCGGCCGGACGGCTGGAGGCCGCATGGCTGGTGGAACGCGGCACCATGCCCGGCCAGCGCGTCATCCGTCTGGCCGATGCAAAGGCAGAGGACTGCCCCTATTTCGCCATCGTTCTGGTTCCGGGACAGGGGCGCAGACCATGAGCGGCTGGGTCATCGTCGCGGGCCTCGGCCCCGGTGCCGAAGGGATGGTGACGCCCGACGTCACGGCGGCGCTGGACGAGGCGACCGACATCGTCGGCTACACCCCCTATGTCGCCCGCATTGCCCCGCGCCCCGGCCTGACCCTGCACCCGACCGACAACCGCGAGGAACTTCAGCGTGCCCGTCATGCGCTGGACATGGCCGCGTCGGGACGGCGCGTGGTCATCGTGTCATCCGGCGATCCGGGCGTCTTCGCCATGGCTTCGGCACTGTTCGAGGCGCTGGAGGCCTGGGACGGGCCGCCACCGGACATCCGCATCCTGCCCGGCATCACCGCGATGCTGGCGGCGGCGGCGGCGGCGGGCGCACCGCTGGGCCATGATTTCTGCGCGATCAACCTCTCGGACAACCTCAAGCCCTTCGCGCTGATCGAAAAGCGGTTGCGGCTGGCGGCAGAGGCGGATCTGGCGATGGCCTTCTACAACCCCCGCTCCAACGCCCGGCCCGACGGCTTTGCGCGGGTGCTGTCGATCCTTCTGGAATGCTGCGGGCCGGATCGCCCGATCATCTTCGCCCGCGCGGTATCGACCCCCGATCAGCGGATCGTCACGACGACGCTGGGACAGGCGGAGCCGAAGATGGCCGACATGCGGACGGTGGTGATCGTCGGAAATTCCGCCACGCGGACGGTCGGACGGTGGGTCTATACCCCAAGGGGGATGGCATGAAGGGCTTCCTCGACCGTGCGCACGACGCGGCGCGGGGGCAGCACGGGCCGGTCGATCATGATGACGCGCAGGCCAAGCTGCCCGGCGGCGATGATCTTCGCCTCGGCACCCGCCCCGCCGGAATTCTTGGCGACGACGATCTGCGTGCGCCAGTCTTGCAGCAGCGCACGATCGCCATCGACCGTGAACGGTCCGCGCGCGACCACATGATCGGCCCGCAGCGGCAGGTCCTTGGGTGGATCGACCAGCCGCAGAAGATAGGCGTGGGGCAGCCCCGCGAACGCGCCAAGGTTTTGCCGCCCGATCGCAAGAAAGACGCGCGACGGAGCTTTTGGCAGTGCAAGGGCGGCGCTGGCGATATCTGGCACACGCTGCCAGTCGCCAAGCCAAGCCGGACGCTCCAGCGCGACCAGCGGGATGTCTGCATCGTGGCAGGCGTCGATGGCGTTGCGGCTGATCTGCGCGGCGAAGGGATGGGTCGCGTCGATGACGCCCGTGATCCCCTCGGCCCGCAGGAACGCCGCCAGCCCCGCCGCGCCGCCGAAGCCGCCGATCCGCATCGGCAGGGGCTGGGCCACCGGGGCCGCCGTCCGTCCGGCATAAGAGAAGATCGCGGGGATGCCAGCACCCGCCAACGCGGTCGCCATGCGGCTCGCCTCGGTCGTGCCGCCCAGAAGAAGGATGCGCGTCATGGCTGATCCGTGGCTTTCGGTGATCGGTTTGGGCGAAGATGGCCTGTCCGGCCTGCCGGGTGCAAGCCTGCAAGCACTGGCGCGGGCCGAGTTGGTCTTCGGCGCGCCCCGCCACCTTGAGCTGGCAGGTGTCGGGGATCGTGGCCGGACCTGGCCGGTGCCGTTCGATCTGGCCCCGCTGCTGGCGATGCGCGGACGCCCCGTGGCGGCGCTGGTCTCGGGCGATCCGTTCTGGCACGGCGCGGGCAGCCCCATTGCCGAGGCGCTGCGCCCCGGCGAATGGGCAGCCTATCCGGTGCCGGGGACTTTTTCGCTTGCCGCCGCGCGGATGGGCTGGCGGATCGAGGCGACGCTTTGCCTCGGCCTGCACGCCGCGCCCTTCACACGGCTGCGCCCGCATCTGCGCCAAGGGTTGCAGGCAATCCTGCTGCTGCGCGACGCGGCGGCGGTGCGCGATCTGGCCGCGTGGCTGGACGGCGCCGATTGGGGCCGAAGCACCATGACAGTGATGGAGCGGCTGGGCGGCCCGCTGGAACGCCTCCGGAACGCGCAGGCGCATGGCTTCACGCTGGAGGGTATCGCCGCCCCCGTCGCCGTTTCGCTGGTGGCACTGGGGGGCGATGCGCTTGCCGCCGTTCCGGGGCGTGACGAAAACCTGTTTCACCATGACGGCCAGATCACCAAATCCCTCATCCGTGCCATGACGCTTGCCGCACTTGCGCCCCATGCGGGCCAGATGCTCTGGGATCTTGGCGCTGGGTCCGGCTCCGTCTCGGTGGAATGGGCACTGGCGGGCGGTCGTGCAGCAGCGGTCGAACTGTGCGAGGACCGCGCGGCGAACATCCGCGCCAATGCCCTTCAGTTCGGCGTGGACGACCGGCTGGCGGTGACGGTGGCGGCAAGCCTCGACGCGCTATCCTCGCTTCCGCGGCCAGATGCCATCTTCGTCGGCGGCGGCTTTTCGGCGGACCTGTTCGCGCGGCTTCCCCCGGCGCGGCTGGTCGTCAACGCTGTGACGCTGGAGACGAGCGCGCTGCTGGAGCGACTTCATGCGGCGCATGGCGGCACGCTGATGCGCATCGACATCGCGCGGGCGGAGCCGCTGGGCCGGTCGCAGGCATGGGCACCCCAGCGCCCGCTGGTGCAATGGGTGCGTGCGACATGAGCGTCGTGATCGGCATAGGCATGCGCACGGGCGCGGATCTCTCTTTGCTGGAGGATGCCCTGCGCGGCCAGCCCGTCGCTGCCCTTGCGACGATCAAACCGCGTGCAGAGGTGCTGGGGCCGCTGGCGATGCGTCTTGGCCTGCCGCTCGTGGTTATCGCACCGGGCGATCTGGCGAACGTTCCCACCCCCAGCGCGTCGGACCGGATCATGGCGCTCTATCGCTGCGGATCGGTGGCCGAGGCTTGCGCCCTCGTAGCGGCCGGGCCCGGATCGGTCATCGTTCAACCCCGTCTTGCCCTTGGCGGCACCACATGGGCTGCGGCCCGAAAGGCCCCTTTATGACCATCCATTTCATCGGTGCCGGACCCGGAGCGCCGGATCTTCTGACTCTGCGTGGGCGCGATCTGATCGCGGCATCGCCCGTCTGCCTCTATGCAGGATCGCTCGTGCCAGAGGGTGTCCTTGCCCATTGCCCCCCCGGCTGCCGGATCGTGAACACAGCGCCGCTCAGCCTCGATGCGATCGTGGCGGAGATAGCAGCCGCCCATGCCGAGGGTCACGACGTCGCGCGGCTGCATTCCGGCGATCTGTCCGTCTGGTCCGCGATGGGAGAGCAGCTTCGCCGCCTGCGCGCCCTTGGCATCCCCTACGACGTGACGCCGGGGGTGCCGTCCTTTGCCGCGGCTTCGGCGGCGCTGGGCGCGGAGTTGACCTTGCCCGGCGTTGCGCAGTCGGTGGTGTTGACCCGCACATCGGGGCGCGCCACGGCCATGCCGAACGGCGAGACGCTGGAGGCCTTTGCACGGACGGGCGCCGTTCTGGCGATCCACCTGTCGATCCATGTGCTGGAGCGTGTCGTGACCGATCTGCTGCCCCACTACAGCACGGACTGCCCGGTTGCGGTCGTCTGGCGGGCAAGCTGGCCGGACGAGCGGGTGATCCGTGGAACGCTTGGGACCATTGCAAGGCTTTGCGACGGGGTGGACAGGACGGCGCTGATCCTGGTGGGGCGAACGCTGGATCATGAAAGCTTTGCCGAAAGCCGTCTTTATGCGGGCGACTATGACCGACGCTTTCGCCCGGTGGGCACGGAGCCTCGGTTTCCGGAGTGCAGCGAATGACGCAGGGGCTGATGATCGCAGCCCCGGCTTCGGGCAGCGGGAAGACGACGGTGATGCTGGGGCTTGCACGGGCACTGTGCCGCAGCGGGCAACGGGTGCAATGTTTCAAATCCGGACCGGATTACATCGACCCGGCGTTTCACCGGGCAGCCACGGGTCGTGCCTCGTTCAATCTGGACAGCTGGGCCATGGGCGCAGGGCGTATCGGCGAATTGCTGGCCAAGGGGGCGGATGCGGATATTGCGCTCGCCGAAGGGTCGATGGGGCTGCATGACGGGGTGGCGGTGCCGGGCGCCCTGGGGACCGGGGCCAGTGCCGATGTCGCGCTTCTGGCGGGCTGGCCGGTGGTTCTGGTGATCGACGCCTCGGGGCAGGCCCAGACGGCGGGGGCGGTTGCGATGGGCATGGCGGCCTATCGCCCCGGTATCCGGGTTGCGGGCGTGGTTCTGAACAAGGTCGCCTCCCCCCGGCACGAGGCGCTTCTGCGCGCGGGGATGGAGCCGGCGGGGATCGCGGTCTTTGGTGCCCTGCCCCGCGACGCCGGGATCGGCCTGCCCGAACGGCACCTCGGTCTCGTGCAGGCGGGCGAGCATTCGGAGCTGCCCCGTTTTCTGGACCGGGCGGCGAATTTGATCACGGCGCATCTGGATGTCGCCGGCATGGTGGCAGCGGCAGGCTCGACGCCCCTGCGAGGCGAGGGCGAGCCGATCACCCCCCCGGGGCAGCGGATCGCATTGGCGCAGGATGCGGCCTTCACCTTCACCTATCCGCATCTTCTGGATGGTTGGCGGGCGGCGGGGGCGGAGATCCTTCCCTTTTCGCCCCTTGCCGATCAGGGGCCGGACAGCACGGCGGATGTGTGCTGGCTGCCGGGGGGATACCCCGAGCTTCATGCCGGACGGATCGCGGCGGCGGGTGGGTTCGCGGAGGCGTTGCGGAGGTTTGCCGCGACACGGCCCGTCCATGGCGAATGCGGCGGCTATATGGTCATGGGCGCGGGGCTGGAGGCTGCCGATGGCTCGCGTCATGCGATGGTGGGGCTTCTGGGGCTGGAGACGTCCTTTGCCAAGCGCCGCATGCATCTGGGGTATCGCCGCGCCGTGCTGGGCGCAGGCATTCCGGGGCATGAGGCGGGCGCGGTGCTTGCGGGGCACGAGTTCCACTATGCCTCCATTCTGCACCAGCCGGATGCGCCGCTTGCGACGGTATGCGATGCTGCCGGCGCTTCGGTGGCCGAGACGGGCTCGCGCCGGGGCCATGCGACGGGGACGTTCTTTCACCTGATCGAAGGTGCGTCATGAACGGCTTCGTCTCCTTCGTCTCGGCGGGTCCGGGCGACCCCGAGCTTTTGACGCTGAAGGCGGTGGCGCGGCTTCAGGCGGCCGATGCGGTGCTGTTCGACGATCTGGCCGCCGGGCCAGTCCTGTCCCATGCACGAAGCGGAGCCGACCTGATCGGCGTCGGCAAGCGTGCGGGGCGTGTCAGCCCCAAACAGGATCACGTGAGCCGCCTTCTGGTGGAGCACGCCCTGACGGGCCAGCGGGTCGTGCGGTTGAAATCCGGTGATTGCGGCATCTTCGGGCGGCTGGAGGAGGAGATGGATGCCCTGCGCGCCGCGGGCATCGGGTTCGAGATCATCCCCGGCGTGCCTTCGGCCTGCGCTGCTGCTGCGGCGGCGGCCATTCCCCTGACGCGGCGGCTGACGGCGCGGCGGGTGCAATTCGTCACCGGCGCGGATGTGACGGGCGACATGCCAGACCTCAACTGGCCTGCGCTGGCTGATCCCGCCGCGACGACGGTGGTGTTCATGGGCAAGCGCACCTTCGCCCGCATGGCGGCGCGGCTGATCGCCGAGGGGCTGCCGCCGGACACCCCCGCGATCTTGGCCGAAGGAGTCGGCCAGCCGGGGCAGCATATCCATCGCGGCACGGTAGCGGGTCTTGCGGACGATATCGCGGCGCGGTCCAGCGATCTTCCCGCGCTGATCCTCTATGGGCCGCTGGCATGACGGAGCTTATCCTTGTCGGCATCGGCACCGGCAATCCCGACCATCTGACCCGAGAGGCGATCCGCGCGCTGAACGGCGCGGATGTCATCCTCATCCCCCGCAAGGAAGACGCGACGGACCTTGCCACCCTGCGTCGCGCGATGCTGGCCGAGGTGCTGGAGCGTCCCGTTCCCCTGGTCGAGTTCGATCTGCCGAAGCGCGATCCGGCGATTGCGGACTATGCCGCGCGGGTGGCGGCATGGCACGACGCCATCGCGCAGGTCTGGGCGGGGGTTCTTCCCAATGGCGGTCGGGCGGCGATGATGATCTGGGGCGATCCGTCGCTTTACGATTCCACGCTGCGGATCGCGGCGCGGCTTGCGGTGACGGTGCGGGTGGTGCCGGGGATCACTTCGGTGCAGGCGCTGTGCGCGGCCCATGCGATTCCGCTGAACGACGTGGCGGGTCCGGTGCTTCTGACCACGGGGCGGCGACTGCGCGATTTCGGCTGGCCCGCGGGGGCGGACAGCGTCGTCGTCATGCTGGACGGGGAATGCAGCTTTCGAACGCTTGATCCCGCGGCGATCGACATCTGGTGGTCGGCCTATGCCGGGATGCCGCAGCAGGTTTCGCTGTCGGGCGCGCTGGCGGATGTTGCCCCACGGATCGTGGTGGCGCGGGAACAGGCGCGGGCGGTGCATGGCTGGATCATGGACATCTATCTGATGCGCCGAGCGCCCTAGTTTGCGCGCCTGTTACAACGTGGTGGTCAGGTCCCGGTGAACATCGTTCATGGGCATAGGGACCGTCATGATCTCCTCGAAAACTCTTGCTGGAAAAGTCGCCGTGGTGACGGGATCGACCAGCGGCATCGGACTGGGAGTTGCGCGCATGCTGGCAGAGCGCGGCGCGGCTGTGGTCATCAACGGCCTTGGCGACGCAACCGAGATCGAGACGATCCGCGCGCAGATCGAAACCGATTTCGGCACGCGCTGCCACTACTCGCCCGCGAACATGCTGAACCCTCAAGAGATCCGGGGCATGATCGAAACCGCGGGCGGCTGCGACATCCTCGTCAACAACGCGGGTATCCAGTTCGTCTCTCCGGTGGATGAATTTCCGGAGGATCGGTTCAACGCGATCATCGCAATCAACCTCGTCGCGCCCTTCCACGCGATCAAGGCCGCCCTGCCGCACATGAAGGCGGCGGGATGGGGGCGGATCATCAACATCGCCTCGGCCCATGCGCTGGTCGCCTCGCCCTTCAAATCCGCCTATGTCGCCAGCAAGCATGGCGTCGCGGGCCTGACGAAATCCGTGGCGCTGGAGGTGGCAGCGCAGGGCATCACCGTCAACGCGATCTGCCCCGGCTATGTCTGGACGCCGCTGGTCGAAAGCCAGATCCCGGACACGATGGCGGCACGTGGGCTGACGCGCGAACAGGTCATCGGCGATGTGCTGCTGGCCGCCCAGCCGACCAAGAAATTCGTGCAGATCGACGAGGTCGCGGCCTTTGCGGGCTTTTTGTGTTCGGACGGCGCAGCCTCGATCACCGGGGCCGTGCTTCCGATCGAAGGCGGCTGGACCGCGCATTGAGGAGCCGGAGATGAAACCGCAAGCCATCCGCGACGCCTATGCGATGTCGCTGACCAATCCGGCCTATCCCAAGGGGCCGTATCGGTTCTTCAACCGCGAATACGTCATCATCACCTATCGCACCGATATGGACGCCCTGCGCGCCGTGGTTCCCGAACCGTTGGAGGTGACAGAACCGCTGGTGAAATACGAGTTCATCCGCATGCCGGATTCGACGGGGTTCGGCGATTACACCGAATCCGGTCAGGTGATCCCGGTGCGCCACGATGGGCAGGACGGCGTCTATGTCCACGCCATGTATCTGGACGACGACGCCCCGATCGCCGGCGGGCGCGAGATCTGGGGCTTCCCGAAGAAGCTCGCCTCGCCCAAGCTGTCGCATGAAGGCGAGGTGCTGCTGGGCACGCTGCATTACGGCTCGGTCCTTTGTGCAACTGCGACGATGGGTTACAAGCACGTCGCCGTCAGCACGGACGAGGTTCGCCACGCGATGGAGAAGCCGAACTTCCTTGTGAAGATCATCCCGCATGTCGATGCGACCCCCCGCATCTGCGAACTTGTCCGCTATCACCTGACCGACATCACGGTGAAAGAGGCTTGGAGCGGGCCTGCCGATCTGCAACTGTTCCGCCATGTCATCGCGGACGTCGCGCGCCTTCCGGTGCTGGAGGTCGTCTCGGCCCTGCATTTCACCGCCGACCTGACCCTCGCGATGGGCGAGGTCGTCCATGATTACCTGGAGGATGCGAAGTGAAGGATATCCCCGAGGCAGGACGGTCGCAGCATATCGCGGAGATCCTGAAACCCTATCACACCATCGCGCTGGTGCTTCAGGGTGGCGGCGCGCTGGGCGCCTATCAGGCCGGCGTGTTCGAGGCGCTGCACGAGGCCGGGATCAGCGCAAGCTGGCTGTCCGGCGTGTCCATCGGCGCCATCAACGCCGCCATCATCGCGGGCAACAAGCCGGGCGATCAGGTGGACCGCCTGCGCGATTTCTGGGAAACCGTATCGAAACGCAAGGTCTGGGCCTTCACCCCCGAAGGCGACATTTTCCGCCGCTGGCGCAACCAGCACAGCGCCTTGATGACCATGACGGCTGGCCTGCCCGGCTTCTTCGCCCCCCGCCAGACAAATCCGTGGTTCGCAATGGCAGGCGCGGCGGGCGCGACCAGCTTCTATGACACGGCCGAGCTTGAGATCACGCTGAACCGTCTTGTGGACTGGCGCATCGTTAACAATGGCGAACGCAGGCTCAGCGTCGGGGCGGTGAACGTGGCGACCGGCAACTTCCGCTATTTCGACAGCGCGCTGGAGGAATTGGACGCCCGGCACGTCATGGCCTCGGGCGCGCTACCGCCCGCCTTCCCCCCGGTGGAGATCGACAACGACTTTTATTGGGATGGCGGCATCGTGTCGAACACGCCGCTGCAATATCTGCTGGAACAGGACACGTTGCGCGACACGCTGGCATTCCAGATCGACCTGTTCAGCGCGCGGGGCGCCCTGCCGCGCGACATGGGCGCGGTGATGACACGCCACAAGGACATCATGTATTCCAGTCGCACGCGGAACAACACCGACACGTTCCGCCGTCTGCACAACCTGAACCTCCGCCTGCACGACGCGCTTCTAAAGGTCCCCGAGGCGGATCGCAGCGTCGAGGAGAAGGCGTTTCTGCACCAGATGGAAGATGTGCCGCAGATCAACATCGTCCATCTGATCTATCAGCCGCGCATCTATGAAAGCGATGCCAAAGACTACGAGTTCTCGGGGATGTCGATGCGCGAGCATTGGGCCTCGGGCTACCGCGACACGGTCCGCACATTGCAGCATCGCCCTTGGCTGGAAAAGCCGCCCGAATGCGTGGGCATGACGGTGCACGACATTCACCGCGACGACCCGACCTGACCTGCACCTGCCCGGACCGCACCGCGATCCGGGCAGCGACGATCTTCAGTGGAACTTTTCTTCGGCCAGAGCCTCGGGCATGCAGCAAGTATATGCCCATCCAGCTGATTCATAATGATAATACTCCAGTCCCCAGTACCTTGCTGCGTCAGACTGTCGCAGTATTCGCTCGACAATGCCTGCGACATCGGGTCAGAGTGAGACGACATTCACCAAGAACCACCGCGGGTGCCCGATTTGACCCAAGACTTTCTGACAACGGAATTCTATGCGCTTTTGCAGGTGCTTTTCATCGACGTGGTCCTTGCTGGCGACAACGCGGTCGTCGTTGGGATGGCGGCGGCGGGGGTCGATCCATCCATTCGGCGCCGTGTCATCTTCTGGGGCATCGGCGGGGCTGTGGTCCTGCGCATTCTTCTTGCGCTTGTCGCCGTTCAGCTTCTGGCCATCGTCGGCCTGACCCTTGCGGGTGGTATCCTGCTGCTTTGGGTCTGCTGGAAGATGTATCGCGAGATTCGCGAGGGCGGCGACGATTCGGAGACCATGGACGCCGCCGCGCAGGGGCCGAAGAAGGGCTTCCGGCAGGCGATGATCCAGATCATCATCGCTGACCTGTCCATGTCTGTGGACAACGTGCTGGCGGTTGCCGGGGCCGCCCGCGAGCATGCCGAAGTGCTGGTCATCGGGCTGATCATCTCGGTCGTGCTGATGGGCGCGGCGGCGACGCTGATCGCGCGGCTGCTTCACAAGTATCGCTTCATCGCGTGGATCGGTCTTGCCGTGATCCTGTTCGTCGCGTTTCGGATGATTTATGAGGGCACCGAAGAAGTCGCCTGCGCCGGTATCCTTCCCGTGCTTTGCCTTGGCGACTGATGCCGGCATAGACAATCTAACTATCTCGACTGTGATTGCTGATCGCTGGCCCCACCGGTCTGACATCCCCGACGACCTCGGAAGCGAGAACCCAGACCAATGGCACCATTGCTGCGAATAGCGCAAGACAGGTCTCGCGTTCCGACGAGCGGCCGGGGCCAGCGGGAGTCGCATCGTCGTCAAGCATTTGGATAACTGCCCTCTGCGAATGCGGAATGCGACGCCATTCGCAGAGGCCGACGCGAGGGTTCCGATGATCGGCGGGAACATCGTGGCGAGGAAGCTAAGGTTCAGTGCTTCGTATATGAGTAACTGGCGACTGCCGTCAGCAGGCTAGGCTCCAGACCCATTGATTTCAGGCCTCT